>JAZRWE010000019.1:0-174312 GCA_045599605.1 Thermoguttaceae bacterium
TGCAAGCCATAGCCGCGTGAGATCGCATCGCCAACCTTCGACAATTGTACTTTTACGAAAATTCCCTGCAAGCCATAGCGTCCGTCGCGCTCGATCCCCTCTAACTGAAATTGTACTTTTACGAAAATTCCCTGCAAGCCATAGCCCACTTAAAAGCCGTCAAGCAACAATGCGAATTGTACTTTTACGAAAATTCCCTGCAAGCCATAGCTAGCTTGCCGTATTCCGCGCGGGCGTACGAATTGTACTTTTACGAAAATTCCCTGCAAGCCATAGCCGTGTCAACGGTTTCGACGAACGTGTTGAGATTGTACTTTTACGAAAATTCCCTGCAAGCCATAGCCCGTCTTTGGGGATCGTACCAGCATCCGCCATTGTACTTTTACGAAAATTCCCTGCAAGCCATAGCTGGATCGATCCGCGCGCCGGGTCTGCTCCGATTGTACTTTTACGAAAATTCCCTGCAAGCCATAGCAGTTGCGTCGCGTCAAAGCCGCTGGGCAAAATTGTACTTTTACGAAAATTCCCTGCAAGCCATAGCCAGAACACAGTCTGGAACGCCTTCGTGATCATTGTACTTTTACGAAAATTCCCTGCAAGCCATAGCACCACCGCAGACAAGAAAAAAATCCGGATGATTGTACTTTTACGAAAATTCCCTGCAAGCCATAGCGTTGTTAAGTGGAACGAATTTCGGGAACGTATTGTACTTTTACGAAAATTCCCTGCAAGCCATAGCAACTCTGACAGATCGGAGAAAATAACGACGATTGTACTTTTACGAAAATTCCCTGCAAGCCATAGCTATCTCTATTACTTTCGATCTTTCCCTTGATTGTACTTTTACGAAAATTCCCTGCAAGCCATAGCGCTTTCCAGATAACGCGCTTATCGTGATCATTGTACTTTTACGAAAATTCCCTGCAAGCCATAGCCAGTCTAGGCTATTACCGCCGCGAAGCTTCATTGTACTTTTACGAAAATTCCCTGCAAGCCATAGCAAACCGACTTACGAGCAACAGAAAAATGCATTGTACTTTTACGAAAATTCCCTGCAAGCCATAGCTCGGCGGCAACGCGCCTTATGCGGTTTTACATTGTACTTTTACGAAAATTCCCTGCAAGCCATAGCGCCCTTAGGACGACCACGACGACGCGCGCATTGTACTTTTACGAAAATTCCCTGCAAGCCATAGCGTCTTCACGCGCTTGGTCGCACGGTCTGCAATTGTACTTTTACGAAAATTCCCTGCAAGCCATAGCTCTAATCCCGCCGAAGGAATTAGAACGCGTATTGTACTTTTACGAAAATTCCCTGCAAGCCATAGCCGGGTGTTTACGATTTTGAAGAACTGAAAAATTGTACTTTTACGAAAATTCCCTGCAAGCCATAGCCGTGTTACGCTTGCCATTTCCTATTGCCAAAATCACGCGGACCCGCGCTCGAAGAGCGCGGGTCTATAGCTGCAAACTGCACAATCCCCCCACACCGCCTTCGCTATTCCAGTTTCCTCCTCATCGTTTGTGCTTCTAATCTCTACGCATAGGCTTTTTGCCTCGTATACACTTGACGTTCCTGTCTATTCATACAGTCTAAACATCTATGAGTTTAAAATTTAAGACACTGTACGGTATCGAAAGCACGTGTTCCCCGGCGTGAGAGGCGTGCCCTAGACGTCGTGAGTTTCACGCGCTTCACATTATTTCTTTACATACGCGTAGAGAAACCAATCTCCCATATGACGTTGAAAAAGTTGAAAAGCCGGGAGAAGCCAAGAAGAAGATATGAATATACAATATATATATCATATCTTCTCTTTTTCTTCCTAGCGGCAAAAAGTGGGTGGAGCAAGGTCGTAAGACAGGCAATTCAACATTTGGTGTTGAAAAATATGAACTATGGTGAAACGGCGTTTTGTGGTTCCGTGGGCTCGACGCTATTTTTCTCGACGGCAAGCATTATCGCCTTGATCTCCTCAAAACACTTCATCTGTATCCCAAGAGGCAAACGACGATAGACGCGCAAAATGTATTCCATCTCGACCTCGTCGTCCGTCCGCTCGCTCATACTACCGATACTCTTGGGTTCGAATATCGGTCCTTCTCCTTGACGTAACCACGCGCTTCGCACGTTATAGCGCGTACAGATCGCGTTCAGCGTCTGTTCTTTTGGGTTACGTTTACCCGATTCCCATGCTGCGATCGTGATCGCCGCGAATCCTAACTCAGTTCCAAACGCGCTCTGCGTCAGCCCTAATTCGGCACGCAAATATTTCAGTCGTTTTTGCACAATAAAAGTCCTCCGTAACAACAAAAATAAATAATTTTCGAAAAATTTTAAAGTTTTTCTCGTTATACTTTGTCATAGTGCGCTCTATAAACGTCGCTCGACGTCTATAAAAAGCATAGACATTGTATAACAATATCGTCATTAGCTATTTGACATAGTATAGGTTAAATTTTAACTGATTCATACTATGTATAATTTAATTCTATCACAAAAATTTCCTAGAAATAGTATAAAATAAAAATAGAGTAGTCAAATTCTAAATTTATACGATAATCGTCTCACGAAGATATAAAACCTCTTTAACCATGAAACCACCCTTCTAATATTTTAAGGAGCATTTTATGTTCAACTTTCCCCTCGTCATACATTCATCGCCCGTGTGCCGTTACATACTCTTCTCCACACTTAAGTATTCCATCGCGACGTTCGCTAACAAAGCGACCTTCGATCGGCAACGCGATCCCGGATTCCCCAGCACCCTCCCTAGCGGTCACGCCGAACTCTCCGGACGCGACGTTGTCAAGCCCGCGTAACGTTACGCGTCACGTCCCGGTAACATCCCAAAGAATATTTCCAAGAAATAGATAAGGATATCGCTATGTCTATGCTCGATTTCGACCCTACCCAGACCCGTCCTTACGTCTCGATCGCTCGCGCGCTTCCCGCCGGCGAATATCAAGTTCAGATCGTCGACGAAGCGGAAGTCGACCTCGAAAACGGTCGTGGCCGCGCGCTCGCACTTGAGTATCAAGTTCTCACCGGGCTCTATCGCGGTCAACGCGTTCGCGAACGCGTCTACCTCTGGCACGATAACCCGGACGCGGTCGCGATGGCGCGATCGATCCTCGCCGCTATTGGACTTGCCGTCGGCGCGCAGAAATTCGTCGACTCTAAAGAGCTGCACCGTCGTCCTTTCAATATCGTACTCTCCACGCGCGTCTACAACGGTAAGGAATACAACAACTTCGACGGCTATTTCCCGCTCGCTCCGGTCGTACCTGTCGCTAGCGTCGCGCGCCGCGCTCATAACAACGCTAACGCGCTAGCCATGACCGTCAACGCGCTCACGCTCGCCGACAACGCCGGGAATCCCCATACGCAACGCTATGCCGGAAACGTGCATTATGACGCGGAAGCGGATCTCTACGCGACAACGCAAGACAACGTCGCCCCCGAATATCTCGACGATATCCACGACGAACCGTATTGGGATTGAACGCGAACGACCGCGCGTCTGCGCTTGATCGCTCACGTCCTCCGCGAAACTCGCGCCCGCTCCAACCTAGTCCGCTTCTCGGAGCAAGCCTAGTTCCGCGTTCAAACACTCAAGTTGGACGCGCGCGTCGAGCTTCTACGTCAAGTCGTTCGCACACAGGATGCGGCGCGAACAGGCTAGCATAGCCGTTCACATTTCGCCCCGGTTGGGTCTACGCTCGTACGGAAAGAATTTCGAGTAATAGCGACGCCCGGTGTAGAACGTCTTGGATCGCCTAGCGAGTCGTGGTCGTCTCCGATCTTCGCGACCAACGTCATGCCGTGAGAACACCGCAACGTCGACGTGAGCTCGACATTCGTGTCTCCCTTCCCCGTCGCAATTCACCTTTACCCCTTTCACCGAGTAATACGCTCACAAAAACATTACGTCCCCACACCTTACCGCTACACACGGGCCATACGCGACGCCATTACTTAAAATGGCGTCTACTTAAAAGTCGCGCTTTTGAAACACATATTCCTAACTCTTAAATTCTATTGAAATTATTAGACCAATAATCCGATACAAATAGTAAAATCGAGCGTTTGTGCCCGTCTTGTTACGGGCAGCGTGAGTTTAAGCGCCCTATTTTTAAAGGCGCTATTCCCCGACGCTTATATAACGCCGGTATGCTTCGTGATAGTGGAAACGATCGTTATGCGTTTTCTACCGTTAAACATACGTGAGTCACCTTAGATACCGCTCCCCAAGAATCCCTCAGTATTTTCAAGGGCGGACAAACCGTATCACAAAAGCGACTGATGACATTGGAAAAAACACAAATTGGTAATTTGCGGGCAATGTTTACTTAAAATTTTATATAATACGTAAGGATAATATTAAACTTGAATTGAGCACTATGACAATTCAACATTCCCCTTGCCAAACACTAGACAAACTAGCGACGAATTCCGAAGACCTAAAAAAATAATCAGCCTTTTCAGAAAATAAAAACAGTTTTAATTATAGGAAATCCGCCCATCGGGCGTTCATCTTACCCCGAAGCACAAAGCGAAAGGCCATGAAAAACTACTATTTCTATCCTCAGGTACGCCAAAAGAATTTGAAGCGTACTGAAAACACAATTAGATATAAATTATTCCTTTAATATAATTAGTGGTATAATACATGCACAAGGAGACTTTAAATGATTACTTTTAAAACTTACAAATCGTCAACTAAAACCATCGTCTACACAGATAACGTCGGGACGATTCAAAAATATTCGGTTTCTATGGAATATGGCGAGCTGTCTATTATTGTAACTGCAGATGACGTCAAATACAAAATCTACGGAAGACCGTCTGCGGTTCGCGCCCAATCGAAACTCATCCTTTTCCAATAGAAGGGCAAACGACAGAGAATTATCAAACGTTTTGTGACTTATTGAAGAAAATCACATTAGAAGCGTATGGCAATGAAAAATATGCGTTTACTTTGTATGCAATAGACTACCGACTTGTCCGCTCGTACATCTTAGCGTTTTACGAATATCTCAACGGGTCTTCAATCGACGAAATCAACGAACATCTGAATAATTATGTTGGGATGTCGTTAGTTGAAGCACAAGACTGGATGGAATACAATCTATTTCGAACTTCAGATAAGTACAGATTATTTCCAGCAGAAAGTGCAAAAATTGGCGAAGTTCTTCTTAACTATTTATCCGATGTTTCAGAACTCTGTTATCCATATTTATGATATCCAATACAGAATTTAATATTCAGAACGGGATTAGAAAAGTCAAATTCTAATCCCGTTTTGGTTTAGTCTGTATTCTAAAGTCTTCGACTTGGCAAACAATCGAGATTCCAATAACTTTCGATTTCATCTTCTGCGTTTCGGAACCGGTCGCTCTCATACTCAACTTTCCCGTCGTCTTTCACAAATACAAGGACATTTTGGGCACCTTGTGTAAATTCCATCCGGACGTGAATTGTTTTTTGCTCGCAAAACTGTAACGGCGAACGAATTGATAAACATTACCTCGTTGTATTACGAACGATTTTCCTAAGTCAACGCTTTGATCGTCTCCACGCTCCAATATCGTCCAATTACTTTATTGCAGAGAAATTAGTAAGACGCTTTGAAACGAGCGTCGCGCGAATAGAGAGACGACATATCAACTTGACGGCACAACGCCGTTCCTAGACAACTCGCCGGACGGTTCATCAATTCGCCTGTACGCGTATGAAAGCAGATAATGAGTAGACAAACGACGACGGAAATACTTGAAGAACTCAAAACAGAAATCGAGCGACGTTTCAACGTGTCGGCGCGCATCCGATTATGGCGCGGTCCCAATGAAGACGTAGAACTGGAATCGGCGCCGGCGTTTTACCTAGAACCCGGAACTCTGACTGTCGAAAGGATCAACACGGCGTCGCCACGCGCGCAACAAACAGTTCGTTTCCTTTCTGAATACAAAACGACCTACGAAGAGATCGACGCGTCGCTGAGAGCGGAGATGCTGTTTTTCGAACGCGTTTCACGGGACCTGATGAAGTCCCCAAGACTGTCTTGCGGCGCGTTCATTCTACGTACGACGACGTTCAACGACGCGCCTTCCGGGTATAGCGTTTCTACGGTTGAAAACGGGTATTCTTCGATTTACGGCGGTATCGAAATATCAGTCGCTATCGAGTAAAACCCAAATTATTCAGGGCTTCCACCATGCAAAATGTATACTGGAGGCCCACCACACAGAAAAAGCCGCTACTAAAAACGAAACAGTCAATGCAAGCCAACGAGGCCAAGGCTTCTCTCCATGAATTAGTCCGAGCCCTACCGCCGGACTAATAAAACAAACACATAGACATCCAAAACAGGTGTTTGGATAAACTTTCAACATCGTTGTGACAAGGAGTGCATATGCATAGGCAAGAAACAGCGCCACAAGCGACTTTATGAAAGAACGTTCTCTCACAAAGCGATAAACGCCCAACACTCCTACAATATAGAATGGAATCATACACGCAAGCGCTATGTTCATTTCAAGTAGCGTGAGATTTTCAGGTCTAAAAAAATCGTCTGACATTAGAGAAACCCATGAGTGCAAGTTCTAAAATTTCCGCCGGCGAAGCTTTTGTCACCGTCTCAATTAATAATAGCGCCCTTTTGCAAGGATTGCAAACTGTTTCCAGTAAAATCTCCGAAGCGGCAAAAAACATCACGTCTGCCGAGCCCTCGCTAAGTCCGAAAGTCGAATTACACGGTTTTGACGCCTTCAAGGCCGCTCTTGACGCTACAAGACGCGAAATATCCAAAACTGCGGAAGCAGGTAAGAAGATCAGCGATCGACTTGTTATAACCACGGGGGACATATACGGATTTTTTCGTAGCTCATGTGAAAAGCTTGGTTCGCTCCTCGGAGGAGTTGGCGATCAATTCGACAAGATGTCGCAAAGAACCGGCGTTTCAACTTCGACTCTCTCTGAATACGCGCATGCCGCGACAATGTGCGGCGCAGACATTTCTAACGTTGAAGGCGCATTGAAATCGATGGCTTCCGCGATCTTCAACGCACAATCGGGATCCGAAAAAGCAAAGAAGGTCTTCGAACAACTCGGAGTCGATTATAATGTCCTATCTGGTCAAAATCCGGCAAAACAATTTGACGAGCTCGCAATCGCAATCGCCAATATATCCGATCCCACTGAACGCGCGGCCGCGGCGATGAAGGTCTTTGGTTCCGACGGCCAAAAACTACTTCCACTATTTTCCACAGGTCCGTCGGGACTTCGTGAACTTAGAAAAGAAGCCCAGGAACTCGGCGTCTCGATCGACGAAGAATCAGCGTCGATGGGAGCTGCATATGTAGACGCGACCACTCGTCTAAAAGAATCTCTTAGAGGTCTCGGATTGACGATCTCGCGCATCGTTACGCCTGCCATAACAGTGGCCGTGAACGGAATCTCTCGGATTAATACAATAATAATCAGATTCTCAAAAGACAATCCTTTGTTAACAAACACTCTTGTACAACTCGCAGGAGCTCTAAGCGGATTAACAAGCGCCACTTTCATTGCCAGTAGGGCGTGGACGGCTTACCTCAACGTCGTAAAAATCTCTAAAGACGTGTTTCAAACTGTATCAGCCACAGTGAAGAGTCTAAACGCCGTGATGTTAGCGAATCCTTGGCTTGCAGTTGCAGCAGCAATCGCCGCCGCAACTGCTGCGCTTGTTGCATGGAATTACGCAAGTAAAAAAAAGGAATACCAAAGCGACGCTAAAGACGCCTATTTTGAAGGTTCCGTTGCGAGAGAACGCGACGCGACTTCATTCGATCGTCTACAAACGTTGCAAGAGATCACCAAACAGCATCGTCTCTCAAACGACGAGGTAGCCGAAGCGGCGCGTCTTGCCGCCGAACTGAAGAGTAAGTACGGCGACATTGGCATAGAAGTCGACGCAGTTGCCGGAAAGATCAACATTGCAACAGACGCTCAGCGCAAATTAAACGATCAGATGGTCGCCGCCAAGAAACGTGAATTGCAAGCGGCGATCGACGAAGCCCAACTAAACGAGTCTAGCGGCGCGATCGACCGCAAGATGGCGCACGAAGAAGTTGGATTTTTCGAACAGCTTCTAGGCAAAAAACGAGGCGAGTCATGGGGAAGATACTTCACACACTTCGAAGCTTTTTCAAATGACGACGACGCTCGACTCGCAATTCTTGAGGGAGATGAAAAATTTGAGGCGAAGCTAAAAGCGGCAAAAGAAAAGAATCAGGCGCAAATAGCCACGATGCAAGCGGAACTCGACGCGCTAAACGCGTCCACAGTCGCAGCGGCGACTTCCACAAAAGGAGGCGATCTTGACGAAGCCACGCTACAATCAGGCGTCAATATTGTAGCCGAATTCATTGACGAAGCGTCCGAAGAAGAAAAGAGCGCGCTCGATCGACGTATAGAAGCTATCCAAAAGAAACGCAATAAGCTCATCGACGAGTTAAGGAAGCTCGCGGATCCCAATGGCGAGATCGACTGGAACGACGCCGCTCAGGTCGACAAATTATACGCGGAAAGTCCAACCGCCGCGGCCTTGCAACAACAGGCGCTACAAGTCGACGCCGCCGCCAACGCGCAAATAAAACGTGAGCAACAGAAAGACGCTCAAAAGCAACTTGAAGAACAACAGCGTAAGATAGACGAAGCGCAACGCAAGATAGACGAGTTTGAAAAGCGCCGCGCAGATGAAGGGAAAAGCGATCTTCAACGCAAATGCGACGCGATCGACGAAGAAACGCAAGCGTATCTCGATCAGCTCGCAGTGTTGAAAGAGATAGCGAAGGAACGAGGCGACCAAGCAACCGAGAACGCGATCGCCGTCAAAGAAGAACACGCGAACGTAAACGCCGCCGAGCGCAAAAACGAGCTGCTTCATGATGCACAAGAAAAAGCGTTTGAAAAGTTCGCGACGCCGGCGGAAAAATTCGCGAACGCTAGCCAGGAACTGCAAAAGTCGATATTCGAACTCCAACAAGCGCAAGAGTCCGGCGACGAGTTCGCAATAGCCGACGCCCTAGGCAGACTTGGCGACGCCTACGACAAGTATGAATCTCTCGAAGACGCAGTCAAGGGCATAGGCGACAACATCGGTAAAAGCGTCGGAGGCACGTTTAACGCGTGGCAAGCGGCGACACAATCTACGGTGAACTGGGATAAACAACTCTATACCGAGACAAAAACTCAAACAAGCTATCTTCGCGAGATCGCCCAGAAGGCAGGGCGCGGAGTCGTCTTTGGATAAAGAGGGACGCTATGACAACAGAATATCGCATAACCGAAACCAACGAGACGAAGACGACCGGTTCCGGCGGGTTCGCGCCAACTAGCGCCGAGAAGTCGTACACGATCGAAGCGTTAGGAGACGCGGGTACGAACGCCGGAGCGACAACTGCGTTTTATGCCTACGCGGCCCAACATTCGCGCGACGACTGGAATCATCCTATCGCCGAAGGCGGCGTTCAACTCAACGAAGTGGGCGACAGTCTCGGTCGCTTGTGGACCGGTTCTATTCGTTGGGAACTCCCGACCGCGACGTCTTCCGCAGCAGAGGAAGCGGCGGAAGTAGCTCAACAAGCGGGAGACCCAGAAGGCTCGACGTCCTCGTCGGGCGCTTTGCGGTGGTATCCATACGTGTCAGGTTTCTGTGTCGCAGGCGGAACCAAGCATATATGCGTCTCTCAAAATACTCGCGCATACGCCATCAACGGACCTGTCGTGAATTTCAACGGAGGAATAGGATGGGACGGCGAAGGATTTGAAGGAGTCGACGTTCCCTGTCCCGCTATTTCATTCGATATTACCGCTAGAACTCCAGAAGGATTCATAGGTACGTTTGCAGATTTCCTTAATAAGATACTTCCGTTTGTAGGAACAGTAAACGCGGACTACTTTTGGGGATGTGAACCGGGAACAGTACTCTTCAACGGCATAACCTCCGGCGCATTAAAGTCCGGAACTACGTCTGACGGTCGTTCGTATAATTATTGGGAAATGAACTTCAACTTTTCCGCTATGCCGAACACTGTTGTCAACATCGGCGGAGTCGCTGTCCAAAAGGGTGGTTGGGAGTACCTGTGGCAACTAGCAAACGATGAAGGAACTATACAAAGTGTGTACGTTGAACAGGTATTTAGCTATATGCCGTTCTCTAAACTTGGTCTAAGAGGACAAGGTAGACTATGAACGACAACAATATTCAACAAGGTTTACAGCATGTAACAAAGGGACAACGTATCACGGCTGACGCATGGAACCAACTCGTAGACGCGGTGAACGGCGTCCCTGACGTGTCGATCAGACGCACTCGTCGCGCAAAGAGCGTTCCATTGAACGCTCCTATATTCCTTGTACGGCTTCATGGCGACTGGATACAAGCTGCCCAAGGTAACTACAAGACTACGGTCAATCCTGTCGTCAATGGACAAGTACAAGAGGAAGTCTTGTGGGACGTATACGCGCCAGCATCAGAGATAAAACCGTCAGGTGAAAAAGACAAAGATTGTTTCTATGTGATATTCAGAGAGAATAGATACGAGTACCTGTCTAATATCAGCGCTACTGCTAATTCCAAGAAGGTCAAGGTCGTTAAGACAGTGTCGTCTCAACCGACGTCAGTGATAGCGTCAATAGACGGTATTACGAAATTACAGAGCGTGTCACTAGAGTCGTCTGACACGGCGGAAGCGGGTAGTGTTCCATACGTATCAAGTATAACCTGTAACGATGGCGAACTCATCGTCACGACGAAATATATGAAGGCTGTTATTATAGAGACTCCTATCACTCCTACCACGATAGAAGTAGCAAGTCCTCTTAGCATAGAAACTGTCGAGGTTTTAGAATAATGCCTGAGTTTTCAATAGGTAAATGCTCGCGGTGTTGTTACGTCCCGTATACGTCTGCGACACTATTCTTCGAACCGTTCACTGCAAGATACAAGATCTACGGATTACGAGATACTTCTACTCCCGACATATATCATACTCTAGGGATGTGCCCCATAGCCGTCGAGAGTATTGGAACGCCCGGTCTAAAAATTAGAATAAAAGATAAGAATGACGTAGAAGAAATAATAGACGTTCCGTGTGAAAGAAACGAGTTTTTATACGACACGGCGCGTTGTCTGTTTCAAACAGAACAAGGCAACTGGACCTATGATGTGTTTAACAAATACGTAAGCGAGATAGATGTTATGAATCTCGTAGAAGTTCTGAACGTCGGACTTTCAACAGATCTTCTAAAAGCGCAGAACACGTCGATAACATTGCCGTATAAGCACGCAAACATCTTGATACAGTACAACCTACAAGGCGGTCACGGAATTATGACTTCTAGTAGTTATCCGCCGCCGTTAAATCATCTCGGCGTCACGCAAACGATATGGGACACGACGTACGTCGACGTTACATACGATCGCCTTCTTCGTGGAACCTCAAACACGTACAAACTACAAATCAGCAATTATGTGCGATAAGTGTAAGTATGCTAAAGATACGGGCGTTCTATGGTGTAGTTCAACGTGGTCCAAGACGCGAATAATATGTCAAAACAAAGAACACGTTCAGAAACAAAAGAACGGCGTGATACGTGGCGCGTCGTCTTTGTATTGTCGGTGGAACAACAACTACGAGTTAGAGGTTAAAAGCGACGTGTGCTGTCGCAATCACTGTTTAGACTTTGTCTCGGAGGACTGAATGGGCAGTTATTACATCGACTCGAACGCGCTATCCTCGGCCGGTTTCTCGATTGATCAAATAATACATAACGCACGTGGATCCGGAGGCGACTTCGTCAACGCGTTTAACAATCTGATGAAAATCGCGGTCCAAAAGGCGTACGCTATCCAACAATCGGCGTTACGGTACACCGCCGCCGACGTCAGACGCACTGCGCAACGTTCAATCAAGTCGGGCGGAAAATCGCCTAGTTCTAAGAACTACTCTTTCTCCAAACCGGGAGAGGCGCCAAAGTACCACCGCTCAACGTTGAAACAGGGGATCCAATACGAAAAGGTCGACGACGGAACTTACCTGATCGGGCCGGAGCGCGTAGGCGTAGGTTCCACGTTGAAGACGTTGGAATACGGCGGTAAAGGTTCGTTCACAGAGACGGTCTATACAGACGACTACGCGAAGACGCGTAAACAGACCAAGCGACGTCAAAAGGATATCTACAGCCGTTCCTATCGTTGTTCCGTGCATGGAACCGTTCGCGCGTCTCGTCCGCAAGCGTCGCATCCCTATCGAGTATACACGAAAGGGAATCCGCGTGGGCAAGTTGTGCGCGACTATCTCTATTTCTACTCGTATGAGGAATGGGAAGCGGCCTCCAATAGTCCTCGGTTCCAGCAATGGGCGACGACAAAACGAATGACGACGCGTCAAGAAGTCGACGTTGCGGCGCGTCCGTTCATGCGTCCCGCATTGGCAGTGGAAACGGCTGCCGGTAAAGTTCAATCCCGTATGACGCGCGCAATAAGAGCGTCAAAATGATCCAAGAACCAACCTCGCGCGATTAAATAAATAGAGTGTTTTGGCGAAATGTAGTCGAGGGGGGCGTAGGTACTACTTCACGACGTTACACGACTGCGCGCGATACCGTCAGAGTGTGCAGTTTTGTTTGTTTTTTGAGGGCGTTTGATATGGCGAGAACAAAGAAGTCCGCGCAGCTTGCGCGCGTCAGACGCGTCGCTTCGTTTCTCGCGATCGAGCGCGACCCCGACGCCGTCGTCAACTTCTGCAAGACGACGTTCGGCGTGTCTTCGCAAGGCGCCGAGGCGCTGATAAAAGACGCAAGAGCGGAACTCGCGCTCGCCGCCGATATCGACGTACGCGAGGAACTCGGACGGCGTAAAGAACAACTTGAAGACGTGCGTGAACGCGCTCGCGACGCCGGCGATCTACGCGTGGAACTCGCGGCGATCCAAGAGCTGTCTAAGCTCAGCGGGGTTTATCAGTCGTCTACCGTCATCGACGCGGCTAGCGACGCGGAATCCGCCGTCGCGTCGTTGGCAAGAAGACATCTTGAAGCGTTGGGAGTCGCGCCGAAGGGGCTGCCGCTAGAAGAGCTCGCGAGACTCGTCGCGGCGCGTTTCTATGGCGAGGGCGCGTCTTGTGGCAACAGCTAACTACGAAAAAGTCAAAGAGCGAGCGCGCGAAGTATCCGCGCTCAAACCGTTGGTCGGTAGAGAGATATCGCCCTTACCTCCCGTCGCCAATTACAAACGCCGCGTCGAGTGTTCTAAGTCGCTTCTGCTGTTCCTGCGTTCCTATTTCCCTCAGAAGTTCAAAAAACCGTTTGGAAAGAATCACCTTCGGCTCATCGACGCTTTTCAAAAGGCTATTTCCGAGGGAGGGAAACAAGCGGTCGCAATGCCTCGCGGAACAGGTAAAACAACGATCGCTCTTGGAACGGCAGTTTGGGCGTTGGTTACCGGTAGACGAAGATTCATAGTCGTCGTCGCCGCTAATACCAAAGAAGCGCGAAAACTTCTCAAGGCGATATCGTCGATGCTAACGTCGTCTGCGGAACTCGTCGACGATTATCCGGAGATATGCTATCCTCTTGTGAAGTTGCGCGGTTCCGCGTTACTCGCTAGGGGCCAACTCTTCTACGGGCAACCCACCAACGTGCAGATAACCGCCGACTCTCTACGCCTTCCTACGATCCGAGGTTCGAGAGCTAGCGGTTCGACGCTAGCGGCGTATGGCGTGAACGCCGCTATTCGCGGTCTGTCGTCCGAGAACCCCGACGGATCGACAGACCGCCCTGACTTTCTGTTCCTAGACGATTTGCAGACGGACGCCGTCGCGGTCAATCCTAACCGCGTAGCGCAACTTGAAGAAACAGTCGCGTCAACGTTGGAAGGACTTGTCGAGAACGGAGCCGAACTAGCAATGGTGCAGACTTGTACCGTTAAAGCGCCGGACGACTACTCCGATCGGACGCTCAACAGGGAAATATATCCTCGATGGAACGGGCTACGCTTTCAGTCCGTTGAGGTCATGCCTGCTCGAATGGACTTATGGCGAGAGTACAGAGCTCTGTGGTTCGACGACGAAAGACAAGCTACTCAGTTCTATCGAGACAATATGGAAGCAATGCGCGAAGGCGCCGTTGTCGCATGGCCGGAGGCGTATGTCGGTAAGAAACTCGTCGACTCGTTAGAGTACTATATGTGCAAATGGTGCGAGAACGAACGCGCGTTTTGGTCGGAACAGCAGAATCAACCGTTAGAGGCGTCAAGTGGCGCTATCAAGCTATCCGCCAAAGAGATCGTAGCGAAGATAAACGGCTACGACGAGAACGTCGTTCCCGACGACACGGCAAAGATAACCGCCTCTGTCGACGTGCATGGAGACGTGTTGTACTATTCCGTAGTCGCGTGGGACGCAAGATTCACAGGACGCGTTATCACCTACGGTACGTTTCCGGAACAAAAGAGAACGTATTTCTCGAAGAACGACGGCGGACTAGAAACATTGAAACGTATGTTTCCCGGCGCGACTGCAGACGGACGTGTACAAAGAGGGCTCGATTGGTTATTCCATAGTCTCCTTGATTGGAGATTCCCGTCAGAGTCGAACGCAAACGCAGATATGCGTATCGACAGGATACTGGTCGACGTTGGTTGGAAGACGGAAACAGTTGAGAACGCAATACGCGCCGTCGACGCGCGATTGATCGTACCGGCAAAGGGCGCGGCGGTATTAGCGAAATCGTCGCCAATGCGTCAATGGCCTAAGCGTCAAGGACGCGTATTCGGCTGGCACCTCATTGACGAGAAAACAGCGAACAGCGCTTTACGTTCAATGCTCGTCGACGTCAACTACTGGAAGACAAAGACACACGAGGCCTATGCCCTCGCTCCGGGGGAAGCGGGCTCGTTATCGCTCTGGGGAACGTCGAAAACGCGACACAGGATGTTCTCGGAACACATGAGCGCGGAAACAGCTAAACTTGTCGAATACGCGTCGAACAAGGTCGTCGAGTGGAGTCCTAACGTGAATCGACCCGACAATCACTATTTCGATACGATCGTGTATAACTTTGCCGCCGCGTCTTCGCTCGGTCTACTGACCGCCGACGATCCGCGACGAAAGGGTTCTAATAGATAATGTCAGAAAGGAAAAGACTATATGTTAAAACGAGCATTTGAGGCGACGTTCTCAATCAAGATCGACGACGCCAATAAGGACGTTAAAACGCGCGGCGATATCTCGTATGAGGAATCGCGCACGGAGATCGAAGTCAAGAACGCGGCAACGGACGAAGTCCGCTATATCCCTGGGATGAAAGCGACGACGTTCCAACTTACCGTCCAAGCGGGCACCGATCCTGAAGACGAAACCGGTTTTGACGCGTATGAACAATTAAAGTCCTACTTTGAAGACGGCGAAGTATTCGAGGGTTCTTTCGTTTCTCCCGGCGGTTTCACGCGTACGAAGAACTTTGTAATCACGAGCTGGTCCGACAACGATCCTGTCGACGGTCTTAACGAAGCGACCGTCACGTTGAAGATCGCAGCCGGTTCGAAAGGAAACAAGTTCTTCGAGAACTGAAACGACCTAGTCGTGAACGAGGCGAACAAACGAGTAGATAGACACGCCGTTCGTGGGATCCCGCGAACGGTTTTTTGATAGTTTAACATGGGAATTAACAATGCAGAAATTTATAGACGTAAACGGCGTTGAATGGTCGATCGAATTGAACATTGGAACCGTACGAGATATCCGTCGAAGAGCAAAGACGGTCGAAAGTCTGAAAGACGTAGATTTCTTGGATTACGCCGCGCTGTTGATCAGTCTGAACGACGTCTTCTTCGCCGCCGATCTGCTGTATGTCGTGTGTGAGAATGAAGCGCGTGAACGCGGCGTCGACGAGGAGAGCTTCGGACGCGCATTGAAGGGAAAATGTTTGTTCGACGGTATCTCGGCGCTGACGGCGGAATATCTTGATTTTTTCCCCGACCCGACGACGTCGAGCAAAATGGCGGACGTCGTCGCCAAGAACAAAGCGACGCAGACCGCGTTATGCGACGTAATCTGTGCGAAAACACAGGAACTGCTCGACGCCGCTCTTACCGACGCGGAGAAAGAACTTGGAACATTATCCTTAAAGAGATCGCATATTCCGGAAGCGGTTACGGTCCCTGCCGAGAATTGACCTTTGCCGAAATCGACGTACTAGCGAGGACGCGTCGCGAAGAAGACTGGGACCGAACCGCGTTCCTCGCATCGTACGCAATAAATGCGAATCCTTATCTCAAACGTGCCGTTGTCGTCCGAAATCCCTTGCGCGACGCCACGCCGATCCAGAAAGTCGATCTCGAAGACGTTGAAGCGTTGAAATAATACGCTAGTTCTGGATCATATCGCCGTTAACGGTCCCGTTATTAGTCTGCGTCTTCAACGACGCGGACTCTTCGAGAAGCGCCCTAGTCAATTTATCTTATACCTTACGAAATTCCTACAGTATTTCAACGTACAGAGTCTGTTACTATCATCGAATTTTTCAACAGGTTAAAAATTCTCTTTTTAAGGATTATTGTATTTACAAAATTCAACAAGACGATATAATACAGTCATAGAAAGGAGGTGATAAACATTACTTCAAAAGAAGTTGAAAAGATATTGAGAAAAAGCGGTTTTAAATTTTTAAGACAAACCGGAAGCCACAAGATCTTTTCTAAAAACGACAAGTTCGTAACGCTTCCCTGCCACGGAAATAAGGACGTTCCTGTCGGTACTTTAAAATCGATCGAGCGGCAAGCCGGAATCAACTTTAAGAAATAGAGAGGCCCCCTATTCGAGAGAATAGGGGAGTTGTTCTATGTCCTGTAATATTCAAGACGTATATTCATTCTATGCAATTTTCGAACGGAGTCAAGAGTCCCCCGACGACGAACGCGTGTGCATTACTTTCCCCGATCTGCCGGGCGCTATTAGCTACGGCGACAATCAAGAGGACGGCAAACGCATGGCCAAGGAATGCTTGGCGTTGTTCCTTATAACGTTGTTAAACAACGGTAAAAAAATTCCTTCCCCCTCTCGACCGTCCGAAATCAAACTTGCGGAAAACGAGAGCCTTTGCTTGATAGAAACTAAGCTTTCCGATTTCTTCCTCCAAGATTTTCAAAAGCTATTGAACGAACGCGGAAAGCGAGGCGGAAAAAGAGAAGGCGCCGGAAGACCGGTAAAGAAGCCGTCGGCGCGCGCGTCAAGACAACTGATCGTCAGGTTGACGCAACGCGAGTTTGACGCCCTCGAAACTATTGCTAACGACGAACAGATCTCTAAATCCGCATTGATCAAGCAATGGATCCACGAACACGAAGAAGCAAAATAAACGGCTCAAACATTCCAACGCTTGTGTGCGTGTTGAGAAACCGTAATAACCTAACTAGTTCTGGATCATATCGCCGTTAACGGTCCCGTTATTAGTCTGCGTCTTCAACGACGCGGACGCTTTTTGTTTCAAGACGTAATCCTCCAACGCCTTTAAGATAATATCTCTTTGTTTAGGGGACAAACTCTTAAAGATCTCAACTACAAATTCCAGTTGCGCTGCTTTCTTCTCTTCGTCAGTTATCACTGAGGGCGATTCAAACATCTCGCCTTCGCCGGTACGTAACCACGACTCTCGAATATTAAATTCTTTACATAGTTGATATATACGAGTTTCGGGAATAGACTGAATTCCCGCTTCCCATTTTCCAATGAGTCCTACGTCTACTTTAAGTTTCTGTGCAACTTCTCTCTGCTTTAACCCGAGCGTTTTACGAAATTTTTTAAGATTTTCTTTCATTTCGGACTCCTTATAATTTTATATTTTACGCTATTTAGAACAAAAAACAAGATACTACAAGAACTATTTTTACTCCATACATCGTAAAACACCATTGACTTTTATGCTAAACAGAATAAATTATTGTATACAAACAAAGGAGGTCACTATGGATGAACAAATTGCTCACTTAATCGAGCTCTACAAATCGATGCCTAGTTCTGCTCAACACGATTTCGCTTTTGCAATGACGATCGTCTCGAACGTTCTAGCGTTGAAGAACTGAGCTTATCCCGGCCGCGACACGAGGCGTTGCGAATTGCCCGTCCGCTTGAAGGAATACTCGGACGTTAAACGACTTTTACGTATGGTCGAGCGTGTGCCTGACGACGCGTGCTCTACGCGCCACGCGATAAGCCTTCCGCATCTTTACTCCTGATGGTGGGCGTCCCCGGATCCCAAAGGGGACGTTTCACTTCACATTCTTAACAAACATAAAGGATTCGACTTATGAACAGAAAACACTTGACGTCTTTAGCCCTAGCATTGGCGTTGTTCAGTTGCGCCAACAGCTTCGCGCAATGTTCCAACTGCAATAATATCGGTCGTTATGCTACCGCGTCGTACTATAACGCTTGTAACGGCGGACTCTTCGCTCGTCTGTTTGGTCGTCGTTGTTGTTCGACGTCGCGATATTCCTACGCGTATACGGCTCCCCAATACGCCGCGCCGTCTTGCGCTACGGGAACCTGCGCGACCGGCGCGTGCGTCGGCGGTTCTTGTCCTATCGTCGACGGCGTGAAGAAAGTCGCGGAGACTGCGCTCGAGATCGGATATCTCGCAAAGGTGAACGCCGTGCGCGCTCGGTACGGTCTCTCGCGTCTCGCGCTCGACGCGAATCTCGATCTTCAATGTGCTTCACATTGTCGTAATATGGCGACTGCCGGCTATATCTATCACGCCCCCGGATGCGGATATGAGATCGTCGCTTCCAATAGCGACGAAGGCGTCGACAACGCTCTTGTCCAATGGCAACAAAGTCCGGCTCACGCCGCAATTTTGTTGAATCCGTCGTTCACTCGTTGCGGCGTTCAGGTCTGCAAGGACGTTTATGGACGCAACTACTGCGCTATGAGGTTCAGATGAACTACCGCGAAGCGTTACTCGTCCTCGACACGGTCGAACGCTTAGGGTATCCGACGATAAAAGAGGTCGCGGAGAGCCTGCCGGACTTAGGCAAACGCACAACGCTCTCCGTCATTCTCTCAACGTTAACCTTCGGAGGCTACCTGATCAAGGACCGCGACTGCGAGGACCATTATCACCGGTTCATTAGGACCGACAAAGACCCCGCGCCACTTTTGCGCTCGGCTTTTCACGACTAGATCATAACAAGGAAGGACTAGAAAACACTATGGATACTCATCAACTCAAAACGGACGTCGTTAACTTCGCAAGTAAGACCGCGCTCACGCTTGTCGCAACTGCCGCTGTCGGGGTCACGCTCGGCGGTTCTTGCGTCCTCGGAGCGCATATGGCTTCGAAGGCGCTCGGCGCGCGAGAGTATCAACGCGTCGATCGGGAACGCGAAGAGGAGAAAGACCCCGAACTCGAGGCTGTGGAACTCAAGCTCAAACACGCTCGCGAGCTCATGAAGCAATGCCGGGAACTCGAAGCGCTGATGGCGAACGACGAACCCGCCGCGTCGCCGACTTCCGCCCGCAACCGGACTCGCGTTCAATACCCGCGTCTTGAGGTCACGCCGAAGCCGCAACCTCAACAGCAAGATCGGCCTCAACAGCATCGCAGTTGGACGTTCAAAAACGCGCAAGGCGAGATCGTCAACGTCGACGGCGACGCCGATCTGCGCAACCTGACGCCGGAACAACGCAAGCAACTCGAAGACTACGTCGACATGATGCGCGAGATCAACGAGCAAAAGAACGGTAAACAAGTCCCTAAGACCTTCACGGAGGCGTAACGTGGTGAACGTAGACCCCAAGAAAAGAAGTTTCGTACCGATTTTTCCACGACGTCCCGGCGAGAGAACGGCACGGTATTGGGCACGCCTCGTCTTTAACGCGCTCGCCACCTTCCAATATGGCGCAACGTGTCAAGAAGTCAGTCTACGCGCCGGTCTCAAGCGCTCGGTAACAAAGGACGCGCTCTACGATCTACTCGATCGAGAAGACGTCGCCGTTATTGGAACTTCGTCGGACGGCTACCTTATCTGGAAGACGGTCGCGGATCCAAACTCATGCGATCTTACGGAGGACTGAATCATGCAAGAAGAACAAACCGCGACGCTAGTGAGATCGAAAAAAGCGCGACGCGTGAACAACGAACGAACTTCGCGACTCTACCAAGACCGAGTCTACTGCGCGCTCGCACAAAGCAAGAAAGGTCTGACGGCGATGGAGATCTGCAACGCTACCGGACTTGCCGAAAGCACGACGCGCGTCGTACTAGCGGACCTCATCGATCGCGATCTCATTCACACGACGCGTAGCGTTCAACGCGCCGCGGTCTGGACGCTGAAAAGCGTCGACGTCGTCCGCGACTATTTCGAGATCGACGAAGACGCGAAGAAAGTCGCAAACTATCTTCGTTCATGCGGCGAAGGTTCCAACCGGTTCTTCCTTGTCATCAGACAAAACACGCGTCTCAATAACGAACGCTTGACTGCGGCGCTGAAAACGCTCGTCGCAATAGACGTCGTCGATCACAAACTACTCTACGTTCCGGAAAGCGGCGAGCGCGTGCGAGTCTACTTCTGGACAGGACTGAGATACTAGTCCTTGCGGGGATCGTCGGGGGAATACGCCGGCGGTCTCTTTCGACCGAAGTTCTCACGGTCGTCTGTTCCGTTCTCGGAGAACGGAACGCGCTTGCGGATCGCTCCATTCGTCCGCAAGCTTTTTAGTACAAACCTAACGAATCGAACGATGCTCGAAATTCTACTCCCCTACCCGCCAAGCGCGAATAAGCTCTGGACAGTTGGCCGAAGCGCAAACGGACGCGGACGTACGATCACCTCCGCCGAGTATTCCAACTGGTTGCGTCTTGTGCAAGCCTGGGCGTGGCGAAACGGCGGTTTCCCGCGACTAGACGCGCCCATGTACGACGTCGAGATCGTCTTCTTCCCGCCGAGAAGAGGTAAGATCGACGTCGACAACCGGAACAAGGCGATACTGGACGCGCTAACGCGGTTGGGGGTATGGAAGGACGACTCGCTTGTCGTACGACTCACGACAACGCGAGGACTACCGGCGGAAGATCCGTTTGCCGTTGTTCGCATTACCCCGCTCGATTCTTTTGACGTGCCGACCCCCAAGACCTTTGGAGGTCACGAAAGGAAATATCGCAAATGAACGAATTTTTGATCTGGTCGTTAGCGTTTCCGAATATAAGCGCGCAACGCGTCTTCGTCTGCGTCTACACGATGCTCGGATCCAATGTCGGACAACTTCGCGAAGTAACGACTGAATCTCTCGTCGTGAACCTCGACGAACTCGGACTTCGTACGGAACGCGGCAAGTTCACGCAAAGAACGGTCTCGTCACGACTCAAAGACCTAGTGAGATCGGGGCTCGCAAGCGTGGAAAAGAACCCTGACGCGACGCTTAATATAACGCTCTTTCGACCGTCCGAAGTTCTCGGACTCGCGAAGAAAGAAAAACAGGTAGAACGCGTTTCTCAGTCGGAAAAAAACGCGGTCCAACAGTCGACCAAAACGGAAACCGTTTCGGTAACGGAAAGCGTCGAGGATGAACGCGCATATAAGGAAAATAATAATATTAATACTACTCAAGAAAATAAACAAATAAACGCTCCAAACGTGAGATCGATCGATTCTCTTGTCGACGGCGTGGACTTCACACGACCGGCGGTCGCGAACGTCCGACGCTACATCGCCAAGCAGATCTACGAGGAAGGTCTACACGCCGACCTTGTCGACCGCGCGACCGTGGCGATCGTGCGCGGAGTCGTCTCCAAGGCGGAACTCGACGCGGCGATCAGAGAATCGCGAGACCGCAAGCGGCAACTCGAAACGACGAACGGCTTCAAGGGCGCATACCATCTCTGGGAGACGTTTGCGTTGAAAGTGAAAGCGTGGTTCGACGGACTTGGCGTTCTATGGACCGCCACAAGTTTCCGGCGCGAACGCAGACCGGCGGCGTTGGTAGACGTCTCCTCCGAAGCGGCCGAAGCGCGGATCCTTGCGAACGACGCAAAACGTCGCGCGACTTCGGCGCTAAGACCTATGCGAAAGGAGCGCGAACTATGTACGCGATGAACATACTGCCGACACTGACGCATATCTCGCACGGGTACCGCTCTATCGTCTGCGACATTGAAGACTTGTTCGACGATCCCTCCTACGAAGAAGTCTTCCTGCTAACCGAGAAAGCGGCGCTAGAATCGATCCGCGTCAAACTGATGGGCATGAAGACCGAGATCGACCGCATGGCGCGCTCGATAGCCAAAGAATCGGAGGCTCGAGTCCAATGAACGAACTATCGCAAACGTCCGTCTTCGACAACATCGAAGTCTTCGAGCAAACGATGCGCATGGCTAGCGCGTTAGCAAAATCGGCGTTCGTCCCGAAGGCTTTTCAGGGTTCGCCGGAGTCGTGTCTAGTCGCAATCGATCTAGCAAGGCGTCTACAAGTGTCGCCCATGACGATCTTCCCGCATCTGTATGTTATCGACGCCAAGCCGGCGTTCTCAACGCAGTTCCTGATCACGCTCGTCAATCGTTCGGGCTACTTTGAACGACTGGACTGGGAAACAGGAATCGACGGCGAAACCGAAGTCAGCTACTGCGACTACCGGAACGGACAACGCGAGACGCGTCCAGAGAAAGTAACCAACTACTACGCAATAGCGAAACTGACCGAGCGCAGGACCGGTAGAACTTTCTACTCGCCAAAGGTCGACATCGCGTTCGCGGAATTGAACGGTTGGACTTCTAAACCCGGTTCGAAGTGGCGCACGATGCCCGAGATCATGTGTGCGTATCGTTCAGCGTCCATCTTGATCAAACGTATTTGCCCTGAACTGACGCTAGGCATGAACTTCGCCGAAGACGTTGAAGACGGTTCCGGAGATACGATCGACGTAAAACGTGACGCCTACATCGAGACGTCGCGCGGTGGAATTCCGGCGCTGACTCATTTGCCCGCGCCAACGATCGAAGAGTTCATCGCGAAGATCGATTCCGCGTCCTCGGAAGACGACTTGAAGCAAGTCGGCGCCGCAATAAGGTCAGCGGGCTTTGCCGAGACGGACCGAAACTATCTCTCGGTGGAGTACAAACGCCGTCGCGACGAGATACGCGGGGTAGACCCTGACGCGGATCCGAACGAACTCTCCGCCGAAGACGAACTCGTCAACGCAATCATGAAATCTGAATCCCTCGACGGCTTGAACGCAACGAAGACGGCGCTCGACGCCGCGAAGGAGACAGGCAATATCGACGCGGAGACCTTTGAACGTCTTTCAGCGATGGTCGTCGAGAAGCAAAAGACGCTCGCCCCCCTAGTAGAGAAACGTCCGACTTTGTCTCAAAAGGCTAATCTCCAAGGACTACTGGACAATCTCGCAAAAGCGAAAGACAAATCAGCGATAAATACGCTCGCAAAGAACGCGGAAGGCTACGCGAAGAACGGATTGCTCACCCAAAAGCAACTTGCGCAATTTTTGCACGAGTGTAACGTTCATTCCGAGAAAGTTCTATTATAAGTATTATCTTTTAACGACTTAAAAAAGAACTACGCTATTTCATGCGTTTACCCATGATTACGAGCGCAAAACACGCCATTTTTGAGGTGTTGGAAAGGCCTAAAAATGACATTTAGAGAAATAACAGGACTCGACGTCGAAGCGCATGTCGAAGGAACCTGTCTGGCATTGGTCGTCAACGAAATAGCGCGCTCACTCAAACGCGCTATAAAGCAAAGCGACGGCGCGATCGAAGAACTCGCGTGCTTTGTTGGTTGCGACGACGTAAAAAGACACGAGATCGAAAATAAGATCGGCAATATCAAGAACTACATCCAATACGCGCAAGACGAAGTTGTCGACCTGATAGGAGAGATCTGAATGAACAAGAAACTTGTTTTTAAGAACAAAGCCGAGTATCACAAAACGCTCTTTTACGAAGTCCTACCGATCAAACGAGCCTACGTCGACGCTAAGCGCAAAGTGAAAGAGGCAACTGAACACGCCAGCAAGGCGTACGACGTCTTTATGCTCGACATGTGCGACTCAAACAAAAGGTTCTGGCGCAAAGCGATCGAGGAGCGCGTGAAAGCAGAAGAAGACCTGAATTACCTCGAAAACAAGATTGTCGAGATACGCCGTCAATACAGCGACGAGAACGTTACGATCCTCAACTTACCTGAAACCGAAGAAACGGAGCTCTTCAATGGCAACTAAGAAACAACTTACCGCGGAAGACGCAATCAACGCGTTCCGCAAAGCGAAAGACGCCAATGAACTAGAAAAGGCCTGGAAGAAATATGAAGATTGCGAATTCGGACCGCGATGTGGCGAAGTCTCGCAAGCTTATCACCAACGCCTTCTCGAACTCGAAAACGCTATTCTCTACGGCGATACGGTCTACTCGTCTGAAAAACCAAAGCAAGATAGACGCTCGATATGGGAGGTGAGGATCAAAGAGTTCCGTACGAAGATTCGTGAAGAAGAATCGAAAACAGAAGGCGCGAAAATAGTCGTTAAGACGCACAAACAAGCGACGAAAGCCTTAAAACAAGCGCTCTTCGAACTCCTTGACGCAGGGCCGGACGGATTCGAGATCGACTCCACGCCGCTGTTGACTCTCGCTGAACTGGAAGCGGAACGCGCGGCTAGAAACGAGAAAACGTCGGAGTTCAACGATGATTGACGAACTGATCACGAAATACCCGCGTAAAATACCCTACGACGACTTCGTGATAGGATTGAACGCATATGAACTAGAACTAGAAACGCGCGGTCTACGCGCTATCGGATACGCGTCAACAGTCGCTTTTCAGTTATTGGTATGCGTAGAAAAGATACTCCGAGACAGATATCAGAAACGCACAACGTACTACGATATCCATATGAAGCTCGCGTTACAAGACTTTTGCGAAGTGTTGTCGTCACGCCGCGACAAAAAACGCGAAGGCTACTACATACAACGCGGATTCGAGTACGCGTATACGATTCTAGTAAACGCAGTAAGAGTTCCGAAACACATGGTCTTCTTTAAAACAGCGCACGTCGAACTCACTCGAAAAACGTATGACGACGTCATCGCGCTGTTGGGGTATGAAGGCAACGATCTAAAAGCAAAATCGATTGCGATAATACCGAAATAGCGATGTTAGAAGAAAAAGATGTATTCCAATTTGCAGAAAGAGTGGCGAAATCGTACTGTGCGCGAGTGAACAACTACCGCAATATTGACGACGCCGTTAGCGAAGCGTGCGTCTTTTTACTAGAACATCGAGATCAGTGGAACCGACCGCCGCAATGGTTATACCGGCGCGCGGTCGGTCAACTGATCAGAAACTTTCAAAACGAACACGGGCTACGTCGTAAGAATCGCGCGTTCTACACCGAGAACTACGATCTCCAAACACACGCGGAAACAGTCGAAGTCGACGCTCCTAAGCGAACTGACGCGCGGATCCGCATCATCGAACGCGCGTTGAAACAACCGGACTTCGTAGAATACGCCGAAGTTGTTCGCGATATCGTTGCCGGCATGGCGCGTACGGACATAGCTTTAAAACACAATATCACGCAAGGGCGTATCAGTCAGATCTTCAACCGGTTCAAAACGGTCTGTCAACGACTCGACGAAGAGCGCGAACCAACGCATGAAGACAAGACGAAATACCCTTTACTCTTCGGGGACGAAAATGAATAGGATCGAAAGAAAACAACAACAAAAGGAACTTTTAACATTTAATGAAGCGCTCGAATACTACCGAGTATCGCGTCAAACGCTTCTGAACGCGCTAAAAAACCGCGATATTCCCGGATTCAAAATCGGCGCACAGTGGCGTATCTACCCCTACTCGGACGTGCATGGTATAATGAGTCGGCTACAAAAAAACGCCACTCTTGGAGATTAAAGATGGCGTATATTGAAAAACGAGTAGGAAAGAAAGGAACGAGCTATGTCGTACGCTTTTCGCGTCAAGGGCAAAAGCTCAAAGTATCGCTCACGTCAGCATACACGCTCGAAGACGCGGAAGCCACCGCCGTCGCGATAGACGGCTTCCTTCGTTCGGAACGTCTTGGCGAACCACTCGATCGTAAGACTCGCGTCTACTTCGAGACCGCTCCCAAAGATCTCTTGAAGCGATTTTCCGCTCTTGGGTTCACTGCGGCGAAAAAGAACATGACGATCGCCGAAGTCTGGAAGCAGTTCACCACGTACAGCGAGACGCAAGTGAAGCCGTCGACCGCGCTGCACCGGTTGACAGTTTATAACAGATTCAAGTCATACTTCACTGACGGAATCAAGCTCTCGGACCTCACGCCGGAACGTCTGATGGAATTCCGCGACGAGCTGACGCGTCTGTATGCGCCGACAACGGTAAGCAAGACAGTCGCCGATCTGCGGACATTCGGCAGTTGGGCGGTCGAACGCGGATACGCTGACGACAATCCGTTCACGTCGATCCCGCGCGGCGCAACCGGTAATCGCACAAGGGATTTTCAAGTTCCGGCAGACTGGACCGAGCGCATTTTGGAAGCGTGTCCGTCTCAATGTTGGCGTACGCTATACTGTCTGTGGCGTCATGCGGGACTTCGGCAACAAGAACCTCTCGGTCTCACGGCAAACTCGGTGGATCTGGTCAACAGACGTCTCTACGTTCACTCGACGAAAACGGAACGATACGGCGAGAACCACGGCGACAGGGTAGTTCCGATCGTCCCGACGCTCTATCGTGAACTTGAACGTCAGCTTGCCACGATTCCACGCGGTGAAAATTTCCTGATTTACGAGAATCGACGCAAAGGTTTTGACAGCGGGTTCCGTCGCATAATCTTCGACGCCGGTCTGAATCGATGGCCGAAGACGTTTCAAAATCTACGATCAAGTTGTGAAAACGACTGGGTTCAACAAGGAGTCCCGGCTCACGTTGTCGCCAGTTGGCTCGGTCATTCAGTCAAGGTTCAAGAAGCGTACTACCTTCGCGTCCTGCCGGAGTACTTCGAACGCGTTACGACCTGAGTGCCACAAAATTTTTTTACATCGATTTGTGGCTCTTTTTGTGGCGCATTTTATTGTCTAACCACGTCTAAACGCGTCTAAATTGATTTTGTAAGTTCCGGCCATAGACAGCGGTTTCACTCGCAAAAACGCGAAAAAAAAGCCCTATTTGAACCTAGATTCAAATAGGGCGAAATAGGGCCGGAAGGATTCGAACCATCAACCAAGGGATTATGAGTCCCCTGCTCTAACCGTTGAGCTACGGCCCCGCGCTTATCTACAGCTCTCTCATTTTAATACTAATCGAAAATAAATCAAGTAGCGATTTTGTAGCGGTTGTAATCGTCGTGTATTGGGCGTATACAAGAAGCCGCACCGACGCGTTCGGACTCAATATTTCCGTTTGCGACTTGATTTTTCTTGTAGGCGCGTTTACAATCCTCGCGTAGATTTTACAATTCCACACCTACTTTATTGTATAACCAATACTAAAATGTCCATACAACATAAACTCCGTTATGCGGCTTGTATCGCCACACTAGCTTGTTCTTGCAGCGCTTTCGGACAAGAGAGTCGCATTTCGCCGAATCTTATCACCGATCGCGCGGAAGGCCGTACGTCGTATCAACAACAAGGAAAATATGATCCTCGTTACGACCTCAAGACCGACACGGTCATGGTCTACGGCGTCTCCGATTCCGATATCGAAGGCTTGAAGGAATGGAAAGAACGTAGCGGTTCGCATATCGCCGTGATGACCGGTATCGCGTGGGGGGAATACGTCGATTACCTCTACGGTCGTTGGGACGGAATCGATCACTGGGACGACGCGCAGACCAAAGCGGACGGCGAACGTCAGCAACACGGAGTCGACGTCCCGTATATGTCACCTAGCGTCTCGTTCACTAACTACCTTGAAGAACGTTTACGTAAAGTCGTCGACGCCGGAGTTGACGAGATCTATCTCGAAGAACCCGAATTCTGGGCGTTCACCGGGTTCGGACCGTCCTTCCAACGCGAATGGAAGATCTATTACAACGAAGAATTCATTAGACCCGATTCCTCCGTCGACGCGCAATACCGCGCTTCGAAACTGAAGCAGCATCTCTATCGCCGCGCGCTCGACCGCTGTGCCGCCGGCCTCAAAGAGTACTCGTTGCGTACGTACAATCGTCCGCTGAAAGTCTACGTCGCAACGCACAGTCTGCTCAGCTACGCGCAGATCTCGATGGTCAGTCCCGAATCTTCTTTACTCGATCTCACCGGTATCGACGGACTCATCGGGCAGATCTGGACCGGCACCTCGCGCTTCGGAAACTTCTATGACGGCGCGTTTGCCGAACGTACGTTCGAAATCGGCTTACTCGAATACGGTTCTATGCAGGAGATGGGCCGCGGAACTGGGAAACGGATCTATTATCTGAACGACCCCGTCGAAGATAACCCGCGATATAGCTGGGACGATTATCGCACAAACTACCTCTGCACGCTCGTCGCGTCGCTCATGCGTTCCGGTACGAGCTACTACGAAGTCGCGCCGTGGCCAAACCGTATCTTCTTAGGCCGTTTCCCCCAAGGCTCGCGTCACGCTAAGCCGATCCCCGCCGACTACGCTTCAACGCTGAATCTCGTCTTCAACCAACTGCGTGATATGGATCAAGACGAAGTAGAATGGCTCGACGCCAATGCGATCAATACCGGCTCCGAGAATATTGGCGCAACGGAAAAGATCGGCGCGCTCCTTGCCGACTCCGCGATGTTCCAACGCGCGAATCCTACGACTCGCGAATGCGCTATCGATAGCAAAGACGATCCGACTATGCCCGCGCCGGACGAGATCGCCGTACTTGGCGACGCGCTCGGGTTAACAATGCCGTTGATCAAGCGCGGCGTCCCCGTCGAAATGCCGATCCTCGATAACGCAATGCGTTTCACAGGTTACCTTGACGACTATAAAGTCTTATTGCTGAGCTATGATTATCAAAAACCTTCGACGCCAGGTCTGCATGCGGTCCTCGCAAACTGGGTCGCTCGCGGCGGCGCTCTGATCCTCGTTGATTCCGGTAAGGACGGGTACAATAAAGCGCGCGATTGGTGGAACCAGTCTGAACCGTCGTTCAATACGCCCGCCGAACACCTGCTCGTCAGCTTAGGTCTGAAACCCGACCAAGAAAGCGGAAAATACGCATACGGTGAAGGCTGGGTCTACTACGAACGCAAACGCCCGACGTACTACACGCGTTCCGCTGAGAAAGCGGACGAGATCCGCGCGCTAGTCGCCGACGCCGCCCAAGAGACCGGGCTCAAGTACATCGAACGCAACTACTTCCTGAAACGTCGCGGACCGTACCTCCTAGCGTCGACGCTGACCGAATCCTGTTCCGACGCGCCGCTAACGCTCAAAGGGGCTTACGTCAACCTTTTCGACGCGTCGCTATCGATCCTCGACGGCGCGGAAGTCAAGCCGGGTGAACGCGCTTGGTTGCTCGACCTCAATAGAGTAACGGCGAGCGCGCCCGTCGTCTTAGCGTCCAGTTGCCGTATCGAATCACTCGAAAACGTCGAAGGCGCGGTCAAACTCGCCACGACCTCCATTGCCGATATCGACGCTGTTACGCTGATGAAGCTCGACGCGCAACCGACTTCCGTCAAGATCGACGGCGAAGACCCGACCGAGATCCGTTGGGATGAAGCGTCTAAGACACTGTACTTCAAGTTCCATACCGACGGCGAAGCCGAGATCGTGTTGAACTTCTGATACGCTAAGCGTTAGCTCGATGTAGATAAAGAATAACGCCCTAGAACGATCGAACATTCTAGGGCGTTATTCTTTTCAAGCGTTATTATCGCGGCAAGCGCTTTTCGACCTTGAGATCAGGTGCGGACGATATTACCGGGCTTACGCGCAGGCGCGGGCGCAAGTGGAGCGGCGGCGTAACCAAGCGCAAGATGTCCAACGCCGGCATAGCCGTCCGGGATCCCCCACTTCTTCATGAGCTCCTTGCCAGTCTCGGAAGAAAAGACTTCTTTCGCGCGATGGATCCAACAGGATCCAAGACCGACGGCATAAGCGCCAAGCATCATATTACCTAGCGCCAAAGATCCGTCTTCGACATATGTGGGACGTTCGGTATTGACGAGAACGACAACGATCGTCGGAGCGCCGTAGAACGGGTCGGTATTGACGCCAAGGACGTCGGCGTTGAGCTTGGAGAGGAGGTCGCGCGTCTCTTTGTCTTGAACGACGACAAGTTTAACGGGTTGGCAGTTGTGGCCTGAAGCGGCATAAACGCCCGCTTCGAGAACGGCGTCGAGCTCTTCCGGCTTGATCTGCTCGGGCTTATATGCGCGAACGCTTCTGCGTTCTTTCATGCTATTGAGAGTTTCTTGTTTCATGATCGACTCGTATTCCTTTTTTGTTATCGTCAACGCTTGCCTACGTCGCAGGAAAAAACGCTCGGCTCTTGACGTCGAGAATATAATACCGACAATAATTATACAGGTTTTATTCAAAATTACCACATGAACGGAAGCGCTCCTTATGTCACGCGTATTCACGCTCCATCTTGTTTTATTACTTGGCGTTATCATGAACGCGCACGCAACGCTATTTGCTCAAAGCTCGTTAGACGTTAAGCCTGGTCCTACCCCGAAAACGACAACGCAGTTGATCGTTGTGACCTCGACCGAGTATAAGAACACCGACGCGAAGCTGTATTGCTACTCTCGTGAAAACAGCGACGCGCAGTGGCGCTTAGACCTCGGACCTATCGCGACGAAGATCGGTCGTGGGGGCCTTGCGCCCTACGGTGAGATGAGCGAGTGGGGCGCAATGTCCCCGCAAGGCGAGTACGACCTCGGCTATCTGTTCGGCGTCGCGCCACAAGCGCCGGAGGGTTGCCGTCTTGCGTACCGTCAGATCACAACACACGACTTCTGGATCGACGAAGCGGAAGACCCGAATTATAATCACTGGGTAAGCGGCGAGGAACCGGAAGCCTCGCACGAACGCCTTATCCTCGGCGACTGGCGCTATGACCTCGTTATCCCTATGCATTACAATATTAACCCGACGGTCCCGAAACGCGGTAGCGCGATCTTCTTCCACCTCTGGAAAGATGAAAATACGGCGACCGGCGGTTGCGTGGCGATCTCGCGCGAGAATATGGAAGCGGTGCTACGCTGGATGGACCCGAAACGCCGCCCGCGCATGCGACTCGGACTAGAATCGGAAATGACGCTTGAATGAAGCTAGAATAACGCTAGAAATCGAAAGACCTTAAAATGAAGACGACGTTGTTTACCCTGCTCCTTGCCGGCGTTATGACGCTGAGTACGAACGCTTTTGGTCAAGACTTACCCGATATCCTACCGGAAGAGACGCCGGCCGAAACGCTACAACTCCTTCGCGTGTACGTGCCGGCGTTGAACGTCGCCGACGTTACGGTCGTCGGTTACGTTCGCGATAATGCAGATCAAGAATGGCGCGAAGAGCTGCCGAGCATGGTCGCGACGATCGGACGTAACGGCGTCGCTCCACAAGGCGAGAAACGCGAGAAAGACGGGCATTCTCCCCAAGCGGAATACGCGATCGGGTTCGTATTTGGCGTTAGTCCAAACGCGCCGGAAGGCTTGAAGCTCCCTTACCGCCAAGCGACAAAATCAGACTTCTGGATCGACGAAGGCGAAGACCCTCGTTATAACCATTGGATCAGCGGCGAAACTCCGGAAGCCTCGCACGAAGACCTAGTCTTGAACGACCAACGCTACGACCTTTGCCTAACGACGATGTATAACGAGAATCCGACGCAGTTGGCCAAAGGTAGCGCGATCTTCCTGCATCTCTGGAAAGAACCCGGATTCAAAACTTCCGGCTGTATCGCGTTATCGCGCGAAGACGTGTTGAAGATCCTGCGTTGGTTCGATCCTAAGAAGGCGCCGCGTATCCGTATTGAACTCGGCGAAGAACCGAAGAAATAATAGAGCGCGCATCAAAGTAAGCAAGAGTGTTTCCAAATAGAAGAAGCCTAAGTTCCTACTGAACTTAGGCTTCACTTTTTATTGCGGAAAGTCGTTTCGAAACTACTTCTTAGCGTCGCGTTCGGCGCGTTTCTTCATGAAGTTCTTGAGCGGCGCAGATTGCGGAGCGGCAGGCTTAGCGTCCTTGCCCTTCTCCTTCGACTTCACGCGCGCGGCTTTCTTCGTTCTCGGATCGTTCAGGTCGTTTTCCGACTCTTTTACCGTCTCGCTTTCTTTGATCTCGGGGAAGAGTCCGAGAACGAAGCTCAACATCCGATCGTGATCGATCCTATCGTTAGTGGGATAGACGGTCGGTGGAATCTGTATCAAACCTTCGTGGAACCGTGCTTTCGCGGAAGGTAGAAGCTGCATGACGATATTACGCTTTTTGAGTTCTTCTTGAAGTAAGAAGCGTTTCTTGGACTCCGGAAATTCCAAAACGAGGAAACGATCACCGAGTCTCGAAACATCTTTTAGACGTTGGACACGTATTAAACGGATATTATATTTCTCCGCGGCGATACGTAGCTTCGCTTTGAGGAAGATGCGTTGTCCCTCGACTGGAAGTCGCCCAAAACGGTCTTCAAGTTCCTTCTTTAGTTCGTTTGCGTCCTCATAAGTAATGACGCGATCGAACCGGCGATAGAAATCGAGCTTAACGGAATCGTCGGCGATATAGGAGCTTGGCAGCAGTTCCGAAACCCCGAGATCGATCTCAACGCCAAGTCGCGTCTTATAATCAAGTCCCTTAAGCTTCGCCACAGCTTGCGCCAAGAAATCGCGATACATTTCGTACCCGATCATGGCGATATGACCGCTCTGCTCCTTGCCGAGGAGATTACCTGTTCCGCGAATCTCGAGGTCGCGCATAGCGATTTGGAAGCCCGATCCAAGCTTGTCGTACTCTTCGATGGCTCGAAGACGTTTTAGCGCGTTCGTGGACGTCAACATTCTGTCTTCAACCATGAGATAGCAATACGCTTGTCGCTTCTCGCGTCCAACGCGTCCGCGAAGTTGGTGAAGTTCCGCCAATCCGAATCGATCGGCGTTGTTGATAAAGATCGTATTGGCGTTAGGAATATCCAAACCGCTCTCGACGATCGTCGTACATACAAGGACGTCGAACTTCTTTAATACGAAGTCTCTCATGCGCTTATCAAGTTCTTCCGCTTCCATCTGCGCATGCCCGACCTGTATCTTAGCCTCGGGGACGATATCGGCGATATCTTTGGCAAGCGCGTCGATATCGTAAACGCGGTTATGTAGGAAGTAGACCTGCCCGCCACGATTGAGTTCACGTAAGATCGCTTCGCGGATCACTTTCCGATCGAAGCGTAAGACCTTGGTCTCTACTGGTAAGCGATCCGCAGGCGGAGTCGTCAAGTTGGAGACGTCGCGAATATTCATCAATGAGAAGTGCAGCGTTCGCGGTATCGGCGTGGCGCTCATAGTGAGGACGTCGACTTGGTTATGGAAGAGCTTGAGACGTTCCTTCTGCTCAACGCCGAACTTCTGTTCTTCGTCGATGATGAGTAGACCGAGATCGTGGAACTCGATATCTTTACTGAGAATGCGATGCGTACCGATAACGATATCGATCTTCCCCTCTTTGAGAGCGCGCATCGTCTCTGCTTGTTCTTTTTTAGTACGGTAACGCGAAAGGAGCCCGACCTTGAACGCAAATGGTTCGGTACGATCGCAAAACGTGCGAAAGTGTTGCGCGGCAAGAACGGTAGTCGGCGCGACGACCGCGACTTGACGACCGGATTGAACCGCCTTAAACGCAGCGCGTAACGCAACTTCCGTCTTTCCAAATCCGACGTCGCCGCACAAGAGCCGATCCATCGGTCTCGGACGTTCCATATCTTCTTTGATCTGCGCGATCGCGGTAAGTTGATCGGGAGTCTCCTGATACGGAAACATCGCCTCAAATTGCGCTTGTTCGTCGCCGTCGGGCTCAAACGCGATACCGGGAGCCAATTCACGCCGCGCTTGTAGCTCGGCCATCTCCATCGCATACTTAAAGGTCGCTTGTTGGACGTCCGTTTTCTTTTTCTGCCACGAGCGGCTGTTGAGAGAACCTAATTTCGGAGGGACGCTGGTATTGCCCGCGCCTACGTAACGCTGGATCTTACCGATCTGAGAAGTAGCAACGCGATAAACGACGTGGTCGGCAAATTCAAGTTCGAGTTCGTCAACGATACGGTCGTCGCGACGAACCTGCGATATTCCGCGAAAACGCGCAAGACCGTGATCGACGTGTACGACAAGATCGCCGGGTGAGAGTTGTAAAAACGCGTCGGAATCGAGCGCAAGCTTTTTCTTCTTCGCGTTCGCCTTCTTCGAGCGTTTGCCGATCGTACGCCCAAAGAGCTGGTCGGACCCCATAATAACGAGTCGCTCGTCATGCCATTCAAACCCGTCGCTGATCTCGCCGACAACGTATGAGATGCGTCCGTCGCGCTCTACCGCCGTAAGACTGAACGTCTCTTTAAGCCGAACGATCTCCGCTTCGGAAGAACAGACAAGTACGAAACGTTGACGCTTATCGACGTTCTTGAACGCCTCAATAACAATGTTCCAACTCCCTTGGAAGCGCTCGACCGAGCCAAAATTACAACAGAGCGTGTAATCGGCAGGTTCAGCGCCACTGGCCATCCCCACCAGTTGGAGACAGGAACGCGTCAGGAGCTTGTTAACATAGTCGTTGACCGTGTTCGCATCGACGTTCTTATCGTTATTCGTAAACGCCGATTCTTTCGCGCTATGGACGAGCATATCGAAATCGTGAAAAACAACGATCGCGTTTTGCGCCAGCCGATCGACGAACGAAGTATCGCATTCCCCGCCGGCTTCTAAACGCGAGATCGTTACGCTGTCCAACGCCTCGTTAGATAATTGCGACGCAATGTCAAACGATCGGATCGACTCTAACGTATCCCCCCAAAACTCAAGTCTGACGGGCTCGTCCCAGTCGACGGCATAAATGTCGATCACGTCGCCGCGAACGGAATATTCCCCGGAGAGCTCGACCGCGCTGGCGTTATGAAATCCGCCTTCAACTAGCCAACTCGTCAGCTTTGTGCGATTATAGTCTTTACCAACGCACAACGTCATACTATCGTCGACGATGCGTCCTTTTGACGGGACGGGCTGCAATATTGCCGCCATCGACGCAACGACGATCGGAGCCGGCGAACTGGAATCGGTCTCAAAACTATCCAGTTCCTTCAATACGCGTAATCTCGCGCCAAATTCGGCGTCATTCTCATAAAAAATCTCGCTCTGTCGACCTTCTTCGGGTAACGACGATAGGATCGGGAACGACAACACCTGTCTATTCGTAAATAAAGCAATATCAGAGGCAATGCGTTCTACGTCAGAAACTTTAGACGCTAAGACAAGAAGCGGACGGTTCAAAGCCTCCGCCGTCGCCGTTGTGATCAAAGCATGTCCGGCGCCTACGCAGCCGTCCCATAAGACCTTTTCGCCTTCGCCAAGCTTCGTCAAGGTTAAACGAAAATCTTCTAACGCCTCAAAACGTTTTCTTATATCAACTAGCATTTCACCACTCAAGTCGGGTAGTCACTCAAGAGAGTATTCAACTACAAGAAAATATACGAAAGATCAAAACTTTGTCAAATGTATGCGCTCTTTCTTCAATACCAAGGACGCAGTTTTTAGTCGTTATAAGAGTTATATGATTTTTTAACAGAAAAACAACAAAAAAGCCAAGAGCAACTTACAAAAAGTTTCTCTTGGCTTCGTGTTCAAGACGCTCAACGCCACTATCCTGAGGCGTCACGCGCTCTCGCTAGGATCGACTACGATCAGCAGCCAACGCCCCAACGATGGAACTTCTTGAGGGTCAGACCGGCAGCCTTAGCGACTTCGCCGACAGACTTGGAGCTGTCCATGATGAAGGGTTGGTCGACGAGGCAGATTTCCTTAAGGACGGCCTTAACGCGACCTTCGACGATCTTGGCGATGATGTTGTCCGGTTTACCGGCGTTAGCGGTACGGGTTTGTTCTTCAGCGATCTCGCGTTCCTTCTTGAGGGCTTCGGGATCGAGGTCGTTTTCGTCCAACGCGCGCGGATTCATAGCGCAGACTTGCATGCAGATCTGGCTAGCGGCTTCAGCGTTATCGCCTTCGAGTTCGAGGACGACGCCGGTCTTGAAGTCGTGGTGAACGTAGGAACCGGTCTTGCCTTCAACGCGAAGGATTCTCTTAAGCTTGAAGACTTCGCGAATCTTGTTCATGAGGTCGTCGAATTGGAGTTGGAGCGTACCTTGCGCGAGCAATTCTTCCGGAGTGGCGGCGCCGGGACCTTCGGCAAGTTGCTTGGCAATGTTTTCGGCGAGTTCAACAAACAGCGAGTTGGTGGCGACCGGAGCGGATTCGCATTGGATCTCGATCATCGCGGTAACGTTACCGGCGGTGTAGATCTGGATGCGGCCTTCAGCGGTTTCGCGATCGGAGCGGCTGCTCATCTTGGCCTTACCGGATTTGCGAAGCAATTCGATAGCCTTGTCTTCGTCGCCGTCGGCTTGCGCGAGAGCCTTCTTGCATTCCATCATCGGGAGTTGGGTCTTGTCGCGGAGCGATTTAACCATAGCGGCGGTAATTTCAGCCATTATATATCTCCTAGTGTATAATATTTCTCTTAAAGTCGTGTTACGAACGAGCTCAACTCGTTCCTAGCAAGCGCAGACCGACGAATCTTTGAGGTTCGTCGGTCGCGTTTTCACATCACAGCGGAAACGAGAGATCACTCAGCGGCTTTTTCTTCAGCAGCGGCTTCAGCGACGGGTTCTTCGTACTTGCTGGATTCGCGTTCTTTAACGCCTTCGAGGACGGCGTCGGCGAGATAGGAGACGACCAGATCGATGGAGCGAATGGAGTCGTCGTTGCCGGGGATCGGAAGATCGACTTCGTCAGGATCGGAGTCAGTATCGATGAGGGCGATGGAGACGACGCCAAGCTTACGAGCTTCACGAACGGCGTTCTTTTCTTTCTTGGGGTCGACGACGACCATCGCGGCCGGGTAGCGATCCATGGTGCGAAGACCGTTCAAGTTACGGTACATCTTACCAAATTCGCGCTTCAACGAAGCTTGCATTTTCTTGGAGTACTTAGCAAGTTCTTCTTCGTTGTTCATGATGCGTTCGAGTTCTTCGAAACGGGTCATACGGCTGCGGATCGTGTTGAAGTTGGTCAACGTACCGCCAAGCCAACGTTCGGCGATGAAGGGCATGCCGCAGCGAGTGGCTTGCGTTTCGATGGTGTCGGAAGCTTGACGCTTGGTACCGACGAAGAGAACCAAGTTACCTTCAGCGGCAACTTGCTTCAGGAACTTGCGAGCGCGGAGGATACCGCGGACGGTTTCACGAACGTCGATGATGTGGATGAGCTTACGACGACCGTAGACGTACGGACGCATCTTGGGGTTCCAAAGAGAAGCGCGGTGACCAAAGTGCACGCCGGAATCGATCAGAGCTTTGATGGAAAGTTCAGCCATTTTTTTTCCTTCTCTCCCACCTTTTAGGCACATCATGTTGAACGTCGCCAGGCGACGAACGTTATGACGTTTGGATGGGGAAATTTTAAATATTGGGCATTTGCGTCGGTAAAAAATATCATTCGCTAAGCGTACCGACAAATCGCCTCGCGACGCTCGCGACAACCGATACCATCGGCGCCGCTAGCAAAAACAATTCTAGTTTATCTTAACTGTTTTTTGCGAGGCGTAAAGGGGACAATTCTATAAATTACCTAATTTTAACCTAGTACGTTTGTTCTTGTTCATATCGTATATACAAGCGCGACACGACGTCACAGCTCTTTCACTCTCGTCGCATCTCAGAAGTACGCCGCTAGTTTATCGATCGGCCGGTCCGCCAATATTACGTTTTACAACCAACACATAGACGCCCCAAGATAAGAAATCCAACAAAGTCGGAAACAAGAACGAAAGAATTTCTATTCAGTGTTTCCCCGCCAAAACAGATATTGTAATAAAAAACCACGCGAAAGTTAGAAACTAACGCGCGGTCGTTCTTTTTTTGAAGCCGTCATACTAGATTCTCGCAAGAATCTAATAAAATAACCTCCGCATTCTTATAACGCCCTTCTTGTCTTCCGCGATAGGGCTCAGTCGACGCGGTCCCCCTCCTTAGGAGGACGCGTAAAGATACGGAGCGAACGGAAGGATCGGAAAACGTCGCGAGCGCTCTTCGGACGGTCGTTTGGATTCTTCGCCATCATCGATTGCAATAACGCCGAAAACTCGGGGGTGACATTTTTATTACGCGCGCGGATCGACGGAATGGATCCCGAAATGTGCTTTTGAAGTAGTTCGTTTTGAGAAGAACCTGTATAAGTCGGACGCGCGGCGAGGATCTCGAAAAACGTACAACCTAAGCAATAGAGGTCGGTACGGCCGTCAAGCTGTTTGCCAAGGATCTGTTCCGGAGCCATATAACTTGGCGTGCCTTGCGGAACCTGTTTGATTCCAAGGAGTTTCGCGATCGGATTCGGCTTGATCGATTTAGCGAGCGCGAAGTCAATAAGTTTGATCCCCTGTTCTTCTGAGAACAGGAAGTTGTCCGGCTTAACATCGCGATGGATCCAACCGGCTTCGTGTAACAACGCCAAAGATTCTACCATTTGCGGAATCATTGTCGGAAGATGAACGCAGTAATTTTCGTAACGTCGCTGCATGAACTGTTTGACGTTGAATGCCGGGATCCAGTCCATAACGATATACGGCGACTTGTTATAAACACCGTATTCAAAAATATTAACGATACGATCGTTATTGAGCTTCGATCCGACGGCATATTCCCATTTCAGCATCGCAATTTGCTTACTGTCGCGGCTCGACGATTGTAAGAGCGTCTTGATACCGACATAACGGCGCGCGCGGTCGTCATACGCCTTCCACGTGCGGCTCGTTTGCCCCGTATATACGACGTCTAACAAACGATAATCGCCAATATGCATGATTTGCGTTGAACTCATGTACGCGTCCTTGTCTGTCGAATGTTCGCGTTACCGCGAAGTAAAGAATAGCTCTGGCGTTGACGCCAAATATAAATACAACAACGGCGTCGCATCTTTTTTGTGATAAAAACGCGACGCCGTCTAATAGTATAACGTCAATCAACAAAACGCGCAACAGCAACGGAAGCGTTGTGTCCGCCAAAACCGAAACTATTGGAGATAACGCGATCGACCTTCTTTTCTTTCGCATACAACGGGGTAAGGTCGAGATCGAATTCCTCGTCGGGATTTTCGAGGTTGAGCGTCGGCGGTATCACGTTATCGCGAATGGCGAGAAGCGAGAACATCATTTCCACGCCGCCGCTTCCGCCAAGCAGGTGACCGATAGAACTCTTGGTACTGGAGATCGAAAGCTTATAAGCGTCTTCGCCCCAGACGCGTTTGATCGCGCGGATCTCGGCAATATCGCCCAAGTGCGTCGCGGTACCGTGCGCGTTAACGTAGTCGATATCGCTCGGGTTCAATTGCGCCGAACGTAAAGTCGCCGCCATAGCGGCGCCGGCGAAATCGCCTTGGTCGTTAGGCTGCGTAATATGCGACGCGTCGGTACTGACGCCGTAACCAATAAATTCGCCCAGGATATTGGCGCCGCGTTTCTTCGCATGCTCAAGTTCTTCGAAAACAAATATGCCCGCGCCCTCGCCAAGAACAAAGCCGTCGCGATCGCGATCGAACGGCCGACTGGCTTTTTCCGGCTCGTCGTTTCTTTCCGACAACGCGCGCATAGCCCCAAAGCCGGTAATACCTAAACGAGTAACGGCAGATTCCGTTCCCCCCGTGATCATAACGTCGACGTCGCCGTCGCGAACGGCTTTAAAAGCGTCGATCATCGCGTGGTTCGCGCTAGCGCAAGCGGTGGCGACGCCATAGGTGACGCCATGGATACCGTAGCGAATAGCCAAATGCCCGCTCGCTGCGTTGAGCATGATCTTCGGGATCGTGAAAGGAGAAACGCGCGATTGCCCCGCCGCAGCGAGCTTGTCGTCTTGACGCTCGATCTCGCCGAGACCGCCGACGCCGCATCCGACGATGCAGCCGCAACGGAACGGATCTTCTTTCGAGAAATCCACGCCGGATTGTTCAACAGCGTGGATCCCGGAGATCAGAGCGAATTGTGCGAAACGATCAATCTTCTTCACATCCTTATGCTGAACATAAGGTTCGGGATCAAAATCGATGCATTGCCCGGCGATCTTAGAGCGAAAGATCTGTAATTCGGGCTCTCGGATAGTTCTGATTCCGCTTTCTCCATTAATGAGCTTCTTCCACGCTTCCTCAACGTCGCAACCGAGAGGAGTGGCGCATCCCATACCGGTAATGACAACACGTCTTTTCATGATATTCCAGAAATAATAAAGAAAGAGATATCAAAACGAACTAAATGACAAACCGTCTCCCCCCGCTTCTAATAGGCAGGAGAAGCGAAAGGAGACTGAAAGCTAAACTTCCGTAGAAGATCGACAGATCCGAGTAGGATCATTCGCTAAGTTGCTTAACGATTTGATTGACGACGTCGCCGACAGTGGTCAGGTTTTGTTGGCTTTCTTCTTCGATGTCGATATCGAATTCTTCTTCGAACGCGATCATCAATTCGGCGGCGTCAAGAGAGTCGGCGCCGAGGTCGTTGGAGAGGTCGTTTTCAACGGAAATGTCGGTGACTTCGCGACCAAGTTGTTCGGCGATGATTTCGATAACTTTTTGTTGGACGGCTTCTTTATTGGCCATGATAAACCCTTTCGGTAAAAGCGCCTACAAGAGACGCAAATTAAAAATCTTATTGGTTCGCGATAAAACGCAACGCAGCGTTCTCACGCGTTCAAAAATATCTTAGAACGTCCGGAGCTCAAATCAGATTCAAAGCGCGGAACGAACATATACAAAAAACTTCGACGCAGTTCTGCGATCGATCACATGATCATACCGCCGTCGACGGTCAGGATCTGACCGGTGACAAAGGAGGAATCAGGACTTGCGAAGAACAAAACGGCGTTGGCAATATCTTCGGTGACGCCCATACGCCCGACCGGGATATTGGCAAGCAGAGCTTGCTTGTAAACGTCGTCCAAAACGGCGGTCATATCGGTGTCGATAAAACCGGGGCAGATCGCGTTGACGGTGATATTGCGGTTCGCAAGTTCCTTAGAAACGGTGCGAGTAAAACCGATGACGCCGGCTTTAGAAGCGGAGTAGTTCGCTTGGCCCTTGTTGCCGATCAAACCGCTGATACTGGAGATATTAATGATACGGCCCCACTTGCCTTTACGCATCGATTCAACAAACGCGCGCGTCATATAGAACGTACCGTTGAGGTTGACGCTGATAACGTCGTTCCATTGTTCGTCGGTAATACGACGAACCAACATATCGCGCGTGACGCCGGCGTTGTTGACCAAAATATCGATACGTCCGAAATCAGCAAGGACCGCTTTGGCGGTATCATTGACGGCCGCGGAATCGGCGACGTTACAAACGTAAGCCTTGGCGTTACCGCCTTCTTCGACAATGCTAGCGACGGAAGCGTTGAGCTTTTCCGCGTTGGTGCCGATGCAAGCGACGGCGCATCCGGCCTTCGCCAACGCTTTAGCAATACCTAAACCAATACCGCGAGTGGCGCCGGTAACAACGGCGTTCTTGCCGGTCAGATCGACTTGAATCATGTGTATACTCGTATTAATTAACAGAGGATCAAAAACTAACTCTCGCCTTCACCAACGCGACCGCAAGAGCTCAAATGAATTTATATTGCGAACTCAGTTCAGCTTCGCCTTACGATCGATACGTTTCATCAAACCGCGAAGAACGCGACCGGGCCCAATTTCGTAGAACGAGGTAACGCCGTCGGCAAGCAACGCGCGCATGGAGTCTTCCCACAACACAGAAGAAGAAATCTGACGAATAAGAATCTGTTTGATCTCTTCCGGATCGCTATGGAATTTAGCGTCGACGCCGCTGATATACGGAACCTTAGGAGCGCTAAACTTCATCGCTTCGATAATAGGGCGCATCTTCTCAACGGCGGGAGCCATAACGGCGGTGTGGAAAGCGCCGGCAACGGCCAGAGGCGCCAACTTGATAGCGCCGGCGGCGGTCGCGAGATCGACCAACTTCTCACAAGCGCTTTGCGCGCCGGAAGCGACATAATTCTTCGGACAAAGATAATTCGCGATCGTCAACACGCCGGGATCGTCAACCTTTTCACAGAGCTCGCGAACAACGTCGACTTCCAATCCGATGACGCTGACCATCCCGCTCGGGGTAGCGTCGGACGCTTCTTGCATCGCCTGACCACGCAGTTGAACGAGCTTTAAACCGTCTTCAAAAGACATGACGCCGGCGAAGACCAACGCAGTGTATTCGCCAAGGCTCAAACCGGTAGTGGCGGCGCAGTTCTCAACGACCTCAGGCTCAGTCTCGCGCAGACCTTCAAGAGCCGCCAAGCTCGTCAGAAAGATCGCAGGTTGACTTTGAGCGGTCGTGTCGAGTTGTTCGGCCGGTCCTTCAAAACAGACCTTCGTCAAATCATAACCAACGACTTCGTTAGCATGCGCATACAACTCGCGAACGCGAGCGTTAGAATCATACAACTCACGCCCCATACCAACAGTCTGAGCGCCCTGCCCCGGAAACAAAATCGCAGTCTTTTCCATGATCGTCCCTATATAAAAACTCGCCTACTCGCCGTAACGGCGTCTATCGTTAGCTCTGTCCGCAGGCCACACCTCTCTCACACCGTTCAGCTTATTAAATGTTTTAGACAAAAATCGCAAAAATGTCAAGAGCCCACGAGAAAAAATCAGAACAAAAAAAATGGGGAATCCGAAGATTCCCCAGATATTTGATCAACGCAAACAATCTAACCACTATACCTCCATAAGGAAGAATAAGGAGATCTGACGCGTCCGCAGACGCATTATGCGTTATCGTAGTGTCGCGCTTAAGCTCATTCAGCGTCGGCAACGATGACTTCACGGCGCATATAGTGACCGCAGTTCGGGCACACGCAGTGAGGTTTGATCATCTTTTGACAATCAGGACAAGCGACCGTTTGGACGGGCTTTTTGAAATCGTGGGAACGACGAGCGCCGGTACGAGCGTTGCTTTGCTTTCTCTTCGGGACAGCCATTTTATATCCTACCTATATGAAACTTGAAAATCGTAAACGACGGAACCGCTTCGAATCTCAAACGCCCACGCTCCGACGCGGGACTAGACGAAACACACGCCGCTAATCTATATCATTATCCTAACAAACCGAAAGCTTCCGTCGCGAGGCGAGCGCCGTCGCAGCCAATACGGTTTGTACAATTTTGTTGTATGATACGTCATAATCGTCGTTTCGTCAACCGACGCATAACTGAAATAGTTGAACTTTTTTTGCGAAAAATTAGTTTTGTATCGATTATAACGGCAAAAAACAATCAAAATGATTTTCCCAAAATCTTCTTCCACCTCTTGCGCGCGTCTTCCAAGCTCACAACGTAAGAACTCCTAACTAGAAGTTTCGTAACCACACGCTTTCAGCAAAACAGGCGGCGTTTCTTAACGAGATATCGAAATCGTGTTGACAATGGATTTTTGGCCTGTTAAAATTTCAGCGTCGCTCCCCACGGAGCGGTCTTGCGCTCAACGACAAGACCGTGAAAGCGCGCATAAGATCCACCCATTCAAACTTTAAAGGAAAACTCATGCAACGACGTGATTTTTTTAAAAACGCCGGTCTGCTTGCCGCCGCCGGTCTTACCGTCCAACTCGGCAACGAAACGTACGGCGCCGAAGCTAAAGAATTTAATACCGTGAATTATCCCGGTAAGAGCGGTAAAGCGAAGCCTGAATGGGGCGACGCGCAAGTCGAACACTTCACCTCGTATTACCCGGACTTCTGCGATAAGAATCTCTGGATCCGCAAAGACAACCAAGTCGTCGCCGCGTATCGCACGAACCCGAATCAAAAATATCCTTACATTTATCCGTTGGCCGGCCCGATCTCTCGCGTCAGCGTTACGAGCGAGTCCGCGCAACCTTGGCCTCACCACCGTTCCGTCTTCTTGGGCGCGGACCGCGTCAACGGCGGCAACTATTGGCAAGAAGGCGCCGACCGCGGTCAGATCTTCAGTACCGATCTGAAACTGACAAAGGCTGAAACCGACACGGTCGAATTTACCGACCTTTGCGTCTGGAAACACCCGAAACAAGATCCTATTATTGAAGATACGCGTAAATACACGCTCGTCTGGAAGAATGAAGATTATTATACGCTTGATCTCGAATTCTCGATGAAGATGCTTCAAGACGTTCATATCGAAAAGACGAATCACGGGTTCTTTGGGGTCCGCGTCGAACAAGACCTGTGTCCTCATGGCGGCGGGTCGTTGGTCAGCAGCGAAGGCGCGTCCGGTGAAAGCGCAACATTCGGCAAGCCGGCAAAGTGGATGGCTTTCTACGGTAAACGCCGTTTCAATCCTGAAATCACCGAAGGCGTCGCCGTTCTTTGTCCACCGAAGGAACCGTTTGAAAATTGCCCGTGGTTCACTCGCGATTACGGTAACATCTCTCCTATGCCGTTCCTCTTCAACGAAGACGGTTTTAGCTGGAAGAAAGACGACGTTCTCAAAGGCGTTTATCGTATCGTAGTCTTCGCGGGTACTCCCGCCGACGTCGATCTTAACGCGCAATGGGACGAGCTCTATAAGTGATAACGCGCGTTCGTTAGAACGCTACCGGTCGCGGAATCGACGGCGAGCGTCGTAACGACGTTCCTCGTCGACTCCTTTTTTTGACGCTATTAAATCGAACGCTCGCAAACTTTAAACAAGACGGAACGCGTTTTAAAGAGGCGTATTTTGAGTAGAGTTGAAAATATCATTTTAGGTATCGACCCAGGGTTACATATCACCGGCTATGGAGTGATCGACGTGTCGTCCGGGCGTGCTAAATTATTGGAAGCCGGCGTGATCCGTAGTTCAGCTAAGACATTGCCCGCGCGTATCAAGGACATATATGACGGGGTCACGGAAGTCATCTCAACGTATAAACCCGACGTGATGGCGTTGGAACAGCTATATTCGTTGTACAAACGCCCAATAACCGCAGTACTTATGGGACATGCGCGCGGCGCGATCTGTTTAGCGGCTCAACAGGCGGGTATCGAGGTGGTCTCTTACGAGGCAACAAAAGTCAAGAAGACGATGACCGGCTCCGGACACGCTCCCAAAGACCAGATGCAACGCGCAGTGCAGATGGAATTACGACTCCCCAGTCTCCCAGAACCTCCCGACGTCGCCGACGCTATTGCAATCGCGTTCTGTCATTACGCGGAAGCGCGTCAAACACATCTGACCGGTGGAACACAATCGACGACCTTCCCGCTAAAGTCTCGCGCGCCTCGTACTTCGCAACGCGCGCTCGATCTTGGAAAACGCAATAGGAAAAACTGATATTTAAAGTTTTACAAACGAAATCATGGATAAACTGAATCTAGTCGTCTGTTTTCGCGGCGCGCCTGTGGAAGAGCGTCTTATCGCGCGTATCGACGAAGCGTGGGGCGGAACGCTCAATATTATCAATGTCGGCCAAAAAGACGTCGCCGCGGCGCTACTAGAAGCGGATTACTTCTGCGGGCATGCAAAGGTCCCCGTAGATTGGGATAAGGTCGTCAAGCAAAAGAAATTGCGATGGTTACAATCCTCTGCGGCAGGCATGGACTGGGCGCTCGTTCCTTCTGTCATCGAATCCGATATCCAAGTAACGACTGCCGCCGGCGTTCTCTCCGATCAAGTCGCGGAACACGGACTGGCGCTGATACTCGGTTGGGGACGTAATCTTCGCTCGTTCGTCTACGACCAACGCGTTCAAAGCGGCAACGACGATTATCGTAAATTCAAGCGCAAGCCAACGTTCGATCTCGTCGGTAAAACAGTCGGTATCGTCGGCTTCGGCGGGGTCGGTCGTCGGTTCTCCGAGGTCGTATCGCCATTTGCGGGGAAGATAATCGCGGTCGATCTTTATCCTGAGAATAAGCCCGCGCATGTAGACGAGTTGTGGAGTGCCGATAGGCTCGACGATCTACTTGCCGCTTCGGACGTCGTCTTTCTGTCGCTTCCTCTAAACGCAGAGACTCGCGGTACGTTCAACGCCGAACGTCTTGCTAAGATGAAGCGCGGCGCGTTACTAGCCAATCTAGCGCGCGGTCCGCTTGTGGATACTAATGCGTTGATCGAAGCGCTTAAAGAAGAACGACTTAGCGGTTTTGTTGCCGACGTAACTTCGCCGGAACCATTGCCTGCCGAATGCCCGTTGTGGGATCTCGACAACGTCTTGATCACGCCGCACGTCGCAGGTCAGATCGGTTGGCGTTTTGACGATATCTGCGATATCTACTGCGAGAACGTACGTCGTTATCTCGCCGGCGAACCGCTCATCAACTTACTTTCGTACCAGGGAAAGAAATGGGGATTCCCGTTGCGCGACGGAACCACGCCGCTCTGGATCGACGTAAAAAAGACATATTCGACGCGTCGACCGATCGAACGAGAGAAGTACGATTTTAATCACTTCTGAGCTTAAAACAACGTTCAAGTAAAAGAAAAGGCGTTTAAACTTGAAATCGTTTAAACGCCTTTATTTATTTCAATTCCACAAGCGTTCGACGAGAAACGCGCGCGTTTTCGATCATTTGAAGAATAGGAAGTCTTTGACCTCGATCCTCATCTCGTCGCCTCTGGAATTAGCGCCGACGGAGATACCGGTAATAAATTTAGGATCGAAGCCGTTTCCGGCGTTACCACTCAAGCTCAATGAATCGAAGGGAACGATAACGAAATGCTCTTCCCCGTCAGTCTTCCCAATACCGGACGCGCTAAAATAGTAACCTTGGCGATCGCCAGTGTAAGTGAAGACGCGCACCACGCCTTCAGGACTGCTTGACGTCGCCGTGTACTTGAACGCCACACCCTTGAATTGAGACATATCGAATTTTCTATCGCCGTCGATAAGGTATACTTTCCCGTCTTCCCCCTGCTCTTGCGGAATAACAAAAATAGGATACGCCCAACGATCCCCCTCGTTGAAATCGATCTCGAATCCCCAGTTTCCTTGGTCCATACATTCTTGAAGGAATTCCAACTTCTTACAACTAGACGAGTTTTTGAACCAACGCGTAACATCGTTGAACGGAACCGCCGCCGTCGCTTCAACCATCGACTTGAAATTTGCTTCCGTAGCGCGCCGAGACAACGGGAGAGATAAAACGCAATCCTCGCCAAACGTAAACGTAAGTTTCGGATGATTAAACGGCGTAGCGCCTTCAAGAGAGACCGTGAATTCTAATTCGACCTTACCTCGGCTCGGTACAACGATCTGGTTAGGATAGGAAATGTCGTTCGGAAGACGTTCGTACCAACTACGTAAGATCATAATCGTTCCCGTCACGGGCAACGTCTTTTCAACGTCGGAGAAGTTATAGACGGAAATCTTACCGGTAAGCGTCGTCGCGTCGCTATCTTTGAGCATATACCCGCCGCTATTGGCTTCAACGACGTTCGGATCGAAATCAAATCTCGCGACAACGTCGCTATTACAACGCGGAACCACGCCGCTTTGCTCGCGATCATACGCGCGTTGTTCACGCATCAAGTCAACTCTGGTAGGTTCAGTCGTAACCAAAACGTTATATGGAGTCGAGTACGCGACATAGAGCATGCCGTCGCTAAAATCAACGGCGTTATTCTCGTCGAGACTAAGCCGTTCGCCGGTAACGCGTTCAACATACAACGGCACGCCCGGCAACACGATCTTACGACCGGGCTGACGAGAACGCACATACAACACAGCAATCTGTTCTTCAGCGTCGCCAAAGACGTATGAACGCTCGACGCCGTCAATAGCAAGACTACCAAGGCAAGACTTACCGCTTAACAGATAGATACAACGAGCGTACCCTGCCGCAGAGCGTAAAGGCGCGTTATTACGGTCGCTCATACCAAAGTTGTTGTCGTTCTCTTCGTAATAGACGTAGACGAACGGGAAATACGCGTCGATCCCCAACGCTCTCGCGGCGACGCCCTTTTGCACGATATCGATCGCGCTTTCTAAATCGGCTTCACCGTTAGGACGATTCGTTCCTTTCTTCCACGGTCGACCGCATTCCGTGATCCAAACCGGCTTTCCAAGCGATTTGTATTTACGTAACCAATTCAGATAACGCATCGAGACGTCTTCCATCTCGAACGCGCGGCAATAGGTGTGGAACGAGAAGATATCACAAGCGTCGATTCCGCCGTTTTCCGCCATCAGATCCATGAACGGATCGTTAAAACTAGCTATGATACCGCCAACGATCGGCGTTTGAATATTCTTGCGTTTGAGTTCTTGCGCGACCGATTTCAAAACCGGGACGTATTGGTCGGCGGGTATATTACCGCTAAACGAAATGTCGGGTTCGTTCCAGACTTCAAACGAATTCCAACTCTTGTTCCAACGGCTAGCAACTTCCCCCCAACTCGTCGCGGTCTTAAGTAAGTCGGCGGGATAAGCCCCGATAGTACCGGTCCAATCCGTAGCGTTATGGAAGAGTTCAAGAATGGGCATATCGTATTTTTGCGCGGCAAGGCGGACCTTCTCGGCGTTATTATCGCCATTGTATTCGAATTGTCCCTCTTTCGGTTCAAGGCGACGCCACGAGACGCGTTCGCGATAAGTCGCTATACCCATGCGCTTTGCGTTTGCAATAAGTTCCTCGCGCGCTTTATCGTCGCTAACGAGCCACGTCGACGCGGAGTCGATACCAAAAAAATCGTCGCGTTGACGCAAATCAGTACGACCTTTTGCGTCGGAGGCAAGCAGCGCGTCATTAGGAATGAACGCCGGCTGCGACGCCACGCCAAACGTCTGCTCTGTCGCGGGCAACTCCAATTCAAAATAGCCTTGCGGCAACGTCGTTTCGACACTGAGTTTATCGCCGTCAAGTTTAGCGACGCCGGTCGTGAATTGAACGCCGTCGGTCGTCTTGACAGTAAATTGTACCTCGTCTTTAACGTCTTGTTTGTTCTCGGCGTTAGGATCGGCTTGCGCTGTAAACGTAAACATCGCGGGTCGATCGGGTTCGACCCAAAACTGGGTGATATTGTCAGGAAGCCAACTTGTTACGTTAGCGACTACGACGCCAAATAGTAAAAATAGATTCACGATCAGCCTCTTTTATGTTCAATACTTCCGTATGTTTAATAATCAAACCGCATCATAAATAACTTACTTGTTCCCCAAAGTCGGAAGGACGTTCACTCGACGCTCTACCAAAGAACAAGCTTATTCACATTCTTCCTTATATACATTTCTTAGACCACGAAAAGATCACTTCTTCCGACTTGACGGCGTCAACGCCGCGAATAGCTAAACCACCTCCAAACTTAGCGCCTTGGCATAAGCGTTTGAGATCTCTCTCGCTATTCCCCAGACCGCTTCCCTCATGAGTCATCAGAACAAAGACATTCTTACCGTCGAGGTCCATTTTTTCAAGAAGTGAAAACACAGCGCAAGGAAAAGTCCCACACCAACAAGGTCCGCAGACAAAAAAATTGTCGTACTGTTCGACTCCGTTTGGATACGTCTTAAGTTCAGGCCGTGCGTTTGATTTAAATTCCCTAAAGGCTTCTTCGGCGCATTGATAATAGTCGGCGGCATAATCTTTGACGGTCTCGATCTCGAACAGGTCGCCGCCAACCGCTTTTTGAATATACTCTGCGCATATCTCGGTATTCCCTTTGGTAAGGTATTGAATACCGCCGTTTACGTAGTTCTCACCTTTGCGAGAATAGTATAGGATCAAATTCTTCGGCACTGCTCTATTCCTCCTTGGCTAGACTATACATATCATAATCCTAACAGAGTTATAAATCAAATCCACCGTCCATAATATTTTAAGAAGTTTAGCTAAAAAAACGTCTACACTCGCTAGATAACATGAATAGTGTTATAGAATCACGTTACAAGATATGATAAAATAATATCGTCTTCGTGTTTGCGTAGCTACGGAGACATTACCTCAAGAACTCTTTACATTTCCTAGGAGCATCAAATGGCGATGAAACATATGTTTCTTTTCTGTCTAGGACTCGTCGTCGCGCTAGCGATAACGGCTATGTCTGACGCGCGTTCGTATGCCGATACGACGTTACCCGCTCGCGGGCTCTGCGCACATCGCGGCGATCAAGGTATCGGGCCAGAAAACACCGTCCCCGCATTTATTGGAGCCGCGATCGCCGGCGCGCAACAGATCGAGTTAGACGTTCAAAAAACGAAAGACGGCAAACTCGTCATTATGCACGACAATACGGTCGACAGGACGACGGACGGTAAAGGTAAGATCGTCGATCTGACGCTCGACGAGATCAAAGCGCTGAATGTGAAACTCGGTCAAAATAGACTTTACGAATCCGTGAAAGTCCCTACGTTTGAAGAAGCGCTCGATAGTTTACCAACAAACGTCTGGATCAACGTCCACGTCAAACCGGGCGAAGGTATCGCCGAAGACGCGCTCAAAGTCGTTATGGCCAAAGGTCGAGTCGATCAATGCCTTTTCGCGGTCTTACAAAAAGAGATGGAATCGCTCCGCGCGACATGTCCCGAAGTCAAAATCTGCTGCATGGACCGTAAAGGCGGAGTCGACAAGTATATCCAACGCGCTATCGAATGGAAATGCGAGTTCATCCAACTGAACGAACCCTACACGAAAGAACAGATCGCCGCACTAAAAGCCGCTAACATCAAGATCAACTACTTCAAATCCGCAACGGTCGGCACAGACGATCCGGCAGAGATCAGGGCGATGCTCGCAGACGGCGTAGATTTCCCTCTCGTCAATCATTTCTCAGAAGCTTGGAACGCGGGCGTAACGTTTGACGGCGTAACGTTAAACGAACTCTCCGCAGAAGAGAAGGCGCGTGAGTTGAATCTGTTGCCCGCGCCGAAGATGGCGAAACGCGGTCTTTGCGCACATCGCGGCGACCAAGGCGTCGGACCTGAAAACACCGTTCCCTCATTCGTCGCCGCCGCCAAAGCCGGCGCGCAACAAGTCGAACTCGACGTTCAACTTACGAAAGACGGTAAACTCGTGATCATGCACGACCTGACGGTCGATCGCACTACGGATGGTAAAGGCGCCGTTAAAGACTTGACGTTCGACGAGATCCGCGCGTTAGACGCCGGCGTCAAATATGACGCCCAATACGCAGGAACTAAAGTTCCGACTTTTGAAGAAGCGTTGGATTGTCTCCCGCGTAATATCTGGGTAAATATCCACGTCAAACCGGGCGAAGGTATTGCCGCCGCCGCGACAAAGACGGTCGTAGAACGCGGTAGACTCGCGCAATGCTTCATCGGCGTTGAAAACAAACAAGACCTCGACGACGCTCGCTCCGTTTTTCCGGACGTCAAGATCGCGTTTTTGACCGGCGATATGCGTCAAGATATCGTCGACAACGTAATCGCCTGGAAATGCGATTTCGTTCAATCGACGAAGTATCAACCCGAATTCATTAAGCAATACCAAGACGCGGGCGTAACGATGAACTTCTTCGGCACCGACGACTTTGATAAGATCAAGAGTTTGTTGACCGAAGGCGTTTGTTTCCCGCTCGTGAATCTCTTCGCGAAGGATTGGCCCGCCGCCGCTGAGATCGAAGGATTGGAATTGAATCAAGTCGACCCCAATTACTTAAACGACCGTTATTGAACATTGGGCGCCAATTTCACAACAACAAGTAATCGCCGGATCTAACGGCGATTAGTAAAAAAGTAAACGTCGCTAAGTACGAGACCTTAGCGACGTTTATTATTTATCCGGTATCGATAGCTCGTCGACTCAATTCAAGCACAAACGAACGTACTGAAAAAAGACCGGCGCGGCAAAGCAAAGCGAATCGATACGATCGAGCACCCCGCTATGACCTTCAACCAGTTCGCCGTATTCACCGACCCCTTGATCGCGCTTGATCGCGCTGATAGTCATATTACCGGCAAACCCCATGACTGAGATGAGCAAGCCTGCAAAAGCGGCTTGAAGCCAGTTTTCAAAAGGTGAAAACCACTTCATCGCAAAAGCAAGAAGAACGGTCGTCATGATTCCTAAAAGCACGCCTTCAGTAGTCTTACTAGAATTGACTTTCGGAGCGATCTTATGCTTCTTAAACACCTGTGACCAACAGAACTGAGCAATGTCGCTGATCTGCGTCAGGAAGACAAAGAAGAAGAGCAACGTCATATTGGAGGAGCTCATTCTCTTGTGCGGTGAGATAACTTTCTTTGCACTAGGCGCGGAAGTAGACTCGACGCTCTCTCCCTCGACCGAAGTATTAGGCGCGTTGGCAACGTCATAGACAGTCGCGCTCAGCTCCTCTACTGTCGTCGCTTCCTTAGCGGCATTATATGCAGCCGCGGCCTCTTCGAGCGGTTTCAAGGCTTTGTCTTCCAAATCGACGGCGGCAACTTCGATAGCGGAAACATTTACATTCGACGCGGGCAACTTCATCGTCATCAGCGCGGGCGCAAAACTCAACGCATAGACGCAAATCAAGAGTCCGACCTGTAGCTTCGCGATACGCTCGAGGAAAAATTTAGGGTCGCCGGAGATAGCGACTGTCGCCGGCAAGATAAGCACCGAAAGCGTCGGTATCAATATTGAGAATACGAGATACGGCTCTAAATGAAATATTCTAGTAAACCAATCGGAATCGACCCCGACCAGCATAAACTGTAATGGAGTCAATAAGAAGAAAACGCCGACTAGCGTTCGGTGATCGGCGGGACGCGTCGGTGTGAGCGTCACATATTCACGCAACGCCCAGAAGGAAATGAAGCCAAAGAGAATGACCGTGGCGACCGTTCCCAAAAGTACGGAACAGATCAGCGAGATGAATAGCAACCACCACGCATAAAGCCGCGAACGGCAAGACGACAGGACTCCGGAATCGAGCCCCGTCGACTTGTGTTGCAAATAAGCAATAACAGCCGTCGCACAACCCAACAACGTCAAGACGCCGCTAATTAAGAGAATACCGCGATTGTCCATATTAGGAAGCCTTAATCTTCACGTTAAATATTGAGATCGAACAACGACAAAAAGAACGCCAAACTACTTGCGGTTCTTAGCCCACCAAGAACGGAACGTACCGGTAGTCTGCGGAATTGCGCGACCGCGAGTCCATCTTCCAAGGAGCCAAGGATGCAACGACTTCGGACACAAAGGCGCTAACTTCGATCCCAAACGAACAAACCACATCATAAAGTTGTAGCCGCACTCAGACATGACAAACATACGGTGGATCTTCCAAACAAGCGCGTCAAGTTTGGAGTACGCGGGCGACTGGCTCTTCTTCTCCATCGATTTGTTTCGCAAGCGAACAAGTTGGTGCGCGATATCGACCTTAACGGGGCAGATCTGCGAGCAAGCTCCGCATAAAGACGACGCAAACGGCAGCTTTCCGGCCTGTTCGATACCAAGAAGTTGAGGAGTCAGGACGGCTCCAAGCGGTCCGGGATAGACCCAACCGTAAGCCCAACCGCCAACTTGACGATAGACGGGACAGTGCGTCATGCAGACGCCGCAACGGATACAACGCAAGACGCCGCGAGTATCGGGAGACGCCAATGCGTTCGTACGACCGTTGTTGACGATGACGACGTGCATCTCGCGTCCCTCGGTCGGACCGTTGAAAATATGCGTATAAGAGGTCAACTTTTGCCCGGTCCCCATACGCGGAAGCATATTGAGGAACAAAGGCAGGTATTTCGCCTTCGGAATGATCTTTTCGATACCGATCAACGCGACATGAACTTTCGGCGCAGAGGTCGAGAGACCGATGTTGCCTTCGTTTTCAACAAGACAGAGCGAACCGGTGTCGGCAATACCGAAGTTTGCGCCGGACATTCCCATATCGGCGTTGACGAATTCTTGACGCAAGACGTTGTGCGCGATCATCGTCAGTTTTTCATGCTCAGCGGTGAACGGGACGCCAAGCTTTTCCGCGAATTTATGTCCGATCTCTTCGGCGCTCAAGTGCGTCGCAGGGGTAACGATATGCGTAGGACGTTGTTCGAGTAATTGGACGATGTATTCGCCCAAATCGGTTTCGAGAGCGCGGATCCCGACGGATTTAAACGCTTTGTTCAGCGCGATCTCCTCCGAGACCATCGACTTTGCTTTAACAACCGTCTTGACGTTGTGTTGTTTGGCAATATCCAAAACGATCTTGTTCGCTTCTTCAGCGTCCATCGCCCAATGAACGTGAACGCCCTTCTTCTTAAGGTTCGTTTCAAATTCTACGAGCGTTTCATCAAGATTAGCAAGCGCGTAGTCCTTGATCTGTTTGGCGGCTTCACGCCAATTCGGCCACTGCTCGATCCCCCAAACGAGGTTCAAGCTAGATTGCGAACTTTGTTCAGCCGTCAACGCCAACGACGGGGAGGCGTTCTTATCAGGTTCGGCGAGTTCCTTCGTTTTATCCTTCCAAAATTCAGCTCCTTGAAGAGGAGACAACGTCGACGACATAGCAGAGATCCCATTCACTTCTACACTCTTCGAAACGCCGCCAATCTTGATATTGCCACGTCAAGATTTTACGTCTAAGCAAACGTTTCCAAATTCTTATTTTCTAACCATCCCCTCTCTTTGTCAATCGGTCGACGCCGTTTTTTTCATCTTTTTATGTCGAGCGTCGCCATATGCGCCAAAGACGCGTCTGCAAGGGCGTCGGGTGATCGACAAGAAATAAAAAAACTCTTACGATTCTCACCGTAAGAGTTTAGTCGAATTTTTTTACTTTACCAAAAGTAAAGCGGAGGACAAGGGATTCGAACCCTCAACCGGTTGCCCGGCATCTGATTTCGAGTCAGACTGCTAACCGTTCGCGTATCCTCCTCGAACGTTTAACGTCTACCAAGAGTATAGAGCGTTTCCTTTTTTTCACAAGGGGCGATTTTCCAATTTTTCCAAAAATGCGTTTTTATACAATAAGGTCGACGATTTTTCAAAATCATATACAATGTAGTAAAAAGTTAATACGTCGAGTAATCTCGGCACGCTTAACGCTTGGAACACCACAATCCCCAATTACGGAGTCAGCCGCAATGTCTACACCCGATTCCACGTCCTTCGAACGTGAAGAAACGACCGGCGTCGTCAATAACGTCGACCCGCGGATCCATATCCTCTACGAAGTCGGACCGACGATCGTCGTCTGTAAACAACCCGGCGTACTAACGCAAGCCAAGCCCGGAGTCGACTCGATCGAATTTCGCGTCAAAGAGTATATGAACGTCAGCGTCGGACGCGTCGGTAAGCGTTACCTTGGACTTCCGCACCGCCTAGATCGCCCCGCTTCCGGCGCGCTCGTCTTCGCGAAACACTCTCGCGCCGCGCGTAAGCTCTCAACACAGTTTGAGGAACACACCGTGACCAAGAAGTACTGGGCTCTCGTAAGCGGTATCGTTCAAGAAGACAAAGGAACGTGGTACGACTATATGCGCAAGATCCCAGGAAGAGCTGAAGCGGAACTCATCTCTCCAATCAATCCTGACGCTCGCGAGGCGATCTTGAGTTTCAAAGTAATGAAACGTTTTGAAAACGTAACATGGCTTGAGATCCAATTAGAGACAGGGCGCACGCATCAGATCCGTTTACAATGTTCCTCTCGCGGTTTCCCGCTTCTCGGCGACACACTGTACGGTTCGACCGTCCCATTCGGACCGCAATATGAAGACGAACGAGAACGCGCGATCGCGTTACACTCTCGCGAATTGACGTTCGTAGATTTTACAACGAAAGAAAAAACCACGATCTTGGCGCCGTTGTATTCAATCTGGAAAGATTGGGTCCAAGTTCCCGGCGAAGACTATCTCGAAGAAATGTATATTCCGGCGGTTCCCTTTACTACCGATATCTTCGGCGAACAACATAAAGAGGAACCGGACGAAAACGAAGAATTTTGATCGACAGCTCGATCAGTAGTTACTCGAATAACTGTACGAACCTAATCTCGCGCTCGAAGCCGTCCTCGTCGCAGTTCGGCGGCGAGCGCTACTCGTACGAGTTGAACTTGCATTCGATCCGCGGAATCCAAATTCTCCGCCATTATTAGAGAGGTCGGAACTATTAGAGGCGTAAGCGCCGTCATACGAACTAGGGCCGACATAACTAGGAGTATGGTTCATACCATTGTTGAGATACGGATTATCGTAGACGGCTGAATCATAGTTTTGCGCGTAGTTATTGTTCGACGCATAGGTAGAGTTTGAATACGAGTCTCGTTCCGAGTTATTACTGGGATACGCAGAACTCGTCATTCCGCCAACCGCGTTCATAACGTCCGCCCAACCGTTGCCGGAGCTATCGTTCGCCATGTATGCCGTCGGCGCGCGATCGTCTCTCGCGTACGAGTCATAGTTCTCGTCGTCGTAAATATAATCGTCGTTATAGTCGGCAACCGCGCTAGAAGTCGTCGCGGGACGCGTAGTTGCGGCGTAGCGTTGCGGCGTGTTCGAGCGTTCGGTATCTTCATCCAACGCGGCTTGCGCCGAGTCTTTAATATTCTCTGAAACTTTCTTGATATTGCTAACGAACGACTGGAAGAAATCACTCGCAGAACTATTATCCTTCTTCCCGGTCTCTTCAACGGCGTCCGCTTCTTCAATAACTGCCGCAGCCGCATCTTTCAGGACGCGATTCACTAGATAAGACTTCAGGTCGTCGATATCGGACTCGATCGTTTTAGTCTCTACAGTCTTCAACTTATTACTCTCAACTAATTCTCGGAATTGATCCTTTAACGTAGAATCTGGAAAATAGACTTCAACGCGATTGACCAAAGCAATAATGACGGGGCCCGTCTTAGAAGAGTTGACTATTTCCCGAGACTTATCGGAAGCGAGAACGGCAAAGAACGCGATGAGCATACAAAACAGCGCGCCTTTAAAGATTCCAAACAACGCCCCCATCTGACGATCGAACTCCCCTAGTCCCGCAAGCGAAATAGCCCTTTTAAGGAAGTTGAAAATAAGAGTGAGCAAGATAACACAAAGCGCGAAAGTCAGAACTACGGCGGAAAGCGTTTGCGATTCGCTATTGGAGAAAATTCTTCCGACAACCGTGTAATATCGCGCGGTAAAGAACCAACTGAGTCCCCACGAAGCGATCGTTGCGATCTGCGAGACAACGCCGCGCATTCCCCCCCAAAAAGCGGACAAAACAAGAATCACCAACACGATGATATCGAAGGGATTCATGTTATCCATGGAAACGACCTCTTTGTTTGACTGTTATTTTTTTGGTATTGAATTAAAGGCGAACATCAATGAGGACGCATAAAGTCCCCTATCAGCATAATCGGCGCAATCGATATTTTTCAACACATGTAATCTCGAAATTCCGAATAAAGTTGTACAAACTTTTCGCGAAGCGTTTATAAGCTTATCCCAACAACATTCTTAGTGTTTTCCAGTTTTATGTAAATCGCGTCTCTTAACCGATTCTAAAAACTTTTACAGACATAGTCAATATTCACTATTGAAAAACGTTCCTATTGTCTATAATCGTTAAATCTGCTATATTCCACCAAGGAATCATTGTTTCCTGCTTTAGATTATCGATCGCGGTCCTAGTTCCGCGAGTTCGTCATAAGGAAGCTTTTCGTCGTAAAAAGGTATTAGGTCATGCCCGGTTACAAAACGCATATCACTTGGAGTTCGATAGCCGGAGTCGGCCTGGGGAGTATTGCACATTTATTTTACGGCGTTTCTCTCCCGCAATCGATCTTTGCCGGCGCATTGTGTTCTCTTGGAGGCGTTTTACCTGACGTCGATAGCGATACAAGCCGCGCTTACGAACGCTGTATCACGACGATCTCGGGAACATGCGTGTTGCTACTGGCTAGCCGTCTACGCGACTTTTCGCTAGAACCCGAAGGCGTCGTTACAACATGCGCAGCCGTATACTTCTTTATAGTATACGTAATAGGAGCGGTTGTTAAAAAACTCACGATACATAGAGGGATGTGTCATAGCATTCCCTTCGCGATCATCGCGGGCGAGCTGATCTTCATTCTATCTGCGGGCGACACGGAGCTCCGGCTTTTTAAGTCGTTCGCGATCGTACTCGGCGTAATGATCCACCTTTTCTTAGACGAAGCAAACAGTTTCGCAATGGGCGGTTCATCGTCCTCGTCATCTCGCGACCGCGACGACTACGGCTACGGCAACGACTATTACGAACAAGACGCACACTACGGAAAACGCAGTCGTTTCGGATATTCTCGTAATCGCAGAACAACAAGAAAAACCAAGAAACGTCGATTTCAACCCATCCGCGTAAAGAAATCATTTGGAACAGCGATCAAATTGATCGACTACAAACATATGGGAACGACGATCATATTCTATGTCGTCGCAGCTTTCCTTGGACATTGCGCAATGGGCGTACAAGACTTTCTACAGAAGATGGGCGACGTAGACCAAGCCGAAATCCAAGGCATGCTCTCAGTAAATCGCGTGAAACGATTGTACCCAACACAATACGATCTTTCCGTCGTACAATGGGTTGCGGAAAACAATCTAGTCTTAACGCCGGGACAAGACGGTAATAAAAAATGGACTGAACTCGAAGAGCTATTAGCGATCGGCGCGGATGCTAACACAGAAAAATCCGCCTCCAAAGCGCGTAGCAAGTCGAAAAATGCCCCCGAAGAAGCTCCGGAAGACGTAGTTTCGTTGATGGACGTTATCAACTGGAACAGCCTCAGCGCGGAAGAAGAAGCGCCTAAAGAGCCTAAGAAGTCGATATTAACCGTAAAGACTCCAAAAACAAATAAGTGACGTTCTATTCAGCGACGTCTTTAACGATATAGCGAAGAGGATCGGCCTCTTCGCAAATCAACGACCGATCGCGCGTATCGTTTCGGCCGACGCTAATCCACCTCAATGAGAATCACAGGAGAAACGTTTTGACGACTTTTTCCGATCGTTTAGCCGATCAAATTCGTAGCAAGAAGACCCCCGTCCTCGTCGGACTCGATCCGCGTTGGGCTCAGATCCCGGAGAGTCTTAAACAAAATAAGTCGGAAAGCAATTTACAAGACGTAGCGGAAGTCTACGAAACGTTTTGTAAGGCGATCGTCGACGTGGTCGCTCCGCTCGTTCCCGCAGTCAAACCCCAAGCGGCTTTCTTTGAGCAATACGGTCCGCTCGGTATGCAATGTCTCTCCAACGTCATCTCCTACGCCTCTTCGAAGGGTCTGCTTGTCATTCTCGACGGTAAACGCAATGACATCGGTTCAACGGCCACCGCTTACGCGGCGGGTCTTATCGGCCCCGGAGGAACTAGTCCGTGGGGAGCCGACGCGCTTACCGTTAGTCCTTACCTTGGCGACGACAGCTTGACTCCGTTCGTCGACGTCGCCAACGATCGTAACGGCGGTCTCTTCATCCTCGTTAAGACCTCGAATAAGGGTGGAGCTCAATTTCAAGACCTTGTCTTCGACGGCAAACCGTTATATCGTCGCGTCGGCGAATATGTCGAACAACTCGCCGAAGAAAGCGCGCAAAAGACCGGAACGAAATGCGGTTACGGAAATATCGGCGCCGTCGTCGGCGCAACTTGGCCGACTCAACTCACCGAACTGCGCGCCGCGTTACCGCACGTTTGGTTCCTCGTTCCCGGTTATGGTAGTCAAGGGGGAGGCGCCAAAGACGTCGCGGGCGCATTTGACGAAAACGGTCTCGGCGCGATCATCAACAACTCTCGCGGCGTCATTTTCGCACACCGCTCTGACGCGTATAAGGAAAAATACGGCGAAGCAAAATGGGAATGCGCTGTTGAAGCCGCTACGCGCGACATGATCCAAGCTCTTACCGCTGAAACAACTGTTGGTAATCTGTAACGATCCGTTACTCGCCAATACGTAGACAATAATCAAGCCAAACAGTTGAAACGCTGTTTGGCTTTTATTATTTTTCAGAACTGTTTTCTCAGAGGTCAGAAACGCTCATTCAAGATCGAATAGCCTACGCAATCCGGTCATCATCTCGCTAAACGAGGAACGTTCGTAAACTTGCTGACGCAAGAACTCGTCGATCTTTGGTTTCATCTCGATAGCGCGATCGATCTCACGCGAACTTCCGCGTCTATAAGCGCCTACCGAGATCAGATCTTCTACGTCTGCGTATGTCCCTAGTATCTTACGCACCTCACCCGCAAGTTGTAAATGTTCCTTCGAACAAATAGCAGGCGTAAGTCGACTCACGCTCTCCAACGCGTCGATTGCGGGATAGAACCCGCGAGTACTCAACTTACGTGAAAGCCAGATATGCCCGTCGAGTAGTCCGCGCACTGCGTCGCAGATAGGATCGTTCTTATCGTCGCCTTCGACAAGAACGGTGAAAAACGCCGTAACGCTACCTTCCTCGCTTCTACCCGCGCGCTCAACAAGCTTCGGCAACAACGCGAAGACGCTCGGAGTGTAACCGCGCGACGTAGGCGGTTCACCTGCGGCTAGACCGATCTCTCGCTGCGCCATCGCGAAACGCGTCAACGAATCCATTAAGAACAGAACATTCTTACCTTGGTCGCGAAAATACTCGGCGATAGAAATAGCGGCATATGCGGCTCTTACACGCATAAGAGGCGGTTCGCTAGAAGTCGAGACAACGACAACGCTTTTCTTTCTCCCCTCTTCGCCTAGTTCACGTTCTATAAAGTCGTTGACTTCGCGTCCGCGTTCGCCTATTAACCCGACGACCACTACGTCGGCGTCGGTATAGCGCGTCATCATTCCCAACGTAACGCTCTTCCCAACGCCGGAACCGGCGAAAATACCAAGACGTTGACCTTGTCCACAGGTCAAGAGCGAGTCGATCGCTCTAACGCCGGTGGAAAGTACGGATTCGATACGCGGTCGAGAACACGGTTCCGGTGGTTTACGATCGTATTTCACTCTCGAAGCTAAGACCGGCGCAGGCCCGGCGTCGATAGTTTGTCCAAACGCGTTGACCACGCGCCCCAAAAGTTCGTCCCCAACGGCGAGCCATGGAGTCGTTTTAACAAGTTCGATCTTCGCGCCGCGTCGTACGCCGGCCAAGTCGGAATAAGAATAAAGTAGCGTAAGATTATCGCGAAACCCAATTACTTCGGCTAGCAGTTCATCTGAATCGTCGCGTCGCTCAACTTTGGCGATAGCGCCAATAGGCGCAGGAAATCCAACTGCGGATATAGTCGTTCCTTCCGTACGTACAACGCTACCAACAATACGTACGGGGGCGACGCTTTGAATCTGCTCGATAACACTGTTCAAGAAAGCCGAAGAATTCATATCCGTAGTATACCTTTTCGCTCGTCAGTAACATCAACGCGAGCTTATTAAGATAGTTCGGCGACGATCCGCTCTAATCTAGTTTCCAATCGCTCGTCAACAACACCGAGCGAGGTTTCAACGATACACCCGCCGCGTGTGATCTTTGGATCGGCGACCACTTCCGATTTCGCGAGATTTCCAGTCTCCTCGCGTACAGCGTCGATCTGTTCTCGCAGTTCTTTAACGTCGCCAGGATTCATCCTGATCTTCATTGCCGCGCAATTCATAGCTAGATCTAACGCCTCGCGTAGGAGATCGATAGCGACTTCACGGACGAGAGAAGGTTCACGCAAGATCGTCTGATAGGCGATAGCCACCGCGATCTGCATAATGTTCTGTTCCCAGTTTTTCAATAAGGCTTGACGCGCGTTACTCATCTCGCGTACTAGCTTATGGATAGGCGCGCATGCCGCCTCGACCGCGTCGCGCGAAACGTCCTCAACGCGTTGCGTCACTCGTTCTTCGATCTCTGCATTAGCACGTTTAACGCCTTGCTCGTACCCCTGTTTCGTACCTTCTTCAAGACCTTGACGCAATCCCTCTTCACGAGCCTTCTCAAACGCGTCGTTTTCCAATGCCAAGCGCCGTTCCTCAAACGCTTCGAAATCTTCTTCAAGCGTCTTTCTTGCAGAGTCAAGATCCGCGGCGCGCTTTTCTAAAGCTTCGCGTTCGCGTTGTATCCCCGCCAGCATTTCTTGACGGATACGTTCCACTTGCTTTTGCGCGTTACTAACAATAAGTTCCGCTTCGGCGCGCATCTTCGCCATAAACTCGGCTGTCTTACGTCCCAAATCGTTCGTAGTCTCATCGACGGGCTCGCGCGTGGAGGAAGCGCTGTTCGCGCCGCCATTCCAACCATTTACAACATAACTAGGATACGCAGGCGCCGTTGATGCGTTGAACTGATTGCGTGCGTCTTCGTTATTCATAATAAGTCAGCTCGTTCCCAAAAAGCGTTTGCTAATTTTGTCGATAATTCTTTCGAGTGCGGATCCTTCGTCGAATCCAATTCGGCGATCAAAGCCTTCATAACAGTTGCTAAAGCCTTAGGCATAGCGGCAAGCGCCTTTTCGCGAAGTTCTTTTGAAAACGTTGAAAGAATAGCCGCGGAAATAGTCGGGCGTTCTTGCGCCAACGCATTGACGACCGCGCCAATATTCTCCTCGTGCTTCTCGTTGTCATCGCGTCGCGCAAGCGTCTGTTTGGCTTCCCCCAACAAGGCGTCGGCTAATTGTCGATCGTTATTAAAGAAGGAGTCTACAAACTCACGTACGATAAGCTCGATCTCATTCGTAGAAAGTTTTTCCGGCTTAACACGCTTGGCCTCCGACGCAATCTCCGCGGCAACTTCCGGCTCGAACAGATTAAGTAACGCCTGCGCCGTCTTACGATCGAGTACCGAAAGTAAAATTGCGGCTTTACGCGCGCCATTATCTTTATAACGCGCTCTTCCTTGCGCGTCAGTTTCGTTATTCGCAGATCTCATAAAACCGTATTTCTTAAACCGCATACAGTTGCGATATTAGAATTCCGAACCCTTGACCCAACCTTCCAACGACGCGGCGGCACGATCGGGATAACGGGAAATCAGTTCTAGAACTTGTTTTTGTCTAGTTGAGAACTCGTCGTTAGCGCGTCCTTCGTAATCAATATCGCCGTCTTGATGAACACCGCGCGATTTACTTGTCGCGATCTCTTGTATCTCCCTATCCAAATCGTCGTCGAATTCATCGTTAAGTTCCGAGGCGTATGAGCCCCTTACATCCATCGCCCGATCGTGTCGAGCAACGGTCTGTTCTTTCTTCTCTTCGTAACGATCATACGATTTAGTATTCGTTACAACAAATTCTTTCGTGGTTTTGGAACGTTTGGGCGCGGCAATTTTAAATATTGCGATAAGAACCAAAATCCCGGCGAGAACAAAGATCGCATCATTCATAACGTTACGCCGAAGCCAAAGATCAGCCGAAAGAAATTTCTTCCAATCCTTCGTACTATCGTTCCCCGGTTCGAGCGTCTGTTCAACGACCTCGGCGTCCTCAACAGTCTGCGCATTCTTTCCCGACTCTTCGAACGGTTCATATTCTTCGGCGACCTTCCCAGCGGAAGCAGCGAGAACGCCGGCGCCGGCATACGGAATCTCTTTAATAGCGGGTTCCCAATTCTCGTCTAAGTTTTCGTTTTCCTCTTCCGTGACGTCGCGTTCCTCATTATCGCCCGCGCCAAAACCGGAATTAGTACAAGTCTCTACGCCAAGTGCAATGACGTCATCCTTGTCGAACCCTGCGGGATCGGAGTAAACGTCAAACCAGAAAGAACGTTCCAATGTTTCTTCGTTCCAGCCCATACGCATAGCGGTAGGGCGAAAAACGGAGACGGCGTGCGCTTTTGTCTCTTCCAAAAGCTGTTCTTGAACAGAGACAAAAAGTTCTTCTTTCTCTTTGTCGGCGCCGGCAAACGTCTCTTTCGAGAAACTCAACGCAACCGCCTGACGAGCCGCCTTCCAAATATAACTTCTCGGAATACTGAAATGAAACGAGATGGAGCGAAGCTCATAGGAAGTCGAGTCAGTCGCAGTAGATTCAGCTAAACGCGCGCGCTCGACCCCGCTAGCCTGACGAATATTATTCGTCGCGTTCTTTCTCTTGTCGGGAATTTCAACGTCGTTACCGCGAACAATACGCTTTTTCTGCATCGCGGCTTCAACAAGCCGAGGACTATTATCATTAAACTCATCGCGACCAACGGCGGTCAGTTCACTAGCGCGTTCAGCTTCGAGGCCGGCAGCGTCGCTGAGAACGCGAGGACGCTGCAAACGTTCATCTTGAACGCGCGCAACACGACGATCTACGCTATTTCTATTAACTGGATTACCAAGCGTGGCTCCGGCAACAATTTGTGAGCGACGCTCGGAATATTCTTCCGCAGACGCTTGCGTGACAGGCGAAACGCGTCCGCGAACACTTCGACGATACAAATTCCCCGCAAACTCAGATTCATCGTAGCCTAAGCGTGTCGCCGTTTTATCAATACTTTCTTCTTGGTTAGCGTGTAGAGAAGAAACAGCAACAAGATCAGCGCTAACAGTAACACGAATATTCTTCACGTCGGCAAACGCATTAAGATATTTCTCACGCCAATATTTTTCCACGCGTTCGCGTTCTGCTTCAAGCGCCGCGTCTCCACTTCCGGCGCCGGAGCCTTTCTCAGCGCCAAGATAAGAAGTTCCTTCTTTAAGATCGAGAATAGCCACATTCTCGTCGGAGTCGATTCCCAGTTGGCGCTTCGCGGCGGCAGTGATAGCAAAAACGGCGTTGGAGTCGAGAGAATACCCCTCGGCATAAGCGACGCCGATCGAGGCGGTAACAATATTCTTTGCGGTAAGCCCTACTTGTTCGCGACGAGAATGAACGCCGACAGTAGCGTATTCAACCCCGCGTAGCTGTTCGATAGTGTGTTCAAGTTGAAGCGCGCTACCGTCAAGTTCGCGCAACTTCGCCTTCGCGTCCGATTCAAACGGGCTCATTTTACTAAGCGCGTCGCCGCGCGACTCACTGGGAGCTTTCGGAAACGCGCCTGCATTAGTCAACGCTAATTGATATTCTTTTTTACGTTCATTTGGAACAAGCAACTTTCCGGATTCCCAAGAGAACGCGTCAAGTCCGGCGGCAATAAGCGCGGCATTAGCTTTCTTTTGATCTTCACGTCCGTACACCCAGCCGTCAAAAACATATGCGTTACCGGATTCCACGCGGTCGAACTTATCACGGCAAAACATGAAAATACAAAACGCCGCTATTGCAATGAACGCAAGGCCCGCTACAAGCGGAACCGTTCGCAGTTTTTTGCCGTTGTTTTCCATTATCTCTACCTGTAAATGATAAGTCGTCCTTGACTCTTGCCTAGTCGAATTATCTCAACAAGCATAAACATGAAGATAATCCGACTCGAGTGATCATAGCAATTATTAAGGTCTTCATCAAGATGATTTGCTTTCACATTACTGTGACAAATGGAGAGCCAGAACAAAAAAGAATCATACTCTAAATAAAACAAAAAAGAAGAAAATGGCAATAAGATTTAACGGTTACAACGACTATTTCAATTATTTCGACTTTGGCAACAAGACATAACTAGACGGTTTGTAAAAATAGTACTATCCCAAACTTAGGGCGGCTTCAAAATGAGTCAAAAACTTTAGCAAAAAATGATCGTTTTTAAAAAAATTTTTCTTCCTTATTTTCTAAAGTCCAATATAATGAGCGAGATTTTTCGCCCTCAGACGTATTGATTGTTAGAATCGACGAACTGGCCGGAGTTCCCTCCGTTTCAGAGATAAAGTTTTAGCTCTTGCTCGTCACAGCACTGCTAAGACGGTCGCCTATCCTCAACGTCGAGGTTTCGATCGCTCAACCCTAGTATGCGGTCGTGGAAAAATGTTGTGTTGTAATTTTGACGATCCACCCTATCGTCTAACGTTAGTACGCGATGAGCGCAAAGCTTCTCAAACACCCAATTGAAGCACAACGCCTCGCGGCTACCCCACCTGGTCGTTACAGGTCGATTCGAAGTAGATCAAACATAGTATTCGGGTATTGTCGATCTACGTCGCTCTGATCTGAACGCCACCTTTCCTTAAAGGATAAACCATGTCTAACACGTGCGTCAGCTCTTGTCCTCAAATCGCTTTTCTCGAAGAATTCATTGAAAACGTTAATATTAGTGACGAGCAACGATTTGAAGCTGAAGCTCAATTGGAGATTCTCAGAAGTCGACTTGAGCGTCAAGAGAACTCGATCAAATTCCTCACCAACAAGATCAGCGATATCCGTTTCTATGTTAAGTCGTTGATCTTTGATTTGAAGTGCACGAGACAAGAACGTAACGCTTTGCTTGGCGATTACAATAACAGTAATGAATGAGTCCTTTATCGAGATGTAAGACACTCCTCGATCAAGGATGAGATATTGAATAAGCGCGTCGTTTTGGGCGCGCTTTTTATTTAATTGAGAAAAAGAAAGAAAAAATAAAATACTCCGTTGACGAAGTCGCGTTTTTAGCTATACTATTGTCGTTGTTTGAACGTCGTAACGACGTTACGGGGGATTAGCTCAGTTGGGAGAGCGCATGGCTGGCAGCCATGAGGTCATCGGTTCGAACCCGTTATCCTCCACTAAAACTCGAAAGTTGTTGCTTTCGAGTTTTTTTATTTCTTGTTTCCTTCAGTATTCAGTCTACCTCCTCACCGTAAATAAAAAGCCCCGCGCTTCATACTAAGTCCGGGGCATATTTCCATATGAAACGTCTCACGTAAAGACGCAGAGACTAGTTCTTATCAAAAAAACTTCATTCATATTCATTCAAAGAATCGTAATTGCCTTCTTGCCTCGAAAGCGGCAATAGCAACGCTTACCGACTGATTGAGCGATCTAATCTCCGACTTGATCGGAATACGTATTCCACGTTCAATATCGTTAACAAAAGAATCGGGCAATCCACAAGATTCCGCGCCAAAAACAAGAGCGTCGCCAAGTTGATATTCGATCTTGTCATAAGAGTTTTGCGCACGTTTCGAGAAGAAAAAGTAGCGTAATTCAGTCTCGTCAACGCCGTTTGTTTCCGCTAATCGTTTCTTTAACGCCCCCCAATTAGGAACGATCTCCCAATCAAGATACTGCCAGTAATCGAGTCCTGCTCGTTTAAGTTTTCTATCGTCGATCTGAAATCCTAGCGGTTCAACAAGCCAGAGTTTACATCCCAATCCAACACAAGTTCGTCCGACCGCACCGGTATTGGCTGCAATCTCAGGTTCAAATAGCACGATATTAAGAGGCGGTTTCTTATTAGAAGCGTCGGGAGTCGAACTTTGCGCGTCAAGAAGATTAAGATCGCTCATACTGAATTCCTTGCTAAAAAATATTATGGATCTCGCCGAATGGAAACTTCATTGCTTCCGGATGATTTACAGCAGCTTTATAACGTGATAATAAAAAAGCCGTTCGAAAACTCGAACGACTTTTTCTGTATTCACATCGAAACTCTAACAAAGAGACGCTCTCACATCGCGACTAGCTCAACATCGGCCGTAACTCCTATATCGAACGCTAATCGCGACTAGAACGTGTTCAACGCCCTTTCTTATACTTCTTCGTGATCTTTCCTCTGTCCTCGTATTCAGCCTTAGCAAGACGTTGCTGTTCTTGCGCACGCTTGACAAGTTCTTCCCACTTAGCTCGGAAAGATCCCTTAGGAGCTTCTTGCTGATTAGCCGGACGCCCGTTCTTTCCGCGCGCAGCTTGCGCATTACGAACGCCGCGCGTCGAGGCGCCGGTAAGACCGCCGGGCGCGGCGGTATCAGCGACAGGTTGAAGTTCAACTTGCTTTTTCGGCAACATCTTACGTTCCAAGAGGCCCCACAAGCTAGAAACGATAAAGTAAACGCAAAGTCCGCTCGGCACCTTGAAGAACATGAATCCCATGAAGATCATCATAAAGTTCATCATCTTGCGCATCGAGCGTTGTTGACGCGCTTGTTCGTCGTCGCCAACGACCGGCGGCATCAAGATCTTCTGTTGGATCAAGAACAGAGCGATCGTGATGACAGGCAAGACATTGAAATACGGTCCGAGACAGAACATCGACAAGAATCCCTTCCCGCTCATATTGAAACTGTCCCACCCAATGCTATTCCAGAAATGGCTCCAATCAATAGCCATATCAGGAGCAGCCAAGTTAGAGCACCAACGAACGCTCTTAGAGAACAACGGGGCGCCGTAGAGGTTAACGTCGATAGACAGAGCGCGATAGAGCCCGATAAAGATCGGCATCTGGATGAAGATCGGCAAGCAACCGCTCAACGGATTAACGCCATACTTTTTAAAGAGGCCTTGTTGCGCGACCATCAATTCTTGCGGATTATCCTTGTACTTTTCCTTCAATTTCGCAATCTCAGGTTGAAGTTGTTGCATACGCAACGAACTGAGAACTTGCTTACGGCTCAACGGATACAAACACAAGCGCACCAAAATGGTCAACAGCATAATGGCAAGCCCGTAGTTGAAAACGACGTAGTTGTGGAAGAAATGAAGGATCCACAGCAACGGAACAGAAACAAACCAGAACCAACCGTAAACGATCGATTTGCTCAATCCGTAATCTGCCATGACGTCGCGTTGTTTAGGCCCGACGAAGACGACAAATTCCTGCGAATAAGAATCGCCTTCCTGCCCATGCTTTGCCAGACGATGTTCGGAACTCTTCATACGATACGAGACGTCCGTGAAGTTGATATGCTCGGCAACACGGGTGCCAACACGGATCGGCGAATACGCAAATTTTTCTTCCGTAGTACCGGCAGTCGGCAACGTGGTGCATTGGAAGTACTGTCCGTCGACCCCGAGGAAGTCTAGCTTGATCTCGTCGCTTTGGCTATATTTACCTTGCGCGATATTCCAACAAGAAACAACGTTAAACGATTTTCTATTATTAAGCGAGACAACGACGTCGCGCAGACCATAAGTTCCCATCTTAGGACCGGTCTTACGTCCCATCGAGAACCAAGCGCCTTCAAGCGGCAAGCCGGTAGGTCCGTCCATCATACTGGAAACGATACGTTCGTTACTCGGGTCAAAATTACGAACCTGGAACGTCAACTTCAAGTGATAAGCGTGACCGGCGCCAAGAACGGCGTCTTCTCCCTTCTTTGACTTCTTCGCACTCTCGTCAACTTGAACAAGTTCATATTTCTTAACGACTTGCAAACGTCTTTCGAGCAGATCCTTTTTGAAGACGGCGACGCTCTCGCTCGATTCGTCGGCAACGTATTCCCAATAACCGTTACGCATACCGACGCCGGCAAGTTCTTCGTCAAGCGAGGGGGAACGCGTAACACTGAGGTTAAGCGCGCGACGATCCTTGATCTCAGTCGGTACCCAATCGACGATCTTGTCGTTGTCGATCTTACTCAACGTTGTCAAGAAAGAGGCGGGTTCGCTATTGACTTTACGAACGTGCGGTTCATTTTTATCATAATTACGGAGATAGTTTTCTTCGTTAACGCCAAAATCGACGTAACCGCCTTGAAGCCCAACAAGGTCAAGATAGTCGTCGTAATCACGAACCATGCCGCTAGGACGCAATACGGAAAGGGGCGCGCGAACAAGTTCCACTTCGACGGTCTTGACTTGTCCCAGATCGGTAAGTTCGGCAATTTGTTTTTCCGCGGCGGGAGCTTCTTCTTTAGCGACGTCGCCGGCTTCGGCTGATTCATTTTCCGAAGCTTCGACAACTTCGAAATCAGAAGAAGCGACAGCGTCTTCAGCGGCGGGAGCTTCAACTACGCCAAAAGGATCGACGGGACTAGAAGAACGCTTAGCAAAATATTTAGCGACGGTCAAGCGCGCCGCCTTATATGCGGCGTTATTTTCAAGAACGGCGCCGTCGTAGTAATCAAGCTTGATCTTATCGCCCTGCTTAGTCTTCAATAACGCCTCACGCAGATCGAGCATTTCGTTGATCTGCGTAACATTACCGCGAGCGTCGGTCATCGCTACAATGCGATCGCCAACCTTCAAACCGGCTTTTTCAGCCGGCGTACCCGCGCCTACGACCTGAGCAGCAACGCCGGGAAGACCGGCGCGAGATTCATCATTAGCGTAAGACTCGTCGACGATCAGTTGTCCAAGATACCCCGTATGATCGGAGTTATCAGAATAAGCCGATTCATTTAATTCAACGCGAGTTAACGCCGCGCCGCGGTTGCTCAAGGTGACGAGCATACGATACGGGCTCTTAGGATCGAGAGAACCGAGCGTGACAAACTCAGGATCTACGCCGGCTTGCGCACTTTCCGCTGCTTGAACAAATTCCTTCGGCAACTCGGCGCGTTGAGCGTCCGAAAGAGTCGGCATAGAATCAGTCTTAGCCGTCGCCCCTTCCACCGGAACGACCGGCGGTTCCGCGTCCTTCGCCTTGAAAACCTGGATGGTCCAGACGACAAGGAACGTCATCATCAAAATGAAAAAGAAGTTCGACTTCGGCGGTTGTTGTTGAGGCGTTCCCTTCAACATCGAGTTTGGAACTTGCGGGGCCTCAATACGCGGGGGTAATTTCGGAGCGCTCATAAATAGTGTCTTCGCAACAGACGCGTAAAACACGCGTCCCAATATATCTTTTGATCAATTGATTAATTCGTTTAACATAACGCTTAACGCGTCTTGAGCCTAATCTCAGCGACCGGTCTTGATACGTTCGGCCAAGAAATTGATGCCGCGCGTTTCAACCTCTTCGCCGTCGCAGTCATAGAAAGGTAATTTGAACTCAGGGATCCGCTCAAACGCTTCGACCGTCTTGTTAATATCGTATTCGACGCGACGGTATTCGATATAATTATCCGCGCCCTTCGGCTCGTAATCGATAATAACGTAGCAACTACGGGGATCGCCGTCACGAGGCTGTCCAACAGAGCCGACGTTGATCAACAGCGATTCCTCGCCTAACTTATATTTTCCGCCAAACTCTCTTTGAATCTCTTCAAACGAATAGTACTCGAATTTTCCGGAAGAGACGCGATCGACAAAGATACCCGGCACATGCGTATGCCCCATGAAGCAATACTTCGCAGAGAAACGTTTCTTAACGGTATCAAACAACGAACTCATTTTATCGGAGTCGTCGACGTCTTCGCTGAAAACGTATTCGTTGAGACAGTTGCGCGGAGAACCATGAACGAACAAGAGTTCGTTGACCGTCTTGTTACGACAATAGTCAAGATCGCCTAAGAAATCCATACGGTTACTACGGAGTCTTCCGGCGCCCTTTTCCAATTGCTTACGCGTCCACAAAATAGCGATCTGCGCGTAACGATTGAAACCATTAGGATCGAAAAGATATGCTTGGTCATGATTACCGGATAAGCAGAACGCCAATTTCCCCGAGTCGCGAAGCTTGATCATCTTGTCGACGCATTCGATCGGATTGGGACCGTAACCTAATAAATCGCCTAAACAACAGATCTGATCGACATTTTGTTGTTCGATATCCTTTAACGCGGCGTTAAAGGCTTCAAGGTTGTTATGAATGTCGCTAATGACGGCGTATCTCAAAGGATTACTCCCTTCTTATACTTTGACGGCTAGTGAGGACGCGTCGAGCGCGCAACTACTAAAAATCTAGTATATTATCCATATAAACCCAAAAGAGTCGAGCCCCCAGAATCATTTTTAAAACGGCAAGAGAAAATATTTAATCGGATTTTAACGTCGATACTAATATTAACTTTTTTGACGATTATCAGAACTAGCGACCTACTCGGATACGCTCCCAGAGAAATTTAACGTCCGCTAACTCTTCAACGCTTTGGAACGCTCTGACGGTCTCTTCAACGTCATATTCGACTCTACGATATTCCACAAAGTTGTCGACTCCGTTGGGTTCGTAATTTAAAACGACGTAACAACAACGCGGATCATTGTCGCGCGGTTGTCCGACAGAACCAATATTGATCATTAACGATTCTTCGCCAAGTTTGAATCGATCTCCATATTTTTCATGTATCTCCTTGTAGGAGTGATATTCGTACAGTCCGTCGTTCATGTTATTTACAAAGACGCCGGGCACATGCGTGTGTCCCATAAAACAGAATTTGGCTTGATACGTTTTCTTGACAGCGCTAAAAAGTCGGAACATCTTGTCTATGTTCTCGACGTCATCCTCAAAAACATATTCGTTCAAACAATGCCAAGGCGAACCGTGTACAAAAAGAAGTTCGCCAACACGCTTATAGCGATCGACTTGCTTATAATACATAAATTGCGCAAACTCTGCGTTACGCTTACCACGTTCGCGTTCTAATTGTTTACGCGTCCACAAAATTGCCTTTTCCGCCATCGGATTGAATCCGTGAGGATCGAGCATACAAGCCTGATCGTGATTACCGGGAATATAGAACGCTAATCTCTTATTATCGTGTAGTTCAAGCAACAACTCCACGCATTCCAAAGGATTAGGGCCATACCCTAACAGATCGCCCAAACAACAGATCTTATCGATGTTTTGACGCTCGATATCTTCTAGAACGGCGCGAAAAGCCGGGAGATTATTATGTATGTCGCTGATGATCGCGTATCTCAAAGGCTCCTCCCTTCTTCCATACGAACGTTATATCTGCACGAACTTCAATAACAACATCGGATTATCGGCGTCGCGCGAAATACTCTTCGCGTAAGCGACTTTAACTCGCGCAATATTATTACATAAAACGATTAATTATCGTTTTCTTGCGCCTCACTCATTCCGGCTTCTTTGCTAGCAAGTCGCTCGACCGCTTTCGGTCTCTCCGTATGAGTCCAAGTCGGCTTGAAAAACGAAACGCCGAGCGGTGGAACTAAGACCTCGATCGATTGCTCGCGACCATCACTAGGTTCGTCGCGCACAAGAACTTGCCCGTTGCCGGCGCCGCTACCGCCATAATACGGGGAATCGGAACAGAAGATCTCTTGATAGTCGGTATGAAACGGTACTCCTATCAGCTTACGGCGCGGTTCCGGCGTGAAGTTCGCCACAACGACGATATGTTCCTTCGGATCGATAGCCTTACGAATAAACGAGAACAAACTCTCTTCGCTGTCTCGGCAGTCGATCCATTCGAATCCGGCCCAATCGAAATCGAGTTCGTGTAAAGCTCTTTCCTGTTTGTAAAGTTTATTTAGGTCGGCAACGCAGCGTTGAAGTCCACCGTGCGTGTTGTCGTATTTTAAGAGATCCCAGTCGAGGCTAGTATCGAAATTCCATTCTTTCCATTGTCCGAACTCACACCCCATAAACAACAGTTTCTTACCGGGATGCGCCCACATATAACTATATAGTAGACGAGCTTGGGCAAATTTTTGCCACAAATCGCCGGGCGCGTTCGCGACGATCGTCCCCTTACCATGCACAACTTCGTCATGAGAGATCGGAAGTACAAAGTTCTCTGTAAACGCGTACATCAAACTGAACGTCATCTGTTCATGCTTGAATTTACGGTAGAGCGGATCTTCGCGACAGTATTTCAACGTGTCGTTCATCCACCCCATATTCCATTTCATCGAGAACCCCAAGCCTCCTTCTTCCACAGGCTTACATACCCCGGGCCATGTCGTGGATTCTTCCGCAACGGTCAACGTACCGGGGAACAACAAATGTGTCTGAGAGTTCATCTCTTTAAGGAATTCGACCGCTTCAAGATTTTCACGTCCGCCCAGTTCGTTAGGTTCCCAGTCCCCGGCGTCGCGGCAGTAATCGAGGTATAGCATCGAGGCGACGGCGTCTACGCGCAGACCGTCGACATGATACTTATCCAACCAAAACAACGCATTGGAAACAAGATAATTACGCACCTCGTTACGCGCGTAATTAAAGACAAGCGTTCCCCAATCGCGATGTTCGCCTTTTCGCGTGTCTTCATATTCGTAAAGCGCGGTACCGTCAAAACGTCGAAGACCGTGCGAGTCTTTCGGAAAGTGCGCGGGGACCCAGTCAATAATAACGCCGATACCATTTTGGTGGCACTTGTCGACGAAATACATAAAGTCTTCCGGGCTACCGTAACGGCTCGTAATAGAATACATGCCGATAACTTGGTACCCCCAACTTCCCAACAATGGGTGTTCGGAAACCGGTAGAAGCTCGACATGAGTATATCCAAGCTTCTTGACGTACTCGATCAATTGATCGGCGATCTCGCGATAATTCGGAAGTACGTCGGGCGTACGCTCAGAACGGATCCAACTCGCCAAATGTAACTCATAAATAGAAATTGGGCAATTTTTCCATTCATTTTCGTAAGAGGAACGCGAATCGATCCATTGCTTATCATTCCATTGATACCGATCAAGATCGACGACAACGGAAGCGGTGAGCGGCGCCTTTTCCGCATAAAACCCGATAGGGTCGGAACGTTCGGAAACAAGGTCTTCGTTTTCAACGCGATACTTATAACGAGAGCCTTCCTTAACGCCGGGAACGAAGACTTCCCACAAACCGGAAGGAAAATGTCTCTTCATAGGATCGCTATCGGAGTTCCAGTCATTGAAATCTCCGACAACGGCAACGCGAGTAGCATTCGGAGCCCAGACGAGAAAATTAACGCCGTCAACACCGTTTACCGTACGAAAGTGAGCGCCTAATTTCTCATAACTCTTCCAATGCTTGCCTTCGCCAAATAAGTAAAAGTCGTAATCTGACAAGATCGTCGAGAAATCATCGTTACCTGTCATTGGATAGTTTCCTTTGCTTCCTCAAGCCAAGTTTTCATCAACGGTCAAACGTTTTCCGGAAGCCGCTAAGGATAGCGACAAACGCTAAACATTAAACGTCACGCCCCAAACGGATGATCAATTTTCGAGTCGTTTTCCTCCATTATATATAGAACTCAACATAAAATCAAAAGTATTCATAAGAAGTTCGCTTTTTTACCCCTTTACTGTTGGGTAAGAAAATGGTCGTGTTAAAGCGACCATGATACAATTAGGGGAAATCTCTCCACAAAAAGAGAGAAGATAGTAAAAATGTGGATAAAGCTCTTGATTTTCCAACAGAAGTATGAATAATTATAGACTGACGTCGAGCGCGGAACAGTGATGACTAATTTGCTCGAAGAACGACTCGGCGCATATCCTCCCGTCGCGTCCCCGGTGACGCGCCAACTTAATATTGCAATTGGAGAGAGATCTCAATGAAACGTTTCCTGCTTAGCTTGATGGTCGGTTTGAGCGTTGCTTCCTTCGCTTGCGCCTCCAACGCCCAAGATCACGAATTCAAAGGCGGCGACTTCCGCATGGGTATCGATTGGAAAGAACCCGCGATCGTCACCCCCGGTGAAACCCCTGCCGACGCTCCGTCCGACGCTATCGTTCTCTTCGACGGTACGAATCTTGACGAATGGACCGGCGGTCAATGGGACGTCGCCGACGGCGTCTTGACCTGCAAGCCTCACTCCGGCGCCATCTTCACGAAGAAAAAGTTCGGCTCTTGCCAACTCCACGTTGAATTCGCTTGCCCGCCGGTCGACGATCCTAACGCCACGGGCCAAGGTCGCGGTAACAGCGGTATCTTCCTCATGAATCACTACGAACTCCAAGTTCTCGATTCTTATGAAAACCCGACCTACTTCGAAGGTCAATGCGGTTCTATCTACAAGCAATTCCCGCCGTACGTCAACTGCGTCAAGAAACCTACCGAATGGCAAACCTACGATATCATCTTCACTCGTCCGCTCCTTCGTACGGAAAAAGATGAAAACGGCAACGAATTCGTCGCTGAAGTCATTCGTCCCGCTTACATCACCGTCTTGCTTAACGGCTGCGTCGTTCAAAACCACTGGGCGATCAAGGGCGACACGTTCTTCCACAGAACTCCTCAATATCAACCCCACGCCGATCGTGAACCGATCCAAATCCAAGATCACAACAATACGACCAAATTCCGTAACATTTGGATTCGTGAGATCCCGGATTCCAACGTTGTTCCGTGCCAAAACCACATGAACTACTACAACTGATCCGAATCGGTCGTTTCTCTAACTAGAGAATAAAGTATCTGGACGCTTCAAATTTTTTTGGAGCGTCCTTTTTTTATTTCTTTTCGTTCACTTTAAAATAAGTAATCTACGCAACATCAGTGTTAAATTACACGGACAATCGCCATTTCTTGAGAAAATCTGTAAAAAAACAGGAAATAATTCAGATTTTTATCAAGAGTCTAGTAGTAGGGACGATAACAAAAGTATGAGACGTGTGAAAAATACTGTTTTTGCGGTTTACACTTGTCAAAAAAATTATTATCGTATGCGGATAGTTGAAAAGGCGGAAGTAGCCGACAGCCGCGTACGCCTTTTCTTGCGTTCTTTTGTAAAAGTCGTTTAATCGGACAGGGACAATCCAATGAATCGACATTTTAACCTCAAAACGCTCCTTGTAAGCGTGATGATTGGCGCAGCGACGGTAGGATGCCAACCGCAACAGCCAAAATTCCTCAATCCGCGCGGTAACGCTCAAAGCAAATATATCGCGGACCAAACGCGTATCGAGTATCCGGACGAATGCGTTCCCTCGCTCGACGACGTTAAAAACGCGTTAGCTCCGCTTACGCTCGACAACCCCGATCCAAAAGAAGAATGGCTTCTGACTTTGGACGAAGTTCGTCAAATGGCGTTGGAAAACAGTAAAGTTTTACGTCAACTCAGCGGCGTTAACTTTGGCGCGAACGGAGTTAGCGGCACCCCAACGTTGTTGCTTTCCTCTCCTAATGGCGCAATGACCGTTTGGGACCCCGCCATTATCGAATCGAACCCGACTGCCGGCGTTCAAGCCGCGCTTTCTGCTTTCGACGCAATCTGGAGTAATAAAGTCTCCTGGCAAAAAGCCGACACCGCTAGAAATTATATTACCTCTTACCAAGATAGCGTCGGTACGCGCTCCGACAACGGCACGTTCCAATCCACGTTGTCTAAGACGGTCGCGACGGGTGGTAACGTCTACGCGAGCACTGGTATCGGCTATGATTGGAGCGACGCATCAAGCCGTCTTTGGGAATCCAACTGGACATCCTACGTCGAAGCCGGTTTCACTCAACCGTTATTTCGTGGCGCGGGCGTTGAATACAACCGTATCGCCGGTCCTAACGGACAAATGGGCAGTAGCAACGGCGTCGTGATTGCTCGTATCAATACGGACATCGCGCTTGTCGATTTCGAAATGGGCGTTCGCAATACGCTTCAAGACATCGAAGAAACCTACTGGAACTTGTACTACGCTTACCGTAATCTGAGCGCTTCCGCCGCCGGTTATGAAGCTGCGTTGCAATCCTGGCGTACCGTCGATGCGCAAAGCAAGATCGGTCGTCCGCAAGGTACTTCTCAAAATCTGGCGCAAGCTGAAAAGAACTACCAATCGTTCAAAGTCTCCGCGCAAGAAGCCCAAAACAACCTTTACAAGACAGAACAGCTTCTCCGCTACATGATCGGTATCGCGCCCACTGATGGTCGTCTGATCAAGCCTGTCGACGAACCGACGGTCGCTCGCGTTCGCTACGTCTGGGAAGAGATTGTCGCCGAAGGTCTTGCTCGCGCTCCGGAACTCCGTAAGCAAAAGTGGACCGTTAAGAAACGCGAACTCGAACTCATCGCGCAACGTAACTACCTGAAACCGCAAGTCGACTTGGAAGGTCTCTATCGTTTCCACGGTCTTGGCAAAGACCTCATCGATTCTTCTAACAAGAAGAGCAACGCTTTCGGCAGCATGACTTCCGGCGATTACCAAAACTGGGGCTTGGGTATCACCTCCTCCATCGCCATCGGTTTCCGTCGTGAAATGGCCGCGGTCCGCAACGCCGAATTGGCACTCGCTCGCGAACGCGCCATCCTCCAAGAACAAGAACTTGAACTCGTCCACAACCTGAGCGACCTCTATCGCGACGTTGAACGTAACTACCACTTGATCGAGGATTACCTCAGCGTTCTTCGCGCTGCTCGTAAACAAGTTCGCGCCGTCAACGCCTCCTTCATGTTGAATAAAACGACCTTGTACGAAGTTCTTCAATCTCAACAAGAACTTGCCGACGCTGAAACGCGTTACTATCGTACGGTCATCGACTACAACTTGTCCATCGTCAACCTGAACTACCGCAAGGGTTCGTTGCTCGAATACAACGGCGTAACGCTCGCCGAAGGTCCTTGGGCGAATAAAGCTTACTTCGACGCGTGGCGTAGAGCCCGTGAACGCGACGCCGGTAAATACGTCAACTACGCGTTTACCTCGCCGCAAGTCGTAAGCCGCGGCGCTTATCCGCAGATCCAAGGCACCGATCCAACGGTTCCCGCGCCTTATAACGTCGCTCAACCGCAAGAGCAACAAACCGTTCTTCCCTATACCGCTAACCCGGTCGGTACTTACCAAGAACAATCGCAAGTCCCCGAGATCTTGAGATAGATCGAACGGGAAGCTAAAATGCTCGATTGAATTGTCCCACTAAGGAGGTCGCAAGGCCTCCTTTTTTTATTTGTTCTACACACGACGCTCTCGTAAACTCTAAGCGCGTTCTCGCTTACCGCTTTTCCTTAAAAAATATCACTTTTTGTTTTGAAAAACTTTGTTTTGATATTAAAAAAACGTACAATCAAAAGGGTATGAATAGAGTCTTCTTGAAGTTCTAGATATAAGGAAAATTATTATGCAACATTCGTATTCATTGAGCGAACTCGCCAAATTCCTTAACCGCACCGAAAAAGAGGTACAACGTCTTGCCGATAAAGAGATCTTGAAAGGTCGTAAAGTCCAAGGTTCATGGGTATTCTCTCTCCCGGACGTCGTCTTATGGATGGAACATGAGATGACGCAAGTTTCCACAACCCAAACAGAACAACTTGAAAACGCCGTCTCCGATTCTTCCGACGAACCTTCGGAAACGATCTCGCTCAGCGCGATCCTCTCTCCCGAATCGATCGACTTAAAATTCCCCGCCAAAACGAAATCGTCGGTTCTCAACGAGATCGTCAAGCTCGGCGTCGACGTTGGTAAACTCTGGGACGATAAGGCCATGGCCGAAGCTTTACGTGAACGCGAATCTATGTCGTCGACAGCGCTCGATAATGGAGTTGCGATCCTTCACCCGCGTCGTCCCCAAGCCAACATCATTGCGGAAGATTTTTTGGCTCTGGCGATCTCAAGTCGCTCGATCCCATTTGGCGGAGATCGCGGAGTCGAGACCAACGTTTTCTTCCTACTCTGCTGTCAAACAGACGAGAGCTATCTCCGTACGCTCGGCAAATTAGCTCGCTTACTTAAAGTGTCCGGCTTCCTTGACGCTTTACGAGAATGTGAGTCTCCCTACGAAGCTCTCGACCTCATTGAGAAAACAGAAAATGAATTGAATTGAATTGAATTGAATTGATCGTTTTCGCACTTGTGAACCTAGCGGCGTTTTGTTTCTTTGACAAAACGCCGTCCTACTTTGACAGCGTCTACGATCGCGCATTCCTTTTATCTATCACAAAGGCAAACTATGAAAAAGTATCTTAGCAAAATATGCGTAACGCTCATTACGTTAGCTAGCTTTACTCTAAACGTTAATGCATTTGAACCAACAGACAAAGCGGAAACGGCATTGTACAACGCACGACTCATCCCCGCCCCTAAGTCGGTAGAATATGGTCGCGGGATAGTTGTCATTAACAATCGCCTATCCTTCTCGATCGTTCTTCCCCAAAACGAGATCGACACGCATGCGACGCAAAAATTTGTTGCGGCAATAAAAGCGGACGCAAGTTATTTATCAAACGTCGAACTTTCGATACGCGTCGTTACGCCGGAAGAATTATTAGCTGAACGTCAAACGATCGCAGATAAAGACGAACTCAGCTTTTTACAAGAACTTGTCGACCAAGAAGATTTCTGGCAAAAGAAAGGTTCAATAAAACTTCTAGCGCACCCAGACCCGACGTCCGGAGCCCTCTCAGTTGAAGATCTGATCGCCAAACACGACGAATTATCCGGAAGAATAATCCTCGCCGGTTCTGACCTCGACGCCGTCCGTAACGCTTTCATGACAATAAGTCAACTAACCGAACCGATCGGTAACGCCACGTCCTTAATGGCGGCGAATTATTTTATTCCCGAGCTGAAACTTGAAGATTCGCCTAGTATGGCTTTTAGAGGGATCCATCTTTGTTGGTTCCCAGAAACCGATCCAACGCGAATAGACCAAGCGATCCGTATGGCGGCATATTATAAATTCAACTACGCCGTCGTCGAGTTCTGGGGAACATTCCCCTTCGACTCTAATCCGGCTCTTTACTGGGAAGAATTTCATACAAGTAAAGCTGAAATAGCGCGGCTCGTCGATTTTGGTAAGAATTTAGGAATCAAACTTATTCCTCAACTCAACCTATTTGGTCACGCGACCGGCGCGCGTGTGTCGGTCGGTAAACACACGACTCTCGATATGGCGCCGTTTTACGAACCACTCTTTGAACCGGACGGTTGGACTTGGAACATCTATAACCCGGAAACACGCAAATTATTGACCAACTGTATGTTGGAACTCTACGAAGCTTTTGACTCGCCGGAATACTTCCATATCGGCTGCGACGAAGCGTATTCCGCCGCGACAAGTCTCCAAGCGCGTCGTTCCGGCAACTACGTCGACGCGCTTGCCGACTGGTTGTCCTACTTCCATGACTTACTGAAAAAACGCGGTTGTCGCATGATGATGTGGCACGACATGTTAATAGAAGAAGCGGACTTCAACGGCTACACAGCCGGAGGCGCCTCACAAACTCGCGGACTTATCGACAAACTCCCCAAAGATATTTTGATCTGCGACTGGGAATACTCCGCGCCGAAAAAGGACGAAAGCTGGCCAACGTTCGATTATTTCCAAAACAAGGGATTCGAAGTCGTTTCCTGTCCTTGGCGTAATATCGAGGGAATAAAGAGCTTGGCGCAAAAAACGCTCGACAAGAACGGTTATGGAATCCTCTGTACGACGTGGCATATGTTCTACGGTAACGATATGAAAAATATCTTGGTCGAAGGCGCGTCTTCCGCCTGGGGTAACGTCTACCGAGGTTCAAATTCCGACAAGCAACAAGCATTTAATCGCCATCTACGTCAAGCAAGTAGATATATTCCTAATAAGACGTATCGAACCGGCGGCGTAAACGACTGGCAGGTGTTCAAAGAAACGATCGGCCCGCAAGGTTGATAACATTTACAGTACAAAACGCGCGACTAAACAAAGAACGCCGCCTAGGATATTCCCTATGCGGCGTTATCTATTATACCTATTTTCATTCAGATTCATTCACACGGAATGACTTCGATCTTCTTCGCATCGTCTATAGAGACTTTAAAGACCTGCTCGTCGATTTGGACAGCGATCGCATCTTCACTTTCAGAAGGAATAATATGCATTGACTTATTGGAGCGCCAGTGCGTCGGCGAGAACGCCGGATCGTCTCTCAATTCGTCGGCCACCTGTACCAAGATCATCGTTTCATGGTCCTGATACAATTCGCTCAACGGTTTCGCCTCGCGATGAACGCCGCTGAGATCGACAGTCCTACCGGAATGAACGATCTCGTCAAGACATCCATGAATACACATCGCGCAGTATTGATCGTTATTCTTATCGCGACAATGATAATCTGAACGTCGGAACAACGACGCGCCGACGCGCGGACAACTATCGATGAATTCGACAAATTCTACTAATCGCGTGGTAACTTCGTCGCTCATCGCGTGTTCCAAACGACACGCTTCTTCTTTAGAACTCTTAACGTCAACGCCCAACACGCGTTCCAAGAAGATCTCCATTGCCTTATGGCGACGAATGACTCTCTTAGCTTCTTTTGTCCCCAATTCGGTCAAAACGATCGGGACATACGGTTGGTATACGACATATCCCTTTTCCTCAAGCGAACGCAACGCGCTAGTTACCGACGGGCGCTTAACTTGGAGCAGATCGGCAATAAAACTGCAACGTACGGGTTTTCCCGTCTCGTTCAGCTTGTAGATCGTTTCTAAATAGTCTTCAAGACTTTGCGTCAATTCATGTGAATCGTCCATCGTAGCTCTTCTTTTATTTCGTCAAAGATTGACAAGGTAAATTACCGCGCCGCGATAACTTTGTGAAATGCGATAACTTCGACACGCGTCACGAAACGCGATTCGTCAACACGCCAACTTTCTCTATCTCAACAACGATCTCGTCGCCACGCTTGAGATAGACCGGAGGATTACGAACGTCGCCGACGCCATTGGGCGTGCCGGTGTAAAGTAGATCGCCAACTTTCAACGTCATGACTTGGGAAAGATACGATATCAACCGTTCCAACTTGAAGATGAACAAGCTCGTGTTGGACGATTGCATGACCTCGCCGTTCAAACGCGTTTCAATATGCAATGAGTTAGGATCGCCAACTTCGTCGGCGGTCACGAAACAAGGACCGACAACGGCAAACGAATCAAACGATTTTCCCAAGAACCATTGTCCTGCCGGCTTGCCTTTTTGCCAATCGCGAGCAGAAACGTCGTTACCGCAACAGTAGCCCGCGACGTAGTCCATTGCTTCTTCGGCGGGAATATCTTTACCGTCCTTACCGATAACGACTACCAATTCGCCTTCGTAATCAACGCGACTCGAGACCTTCGGCAGAACGATATCGGCTCCGCTGTAATTCAAAGCGCTCGGAGCTTTATTAAAGATAACCGGTTCTTCCGGCAAAGGATCGCCAAATTCACGAGCATGTTCAACGTAATTCAATCCAACGCATAAGATCTTTTCCGGCGGCATAAACAACGGCGCATACGCGACTCCGTCTACGCCGGGACGATATACCGTTAAATCGTCTCGGCCTTGCTTATCATAAGCTTCGATCGCGGCGCGAATATCCGCCATCCCAACTTCGTCGGACTCGTTTTCGTATAACATCAACGAGACGGAAAGATACTGCGCGTCCTTTCCGGAATCCTTCAATAGATCTGAGGCTAGTATCCAACCTTGGCGTACTTCACTCCAAACAGCCAATTTAGAAGAAACAAATCCGCTAGCGACGATCTCGGTAAGACGCATCGTGAATCCTTATTCTTATCGTAAAAACTTCTTTTTTAAACACTCGCGACATAGCCAGAAGGTCGCAAAGTCAGAACGCTCATACGCGTCCACCCCTATATAAACAAACGGCGCGCTTTGTTGGAGTACGCCGTTAGATTCTAAATAACGCGTTCGAGACGCATATAGCCCCGAACGCGTTAAATTATCAATAATCTTGACGCAAGGTCAAGACGCTTGTTTCAGCTCACGCTTCGTCAAGAAGTTCAACAGCCGCGAATTTCTTGCCTTCGAGCATTTCGAGGCTCGCGCCGCCGCCGGTGCTGACGTGGGAAACCTTATCGGCAAAGCCAAGCTTTTGGATAGCGGCCGCGCTATCACCGCCGCCGATGATGGAGACGGCTTGGCTGTCGGCGACAGCTTGCGCAACGGTCTTGGTACCGTAATCGAACGGAGGCATTTCGGAAACGCCCATAGGACCATTCCAAACGACCGTCTTGGCGTCGGCGATGATCTTGGCGTAAGCGGCGGCGGTATCGGGACCGATATCGAGACCTTCATAATCGTCGGCAATTTCACCGGAAGCAACAACTTGCTTGTTGCAGTCGGAGGAGAAGGCGTCGCCGCAATGAACGTCGGTGGGGAGAACGAGCTTATCGCCGCCGGCGGCCATCAATTCTTTAGCGAGATCGACCTTGTCGGGTTCGACCAAGCTCTTACCAACCTTGCCGCCCTTGGCCAAGGAGAAAGTATAGGCCATAGCGCCGCCGATCAAGACCTTGTCGCAAACGCCAAGCAAGTTCTTGATGACCATGATCTTATCGGAGACTTTCGCGCCGCCGAGGATCGCGACGAACGGACGTTGGGGTTCGCTGATCGCGTCGGTGAGGTACTTGATTTCCTTTTCAACGAGGAAACCACAAACGCGCGGCTTACCAACCATCGCGTTCGGAACGGCAAACATGGAGGCGTCGGTACGGTGGCAAGTACCGAAAGCGTCGTTAACGTAAACGTCGGCGAACGCAGCCAACTTTTCAGCGAAATCGGCAAGACCTTTCTTTTCACCGGGTTGGAAGCGAAGGTTTTCGAGAACGACGACGGAGTTGTCGGCGATAGCGGCAACCTTAGCGACGGCGTCGTCACCGACGGTGTCGGTCGCGAATTCGACCTTAGTACCGGGAAGCAGTTCGCCGAGGCGGACGGCGGCGGGACGGAGGGAGTACTTCGGATCCGGAGCGTCCTTGGGACGACCAAGGTGACTCATAAGGATCACTTTACCACCGCGTTCGAGAACGTTCTTGATCGTGGGCAACGCCATACGGATACGACGGTCGTCGGTAATATTGCCGTTTTCGTCAAGCGGAACATTGAAATCGACGCGGATCAACACTTTTTTTCCGGCAACGTCGACAGCAGCGATCGTTTTCTTAGCCATTTGAAAGCCTTCCTATAAGTTTCGTATCAAAATCCTAGCGCGAACCATCGACGTCCGAGTCGAAGCGCTCGCGAGAACCGACCAAATTTGTTTTTATTCGCGTTTTTACCAAAATCGTCTATTAAAAGGCACGCGAACTGCATATAATGATTATATAAGACTCCCCTAGTTTTGTGAAGGGGGCGAGAAAATTACGCGCCGCGTTCTCACGCCCGGAAATGATTCGACTTGTCCGGAGAAACATTCATAAGATGTTTTCATCCCGCCAACGAGCTTCGCGTTTCCCAATCAGAACGTAATCAAGCGTAAAAAACTCATTACGATCCAATACAGAAAGCGGCGTTTTGCGTCTTTCGACGTTCGAGCCGAAATCACGATATGCGTTCCCAAAGTATTTTTTCCCTTTCTACGCGGTCGCTTCGATCGCTTGCGCCGCTTCTTCTCTTCTTGACCTGCCTTTTCGGCGCGCCGACCACGTATGAATTCCCCGTTGCGTCCGTCTGTTCGATCGAGCTCTTCGCGCAAGACGATCTTGATCTATCCGTGTTAGACAGTAATTCCACAGATGTATCCACGGACCAAGAAACGTCTGCCGACGCTTCCGACGATCTAAATGCGACAAGTGATTCTAACGCGTCGTCACGATCCGGAAACAGTAAGACGCTCGATCTTATCCTCGCTAGCGGTTGGATAGGTCTTATCCTACTGTTTTGTTCGATCGTCGCCGTTTCATTGATCATCAGACTATGCTTGCTTCTTCGCCGAAGCGTCTTTACGCCCGAAGCGCTCGCACACGATCTTACCGAAGCGGTTGCCGGAGGTTCTTATGAAAAAGCGCGTCAAACCGCGGAAGCTGACGCATCATTCCTTGGAGCGGTCGCCGCTTCCGGGCTAAAAGAAGTCGACCGCGGTTGGAACGCCGTTGAAAAGGCTCTTGAAGACTCCGTCGCCGAAGAATCCGCCAAACTCTATCGCCGTACGGAACCGCTGTCCGTTATCGGCAACGTTGCGCCTATGCTTGGACTTCTTGGTACGGTTGTCGGTATGGTCGAAACGTTTGGCGAACTCGCCGTAGCCGACGTCGGCGGGCGCAATCTCGCCAACGGCATCTACTTCGCGCTCGTCACCACGGTCGATGGTCTGATCGTTGCGATCCCGATCCTTGTAGCCCATTCGCTCCTTAATTCGCGTATTGCGTCATTGATCTCCGCCGCCACTGTTAGCGTAGAAAAAATAGTAGAACCGTTGAAACGCCGCGCGCTAAGTAACGTTACCCATGCAAACGCGAAAGCCGTCAATAATACGGCCGCGGTCTCTACACCCGTCGGACTACGTGAAGTACATCCCGACGAAACCACCACTACGCAAACGCGACCTACGTTGTCGTTGAAAAGTCGACAATAAATCGCTTTTGTTAACTTAAACGTCATTGAAATTCCCGAGGTAACTATTGGATCCTAATTCGTTCAATTCTCCCAGATTAGGCGTCGGTCTTTCCGAGGAGCGTCGATTCGAGCTTCAACAAGCCAATAAGTTGAAGCAGGAGCTTTACGCTCAACAAAAAAAGATCCAATTCTCTAATCTGTTGGAGCGTTCAAACGAAGACGTTACGGCGTTTATCGAATCGCAAGAAAACCTCTTCATCTCCTCTGGTCGCGCTAAGACGTCTGAAAGCGCGACCGCGCCCGCCTCCCTCGATCAAGGCGTAAATCCACCTGAACCGACGTCGCCGAAGCCGGAAATTGAACACGACGACAAAGACGGCTTCGATTATTTCTTTCAAAATTCTTTTACGTCCTCGCGTTCATCTAACAACGTCTCCTATCCCGACGAAGACGAGATCGCGTTCGATCCTGAATCACGCGCTACGGAAACGCTCTACGACCACTTGTTGGATCAATTACGACTTGAGTCTCAGTACGCAACGCTCGAACCGGCGCTGAAAGAATTATGCGAAGAGATCGTCGTACGACTTGACGCGCGAGGCTACCTTACCGCCGACTCTAATCGTGCCGGCAACTCCGCGATAGCGATCGCCTACCCCGACTACGACGATGAGACGGAACGCGAGATAGATCGTTTCGACAACGTGTTCGGAATCTCGTCTACGCACGAGACGCGAATGCGAATGAAACAGGCGTTAGACGAATATTTTTCAACAGACGGCATAAGCAAAGCGGCTAGACGTTGGGCTCGCGAAGAATTCGATTCATTAGTTGGGAGAAGCTCCACTAAAGAGGAACGAATTGAGGCAAAGAAGTTTCTTGACAAATTGATCGAACCACAAAAATCTTCCGATCCGTTAGACGCGCTATTTCCACATAGGCCTACCGTACAAGAACACGCGTTGGCAGAAAAAGCGCTAACGATCGTTCAATCGCTAGATCCCCCCGGAGTCGGAGCTCGGAATTTTCAAGAATCGTTACTGCTACGTATTCGTGAAACCGCTTATACGCAAGAATTACGTCAAATCGTTTCGACCTGTTTTGACGACTTCTGCAAAAAGCGCGTCAGCGCTATCGCCGATAAGACGGGGTATTCTTCCGAAACGATATCGAAGATCTATGCGTTACCCTTTCCGTTTGAACCGTCGCCGGAAGAATTGTTCTCATCCGGTTCAGCGCCTACGCGCCATATTCGTCCCGAAGTTGTAGCAGAAGAAATTCGTAAAGGGCGCTGGACGGTAAAACTCGACGATTCCCAACAGGAAGTGCGCCTTTCTCCGGAATACGTCAAAATGCTTCTATCTAAGAACATAGACAAGACGGCGCGCGATTACCTTCGTAGACAATACTTTGAAGCCCAAGCGCTGATCGACGCGTTGAGCAATCGTAACTCAACTTTATTACGTGTCGCCAAAGCAATCGTTGATTTTCAACAAGATTTCTTTACGCGGGAAGACGCAACTCCTCAACCGCTGACCCAACAACAGATTGCAGATAAATTAGGTCTCGATTCTTCGACCGTCTCTCGTGCTTGTAATGATAAATGGATGTCGACGCCGCGCGGTCTCGTCGCATTTAAAGCCTTCTTCCCCAAAGCTGTTACCGGCAACGTCACTAGCGCCAATGTCGCCGACGTGCTCAGACAGATCGTCGACCAGGAAGATAAAGCGCATCCATTAAGCGACGAAAAACTTGCCGATATCTTGAAAGAAAAATTCCAGATCGAAGTCAGCCGAAAGACGGTTCAAGAGCACAGAGACCGGTTAGCGATCCCCAACAGTCGCGCTAGAAAACAAAAATAATTTCAAGTCCCTTTTCCGCCATCTTCCTCAGACGTCACTATAAAGTCTTGTTCCATTTCACTGGTACAAGGCTTTTTTAATTATCCCGAATATAAGCAGTCCCTTTTTCTACTACAAACGACAACACACATACAATTATTACAATCATCAAAATTAGCGAACTCACAATTTCAACTTGACATTTTTTAAAAAAATGTCATTTTCAAAATGATTTTGTATTGAAAAGACCTTAAATCGCCGTTATTATAGAAACGGGAGAATGCGTGCGTTTTTTGTCACCCCCAATCATTCTCTCTGCGTCGCGTTCGTTTCGCGCGGACTACGCATGAAGCGTCAGTATTAACAAAAACGGCGTGTAATAACGCCGGGGAGGATCGCTATGGAAGAAACAATTGAAAAGTCCCAAGACAGCTCTTCCATTCCGCCGCTTTGGACTAAGGGATTTATCGCGTTATTGGTAACGCAATTTCTTGTCGCTTTGAACGACAACATATTCCGGTGGCTGATCATCCCCATCGGCAAATGCGCGATCGGTTGGTCCGATAAGCCCGACCAGATACGTATGATCGGTTCTTTGGCTTTCGTTCTCCCGTTTATGTTCCTCGCGTCTTACGCCGGTTATGTCTGCGACCGCTTCAATCGCCGCAACGTCTTGATCTGGTGTAAAGTAGCAGAATTGATCGTAATGATCTTCGGCACGGCGGCCATTCTGTCCAAATCCGTTCCGTTCATGTTACTAACGCTCTTCCTCATGGCGTCGCAAAGCACGTTCTTCAGCCCCGCTAAATATGGAAGTCTACCGAACATCGTCGACGCCAAACGAATCTCGGAAGCTAACGGCTATTTCTCAATGACGACGATGATCGCGTGTATCGCCGGAACCGGTATCGGCGGCCTTCTATTCGTCTTGACGACGTTGAATCATGAAGCGCCAATTGAAGGTACGGGCGGTATGTATCACTGGTGGATCTGGGCCGCGACGATTATCGGAGTTGCGATCGTAGGTCTCATATCTAGCTTTTTCATCCCGTCGATCAAGCCGGCCGATCCTACGGCCAAGTTTCCGCTCAATCCGTTTAGCCAGACCTGTAAAGACTTGTTCTTCTTGTTCAAGCAACGCTTCCTGTTCTGGATCGCGATGGCAAGTTCGTTCTTCTGGGGCTTCGGCGCATTAGCGCAAGTGAATATCGATAAATTTGCGACGGAATATCTCCACGTATCGCAAGGATACGTCGCCGTGTTATTGATCTCGCTATCTTTCGGTCTCGCACTTGGCGCAGTCCTTGCGGGTCGACTCTCTCGCGGAGGCATCGAACTTCGTCTCGTTCCGGTCGGCGCGTTCTTGATCGTGACCTTCTGCGCGGTTTTGTACTTTACCCCCTATGTCGCAATACCGGAGGGTAAAGCGGTCGCCTCCCCGACAAGTTTCGGTTTCCTTTTTGGCGCCGCAGGGTTATTCCTACTTGGTATTTCAGCCGGTCTTTTCGACGTTCCACTTTTGGCTACGTTACAAATGAAGAGCCCGATCGAATATCGTTGCCGTATTTTAGCGGCCTACAACTTTTGTTCTTTTGCGGCAATGGCGACCTGTTCAGTCGTTCAGGGCTTCCTTGCCGCGCCTCCGATCCACATTGAGGGTCGCGAACTTGGGCTTTCTGCAAATCAGATCTGGCTGTTCTGTGGAATCCTGTCGTTACCCGTCCTTTATTACACGGCGAAATCCTTCCCGTTGATCCCTCGAAAGAGTCCTGCCGGAGAAAACCAACGTGACTAGTTTTGATAAAATATGCATCGCTTTCTTGAAGGCGCTTGTCAAGGTATGGTTGCGCGTCTGTTATCGTTTTCACGCGATCGACACAAGCAATATCCCCCAAGAAGGACCGGTCCTCTTGATCGGTAACCACTTCACCTTCATAGACGCGTTACTCGTTTACAGTTCGTCTAAACGACCTGTGCGCTTTATCGCCGACCAAGCCTTCTTACCGAAGAAAAACTTCATCGGTAAATATGTTACACGCGCGCTCAACACGATTGCGTTTGAACCTGGTAACAAAAAGTCGGCGGTTCAAATGATCCGCGCCGCTCAAGAAGGTTTACAAAACGGCGAAGCGATCTGTATTTTCCCGGAAGGCGCATTAACGCGCGACACACAAGTCCGCGCATTCCAAAACGGCTTCCTCACGATCATGAAAAAGACGCCGGAAGTTCCGATCGTTCCATTTGGTATCGTCGGTTTCTACGGTTCGCGCTTCGCGTACGCTAAGATGAAAGGCTATAAAGCGCCGCGAGCTTACCGCCCTTGTATCGCATTCGGTAAACCGTTCGATCTCAAAGCCGCTCGCGCCGCCGGCCAGTCCGACGCACAGATCTCGCAACGACTTCTACACATTGTTCAAGAGCTCTGTGTCGACGCTTGCGATTTAAAAACGCATCCGGAAAACGTTTGGATCCTGTCGCCGGCCCGTAGCGCCATTCGCGGTCTACGTCGTTTCCCCAAAGAAGAGCTCTTTCTTGCCGACTCGACCGGAAAAGAACTTACGTCTCGTCGTGCGTTACTTGAAATTTTGGTACTTCGTAACGTGTGTCATCGTATTTTAGGAAACGATCCTCACATCGGAGTTCTCCTTCCCACGTCAGTTGCCTCAGTTCTCGTTAACGCGGCTCTCTCGTTTGACAATCGCGTTCCTGTCAACTTGAATTATACGTTGACTAACGAGGTCCTGAACTATTGCACGAAGAAAGTCGGCGTTAAGAAGATCTTAGCGTCCGCGCAATTGTTGAAGAAATTACCGAAACTTCAAATCGACGCGGAAATGCTGATCCTTGAGGACTTGGCCAAGAAGGAGATCCGCAAGAGCGACAAATTGTACGGAGCCTTCCTCGCTAGTCTTCCGACGTGGATCTTGGAACGCATGCTTGGTATCGCCAAGCAGAAGCTCTCCGACATCAATACGCTCATTTTTACGAGCGGCTCCACGGGTATGCCCAAGGGAACGATCCTGACGAACATGAATATTATGGCCAACTGCCAAAGCTTCATGCAATCGTCAATGGCGGAAAAGAGCGACTCGCTGTATGGTACGCTTCCGTTCTTCCACTCCTTTGGTTATACGGTAACGCTCTGGTTCCCGTTGACCCAAAACCATCGCTGCGTATACCACTTTAATCCGCTCGACTACAAGGCCGTCGGCGCGACTGCGAAAAAATACCGTCCGACGCTAATGGTCTCGACTCCGACGTTTGCCAAAACCTATCTTCGCAAATGCGCGAAGGAAGATTTTGAAAGCATCGACTTCCCGATCCTAGGCGCGGAAAAGATTCCCAAGGGCTTGATCGACGCTTGGCGCGAAAAGTTCGGTACCGAATTAAGCGAGGGGTACGGCGCGACTGAAACAGCTCCTGTTAGTTGCCACAGCATTCCGACTCACCGCTCCCCCGATAAGATCACGCCTTATCACATCGACGGTTCTATCGGCACGCCCGACCCCAATTTCGTCATCAAAGTCGTCAACACCGAGACTGGCGAAGAAATGCCGCCGAACGAACCGGGGATGCTTTATGTTAAAGGCAACTCCGTTACGCCGGGTTACTATGAAGACCCGGAACACACCGCAAAGATATTCAAAGACGGTTGGTATGTTTCCGGCGATGTCGCGCGCATCGATGAACACAACTTTATCTACATCACGGGTCGCGAATCGCGTATTTCAAAGATCGGCGGCGAAATGGCGCCTCACGTTCTGATCGAAGAACGTCTCAATGAAGCGATCAAAGCGCTTGCCCTCGAAAAAGGTACAGACGCCGATAATGAAGACGGGCCGAACTACCATCTGGTCGTAACCGCTGTTCCTGACGAGAAGAAAGGTGAAAAGTTGGTCGTTTTGTATGAAACGCTCCAATTTACGCCGGAAGAGATCTGCAAGAAGACTAGCGACTTGGAACTTCTCCCGCCGATCTGGATCCCTGCGACTATCAACTTCAAGCAGATCGATCACATCCCGGTCTTAGGAACCGGTAAGCTAGACCTGAAAGGTATGAAAAAACTCGCGCTTGAGATTTATAATCTTGATAGCGAGCTGTAATAGCCCAACTTCTTAGAAGTTGTTTTTATAAGAGTCGAGTTTATAGCTCGGCTCTTTTTTTATAGGCTTAGATAGAAAACGTGAAAAAGGACTTTCTTACGAAATAGAAATTGATTATAGTTTAGGGACGTTTTGTTGAGGGATCGCAAGATATGTCCCGATTCCACGGATGGAATCAATAAAACGTCACTTTTGACGCGCCTTCTAGCGTCATAATTGAAGTTAACGGATTCGTTCAAAAAAAGGAGTTTTTGACCAATGTCGCAGTTGATCTTGAAAGCGATTTTTGCGAAGTCCTTGCTCGACAAGCAAAACAGCGCTTCAGAACACTCGAATACGACTCCGCGAGTGAGCGTCTATAAACTTGCCGCCGTATCATTGCTATTAAGTTCACTCGTTGGTTGCGGTACTACGAAATTCTCCGACACAGGTCGTACGGCTACTGAACAACTCCTTATTTCTAGCGCAATGGAAGACCTTGTCGACGAGTACGACTATTCTCGTTTATCCGGTCTGAAATTATTTGTAAAAGCTGCTAATTCAGCGACAGACAGCGATTACTTAAAGAGCCTTATTCGTCAACAGCTCGCGGCTAACGGCGCATTTGTAAAAGACAAGGAAGACGACGCCGATTATATCGTCGAAGTCGCGCCGGGAACCGTTGGTACCAATCGCTACGAATTGATGTACGGTATTCCGGAAACAACCGTTCCCGCAATAGGTTCGCTGACCACGGCTACGTCAATACCAGAATTCGCGCTGATCAAACGAACCGATCAGAAAGCGCAAGTCAAGCTCGTCATGTGGGCTTATAATAAGACGACCGGTTCGATTATCTGGCAGTCCGGCATCGACACTAAATCAGCGCAGATCCGCGATCGTTGGATCTTCGGCGCAGGCCCTTTTACAACGGCAACATACGACAAAGCCGGAGTACGCTTAGGCGCAGACGCCGCAATTCCCAACACGTTTGGCGAACAAGTTTCCGCTAAAGAAACAGCCACAGTCGCCACCGACGCCGTTTATCAAGAACTCGACCAAAAAGCGATCGACCGTCTACAAAAGATCCGTGAAGAAGGTCTATCGAAGGCGATTGCAGAAGAAGCGGAAGGTGAAAAACTAGACACAGAAGAAGACGCGCCCGCCGAAACAGACGATAAGACAGCGCAAGCAGAAACGCCCGCAACCTCGGTCAAAGAAGCAGCCCCGGAGAAACCGGCGCCCGAAGTCAAACTTGCCTCCGCCACTGAGGAGAAACATGCGCCGTCAAAAGTCGCTCTCGCGACGACGCCGGTCAGACCTGAATACGAATTAGATCTTGGCAACGGCTCTAAACTCAATCTCGGAGACGTGTACGTCCCGCCGCAAACCAAACGCTATTGATCGTCACATAAACCAAAAGAGGAACGCTTATATCTCAAGCGTTCCTCTGATTTTTTAAGAACAACTATCAATTTTCTTTCGGGAAACGCTTCCAATACTCTTCTTGAACACGCCTGACTTCATCCCACTTATTATCCTTACCCAAATACTCGATCCAATCGTGGAAAAAAACGGGCAGATTCATATTGAACTCGTTAAAATCAGGATCAAGCATTAACCCCAACTCAGTAATGCGGATCGCGTCTTCATATTTCTTTTCTTTCATTGCGATATCGATAGCCCAGTTATTCAGCGTCGCTTTCAGATTTCCTAACATCGTCTGGTTATTAGGAGCCAGCTGAACGGCTTTGATATAGGAAGAGATAGCGCCTTCATAATCTTCGCTCTGATAGTGATCTATCCCGACATTGTAGTATATAGTCGCAACAAGCTCCACGTCGGAGATCTCAAACATCGGGCGGCGATTCTTGGTAAACGAATATCCAAGAGGCGCTTCGTCGTCTAGTTCAAACGTCGTGGAACCGGCGACAGAAACGTCTGATTGCGAGACAGAATCATCAGTGTCGTCCATTTTCACGATACGAGTCGATGAAGCGGTCGTCATCTTCGGTCTATCCTCGTCAAACACGACCGGCTTAAATGAAACCTTTCCCGTCGAAACACGCGGCTGTTCAACGCTAACAGAGCTATCGGCGTCAATATTGTCCGCCAATTGCGCGGTCGGTCCTTCAGTTGTAGCAACGACGTTTTTACCAGTCTCTTCGTCGTTCAAATTGTTCTTCGAACGCGCGTAAGGACAAATACTTTCAGGCAAACGATCCCAACTAGCGCAGGTCGTTTCTATATCGAGATAGCAATCTTCGTATTTGACGCGACTCTTGGCATGTCCTGTCGTTTCTAGCGCGACAACGTCGAGACCGATATTTGAAGCAAAACAGTTAAACAAAACGGTAGCGCTAACGCAATTGAAAACGCCGGAATCCAACGACGACGCAATACTTGAGCAATTCAGATTGTATTTTCCAACGAGCGCGTATTTATGCAGGAAATCGTAAACGATCTGCGTCTTCATCAACCTATCGTCTAATCCGGCCACACGCGGCTTCAACGCAGCTAACAGCGTCTCAAATCGCGAACGATAATGCGCGCGACTCTCTCGAGTAGTCAATCCTTCGGCGATCAATGCCGCGCCTAAAAGATCGGCAAAGTCCCAACGCCCATTTTTAGCGTCGCGTAAAAGATTTTGCTCATCCTTCTCGAGTCCGGTCAAGGTAAACACAACATATTCGTCGGTATCCTGTAACGCGACCGTCTTATTGAACGGTCCGGGTACCGTCCTCCCCCTTTTAGCTTTTTCATCCTGCGATATGGAACCGGAAGCCAACCGCTTATCTTGCGAAGTAACCGGAGCCTCTTCTCTTCCGCCCGCCGAGTCTTCCTGGCTAACGGGTATGGCGTTAATAAAGTTTCTACGAGGCACAACGACGTAGAAACAGTCCTCCGACGCCTCCAATTTCTCCACTTGTTCCGGAGTAAGCAATCTAATGAAATCATACCGTCCCCCCGACCTTACTAACTTCATATTATTATTTTGATACTTGAAGTTAGAAATATGTTGCGAAGAGGCGTTACGACCCGGTCTTCTTGTCGCGGGGGCATTCTGAACGGATACGCCGTAATTCTGATTACCGGAGTTTACAACAGCGTTTTCATGTTGCGCAGTATTAGGTCTCCCTGCCTCGACAACACTCACTTGTTGCGCGGTATTTTGAGAGGAATTAGGATAATACCCCTGTTGCGAAATCGCTCCTTGCGAGAACCGCGTTCCATTTCGTCCGCCGTTCAAAAGAGGAAACGTGCCAAACTGCGCGTAGCTTAATGACGACGAAGTAAACAACGCCAATACAACAACCGTTTTCAACAGCCAAGAACCGGTTCTCATATAAGCGGACAACCCATCGTCCGAACTTTGAAGCGTTCTAATGAAAGCCAAAATACTACCCAACAAAAAGCGCTAGAATCGTACGTAAAACCGACGACTCTCTAATACATATGACCACCTAGTCCAAGCGTTTCCGGGATAAGACGCAATCAAGCGCCCTATCGCAATCCACACATACTATGTTGGAATACGTTACATCAGGAACCGGTTTGATTCTAATTTAAAAAAATCCCCGATAAAGCAATAAATCACTAATTCCACTACTCCTCAAAGACGCCGACGCTTTATCAACCGCTAAAACCAACATAATTATTATTTATGTCACACATCGTAGCCGGAACAAGGGGAATCCTCCAACGTAATCGTCCCCTATTCTTGTTGACTTCATCAATCACTTCACATAATGACTGCGTTAAAATTTTTCGCGTCTCCCTATCCACATAACAGAAAATCCCGACACAAACGTTCTAACGACTAAAAGACTGAAAAATACGACTATCCACACAACTACGTACGAGGTCTGGAAAAATCACCCTATGGAATTCAAATTTTTCCGTTTATATAGAAAGCGCCGAATTTAACAAATCAACTAATTAAAACAAAAACGAGAGCCGATAAACAAAGAATAGGGGTCGTGTTTTATTCAGACAATCGATGCTGAACAACGCGGTCCATGAATCAATCAGCCAATTTCGAAACAAGAGCCTTAACTGAATATATTGAGAACTAACGATGAAAAAGAATAGAAATACCCAATTATTTTCGATCGTTTTCGCCGCCATGTTCTGTATTCTCAGCATCTCTTCCGTTCACGCTCAAACGGGTCAGTGGGCAATAAAAATGTTCAGCGAACTTGGTACTGAGCGTATCCACGATTTCGGTGGAGTAGCGCTCCACGCCACGGCGGAAAAGAGGTTCCAATTCAAGAACATCTATGACGAAGACGTCGTCATCTCATCCGTCAGTTCAAACTGCGGATGTACTAAAGCGTCGGCGACCAAAAGCGTCCTTCATCCGAATGAAGTAGGCGAGATCGTCGCGCGGATCGATACTTCCGGCGAACACACGAAACAACGCAAAGCGACGATCCGAGTCATGTTCAGTAAACCGAGCGTCGCCGAAGTACAACTTCAAGTTAGAACGTATATCCGCCCGGACGTAGGTTTTGAACCGGGCGAGATCGAATTCGGAACGGTACAACACGGACAAACCGTCGTCAAGACCGCCTATCTTCAATACGCGGGAAAGCCTGATTGGGCGCTCGTCGGTCTACAGAAGACCAACCCCGGTATCAGAGCGGAAGCACGCGAAGTGAAACGCGAGTCCGGTAGCATAGTCTATGAGATCCAGGTTGAATTGAAGCCGGACGCGCAAACCGGTTACCTTAACGACCTGTTAAAACTTCAAACGAACGAGCTTGATAAAACTACCGCGTCCATATTCCTACCGATCCACGGAATCGTTGTTGAACCGTTGAGCGCTAAACCGAGCCATATACAGCTTGGCGTCGTTTCTCAAGAACGAGAGGTAACTAAGAATATCGTCATTAGCGGTTCCGAACCGTTTAAGATCGTCGACGTTTCTTCCTCAGACCCTCGTCTCTCCTTTATGAAAACAAACCTGACGCGTTCTGTTCACGTCGTTCCGGTCACATTCAACGCCGACACGAACTCGGGAGACGTCTCGGCCAATATCGTGATCTCGACCGCGCGTCCTAAATCTTCCTCCAAAGAGATCCAAAAGATCTCTGTTCCTGTCACCGGCTTCATCGTTGACGGCGAATTTTCAAGCGAAAATATCCCCGTGACGATAAGCAAAGCTAGTGTCGAGAAAACGGAAAATAGTCCAAACATAAAGAAAAGCGAACGACAAACCAATTCTTCTTCCGTTCGCGTTACTGTCGAAGAAATCGAGCACGAAGGAGGTTGGACGTCGATCGCCGCCGAAAAATGTCCCTTAGAAAAGGACGAACCGGAGTCGCTTTCCGAAGGTTGGTATAACGCCCAATCAAAGAATATGAAGACTCTAAAAAAGGAACGCGGAATCGAGAAAGTCACGCAAGTCTCTAACGAAGAAACGCCCCATTATAGAGCGTCGCTCAAATTATAACGTCTAGTATTCGCGTTTGTCCGACTCATGGTTAGACAAACGCGTTTTGTTTTATTTCTTTACACGTCGTCGTAACTCGCTTGTCTTAAAACGCTCTTTTCAGATTTCTAAAAATTTGTTAAAGTCTCTATAGTTTCGCGGAAGAATGTCTGTGAAACGTTTTGGTTTGTTCTCACGACATGGGGAGAAGTCGTTTTCAACCTACCAAAACTCTCTACAAACGAAAGGATTCGTTTCGAGGAAATCGCGCTCGATCTTTTGTAAGCGGTCGCGTATTTGCGCTTCAGGGAAGAAGCGGTCGTATATCAACGACGCGTTTATCTCCGCGTAATATTATTCTTTAGCGAACCTTTCTTTCAATCGTAATAGTCCTCCTTACTTGGGAAGAGTGTAAGTAGTAAACGTCGTCGATATCGGTATAGAGCCGAAGATCGTACGCTAAGACTAGTTAGGATCGCTAATGAAACGTTCAGCCCTTCAATGTGCCGTTGGCTTTATCGGAGCGACGTTGATCGTCGTCGGGGTTGTTTGGACTTGTCATCAACTTAGTACGCCCACGCAGCTCAATGCCGCGCAACCGGCGTCGGTCAGCGCTCCTCAACAACTACAAACCAAGCGCCAAAGCGGTTCTCTTTCTTTGTCGTTGTCTTCCGACAAAGAAGCGTCGCGTACGCGTCAAGATGCAAAGCCTCAACGCGTTGCTTCCACGAATAAGATCCGCCCCACGTCCGGCGCATTGAGTCTTGCAGTCGTCGAACCGGAAGCCTCGGTCGAGGTTGAATCGCTTTCTAACGATATAAGTTATCCTGACGCATTCGAACAGCTTGACGAGATGGATAACGCGCCGGAAGAATTTGTCAACGACACGATCGGTTCGTTCCCGGAAACCGCGACCCCCACGCCGTTTCCTAACGTAGACGTAATCTCCACTCCCAACACGTTTGACGCCTACGCCGAAGAAAACGCCGCCCCTTCTCGTGAAGTGTACGACTCTTCTCTGAGACTTGGCGACGACGATATCCAAGACGACTTCCCCGGCGTTGTCCCCACCGCAATCGAACCGCTTGACGAAGAATCGTACACGCCGTCCGAAGACGCCATTACGCGCCTTGATTCGTTGAGTAATTTTGATTCGCAAGAAGAAACGCCCGTTGCCACCGCGCCACAAGAGCTTACCGCTCCTGCTCGCGAACTCCCACAAGTTGAAAACGCCGCGCCTCTTCCTACGGTCGACCAATATCAGACAAACGCCGTCAATACGCAACGCGCCCCCATTGTCGAGTCAACGCCGTTGAATAACAGCGCGAATCTCAATACCTTCTCTCGCTCGGAAGCTCCTTCGAACGCCGGCATATCGGCTGAATTACTACAATATGTTTCTGAAACGGCGGCTAGCGTTGCGACTCCCAATGAAAAACTTGACGGTGTTCAAACGTTCCAGATCGTTGTTGAAAAACTAGCGCCGGAAGAAGTGACTCTCGGTAAGCAAACGACGATCGTCGTTTCAGTTAAAAATCAAGGCGCGAATGAAGTGAAAAATCTGATTCTTCGCGATTCCGTTCCTGAGGGCGCGCAGTTTGTAAGTAGCGCAATGAAGATCGTTCCGAACGCTCAAGGCGAACTGCTTTGGCCTAAATTCGATCTCCCCGCTAAAAGTGAGAAGAAATTTGAATACACGATCGTTCCGATGCGTGAAGGCGTTCTCGGCGGAGTTGCTTCCGTAATGATCGCCGCGTCGGCCTCCTGCCAGATCAAATGCACTAGACCTGAACTGAAAGTCGAAGTTACCGCTCCTAGTGAAGTGGAACTTGGGCAACCCGTCACGTTGAATATCGTTATCTCCAATATCGGTAGTGGCGTCGCCGAATCGATCAAATTGAATGAAACTATCCCTGAAGGACTCAGTCATCCTGACGGAACCGTCTTAATGAACGACCTTGGCGTACTGAACGCGGGCGAATCGAAACGTCTTCCTCTCTCGCTTCAAACCGTCGCCGCGGGCGTCGCAGTCAATCAACTGACTGTAACAGCCGACGGTTGTGAAACTCAACAAGTGGAAACCCCGGTCAAGGTCGTTGCTCCCGAACTTAAACTTGGAATTACGGGCCCCGAGAACGTATACCTCGAACGCGCCGTCGAATACAAACTTTCCGTTAAGAATATCGGAGAGTCTTCGGCTTACGACGTCAAGTTGATAGCTAAGTTACCCGAAGGAGTTCAGTTCGTCAAAGCTAATAATCTTGGAGCTTATCGTGAAAACGAGCATAGCGTTTACTGGGATCTCGCCGAGTTGCCGGCTCAATTAGACGCCGAGATCAGTTTGTCGCTCCAAACGACTAAAGCGGCTCAATCCGAATTAGTATTCAGTGCGGTCGGTCCTAATGGAGTCTCCGCTCACGTGAATAAAAAGGTTGCGATCGACGGTTTGGCAGCGCTCTCGTTCAACGTCTCTTCTTCAACCGATCTCGTCGAAGTCGGAAAAGAATTTGAGTACTCGATCCAGATCGAAAACAGAGGCACAAAAGCGTCCAACAATGTCGTCTTGCAGATCCTGCCTCCGGAAGCGATCAAGATCCTTGCGACCGACGGTCCTACAAACGCTAGAATCAAAAACGGCGTTATCGTCTTTGATAAGATCAACTCGATTCCCGCTAAGGCTCACGCGACCTACGTCGTCAAAGCGTCGCCTAACAGCGCAGGCGACTGCCGCGTTGAGTTCCAACTGAGTTCCGACGACTTGGAACCGCTGACCAAGGAAGAAAACACACGCGTCTACCAATAATCTGAAAAGTAGAACCGTCGTATCCCATAACGCTTTAAATTAAACCTTCGAGTTCGCGCTCGAAGGTTTTTTTATAGTTGCGTTTCCTATAAAACAGAGTAGAATTCAGTCGACTTGACGCGTCAAAGAACGCGTTATTCCCCATTTTTACATTCGACGAACGATATGTCGATGATTTTAGTGAATAGAATATAACGCGAACTTAAAAGAGAAAAACGATGTCGATCGAAATTGACGTTAACAACGAAAAAGAAACGGATATTCTCGGTAGAGTTCTTGCCAAGGCATTACCTGATGGAACCGTAGTCGCGTTATTGGGAACTTTGGGCGCCGGCAAAACACGACTAGTTCAAGCGATCGCCGAGGCGTCCGGCGTGGAACCCGGTGAAGTTGGAAGCCCTACGTTCGTACTCATTAAAGAATACGAAGGTACGACTCGCGCGATCTATCATTTCGATGCGTACCGATTACGCGATACGGATGAATTTCTCGAACTGGGCGCCGACGAATATTTTGATTCCGACGGTCTTTCCTTCGTTGAATGGGCAGATCGAGTTGAAGACGCCATACCGTACGACCATTTAGAGATCGACGTTCAACCCGTCGCGGAGACTTGTCGTCACTTTACGATCTCAACGCGAGGCGATCTCGATCCTCAACTTGAACAAGAGATTTTAGAACGTTGGAATAATGCGTCTGTCCCGCGACTGAAATAATGACAAGCGATCCCCAAGAATCAAAGAACGCTCGTAAAACGGCGTCGACCAATACGCAAACGCCGTTATTTTACGGCGTTCGAGCTTCGCTTCCTAGCGCGCTATTATTTTTGTTCCCGATCCTACTCTTTATCGCTTTCTTTTATCCTTCTTTTTCCTCGAACGCACGTTTTTCATACCGCGACGAAGCGTTTTATTATTATCCGCTGTTTGAACAAATTCAACGCGAATGGGAGCGCGGACGGCTCCCGTTATGGAACGCCAATGAGAACCTAGGTCAGCCTCTTGCTGCAGATCCAACGGCGTCTGTGTTTTATCCCGGTAAAGCGTTATTTTTTCTCTCGTCGTTCGGCCTTGTTGATTACGCGCTATGTTTCAAGCTCTACATTTGGTTACATATCGTCTTAGCGTTCTTGCTATCCTATCGTCTATTGCGTAAGTTACGTATATCCCAGCTTGGCTCGGTATTAGGGGCTACCGCTTACACATTTTCAGGTCAAACATTATTTCAATATTCCAATATCGTTTATCTTATTGGCGCAGCCTGGGCGCCGGGATTATTTTACTACGCGGTGGATATCTTTAAACATTCATCGCTAAGATCCCTATTCAAGACGACCTTCAAACTTAGCGTCGTTCAAGCGATAACGATCTTAGGCGGTGAACCGCAGATCGTTTATCTTACAATGCTTGTAACTACATTTGCCTTGTTACTCAAAGGCACGCCAAGCATTATGAATGCAGATTTGGCAAGTCGTTACTCCCGTTTTCGACGTAGACTGACACGCACGATAGTTTTTATCGTTTTAACGTCGGCGTTAACGTTTTGTATTGCGGCAATACAAATACTCCCTAGCCTCGAAGCGATCGCTCACTCCTCAAGAACTTCAAGCCAAAATGTTTATTCATTTTGGGACGTTCCCAAGGCCTTACTATTCTCTAAAAAAGATCGTTCTCACGATTCTTCCAACCTATCTTACTCCGGTCTAATCGGAGCCGATTTTTCTCAAAACGGTAGAAGCGTTTCCATCTATAGATTTAGCGTTGGTCCTTGGCGTTGGCTTGAGTTTGCTTTTCCTAACGTCGGCGGTAAGCAATTTCCACGCGCATCACGTTGGTTTGAAACGCTTCCGGAAGAGATATCCGTATGGACGCCAACACTTTATTGTGGAGCGTTTCCCTTCCTACTCGCGCTTTCAGCCTTTCGATTTAAAAACAGAAAACAAGAAAATAAAGACTTTACGCAAGTTTTTTTTACTTGGTTAACGATTCTGTCACTCCTTACAGCATTAGGCGGTTTTGGACTTGTTTGGTTCTGTCGAGCGATCGGGGCAACGTTTACTTCCCACACATGGACGCACAATTTCATGGATCGCGATCCCGTCGGCGGCCTGTACTGGATCCTAAACGTGACCATACCGATGTTTGCACAATTCCGTTATCCGGCGAAATTACTAACATTGACAGTCCTTGGCGGTTCTTGTCTCGTCGGATTCGGTTGGGATCGCGTACGCTATTCACGCCGTTTTCAATACTTATCAAGCGCCATTCTAATTGCGTCGCTCCTAGGTCTTGTACTTGTTTTATCGTTTGGGCAAAACTGTTTTAGCAGTCTTTCCCTCAGCGATCCATTATTTGGAAAATTTCAACCCGCCCTTGCTTATAAAGCAGTTACATTTTCTTTTGTCCAAACTTTTGTAATCGTATCGCTTACAAGTGGAATCTTGTTCTTCCTTAGGAAAAACGAGCGCTCGCGTAGAGCTCGAACCTATTATTTATTAACAATAAGTCTTTTGCTTATCACAAGCGTCGACATTTTTATCGCCAACGGTTGGACGATCGTAGTATCTCCAACGTCTGCTTTTTCACATCGTTCATCGTTCTTAACACAAATCGAAAACGAACGCGCCGAAAAGTCGCCTACTCTATCCGGCTTAACTTTAGACGCGTTCCCCCCCACGCGTTTTTATCGTTTCCCTGTCTGGTTCCCACCACTATTTGAAGAACGTTCGTCTTCTAAACGCAATGCGGAGCGAGTCGTCTGGGATGTGGAAACGTTATTTCCTAAATATGGATTGAACGAAGGCTTAGCGGCCCTCGACGTCCGCGGAGCTATCACAGAAGCGGAATATTTTCGCTACGTGCAGTCGTTGATCCAAAAGACCAATGTCGACGCCGACCTCGGTTTCCTCGGCGTTTCCTATGTTATTGGTCCTCGATTTTGGACGGAGAGACTGTTAGACGCCTCACAGATCGACGTCGAATCGCTCGATTGCGGACCGGCGCTGAAAAAAGTCCGAAGCCCCGCGGTAAGAGCCGCGATCTTCCAAAATGGACAACGCGTCGACGCGCCGTTCTTACGCGCATATTACAGAGATACAACGTCGATAAGCGCACGCTTCGAAGATAATATCGTTGAACCGATCTCATATGAGCCCAACAAGATCGTCTATCTTGTTCGCGTTTCTAAAGATTCCGAAGTTGTTTTCGCTGAACAATACTGGAATGACTGGCATGCGGAAATGTACGCTCTTGATTTAGAAAACGCTCAACTCTTAGCAGAAGCAAAATATAACGCCAACGCGGTCTCGTCTATATTAAGAGTTCTCGAGCCCCCAAAAAAAATTCCAATAGAATGCGCTTACGATTTTCTAAGAAAGATCCGTACGTCCGCGGGAATATATTGCGTTGTCATGGAATATCGTCCGACATTGTTGAGATTCGGAGCGCTCGTATCATTACTTAGTTGGCTCTTGCTATTAGGTCTATATCTTCATTCACGAAAACGCGCAATAAAAAAAGGCGCTTGGTACAAGCGCCTAGAATTCAAAAAGAAGTAGATTCATCGGTCTCGTCGCGATATTCTTCTTCCGGGACGCCTGCTCGTAGATCTTCAAAACGAGCAAGGACGTAAAGTAAGTCGGAAACGCGATTCAACCAAGCGCCAACACGCGGCGAAAACTCCGGATCGAATCTTAGCAACGCACAAGAGCGACGTTCACAACGCCGGCAATCCGTTCTCGCAAGAAATAACGCGGAGGCGGCGCATGAACCGCCGGGAAGCCGATCCGTCATAAATCCATAGCGACGCGGAGGAAGCTTCGCGTCCCACTCGTCGATAACTCTTTCGATCGCTTTAATATCGTCTTCGGTAACGATCCGCACTTCAAATTTCGCCGGCGACTTGGAAAGCGCTTCTCCCTCCACTTGACGCAAGCGGAAAAGCAACCTTTTCAAAACCTTATCGACGCCCTCGTCAAGCCCGAGAGAACGCGCCCAACCGATACGCGCGCTTAACTCCTCGATCGTTCCCGACAATTCAATACGGCGATGATCCTTACCTACGCGAGGTCCGATCAACAACGACGTTTCCGCTAGATCCCCGCGACGACTATAAATACGAGTTCTCTTACGTTCGTGTTCCATCTTCGTAGCGTAAACTCTCCGCTCGCGTTTCATCAACGCAACCGTTCAAATTATGAGTTCGACGTCATCTAACTCGCGAAACGCCAATACCGTTTTCACGCGACATGACGATCCTACCTTTATCAAGCTGTACCCCGCAACCGACTTTCTTGTCGACAAGCAACGGTCCGTCAAGATAGACATAATCCAATCGCGGCGCAAATTGCGAAACAGCGCTAGCGGCGATCGACGATTCAATCGTGTTCCCGATCATCGTCTTCATACCAAGCGCTTTGGTCTTTTCAATAGCGCGCAGAGTCGGGATCATACCGCCAAACTTTACCGGCTTCAAATTGATACCGTCAAAATACCCTTGACATTTTTCAATATCTTCGAAGCAACGGCAACTTTCGTCGGCAATGATCGGGAACGGGCAATACTCACGCAAGCGTTTCATCCCCTCCCAGTCGTCAGGATGAAGCGGTTGTTCGATCAACTCGATATTGAGCGTCTTTAACTCATCCATATAGTCTAGAGCATTTTGTAACGTCCAACACCCGTTGACGTCCAAACGGAATTGCGAATCCGTCCGTTTACGCAGTTCGCGAAGGATCGTCATATCCTCGTGAGAACCAAGCTTAATACGATATAAGGGCCAGTCGGGCTGCTCGCTAAACTTTTCAAGAATACGATAGAGCGAGTCTAACCCCAACGTGTAACTAGATATAGGGAGATCGCGCAAATCGTAGACCTGCGACGGATCGTGCGGATCGCGACTCCAAACGCGCCACAAAGGCGTAATACGTAATTTTCCCCAGAGATCGCAAGCCGCCATCTCAATAGCAGTAAACGCGGCGCGGGCAGTCTGGGCGTTAGTGAAGTCTTTCGCTTTTTCAAATTTCTCGGCAATACGACAACTAAAAGCAATAGGATCGGCCAACGCATAGTCGTTCGTAATCTCGCGACAAGACTCGAGAATCCTCACCATATTCTCGAGCGTAATACCCCAGTGACTATCTTCATACGCTTCGCCGTATCCGCGCAAGCCGTCTTGCTCCAACTCGACGACAACCGTTTTCACAACGCTGATCGTCCCACGAAACACGGTCATAACGTGTTTCAACGGGAGATCCATTCGCATAATTTTAAGTCTCATTGTTTTCTTTGGGATATCTAATAATACGTTAAACCAATAACACCGGCAACTTATAGACGATCGTCCTATAAAGGCGACAAGGCCAATCACTAACGCCGCTCAAACACAGCCGCGCAACGTCGAATCTCAAAAACAAACGCAGCGAATAGAGAGCCGACGCGCAATCAATCACTACCCGGTTACACCTTAATATTATACTCAAATCGTCATAAATGACAACTATAACAGCAGGTTGTTTCCCAAAATCCACGATCGTGTCAAGTCATTGAAAATCAAGACTTACCAAGCGTTCAATATTATTTTGAAATTGTGGTTTGCTAAAAAAGTATCCGTATGACGCGCTACTCCATCGTACGATTACCATGGAACTATATTAATTTCAATAGTTAGACTTTCTTGTCATCTACGCGCATAAATATTGCGAATATTCGTTTCGATCATTTCATAAAAAAAGCGTCCGTCAAAAAGACGAACGCCTCTTTCCATTCATATCAACGTCATTACCGATAGCTTATCGACTCTCAGTCTTTCGTAGCAACGGGTAACTTAATACGCGTGCCGACCTCAAAATACGTCGCCCCGGAACGTAAATTATTCAGACGTTTTATCTCGCTCCAACGCGAACTGCTACCAAGTTCATTTTCCGCGATCGTCAACAAGTTGTCGCCTTCTTTGGTAACGTATTCACGATACTTCTGAGAAGCGACATTCGGGGCGTTATAACCGTTGTTCACATAAGCGTTATTGGGATTCTGCATATTCGCATACCCGTTTTGCGCGTGATTGTACGGAACGTTGTTATTAACGCCATATCCGTTCGCGGGCAACTGATTAACGGCATAACCGCCGTTCGGCGCGAAATTATTGGGCGCATAGTTGTTAGGACCGAGATAATTATCGTTATAACCATTCCCGTTATTAGAATAATTTGGTTGATTATTCATACCATAAGCGTCGTTTACAACGTAGTTGCCACCGGTCGGTATATTGCCGTTATTCTGCGCTCCGTAAGGCGAATAATTCGGCTCGGAATAATTCGCAACGCCGTTATTAGCATAATTATTGGGCGCGTTACCGCCTACATAATTGTTCGGAGCCTGAGCGTTAACGTTATCATATCCGCCGTTATTTACCGGCGCGTAATTATTACTCACGCCATAGGCCGGAGCCGTTCCGGTACTCGGGGTTTGATAGTCGTTATTAGCCAAACCGGAATAGCTATTATTCGCAATCGGTTCTTGAGCGACCGGCGTATTTTGCCCATATTCGTTGCCGTTATTAGCGCCCGCGGAGGCAACAGGTTGCGCTACCGCGTTGGCAAGCTCGTTTCCGGCGTTTTGCGTAAGAGCATTATCGCCTTCAAGACTACCGGCGGAATTTCTCGAGCCGAGAGTCGCGGTCGCACTGGCGTTGGAATCGTCGGGAAGTTCAAGACCAACAAACGAATCAGAATCGTTTCCGGTAGCGTCAAGCGTCGAATTACTAACGCTCGGAGCGGAACCTAACGCAACGCCGGAGCTCGTAAGAGGCTCGGAGCCAAGACCGGAATCCAACGTGTTAGACGCGGAATTACCTCCATTCGTAAAGGCGTTACGGACGGTATCGTAGTTATTCTGTAAACTCTCGCGAGCGTTATTAAGGGTCCCAACAGTTGAATCATACGCGTTAGTCGCGGCGCTCGTAACCGACTCGTAAGCATTTGACAAGCTGTCTTGAACGCCTGAGATCGAATTGCTAATGGAATTCGAAAGTTCGTTGGCGGTCGAATTCACAGTATTCGAAACTTCGTTCGACCAATCCTGAACTTTCTCTACGCCGCTGTTGACGCGTTGATTGAACGAATCGAGCCCGTTTTGTAGATCTTTTTGAAGTCCCGTCGCAGTCTCGTTTACTCGCGAAGTAAAATCGTTGGCGCGATTAGAAAGATCGTCCAAGGAATCGGAGATACGTCCGCTCACAGTGTTAAGATCGTTTGAAAGGCGAGTTCCCGACTCCTCGGAATCCATCCCTGCGGTATTGAAGCTGAGGTCGGAATCCAAACCGGAGTTAGAAGTCAAATCCCCCAACGCCGTAGGAGACAGATTATTGTTATTCAAAGTAAAATCGAGGGACGGCTCATTCTGCGCAAGAGTAGTTCCATTGTCTAACGAATTAGAACTACCAAGCGTATCGTTCAGAATCGGTTCGTCGTCTAACGCGCTACGAAGGCGAGAAGAACCGCCAAGTGAGTTTCCTAATGTATCAGGTTCGTCAAATGACGCGCCTAAGGGCTCAGAATTAGCCAACAACGGCGTATCATCTAAAGTTCCCCCTACCCCATCGGATTCAGCCAAAGAGTTCGTCACGGAATCGCCGTCTAACGTATTAGAACTCGGCAACGGGTTTCCTAACGTATTCACATCGTCTAGCGACGAATCTAGATCCCCGGCGAGAGAACCGAGATCGTCGTTCGACGCTAAGCTTGGAGTAACGTTCCAATCAGTGACGCTAGTCGCCGAACGACTTTGCTCGAGTCCGGAATTCAGATCCGCAGGGTTGGAAGCGCTTTTCCCGTCCAAGATACTGTCGGCGGCGCTCGTGGGAGTCCATGAATCGTCGTCTAACATCGGCGCTTGCGGAACGCTTCCGGAAGCAATGCTCGTAGAGAGTTCGTCTCCCCAACCCGCGCCTTCATAGTTCGAATTACCTAATGTGGAACCGGTCGTAGCGGGAGGCGTAGGCGCACCGGTGGAACCGATAGAGTCGTTGGAAATAGAAGGAGCGGTCGAAGCAATATTCGCGGAGCTATACGAATCATCTTCTCGAACGTTAGTCGCCGTACCAAACGCTTCGTTGGTATCGACGGCGGTCGGAAGAGAACCGGGGTAAGACGAAACAGTCGTTTCTTCCTCGTCGGCAAGATCGCCGCCGGCCAAACGCTCTGTATCGTCGTCTTCTTCCGTAAGAATCCCCTCGTCTTCAGGCGCTATGTCGTCTTCATAATCGGCGTTAGCGAGAATCGTATCAGAATCGTCTTCAATAATGTCGCTATTTTCAGCAATATCAGTCGCGTCGTCAATAAGGTCGGAACCCGTTTCAACGAGATCGTTCGTAAGCTCGTCGACGTCGGCGATCGTCTCGCCAAGCGAATTAGAAACATCGGCGATCGTGTCGTCGATATTATTCTTCACGTCTTTCAAAGAAACGTCAGCCTTTAGCAATCCGGAAGACGGTTCATTCTTATCCTTGTCGCCCGACTTCTTACTATCTTTCTTAGCAAGCTGCGTGTCCGGCTTCTTACTCTTACTGTCAGTCTTATCCTTCTTCTTCCAGAACGCGACTTTATCCATAGTGTTAGACCACCAGGATCTCTTCTCGGTTTTAGAATCGCCGCCCTTAGACGCAAGTTTACTATCCTTCTTGTCTTTAGCGGTCTTACCTTCAGACAACGCTGTTTTATCTTCCGAGCTCGTCTCGTCGACCTTGGCAAGTTTGGAATCTTTATCCGTATTCTTACCCGACTTAGCCTTACCATCTTTATTCGCTTTGTCAGAAGCGGAAGCGACGGCCTTATTGTCAGCCTTCTTCCCTTTACCCAGGTTGGTGTAACCAAGGTACCCGCCGTAGGCAATAACAAAAAGAAGCGAACAAGCGATCGTAACGGCGCCTGTTAACTTAACGATCTTACGCCAATCTCTTGCGCGTGGCTCGTCGTCGTCAAAATCCTCGCTTTCGTCGGAATTTTCGTCGACCATTTCTTCAAGATCTTCACGCGAGGAATAATCGTTGTCAGAAGCCGTTTGTCTTAACGACTTTTTCTTATTTTTACCCGACACTTCCTCACCTCCATGAGACTCGGCATTCTCATCAGATCCGCCTTCTTCCTCAGCGTCTTCATCGGATTTAGCCAGATCCTTAGCCTTACCCAACATCGATTTGAAGAAAGCAATGAGAGCGCCCCACCAAACCGCAAGAATAAACGGTTTAGCCTTAAGCTGTTTCAGCTCTTTTTTCAGTTCTTTTAAACTGTCCTCGGCGGCGGCCAGATCGTTTTTGAACTGTTCGTCGTCCGCAGGACCTTCCGCTAAAACACTCTTATAATAATTTATCTCTTCTTTTGCAAGTTCGATTTCAAGTTCAAGAAGACCGGCGTAGTCCTCAAAAACCTGCGGGTTCTGTTCTTTGAGTTCCTTCAGCTCGGCGTCGGGGTTCTCTGAAACAACTTGCTGATATTCTTCTCTCGCGTTCTCCAGAACTTCGATCTGAGTTTTCTTCTCTCTCTGAATCGTTTCAAACTCAGTCTTCAGAGTTTCCAAACGCCGCTCGCGTTCTTCGGCGGCAATACGCGCCTGCTCCTCGGCTTCTTGTTGAGCGAGAAGTTCATTCTCTTCGCGTTCTTTACGACGACGCTCTTCTTCTTCCTTTTTAGCTAATTCGCGTTCTTCTTTTTCCTTTTGTTTGCGCTCAGCTTCCGCTTGTTTCGCGAGTTCGCGTTCTTCTTTTTCCTTCTGTTTACGCTCGGCTTCCGCTTGTTTCGCGAGCTCGCGTTCTTCCTTTTCCTTCTGTTTGCGTTCCGCTTCCTCTTGCTTCGCGCGTTCACGTTCTTCTTGTTCTCTTTGTTTACGCTCAGCTTCCGCTTGTCTCTCGCGTTCGCGTTCTTTTTCCGCCTTTAGACGACGTTCTTCCTCTTCAAGACGAGCGAGTTCACGTTCTTCTTCCTCTTGCTTGCGTCTTTTTTCTTCTTCTAAACGTTCTCGTTCACGACGTTCTTCCTCTTCAAGACGCGCAAGTTCGCGTTCCTCTTCTTCCGGATCGGGAATCTGCTTAAACATAGAAGAGTCGCCCCAACCATTGTCGGAAGAGGACGTAGCTTGCTTAGGATAGAAACCGTCGGAGTTTTGCGAGATCCCGGCGCTGTTTAACAGCTTATCTTTACCGGAATAGCTTGATTCCTCGGCGTCATCCCAATCCTGATCGTCGTATTCTTCTTGTTCGTCGTACTCGTCGGCTATATCAGCGTAGCGATCTTCGTCGTCTTGTTCGGAATAATTATCGTATGAGTCTTGATATCCGCCATAGCCGGACTCGTCGTAATCGTTGTATCCGCCGCGATCGCGTCCCTTCTTCTTTTTCTTCTTTCCGCCGCCGGAATACTCGTCGTCATCGTAACCGCCGTAGCCTCCGTCGTCATACGAATCGAACATATCTTCATCGAGCGAATCAAGTCTCTTACCTTTTTTCTTACCCATTGCAGTTCGACTCCATTGTTCAATTGATCTTTTCAGCGATTCTCAATTTAGCGCTACGTGACCGAGGATTCCTCTCGACCTCCTCGTCCGTCGCTACGATCGGCTTCTTCGTAACGATCTTCATCATATCCATTTCACGGAAAGCGTTCTTCACGATCCTGTCTTCAAGAGAGTGAAAGCTGATGATAGCAACGCGTCCGCCCGGTCGTAAATAATCGACGCATTTGCTTAGAAACGTTTCAAGCGAACCGAGTTCGTCGTTAACGGCGATACGAAACGCTTGGAACGTTCTCGTTGCAGGATCGATCCTGTTTTTACTCCAAGGCGGCGTAGGATCGCAACGTCGGCAGATCTCGGCGACCTCTTTCGCGTAACGAATAGGTTCTTCCGAACGTCGTTCTACGATAGCGCGCGCAATGCGACGGCTCAAGCGATCTTCGCCGTACTTATAAATAGTATCGGCAATTTTTTCTTCTTTCCATCGATTTAACAACTTATAAGCCGGCTCCCCTTCCGTTACGTCAAAACGCAGGTCAAAATCGCCGTCGGAATCAAAGCTGAAACCGCGTTCACGATCCGCAAGTTGGTCGCTAGACAGTCCTAGGTCAAGGAGAAAACCGTCTACTTTATCGACGCCGGCGCGTTCTAACGCCGCGTCAAAGTCGCAGTAGTTGGCGAAATACGTTTTAACATTGATCGGCTCGTTGAGATCCGCGACGCGCTTGTCAACACGATCCAACGCCTTCGTATCGCGATCCGTACCGATCACCATACCGGCGCTACCGACAGCTCGCGCAATAGCGATAGCGTGTCCGCCCCCGCCAAGCGTACCGTCGACAACGATCTTGCCGGGTTGCAGATTCAAGCCTCGGATCGTCTCTTCAAAGAGAACCGGAATATGTTGTGTTTTCAGCGTATCGTCAGTCATTAAAATAGTCGTCCAACCAACCTAAAACGCGCCGTAGTCCACGGCTATAAAAAGTTGCCTATCTTATTTATCCAAACCTAGACAAAATGGGCAAAACCTATCCCTATTATATTCCTGAGCAGCGAACACGCCAACCCCATGGAGCCAAAATAGGACAAAACCCCTAACCCCGAGTATGCAAAATCCGCACGATAATAACCGGTCTTATTTTTATCTTAATAAATCAAAACCGGCGATCTTGTTTAGACAAGCCCTCTTGTTTTATCGGCAATTTTTGCTTAACCGTCATACTCAATGTTTTTTCTAAAAACTGTAGTCTCCCTGCTCATGAACATACGAACCCAACGTTTCTGTCTCGACACGAAGTCACAAACATTTCTAAACCTTCGACTCATTTAAGAAAAAACGTCATCGAAAGATAATTCGTGACGCCAACGCTATGATAATACATAATCAATTTAGACCTCGTCCCCAAAAAATCAGAAAAATGAATTACTAGTTAAAGCGTAGACTCAAGTATCGGCAACAAACGGTCAACGTTTAAAGTATCCGCGATTAAGAGTGAGTTTACAGACCATTCCTGACGACAAGTTCAACAGTTTACGATCCTTCTAGTCGCTTCGACTTGAACATGAAAATTGCCCTATTCAGTCCTTTTACTCAGACTGAACAGGGCGATGCAAGTGACAACCAATTTACGAAAACGTGCGTTTACGCTTCACTATGAACTGAACGGTAAAACTTACGTTTCGTTGGAACTATTACACGTACAGCTCTCACGTGTACTGGCGTCCAATCGACTTAATGCGACCAATAGCTCAAGAGCGCCACACCTAGACAACGCGTAAAAACTAGAATCGTCAGTTATACGGCCGAAAAACTAGCAAGTTGGTCATCTTTTTCAGTTGGATACTGTTTGAAAATTTTAAGAACGTCCGAAACGCTTAGCCATTACCCAAAAACGATCGCACGAAACGATCCATTAAATTCGTTGACTATCAACGTTTCGCTGGACCCTGAGGGAGACTCGCGCCCATTGTCGCAACCACTTCTGGAGTCACCTCTGTTTCAAAAAACTGGTCGCCACGAACGACACTCAAACGCGCCTTTTGCGGGCCGTTTAGCGAGATCAGCCGAACAAAATGGTCACAATCTCGAATTTTCCCGCCATTGTAAGCCAGAATGACATCGTCTTTACGCAATCCGGCTTGATCCCCCGGACCGTTGGCAGTGACCCAGGCAACTTTCACGCCAAAGACGTCCAAGATTTTCGTAGCGGCGAGATCGGATTTTTCGGCGCTATGAACGCCGACATCAATCAATGAACGCTTCCAGGTTCCTTCATCAGCTAAAGTTTTGACGATGCGTAGAAGGTAGTTGCTCGGAATTGCAAACGAGACGTTACTCGGCTTAATAATATTGACGCCTTTGTCGTCGATGTCTGGCGGGGCGACGATTGCGGTGACCATGCCGACGACCTCTCCACGGCAGTTACACAGAGGACCGCCCGAGTTACCGGGATTGATTGCAGCGTCAAACTGGATGAACTCAGGAATTTGATCTTTGCTTGAAATAATCTCTCCCTTACTACGTTGGAGCGCGCTGACAAGCCCAGACGCGATACTGTCTCTCAGACCGAACGGACAGCCACAAGCAATTACAAGTTCAGCTTCCTTTAACACACTGCTATTTCCGAACTTGCAGCAAGTTAATAGTGAATTTTTACTGACCGTTTCCGTATCTAATTCAATTACTGCGACATCGAAAACTTCGCAAACACGAATTGAATTTGTATTCTCAGTATTACCCACATATAACTTCGGTTTATCCGAAGCAGCTTTCTTGACGGCCTCCGCGACGGTATGAAAATTTGTCACAGCCCAGAATTTATCGTTATACGAAACAAGAAGCGAGCAAGCCTTCTCGGAAGAGTTAGGTGAATATTTAACCTCGATAGGCAGTACACTACTTTTCACACTCGAACTGACACGATAAAGCTCCTCGTTAAATTGTTCGAGGAACGATTTCTCTTCATTGCTCCCAATAGCCGAACCGATCAGATCGGCGTTGTGGGAATACGAGCGAAATTCCCCGTTCGTTTGGCTAACACGCGTACTGGAAGCAAGTAATCGAGTACTACTAGCGAATGCATTAAACTCTCGCGCTAGAGCGCCATCGAAATCTGTGTCACCAAAATTGGGAAAAAACGTGTCGTCAACGTTGCTCGCCGGAATGGGTCCTCGTAACTCGTCGTTACTCTCACTCAAGTTTAATGCAACAACAGGCTCGTTATCTTCCTGCTCTATCCCAATATCGGAGTCGCTCTCGCTATCATTTTCCAAACGAGTCTTAATCTCTTCCTCGGCGTTCACCGATCGGATAGTATCAGAAGAGGACACGGAACTCGATTCGACTAAGCACTGACTAGATTCAGACAACGAGGATCGCAAATCAGCCGCCTTCGGAGCGTTCGATTCTAATGCAACGCACTCAAGAGGAGCGATATCCTCTGCAGCAGTCGTCGCATCACCATCCAACGTCGAAGCGTTCGTCCCCACTTCATCCTTGGAAAACACGGATACGTTCCCAATGTTTGACGCATAGTACACTGTCGGGATGCCGACCACGGAAACGATCAGCCCAAATACCAAGCAAACGCATCCCCACCCAAAAATCGTCGCCAACCTGACAACGCATATGACCAAAATCGTGAAGAACAGCAATTCCAACGACGCGCTATTAACCCCAAGCCCTTGTATCAACACCATCGCATTTTTCCTCAAAAGTGTCAGTGTATTTTTCCAACAAACATGTTTTTCACGATTTTTCTGCCTTTTTGTCACTCCTCCATCACTCAATTAACGTTTTTGTCAGGGAATCGTTTTTTGTAGCATAATCGGCGCCAACATCAAATTTTATTTAAAACGTCGATTCCATTTAATCGATAGATCTCGTTTAATCATAATTCTCGAACAAAATGATTTATTCGATAGCACCCCCACTGTTTCTTCTTTCGGCTAAAAACCGTTTCACTTGCTTATAACGGCAAATACGTATTTATAACTCTGGTTTTATCAACATTTTTCATATAACCAACAAGAATTTAGTTATCATCAATAACGGATCAACCGTCAAATTCAAATATTCTCTCTAAGAAAACCGTAACTTCGTCCTGAAAACATAAACAAAATGTTCCTACGCCAAGGATCATGATCACAAGCGTCAATAATGAATTTAATCCGAAGCCTATTGCCAACAGATTCATTTGAGGAAAAACTTTTCCCAATATCCCCATCACAAGGTAGACAGTCAACGTAGAAAGACAGACCGGCGCGGCGATCTTCATTGCCAAAACAAAAGAGCATCCAAGGATATTCGCAGCCGATTCTACAAATCTTTCCGCCTGAAAAGTCGCGCCGGGCGCAACGGTGGTAAACGAATTCAAAAAACCGTCTAAAAAGAGTTCGCAACCGTGCATAACAATAAACAGAGCCAGAGTGCTCCAAAACAATAGCTTCGAGACAGCGGCGATCTCGGCGCCGACGTTATTATCAAAAGTAGACGCAACGGAAATACCGCCGACCTTAGATATCGTCTCACCGGCCAAATACACGCCTTCGAAAAAGATCTTGAGCGTCAGCCCCATCAAACAGCCCCAAAGCGTTTCTTGTAAAACCAAAGGGATAAACGCCACAAATTTATCCACATTGTCAAGCGCGTTCATAGTCTCAACGTCGCCAAGGACCGTAGGCGCGACCAAGACGGTCAACGTCAGCGCCGCGAGAACGCGGATAAACTTCGAGACCTCTCCTCCGGCAAAGACAGGAGAAAAGAGCGTCATGCCTAGACAACGCGCAAACACTAGAATCGTCAGCTGCACAGCCGAGAAACTAGCAAGTTGTTCCACGATCGAAAGCAAGTTGGTCATCTTTTTCGGGCGGATACTGTTTGAAAAATTTAAAAACGTCCGTAAACGCTCAGGTATTACACAAAAACGATCGCCCTAAACGATCCATTAAACTGGATGATCTAGGACGATCGCGACTATTGAAAAATATACATATTCGTTGACGATCAACGTCTTGTGGAGTTTTGAGTTAGACTCGCGACCGGAGTTACCTCCATTTCGAAGAAATGGTCGCCGCGAACTACGCTCAAACGCGCTTTTTCTTGCGGTACGTTCAAAGCGATCAAGCGCGCAAGATGAACGTCGTCTTCAACAGCTTGACCATTGTACGCAAGAATCACGTCTCCTTCGCGTAATCCGGCTCGATAACCGGGAGCGCCGGGTTGGACTTTCCTGACCTTGGCCCCAAAGACGTCCGAGATCTTCGTAGCTGCAAGATCAGCCCCGGATACGCGCGTTAATTCAACGCCAAGACGAGAACGCTTCCATTCTCCCTTTTCCGCCAAGGTTTTGACGATGCGCAAAAGGATATTGCTCGGAATGGCGAAAGCTACGCCTTCGTTGACGCCGGAAGTAGAGGCGATCGCGGTGACCACGCCGACAACCTCTCCGCGGACGTTATATAGAGGACCGCCCGAGTTACCGGGATTGATCGCGGCGTCGATCTGAATGTATTCCGGAAGCAAATCTTTGCTTGAAGCAACCAAATCTTTGTTACAGCGTCGGAGAGAACTGACATGCCCGGACGTTACGGTTTTTTCTAAACCAAACGGACTACCGTAAGTGTAAATAGCGTTAGTAACTTGTAACTCGTCGCTATCGCCGAATTTACAAAAAGCTAAACCGGAGTCTTTACCGATCGTTTTGGTATCGAGTTCCATAAGAGCGATATCAAACTCTTCGCTAAAACGAACGCCGATCGGATTCACGATCTCTTTACTGGGCAGGTGTAACTTGATCGATTCATTCGAAGCCGCCTCTTTAACGACATGGTAATTCGTAATTGCCCAGACCTTACCGTCGTACATAAGAAGGAAAGAACAGCCGGTCTCTTCTTCGATCTGTTGAGAACGAGAAGAACGCTTAACAACGATCGTCGGTAAAACGCAAGACTTTACGATCGAACTGATCCGATTACATTCTTCGTCGATCTGTTCCAGGAGCGATTTTCCTTCGGCCCTGCCGGTAAAAACGGCATTGGACGAAACAGTCGAATCGATCAGATTGGCGTTAGGGGAGTACGCGCGAGAAAATTCCCCGTTCGTTTGACTGATATGAGTATTATTAGAAGCGGCAAAACTACGATCGTTCACGAAAGAATTAAATTCTTTGGCTAACGAAACCTTAGAATCGGCAAGGATCTTTTCTTGGAAGAACGCGTCGTCCAATAAACTCGCCAACAAGGGTTCGCGGACGCGTAATTCATTAGGCGCGTAGGCGCTCTTACTCAAGTCGGAAGCAACGACAGACTCGTAACCTTCAAATCCCTTCTCCGGCGTAATATCGGAAACACTTTCCGCGACGCGAGGGCGAACGGTAGAGCTAGAACCAACAGAAGTCATCGGGACGGCGCTGACACTCGGGATGTAAGCGATAGTGCCGCCATGGGATTCAAATTCCTCTTCCGCGGCTCTTTCCGAATCTTCCGTATCGACGTCGTTACTTGAAGTTCCAGAAATTTGTTGCGCGTCATTAGATTCCCGATCTTGAGCGCTAGTTTTGGAGACCAACGCGATGTTATTACGAGAATCGAAATTTTGCTCAATAAGACTATAAACTAATTCGTTTTTGAGAGTAAGAGCGTCGATCTTAGCAGTATTTTTAGCAAGTTCTTCTTGCAATCCCATAAGCGCGAGACGGTATTCCGTTTCTGTCAAAGCGTTATTTTCAACGTTTTCTACGTCGGCGTTCTTAGCGCTTGAATCGGACATAACGACAGACGCTAGTCCGTCGCCGTAATGCAATTCCTTTGAAACCAAAAAAAGGATACAGAAAGCAACGGCGCCAACAATGACTAGATCGCGACGCAAGATCTTGGCAGACTTTTCGCCACGACGAACAAAGTACGTGGACTGATCCATACGGCGACGGCGAACTAACTCTTTTCTATCAAGACTGCGCGCGCGAATATTGCGTACAACATCCAAAAGAAGCCAACAACCAAGAAATCCTAAGATGATAACGACAAATATAACGCCGTGAAAAGTAGACGGTCGTTGGTCGTTCAAAACGCCCAAAAGGCATGAATTCAGTAAATTCGCGTTAAATGCAAACGTAAAACTCATCCTTGATCTTCGCTTTCTCAATCCTTGAATGCTACTCGTCGCACGCACATCCCATGCGCGTAGTCTCAAAAGCCGTCGTCGCCGACTCTCAAGCAGGACGCAGCGTCTCCAACGCAAAACGTCCAGTATAGCATTAAAACAATTGTTGATTACGACGTCAAGAAGAGTCCTCTTTTTCGGAAAAGTAAATGCGATACTTCTCACCGACACACTTTAATACAGATTACGCATATTTCCTAATTACACAAAAACACCCCCAAAAGCAACACCGTATTCTCTGTTTTTTACCTATGTTACTTTAGAGAAATTTTAAAAATTTTCAGATTTTCCTCAACCTACTCATTTTCGTAGTCGTTACGTATCGAGAACTCCAAGCTCAGCGCAAAGTACGCCGAGCGACTCTACAACCAGGCTCCGTCGTTATCCCAATACTTGTCAGAAATCAAAAAACAGAGAACGATCTATTTTTCTTTAATGTTTTATCTTATCATTTTCATCAGCCAACCGTTTCCTAGCTTTTTCTTTCCAAACGTACAAAAAAAGCATTAGTGCAACAGCTAATATAGGCATAAGCCGACGACTGTAATACTCAAGACCAATTGAGCACAAAAGCGCGTTCACACAAACGATCCCGCAAATAACGGCAAAGCATTGCCGCGCTTTATGCGCGTACCCTGCCGCCACGACGATGCGATGAGCTCGCGCTCCTAACGGAAAGCCGATCGCGCCTCCCACGGCAATCGCCGCAGACAAGACGAATATCTTAGTATCAAATCCCTCGGGCGTATTGAATAGATAATTCAATCCGCCGATCAGAGTCGTCGTCAGAAGCAAGAAACGCGTGCATTTGGCGGTCTCCATTTCTGCGACCTTGAATCCGTTTGCTAAAACGGGTCGGAAGACCATAGCGCCCCCAACGCCCAACACAGAACTAAAAACGCCTGCGCCTAGACCGCCCAAGAACGCGAAAAACCGAGAACGCGTCGTAAAGACCTCCGGCGTCTCGTCTCCATAAGCGCGCGCTTTTCCAAAAAGCGTTTGGACGCCAATGAAAAACATAAAGACGCCAAATCCAATAAATAGCGCGGTCTTTCCACAGAAATCGTTGAAAAAGACGTTGATCGGACGTCCGCAAAACGATGTGATCGCGCCTCCAACGGCAAGCGGTACGACGAGCTCTCGGCCTATAGAACCGCGCTTCCATCCGATCGTCGGCGTCTCTTTACAGACGGTGCCGATAATAGAGGGCGCCATCTGTAATAGCCCTACCCCGGCGGCTTGCATTGGCGTACAATCAAAGAATATCAACATCGAGGGAACGATCAACCACGCGCACCCTACGCCCCAAAACCCTCCGGCATACATACCAAGAAATCCGACAAAGGGCGCGATCGTACATGCTAAGCCCCAATTAATATCCGTCATCTTCTACGCCTTATTCGTATCGACGCGTCGCTCATCCCTTCTTAGTAATCAAGACGTCAAAGACTCGTCCACGACGCACGCGCTTGACCCAGAAACACAATTCGCCGCAAAAGACGCGTGAATTTCGTTCAACCCCCTCGGGTAACTTCGTTTTGACCCAGTCGGCAATACGAACGTTTTTATCGACTGCGGAGAGTTCTTGTATGCTTTGTTCAATCTTTTCTTGAAAGACGGGATGGAGCTCGTCAATAAGTTTCCCAACGGTTAGACCGCCGCCAACACGAACCATGCCCGCATAACGTCGTAACGTCTCCGGTAATGAGTCGAACTCGTCTTCGATCTCGCCGAGAAGCTCCTCGACAAGGTCTTCCAACGTGATGATACCAACGATCTTCTTTTTATCGTCTCCTAGTACCATCGCGATATGATCGTGATTTTTGACTAATAAACTAAGGATATCGCCGGCTTTGTCTTTTTGTCCCACGTACATAACGTCGTGAACAAATTGCGCGAGTCCGCGTTCGTTCTCGATCGAGTTCTCAGCTGAATCGCTGATGCTGTTGTCCGTAGTACCGACGCTTTCCGCGACCAACTCTTTAAAATTGATGTAGCCAATAATTGAGTTAGACGTACTATCGCGTCGTACGGGAAAACGCGTATGCGAGTCGCTCTTCGCCGCGTCGATCGCTTCAACCACCGACATATCTTCAGAAAGAAACGATACTTCTTTGATAGGCACCATGACGGACGCAACGTTAGTCGTCGACAATTTCAGCGCGGCGAGAATAATGTTCTCTTGCTCAGCGTTCAAGGACCGATTACTGCGCGCTAACGACGTCAACAATGCGATCTCTTTTACGGTAGCAATAGACTCGTCCTTATCGACTTCGCGTTCAAAAGGTTTGTTGAACGCTCGTAAAAACTTAATAATAGGAGCGCCTAAATAGGTCGTCCAAAATAATGGGCGAGCAATATAGAAAGCGAGTCTTTGATTGTGCCTTACGCCGATAGTCTTAGGCAAGATCTCTGTAAACTGAAGCATCAGATACGTAAAGACGATCGAAAATATCCAGATCCAATTTTCAGAAAAAAGATGCGCAAAGGCCGCGCCGGCAAGAGACGCGCCAATCGTATGCGCCGTTGTGTTAATAGCAAGGATCGACGTAATAGGGCCGTCGGGATCTTTCTTAAACTTTCTCCACGTCTTGCCCACCGACTTATTGGTTTTAAGAATGTCCTCGACTTGCGCCTTCGAAAGACTAAGTAAAACAGATTCGGCGATGGAACACATTGCCGACATACAGATAGCAAGCAAAAAGCTGCCAATAAAGATAAACCACCACACCGTGTCGGACATGGGTATCGAAAAAACTCCTTATTAAAGATACGAGATCGCATCGTCCTTGTTTAAAAACTCGGACGTTCACTACTATAATGATACGGTTCTCAAAGTCTCTTTCCAATAGCGAACGACCATAATTCCATTCTATTACATTATTTTTAATAGAAAAGGCGTCGCCGTTATTATCATCATCGATATTTGCATAATCGTCTTATTCGCTACGATTATAATTAGGGACTTGTCCTTATTTGTAATATGGATAAACTTGAAAAGAGGAAAAATCGTACAATAATAATACCCGGCGTAGTCATATTGGCGCGTCGATAATCCGTGAACGCAATAACATCAGCGATTTCATACGGGAGGCAACATTGGCTAAAACTAAAGGAGAAGACCTTGTCAACGCGACACAAGACGCCCCGTTGCTCGTTCTTGTCATCGACGACGAACCGTCGCACGCAGAAGTCGTTGCGCAAGGGCTGGAGAGGATCAACGCCAAGTGTGAGATCGTCCATACCGCAAAAGAAGCCAAGGAAATCGTTCTACGCCAAAGCTTTGACGTCGTAGTAACCGACTTGATGCTAGAAACAAACGACGGCGGTCTACAGATCTTAAAGGAAGTAAAGGACAAGTCCCCCAACACGGAAGTCGTCTTAATGACAGCCTCCAATGAGGTGGAAACCGCCGTCGAAGCGATCCGCCTCGGAGCTTACAACTATCTCCAAAAACCGCTCGATCTGAAACAGCTGCGCTCGATCGTCAATAAGGCGGGCGAGATCGTCCGTGTAAAACGCGACAACGCTCAACTTCACCAACGTCTCGATGAAAAATTCGGTTTTGAAGGCGTTATCGGTAGTAGCCCCGCAATGCTCAAAGCGGTAGAGATGCTCAAACGTATCGCCCCGACCGACGCGACCGTCCTCATCCTAGGCGAGACCGGAACCGGCAAGGAATTATTCGCTCAAGCGCTTCACCACAACAGCTTACGTAAGAACAAGCCCTTTGTTGCGCTCAATTGCGCCGCTATCAGCGAAAGCCTTCTTGAAAGCGAACTCTTCGGTCACCTCAAAGGTTCCTTTACAGGAGCGACTGAAGATCGTATCGGTAAGTTCGAATATGCAAACGGTGGAACGATCTTTCTCGACGAGGTCGGCGATATGCCGTTGTCAACGCAAGTTAAATTGTTACGCGTACTAGAAAGCGGCGAAATAACGCAAGTCGGTTCCAACAAATCGACGATCGTCAACGTTCGCATCGTTTCCGCTACTAACAAAAATCTCGCGAAAGAGGTTGAATTAGGGAATTTCCGTCAAGACTTGTATCATCGTCTCAACGTTGTTACCTTGCGACTCCCCAGTCTTCGCGAGCGTACGGGCGACGTTCTTGTTTTACTTGAATACTTCATGCGCAACTTCTGCGAAAAGTATAAAAAGACGATCAAAGGAGTGTCGCAAGCCGCCCATCGCCGTTTGAGCGCTTATGCGTGGCCGGGTAACGTTCGCCAATTACGTAACGTCGCCGAGAGCATCGTCGTCATCGACGTCGACGGTCTAGTCGATATCGACGATATCCCGGACGAGATAAACGAAGCAACTTGTAATATCAGCGACGATATCGTGGAAGCCGCGGCGCCAAGTTCCACCTCGCTGATCGATCTGGCCTCGCAGCCCGCGACGCCCGCTATGGGTAGAACGTCCGCCGGCGCGATCGTCACCCCTTCCCCGGAATCTGAACAATCGCTCCGTCAATTTGTCGGCCTTACGCTTGAAGAACTCGAACGTCGATTCATCCAGGAAACATTACGTCATACGCACGGTAATCGTTCCGAGGCGGCTAAGATCCTTAGCGTCAACGAACGCACCCTCTATCGTCGACTAAAAGAGTATTCGCAAGAGAATAAGGACGTTGAGAATGGGAACCTCTGACGCGGTTAGTTCTAGACCCAAAATCAAACGCAAAGCCAAGGCGATCCCGCCGTATTCAACATTACGCGAACGTTACGACCGAGTTGAAGTCAAAGAGTCCGTCAACTGCGGACTCGGTCTATTCGCCAAAGGCGCGATAAAAAAGGGGCACGCCGTCGGCCAAGTCCACGGAGATCTTAAACCGAAAGATTTTCGCTCGCATTACTGCGTCGAATTTGGCGATAACGCGTTGGAACCGCACGCTCCCTATCGTTTTTTAAATCATTGTTGCGAACCGAACTGCCAATTCATTGAATGGCATATCGACGCGCCGACGCCGGAAGACGCCGACGCGGAAATCTTAGAATTGTGGGTACACGCGCTTCGCGATATTGAAATCGGCGAAGAGCTCACTATCGATTACGGTTGGGACTGGGAAAGCGCAATCCCTTGTAAATGCGGGTCGCCAAACTGCCGCGGTTGGATCTGTAAAGAAGAAGAATTAGAATTATGTCGAGAACGCCGCGGCGCCGGCTCTTACGCCGCCAAGGTCGGCGAGGACGATAATAACGATTAACGCCTAAACTCGTCCGCCGGAGAAGTTTCATACTTCCATGGCGGACGTTTTTTATACGTTCACATAAAAAATCGAAAGTTTTTTGCGCATACGGCAACTATACTTGTGTGCGATCCTTTACGCAAAGCGTTAGAGATCGCGGTCGTATTCAATTTACGCTAGACGCGTTACGCGTCATATTTTTCCAATAGGAAAGAGTAATGTCATCAGATAAGCCGATCTCGGAAGACGTCGTTCTTAAATACGTCGATCAAATCAAGCGACTCCGCACGGAGATAGGACGCGTCGTCGTTGGTCAAGAGAATATGATCTCGCGATTGTTAGTCGGCGTATTGACCGGCGGTCACATCCTTCTTGAAGGCGTTCCCGGACTAGCGAAAACCACGGCGATCAAAACGCTCGCCGACGCGCTCGACGCCAAATTTCAACGCATACAATTCACGCCCGACATTCTTCCCGCCGACCTTATCGGAACGATGATCTACGTCCCGTCGGAAGGCTCGTTCCAAACGCGCAAGGGGCCGATCTTCGCTAACTTCGTTTTAGCGGACGAGATCAACCGCGCGCCTTCGAAAGTTCAATCCGCATTACTTGAAGCGATGCAAGAACGTCAAGTTACGATCGGGGAAAAGACGTGGGCATTGGAAGCGCCTTTCCTGGTTATGGCGACTCAGAACCCCATCGAACAAGAAGGCACCTACCCATTGCCGGAAGCGCAGGTCGACCGTTTTATGTTGAAGGTCAAGATCGGCTATCCGACGCTTGAAGAGGAAAAAACGATCTTCGACCGCGGTATGGATAACTTCCACGATCAACCTTCGGCGGCCCTTTCTGCACAAAACATTATCGAGATGCAAAAAGTCGTCGAGCAGGTCTATATCGATCCTAGCGTAAGAGACTACATTCTGAACGTCGTTCGCACTACGCGCGCCCCCGGAGAATTTGGTATCCGCGCGCTTGAACACAAGATCGAATTCGGAGCCTCTCCACGCGCCTCGTTGTGTATCGGCAAGGGAGCGAAAGCATTAGCTCTGATGGCGGGAAGAGGTTACGTTACCCCGCAAGACGTGAAAGATATCGCTGTTGACGCGTTACGCCACCGTATCGTGTTGACTTACGAAGCTGAAGCGGACGAGATGACGACCGACGACGTCGTCGCGAAGATCCTAGAGATCGTCCCCGTTCCGTGATATCGCCAATTAACGGATAAAGATCTCGTTCATCATAACAATAGAGTTTTAGTCGCATACGCCACTATGTTGTTTTCCAATCTTTTCCGCCGTAGAACGGTCCCTTCGCCTAACGACTCGAACGTCCAACCCGACGTAGAATCGTTACTGCGTAAGATCAAACGCATAGAGATCGTCTCTAACCGTATCGCCAACGACGTTTTCAGCGGTCAATACAAGAGCGCGTTCCGCGGTCAAGGTATCGAATTTGACGAAGTGCGCGAATACATGGAAGGCGACGACGTCCGTACGATCGACTGGAACGTTACCGCGCGGACGGGTAAGCCTTACGTCAAGCGTTTTTCCGAAGAACGCGAGCGTTCGTTGTTGTTCATGCTAGACGTGTCCTCTTCCAACTTATTTGGTTCCAAAGCGTCGCGACTGGAAACATCGACAGAGATCGTAGCGTCGCTGATGTTTTCGGCGATCAAGAATAACGACAAGATCGGACTTCTAACGTTCGCCAATGGCGTACGTTCATACTTTCCTCCTAAAAAAGGTAAGAACTACGCGCTACGGTTGGCCAAAGAGATGCTCAGCGTTAAACCAACGCAAGAACCGACCGACCTTAACGCCGCGCTTGAATTCGTTGATAAAACGCTCAAACGCCGCGCCGTAGTTTTCATTTTGAGCGACTTCTATATCCCGCAGTTAGAACGTCCTTTGTTCTACTGTCGTCACCGTCACGACCTGATCGCCGTTTCTATCTCCGAACCGTTTGAAGAAACGTTTCCAAACACCGGCTTTATCCGCCTCCGCGACCCCGAGACGGGGCGTGAAGTTGAGATCGACGGCGCGTCCTCGGTAGTGCGCAAAGCGGTCTCTCAACGCCTTGCTCAAAAAAGAATGGAACTCGCGGAACGACTCAAAGAAGCGCACGTTACGCCGCTATTTATAGAAAACGGTTCAGATTATGTTCCGGCGCTACGAGAATTCTTCCATTCACGCGTTCGCAGTTGATCCCCGTTTTACAACAATATAAATCGAATCAAACGGTCTCGTCCAAGGATCAGTCAATGTCGTCAACCAGTTATAACGGTCGTCTTAAATCGGGTCTATCCGTTTTGGTATTGAGCTCTCGAGAAACGCGTCGTCTCTTGAGCCTAGTATTCGCGATCATATGCGGTTTAACGTTTAGCCTTCCGATCCTGGCTCAATCATCCAAAGAAAATAACGCCGTCTCTCTTCAAGAAGAAACGTATCAGACGCCTTCAGGCGAGATCGTAATGAAGGCGTTCGTCTCAACGACGCCAAATTCACTTGACCCGTTCACACTAACGCTCGATTTTCAAATTCCTAACGCCGTCTATCCGGCAAAGAACGACATTCCCAATTCCTACGGGGACTACAATTTAGAATCGTTGGAAGACGTATTGGAAGACGCTTCTGGCTCGCTTAAACATTTTGTCCGCAGTTGGACCGTCTACCCCACGAAACGAGGTAAAACGTCGCTACCGCCGATTCCGGTCGTTTTTACCAAAGAAGACGGAACACAAGTATTTACCACCACGCTCAAAGCGTTCGAATTCAATATTCCCGAGACAGACGACTTTAGCGCCGATATTGAGTCGATCGCAGCCGACCATTCGCCAATTAAAAGCTTTCCGTTCTTATTACTCGTAACGCTAACGGCGATCGTCACGCTTCTAACGCTCAGTTTCGTCTATCTTAAAAAGAGAGCCCAACGTCAAGACGCGACGGAAATCGAACTCGAACAAGAAGACGCGTTTGTTAAAGCAAGGCGTCTTCTTAACGAATTGAGATCGTCAAAGGTATATTTAGAAAACCGGACCGACTTTTACTCCAATATTTCCACGATCGTCCGAGAATATCTTGCAAACAGATTCGATCTGAAAGCAGAAGAAAGGACAACTTCAGAAATTATTGAAACGATCGACGATTACCAAGCTATCGTGGTAACCAAGCCGCAACCTTCGTCGGAAACGCCCGACGGCGGAGTCGACACATTAGCGTCGGAACAAATAGCTCAACTCCGCAAGAACGCGGCTTTTGAAACGTTACGACAACACGAGATACGCGATGAACTTGAAGCGGCTTTGAAATTTGTCGACCTTGTAAAATTCGCTAACCAAACGACGACGTTCAACGACGCAAGCGTTATCTTCAAACGTCTCGAAGAAGTCGTTGAAACTGCGGAAGCATCGTTCAACAAGCGTTTTGCGGAATATAAAGCGTCGTTCTTGACCGTCGGCGGTGAAATAAACCGTGAAGAAGTCTCGTCCGTTCCTCATGACTCCAACGCCGTCTAGCGCGTTTGTCATAGGCCGTATTCTAAACCTTCCCTCCCCTTACTCGATAATCGTCCTACTAATATGAACCTATTTCGATTCGCATCCCCGCAGTGGTTTATTTTACTGGCGCCGCTATTTCTTTTCTGCATATACGACTACTTCCGCAGACGAAACGCCAAAGGCGCGGTGATCTTTTCGACGACGTCGGTCCTTGAAAACGTACCGCAGAGCTTCGCGTCATACGTCAAAAAGTTTCTCCCAGTACTCTTTTATCTGGGAATGACGCTTGTTATCACGGCGTTAGCGCGTCCCCAACAAGGCGTACGCGAATCGCATATCGTCGGCAACGGCGTCTCGATCGTAATGTGCGTCGATAGAAGCGGTTCAATGGCGGCGGAAGATTTTAGTATCAACGGCGTCCCCGTCGATCGTCTTCAGGCGGTAAAAAAAGTTTTTAAAGACTTTGTCGTCGGCTCCAAAGAATTTCCCGGTCATCCCAACGATCTGATCGCGTTGATAACCTTCGGCGGTTTTGTCGACTCGAATTGTCCGTTAACGCTTGACCATAGTTCTTTACTAGAACTCCTCGACAAAATTGAAACGCCGGTTCCGGTATTCGACCGTAATGGTAACGTCATCAGAACAGACGTGACTAACGAAGAATCAGGAACGGCGATCGGCGACGCGCTAGCAACCGGAGTCGACCTTGTCCGCGAGTCGACCAATAAGACGAAGATAGTAGTTCTTCTCTCCGACGGAATGCAGACTGCGGGGGTACTAACGCCGGAAGAAGGTATCAAGATCGCGCAGACCTATGGCGTCAAAGTTTATACTATTGGCGTTGGCTCTAACGGTCTAGTACCTTTCCCGCAATACCTACCGACAGGGCAAAAGATCATGACGCAACAGATCCTCGAATTCGATCCGGGTACGCTACAAACGATAGCGCAAGCGACCGGAGGACGTTACTTCCACGCCGACGACCTCGATTCGTTAAAAAAGGTCTACGAAGAGATCGATAATTTGGAACGCACCAAATTCGACGCGGGGACCTACGCGCTGTATCGCGACCAATACCATCCTTTCGCTTATATAGGAATAGCGTTTCTCGTCGTCTTTGCCATCCTTCGTTACACTCGTTTCAGAACGTTTCCTTGAATCGCCGTTATTCCATCCCAGGTAGTAAGTTACAAGACGTCACCATTAAGAAGAAGACAATAAAATGATCTGGAGTCATCCCTTCGCGTTTATCGGTTTAATTGCGGTTCCGCTCGTCTTTTTCTTCATCGCGAGATATACGCAAAAACGCTACGCATCGATCCTTAACGCTTTCTCAAAAGAAATGCGGGCTAAATTGTTTGCGCCTCGTTCTAAAACGGCTTCCGCGATCAAGGGTGGTTGTCTTCTTGCGTCTTGTCTAGCTTTTACTCTCTTTCTCGCCGGTCCTAAATCGGCCTCGCTCGAAGAAACGGAATCGCCTGCTCTCGGGCGCGATATCTTTGTGATACTTGACGTCTCCGAATCAATGAACGCCGAAGAAGTCGCTCCTAACCGTCTTGCAATGGCGAAACTCCATATCGAAGATTTATTAGAAACAACGCACGGCGACCGTATCGGACTGATCGCGTTTGCCGGCGCGGCGCAAGTAGAAGTTCCGCTTACTACCGACTACGGCATCTATCGCACCGTCCTGCGTAAGCTCGACACAACGACGATCAGAACGGCAGGAACAGCTATCGGCGACGCGATACGTCTGGCATTAGAACGTTTCGGTACGACCGACAACGACCGTTCGCGCGCGATCATACTTATCACAGATGGCGAAGATCACGAATCGTTACCGTTCGAAGCCGCTAGAAACGCCGCCGACGCAAAAGTTCCGGTCTTCGCTATCGCGATCGGCGACGTTAACGGAGCAAAGATCCCCGTAGTCGACGCCAGCGGACATAAGAGTTTCAAGACGTACGACGGCGAGATCGTTCTCAGTAAACCTGACGTCGCAGGGCTGAAAGAGATCGCTAAGATATCTCACGGCAAATACTTCTATGCGGGGGCTAATCTCGATCTTGCCAATGTTTATAAAACGAGTGTAGACACGTTAAAACGTTCGGAATACGATAATCACTCACAGATCCAATATAAAGACCTCTATCAACCGTTCCTTGCGTTCGGAGCCATTTTTTTCGCGTTGTACTATTTCTTTCCTACAAATCTACCGATCACAAACGCACGTACGCTTACTTTATTACTCTCGCTCGCGTTGTTCTGTAGTTCACCTGTCCACGCAGAAGACAATAACAATGCGACTGAAAGTCAAGCCTCCAATGGTCATACGCTTTCGTCTCGACAAGCGCTTAAAGAATACAATCGCGCTATGAAACTATTTAGCGAAGACCGGATTACCGAGGCCGACGCTATTCAGTCCTCGTTAGTAGATTCGCTCAACAAAGAAGTTAGCGGTCGCGTCAACTATAATCTTGCCGTCGGTTCTTTAAATCGCGCGCTCGAATTAGCCAAACAACTTGAAACTTTGCCACAAGAAGAAAATAAAGACGCTGAAAAAGCAGACGAAAGCTCTAACGCCAAGCCCCCAAAGCCGGAAGAATTGATCGCCAAATACAATGCGGAACGTCAACAACGCCAAGAGCTACAAGAAGAGCTCGAGCAAGAGATCCAGAACTCGCGTCGGCATTTTGGGCGCGGAACTCAAAGTAAGAAATTAGGGCAAGCCGCGCAAAAGAATGCCGATACCTCCGCAAATTGGCTCCTGCAACGCCGGGAACAAGCCCAAGAACAGGAAACGGCGCACCGTATCAAAGCTCTTCCTAGCGTCGAACTTCAACTTCTTTGGTTTCAAGAAGAAACACAAAACAGTATCGACGAACTTGAACATATCGAACGCGAAGCTCTCTCGGGTTCCGCCTACCAACGTATGTTCAAGATGAACAAGTTTTTCCAACAAACCGGTTTGGAAGCCGATGAGTTCGTCGCGTTATGCGCCGAACAATTACGCGGAGGCAATACCGCGTCCGGCAATATGCCAACAAATGCGTCATCCCAGGCGTCGCAACAGATCCAAATCGATCCGGAAGGCGCGGTCATTATCGACAATGCGCGTAAAGAATACCTTGAAGCTAACCAAACGGTAAACGATAGCCTTACGCGCTACGATGCAAACAAGAGTCGGAAAGCGTTACATAACGCGCTTACTAAACTCGATCTTACGTTTGACGTATTGACCTCATATCCCGATCTTGCCATTCGCCTTGACGCCGAAGAACAGAAAGCGGTCGCCAATAATACAAAAGAGCGATTATCAAAAATCGATACGCTCGGTTTGGAACCGATGTATTGGAATCGAGTCGCTTTAGCAAATTCCGTCTACGAATTAGAACGTAAAGCGGAAGAGATCGTACAACATAAAGACACGATACTAGCCTCGCGCGACGCGGCGCCTACGCAAGAACAGGAAGTCGAACTTTCCGACGTCTTTGACGACGAAACTAACGACGCTCCCGAAACCAATGAAACCGACACGTCGGACGACTCGCCTGAAAATGCTCCTAGCGCTCCTCAACAAAAGTCTCCCGAAGAAAAGCTACTAGAATCATCCGAGATCGCGTTGAAGTATCGTTCTCAACTTCCCGAGCTGATCGATCGTCACCGTTCTCTCCTTGGTAACGACGCCGAGCAACCGGAACGTTTGACTGAAAAAGAACTCGATGATTTCATCGAAACGCAGAACAAGCTCTCACGTATCTTTCAAGAGATCGTAAGACCGTTGCAAGACGAACAAAATCAGCAAGATCAAAACCAAGATTCTGATAATAACGACAACGACAACAAGGATCAGCAAAAGCAAGATAAGAACCAGGAACAAAACCAACAAGATCAGGGTAAACAAGATCCTCAACAACAAGATACCAAGCAAGATCAAGAGGAACAACAGAACCAACAAGATCGGCAAGATAGTTCTAACGATCGTCAAGAGGAACAGAAGAAAGACGACGCTAAACAAGACGAATCCAAGGCTGAAAAGCCTAAACCCACGCAAGAAGAACAAGAAGCGGAAGCATTGATCCGACAAGTGGAACGTCGTCAAAAAGACGCGGAAGAACAACGTCGTCTTATACGCCAACTGTCGACGAAACGCGAAAAATTTGGAAAAGACTGGTAAACTTCAAGTTTTATCGTTATATTTCCTCACCGATTTGTTCTCCCACTTCAATTATAAAATACAGATCAATGAAACGCAATAATACCCGACGTCACGCACGTCTATCGTTTGGATCCTTTGCGACCGGAGTCAACCTTCTCTACGCGATCGCAATAGCGGCGGTCTGTTTGATGTGTTCGTCCCTTTTCGTATCCGGAGCATATGCCGACGGTGAACGCGTCGTCATGGGTTTAAGCGCGTCCTCTATTTACGAAGGCGAATCGACAGTTTTAAGCGTCTCGGTCGTCAACTACAAACTCGACGAAGAACCTAATGTCGAAGCGTTGTCGGAAGATTTTAATGTTAATTCCCTCGGTAGCTCGACTCAGTCTAGCGTTAACGTGCAATACCTCAACGGCGCACCTAAACGTGTTGAGACCAAGGCTATTATTTATCAATACGAGTTGACTCCAAAACATTCCGGCGTTTTGACGATCGCCTCGCCGCAAATGAAGGTAGACGGTCGCCCTGTTACAGCAGACCCCGTAATATTGACGGTAAAAGGCTCAACACAGACTGATATCGTTCTACTCGAATCGTCCGTCTCGCCACAGGAAGCGATCTATCCTCTTATACCGTTCGAGATAACCGTCGACGTACTTGTGAAAGCTCCCCCGCAAAAATATGCGGAAACGGATCTCTTGGGATTGATCTCGCAACAACTCGGCGCTCCGCAACTCATTATTCCTTGGCTTCAATCGCGTTCCGTCATGGCAAACACGGTAGTGGACGAAGAACTCGAAGACTGGTTGGAAAAATTAAATGATTCGCGTTCCGGTTTCGCTTTAAACAACTTCCAACTATCGCGGAGCCCTTTCGATTTCGGCTTTTCATTTTTTGACGAGCGTCGCCCGGCGATGTTTCTTCCGAAGCCTGAAAGAGTTGAAAGGCCCGACGCCTCCGGTAACACTGTTGAATACTTCAAATACTCCTTCAAGCGAACATATCGAGCGCAAGCGCCAACGACGTTACAATTTGCGGCTAGTACGTTAAAAGGAAGGTTCGTCAATTTTGAAAACGAAGACGAGCCGCAGCCGGAAGCAGTCTATATCTCCACTAAGCCTTTTACAGTTACGATCCAAACGATCCCCGAAGACCAAACTCCGAACAATTATGTTGGAATCTACGGTTCGGTCAAACAAATGGTATCCGTCTCTTCCACCGAGGTCGCCAAGGGCGACGCGTTCACGTTAACGATCGCTTACAAAGGTTACGGCGCATTTGAAGGCGCCAAGGCCCCCGATCTAAGCACGTTGCTTGCTAAGGACGGAAAATTCAAATGCTATCCTGCTTCCGAACGCGCGCTTGAAGACGGAGTCGCTTTTGACTATAAGCTCCGTCCTTTGGAACAAGGCGTTCAGACGATCCCCGAGATCAAGGCTTCGTATTTCAATGTCGAGCAAAAAAACTTTACAGAAGAGACCTCTTCTCCTATCAAGATCAACGTTCGCGAGAGCCTTTTGACTCAAACAGACGATGAAGATGACGAGGACATTGCACAAACGCAAGCCGACCATTCAAACGCTTCTCTGACGCTAGCTGAACAACTCGAAGCTGAAAAGAAAAGAACGCGCGCGGCGTTGACGCTTGTAGCGGCGCTCGTCGGACTTGGAATTGCAGTCGCGTTGGTATTTGGCGCAATCAAATTCGTCAAATATAACAAACGTCGTATCGAAGCGAGTAACAAACGACTCATTGATAACGCGCAAAAACGTTTAGCTCTCGGGCTCGAGCAAACGGCTATCGCTCCAATTGAGGGTCTACAATCCCTTCGTATCGCGTTCGTTCAGTTGATAGGTAAGCAGTTCGTTCAATCGGTAGACGCGTTGACAGACGCGGAGATCGTGGAATTCTTCGAAACGGAACTTGACGAGAACAAGCCGTCGCGATTATTTAAATTAGACAAACAAGACGTCGCGACTCGCCAAGAAAATATCGAAACGTTGAGACAGATGCGCGACTTTTATAAAAAAGCGGAACAACTTCGTTTTGGAGGCGCGCGAAGCGTCGATCCGAAATTTACAAGCGAAGTTCAAACGCTTTTCCACGATTGGGTCAAACTCCTCTGCGCCAACATCAAAAAGTTGTCAAGCGTCGCAGTTGCCGACGTTCAAAAATAAGTCGATTGTAGCTATAAAACGCCGAGTAACAGGGACGTTCACGCGTCCCTGTTTTTATGTGGAGCTCAACTTATAAGAATCGTATAAATCTCTCAAATTATCTTATTGATATAATTAGTTCGAAAAGGTCAGTCGGTCGCTAAAAATGGCGCTGTTCAATATTCCCCCGACTTTTCAATAATAGGGAAAAAGATATAATTTCCTTAAGGTTTTGTGGGCGGTCTTTACCATTACGCCGAAGCGTTTATCCGCTTCTCGATCGTTCGTCCAAGCGCAGTTTTACGAAGCGCGTCGATCGTCGTCCTAAACCGCGATTTCACTAGAATTGAATTATATATACATAGATAACGTCCATTCCATAAGGAACGTATGAATGATCGCTAAGGATATGAAACGCGGCGACGTCCTCGTTTATAACGGTTCGCCCATCATCGTCGAAAACCTTCAAGTCCAAACCCCTTCGGCTCGTGGCGCCGCTACGCTCTACAAGTTCCGTTGCCGTAACCTGATCACCAAAGACAAGATCGATCTCAAGCTCAAGGGTACGGATACGTTGGACGAAGCCGACTTCCGTCGCCGTGAAGTTACGTTCAGTTACGCCGATCCTTCCGACGTCTACTTCCTTGACAAGGAAAACTACGAAACGTATAACATCGCGCGCGAAGATATCGCCGACGAAATGAACTACATCAAAGACGGTCTTGAAGGCATCTTCGCGTTGATCTATGAAGAACGTTGCGTTGCCGTCAACCTCCCCGTCACGGTCGAATTGCTCGTCACGAAGTGTGACCCCGCCGCTCGCGGTAACTCCGCCACCTCTCGTGAAAAGCCCGCCACCGTCGAGACCGGCTTGACCGTCATGGTTCCCGAATACCTTGAAGAAGGCGAGATCATTAAAGTCGATACGCGTACCGGCGAATTCCTCGGTCGCGCCGGCAAGTGAGCTTGCGTTTAACACTTAAGCTCGTTCTCTATCGCTGTAACGATGGAGTTAAATAATTCAAACAAGACGTCGGTATTTCTTCGGCGTCTTGTTTTTTACATAATGTGTCGACCAATTTGCCAACGAGCGTTTCCAATTCGCCGAGAGAGAACTTTCGGCGTAAAGAAGTCGTTATGTTACGCGCCACAAAGATGAGGAAACAAGATGGGAGTTATTTCCGCGCTTGAATTTTTACAAAAAGCCGACGCGAACGCTATTCCTCCCGTCTGCGTAGTTTCAGGAGACGAAGCGTTTTTGCGTACCGAGGTAATTAAACGCCTTCGCGCTCTTCTCTTATCGGAGGGCGACGCCGAGTTCTCATTCTCTCGATTCGACGGCGCTACCGCGCCTTACATGGACGTGTTACGCGAAACGTCAACGATGGTTATGTTCGGAACGGGTAAACGTCTCGTTCTGGTAGAACAAGCCGACCCGTTCGTTTCGCAGAATAAAGAACGTTTAGAAGATTATATCGCTGAGCCAAGTCGCGCGGGGATACTCGTATTGCAACTCGCGTCGTTTCCAAGTAATCTCAGACTCTATAAAAAGGTCTCTGCCCAAGGCCTGATTATTGATTGTAAAGCGTTAACGCGTAAAGACGTCGTTCCATGGCTCGTTGGTTGGGCCTCAAAAGAATGCAAAGTAACGCTGTCGCGCGACACGGCGGAAACGCTTGTAGAACTTCTTGGCGAAGATCTTGGCGCTCTTGATCAAGAAACGCGTCGTCTTGCGCTTCTCGTTCCCCCCGGCGAGAAAATGACGCAAGAGTTTGTTACCGAACACGCCGGTTCCTGGCGGCAAAAGAAGGTTTGGGATCTTGTCGAAGTAGCTCTTGAGGGGAAGACGTCGGAAGCGTTACGCCAACTAGACAAATTAGTTAACGCCGGTGAAGTTCCTATTGCGATACTAGCGCAAATGGCGTACACAGTACGTAAACTCTCAGCCGCGACACAATTATTCGCGGAAGCCGATCCTAACGCCCCGAAATTGACGATCGGCGGCGCGCTTGACAAGATCGGCGTTAAACCTTTTTTAAAAAACAAGACGACGGAACAGCTAAAGAAGCTGGGCTCCAAGCGCGGTCTAAAACTCTCTAAACTCCTTTTACAAACGGATATCGATCTCAAGGGTGGAAGTAAGATCGCGCCTCGACATATTCTCGAACAATTTATCGTCCAGATATCGAATCCTGAATTAAAGACTTACGATTTCGAAACTCGATAAAGTAAGCCGTCGCGCTATTTGTCACGACGCTCGCTAAGCGCCTGGTAATAATACGACGCGAGTTCAAACATAGCGAACATCGCATAGAGGAGCGCGCGTGTTTCCGCTATCGTCGTTTGACTCGTTGGAGCAACCATCGTCGGAGCAACCTCGTTAGCAGGGTCAAGAACAAACGTTCGCCAATAAAAACGCGGATGAGGCAACGTCAACTCTTTCGTTCTCATGATCTTATCCTCATAAAGGATAAGATCGAGATCGATCGTTCTGGGTCCCCAGAAAACTTTACGCTCTCTTAACAATTCTATTTCGATACGCTGTAATTCATGCAACAGATCTAACGGTGGTAGCTTCGTTTCTACTAAGACCGCGCCATTAGAAAAGATAGGCTGGTCGCTAGGTCCGCCAACCGGATCCGTTTTGATAACGGAACTAACGTTAATGACTGTGGTATATTGAACTTTTGTTAGTTTCTCTAACGCCAGTCTTATATTTTCGTCGACGTCTCCAATATTAGAACCGAAAGCGATCAACGCTTTCGATATGCGTTTCTCTACCATTTTGCTTCTAACTCAGTCATCTTCATCCAATAAAAAACAGACGCGAATAACCGCGTCTGTTCCCAATTCTACGCTAAAACGGTATTACCGCGTCAATCGCGAGTTGCGCTCAACGCGTCGCGAACGACCTTACGCATAAACGAAGCGGACGCTTTTTGCCCCGTAAACAATTTGAATTGCAAACAGGCTTGGCCAACAAACATCTCAATACCGGAAACGACCTTACAGCCTTTATCACGCGCCATGCGAAGCAGATAGGTCGTTTCGGGGTTATAGACGCAATCAAAAACGGTCATACCGCTGCGAAGGTATTGCAGATCCATTGGCGTGTCGTCGACATTCGGAAACATACCGACCGACGTACAGTTTGCAAGAACTTGGACGACGTACCCGGTACGTTCTTCCCAAGAACAGAACTCACACCCGACCCAACTTGCTACGCGTTGCGCTTCTTCTACATTACGCGCGGCAATGATCACGCGCGCGCCGCGTTCATGCAGACCGTACGCCAACGCTTTTCCCGCTCCGCCGGCGCCGAGCACTAACGCGCTAAGCCCCGCCAACGGACTAGGCTCGCCACGCTTAGGCGGCTTACCCGCCATCGCCGTTTCAATGCTAAGGATCGCGGCAAGATAATCGGTATTGTATCCGTTGAGATTACCGCCGTCTAAAACAACAGTGTTGCAAGCGCCGATCGACTCGACGGCGGGATCGAGTTGAGTAAGCTTTTTAATGATCTCGACCTTATGCGGAATCGTAACGCTCAGGCCTTTGAGATTCAAGACGGGAACAGCCTGGGTGATGAAGCTATCTAATTCTTCTTTTTTAACGCGGAACGGCAAATAGACGCAGTTCATTCCCTGTTCGGCGTAAGAACGATTATGTATCGTCGGGCTCAAGCTATGCTCAATAGGATCGGCGACAACGCCATAAACTTCCGTTTCCTTATTGATCTCGTCGTAACGATAATCATCGCGAAGTTCGCGGTAGAATGGAAGACCGGGAGCCATGAGGCGTTTCTTAGAGAAACTAGCGTACGTATAAGGGGCGCCAAATTTCTTACCAAGAACGCGAGTGAAGAATCCAAACTCGGTCATAGAAAGCGCCAATGTACGGACCTTCGGATGATTCGAATTCGCACGCTTCATGAAGTCGATAAGACGGAAAACATCGTCAATAGACTTCGGCGTTACGGCGATCTTTACGATATCGGGATCACACTTTTCGAGGATCTCGTTTCGGATCGCGTCGAGATCTTCGGGGGTTTCTTCCATATTGTGATAGCTGACGACGCGCTTGGTCTTACCGAAACGCGGGATGCTCGCGGCAATGTCGGATTCGAGATCGACATACTCGACGCCCTCGGCGATCACAGAACGCAGAAGCTTGATACGTTCTTCTTCCGTACCGCGCCACATACCGCCGTCAGACTTACGACGAACGGTAACGAGGCACGCGCTCGGGCGATTAGGGAGTAAACGATACAACTGCGGGTCTTTGCGCAAGTAATCCAAACGCAACTCGACAAATTTAACGCCGTCTTCGGCAAGGTTTTGCCATTCCTCAAGCATTCGTCTATGACTTCCGCATCCAATGATAACGCAGATCATACTTCAAAGACTCCTTATACGAATTACTATCTAGATCGCTTCCGCGCTCTCTTTCAAGAACACGACGGCGCTTAATGTCGCTTTAAAGCCAACGCGATCCGAACGCCGCGCGGCTCCCGCAATTATACAGGAAAAACGTCTTCCGACAAATGAAAAGTCCACAAAATAGCCTCCAATATTCACATGAGCGACTCGAAAGCGCCGTATGATATTATTCATTCCAAACACTCGTTACAACCGTTAATAGCGTAACGATCGATCGGGCATATAAACGGTAAACTTGTTAGATCGTCGTCAAAGCGCCATTATTCCCCGTCCGGAAAGAACGAGACGCCTTGAAACAACTTGAAATACGACTATAATTGGCAAGATGAGTTGTGTTAGTGAAAGCGTTAGGATCGCTGTCGAACAAGCTTGTGGTTCTCGCTAATACTGACTTACAAATCAACCTTAACGCTTTTTGACGGCGCAAGCTCATAAAAGTTCATGCAGTCAATAAGAAAGCGTGAAAGCGGTCTCAAATCCTCGAATGACGTTTATTGACGCCCCCGGACGAAGTCAATTTTTCAAAATCCGTCGAAAATTTGGGTTTTAGGCGCAAAACTTTGATTTTTTTGTCGTGAATTGTCGACAAAAGCAAAAGTCGTATACTCGGCTTTGAAGGATAGACCCTAATGTATTTTTCCTTAATAGATAAAATTGACGAATTAGTCCCCGGCGATTCCGTCGTCGCCACCAAATCGCTCGCAATGTCGGAAGAGTATCTTCGCGATCACTTTCCGAAGTTCCCGGTCATGCCCGGGGTCTTGATGATCGAAGCGATGACGCAGGCGTCCGCGTGGTTGATCCGCGTTACCGAAAACTTTGCTCACAGCGTCGTCGTCTTAAAGGCAACGAAGAACGTTAAGTTCGGTCAATTCCTGCAACCCGGCCAAACGATGACGGTCTCTGCGAAGATCGTCTCCGACTCTGAAAACGAGACGGTAGTAAAGGCGCAAGGCGCGATCGAAGGTCAAGTCCGTATTCGCGCGATCCTAACTCTCGCAAAATATAACCTAAGCTCCGTTTCCGAGAGCCAAGGACACTTCGATCCTAAGTTGGTGAAGGCGCTTAAAAACGAGTTGGCGTTATTGTGGAACGATATTCCCGCCGAGTTGCTCGAAGATTAACGCGTCGTTCCCTTTCCGGATCGCGTTCACTAAACGTACACAAACGCTTTGTCGCGGCGTTTCAAGACGCTCGACAATGATCAAATACTAAAACTGAAATATTCGAAACGTTTCGTTTCGTCATTATTAGCACCGTTAGGAGTACCTAAATGGCCTCGCCTGAAGAAATCTTGAAGACCGTCGCCGACGTTCTCGTTGAATCCTTAGCCGTTGATGAAGAAGAAGTTACTCGTGAAGCCACCTTGGTCGACGACCTTGGCGCCGAATCGATCGACCTCCTCGAAATCGTCTTCAATCTTGAAAAGAAATTCAACATCAAGATCGACCGTAGCGAACTCATCCCTGAAGACCTCTTCACCAACGCCGAATACGTTGTTGACGGTAAACTTACTCCCGCCGGTCTCGAAGTCTTGGCGCAACGCTTGCCGAATGCGAACCTCGACGATTTCAAAGCGAACCCGATGGTTCAAAACATCTCCAAGATCTTGACCGTTCAAGATCTCTGCAGCGTCGTCGAACAAAAATTGGCGTGATCGCTGAAATAACGTTACCACTTAGGCGCGCTGCGGCTCTTAGTGTTTCAGCGCGTCTTTGTATATGTTTCTCAGAGTCGTTTTGACGACATTGAGAAAATTTTGCTCTTCATTTTTTCACGCGCGCATCAAAAGTTCTGATTGGAACTTTGACAAGACGCTGAAATAAACGTTCCCGATAGTGGTTGCGCTCAAACGTCGTAAGCGTTTTGGGGTAAAGCTTGACTTGGAAGTATAATGAATTGGTACTGGATCGATCGTTTTATCCGTTTTGAGAGTGGTAAAAGAGCCACCGCCATCAAGGCGATCACTCGCGCTGAAGGGCATTTGCGCGCGCACTTCCCTTTCCACGCGCTCGCGCCCGCGTCCTTGATCGTTGAGGGTTTGGCGCAGACAGCCGGTCTTACCGTCAATGAAGCGACGCATTTCAAAAAGAAGGTCGTCTTGGGTAAGATCCCGAAGCTGACGTTCTATCAAACGGAGATCGTGCCGGGCGACGTTCTCACGTACGACGCCGTCATGGATTATATCAATGAAGAAGGTTCGATGGCGACAGTATCCGTCCATCGCGGTGAAGAACTGATCGCCGAGGGCGAATTGATCTTCGCTCACCTTGGCGCCGACTTCGCTCAAAAGAATCAATTTGCCGAAGGCGATCTTGAAGACCTGGTCCGCGCATACGGTATGTACGAAGTCGGCGTCGACGCCGAAGGTAATCCGTTACGCGACCCCGCGCAAAAATCTTGATCCTCGTTCGCGTATAGCCGTCTCGCAACGTCCCATCGTTTCCAAGGATCGAAGCGAAACGGATCTTTCCGCGCAGGCTGTTGAGCAAAAGTCCGCGCCGTCAACTTTGAGAAGTAAAAATTCTAAGCCGTGCCTTGCGGCTTAATACAGGTGTTTTAATGAGTCGTAGAGTTGTAGTTACCGGTATTGGTTTGGTTACCCCGTTAGGTCATGACGTTGAAACGGTCTGGGCTCGCTTACTCAATGGAGAATCCGGCGTTGGACGCATCACCATTTTTGACGCCTCCAATTTCGCAACTCAAATCGCCGCGGAAGTCAAGAACTGGGACGTCGACGATATCGGCGAAAACCCCGAAGACTGGAAGAATCAAGACCGTCACACGAAGTTTGCCGCCGGCGCTAGCTACAAAGCGATGAACGACGCCGGGCTCCTTGGCGAAGGCGCAAAATATATTGATCCCGAGCGCTTCGGCGTCTATACCGGCGCGGGCGAAGGCGAACAAAGCTTCCGTGACTTCTCCTCGATGATGCTTGCCGGATTCAATAACGGCGGCGAATTCGACGAAGGCAAATTCGTTCAAAAGGGTATTGAGATCCTCAATCCTGTTCGTGAACTTGAACAAGAGCCGAATATGCCCGCCGCTCACTTGGCAGCCATGTTCAACGCCAAAGGTCCTAACGTCAACTGCCTTACCGCGTGTGCCGCTAGCGCGCAAGCGATCGGTGAAGCCGCGGAAATCATCCGTCGCGACGAAGCCGATATCATGATCGCGGGCGGTTCCAACTCGATGATCCATCCTTTCGGCGTCACCGGCTTCAACCTCCTGACGGCTCTTAGCGTCTCTAACGACGAGCCGGAAAAGGCGTCCAAGCCTTTCGATAAGCATCGCGACGGTTTCATCATCGGCGAAGGCGCCGGCATGTTGATCCTCGAAGAACTCGAACACGCTAAAGCACGCGGAGCTAAGATCTACGGCGAGATCGCGGGTTACGGCGTCACCTCTGACGCTTATCGTATCACCGATACGCATCCGGAAGGTCGCGGCGCGATTGCTTGTATGAAACAAGCCCTTGAAGACGCCGGTATCCAGCCCGAAGAAGTCGACTACATCAACGCGCACGGCACAAGCACCGGCGTCATCGACCGCGTCGAATCGCTCTCCATTCGCGAAGTCTTCGGCAAATACGCGTATCAGATTCCCGTCTCCAGTACCAAGAGTATGACGGGGCACCTTATCACCGCCGCAGGTTCGACTGAATGCATCTACTGCTTGCTCGCGATCCGCGACAACGTCGTTCCTCCGACGATCAATTTCGAAACGCGCGATCCTGACTGCGATTTGGACTACGTCCCGAATGTCAAGCGCAACGTCAAAGTCGACGTCGCGTTGAGCAACAGTTTTGGTTTCGGCGGTCAAGACGTCACGCTCGTCGTTCGTCGTTATAAGGACTGAGTTTAAAGCGCGATATCCATTATTATCGCATATTCCCCCGGAAGACTCCTTGTCGCGTTTTCCGGGCTTTTTTATTTAACGGCGTCCCTTCCACGCCAAGTCGGAAACGGACGCGAACGCATGGAGACGATCATGAAATTCTTCCTCGCCGGAATCATGCAAGGTTCCAAGACAGACGTCGCGTTACACAAACAAAACTATCGCAATCTACTCAAAGAGACGTTACAAAAAACGTTTCCCGACGCGGAAGTCTACGATCCGTTTGAATGTAACAAGAATTCGTTGTTCTATACGCCCGAACAGGGTAAGAAAGTCTTCCTGAATCACAACCGTATGTGCGGAACTGATATAGACGTCCTTATCGCGTTCATCCCCGAGGCGTCGATGGGAACCGCGATCGAGATCTGGGAAGCATGGCAAAACGGAGCCATAGTGATCTCCATCAGTCCAATGGCGACAAACTGGGTCGTAAAATTCCTTAGCGACGCAGTCTATCCCGATATGAACGCGTTCCAGGCCGCGTTAGATTCCGGCGAGATCGCAACGCTACTATGTTCGCGCACTCCGCGCGAGATCCAACGTTCACTTGAAAATTTTGAAGACTTTGACGCTCGTTACGCAAAGTAACGTCCGATCTCTCTCTATCCGACACGACGAAAATAAGTTTGCCATGACGCACGACAAACTCAATATCACGATCTGGGCTAGCCTCCTCACGCTCGCCTTTATAGCGCGTTTAGGCGTCGCATATTATTGGGAGAGCAATATTTGCGCGAATATGCCCAATGCGGCGACTTCTGCGGAAGACGGAAAGGTCGACGCGTCGTTCTTCTTCGGCGACTCCGACTCGTATTGGCGCTTAGGCCGTGCGCTAGCCTTCGGACGACCGTACGAATTTGACGACGTTAGGCATTGGCAGATTTTCAGAACGCCGGGGTATCCTAGCGTCCTAGCGCCGTTGTTTTGGATCTTCGGCGAAGATCCGCCGATAATGGCGGCAAGAATCCAAGGCGCGATACTCGGAACGCTCAACGTCGCGTTAGTCGCGTTGCTAGCGAACATCCTATTCCCATTTCCCAGTTGGAAATACAAACCGCTTCCCATCCTTGCGGGGATATTCTTTGCCTTCGATCCCACGCTTGTTCTACAAAGCGTATTAGTACTATCCGAAGAGTCGTTCTTAACCTTCGCGTTATTACAAAACATTTGCTTACTAGACTTCGCAAAAAAGTTAGGCGTACTACCCTTCCCGTCGCGCGACACGCGCGATCTCAGCGTCCCAAAAACATACGTTGAATGGAAAGCGCCCAAGGATCTCAAACTACGTCACGTAGCTCTCTCTTCCTTGCTACTTGGTCTGGTAACGGCGGCAACGATCTATATCCGCCCAAGTTGGTCGTATTATCTCCCGTTCGCCGCGATCGTACTGCTTTCTTTCCGTTTTCTGAGTGGAAGCGCTCATGAGGTCGACGACTATTACTACACGCAATACGCTACGATCTTCTCAAAGCGCAAGCTCGTCGTTGCCGGATTACTAACGACAGCTGTCGTCTACACAGCGTTAACGCCTTGGATCGTACGCAACTATCGTCTTACGGGGCAATACGTCTCAACCTCGTTACAAATGGGGGCTAGTCTTTACGACGGTCTCAACCCTTCAGCGACAGGCGCCAGCGATATGAGTTTTGTCGATCGTTTTCGTGAAGAAGAGCTCGCCTCTCCAAGTGCGTCCCCCGACGTCCATTTTGAGATCAGACTCGACGAAAGGATGAAGCGCGCCGCGATCGATTGGGTCAAAACTGACCCGTTCAAGGCGATCAAGCTAGGAGCGATCAAAATCTATCGACTCTGGGCGCCGGCGCCAAGGGAACAAGCTTTTGCCAAACCGATATTAAAACTCGCGCTCGCCGTCTCGTTCATTCCGATCTTCCTGCTTGGACTCTACGGCGGAATAAAGTCGTTCAAAGCGCGCGGCGCGGCCTGGTTCCTGCTTATCCCGGCGTTATACGTCACGGCGTTACACACAATATTCGTCTCGTCAATACGTTATCGCACCCCGACGCTCTACGGATTCTCGATCTTGGCGGCGTACGTGCTACTCGTTACGTACTCGAAATATGTTTCTCACAAGAGACGTAGCGAAGTTCAAAAAACGATTTCCCCAAAAAACGAGAATTAGCGCCTGTTTTCACAAAGAATCGAATTGTAACGATTATATGAACGTTTGCGCCCTAGGGAAAAGAAAAATCCTCGAAAAAGCGTTTCCTGTTAAAGTTGGCGCTAGAAAAACAAGCGCTATTTAATTATAATAATAGGGATTGTCGGTCACTCGGTTCGGTCGCTAGCGATCGCGCCGGAGGCAACGCGCGTTAAGTTCTTCCGTGCGACGATCGGCGTTTCATAAAGCATTACAAACAACGATCTTCAACTTGACGCCAACCGTTTCATAACGCGTTTGTCGGAGTTGTCGACCGATCGTTTTTCCACTTCCATTCGTTCGGAGAATAAAAATGCCGCGTATCTCGTTTCGTTCCCTTTGGGCGGCCGCGCGTTCGGGACTCCTTCTTTCCCTTTTAATCTGCGTGAGCAGTTCTAGCTCTTCTCTCTTTGCTCAAGTAGATTACGAGCGTATGGATGCGGAAAAGTTGGCGCTCATGGAGATCGGCGATCCTGACGACGGTCTTATGAACTCCAATGGTCAACAACAGCAAAGCGTCAACTTGACGAACCGTAGTAGCGGGATCAAACACAACGGAAGTACTCTCAACAGCCTCCAAGCGTTGTTGTATTCCGACGCCGTCTCCGTCGTTCGCGTTAATCTCAACAAGATCGATTACGAATCTATTAACGCTTTCGTCGAAGAAGTCGTCGATCAAGCCGGCGGTTCCGTCCAGTCTCGCGACCAATACCTCGTCGATCTCCGCGAATCCCAAAAATCGCAAGTTAAATCTTCGTTCAAGAAGCTTGCCTCCACGTTCCAAAACATTATCGTCAAGGAATGTTTCAACAACAAGATCGACGAGATCTACATCGTCACATATCAAAACGGTAAAGATCCCGGTTGCACCGTTTGCGCCGTTCCGACCGACGGTCTGAGCGCCGAAGATCAAAACACCGCGCTGGAAGCGTTGGACTCTCGTTTTAGCCCCATTGCCACGTTCAAACGCTTTGGTTTTATCATCGCCGTTGTCGAACACGACGCCGCTATCAAGGCCGACCTTGAAAGCATTGAAGCCAAATTCCAAGCCAAGCTTGAAGATTCTCAAAAGAATGTTTACGGCGCTTACACCGCTTCCGGCAATCGTAACAGCAACGTCTACGGCATGACCGGCGCTTCCGGCGTCAACATGATGGGTGGCAACTCCCCAAATGCTAATCCGCAAGCGACTCTTATCGCCGATTATATGGCCGAAGTTGAAGCCGCGAAAAAAGACGCGCGCATCGAATCTCGCGGTAAGGCGCTTCCGTTCGTTCGTAAGCGTTTCTCGAAGCCCGCGGAAGCCGGCGACTCTACCGGTCTCATTGAAGCGTTAAAAGTCGGCGACGGAACGTTTCTGACGATCGCCTCTGTCGGCGACGCCGATATCCAGACGCCTTTCCAACAAAGTTCCGTCGACGCCGACGTCTCTAAGCCTTTCGCCGGTCTTGGCGCCGGTAAAGCGCAAGCCGATGATGAAGCCGGTATCCTTGCTTCCGTTCTTGACATTGTTAAGGGGCAAAACGCGCCGTCGGCTCAAAACGTCACCCTTGCGCTGTCGTTAGTCGGTTCTCCGAAACTGGTCTACCTCGCGAAATATGCAGACGCCGATACCGCGAAGGATTATGCCGCCATTATGACCGCCGCTATTACCGCGATCAAGCCGATGCTCAAAGACGCTCTTGATAAGCAGATCAAAGAAGCCGACCTCGAAGAACCGGTCGACTTCACCTCCTTGCTCAACGATATCTTCACTGCGTTGCGTCCCGAAGTGAAAGGCGCTAAGATCGCCGTTAAGGTCGACCTCGACGTTCTCAAGCAAAACGCCGCCGCGTTCATGCCTCTCTTGGGTGGTAAAGAAGCTAAGTCCGCCGCCGAGCTCGAAAGCGAGACCATCGACTGGAGCGCCGCCGACGATGAAGCGGAATCCACCGACGCTAAGACGGCCGACGACGATCCTTTTAACGTCGACGCTGATGCGGAAGAAGAGGAAGTCGAAGATGAAGACGAAAGCGCTCCTAGCGATGACGACGAAGAAGACGATCCCTTCGCCGACGACGATCCTTTCTGATCTTCACTGCTAGTTCGTACGTAAGATAATTCAATAGCCCGAGGTCTCGCGATCCCGGGCTTTTTTATTTCCCCGCACAAGTCTATCAGGTCGTAGCGGTCAGACTCGTAAGCTACCGACAAGTTCCCCAATACTAACAGTCTCTACACTCTTTATTCAAATCTCTCTTCGTCTCTCGACATATTTATGCAAGCGCAGTTTATTCCTCTTTCCTACCATTAAAATAGCGACTTTCCAGATATTGTATCGTCGCTCTTTCACTCATACGCTAAAACGCGTAATGCCTTCCACGATGACGTCTTCCGGAGACACAGTCAGAACTCGTACTTCAGGACCATTATCAATACGTTTTTTCGTATTCCTGACCGTACGATACGCCGGAAAAGCATATAATACGTCGTTCGCGCTCAATAACTCGGTTTCATATACCGAACTAAGCGTTTTACCCCTTGAGGAATAACACTACAACTGCGTCCAAATGTTTCCATTACTCTAAGCTCTCTAAGATCTACCTTTAACGACTAATATCAAGGCATAAAAAAAGACCTATGCGGATCGCGCATAGGTCTAAATTCACTATTCGTAGCGTCGTTAAGACGCGACTAAGATCAAGCCAAGTCTCTATCTTCGAAGAGAGCCAAGGAGAGGAGCATCGCAACCCCGGCGAACAAAACGGAATAAACGCCCGCGCAGAGGATGTAATCAAGTCCGACGGAACGATTCATTGCGATAGCCGTTTCCATATTGAAGTGGTCCAAGATCGGCAAGAACGCGCAGACCAAACTCGCGAAGAACCCGATAATAGGCATATTCGCAACAGCGTCGGACGCGACGATCATCGGAACGATATGTCCCAAAACGTAGATCGTGAGGCAGATCGTCAAGTTCGGGAGCAGCGGAAGACGAGTCGAGATCGCGATAGAGATGGCGGTCAAAACGATCGTTTCGAAATACGCAAGGAAGAGACCTGGAACTACGCCGCGGATGTATTCCCAACATTCGACAGCAGTCGGGAGATCCTTAGCCGATTCGCGAGCGTCATAAACGAGCTTATACGAAACGGTATTGAGGAAGAAGATACCGAGGATAAGGAACAATGCGGTGACGGCGACCATAACGCCAAGGTATTTACCAAAGACAAACTTTTGACGCCCAACCGGTTTTGCCAAGATCATCAACGCAGTTTTACCTTCGATCTCGTCGGCAATAGAGGTACTAGCAGTCCAAACGGCAAGGAAAACACACGCGAGTTTAACGAGCGTCAAGCCCTGAGAAACGACGATCTTGACGTCTTCGCCAAGGGTGTGGTACGGAAGGAACGGGAAGATGAACAGCCCGAAGAGACCGACCAATGTAAGGATCAAGAACAGCGGTTGCAGCAGCGTTTCTTTCGCCGTTACCCACGCGATAGCGCCGCTTCTGGGAAGAAGAATACGCATCAGCCAAACCAAGACGACGAAGAGCAGAACGACGAGCAACGCCGTCGAATCGACCTTCGAAGCCGCGCTAAGCCACGCCGGAAGGCCTAAAATAGGCGCGTCGATAAGCGACGAGAAATCAAAACAAGGTAACGATCCCATTATAAACAAACTCCTTGCGACCGACAAAAAGTAATTGATCAAATCTAAGTCGTTATAATAACATATATTGTACAAACTGCTCCACAGCGAATGGCGATAGAAACAGTCTTTTCCTATTTTACTCTACTATCTCATTTTTGACAATAACCGATTTGTCTTACGACTTGTAAATACAATAAAAACTTTTATACTTATGAGCAAAATCAAGACGCAAACAATTATTCTACGCAAACGGTTTAACCGTCATTTTTGTTTCGTTTTAACAAAAAATTACGCTTCGGCGTCTCAATACGATCGGTCATCATGAAAAGTCGTCTTGCAACACTCCTTCGCGGCTATATCGACGGTACAGACAAGAGTCTTGGAGCTCATATGTTTCGCACGCTTGCGCTGTTCGTCGCCGCCCCCTATTCACTCGTCGTTCGCATCCGAAATATTCTTTACGATCACGGTATACTACACTCGACCGCCATTCCTCGGTTTGTCGTCGTGGTCGGCAATCTCACGTTAGGTGGAGTCGGAAAGACCCCGTTCGTGTCCTGGTTAACGCGTTACTGTCTCGCTAACCGCCTCACCCCTGGATTGATCAGTCGAGGATACAAAGCAGAAGAACAAGAAGCGACGTTTCAACATTTCCTAACGACGGTACAAGACAACGCTTCTCTTGAAGCTCATAAGGACGGCGGTTCTCTTAATGATGAAGCATGCGAGTTGGCTTTACGATTTCCGTCGACGCCGCATTATCTTGGTTCAAAACGCGTCGACGTTGCCAACGCGCTCATTACGGATCGTCCGGACGTCGACGTTCTTATTCTCGACGACGCGTTTCAACATCGCCGCGTTAAGCGAGATCTTGACGTCGTCGTTCTCGACGCGCTCAATCCCTTTGGCGGGAAGCGCGTAGCTCCGGCGGGTTTTCTTCGCGAACCGCTTGTCGGTATCAAACGCGCGCAATTTGTTATTCTTAACCGCGCCGACCTGATCTCCGATACTGAACGAGCAAAGGTCCGCTCACTCGTAGCCAAGCGCGTCCCTTCAGCGGGTTGGGCAGAAATCGCGCAACGCCCACAAGACGTCTTCTTCTACGAAAAACTTGAACAAGGCAAATTACGCGTTCAACATCTCGCCTACGCCGCATGGAGAAACGAGCTCGCGAACAAACGCGTTGTCGCATTCTGCGGTCTTGGCGCGCCGCAAGGTTTTATCAAGACCCTCCAAAACGAAAAAATCGATGTCGCGGACACGGCGCTCTTCCCCGACCATTGTTCTTACAACGACTCGGAACTTGAAACACTTGACAGTAAACTCAAGGAAACGCGCGCGGAAGCGTTCGTAACGACGGTCAAAGACTTCGTTAAGCTGAGTCGTTACGCATTACGCTGTCCCATACCGATATACGCAATAGGCATCGGAGTAGTGTTTATTTCCGGTCAGGAAGAATTTGAAAAAGTATTTCAAACGCATTTCACCGCCGTTAACGCTTGCGTACAGTAATTAGAAATTCTCGAATCTAATAAGTTCAACATTTTTAGAAAAATCGTATTTCAAAATTTCGCATTCATTACTAGAAACCATACAAAAGAGTCGCTACTTATGAGATCTTATCTAATACAGTCGTTATTAGCGGTCGCCTCCCTTCTTAACGCGACGCTAAGAGCGGAAGAGTCCCAATACCAATTCAATCCGACAGGTTGGGGGGCAAGCGTCCCTACGCCATGCGTCGTCTCCCCCGCAATCGTCTCACCGCTACAAAAGGTCGTCTCGTTACGCGGCGATTGGGATTTCAAACAAGACACTGATTACGGACAAGCGCTCTTAGAAGGTAAAGCGTCGCTTCCTATGGATTTCTGGAACGACAAACTGACGCTGCAAGTCCCCGGATGTTGGGAAGCGCAAGGCGTCGGAGACCCCGGCATGAGTGAAACGTGGGACTGCACCTGGGATTGTAATCCTCGTCCACTCGACCATATCTATATGGGCGGAGCGTTTTATCGCAAGACGCTCAACATCCCCGAGGATTGGAAGGACTCGCAAGTCTGGTTAAAAATCGGCGGAGTCAGAACGGAAGCAGCGTTCTGGGTTAACGGTTGCCCTATCGGCGTTATCAACAACTACTGCGGAACGTACAAATTTGACGTAACCTCAGCTATTGTCCCCGGACGTTCTGTCGAGATCTTGGCATACGTCCGCAACGACCTTCCAAGTAGAAAAGGTCAGATGTGCGACTTTCATCGCTTTGGCGGACTATATCGCGACGTCGAACTGGAAGCGACGCCCCTCACGTGGCTCGACGACGTGTGGGTACAAGGTCAAATATCTCAGTCTGGTAAAACGCCGCTTTCCGCTACGAATACGCGTATAGCCAAAGTCCATGCGACGATCAAAACGACGCTCGCACAAGAAGACGCGACTTTGTCGATCAAGATCAAGACGCTCGACGGACAAGTCGTCGCCTCCAAAACGCTAGACCTCGTCGTTCCCTATAACGCCGACCAGATCGAGCCGGAAGAAACGATCGTCGATATTCCCGTTGAAGATGTTACGCTATGGACGCCGGAAAAGCCGACGCTTTATGTTGCCGAGGTGGAACTTCACAATAAGTCCGACGATACGCGCCACGGTTGGTGTGAACGCTTTGGGTTCCGTAAGATCGAAGTCGTCGGTAAGCGTTTCTATCTCAATGGCGTTCCCTATTTCATTCGCGGTTACGGCGAGACGTTCATCTATCCTCTGACGCTGATCTCTCCTGCCGATCGTGATGCGCATCGCAAGAATTTCGCCGTTATCAAAGAGTGTGGCTTCAACGAAACGCGGATGCACACGCACTGCGAATTACCCGAGTACTTCGAAGCTGCGGACGAAGCCGGCGTGTTGCTCCAGCCTGAACTGCCTTATTATCAAGAAAAGACGACGGAGGCGTTTGAGTACGACCCGTTACGCGATATCGCGGAACTGTATCGTCATTATCGTCGTTACACTTCTTTCGCGTTCTATTGCGCCGGCAACGAAGGTGGATTCGATCGCGATATAAATCTCGCGTTACGTCAGTGGGTCCACGACCACGATCCAGATCGGCCTTATCAGTTGCAAGACGGTGGCTTCAATACGCCCGAAGTATCCGATTTTTTCACCGGTCCTATCAACGTCTGGACGCCGGGGGAATTCGACGACCTCCCCTATCCCTTTGTCGCACATGAATATCTAAACTTAACGATCAAACTCGATCCACGTCTTGAACCGCTCTTCACCGGCGCGATCCCTTCGCCCGTTTCCATGAAAGAATACGAAGAGCAATTAGCAGCTCTCGGGCTCAACAGGTCCTGGGGCGACGCGTGTATCCGAGCGGCGGGCATGCTCCAAGCGTTCTGGCAAAAAGAAGGCGTGGAGGCGGCAAGACGCGATCCAGAGTGCGACGGCTATTGCTTCTGGAACTTCGTCGATCAGATGGTCGTCCAAGGTCCGGCGTATACTTCGCAAGGCTATTTGAACGCGTTTTATCAAATTAAAGACGGCGGAATGACGCCCAAAGAATTCGCGTTATTCAATTCCCCGACCGCGATACTACCGGAATTTCATTCGACTAGCGATATCTTTGTCTCCGGTGAAGTCGTTCCGCTCGACCTCTGGATCGCAACTTACGAAGATAGACCTCTCACTGCCACCGAGATAGATTGGCGTTTGGACGACGTTAAAATCAACGAGACGCTTTGTAGTGGTAGAGCGTCTATCAAACCGCTCGCAATCGGGGAAGTACGTAAAGCCGCAGTCGTCAATGTGGAGATCCCGGAACTACAACGTCCCGCCGAACTCAAACTTACAGTTAAGATCGTTGGAACAGACGTAGAGAACGAGCGATCGATCTGGGCTTTTCCCAAACGCGCGCCTAAGTCGCTAAAGAACTATGTCGTCGATCCGGAATTTTACGACTTCTTCGCAGAACGCTATACCGACGTCGTGAAATACTCGCCCGCGGATAAAGATAATGAAGACAAGATCCTCATCGCTCCCTATGAGTCGGAAAGCTTTCGTCAAGCTATCTTCGCAGGACGTAAAATCCTAGCGATACGCGAAGGCGCGGGCAACTCCAACACCAACCTAGGTTGGTGGTCTTTTGGCTCCCAACTTGGCACGGCGTTCGCCAATTCCCCTGCATTCGGAGATTTCCCGCATAATGGCGCTATGATACCTTCGCTGTGGTTCCGAATGATGACCGACGATCCGTTAGAAATTTCGAGCGCCGTCGGAGAATATGAACCGCTTGCGCTTGGAGAACTTGTCGACGATTACTCGCTCTACGTCGGCGAAAAGAAAGACGGAAACGCGAAAGTCTTAGCTACATTCGGATTAAATCTGTTGCAAGACTTACCCGAAACACTAGCTCTGCTAGACGCGTTCGTCGCCTACGTCGATAGCGACGCGTTCGACCCGCAATGACGCAATCGTTCGCTCGTCAATAAAAACCGCGCTTCTTGATATTGTTATCAGGAAGCGCGGTTTTATCAGAAGGTTTACAAATCGGCAGCGTCATTCTTCCCATTTCAGCGAATAAATGTCGGCTTCTTTCATAACGAATCGTAATTGGATCGGTTGACCGCTCAATACCGACATATCGCTAGACCCGTTCCAACTAACGCGACGATCGAGCGTATCGCCGTAGATCAAGTCGCACTCATCGGCGGAGAATCCTTCGATAACGGCGCCGTCTTCGTTAAGCGCTTCGACTTTGACGTATCCCGCCGCAGACGTCGCGACGTTGAGCGAAAGTTCTTTACCGTCAAACGTTATTGTCTTCGTCGTCACCTCGCCTTCCAACGATTTCGCGTGTATCGAACCAAAACCGTCAATGCGCAATGCGTAACGACGTAATCTCGAATCACCTTGGGTTTGATATGACTCAACGGAATAAATAGACAACTCGTTAGGTGAATCGTCGTCTTCCGACTTCGTTTCTAACACGTTCCATGCCAGATAATTATCGCCGTAAAACCAGTTATGAGCAGTACGCAATCCCGGCGCGACGAACACGTCGTTCGAAGTCGTGAAATTCACGCCGTCGCGGCTACTGACAAAGATCGAGTCGGTTAGCGCAGTTCCCAATCGTGGAATGATCTTCATACGTTCTTGGCGCTCTTCCCATTCCGGAAGTAACTCGACCGATCTCGTCTCGCCATTGTCAACGTAACGCGCGGGAAAACCAATATAGATATGCGGCGCGCGATAATACGGCGCGATCTGATTCGTATAGAATTGTACGCGTTCGACCGGACCGTCCCCGTTAGGATACCGGATCTCGCCTTCGTCTGTCCAATGGAGATAATCGTCGGAAACGGCGCGTTTTACTACGCGCGTCGGCCCGTTGAAATCTCGATAATAAAGAACGTATCGTTCTTCCTTCAGAGACCAGAACGAGATATTCTGAGTATCGAACGTTCTGTCCGTAAACGCCGGGGCTTCTTGCATCAACGTCCAATGTATTGCGTCGGGAGAACTCCAAGCGTATAGACCGTTACGCGTAGCGTCGGAATCATCCCACGCGAAGCCTAACGCCTTATATTTCTCATTCTCGGGAACGCCGGGTCTAAGCTCTAAAAATGGACTGAAATCATGTGCGGAAAGATTTGGCTTCACCTCTTTGATAACAATATTGTTCGCGACGCTACCATCAAATTCATGAACGCCTAATTCCGGACGCGTCCACGTAACGCCGTCTTCGCTCTCAATACACGCGATCGTCAGCGGATGATTATTCGTCTGTCCCCAGGCGTGATAGTAGAGTCGATACTTTTGACCGTCGTAGAGCGCCGCGAAATAGTTTTGTGCGTCTCCTTCCCACGGCTTATCAAAGACCATCGCCAAATTCTTACGTTCCGGACGATGCGTCAATAATTCAACGTTTTGCGTCTTAGCGATAAGATAATCGTCAATAAACAATTCACGTCGCGAACCAATATCGATCGCATTCTCGATATTAGCTTCAAGAGGCTTCCGAAAACTCTGAGCCGACTCGGGCAAGTTTTCATTAACTTCCGCCAAACATGGCGCGACGACAACTCCAAACAAGAAGAAAAATAATAAGCGTTCTATCGTTCTCATATTAGTCGTTTCTCTCTAACAATGGACGTTTAAGACAAGAATGACATTAATTTATCGTAGAGCGTATTCCATATCAAGCGCGGTCAAAAATAAAAACGCCGGACCATTATCGATCCGGCGTTTTATGATTCACATTATATCGTTTTTTTAATGAACTTGCGTATCAAACCTCAACGGAGGAAGTTTTGCAAGAAGCTACCGTTGTCGGCGACGTCGAAGAGAGGACGTTGAGCGCCGCAACAACCGTTGCCACCGCGAGCGTTACCGCCAAGGTACCAGGAAAGGCCAACGGAGATGTTCCAAGATTCTTCCTTCGTCTTGTCGTGCAAGCCGCGTTCCGACGGGAAGACGTAGGTCGTCGAGCCTTTGAGCGAGAACGAATCGCTGAGAGGCGCCTCTGCGGAAGCTCCGATCAGACCTTCACTCCATTCTGTCGCGCCGCCGTAGACGGTGAATTCCGCGCCTTCAACGCTACGCTTGCGAATGAACATCGTGTAGTAGGAACTCGGCGTAACTTTCGCTTCAACGCTGAGGTCTTTGTCCAACTTGACGAAGTCGCACCACTTCTCGTTGAGACCGAACGCCCCGCGGAAACCAACTTCAAAGCAACCGCTGAAATCATAGGAAAGTTCAGCGCGAAGTTGGCTCAGATCGTATCGACGATAGTAACGCTCGATGAGTTGATCGTAAACGATACCGCCGGACCAACCGCCAACGCCGCTCGGAGAACGGAAGTAAACGCCCGCGGTCCAGAAAACTTGATTGTGAGAATCGTCCGTCGAAAAACCGTTGACTTCGGATCCGTAGTAATCGGAGAAGACGCCGCGCGCGCCGGCTTGAACATTCAAGCCGCACAGGACCGGCATGGCGCTACCCCAGTTGATAGCGACGTCGGCGCCAACATTACCGGAGTCTTCAAAATCCATCGGGCTACGCATACTGACCGCGCCGGCTTGGACTTGCGTGTTTTGCAGGATCCCGCCGAAGAGGCCGCAGCAACCATAACCGCCGCATTCGCCGGAACCGCAGACCGATTGTCCATAAGCTTCCGCGGGAGGCGTGTTACGGTAACCGTTGACGGAGTAGTTACCACCGCCGCCATAAAATTGGTTCGGGTTATATTCCGCTTGACCGATACGCGAATAAGGATTCGAAGAATAACGAGGCGCGTTAGAAGCGGCGCTCGAGAACGTGCCTTGATTGCCCGAGTTAGAGCTAAGCGCGTCGCTTTGCGGATAGTTTTGAACTTCCGTCGACAAGACTTTCGGAGCGGCAGGCGCTTGGGCTTGCGCTTGCGGTCGAGCTTGCGGGATCGCAGGAGCGGCAGTCGTCGCGGGAGCAACCGAAAGAGGCTCGGGCTCGTAGTTATCATATGCGGCTTCCGCTTGACCGACAGATTCAGATTCAGGGTCGACCAACGCGTCGCTCATCGCCGACGGCATATAATCGGCGGAGGGGTCGAGAAGATCGTCGTCAGAATATTCCGGAGCGGCGAGCATTTCGTCTTGAACGACAGCGGAAGTTTGACGAATATTGTTGCTACGTTTAACGACCTTACGAACAGGGGCGTTGATATCCGTGGCGACGGTTCCGTCTTGTGCGGTCCACGGAGAAGCGACCATCGTCGGAGCGGCGTTGATGCGAACGTTTTGTTGGCCAAACGCGGCGCTATTAGAGGCGCCAACGATTGCCAAAGCAGCGACGATGCTCAACTTAACTATCGTTTGCTTTTTACAAGCACGCGCCAAAATATCTAAAGCCTTACCGCGCCCTAAACAATTATTCTTTTCTTTGAAACTGTAACCGTTCATGGTCATCCTCATATGAACTTAGGATAAGAGCCGCCGAATCGCTCGCGCGGGCTATATAGGAAAAGGCGTCTTAGGCGTTCTAAACAAGTATCGACACTCACGATCGATCAAACGTAAGACGTTTTGTTAAACGAGAAACAATCATATGCTTTCGTCAGGAGAACTTCAATTTCTAGCTCTCGTTACTATTATTTTCGACCGCAGAACGAAAATATTTAGAAATTTCCTTAAAATTTATAGATAAATTAAACTCTATCTATTTTAACACTGTTCAAACGTATTCCCCAATCGCTTCCCCACTCCCCACTCCTCTAAAACATGAACGCTCAATTGATCTGAACACAAAAAAACTCGGGACGCTTCGTATTCGAGCGTTCCGAGTTTTTAATAAAATCAGTCTGAATTTCGTTTGTTTCTTCAAGCGACGATCATTCGATCTCAGCGAGGAATTCGTCGACGGTAGGAACACCGCCAAAGACCGGACAGATCTCTTTCTCAACGAATTCTTGGATAGCTTGCGAAGCCGCGCCGCAAGCGCTAGGGATCATACGCGTACGATAACCGCGATCGTAAGCGCCCCACGCCGTCGCTTGCGCGCAAAGATTCGTAAGGAACCCGACGACGCCGACGTTCTCGATACCGTTGTCAGTAAGGATCTTATCCAATTGCGTATGTTCAAACCCGCTCAGCGCATGTTTGCCCGTAAGGACGTATTCGTTTTCCAACGGCTTCATCTGATCGATGATAGCGCCTCCCCAAGACTCCGGCGCGAAAACGTCGCCGGCGGCAAGATTCTTAAGAAGACCGTCAAGACCGTTTTCTTCGATCCACGGTTTATCAAGAACGAACGGACAATGGATCACGGTAACGCCCTTCTCTCGCGCGCCTTGAAGGAGTTTGACCGCATTTTCGATCGTTTGATTACGCTTGATCTCTTCCCCGACAAGAGAATACAACTTCCCCCCTTCGGTACAGAAATCATTTTGGAACTCAATAAAGACCACAGCCGTTTTCTTCGCGTCCATGACAATATTATCCTTTCTATCATTTATTGATATCGTAAAAATACGGTTCTATCTATTGCTAACGTCAAACGCCGACTTCTTCTTCGTCGTCCAACTTCTCGCTAGCCCACAAGCTCGCGTAGAACGGGGAGTTCTTTAACGCGTCTTCATGAGTCCCAACGAACTGAACTTGCCCGTCTTGCATAACGACGACGCGGTCCGCTAATTGGATCGCACTCAGTCGGTGCGTAACCATGATCGTCGTTCGGCCGCCGACAAATTTCTTCAACGCTTGATGTATATAATGTTCGCTTTGAAGGTCGATCTGGCTCGTCGCTTCATCCAATAAGAAGATCTTAGGATCTTTCAATAACGCTCGCGCTAACGCGATACGTTGACGTTGCCCTCCGGAAAGCGCGCCGCCGCCGGGACCAACGATCGTATCGTAACCGTCTTTCAGTTCTTCGCGAATGAATTGGTCTGCGTAAGCTTCCTTCGCCGCCGCGTAGATCTCTTCGCGCGTCGCGGAGGGATTACCGTAGCGGATGTTCTCGTATACGGTGTCGTTAAACAGGACGGAATCCTGTGCGACGAGACCGATCTGTTCACGAACGTCGGATATACGTATCTCTTTAAGCGGGACGTCGTCGATCAAAACACGGCCGTCCACTGGATCGAGAAAGCGAGGAATCATGCTCGTCATCGTACTTTTACCGCAACCGCTGCGTCCTACGATAGCGATCGTTTCACCAAATTTTATCTCAAGCGAGACGTTGTTCAACACCACGCGCGATTCGCTTTCTGTCGTCTCTTGAACGACTTGTGGTTTCGCTGCCGTCGTTTCAGAAGGCGACGTTTTCTTACCGGTAAACGCGCCTACTATCCGATTCCATGCTCTCTTTCCGGCTTGTTTCATCACATCTTCAAAACGGACGCGTTGCGCCGGCGCGGCGGCTTTCGTCGCACTTTCGATCGGGTAGGAGTAAGAAACATTCTCAAAGACGATCGACTTCTTAAATTCGCTAAGGCGTTTCGGCGCCTCGGCGTTCTTAATAAGCGGTTCGCGATCGACGATCTCGTAGATACGATCTGCGGCGGCACATGCGCTTTGAATGCTCGTAAAGATATCTGTCAATCTTCTGGCAGGATCGGACGCGCCGATCAAGAAGCCGTAGAATAGGATCAACGAACCAAGGTCGAGCGGTCGTGAGGAAGTCGGAATACCAAACAAACTCGTCTTTTGATAGATAACGAGATAAGCGCCCGCCATGATCGCAAGCGTTAACATCCCGATACCGAGACACTCCGTCAACGGACTCGTGATCGAGTCATACTTCGCCGTCTTCATACTGCGCTTGAAATACGTCTTGTTCGCCTCACGGAATTTTGCAACTTCGTATCCCTCGCGGTTAAACGACTTAACGACCTTGATAGCGTGAAACGTCTCGTCGATGCGTCCGTAAAGCTGCGCCATCTGCATCATCGCTCGTCGCACCACGCGCTTTAACGATTTCGCCAACCAACGGATCAAGATCGCGGCGACCGGAATAAACAAGAACGTAAAGACAAGCAGCTGCCAACTGACCAAGATCGCGCCAACTAAGCACACAATCATCTTCAACGGTTCGCGTAACGCCTTGCCGTAAGTCAGAGTCAGACCTTGCGACAACTGTCCCATATCAGAAGTGAAACGGCTCGTCGCGTCGGATACCCCGCGCTGACTGAAAAACGTTACTTCGTATCCAAGCATCTTACGGAAGAATAACGCGCGTAATTCGAAGGAACCAAGTTGCCCTATACGCGCCGACAAGAAGGAATGAACAAAAGTACAAATGCTCTTAATAAGCGTGGCGCCAAGTACGAAGAGCATTAAGACGACGACCGTCATAAACGGGTCCTTGGGAGTCCAACGATCGACGTACGGTTGGCCCCATTGATATTTCTTCAACAACTTCTCAGCGTCTTTAAGTTGCGCGTTCAAAACGCTTAGACGTTGGCGATCGTGTGCGTCTAGCGCGTCTTCCGCTTTCACAAGCGCTTCCTCGGAAAAAGCGGCCGATCCGTCCTCGTCTGCCTCGTTAGATTCCGGTAAAGCGAGTCCTAAGATCTCGTAACGTTCACGCTTGAAACCCGCGATACGCTCTTCCTGCGACGCGATCTCTTTTTCTAGCCAGGAGCTTACCGTATCACCTTGAAAAGAAACTTGGACTAACGGGTAAACGGCGGTAATATTTCCTCCCCAACATAACGCCAATAGTATCGAGGACAGTATGATCCCCACGATATTCCACTTAAATTTAAGCGTTAATTTTAGGGCTCGTAAAAAATTATGCATAATTATCAATCAGGTTTCGGCTAGGACGAAAAGTTTATCGATCGACGACGCCTAGTTTCTAAACATAGGCGTTCACGTTCATAGTAAAGATTTTTTCCGTTTCAAGATAGACCATTTTAGAACAGGACAAACTCTATTGAATCTCTTTATTTTCAACAGATAAATAAAAAAGTCCCAACGCGTTCTCGTCGCGTTGGGACTTACGATAATAGATCACGTTGCGTTATTCGTTCAAAATATCACTTGTTGAACACGTCGCGAATCGCTTCAAGATATCCATAGCCGTTGAACGTATCCGGTTCAAGGTAACTGCCTTCCGTCCATTCGTTCCAGCAGTTGATGTTCATAATACGCGGACAATTCGGATCGGCCAAAATGCGTTCCTTGATCATTTCCAACGACTTCTTGAAATTCTCGGGAGTGTTGTTGGAGATCGTGTTCGTGAAAGGATACCCCCAGTTTCCATAGGGTTCCGTTTGGTCCGTACGAGGACTGGAGTCCCAACCTACGGAAGCGTTAGGAATGTAAGGAATCGAGAACGAAGCGCGAGCGTTATCCCAATGTTTCATGTATTCGTCGCGAACCCAGTTGAAATCGGTCTCCAACTCGTTAAGCGGTACGTGGTGGATCCAAACATACGAGGTAACGGAATCGAAGCCAAGACCTTCGATCAGTTTGACGGGGTCCTCGATCGTCCCTTCGCCGGGAATGTTCGGACGGCCCCAGTAGACCGCGTTCATATGCAAATCAGGGAAACCGGCTGCCTTAACTTTTTCACGGAAGCGTTCGATCGCCGCTTTCGTCGCTTCAAAAGAACCGAAGCTCTCGCCAAATTTCGTCAATTCGTAGACGGAGAAGTACGGTTTGCCGTCGATCTTCCAATAATTCGGCTGCTTGAAATAGTTTTCAATAACGAGATCGCAGATCTTATCAAACGTTTCAGGCGTAACTTTACCAGGGTAGATCAACGAACTGGGAATATCCTTGTGTTTCGGGAAGATCTCGACCCAGTCGTGATTGGCCCACATCAACGCGAACTTGATCTTATCGCGGTTCTCGGCGTGCAGGAAACCGTCGTCGATCGTACGTTCAAGGAACGGACCGTCGTCGTAATAATACCAGTCGAACAAGAAAACGTCGACTCCATATTTAGCCGCCGTTTCGATCTTTTGCGCCATATCCTTCGGATCCGCTTCGTCGGTATACCCCCAAAGCGGAACGCGAGGTTGGCGATGTCCCTCAAAACGAGGCGTCGCACCCTTCACGAGTTCCCACTCGGACCAACCTTTGCCAAGGCGCTTTTCATTACGCTTATCAAGATGGTAATTGCCAAAATAATAAGAAACGACTTCAATATCGTCCGCTTGCGCGGCGGGAGCTTCTTGTTCCGCTCCAAAAGCGGGAAGCGCAGTCGTCAGTCCCAGAACGAGAGACGACATAATAAACGTCTTAAAGATGTTGTTAAACATTACGCACCTATGTAAAGTTAGACCTATTTGTTCACGCGCGAAACTTGCGTCGTACGCGTCGTGTAATTTTATCTCAAGCAACCGATAAAGCAAGTTATTGTTATCGCGTCTTGTTCGGTTTCTTCGGATTCGAGGAAGAATTAACGCTCGATCCCAATGTAAGTTGGGACGCAAGACCGCCTTGTTTATCCTCCTTACTATCCTCGGAATCCTCTTCGGCCTTCTTGCTCTTCTTCATCTTCTTTTCCTTGACCGGTTTCTCTTTCTTAGGCGCTTTTTCCTTCTTGGCTTTCTTCGGTCTCTGCGTCTTCGGAGTCGCTAAGCGCAATATCCAAAAGCTCCAAACTCCAACGACGACCAGGACGCCCAAGAACATAAAAAACGGCGACCACTGCGTCAGTTCCTCCGGCGCGTTCTCAGAAAAACAGAAGACCGACGTCTGTGTCGCAGGATCGAAATACGGCGAGAGCTGAACGTTCTGGATCGTTTGCCGCCAAAGCGAATACGTTCCAACAAGACATAACTCGCAAACCGCCAAACAAAACGCGACCGTGCCACCGCTAAGCTTCTGCAACTTCCCTAGGATCAAAAAAACGAGCGGCGCCGCCAAGAAAGCGTAGATTCCCCAATACAATACGTTCCATAAAGTGTAATTTGGAACCGCGGCTACTACGTCGGATAAACGCTTCACATAAATAAGCAATGCCGGAATGGCTATCGCACAACCTATGACGACCAAAACACACGCCGCGGAAAGCACGAACTCGCGATACTTATCCGCATTCTCCTGTAACGGCGTTCGACCTCGTCGACGTTTTTTCTTGCCGTTTTCCTCGTCGGCTTCCTCTTCTTGCGCCTCCAAGACGCGCATCTCTTCTTCGTCGGTAAGTTTACGCGGACCGGTATACAATTTGAACGCGTCATATACGATCCAAAATGCAAACGCATGACACGCGACGCCCATCAGACACGCAAAACGAATATAGATCGACAGATCGCGCCAATAATACCCTAACCCATTGACCGTTCCCGATCCGCCAAGAACAAAAGAATGTTTCAAGAATACGATCGAAACCGCGTTCGCGGAACTCTCCAATAAGTACGGACGCTCAAAAACGGTCAATACGCTCGTGAAGATCAATCCCATGCAGAGAAAACAAGCCGTCGTACCGCAAGCGAGAAACAACGTCGACCATATTCTTTCCTTACTAGCGGCGCGAGCGCATAACAACGCGACAACGTACGCCGTTAACAATAACGACAATATCCCTAGCCAATGCGCCGCGAAAACGATCGTCGTTGTATAGAACAGTTTCGAATAAGTCAGTTGTAAAAAGAGAAGAGGCGCGCAACCAAGACAGGCGGTAAACACGACAAACACAGGAGCCTGCTGAAATAGTCGTTGCGCTAAACGTTTACCATTCGTTCCCCCTAGCAGCCAAAACAAAATAGAGATCGGTATCCCTATCAGGAGAACGCCCATAGGGATCATATGCAACGCGAATCCTAGCGTTTTAAGCGCTTCCACGATCCAATAAGGCGCCGTCGTTCCGGTCGTTACCGCCGAATCCAATAAGGACATCTAAAACCTCATTCCCTCGAAGTATGTCAATAAATAAGTCGACTCGTCCGCCAAAATAATTCCGCGTTATGCGTCAAAATATGTAAGGACGTTCGCGGTATCGAACGCCTTCATACGGCCTACTCATATTACACGCATTACGAACGTTGGCGCATACAATCGTCGATTGCGGAATCGATCAACGCCCAACACTCTTTACGCCCCATTGCATTCGTAACAGTCAGATTCAAAACGTATGCCTCAATGATGCAGTATAATCGTTCCGCCATTAGCTCGGAATCGCCTTCGTGGAACAACCCTTGTTTGATAGCGTCGTCGACAAGGTAACGTAACAAGAACTGAAAGCCGAAAGTACGAGCGCGAGCTTTACGACGCACGTCGGTTCCGGAGGATTTAAGCGACGTCAGATAGTCGAGCACGACAGATAAAAACACTTGGTTATCCGTCAACAACTTTACCGTTAAGTGCATAACTCGACGGATCTTATCTACCGGAGTCAGTTCCGAGCGATCCGTTACTTTCTTGATCTTCCTAGACAACTTGTCCGTCGACAACTTGATCGCGTATATAAAGATCTGGTCCTTGTCTTTGAAATACTTATAAATAGCCGTACGCGATATATTGCATCGATCGGCGATCTTCTGATACGTTACGCCCGAATATCCTTCCTCGGCAAATAATTCAAACGCGCTTTCTAATATCTTAACTCGACGTTGCGAATGATCCACTAAAACAGTCATAACGACAAATTACTTAATTCTGCGCTAACAAGTAAAGAGCAATTAGTTTAGCATAAAAAACGCGCCGACAGTAAAGGTCGACGCGCGAATTTTGGAACGCCGAGACGCGTGATCCCGGCGTTCGTTCCTACGTTATCTCTTCAAGATCAGTTATTTTCGATCATGCGAACGGCGTTTTCTTCAAAAGACTTCAGCGGGAAATCTTCCGGAAGTTGCTTATTCTGCTTGATCAGTTCCAACTTGTATTCTTGAACGATATTTTGAATACGAGCGTAAGTCTCGGAAAGGTTGTCGTACTTCACGATAGGAGCGCGTTCGACGACTTTCGCCCATAGCTCGATCTCTTTTTCAAGATTTTCGAAGTTCTTAGCGGTATCGTTGATGCGTTCAACCTCAAGTTGCTCGATCGCGAGATAGTTGTCGTCGGATTTTTGCAACATGAATTCCAAGAAGTTCTTACCCGGGTAATCGTTGAATTGACCGGTCTGCTTCGCCATATCGAACTCGGCTTCCGGCCTCTTTTCCCATGCGTTGACCCAAAGCTTCAACGCTTCGAAGTAACCGTCGATCGTTTCTTGGATAGGACCAAGCGCGTAGATCTCGCCTTCGTTGTTGAAGTTGGCCCAACCGGTCGTCAACGTAACGGCGTTTTCCGCCGCGTCTTGGTACTTGCCGTCGGCCATTTCCTTATTGATGTAGGCGACCGCTTGTTCATGACCGTCGAGACGGTATTGAACTTGTTGATCTTCACGAACGATCTGTTGGAAAGAATATTCCTTCGGGAAGACCGTTTCGAGTTGTTCAAGAACGATGACGTACTTTTCCAACTCTTCCATGAAGTCGCTGTGAACTTGCGGGAAATAACGAAGATCTTTGAATCCTTCTTGATTGATCAAGGCGATCCAAGAATCGAAGCACGCAAGGAATTCCTTATTAGCCTCTTCCGGTTGAGCGGCATAGTAGAGATCGCGTACAGCTTGTCGGTGACGATGCGCCTCGCGAGCGTTGAGCTCTTGTTCGAAGACGACTTCACGAGCGTGATAATCGGCGCCCATGATGTCGCGGAACATACGCGAGAAGCTTTCCTGGACTTGAAGCTTTTGAATATCGGCGACGATATCGTCCGCTTCGGCGCGTTTCTCAGGACGAACGTTAGCGGCCAAAACTTCCGGCGTAATCTTAAGCAGCGCCGTCGCACGGATCTGCCAATCGTTGAGACGTTCGTAAGCGCTAGAATAATCCTTCATACGGTCGTCGCTAAGCAACAACTTCGGGGTCGAAGCGATATCGCGCATACCTTCTTCAACGAGAGAGATACGCATATCGTAGAGCTTCTTCATCCAGTCCTTGTCCCAACCGGGTTGTTCGCCGTGTTCGCCGTCCAAATAACTGCGGACTACGCGCATTGGATAACCGGTCTCGCCAAGGTTATAATCGTTTTCGTCGTAAGGATTACGAATAACTTCGTACATCGAGGCGCGTTGTTGATCGTCGAGTTCGTTGTTCCAACGATCCCAAATGATCGTTTCGCGCGTAACGCCTTCGGGCAACAACGCGACGAGCTCGTCTTCCATTTCCTGGATCTTCTTCTTTGCTTCGATCTGGAGATTCAACGAAGTCGTACGATATTCGCCGGGGTGTTCCTTATCTTCGATCGTCGTAGCAACGACTTTGTTCGAATAAGCGTCCCAGTCGTCTTGCGCGAGCTTCCACGCGGTGGCGCAGTTCTCTTCGTCGAAGACCGGCGTGTTCGTCTTATTGACGCCGCAACCGTCGATGCTCATCCATTCAGCGAAACGAATACGATTCAAAGGCGCGCGACCGAAGAACAACAAACGAGTTTCTTTACCGATATCGCCGTTCTTTTCTTCGTACAAGCTCTCAGCGTGCTTGTAGAACGCATGACCAAGAAGCCAGTTGTCGTGATAGGTAACGGTAACTTCTTTGGGATCCTGACGGCTCCAAAATTCTTCGTCTTCACGGAAAAGACGACGGTATTGCTTCTTTTCGTCGGCGATACCGATCTTTTGCGAGATCGTCCAACCGGAACGAACGTAAAGCTTAGGAGCTTCGCGGTTATATTCGGTGCCTTGTTGAACAAATTCGAAACCGCGGATGACCCAGCGATAGCGTTCGCGATAGTCGTCAAACATAGCGGAAGCGTTGTACGCCAGTTTCCAACCAACGAAGTCCCAGATCGTGATGAAGTGAGGTTCGAGCGTGATGATCTGTTCCGCCGTCGCGACGACGTTGTCCCAGTCCGCGCGCTTTTCGTATTCGAGCGAACGATTCCACAACAACGAAATCGCAACGCCGCGCATACCGAACGTGGCAAGCTTCATCGCGCTACCTGCGGGGTCGATTTGACCGAGCGTCGTTTCGGAGAGCTTACCCTCGCGATACTTGGAAGCCAAGACGCCGCCGTCGGTGAAACTACCGTCCGCTTGCTTATGAGACGGATTGCCGAAAATGTAGATCGGCACGAGCAAGATCGCAATAAGAACGATATATACGATCTTCCTGATAAACATCTTGTTCTGCGTCATTGTTTAGCCACCTCCCTATTTCTAAGGATAACGTAAGCGAAAATAAACAACGGCAAAACGAACGACGCCGTAGTTATGATATGGACTAAGATCGAGTTCGCCGGAACGTTATAGCCGTTGGCGACACAGTCCGCGTAGTAGTTGTAATCGCCGAAGGACGGCAACGCCAAACCGATGACGCTCAGGAAACCGGCGGCAATTTGGTCGAATGCTTGACCCAAGTGCGTAGAGAACGTATTGGGCAACTCGATCATCACGTTTTCATGATTGACCAAGCGGTTAAACGATTCAATAGGACCGCCGCCTAGCGCTTGTAAGTGCGCGATCTCCAAGAACAAACGCTTAGAGAAACCGGCGATCAAAATACCAAACGTCGACGCCATAGCGACAGGACCGCTCAGGAACGTGCTGAACAAAACGCCAAACGAGATGACGATCAACATTTGTTGCCAAACGCCCAAATAACCTTTGAAGAAGTTAAAGAAGACGTTGGCGTCGGCAGAGCGAAGGTACAAGTCCGGGCTCGCGGCGCCGAAGTATTGCTGGTTGTCAAGACATTGCAACCAGATCTCCAACTTGCCGTCGACGACAAAATCGTCAAACAAGTTATAAGTATCTTTATCGACGGGCGTTTCAAGTTGTTGAGCTTCGAAGGAACCAGCGTCGCTCATCTTCTTGACGATCCACGGCTTAGATTTAACCTTAGATTTATCGATCTCGACGGGAACATTCAACGCTTTGGTCGTGTATTTTTCAGAGTTAAAGACGTGAGTTTCCGCGATAAGACCGGTCTTCGGGTTACGGACATAAAGCGCGCCCATGATCGTTTTTTCGATATTACCGACGTGCGTACGGAAAACGCTGATCGTCATTTCGACAGGAAGACCGTTGGCGAACTTCTTAGGCGTAATACCTTCAAAAGTCCAAATGACCGCTTCATCGGTGGCGCCGGCGATATAACTACGGTAATCCCATTCTTCACCGACGTTGATACCGCGTTCGCGTTCGAAGCCGTCGGCGTTACGGAACTTGATCTTACCGTAGACCGGGACCTTAGCTTGTAGAGAACCGCGTTCAGAACCGATCTTATAGCGAACGACGCCGCCGTCGGCGACTTGTTCGATCTCGTGGAAGTGCTTATTCTCTTCGAAAATACGAAGCGTACCGTCGGCGTACTTTTCAACTTGATGCTTATGACCGTTGGCAAGACGCGTGAACCCTTTCGCAACGACCGTCTCCGGCGCAAGCGTAGACGGATCGGCTTCCGTAACGTACGTCAAGTCTTCCGAGTCGTTAAGAACGTGCGTGTGCTTCAACGTATTGGAAACGAAGAAGTAACTGCAGCAAGCCATCAAAGCAAGGATCGCGGTGCCGATCGCGCCGATACCGATGATGCGACCAAGAACGATCTCGCTAGAACGGACGGGCTTCGTAACGATAGTATAGATAGTCTTCGTTTTGAAGTCGGCCGGTAAGCTCAACGAACTAAGGAACAACGCGAGCAAGAGGACCAAATAGGTCGTAGTCTGGTAGACGAAAGACGCGCACAAACGAGCGGGGTCTTTGCTATCGGGATCGAGGAACCAGCCCGCGAACATCAACAGAACGAGAAAGACGACGCAGACAACGACGACCTTCTTTCTGATAGATTCGCGAATAGCGAGCGACGCCATGGCGAAGCAGCGTCTCCAAGAGAAAAGCGCAAAGTCTTTCCACGCGTCGGAAACGCCTTTAACAAACGCGGAACCGGCCTGCTTCGTGCCTTTAAATACCAACAACAGGACGAAACAGATAATGAACGCCAGCGCAGCTAACGCTCCGACCGCCAATAGCCAGTTCAAGGCGGCGGGGCCGATCCATTCTAGGAACGGCGGAATCGGATGTTCTAGAATCATTTCGAGCTCTCCCTTCCGCGAATACGCTTACCGGGACGAGCTTCACTCTCAGAGATGATCGTATGGAAGAGGTCTTCAAGAGAGGTGCTAGGATTACCACAGAAGACCATTTCCGCTTTTTCGTCGTCTTCAACGACCTTTTCGATCTTTTTCTTAGCGTCTTCGCTAAGGTTGGAGATACGAATTTCCGTTTGTTCGACGACTTTAAGCAAGTCTTCAACACGACCGAGTTCTTTAAGTTCGCCTTGGTATAAAATACCGACGCGGTCGCAAACGTCTTGAACGTCGCCGAGCAAGTGGCTAGACATGATGACCGTCTTACCGCGTTCTTTAAGTTGGAGGATCAGATCCTTCATTTGGCGCGTACCGATCGGATCGAGACCGCTCGTAGGTTCGTCGAGCAAAATGACTTCCGGGTCGTTGATCAGCGCTTGCGCGAGACCGATACGACGCGTCATACCTTTGGAGTATTCGCGAAGTTGTCGTTTTTTGACCGCTTCAAGACCGACCATTTGGATCAACGTTTCGACGCGTTGACGACGGACCGTAGCGGGAATATTGAACAGGCGGCCATAGAAATCGAGAGTTTCTTCAGCGTTCAAGAAACGATAAAGATAAGATTCTTCCGGCAAGTAGCCCAAACGTTCGTTCTTAGCGACGTCGGACGCGGAACGTCCGAGAATATTGACCTCGCCGCTCGTCGGGAAAAGAAGTCCGAGCAAGAGCTTGATAGTCGTGGTCTTACCGGAACCGTTAGGCCCCAAAAGACCGAAGATTTCCCCACGATGGATCTCAAGGTCGAGCGCTTTCAACGCGCTGACTTTTTGACGACCCCAGAAGTCGCGGTAGGTTTTAGTAAGGTTTTTGGTCTCGACAATGACGTCGGATTCATTTTCCATTGAATCGCCTCGTTAACGGTTAAAAAAAGACGTCGATTCGCTTTCGCCAACGCCGAAAACGTCCTTCACAGCGCAATATCCGCGCGCACAAAGACGCGCTATAAAAACAAATAACAAGTACAAACGCGCTGAGATACGTTTCCCGCTAAATTTGACGTACAATCTTCGATTACGTTCAAAGTATTTTCAAACAAACGCCGGTACGACGCCAAACACGCCGCCAATGCGCTCGCTCAAAAAGCGAACGACTAGACAATAGTTTCTCCGCTCGACGTTGAACAAAGAAGTCCCCACAAGCCGTTCTCGCGCTTTTCTGACGAAAGCGCCTCTAACATATTATTATCTATTTACTCTTTTTTGTCTATATGCTGCGCTAAAATCCAACTTCTTTTTTTACGTCCATCCCTGCCAACTTCTGATAATCGCCAAAAATACGTCAATTATAATTTCTTATCCATCTTAACTCCTTTTTAAAAGTAAAAACCAGTCATAAAAATATTCAAATGGCGCTGCGAGCCCTTGAAAAATAACGCCGCCTCGTTTAGAATATTTAACAGGGATTGACCTTATTATATTGGGTCGCGTAACAAGTATCGTCGCGATCGTTTATCCTTCCTACTCCAATTCGGCGTACGATGAAAGGTAATGTATGTCCAGTAAAGAAACGCTTCTCCAAAAATTAGCTCCTTTTGGGCAGGAACAACTGCTTACTTTTTGGGACGAACTGACGGAAGAAGAACAAAATTCTTTGAGTCAACAGATCGAAAAGATCGATTTTGCCGCTCTCGACCAACTCTTTATTCATCGTTACGATCCGCCTGCAGCCGCCGCGCTCGCCGATCGCGCTGAAGAGCCGACCGCGTTCAAACTCAGCGATCTCCGCGACTACGACTGCGCCGAAGGTTCGACCTACGCGCAATCCCCCGCAAAACAACTTGACGAAACGACCGACGAGATCACGCCGCTGAAAGCGGTCGCCAAAGGAGAAGAATATCTTCGCGCCGGTAAGATCGGTATCGTCGTTGTCGCCGGCGGTCAAGGCACGCGTCTTGACTTCCCCCACGCGAAGGGGATCTTCCCGATCGGTCCGCTCTCCAACGCCACGCTCTTCCAGATCCACATCGAACGTATCCGCGCGATGCAACGCAAATACAACGTTCGTTTGCCGTTCTGTATTCAAACAAGCCCGGCGACTCACCAAGAAACGATCGATTTCTTCAAAGAAAACAACAACTTCGGTTTGAATCCCGACGACGTCCTTATCTTCTGTCAAGGCACCATGCCGTCCGTCGATTTCGATTCCGGCAAGGTCCTTCTCGCGAACAAAGCGCAGATCGCGCGTAGTCCCGACGGTCACGGCGGCATGTTGGCTGCGATCAACTCGCCTCAACCTGATTCTCATCTCCCGATCGTTCGCGAGAAAGGTATCCTCACCGAGTTGAAGAACCGCGGTATCGAAGAACTCTTCTACTTCCAGATCGACAATCCGATCGTCGATATCTGCAGTCCTGAATTCATCGGCTACCACGTTTTGAGCAAATCGGAATTTGCCACGCAAGTTATTCGTAAGCAAAATCCGAAAGACCGCGTCGGTAATATGGTCATGGTCGACGGTAAATTGTACGTCATCGAATACAGCGACCTTCCGGACGCCGCCGGCGAACGTCGTAAGCCCGACGGTTCTCTCGCGATCTGGGCTGGTTCCATCGCCGTCCATATGATGAACGTCGATCTGCTCCAAAAGAACGCGTCCTATTCTAGTTCGCTTCCTTATCACCTCGCGAAGAAAAAGGTTCCGTTCGTCGTCTTGGATAAAGAAGCCAAGGACGAGAACGGCGCTGCGATGTTTGGCGTTAAGGTCAAGCCTGAGACTCCGAACGCGATCAAATACGAAAAGTTCATCTTCGACTTGCTACCGATCGCTAAGAACCCGATCGTCGTCGAGATCGAGGAAGAGACCTGTTTTGGTCCGTTGAAGAACCATCCTCGCGAAGCCAAGGATACGCCGAAGACCGTCCGCGAACACCTTACCGGTCTCTACAAACGTTGGTTAGGGCATATCGGAATTGAAGTCGTCGATCCCGCTATCGTCGAGATCTCCCCGTTGTTCGCGAATAGTTGTACCGAAATGGTCGCGCAACTCAAAGCGAAGAACATGATTCCCACCGACGGCAAGATCGTCGAATCTGTCTACTGGCAAGAATGACGTTCGTGTTTTTCGCGTCGATTTGATATATGATAAAACGCCGAGCGTTTTCGGCGTTTTATCGTTTCTTGTAAACAAACGACAACGTCGTTACAACGTTCATCCCGCCCCGAGGAACGCTCCTTATGTCTGAGAATCAAACTCCTAACGAAAATGGTTCGCAAAGCGCTGATAAATCAGAAGTCCAATCGTCTCGACGTCAAACGAAGAAACGCGTTGTGACGCGTACGCACGCGTTTTGGTATCACGTTTGTCAATTTTCATTGTACCTTATGCTAAAAGCGCTGTGCAGGACCAAATACGTCAACGCGCAAAACGTTCCCAAAAAAGGTCCGACGCTTCTTGTCTCCAATCACCAAAGTTTCATCGATCCTCCCGCGGTCGGCACGGGCTATTACCGCATGACGAACTATCTTGCGCGTAAGACCCTCTTCAAATTCAAGCCGTTCGGTAAGTTGATCGATTCAGTCGACGCTATCCCGCTCGAAACAAACGGCTTAGGTTTTGCCGGCATCAAAGAAACGTTACGACGTCTTAAGAACGACGAAGCGGTCGTCATCTTCCCGGAAGGCAGTCGTTCATTCGACGGCGAACTTCAACCGTTCACCTCCGGTTATGCGTCGTTGGCGGTCAAGACGAACGCGACGATCGTCCCGGTCGCGATCGCCGGCGCGTTTGAAGCCTGGCCCAGAACGGCGAAATATCCTTCCCCGTTTAAACCGCGCGTCATTGTCGAATACGGTGCCCCGATCACGCCGGACGTCTACAAAGGCATGTCCGACAAAGAGATCTGCGATCTCGTCGAATCTCGTATCCGTGAGATCTTCGAACGCATCCGTCGTAAGCCGAAGAATGTAAAATAATTGCAAGTATGACGCAAGAGCGTTTTACCGATCTTACTATATTTCCCACCATTATACACCCTATTAGTAGAGAATCAAAATGAGATACTTTACCTCGCTCACTTCAGCGGTAATCTGTTTCTGTCTCTCCGTCGCCGTCGGCGCAGAACCGAACGCGCAGATCGAACCGGCCGACAACTCCGTTAACGTCGTCAACGTCCTTGATTTCGGCGCAATCGGCGACGGCGCGACTGACAACACAGCCGCTTTCCAAAAGGCGTTGAATTCGCTTGGTCAACCGGGCGGTACCGTCGAAGTTCCCGCCGGTCAATACCGCTTTGAAGGAAATCTCGATATTCCGCAAAGTGTAACGCTCCGCGGACCTTGGAATTCCGTTACGGCACACAACGGTTGCCGCGACCGCGGTCTTCCGAAACCGACCGACGACGGCGCCACGTTCATCGTCACGGCGAACGCCGGCGACGCCGACGCCGAAGCGTTCATCACGCTCCATACGAACAGCGTCCTCGCCGGCGTCGTTCTGTACTGGATCGATCAAAAAGAAGACGACGTCCCCACCCCTTATCCGTGGGCGGTCAAGATGCGCGGTAAGAACCCCGCGATCGTCGACGTCGAATTACTCAATCCCTACAAGGGAATCGACGCGTCCGATAACGAACGCGCTTTGATCCGCAACGTCCACGGTCAACCTCTCGCGCTCGGTATCTTCGTCGACAAGATCTACGATATTGGTCGTATTGAAAACGTCCACTTTAATCCGTGGTGGAGCATGAAACCCAAGCTCTTCCAATGGCAACAAGCCAACGGTCGCGCGTTCGTTTTCAAACGCACCGACTGGCATTACGTCCTGAACACGTTCTGCTTCGGCTATGGCGTAGGTTACGAATTCGGCGGCAGCGAGACCGGCATTTGCAACGGCAACTTCTTGGGTATCGGAGCCGACTCTTGTCACACCTCCGTTTTGGTCGAACAAAGCGCTCCGTTCGGACTGCTTATCACCAACGGCGAATTCGTCGCAATGAGAGGCGATAACCCGACTGAAGTCGTCGTTACTAAGGACAACTACGGTTCCGTCCGCTTCTCGAACTGCGCGTTCTGGGGTCCGAGCGAACAAATCGCTCGAATCTCCGGTCGCGGAACCGTCGGTTTCAGCGACTGCGAATTCTGCCAATGGGATCGTAATCGCCAAGGCAAACCCGCCATCCAAGTCGACGGCGGTTCCGTCATGATCCGCGGCTGTAACTTCCAAGAAGAAAAAGCCCAAGTCAAAATCGAAGCCACCGCCGCGCGCGCTATCATTACCGACAACTTCGTCAGCGGTAAAGTAGCGATCGAATCCGATTGTCCCAATGTTAATATCTCGGGCAATATCGGAACGAAATGAGCGTTGATAAGCCAATTCTGATAGAATAGCAGAGCCCCGACGAGAATTTGATCTCGCCGGGGCTCTTTCTTTATACGCGTCGTTCTCTAAGAGCGTCTACACGCAGACCTCAATACTTCCTCGCCGTACGACTCGATTCATTCGATCTCTTGACCGCGCCATACGATCTTGTCGTAAAGCAATTTACCTGTCTTGAACGACTTACCGTCGAGGATCCCGAGTTCGCCGTAAGTCGCTCGTTGGACATTGAACAGCACAAAATCCGCAACGCCGCCGGGCGTCAAGAAATCGTCGTTACCGGAACTGAATCTTGGCGCGCCTAACAATTCCGCGGGCCGTGTTACCGCAAGATCGTAGCACTTGTTCAGCGGCAATCCTTCGATAGACATAACGTTTGCAACACAGTAGCCGACCGGGAAGGACGCGCACGCCAATAAGTTCGGATCGCCGGCTAGCGTGACCTTGCCGTTAGGCTGGATCTCGAAATCGCATAACTCCATTGAGTATTTCCCGGGAGGAAAACCCGCAAGAGGAGATTGGTCGCTGATAAGGACCAACTTGTCTAATCCCTTCGTGCGTACGATCGTACGAACAAGTTGCGGAGAAATATGGAACCCGTCGACGATAATACTAGCGTTGAGACGATCGTCTGCAAGTTGCGCAAAGAAATAGTTTTCCCATTTCGGCAGTAAGTGACGCGTCGCGTTGCTAAGATGCGTCGACAACTTCGCTCCGGCGCGAACGGCTTCGTCGATCTGAGCGCCGTCAGCGTTCGTATGTCCAATAGAGACAAGTACGCCTTGCGAGACGAGATATCGTACAAACTCGCCGGCATTAGGATATTCAGGCGTGAGCGTAACGAGTTTGACCATACCGTCACAAGCGGCTTGCACGTCGTCAAAGACCTCTTGGGAGTACGGAATACAGAAACGTTTCGGATGAGCGCCGATCGCGCCCTCAGCTTGCGAGATGAACGGTCCTTCAAGATGTATCCCCCACACGATCTCGGCGAGGTCGGGACGCGCTTTACACGCGTCCGCGATAGTACGAGCGGCGGCTTTCATCGTTTCCGGCGCATTAGTCGTTAGCGTCGGGCAAATACGGAAGACGCCGTCGCGCAACATCTTTTCCAGAACGGAGATCACCCCTTCTTTCGTCAGCTTTGACGAAGAGAACTCATATCCGACTGCGCCGTTGACTTGAATATCGAATAACCCGGGCGCCACGAAAGGAACGTCTTGCGCTTCTCCTTCTTGCTTCACAACCGAAACGATCTTGTCGCCCGCGACTTGGATCTCAACGACTTCTAGCGTGTCGTAACGCTTCCCGACATACGTGCGAATCTCTGTCGACATATCCTTCTCCTGTACGTATGGAACTCGAGTATTCGTTTTCCGTTTTGCATATTATAGCGCTAACCTAAAATTTCGGCGCCCCACAACAGCGCTCGCTCCCCGATAGGCTAGAAATTTATGAAAAATGAAGTTGAGGATCGAATTACGATTTCAGAAAATAAAAATTTTTCTTCAAAATCTGTTCTCAACAGCTTTCACAATTTTTCCATAGAACGTTTCTCCTGCGTCCCGCTCGCGTTGCTCGCTTGTTGCCCACGCACTACCTATTGCCAAATAGCTTGTCCTCTACGGCCGGACGGGCCGGTGGCGACGGCGACACTCCCGGATCGCGTTACCGCGCGGATAGCTGAACGTAAACGCTCGCGTTGTTCGCTTGTTGCCGCGATAGTAACCGCTCCCGTTGGTCGCTGGCGGTTTTAGGTGGATAGGAAGGAAATTGGCGCTCGCGTTGCTCGCTTGTTGCCTGCGATGGTAATTGCTCCCGTTGGTCGCTCGGTGCGGTAGTGTACAAACTTCTATGAACGCAATCTATCCACGTTGTTCGCCTATTACAACGCCGTCCATATGCCAACGACCGATCTCCGAGCGCTAGCGAGGTTAGCCGTGAATCGCCATTCACGGGTGCCGCATGGCGTCGGGTACTGCGCCTACGACTGCACTACCGAGCGTAATACGCCAACGCCGTTCATCATCACAACGCCGCACATATGCCAACGACCGATCTCCGAGCACAAGCGAGGATAACCGTGACTCGCCAGTCACGGGCGCCGCATGGCGTCGGGTACTATGCCTACGACTGCACTCGAACGCACCCCGCCCACGTTGTTCATCATATCAACGCCGCACATATGCCAACGAGCAATCTCCGAGCGCACGCTCGGAGACCGCTCGTCGGCCAACGGGCGACGTTACGCAAACGAACAACGCACGCAAATTGCGCCTACCCACTACCGCGCTCGTCGCGAAAGCGCTCACGTAGGAGCCGCAAATTGGAGGGCGACTTGCTCGCCCGGAGATTGCGGACGGAACTGCGCTGAAATCGCAAGTACGGAATCACGCTGACGTCGCAAGAAAAAACACATTACCGTCTCGGCCAAGAAACAAAAAAAGCCGCAGGTCGGAGACCGTACGGCTTTAATATATCGAAGTAAAGTCAAATCACACAGTATGAACTTATTGAATCGACCTTTTTAAAACAACCCGCAAGGAGTTGAGTTT
>JAZRWE010000020.1:0-96034 GCA_045599605.1 Thermoguttaceae bacterium
TACCTTCGATTCGCATTTTGGCCATGCTTACTCGCCCTCAGTCCATCCTAGTTTCTTTAATAGTTCTTCCTCTTTGTCTTTTTCGTCGTCTCCTTTCTCGCTTGGATCGCGGAATAGTAAAAAGTCTTTTAGTTGCGCGTCACCCATAGCTTGATATTGATTGACGCGGGCGCATAAGAAGTCGGCCCGCCGCCAGTCCAGCGGACCAAACATATTAAATAGATACTTCCACGTTTCACGCTCCCAAATCGGCATGGTCTCTAAAATCTCCGTGACGGTTTTTTTTAGAGTCCATGCCAACCGAAATAAAAACAGGAATTCGGGATCGTCTATCAGTTTTTTTTAGCCGTTTCGACAACTTCGCCTTGGTCGCTCATCTGCACGGCGAACATTCGGAAGATCGGTTGAAAGCTCGCTTTCTTGATCGTTTCGCGGTCGTCTTCTACCAATAACGGCTCGTTGTCGTCTCCAACTAAACACATAAGCGCGGCGTTGAATCCGGCGTTGTAGCGCGTTTCCTCGTCGTACTCTTTGTTGTAGAACGTAATAAAAAGATCGTTAAACACTAACGATTCAAAACCGCTCATCGCGCGAATGTACGCCGACGTTGCGTCGTTCCATTCGCTAATGTTTAACGCCTTTCGCTCATCCCGTCTTGTTTTGATTTCCATTATTACTCCCTTTTCATTCCCCGGCGCTCGTATTAGTCGTCAACGTGATAACGTCAGAAGCCAACGTCCACTCGAGCTTCGCGTTGCACTTTGCCGCGCCTACCAACGGGATGTGACAAGACTGAAGCGCCAACGATCCCGTGAATTTGTTTTTAGCTTCACCCGTGCGTCCGCCGTCCGACGTGACAATGCCGACCGCCGCTTTGAAGACCGAATAATTGCGTTTTCCGCTCGCCTCGCTCGTGTACGCGCCGGCGACCAACAAGCATTTGAACGGGTCGTCAATGCCGGTCAACTCGTCCAACGTCGCAATAATGTTTGATTCGTCGGCGTCCGCCATATTGGCAAAAGTGAACGTCGGCGGCGTCACGGCGCCTGAATCGTATTCCTTGTTCTTGCTCAAACTCGTGATAAGGTTTTTTTCGATCGTTTCAACGGTCGTGTCGCCCTCTTGAAAATTCGTGAACTTGTACCCTTTCGGAATGATCGACGCCGTAAGGTCCCACGCGATCGTCCCGTATTCTCCCGGTAAACTCGGAAAAACAGTTCCCGTGGACGACTGTTTGAACAGACCAAGGCACAAACGATAGGCGTTATTAACTCCCATTTCAGTTCCTCTTCTTCTCTATTATACTAAATTCCAAATAACAATAAAAGGATTCGCCCGCAATAATCCCCCGAATATCAGGCGTGGCGCCTTCCGCATCAAAGCTCCACGCGTAAATATCATTATTTTTTAATAAAATGTCGTTGATGTTAACAATTAGATTTTTGACGCCTTGTAAATATCTTTGCGCGGCGTCGCGCGTCTCCGCTCTACATGTCGCGACTATCTTGTGTTCGACTATATACTCGCCGTCAAGAAACGTAGTGAATATTGCTTCTTCCGGTTCTCCGATCTCAACGATCGTTTCGCCGTTCCAGTTTCTCGTCGGGTCGATATTAGAAAACACGTTTGCGTCCGCGACGTTGTCTTTTATGTACGCGGCGAAAAAATCGGGTATATTGTCTCGCATTACGCCACCTCGACGGGGACTCTAAAAACGATTGCCGCCCCGGTTTTCGGGTATATCGTAACGTCAACAAAGTATTGCCCGGTATCTTTAAAAGCAAACGTTTTTCGATTCTCCGGCACAAACTCGAAGTTATAGTCTAGTCCCTGTTCTTGTACCTCTGCCGGCGTCAAGAAAACACTGTCCGATAACGCGACGTCTATATATCCTTGAACGGGCGTTGCCTTTTCCGTACTCGTCACGAAGGGCGCCAACTCGTTGTCGCATTTGTACACGGTATACGATATAGGCGCGGCGTCGACGCCTTCGGCTTCCAGCTCTTCCGCCGTCGCTAGGTATTGCGCGGCGTCGAATAGCTCGTCGGCGTCTTTCGACTTTATCATAGCCCGGAATTGCGCCGCTTGACGTTGCGTAATTTTTACCGCCATGTTTCACCTCAATTCACGATAGGCGTAATAGCCCACGCCGTCGCGTTCCACACTTTCTCGTTTGGATCCTGCGCCCCTGCGCCGGGCTTCGCCCATGATTTAATTGTCCAGAATGAACGGTCGATCGGTCCCTCGGGCGTCTTCACCACAAAAAAACTCGCGCCGTCGTACAATCTAACGAACGTTTCCGGCGGTAGTGTTATTTCGTATGAGCCCCCCGCGACTTGTTCGATCGTTTCCCACGTCCCGTTGTTCTTCAACTGAACGTCAACGGGCACGTCTACGTTTTCCGCGGTCCAGTTCACGGCGGCGTCGCTCGCGCTTGCCGTCTGAATGTGCGCCGAATACTCGATGACGCTTGCGCGGTCGGTCAACACGTCGATGTCGTCTCCCTGTGGTACGACAAGATAACACCACGCGCCGGCGTCGCCTACTATTTCGCCTTGGAACGCGCCCGCCTCGCGTTCGATACGCACGACCGCGTCTTGGCCGTGTATCTTTAGAACGCTGTTTGGCTCCATGTCCAAATAATCCGCCGTCGTTGGTTCAATTTCTACGACTTCGTCTTCCTTCGTCACGATCCACGCGCCCTCGAAGGCGCCGCGCGCGCCGTTGGGCTTGCGCTCGTGTCCTAGAAAGTCAACGTCGGTTTCGACGCTCTCGCTTCCTGTCGTGTAGGAACTATCAGTTGACAATCTAAGGTCCCACGTTTCCCACAAATCGTTTGTCCACGTTTCCGCGTCGACGTCGTCGGGTGGCGCCGTAATAAAACCGACCGTCGACGGCGCCGTTGAATACAACGCCGTTATTGTGTCTTTGAGTTTCGACAAACTCAACGACGTTTTGGTAACGTAGCCAGCCAACGTACAACGCGTGAACAAATAGTCTGTGATACGTGCAGTCGATATCGGCATCGTGTTTCCGCCAACGAATACACAATCCACTGCGTCGACTCTTGCCCATTTATTCGTGCTACTTGTGCTGGCAATATCTCCAATTGTTTTATTTTCATTGCCGGCGAACAAACAACGATTGAGAGTTAGCGACGCGCCGTTGACCGTCGCGCATATACCGCCGCATGTCGTCGTGTTCTTACCGCGTACGAACTCGCATTGATTGAACGTAATTGTTTTTGCCGCGCTCACAGTGACAAGTCGTACCGCACCTTGTCCGTCGATTCGTAACCGCCGGTCTACGCCGTCGATCGTCAACGCCTTGTTGATAGTCAACGTATTTAATAGACTAATAACAATGACGTCGTCCCACGCCGCGTTTGGATCCGGCTTTATGACGTCGCCGTCATGTGCGTTTGCTATAATATCACGCAAGGATCCGTCGCCGGCGTCCGCGTTCGTGTTGAAATATAGTTCGCTCATTGATTACCCGCCAACGCCTTTTCGACTAGGTATAAATAGTGCAATGCGGCTTCGTCCGCGTCCAACGTGGCGGCGATCTCGTCGTCTGTCATCTCTTCCAGATAAGAAAGCACGATCCACGTTTTCACGCGGTCCGGTAAAGCCTTTGCATATTGAACGAATTGTCGTTGTCGTTCAGTCATTGCTATTCCTCCTTGCTTGTTTTTTGCCTCGCTTCCTGCTCGGCGTTTTTGTCGTCAACTTTTTGTGGGCGTTTGGTATTGCTCTTTTTATACCCTAATGTTTTAGGGGTGTAAAGGCTAAAACCCTAAAATTTTAAAATTTCCTTGGATTTTATTTTATTTGTTCTTCTTTTCTCCCTAAAATTTTGGGGTATAATCGAATAAAAGAAAGGTTACGTTATGCAAGATAGAATCAAAAAACTAAGAAAATATTTACAACTTACTCAATCTGAATTTGGGGCGCGGATTGGCGTTTCCGACGCCGCCGTCGCTCATTGGGAACGTGGACGACAAGTTGTACCCGCTCCAATTCTCATTTCCTTATGTCGTGAGTTCAACGTCAACCGTGAGTGGCTCGAAACAGGCGTTGGGGAAATGTTCCTGCCCGTCGTCTCCGAAGATACCGCGTCGGCGCAACGTCGCTTCATAGGTGAGATATTCGATAGTCTACCGGTAGACAAGCAACGAATAATCCTAGACGCGCTACGGTCGGCGTTTTCTCAGTATCTCGACGATAAAAAACCGGGGGCGTCTACTTCTAATTCTGTGAGCATTACGGCGCCGATCGGCGGCGGCGTGACGATCGATCAGAAGATTGAGACGAAAGAATGAAAATTTGCATATTCGATCGATCTTTTTTATAATTTCGTTTATCAAATATAAGACACGATCAAATACTAACGAAGAAGGGCATATTATGAAACGAAATTATTTTACCGCTATTCTTGGCGCGTTAAGCGACGCTAGGGGGTCTATTGGTCTTAATGTTGCCCCTGTTATGAGTACCTCGGAACGTGTGGATAGAATACTAGCTAGTATGCAAGATCACGTCGCCGCCGCAACCGGCGTTTCGTTTCCGTCTGATTTTACCGCCTCTCAACGTGACGCGTATATGTTGGCTATGGATTGGAATATTGCACTAGAGAAAGCGACGAAAGACAATGACCAAAAGTAGAGCAATTAAAAATCAGACTGTTGAGCGCTCCCACGTGTCGGATCATAACGCCAACGCACATGTTTTTTCCAGAACGTTTGAATGTTCATTGTTTGACGGTCCAATCCCGCCCCCAGAAATACTTGCCCAATATCCCGACGACGTACAAAAAATCATTGTGTCTATGGCGCAAGAGCAATTCAAACATCGTCAAACAATGGAACAAAACGCGCTCCAGATTGCCAATGAAGAATCGAAGAATGCCGCAACTTTCCGTCGTAACGGTCAATATATTTCATTCTTTCTTATTCTTACTGCAATAATAGCGGCGGTCATTTGCGCCTTTGTCGGCGCTTCAAGTATTGGATGCGCCCTTGCGTGTCTTGCCGGTGGTCTTGGTTATCTAGTCACATATAAAAACAAAGACGATACGGACAAATAGATCCAAGAAATAAAAAGAGGGGGGCGACGCTTTCGCGTCTCCCCCCTGCGGGCATACATCCTAACGACTTTTTAACGGCTGTGTTCTTATTCTATACCGTCGTCGTTTTCCAGTCAATCCACATATCGTTTTTTCTAAAAAATTTTTCTTTCTTTATCCTTCGTTCTTTGCGACTTCAAGAGCGCGTGTGAAGTCCCGTTCCGCGTATATCTGCGTCACGTTGGCGTTAGCGTGCCCTAGCATGATTTGCGACGCTTCCAACCCGTATTTCGCGCGAATCTCCGTTGCGTAGAGGTGGCGTAATTGGTTTGGCGTCCAATGAGGAACTCCGGCGCGTTTCGCGGCGCGCTTGATCGCCTTTGCATATGAGTTCGCGTCATAGCACGGGGCGTATTCTCTCCGCGTTTCGCGCCGATCGCGCCGGCGCGTCTGTGCGGTCAACGGCGTTTTTCGCGCTTCCCGCTTTTCGATCCGTCGGTCCTCCGCGGCTTCCTCCGGCGTGAACAAGTAGGCGTCGGGATCGCTCGATCGCGCTTGGATGTATGGAAACAATACCGCTTGCGCCTTTGGTCCTAGCGGTATTCGTTTTTTTGCCCATTCCGCCCGTTTGTAGTCGGTTTTATCGCTTCGGCACGTATAGATCCAAACGTCGCCGACCGCGTACACGTCGCCGGCTCTCATCTGCGTTACTTCTCCCGGTCTCATGCCGGTATAACGTTGTATTCTCACCATTGCGCAAACAACCGCGGGTAACTGCTCGCACGTCTGCTCTACAATCTGCGGTGGGACTGCTTGCACGGGCTGTCTTTCGTTTGCCTTGCTCCGTCCGCGCTTCAACGGTTCGACGGTCTGTAACGCGGTTAAGACGTCCGGTGGTACGATTTCGTGTTCGACTCCGAATTTGACGATCGCGCGCCAACAGGACGTCAACGTGTTGATATAGCGACGTGAGAATCTGCCCGACGTTTCCATCATTGCGCGACATTCCAACAGTTTTTTGGGACCGAAGGATCCCGCCGGGACGGTTCCAAAGTATTTAACGGGGAATTCCGCCGCCGCTTTAAATCGCTGAAGCTGGCGCGTCTGCTTGCCGTTCTTCACGTAGTAGTCCGCCTTAGCCTCAAAAAAAGCCGCGACTAGTTCAATAATGGTGACGCTGTTTGAGCCGATCGGGGCTTGCGGGGTCTTAGCCGTTAGATTGTGGATGTAGAGTTCATACGCCGCCTCGGTCTCCGGCGCGCCCCATGGTCCAAGGTATACATGACGCCCATTTTCGATCACGAACGCGCGCATGCGCGACTTGTTACAACATAGTTTTGGTAGTTTCATTTTTGCCGTCTTTCGTTAGAGTTACACGGTGTAACTTTTCGCCCACAAAAAATTGACGACACAAGAAACAAAAAAGGACGTTTCACTCGTAAAAACACGAACAAAACGCCCTATGGCTGAAACTGGACTCGAACCTGTGACCTACGGCTTATGAAGCCGTCGCTCTAACCGACTGAGCTATTCAGCCAATCGAATCGACAAGTTATCGAAACAACTCATCGTTTCAACAGGAGAGATGATAACATCAGGCGTCGTTTTGTAAAGAGGTTATTTTATTTTTTTCCTTCTTTTCACCTCAACTTCTTTTCAGCACTCCTTCTTGACTTGAAAAGCAGGGCGTCCACGATAAACCCCGGGCTTCACCATATACGTGGTTCCATTCTCTAATCTAGCAAGAAACAACTCGTTAGCGTCGATCTCGGTAGTCAACACACTTCCCGCTTCTAACGATCGCCAAACGTCTGCCCCAACCTCGCCGGTCCCGATCTCAACATTGACCTTTATTGTTGGATTTCCGTATGAATCAAAATCTTCATTTGTTCCGCAAAGAACATTAGGTTCCGCGAGACTTTCAGTATTGGCGACGCCCTCGTCGCGTTTCCGTGTATAAGAATTCCCGCTTGGTATAGCGCGCCGTTCTTGTCGATCTGTTCCTTCCACAATGGAAGATGGAATTTCGACAATAGCGTTCGAGTATGACGAATCGACTCTTGCAGAAGCCCGAATCGGTTCCTCGTTACGACCTCTCGCTCGCGAGATATCTTTACTCGAATTACTGAACAAGGAAATCGGCGCCAGGATCGCCCAAGAAAACCGATTCCCCGAGATCTCAAAAGATCGGCGTTCCCAGTAAAAATCCACGTCGCTTACAGGCATACTATGCGCTGAATCAAGCGTAATGAAAGGCGAACAACTCCATTCGATCCGTCTGTTACACTCCGCTCTCTTAAATTGCTCTAGACTCTCGTAAACAAGCGGACATAACATTTGTAACGGCTCGACCGTCGCGCGAAATAACTCGCGTTCAATAGCAGAAGTTTGCTTATGAAAAACGTTTCTTTCGTTTCCCCCCGCCTTCTTATAGACTTTCGAAACGTTATACCCCAGGTATGAATCTAGAAGAAGTTGGTAAAACGCGGGATGAGCGGCAATACCCCAAAAAACTTCGCCCGAGTCACGATCTGAACAAAGGATCGTCTCAAGGGAAGAATCATTTAACGAAGTATAAAAATCTTTTGATATCGTCGATAACTTTCCGACGCCAAAGCGCCCAAATCGCGCCTTGCCCGGCTTGGAACCTAATAATGCGCTCAGATTCTTCCACAACAACGAGTCAAATTCAGAAAACAACGATCGGCGCGAGTCCACGACCTCTTTTTCTGAAAACTGTCTTCTATCGTCAAATGAAGAAAATACCGTTTCAAACGTTTTGTAATTCGGAAACAACCTAGAATTGTTCACGTTTCGCAAAACAAACTGTTTGAATGACGATATATCGGCGTTATTCACCATTTCGATCCCATCCTCATCCTGAAAACTTCCGTCTAACTCTCCCGATGCTAGACAAAACTCGCCGACAGAATCATAAAGTAATTACCGTCGCTTAACAATATCAACAAAGCGCTCCCCGTCAAATCTATTGACGAAGCGTCTTAAAATAACTAGTATAAAGCGCGTAATAATTGCTCGGTCAACGAGAATACCAAAGTAAGTCAAGAAATATCCTACCGTCTCGTCTATCACGAGTTAGGACATAAAGCGAACGGCAATCGAACGTTTCAATATGTGAGTCATTACAACTTCGTATTGCCGACCGGAGAAACGATATGCGATCCTACCTACAAGATCACGCCCACTTCTTGTTATACCTTTCCTCTCTCATTCTTGCGTTATCAACGCTCTGCAACGTTAACACTCTTGCGGCAGAAGCGGATCAAACCAAGATCGTCGCATCCTTGACCATCGCCAACGAAGACGTCGCTTGGAAGGCGGCGGAACAGATCGGCTCGGAAATGAAATACGCCGAGATCGTCAAGGGAATGAAAAAACTTCTTCGTTCCAACATGGAAGAAGTCGACGCGCTCAACTCCTTCAAGCCCCTCGGGCTCGTTGTCGCCACTAACGGCAACGAAGTTTTTCCGTTCGCCTATTTGCCGCTCAAAACAGATAATTCCTTCAACGCCGATAAACTTAACGCGTTAAAAGAAAAGCTCAACGCCCAACTTCCATTTTTACCCCTCGCATTATCCGTTAAGGACTCCACGCTCATTATCACGCTCGAGCAATTTAAAGACCTGATCCCCACCAGGATCGATCTCAATAAAAAGCTCGCCAAAGACGATTCCGGGGACTTAACGCTCCTCGAATTAAACATTGACTTAGCGCGTATTCCGCAAGAATTCTTTGAAGCGGCATTTTCGGCGTTCCGTCAAAAGCTCGCCGAACAACTTGTCGATAGATCCGACGATTCGGCGCATTCCTTTGAGATGCTCTTAGAATATTATTCCGCCGTCTTCAGCTCGCTTAACCAATTCCAAACCGCGTTGCTCGTGAACAGCTCGAACGACCTTGTCGTACGCACGACTATCGTGAGCAAAGACGGCAGCGTCCTTTCCAAGAGTTTTACCGACTTAAATACAGCTCAAACTCGTTGGGCGTCCCTTACGACCGCGCCCAAAACGCTCTTCGCGTCGATCGCTTCCGGAAAACGTCTCGACACGTTGAAAGAATACGAACTTTATCAATTCCAAAACGAAACCTGTCCCAATATATTTAAACAACTCGACGTCTTACTCGACGATTCCAAAGATTATGAAATCGCCAAACGTCTAGTCGAAATTTTGATCGCGGAGAAATCAGCGTCCATCGACGCGGGCGTTTTCGACGTCGGTTTCGCAATGAGCTCCGATCCTCTTACGCTCAAACTTGGTTCCAATATCGTCAAATCGCAAGAATTGCGCGAAGCCGTCAGTCTTATCGTCGAACGCATTAAACAAGAAAACGTCGACGTCGATCGCTACGTTCAGTTAGACGCCGCTGAGATCGACGGGTATTCAATTTCTAAGCTCGATCTTCCCACCTCCCTATTCATTTCGGAAGATTCCTCCATTACCTACTTTAAAAACCGCTCTTTGGCCATTCGTTTAGGTATTGGGAAAGACGCTTTGGCGTTAGCATTAGGTCTCGACGCTTCCGCGGTAGACGCCGAAATTGCCAACATGATCGCAGGCGCCCAAAACCTCAGCGCCGTCCCTGAACAAAACTCGATCGATCTTGGGGCGTTCGCCGGCTTGCTTTATGAGATCGGCTCTCAAATCGAAAACGGCGATCCCCAAGCGCTCGCGATGCTTAAAGCGTTTGCCGACGCCGAAGACGCCAAGATCGCCGCCGAGACGCAAATTGAAGGCTCGACCTTAACCTATGAACTTAGACTCGAACACGGCATATTCCAAGCGATCGGAGAAATTATTCGCATCAACCTTTTTGGCGCTAAAGAAGACGACTCGGAAGAACTCGACGACCTCTTCGACGATGAAGAATAATTCGATCGCTTAAAAAATCCTTCGTTTAACCTTCACAAAGAAAAAGCGCTCGACCGAAAAACCGACCGAGCGCTTTAATATTTTAATAACTATTCTCTAACCGATCCTATCGCTCATTTCGCAGGCACATGGATCGGAGAACCAACTTCGAAGGTTTCGTTGACATTATCTTTACCAACCGTGATCGTAAGATCGGTCTTATCCTTCGACTTGTACTTGAGATCGATCGTATCAAAATCTTGTCCCACGTTGCCGGCGTCGCCATATTCTTCGCCTTCAGAAGCGCCTTCGGTGACAAGTTTGTAAACCAAGACCTTGGCCGTGCCGATCTGAGCGCCGGCAAAGCCGTACGTCATCATCGTAGCGACGCCCTTTTCATCAGTCGTACCGCTCGTGGTATACTTAACGGGAGTCTCGTATTCGAAAACAACGCTAGCGGTCGCAACCGGAGCGCCGTCTTGCGTGATAGTGATCAGGCACGGGGTCATATCGTCCGGCAGATCCGCGGGGCGAGAATTCTTCGAGCCACAACCAACAGCGGAAGCCAAGACTAACGCTAAAGAGCACAACAACGCTAAATTTTTCATTCTATTTCTCACTATCAATTCACAACTTCTTTCGAAGTCGTCAAGTTCGTCTTAAGGAATTCTCTTATTAAAAAACAGCGAGGAACCTCAAGCTCCTCGCCGTAATTCATCATCGATCTATCGATACGCCATACGAACAAGCGTCAGCCTCGCACCGATAAAAACGACGTCTCTAAATCAGAGAGAAGAAACAGTTTCACCGCCGTTCGGGGAACCAAGAGCGCCCCAGACGCCGAGCGGGCTCTTACCGGAAAGATTGATACCGGTCTTGATATCCGCCAAACCGTTGGTATCGATCGTGTCGGGAATGAAGCGAACGGAACCGTCAAGCATACCGGCATTGACGCCGCCGCTGTGATAACTAGTAGGAGCGAGCATCATAACTTGGCCTTGTTCTTGGTTGTACTTGGAGCAAGACGGCGAGTTCGGAGGCATGACCGTGGTGAACGCGGTCAAGATCGGAAGGCGGTCAAGCCAGTTACCGCAACGAGGATGTTGGACAACGGGAGAAGCATAACCATTCGGATCGGTGGAACTTCTTTGGTTCATACAGAGGCTCGGCTTGGCGACCCAACTACCGCCGTCGAAACCGGCGTAGAAGCAGACCGCGCCACGGATCTTATCGTGAGAGTATTCGCCTGCGCAAGACTCAGAGCAGAGGATCGTGTTACTGGTACCGTCAACAACAAAGGAGAGCGGATGGTTTTCATACATGAAGAACAAAGAACGATGCGTACAGTCACCGGTATCTCTCGCGCGAGAAACACGAACGGTGTTGCCATTGGAAGAAGAAACATCGTAAGAACTGTTGTTAGCGTTATCCAAACGCGCAACGCAGTCGGCCATCGAGTAAACGATATTGGTAGGACGACCATCGTGGTTGTGACCGCCGCCAAGTTTGACCAATTGACCGCCTTGGGGATCGGACGGGCAAAGGAACGTGGTCACTTTCGTGGTACGGATCTGCCAAGCGTTAGAACCATCGGAAGACGGCAACCAAGGTTGGGTCGGACCATCGGGCGAATCAATAGCCTGCTTTAGAGAGGCTTGTTCGATGTAAGGCAACAATTGATAGTGGACGCCAAAACGACCGGACTTGACGCCTTGACCATAAGCGCCTTGCGAAGGCAAGTAATTATTCACGTCGTGGAAGTTGTGAATAGCCAAGCAGAACTGCTTGATGTTATTCGTGCATTGCATACGACGCGCCGCTTCACGAGCCGCTTGAACGGCGGGAAGCAACAAGCCAATTAAAATACCGATGATCGCGATAACGACCAACAATTCGACTAACGTAAAACCGCGCCGAGAAGAAGAAGTAAACATTTGACGATCCTTAAAAGCTAAACATTAGTAAAATAACAGCTTTCCTCCCGAAACAAGTAGACCTTGTACGAGGGGGATTAAGGATAATTGTATTCACGCAACCGCTTGAATTCTATTGAATTTGTCGAGGAAATAATAAAAAAAGTTTCATCTAGACGCTACAATCATTTAAACAAGCAATTTTTTTCTTGTCATCATCTTTTCCTCAGTGAAAAAAGTCGACCCATATTCTCTATTTACCGGAGCGAATCATTAACCCGTTCCCAGAACTCAGTCGAAAGCTCGCCTGAAAAAACATGAGTTGCGGGTCCGGTCATAAAAACATGCTCAGACACCTTATCCCATTCGATTTCTAGATTTCCTCCTAGAAGTTCAACTACCGCCTTACGCCCGATTCGTCCGGACAGGATCGCCGCAACAACAGAAGCGCAAGCGCCGGTCCCACATGCAAGAGTTTCGCCGGAACCGCGTTCCCAAACACGCATCCTCAACTTGTCGTAAGAAACGCGTTCGATAAATTCCACATTGACCTTATTGGGGAAATTTTCCAAAGAGCTTTCTATTCTTTTACCATATTCCCAAACCAACGTATCGTCGATCTTATCGACAAAAATAACACAGTGCGGATTCCCCATTGAAACGCAAGATAATAAAGCTTTCTCGAAGACCACGGCGGCGTCGGGATCTTTCCTAGCCGCTTCTGTGAAATCGATCTTCAAAGCGGACGTAGGTAGATCGGTCACGCAGTCGACGCGATCGCTCGATCTCAAATTAGTAGGCACAAGATCCGGTCTCAAAACGGGACGCCCCATATCGACGCGCACGCGTTCCACTTTATCGCCGTTGTAGTAGCATTCCAACGACAAGATCCCGGCGCCGGTGGCAATACGCAATCTCTCGGGTCGATCCTTACGTTGTTCCGCCACATATTTTGCCACGCAACGTATCGCGTTGCCGCACATCTCGCTTTCAGAACCGTCGGCATTAAACATTCGCATTCGCGCGTCGGCAACGTCGGAGGGACAAATCAATACAAGACCGTCGCCGCCTACTCCGAAATGTCGGTCGGAGATATACGGAGCAAGCGTCTCCGGCGGAATCGGCAACGTTTCCTGAAACAGATCGACGTAGACATAATCGTTGCCCGCGCCTTGCATCTTGATAAACCGCATTTTCCATTCTCCGTTTTATTGAATCTTGTCAAAAACACGACGGTTACAACGCGACGGCGGAACTTATCCTAGTCTCAACCGCCGCGCTTCTTTTTGTCTTTTTATTATGCAACTTTCTAGCGACTTAATCTAGTCAAAAAATTACCCAAAGTTTGTTCCACGTATTGAAAAAACGGCATATTCGCGTTACAATTACAGAACGCGAGCCGTCGGCCGCGGTGGTAAGACCTTAACGTTGAAAGAATGCGTCATGGCAAAAGAACAATCCGCTTCAAATCTAGCAAAGTTACGAAATATCGGCGTAATCGCACATATCGACGCCGGTAAGACGACTGTCACGGAGAAGATGCTCTTCTACTCCTCTTTTGTTCACAAAGTGGGTATGGTCGACGCGGGTACGACCGTCACCGACTTCGACCCGGAGGAACGAGAACGCGGCATCACTATCAATGCAGCTTGCGTTACATTCGACTGGAATGGACACGTATTTAACCTGATCGACACCCCCGGACACGTCGATTTCACGGCGGAAGTCGAACGTTCGTTACGTATTCTCGACGGTGGCGTCGTCGTGTTCAGCGCGCGCGAAGGCGTAGAAGCGCAAAGTGAAACTGTTTGGCGTCAAGCCGATAAATATCACGTTCCTAGAATAGCGTTCATCAACAAGATGGACCGCGAAGGCGCCGATTTCTACTCTGTCGTCGACGATATCGAAGAACGTCTTAACGCCAAACCGGTCGTCGTCGCAATTCCTGTCGGCGCCGGTCCGCCGCACCTTCCGGGCGCTTTCCGCGGTACGATCGACCTGATCGAAATGAAGCAACTTACATTTGATTCCGCGACTCAGGGCGAAAAATACACGAAGTCGGATATTGAACCGGAAATGCAAGAGCAAGCGGATCTTTATCGCGAAAAGTTACTCGACGACCTCTCTATGTTCAGCGACGAAATGACCGAGCTGCTCCTCTCCGGCGAAGAGATCCCCGTTGATCTGATCCGTTCCGTCATTCGCAACGCGACCTTGTCCGATCTTTGCGTTCCCGTTTTCTGCGGTTCCGCTTTGGACGGCGTGGGCGTACAACCCGTCATGGACGGCGTCTGCTATTATCTCCCGGCTCCTAACGATCTGCCTCCGATCGAAGGCACGGCTCCCGACGATCCGGAAAAGAAAGAATCGCGTAAGTTAACGGACGACGAACCGTTTAGCGGTCTGATCTTCAAGATCGAAACGCACGCTCACGGCGATATGTATTTCGTTCGCGTTTATTCGGGAACATTGAAGGCCAATTCTCGCGTTCTTAATCCTCGCGCCAAAGAAAAGGAAAACATTCCGCAAATCTGGCGTATCCAAGCGGACCACAAAACGTTGGTCGACACCGTTTCCGCCGGCGATATTTGCGGCGTCATCGGGCTACGTTTCAGCGTTACCGGCGACACGTTATGCGACGTTAAGAAACCGATCCTGCTTGAATCGATCACTTTCCCGCAAACGGTCGTTTCTATGGCGATCGAACCGGAATCTTCCGACGAACACAAGAAACTGAAGCAAGTTCTTGAATCGATGCGTCGTCAAGATCCGACGTTCCAGGCGTCTATCAACGAAGAAACGGGGCAAACGCTCGTTTCCGGTATGGGCGAATTACACTTGGAAGTCGTTAAGCATCGTCTCTTGCGCGAATACAAGCTCAAGGTACGCGTACGTGAACCGCGCGTTAGTTATCGTGAGACGCTCAAGGGACCCGCCGAAGTAGTCGGCGGCGGTCAACGTATGTTGGGCGGCGTACGCCACTTCGCCGAAGTTTCTATGCGAATGGAACCGCTCGAAGATTCCCAAGAGATCAAGATCGTCAACACTAGTAACGACGAGACGTTCAAGCCTGAATGGCGGCAGATCGTCGCGGAAGCAGTCCAAGAAGAAACACAAGGCGGCGGTCAGCTGGGATTCCCGTTGATCGGAGTCAAGATCACCGTGTTAGGCGGTCAATTCAGCGAAACCGACACCGACGAAGTCGCGTTGCGTTTTGCGGTAGGCGACGCCTATCGTAAAGCGTTGCAAGCTTGCGGCATCGTCTTGCTCGAACCTATTATGAAGCAAGAGATCCAAACGCCGGACGAATACGTCGGCGACGTTGTCGGCGATATCAACCAACGTCGCGGGGTAGTCGTCAACACGCACGCGCGCGGTAAGTTTGCCGTAGTTGAAGCCGAAACCCCGCTGTCCAGTCTGTTTGGTTACTCCTCAGCGTTATTAGGTCTTACTAAAGGGCGCGCTAGTTCCTCGATGGAACTGGCGAAATACGGTCCCGCGCCTAGCGAGGTCGTCAAGAGTTTTATGCTTGAATAAGCGTCGACTCGTCTCCCTTTGTATTTTATAAAATAGATCCGCGAATATACATATTGAAAGAAACGTTATGGAAACTTCTTTTCAACGTTCGGCGACTCCCTTGGAAAAAGCGGAAGATTTCATTCAAAATGAAACTCAATTCCACCTTGGGGTTTTGACAACGGAACAATCCCATCCTAAGACGAAGACTTTATCTCAGACGCTAGCTCAAGACGTACCCGCCGGTATGAGACAACTCTTCTCTGTCGACGACGACCTTCCGCCGATCTTGAAGAAGACGATCGCCTCCCCTGAATACGCCAAACTCGAAGCCGCGATCTACAATTCGTTGGCGTCGGGCGGTCGCGTTAGTTTCAGCGGCTGTGGCGCAACCGGTCGTTTGTCCATTTTGCTTGACGCCGCGAACAAAAAGTTCTGCCGTCAAAGCGCTCAGAAGTTGCCCGCGCGCGCTGAATATTTCCAAAAGCTTGCCGCGCAAACGAACGCTATCATGACCGGCGGCGACTTCGCCTTGATCCGCTCCGTCGAAAGTTTTGAAGACTTCATCTCTTTCGGTAAGCGTCAATATCAAGACGCCGGAATCGGCCCTAACGACGCGCTTGTGGCGATCAGCGAAGGCGGTGAGACCTCCTCGGTTATCGGAACGATCCATGCCGCGCTCGAAGCCGGTATCCCGACGTTCTTCCTATTCAACAACCCTTCCGAGCTTATGGCTTCGCGAGTCGAACGTTCTCGCGTAGTTATTGAAGATCCTCGCGTCACGGTAGTCAATCTTACGACCGGTCCGATGGCGATCGCAGGTTCCACTCGTATGCAAGCGACGACGATCGAGCTCTTGGTCGCCGGTTTTGCTTTCGAGACCGCTTTGATGAAGCGTCTTAAGGAAACGTTGACTGCTGAAGAAGTCGCCGCACTCGGGTTTGAAGACAAGACCCCCGAAGAAAAAGCCGCCGCCTTCGATACGATGTTGACCGAGATCCGTTCCGACGCCAACGTAGCGACTGCCGCCGAATACGTTGATTTCGAATGCGATCTGTACAAGAAGGGCGGACGCGTTACGTATTTCGCTCGCGACTATTCTCTCGACATCTTCACCGATACGACGGAACGTTCTCCTACGTTCAAGATTCCGCCGTTCCGTTCTTTGGACGAAACCGACGCTCCCGCGCCGTGGGCGTTCGTGAAAGACCCGTTACACTCGGCTAAGGACGCGTGGATCTGGTTGCTTGGCGGCGTCGAACCTCGTTGTCTCGAATGGACGCCCGACGACTATCGCGCTATGGGCGGAACCGAAGCTCAAATCAACGATCCTCCTCAAATCGGTCGTCAAACGGTCTATCGTTTCCCGATCGGTAATGAACAAGACGCCTCTCGCTATGAAGGTATTCCCAACGTCGCGGTCGCCGTTTTGGCAGACACGGAAACGAAACGTTGGGGAAACAAGGACGACGAATGGTTCGCCGCTTACGCGAATTGTGCCTCGCCTTTCGAGCGCAAGGTCGGCTTCCTTATCAAGAACACGTTAGACAAATCCGAATCGACGACGACCGTTTGTCCGTGCGTTGCGTCTGCTAAGACCTATGAATTCAACATGGCGATTCCCGCGACCCCGTTGGACGTCTTCATCCATATCGCGTTGAAACTCGTTTTGAACAACATCTCGACGGCGACGATGGGTAAATTCGGTCGTCTTAACGGCAACTGGATGGCGCACGTCGACGCAACGAACAAGAAACTCATCGACCGTAGCGTACGTCTTGTTTCCGAGATCGCCAAAGTCGATTATAAAACGGCTTGCGTTACTCTCTTCGAAGCGCTCGAAGAAATGGAAACTTGGACGCTCGATCGTAAAAAGACGATTTCGCCCGCCGCGTACGCCGTTGAACTTTTGCAGAAAAAAGCCTGAGAGTAAACTTGGTTTTTGAAAACGAGTTTACTCTTGGATGACCAGGGAGGAACGTTCCTTGCGAGCGTTCCTCTTGTCGAATGTAATAGGGGCGCTTTACGAACGTAAGGCTGAGAAGAACTCTTGAACCTGATCCAGATAATGCCGGCGAAGGAAATTGCACCCGACAAAATAACTCTAAACAGTCTCGTTCTATTTAGACGTCGTCTCGGAAATTTCTTTCAGCCGCGATCGTTTCTTCTTTCAGTAAAAAACTTATCAGCAATCTCGATCTTGTCGTCGCCATCGTAGGAGCCGGTCCTTCCTGCCTTGTCGCGGGCCATCCCTCGCCGTAATCGGTTTCAACACCGCGATCTTCGAACGCAGCTTGGTTCCAGGCGGCGGAGTCTGGGGCGGCGGTATGCTCCACTCCGGTAAAAAAGTAGCCGGTCTCATTGCTGAAACCCTTAAGAAAATGCCTGAACTCTCAATTGGCATAAAGAGTATATTTCAATTTATTGGAATTTGAAATGTACTAAAACGTCTTATAGATATTGATAGAAACGCGCCGTCTTCTTCCAGTCGACGCGTTTTTCGTTATAATGGAGAAAATAGAGGCCTTGGGTCAAAAAGTATTATTCCCCTAAGACCAATTTCCAAATCAACAGCCAATAGATTCGCATCGATCCTATGAACGTTTCCGAAAACCAATCCGCTATGTTGCTTTCCTCCAACGCGTCTCAAGAGAACGTTCAGCGAATTCTCTTCTCTATTCTAATTCCCGTTTACAACGAACAAGCGTATCTGTCGTTAGTAATCGATAGAGTACTTGCCGCGCCGTTACCTGAAAGAGTCGACCGAGAACTGGTCCTGGTAGACGATTGTTCAACAGATCGCACTCCGGAGATCATCAAAGAACTTGTAGCGAAGCATCCCGGCGTCATTAAAGCTTTTCGTCAACCGAAGAACCAAGGTAAAGGCGCGGCGATCCGACGCGCGATCAAAGAAATGACCGGCGATTTTGCTATCATCCAAGACGCCGACCTTGAATACGATCCCAATGAATATTCGCTCGTCCTCGCTCCCCTACTCGACGGACGCGCCGACGTAGTCTACGGTTCGCGTTTTGCAACTCGTGAAACGCGTAAGGTGTTGCAATATCATCACAAACTAGGCAACTTATTCTTAACGCACCTGTCCAACTTCACGACTGGTCTCGATCTTACAGATATGGAAACGTGTTACAAAGCGTTTCGAGCGGACGCGTTAAAATCGATCCCATTACGTTCCAATAGATTTGGTATCGAACCGGAGATCACCGCGAAGATCGCCAAAAGAGGTTGGACGGTATACGAAGTCCCTATCAGCTATAACGGTAGACGTTATTCCGAAGGTAAAAAGATCGGTTGGAAAGACGGCGTTAGCGCGATCAAATTGATCTTACAATACTGGTTTGTCGACGACAGTTTCTACGACGAAGATTCCGACTCGAATTCAGCTCAACAAATCGAACAATCTAAGAATTTTGGTAAAGAATTAGTCAAACAAGCGTCTCCCTACCTCGGTATGAAGACGCTTGAACTGGGAGCCGGCTTAGGCGCCATTTCGCGCTTCTTACCGCAAAAGGAACGATTAACAGTATCGGAAGTAGACGAGCGCCGACTTAAGTTCCTTCACGCTTCCTATGACGGCAACGCAGTTGTAGACGTAGCTAAAGTCGACTTACGTTCGCGTGAAACGACGCTGTCAGAATCGGACTATGAAATCTACGACGCAGCCGTGTGTTTCTGTCGAACCTCCATACTCGACCTCGAAGACGCCGACTCGCTAAAACTAATTAAGAACGTCTTAACAAAATCAGGTCGTTTTATAGTAACCTTGCCCGCAAAACATAAAGGCGCCAAAGGTGAACGAGCTCTTGGATACACCCCGGAGGAGATCCGTCGCTCTTTGGAAAGGGGCGGTTTTGAGATCGAGAAACTCCAATCCGTTGCCGCTATTGAACGTTTGTTCTTACGTCGCGATCCTCAACGAACTTCTCAGCTTGGCTTTAGAACATTCGATCTACTTGTTCGACACACGCGTTGGCTAAACTCAGTATTATCGCCAACTCGTTACTTTGTCGTCGCGAAGAAGAAAGATTGATATCACCGAGCCGTGCTAGGCGCCTAACCAGTACGGCTCTTTTAATTTATTCTAAAAAATAAAAACGACACTGCGGGCAGATCTTATACGCCGAATCGATCTCCCAACCACACTTGGGACAAAGTTTCGTTTTATTGGGATTCTTAACGGGAAGTCCGCCTTCATAGATCGTCATACGCGTCGTGATCTCATCTTGTTGAGAGCGTTGTTCTTCCGCTTCGTCTTCTTCTTTCATTTTCCGACGCAATTCTTGCCCGATTCCCAGAATACGCAAAATAGAAGAATCAGAAGGTAAGTGTTTACAAGAAGGTATCATAACTTCCACACCGCAAGCGGGACAACGTCCCTTTGTACCGGCACGTTTATCCGGCGCCTTGATACGATGACCATTAGAACAAGTGACAGTAATACTCATAACGGCTCCTCATTAAACTAAAGTTGTACATTCAGAACAACGCGAAAAGGACCGTATTGATACGAGCTAAAGTCCTTATCCACGTTGTTCTACGATCTGCGGTAGTTCCAAAACAACTCCAATATATAAACTTAGAACAAGAAAATTTCACACGTGATTATTAAGTTATTTCATTTCACGATTTGAGAAGATCAATTCTCTATAGTGATTATACTGTTTTAAGACAAAAATGTTTCGCAAAAAATTTTAGAGACAAAATCTATGCAGTCTTTATCGCAATTCACATATACGTCATATAAAAAACATAATAACCTTGATACTGCTTCAACTATAATCAACCTTTGACTCACAAGTTCGATTTCGCTATACTGACTTTAAGCGTTTTTACCCCAATCAGAATAATACCGAAACGCTGTTCAACTCAAGTTCTTTGCAATACGCGCTATTAAGGAGACCTAAGTGAGCGATACACGTAACACTTCTGAATTTGAAGTAATCGACCGGCCACTATCGCTTGGTATTCGAGTTGCAATGTTCGACTACGACGGCACGATCAGTTTGGTTCGTGAAGGCTGGCAAACCGTCATGCTCGGTTATTTCTGTGAAGAACTCTCAAAAGTTATCGATCCGAATATGGAATCGCCGGAAACGCTCCAACAACACGTACGCGCCTTTATTGATAAACTAACCGGTAAGCCTACGATCTATCAATGCCTTCAACTTGCGGAAGAATTGAAACAACGCGGCGGCGCTCCATTAGCCCCAGAGGTCTATCAAGACGAGTATCTCCGTCGTTTGTATGAACGTATCGACGGTCGCGTAGAACAACTTGCTAACGGTCTCGCCCAACCGGACGATTTCATCGTCCCGGGCGCGCGAATGTTTTTACAAAAGCTTCACGACGCGGGCGTTATTATTTGTCTTGCTAGCGGCACCGACGAAGTCAGTATCAGAAAAGAGATAGAGTTATTACAATTAACCCATTTCTTTAACGGCGGTATTTTCGGAGCCAAAGACGATCAAGCTTTTTCAAAAGCGCAAGTCATAGAGCATCTATTCCAAACCTATAATATTTCCGGTTCCGAGTTATTAGGATTTGGCGACGGACGCGTCGAAACAGAAAATGTCAGATCCGTAGGCGGTTATCCGGTCGGACTCGCTACAATAGAAGACGCCCCCGGCACAGGCGTCAACGAAAGCAAACGTCGTCAACTTATTCAAGCCGGCGCAAAGTTGATCATACCAGATTTTAGCAATACAGACTGTTTATTTTCGTTTCTCGCGCCGCTTCTACCAACAAGGTAATTGCACCCGTCGACTATTCTTAGGAGTATCTCAATATGCCCGCGATCGTTCAAGCAGACATCGACTACAAAAGCTTAGCCGGACGTTTGGAAAAGCTAGTCCAACTCAAAACGCCCAAAATAGCAGTAGTCGGCGACTTTTGCTTGGATAAATATATATACATTTATCCACAACTCAACGAACTCTCAGTCGAAACTAAACTCGTCGCTTACCAAGTACGAGCTAAACGACTTTTCGCAGGCGTAGGCGGAACGATCGCAGCAAACCTCAGAGCGTTAGGAAGCGAGACCTTTTGTTTCGGCGTCATTGGAGAAGACGGCGAAGGTTTCGATCTCCTTCAAGCGCTAAAAGGAATTGGCGCTAACGTCGATAATATGCTAATCTCCGACAAGATCATAACCGGAACCTACGTAAAGCCGATGCGCCCAGCTGAACCGACAGGTAATGGAAAACTCCAGTCCCCTACCCAAGGCCAATGGATCGAAGGAAATCGTTTCGACGCACGAAATCCGATTCCGGTCCCAATCGAGCTAGTCCAGCAACTCCAAGATAAACTTATAAACGCGCTTGAAGGTTTTGACGCCGTTATCGTTTCCGATCAATTCGCACGGGGCTCCGAAGCGATCTTCTCTGACAATTTTAGGCTGTTCATATCCCAAATTGCTAAGAAGTTTCGAGACAAATTCTTTCTTTGCGATAGTCGATTCTTCATCGACGACTACCGTAACGCCATCGTCAAATGTAACGCTAACGAGTTATTCGACGCCTACGAAGCCGCACATGGCGGAAATATGAAGCGCGAAACTACGTTGGACGACCTTTCAGAAACTAAGGAATCAGAATTATTCGAAGCCGGACAATGGCTCGTAAGACGTAATCAACGTCCCGTCCTCATTACTCGCGGAGCTCTCGGTTCGCTGTTATTTGAGCTACAAGACAATGATAAAGTCAAAGCGACGGCGATCCCCTCGACGCCCGTTCTTCCGCCTATCGATATCTGTGGAGCCGGGGACGCGACAAACGCCGGTTTCACTTTTGCCCGGACGCTAGGATTTGATCTCGTCGAAAGCGCTTATTTAGCGGGCGTCGTTTCCTCGATAACTATCAAGCAGCTCGGGGTTACCGGAACGGCTTCAATAGAGCAGATCCTAAACGTTTTGAACAATTAGCGATTTCCCTACGTCTTTTCACCCCCAACTATTTTCTCACTGAACGAGTACGATAATGTCGCACGTAACCGACGCCAATATCGAGAAATTACAAGCAATAACTCAAAAGCTTTCCTCCGTGTCCCAGTCGTTGAACGAACTACGAGACGACGTCAATTTCGTTCGGGACGCCTCGTTAGAATTAAAAGACGCCCTCTCAGAAGATTCCGAGCCATCGCTCGATCCAACAGTTCCACCTCGCGGCGCGCTAAAGGCCTACCTACAGTCTGTCATCACCCATAGTCTCTCAGAAAGCAACGACGACCTTTGGAGAGGTCCGTCGCTTTTATCGGAAAGCGAAATTCCACGCTTTATTAGCGTCCCCGAGCGTACGGCTCTAAATTCTAAGACGCGTTTTATCACCTTTCTCAATTTTAAAGGCGGTACGGGCAAATCGACCATATCAAGCAACATTTCAGCGGCCTTCGCAAGTGGAAACTACAAAAAGAGTCCTCGCGGATCTTACGAAGCCCCGCTTCGCGTCCTGATCGTCGATCTCGATTCGCAAGGTTCGCTTAGCGATCGCTGTCTTTCTACTCCGGACGAGTTCTTAAAATTTGTCAACCAAGGCGTGTTTGCCTCAATGCTTACGCAGCCTCGTGGATCTAATGACAAGTTGGAAAACAAGATCTTTCCACTAATAGGTTCAGAAACAGCCAAAGTTCTTCCAACCGATCCTCGCCTAGACGTATTGGACAACCAATGTCTTTTTCACCAAACCTTTAAACTTAGTGAAACGCGCTACAATTTCCGTTTATGGTTGCATCAACCGGAATTATTAGCGAAATTCGACTTGGTCGTTTTTGATTGTCCCCCTAGAAAGACCGCGTCCACTATCAACGCGCTAACAGCCTCAGATCACGTTTTCATTCCCGCTTCCCCCGACCTTATCAACGTTCAAGCCGTCACAAGGACAATAAATTGGTTGATCAAGTTGATCGATACGCTAAAACTTCCCTTGAAGATCGGCGGCGTCATTTTCAATCGGACTAATATGGAGAACCGATTGTCAGAACAGGAACTCAGTTACCAAAAAAAGATCGATTATATCATTAACAGGATGTTTTTCTCACAAAAGATTACGCCCCCGATCCAAAACTATTTAAGCGCCCACGGCGTTCCTGAAATACTATCAACGCATATTCCTAGACGTACGGGCAACTCGCCGATTTTGGGAGTTCAAGGAAAACCGCTCCCCGGTTCCGATCGTTCGCTTCAGTTTTTCACCAATTTAGCCACAGAAATATATCATAGGATCTATCAATGAACGAAAACCTTACGCAACAAACCAATTTGTTACAGTTTTTACAAACGCTCGTTCCTTTTCTTTCCTCTGATATGAAGAAGGAAGTTAAGGCGCTCGTAGACCTCTTTACCGCTTTCCAAGTCACAAATGCGAAAGACCTGGCCGCTCCAATTCTTGATATTCAAAAGAAGCTAAGAAAATCTCCGGAAGGAATCGTCGCGCGTGTAAAAGAATATTTGGCGGCTAAAGAGAATAACACCCCGACCACGGAATCGGTCGAAGAACTCGCTTCCGACTATCGAAAATTAAGCGCCGCTAGTATCAAAACGGTCGCGAAACAGCTCGACTTAAACCTCGCCGATAAAAAAGACGAACAGTTCTTTGTCAACTGGTTGCAAACCGGCGTTAAACCGCCCACGCAAGAAGAACGTTTACAGCAAGAACTTCAAAACGATATCGATGAAGTCGTTAAACTTCATGAAGAAATGGAACTCGACCTGAAGACGGAAAATATTGAAAAGATCATTAACGTCGCCGAGTCAGTTTACAAAAAATACAAACTCGACGGTTTAAAACACCTCGTTAGAGCCCTTCATGAGGAACCGGTTGGAAAGACCAAGAAAGCGATCGTCGAAAATTTACGCGGAAGCCTTAAAGAACTACTTATGTCCTATATCATTATCCGCGAATCCAAATAATCAATCGAGCGTTTACTCCAAAGAAAGAACGTCATGTCAAAGTACCTTTCCCGAGACGAATTAGATATCCTTCCCTTATCCGCGCGCGTTAACAAATTGGATATTGAACGCGACGTAATAGATCCCGCGACTTTTCCAGTCGAGCTTAGCGATGAAGCTTGGAAAGATGTAGAAACAACGGCGCAAGAGATCAAACGAGCAAAAGGACTCGGCGCTTCACGCATGTTGACTTACGGAGCTCATTCGATCAAAAACGGTCTAGGGTTGGTATTGGCGCGCTTAGTCGAGGGAGGTTGGATCTCGCATCTTACGACCAACGGCGCCGGCGTGATCCACGACTGGGAATTCGCCTTCCAAGGTTTCTCCGGCGAAGACGTTCATCGCTATACCAACGAAGGACAATTTGGTATCTGGAACGAAACGGGGAAATACATCAATTTATCGATCGTCGTAGGCGCCTACCGTGGGCTAGGCTACGGCGAATCGGTTGGAGAAATGATCGTCAACGAAGGAATCGAAATCCCCACCGATGAAGAACTCTGTGAAGCGATCCAACTCGGAGCGAACTGCGCCATTTCCCCTAACGCCGACGAGCCGCTCTTAGATTCCTCTCCCGCGTCTCCTGCAGAGGTTCTGAATAGAGCGGCGGCAGCGGCAGATCTGCTGCGCATGAAACGCCGCTTTGCTCTCCCCGACGGAAAACTGTCCATTCCTCACCCTAAACGCGAGTATTCAATAGCCTATCGTTCACGAAAAGCCAACATTCCGTTTTGTTGTTGTCCGATGATCGGTTGCGACATTATTTACACTCATCCTTCTAATAACTGCGCCGCCATCGGTCGAGCGGCTCAACGCGATTTCCTCCATTATGCGCATTCGGTATCGCTACTTGAAGGAGGCGTTTATCTGTCTGTCGGTTCCGCCGTACTGTCGCCCATGATCTTCGAGAAATCACTTTCCATGTCTCGTAACCTTTTGCGAAAACAAAATCGATCGATCAAAGATTTCTCGATCCATGTCGTCGATCTCGCTAAATCAGCCTGGGACTGGACTAACAACGGCGAACCGCCTATGAACGATCCCGCTTATTATTTACGCTATTGTAAAACGTTCAGTCGCATGGGCGGCCGAATGACCTATTGCTCGGCGGATAACCGTTCTTGGTTTGTCGCGTTACTTAATACCTTAGAAAAAGAATGAAATGAAGCGTATTTCAATCTATTGAATCAACGCCTCGTTTTCACTATACTGAAGCACAATACTATTCATGAAACGTCATATTGGACGCACCAATTACGTTTTCATCTACTTTCCATACTTCGTTTGACAAACAGGAGTTTTACGATGTCTCTAAATCGTCGTCAATTTCTTAAAACGACAGCGTTGTCCACTGCCGCTTTGAGTCTCTCGCAGTTCCCCGCTCCGTCTATCGCTAGCGCCCAAAACGCCAACTCGAAGCTTCGCGTCGGCGTCGTTGGTATTTCCGGTCGTGGAGCCGGCAACATCACCGAACTTTGTAACGATTCCGGCGACGTTGCTGAAATCGCCGCTTTGTGTGACGTCGACGATAACAACCTTGAAGCGCAAGGTAAAAAATTCCCGAATGCTAAACGTTTCTTCGACTATCGTACGATGCTTGACGAAGCGAATCTTGACGCCGTTCTCGTCAGCACGCCGGACCATACTCACGCAGTAGCCTCTATGGCCGCGATGCAAAAAGGTCTTCCTTGCTTCTGCGAAAAACCGCTTGCTCACGACGTCGCCGAAATTCGCGATATGCAAAAGATCGCGAAGGAAAAGAAGCTCGCCACGCAAATGGGTACGGTTATTCACGCGACCGAAAACTATCGTCGCGTTGTCGAATTGATCAAGGCCGGCGCGATCGGCGAAGTCACCGAATGTCACGTCTGGTGTTTCAAGGGTTGGGGCGGATATCCTGAACCTTCTACGGAAAAATTCGAAGTTCCGAAGAACTTACACTGGAATGAATGGCTCGGTCCCGCCCAATGGCTCGACTACAATCCTTGCTTCCTCCCCGGCACCTGGCGCGGTTACTGGCCCTTCGGCACCGGTACCTTCGGCGACATGGCTTGTCACTTGATGGACCTCCCCTTCTGGGCTCTCGACCTTCAATACCCCAAGACCATTCACGCCACCTGCGATCACGAAATCAGCAAGATGTGTTGTCCGCTTGACGTCGAATGCAAATACGAATTCGAACTCAACGGCAAAACGTTGCCTCTTACCTGGTATGACGGTAAACGTCGCCCCGCCATTATCGAAGAAAAGAAGCTCGAAAACCTGTCTATGGGCGTTATCTTTGTCGGTGAAGAAGGTATCTTGGAAGCCGATTATGGCACCATTCGCCTCTACCCGCAAGATAAATACGAAAACTACGTTCGCCCCGAAAAGTCTATTCCTTCTTCGGCCGGTCACCATCGCGAATGGATCAATTCCATTCTCGACGGCGGCAAAACTTCCGCCCTCTGCAATTTCGAATACGCCGGTCGCCTTGCCGAAGCGGTCCAACTTGGCGCCGTCTCTCTCCGCGCAGGCAAGATCAAGCTCGAATGGGACGCTGAAAAGATGCTCGTTACCAACAACAAAGCGGCAAATGACTTCATTTCTAGCGAATACCGTGAAGGTTGGGGCTATAAATGATCGTTTAGGATTGAAAACGATTCAGCATTTCGAAATTTCAGATGCTGAAACGACTATCAAGCCCTAGGAATATAAGGAACGTTTGATATTGGCGTCAAACGTTCCTTCTTTTATTGTTTCTTCACAACTAAATAAAAAAGGACGCGTTCATGTCCTAAAACACGAACGCGTCCTAAAATTGACGAAATTTTAAGTAGCTATCATTCAGCGGCTTTTTTAGCGGCGGCTTCACGACGAGCTTGAGCGGCCTTCTTACCGCGTTTCTTCGTCTTAACGACATTTTGTTGGGCTTCGACGCGTTCTACGCGGCGTTGAGCCAAACGGGTAGCCTTACCAACGCGATCACGCAGGTAGTACAACTTGGCGCGACGAACGATGGACGAACGAAGAACTTCGATCTTGGCGATACGAGGGCTGTGAAGAGGGAACTTACGTTCAACGCCCTGACCGGCGACAATACGACGAACGGTAAACGTTTGGGAAACGCCGGCGCCACTACGAGCAATGACGACGCCATTGAAGATTTGGATACGTTCTTTATCGCCTTCGAGAATCTTGCAGTGAACGTTGACAACGTCACCGATTTCGAACTTGGGAGCGCCCTTCTTTTCAACGCGATCTTCAACCAAAGCGCGTTTTTCAACCAAACGAATAAGATCTTGAGACACGGATATATTCCTTAATATTATATTGTTTTCATGATAAGGAGCGCGTTAAGAACTTCCGACATACCAAGTCGGACTAAAAAGAAGACCAAAATCTCTATCGGAATTACCTCCGATTTAATCGAAACTTCGATCAACCCGTCTCCTTGACGTCGAAAACGAACGAATCTATCGAATGTAACTATCTAAACTTTATCGATAAACCGCTCAGTCATCCGACGCTTTGTCGTCCAATAAGTCGGGACGACGCGCAAACGTCTTCTCCTTGCGATTGACTTCCCGCCATTTGTCGATCAAACCATGATCGCCACAAAGAAGTATCTCAGGAACGCTTAACCCTCGATATTCACGAGGACGCGTATATTGATCTTCTTCTAGCAGGCGGTTTCCGGAAGAAAAAGAATCGACGACAGCCGAACTTTCATCTCCCAAGACGCCGGGAATAAGACGCATAACAGAATCGACGATCACTTCCGCCGCGACTTCTCCGCCGTTTAAAACATAGTCCCCGATGGAAATCTCATCCGGACGGAGTATATCGACAATACGTTGATCAAACCCTTCGTAACGGCCGCAAAGGAGAACTAAACGCTCTTCACTTGCTAATTCTTCCACGACTCGTTGCGTCAAAGGACGCCCTTGAGGAGTCATCATCACGAGACGTCCGGGACGCTCGGCATACGACTGAACCTCTTCAACGCAGGGCACGACTCTGTCGACTTTCAACACCATACCAGGGCCGCCCCCGAAAGGACGATCGTCCATAGTGTTGTGTTTATCGTGCGCCCATTGACGCATATCATAAAGATTAACTTCAAGTAAACCGCGTTCAATCGCGCCTTTCAGAAGACTTTCGGAAAGGTACCCTTCAAAAATTCCCGGGAAAAGCGTTAAAACATCGATTCGCATCTATCAATCTCAAGCGTCAATCACACGACCAAAATCAGCTGCCTAGATCAACGATCACTCGGCGGCGGGAGCTTCGGCAACGGGAGCCGCAGCCGGAACGACGCGACTACGCTTTTGAGCCAAACGTTCCAAGGCGGCCTTTTGAGCTTCCAAGCAAACGCCGTCTTTACCGTACTTCTTAATCAGAACGGCGCACTTGTCGCTCGGTTGAGCGCCAACGCCGATCCAATAAGCAATACGATCGCCCTTGAGCAGAGCGCGAGCATCGGTTTCGGGAACCATCGGATCGTAGGTGCCGAGTTCTTCAAGAACGCGACCATCGCGGGGACGACGGCTATCAACGGCTACGATACGGAAAAACGGACGATGTTTACGTCCAAACTTCTTCATACGAATTCTGACAGACACTTAAAATCTCCTCGTCAAAACACCCGACCGCGTAAAACTCACGCTTTCGGGTCAAAAATTGTCCCAATCTTATTGAGACGCCAAAGCGATCTTCAAAGCTAAACCGGGAACTCGTTTATCAGGTCGTCCCATCCAAACGCCGCTTCAATAAATCGCCGATCATCATTTGTCGGGAATTGGAATTCCCAACGTGTACATTTATTAATTACGTCAAACGCGACGAGTGATGAAATATCACTTCTTCTTTTTCTTATCGCGACGCGCCTTCTCAAGCTTTTTACGTTGAGCTTCACGTTCCTTTGGCGTGAGACGCTTACCGGTAGAACCTTTTTTCATCGGTCCCATCATACCGAAAGGATTCATCGAGGCCTGCGCGGTCAACGCTTGTACGGCGCGCATACGGTCGGACGTTCCAAGACCGGAGAAACTCTTGACCATACCGGCCATCTTTTGATGCATCGAGAGCAGTTCGTTGACGCGCGCGACGTCGACGCCGGCGCCCGCCGCGATCCTCTTCTTACGACGCATATCAATGATTTCAGGATGGCGTCGCTCTTGCGGCGTCATCGAATCGATCACGCCGCCGACCTTACGCATTTCCTTGTCAGGATCTACGTTCAACTCATTAAGGATCCCGCTCAAACGCCCCATGCCAGGGATAAGACTCATGATCTTTCCCATCGATCCAAGGCGAGACGCTTGTTGCATTTGCTTCCGGAAATCGTCAAGGGTGAAGACCCCTTTTTCCATCTGCTCTTGCTGACGCTTAAGTTCCTCTTCGTCGAACTTAGACTGCGCCGTTTCGATAAGGGTCATAATATCGCCCATACCGAGCATACGGCTAGCCATACGATCCGGGTGGAACTCTTCAAGAGCTTCAAGCGTTTCACCAACGCCAATGAACTTGATAGGAACGCCGGTGATAGCTTTAACGGACAAAGCCGCGCCGCCACGAGCGTCGCCGTCGAGCTTCGTCAAAATAACGCCGTCAAGTTCGAGGGCTTCATTAAAAGCCTTAGCGCTGTTGACAGCGTCTTGACCGGTCATAGCGTCTACAACGAAATAGACTTGGTCGGGTTGAACTTTTCGTTCGACCTGTTTGAGTTGTTCCATCAACTCGTCGTCGATATGAAGACGGCCCGCGGTATCCAAAATGACGACGTCGACGCCTTTGTCCTTAGCTTCTTTCAAAGCGCGTTTACAAACGTCGACCGGGTCTTTCGATTCACGATCGACGAAGACGGGAACGTTCAATTGAGAACCCAGAACTTCAAGCTGATCGATAGCGGCAGGACGTTGCAAGTCAGCGGCTACAAACATCGGTTTACGCCCGGAAGCCAACAAACGTTTACCTAATTTTCCGCAGGACGTCGTTTTACCGGAACCTTGAAGACCGCACAACATGATCGTCGCAAACGGTTCCTTCTTCGGTAAAGTCGAGTCAACAGGGCCCATCAACGCGATCAATTCGTCGTTGACGATCTTTAAGATCTGCTGGGTGGGACTCAGAGCGCGAGAGACCTCGGCGCCCATAAACTTATTCTGAACGTTCTCAACAAACTTATTCGCAATCTCAACACTACAATCCGCTTCAAGCAAAGCCTGACGGACTTGGTCAAGTCCTTCACGAACATTCGATTCAGAAAGGCGCCCTCGCCCCGTCATAGCGCGGAAAGCGGAGCTAAGCCGATCGGTCAACGATTCAAACATAAGTCAATCCCGGCGCCTTCGGGCGCTGTCACCTGTTTTCACATGCAAAATCTTTTCGACGTCAATGGTCGAAACACGATTTCCACTCGACTCGTCCCCCGTGTCAAGTAAGCCGCTTCAACGCGCTCACCAGACTAAAAGAGAGTCCAAACGATTTTACTAATTCTATCGACCACCCCCTTTTTTACAAGGGGGAGCTATTAAATTTTAAAGTTTTATTATTCAATGCAAATTTATTGTAACCACAAAACTTCATCTAATCCCGATAGTCGTTAAAATCGCTAAAATGATTCCGCCGCATAAAACAATATATTGGTAGCGAGATAGAACGCGCTTTTTTGTGTCAATCCCTCGCAATTAGCCGCAGTAACGTTCTCAAGCGCGCAACTAACGTCATCCGGCGAATAAAGAACTATCCACCGTCCGTCGCGCTGGATCCCCTTCAATCTCGGCGGTCCGTCGATCGAACCGGAGGTTCCGGCGTTTCGGCCGTCGACGTCTCGAACACGATACTGTAATTTCTCAATTCGGAATCCGCCAAACTTTCCGCTAAACAACGGATCGTCGACAGACACGTCAACAAGCGTCTCGTCAGGAAAGATCTTCTCGATCTCCTCGATAAATGAGTTTTCGAATTTTTTAGACGCGCATACGGCGTTTACAAACAAAAAGCCTCCGCGTTCAAAATACAGTTGTAATCTTTCTCGCTCTTCATCGACAAACGAGAAAGAATTGCGTCCATACATAAACAACGTCGGATAATCAAAAAGATCGTCGTTCTTTGCGCTTGTTCGCGCGACAAACGTTTGTGTTGGCACGCCAAGTTTTGCGCGTATAGACTTCATTAAATTCGGAATGGCTCGCGGCGCGCATGACGATCCCGCCCCACACTCAAGAATAGCGGCAAAGAGACTATTAAAAACATCGGATCCTTTTTGTAATTCCTCGCCGACGTCGGCGGCAATCTCGTCCTTAAATCTCATACGTCGATCGGTCGCATAGGCGCAAATATTAATCCCCAGAGCAAAAGCCGCCTCCATCTCGTTTCTGACCTTTGTAGACGCCGACGCTGATTCGGCTTCCGAGACTCGATTCTTCGCAGCTTCCCACAAGCACGACAACGAGGGACGGTCGTCATTCACACTAGGCGCTTTACCGTTCTCATCGGGAGACGGGCGATAAGCGGGAACCAAAACAACGCTAGTCCGACAACCAAAATCAATTCCCCATACGGGACGAGTAAATTTCGGATCAATAGTCTTTTCGGCCGTCCATATAGGGTGCGTCGGCTCAAGAAGAGTAAAATCTGCGTCATCCTCAGCAAGAACTTCCGTCATCAGCTCCCTAAAGCCCTCTTCAAACGAAACGTCGCCATCGATGGCTTCCCCAAAAATGAAACCGCCCTGTTCAAGATATCCGTGAAGATTCTTTACCAATCGTTCTCTTTCGCCCGGATCTTTGGGAATCGGACTTACAGTACCGCTGATAGACAATATCGGCGTCTGCAAGAGGTCGTCTAACGTCGCTTTCGTCGAATCGATAGTCTGCCAGATCAAATGCGTATCCCATTCGCGTTCAACTCGCGTAGTTAAGTGCGCAAGGTCGTTTGGATGCATATTCCAATCATCGTCTTCACCAAACTTTAGCTTAGAGATCAAAGTCGGCCATCGCCCTTTTGAAAGGAACAAAAGAGCAAAAGAGGTAGAGACAACATTATTACCCGCCAAGTCTTTCTGCGCATTCCAAAACTGACTAAGCACGCCTTTGCGTTTCAACAATACCTCGGCGCCCTCGCGATACCAGTCGCTTCGTCCGACAAAACGATTGGCCGTAAGTCGTCCAACACGTTCCAAGCCGTATAAGTAATAAAATAGATAAGTATCTTGACCAACAGCATGACCGGGATTGGTTTGTACGCTAAAATGCTTGCCAAGCCAATTCAGACCGCGAGAAATGCGTAGCGCGGCTTCATCCTCGACGTCTTGACAACATCGAACCTTATCTCCTTCAACTTTTGCACGCGCAAACTCGCGAACCCCGGAACAAATAGCCATTGCCGCTATACCCGCGCAAGTCATACTACCGGTACCATATCCGCTAGGGAAACCTTCCGGATTCAGCTTCGAAGAACGATATCCCCAAGAACCGTCGTTGTTTTGCATCCTCTTCCAATATTCTTCGGCGTTATCCCAAATCTCTTCCGGTACCTCGACGCCGGCGATCTCGGCCTCATAAAGCGCCAATAATGCAAATTGAGAATTAGAGTTATCAGCACGCTCTGCGTCTTGATTATCTCCGATGTAAGACCATCCGCCTCGGTGCTCGTTACCAGTCTTCATTTGCCGTTCCGCCAACCACGCAACGTTCGTTTCGATCGTCTCGCGATATTTTTCCGGGTCGGCTAAACAAAATACCATAGTTTGAAGCGATATCGGATAAGTCTGATTCTGTTTTATCGCGTTAAAACCCGCCAAATATTCAAGCGCTTTCGCCACAGTCGGATCGTCTTTATCTAAACCGGCGGTCAACAATGCCAAAGTAGTCAAAGCGGTCGTTCCCGGTGCATATCCCGGATACTCCTTCCATTCGCCATTGTTAAGCTGCTTTTGTCTAATAAATGAAATCGCCCCTTCGATCGCTTGTTTGACCGCCTCGGCGCTCAACAACATTTCACCTTTGTCGGCAGGACTATCTTCGGAAGCCGCATTCTCAACTTCTTCAATAGGGCGACCTTCGCTCAATTCGGCCGCATTGGGAGCGCTCTCAACGTTATCAGTCGTCAAAACCGGAGCTGATTTCCTTGCTGAGTTACTAGAAACGACAGTCCCTTGCTTCAAACCGGCGCCCGCGTTTTGGGAATTCCGAGTCGTAACCCGCGAACTTCTTTCAGCTACTTGCGCAAAAGAGTTTCCGCTCTCTAAATTAAAAAAACCGACGCTAGTCAAGTAAAAAACAAGACAAAAGCTAATGAACAAGAAGTGACGATCACGCATAAAAACAACGCTTTAAAACGACAAAAAGAACGCCGAACCAGAACCGCTCAACGTTCTTGTTATCTATGATCAAGGCAATACTATTTTAACCAACTCAACTATTAATGAGACTCAGAACAAGAACACGAATCGCCGAACGTCGACCTATCCGTCCTACGATTCTTTCGTAGCCCTTCACGAGAAACCTCCGACGTCCTAGGCTTTTCAAAAGCTCTTGTATTCTCTTCACAAATATCATCGGCGTTACGCGGAGTCAAAATCGCTCGTACGTTCGCGACGTCTTCTTCGGGCAATGCGTCTAAACTTTCACGATTACCGGAAAACGACGCGTCTCTCTTAAGCCGTCCACGCGCGAGGAGTTCACCTCGATAGACGCCTACGTCGTTAGGAGCTTCGATACCTAAACGAACCTTACCGTCGCGGATATCAACGACAACGATCCTAATGTTATCGTTTACCACGACGCCTTCATCCTTGCGTCGAGAAAGCACTAACATCACGCCCTCCGGAAGTAGGTCAAGGGAAAACACGATCCCCTCACGCGTCTTCAAAAGCTCTCCTTCGACCTCAAAGTCAAAAGAGACGCGTCCTCAAAAGCAAAAGCTCTGTACTTAACAAAGCTCTCTTGGATTTCATTGTAATTGATTTTTACAGTAAAGTCGTAAAAACACTAAAATAACCCGAAAAAATATTTACTTTTTATGCGAAAAAAAACAGATTTAACGATATTTCTCATTTTAATAACAAAAATGAAAAAGAAGATTCTTTACGAAGCTACAAAATCTTCTAAAATCCATGCAAAGACGTTAAATCAACCCAGACTTAGGAGGTCTATCGACGATGTCAACAGTTCGTTATCTTCCCTTGGTAGACACGCATGCGCACGTCAACTTAGAAGATTTCAAATCGGATATCGACGATCTGTTGGCTCGTAGTCGTCAAGGTCGCTTCCCTGCTATCAAGGGTCGCCAAGTCGACGATCCAGTGTTAAAGCCATTTATCTCCGGTATAATTTGTCCCGGCGTCGATCTAGCTTCATCTATTGAAGCGATCGAACTATCTCGACGTTATAATTTTATCTTCGCGGCGATCGGCTTCCATCCCAACCATACGGCAATGATCCAACCCGGAGAATGGGAACAATACGAACAACTTGTATTTGAAAATGCTCCAAATACTATTTCTGAAAATAACGGCGCCAAAGGGCAAGTCGTCGCCTTGGGCGAAACAGGGCTCGATCGCTACTGGGACGACGCGCCTTTTGAACTTCAAAGCAATTTCTTTATAAAGACGCTAGAACTCGGAACGCGCGTTCACCTCCCCGTCATAGTACATTCACGCGAGGCCAACGAAGACTTGATGCGCCTCCTCCGCGAATTCTACGCAGAAAAACAAGTTTCTAAAATAGACAAGATGGGAGTTATCCATTCGTTCAGCGGTACGCTAGACCAAGCCTTGGAACTTGTCGACATGGGATTTTATCTTGGCTTTGGCGGATTTGTTACCTATACAAGCAAAAAATTCGCCAAATTATGGGAAGTCGCCAAGCAAGTTCCAAACGATCGGCTATTACTTGAAACCGATTGTCCTTTCCTTACCCCTCATCCTCTTCGCGGTAAATTAGAACGTAACGAACCGCTAACGACGGCCTTTGTCGCACGTCGGTTAGCTGAGCTACGTGACGTCTCCACCACGGAAATCGTCCAACAAACACAACAAAACGCCGTGACTCTTTTCAACCTTCCTCAATTACCCGACAGCCCACAAGATTGAGGGTCGTTCAATAAAAGAACCTTTTTTCGTCACCCAAAGCATGACTAACAGTCGAAAGCCTTTCACTGTTAGTCATATTTTATTTCAAAAGAACTTTTCATTTCTTTCAAAATTGGCAACACTACTCTCATCGTTGTCAATTATTTTTAATCTTGATTCAAAATTCATTAAAGAATATCGTTTAGAGGTATTGTTGTAAAACGATATTCCATGCACAACTTTTTCGTTTTTGAGAACTGAATCTCCGATCGCGCGTTTCAAATCAAACGAAAAATATGGAACTAGCCCAGGGAAAACCTATGAAAAATCGTTTCGCTTATTTACAAGAAGAACCAGTTCAACATGTTACGACCGCCGTCAAAGCGGTAAAACGTCGTATGAAGAACCTTTATAATATAGCGTTATTAGGAATCGTCGCCACTTCGTTATCTATGCCGACCGCCTTTGGTCAAAACAACGCCAATGGGCGAGGCGCGGTCAATTCGCGTATTGGCTCAACGCTCAAAAATGCGGCTCAGCGTAGTGAATCAAACGAACGCAAACCCTTGTTACAACTCGGTAACAAAGGTAAAAACAACACGGACGCAAATACCCCCGCAGCTTCAAGTAAACCTCTTGCGCCTACTCAAAGAGTTCCGCAAGCCGCTCAACAACCTACGCCTCCCACGCAAGAATCATGCGCCTTGATATCCGGGCACAAAAACGGTTCAACTGATATTGTCGAAGTTTCGTTAGAAGGTTCCGGCGACGTTCTCCAAACGAATCAATCCGGACAATATGAACGCGCCGGAATCGAATTCGTCGCGGGTTTTAAATATGAGGAACGTTACGAGGTCTATTCTCCCACCGGCGCAGTCCGCACGATAAGGGAATACGAACAAGCCGGAATGAAGCGCAAATTCGGTTCTAGCTTGACTCGTCCTCTTCTTGATAGTTCTCGAAAAAATATTGTCTCGTCTTTTGACGGTAAGAAAACCTCGATCTATTGTCCTAACGGGCCAATGAAGTCGGAACAATACGCGCTTCTAAGCGAAGCTCCTTGCAACACGACTATTCTCGATCGCCTTCTTCCTAACCGACAGGTCAAACTCGGCGAATCGTGGCAAGTCTCGAACAACGTTCTTTGCGCGTTGTTTGGGCTCGAGGCGATCGAACACAACACCGTCTACTTGACGTTAACCTCGATCGTCGATAACTTCGCCGAAGTTGAACTTTACCAACAGGGTGGAAAAGACGCCCAAGGAGTCGATCTTCCAAGTACGTTAGAAGGCGCCTCCGAAGGAGCTAGCGTTGCGCTCGATCTTAACGGAAAATTCCAATTCGATCTGACGTCCAAAGAGATCACTTGGTTAGGTTTGAAAATCTCCGAGCATCGTTCTGAAAGCGTCGCCGCGCCCGGCTTAGAATGCAACGCTACATTAAAGATCACCGTTGCAAGCTTAGAAGTCCCGGAAAAACTAACCGACGATGTAATAGCCAAATTTAAAGGGCAACCCAAACCGGAAGCTTTACGACTCTATTACAACGGACAAGTCGGACCTTGGAAATTCCAACACTCGCGTCGTTGGAAAATGATCGAAGACTCTGCCAAAGTTACCGCCTTGTGTTATGTTGATAACGGCGAATCGATAGCGCAATGCAATATTCTCTCCAACGGACGAATCGATCTTTCGACACAACCGACCTTGGACGCTTATAAAGACGAGATCCAAAAGGGATTAGGTGAACGTTTTGCTGAATTCAAACAAGCCGAATCTTCCGAAAATGAAGACGGCTTGTCGATATACTATGTAGTCGCCGACGGTTCTTTTGAAGGTCTGCCCTTCCGTTGGGTCTACTTCTTGCTCACAGACCAAGAAGGAAATCAAGCGACTATCATGTTTGAGATCCGAGCGGAATTCCTTGAGCGTTACGATGATTCGGGTAACGAGATCGTAGAATCGTTTAGATTTGCCCCCAAAGCAATTAAAGAATCAGCTCCGGCGCCCAAAGCAGACGAAGTCGACCAAAAGTCGGAATCCGCGCCTACGCCACAAAAAAACAAGTCCGTTAAATAATAGACTTTATATTCTCACATTCTCAACGCCTGTCGTACGCTTGTCGTTCGATAGGCGTCAATAATTATAATATAATATGTCTCGTCTTCAAAAATTACCTGATAAGTCTGAATCCAAGGGCTCGACGCTTACTGTTAAGAGGTTGTCCTTAGCAGCAAAAAAGAAGTTAGTCAAGCAGACCCAAGAAGCTCTTAAAAAAACATATCCGGAACCGGCTTGCGCATTGATACATCGTTCCCCCTTTGAGTTACTCATCGCAACGATTTTATCCGCTCAATGTACGGATAAGCGAGTAAACGCCGTAACCCCGGAACTATTTCGTCGTTTTCCAAACGCTCAAGCTTTCGCTGACGCCACGGTTGAAGAAATCGGCGAAAGCATCAAGAGCTGCGGTTTCTTCCACTCCAAGGCTCGAAATATTTCCAAAGCGGCGAAAATGCTTGTAGAGCAATACAACGGCGATCTACCGGATAGCTTTGAAAAACTTGTCAAACTCCCGGGTGTAGGAAGAAAAACTGCTAATTGCGTATTAGGCAACGCTTTTGGCATAGCCTCAGGTTTCGTCGTCGACACACATGTTTTACGTCTGAGTAGAAAAATAGGTCTATCCGACGAGACTACGCCGGAAAAAGTCGAACTCGATCTAAACGCTCTTTTTCCGCGTGAAGAATGGATCGACGCTAGTCATAGACTGATATTCTTAGGACGTGAATATTGCATAGCCCGACGTCCACAATGCGAAAGATGTCCTCTAAATAAATTCTGCCTTAAACGTCCGTAAGAGAGAAATCCTCTCCATACTATTGAAATATAAAAACTAACAGGATATTAAGCGATGAAAATATTCCTCACGATCCTATTACTAATATGTTCCAACGCTTTTATGACATTTGCTTGGTACGGCCATTTGTCGACACTGAGAGGTAAGAGTTGGTTCATTGCCGCGCTAGTAAGTTGGGGAATTGCATTTTTTGAATACATGATCCAAGTACCGGCAAATCGGATCGGTTCAGAAGTAGCGTCGTTATCGCAATTAAAGATTCTTCAAGAGGCGATATCTCTCTCTGTTTTCGTACCTTTTGCGGTACTATTTGCTAAACAAAAAGTTGGTATAAACTATCTCTGGGCGGCGTTGTGCATTGCAGGAGCAGTCTTTTTCATTTTCACAGATAAAACGTCTTCCGGTAAAGAAGAAAATGTGAAAGTCGAATCTCCTACTGTTTCCCAACAAGATGAAACGTTGCCTGTTATTGATCAGGTTCCTCTAACCCCAAACGTAAAGGAATGATATTATGAGCGAAGAAGAAAAGAAAGCGACGTTTTCTCCACGAGCGCTTAAAGCTAAGGAATATTTTGAACAAGGCTATAACTGCGCCCAAGCAGTCGCGCTTGCCTTTACCGAAGAAACCGGTCTGACGCCCGAATTTACCGCAAAACTATCCTCTTCGTTTGGCGGCGGCATGGGAAGACTTCGCGAAGTATGCGGTACCGTCAGCGGCGCATTTCTCGTTCTCGCTGCGATTCATGGAATCAGCGATCCGAAAGACACGGCGGGCAAAGCGGCGCAATACAAAGACCTACAAGATCTTGCCAAGCAATTCCGCGATGAAAACGGTTCGATCGTTTGTCGCGATCTCCTCGGTTTGACGGAAGCTCAATCCACTCCAACGCCTGACAAACGTACTAGCGATTACTACCGTAAACGTCCTTGCGGCGAATTAGTCGCCTGTTCAACTCAGTACTTGGAAGCCTATCTTGAAAACAGAAAAAAGGCGGAAAGCGAAACGAAGTAACTTCATCCCCTTTTTACAAAAGAACGCGAACGACCTATAATCGATCGTTCGCGTTTTCACTATGCCAAAACAGAGATATCAGATCCCCTCTCAAACACTGAACCGTTGAGAGATGTAATCAAACGCCTCTTCAATACCGCTAGTTTGAAGGCTCTCCACATCCCCCTTATCACAAGAGGCCGCCAACGAGGGATCAATGGGAAGTCGGAATACTTTTTCGATTCCATACTTCTGAGCCACTTCCTCGATCTTACTCTCACCAAAAATGGAATGTCGCTTTCCGCAATCGGGACATTCATAGTAAGACATGTTTTCAACGATCGCCAAGACGGGGATGTTCATCATTTCCGCCATCTTAATAGCCTTTTCCACGATCAACGAAACAAGGTCTTGGGGCGTAGCGACAACCACGATCCCCTTGATTGGAATCGTTTGGAAGACGGTAAGCGGAACATCACCCGTCCCGGGAGGCATATCGACATACATATAGTCGACGTCTCCCCACATAACGTCAGTCCAAAACTGCTTAACGGCGCTAGCAATAACGGGTCCGCGCCAGATGACGGGCGAAGCGGGATCTTCCATCAAAAGATTGATAGAAGTAACGGTAATACCCGTTTTTGTTTTAGCGGGAACGACGCCTTCTTCCGTACCGCCAATACGCTCTGTCAACCCAAAAGCCTTAGGAATAGACGGACCGGTGATATCGGCGTCAAGGATAGCAGCCTCCAATCCGCGACGACGGGTCGCGCAGGCTAAAAGAGCCGAAACCAAAGATTTACCTACGCCGCCCTTACCACTCACGACGCCGATAACGTTCTTGATCGAACTCTTTGCATGGGGAGCTGCAATAAAGGATTGGGGATCGGCGTTTCGTTGCCCGCAATGACTACTACACGAACTACAATCGTGGTTACACTCGCTCATTATTATTCTTCCTAACGCAATGTATTTAATCCTATCCCAATGGCAGGATCATTCATCCTAGAAAATCTTTATATCGACAGAAGAACGCTCAGCTCAAACTTCACTTCCAACAGCACGCTGTATTTCAGTGATAAGTCGACGAGCAACGTCTATCTTGTTACCTGAAACCTTAGCGCAAGAATCACCGTTAGAGTCAAGGATCTCTACGTTCGTCGTGGTTCCATTGATCGCAGTCGGATCGTTGACGACGATCAAATCGCAACGTTTTCTTTGAAGCTTCTGTAAAGCCTTAACATGATGATCCGAGGTTTCCAACGCAAACGCAACCAACCATTGTCCGCGTCGATCGCCGATCTTTTCACGTTTCATCGCCCCTAACGCCGCCATAACGTCGGGCGTCTCGCGAAGTTTTAAAAGCAGTTCCCCATTGTTCTCAGGAAGACGCGTAAAGTCTTCTTTCGACATCTTGTCTTGCATCACGGCAAACGGTCTATAATCACACGGCGCAGCGGCTCCGATAGCGCCCTCGCATTCAGCATAGCGTTGCATTGCAGCCACGTGCATTTCTTCCGTGGACACAACATGAACAACTTCCGCTTCTTTTGGGTATTCAACCTCAACAGGTCCACTGATCACCACGACCTCATACCCTGCTTCAAGAGCGGCTTGCGCTAACGCCGCTCCCATACGTCCGCTTGACGCGTTCGTCAAATAGCGGATCGGATCGAGATACTGCCGCGTCGGGCCCGAAGTTATCAAAATTTTCGGCATCGCGTTGTTCAAAATGCATAATAGTCGTTAAAACGCAATAGCGTAGGGTCGAATTTCTCCCAACCCGACCGCCGCTACAAACCAAATAAACCAGCCTCAATAATACTTCTTTAAGTATAAACGTCAAGAGACCGCCCAATCCACAGACGGCTATTAGGTTCATGACCTACGCTCTCATACAAAGAAAGCTCCCATCATCAGACAGGAGCTTTCTCAATTTATTCTATTCGGGAATATTCCCAACGTCGGGTTCCTGTTCTTCCGGAATATAATGAGGATAAAGTATATGCTCAGAGATTACCGGAAGAATAGTTTCCTCTAAATAACTCTCCTCAGGATTCAATGAAACGTTTTCACTGATTTTCCTAACTTTACTCTGTACAACAATAGTGAATAGTTCCTGAACAACATACCGAAGTCCTGGAAAAACAAAGCATACGGCAATAAGCACGCCTGCGACAGTCGAGATCATCATATCGGATACGCGACTCTTCGACTCGGTACGCCTATTAGTCGACTTTCTATCCTCAACAGCGGAAAGTCCATACGGGAAACAGGCCTTGAATACTCCGATCGTACAACGTCCTACCCACACCGGCGGCGCGGTGATCGCCATGAAAAGTCCATTAAGAGACTTTGAAACGATTCCGGAACTTTGAGATTCTTGCGTTTCATCGACCTCTTCCCAGTAATATTCCTCGAGTTCCAGAGGCGTTGGATCTCGTCCGAGTAATTCTGATAAAAACCGTTCCTCTGCGCTCAAAGAAGGACCGACGTCAAGATCGGCGGCGTCGGACTCAACGGAGAGCGAACGCGATACGGCAACTTCCGTAACCGTACGTCGATTCTCCGACCTTGTTTCGGTAGAAGCGCTAGGAGTAGTCGTATCAAACGCCTGCGTAAAGTCCGCAAGAGTCGGCGCGACGGCCAAGTCCGCCACAGAAGTGGCAACTTCCACAGTCTTTTCCGCCTCATCGCCAACCGAATCATAAACAGCGTCCTCGTAAGAAACGCCGCTCTCCATCGTTTGCGTAATTTCTTCCGAACTACTTGGAACATGTTCGGAAGTCTTAAGCTCGTCGTCACAGCCGGACTCCACGATAACATCAACGGTGTTAAACGAAGCATCACGTTCCTGACGAGCGGATATAGTCGTCACGTCAACCGATTCATCTGAAGCCGAACTGTCAACTTGTTCGTCCCAAAGTTCCAATGACGCAGGTTCAGGAGTCTCGGTCTGTTCTGAAGTCGCTTCATCGGCGGTATCAACAACAGAAATATGCGCAACCGTTCCCTCTTCTTCCGAAATAGAAAGCGCAGCCGTTTCTTGTTGTAGGGCAATCGCCTCGGGAACGTTTTCTTTTTGTTGGCCAGATCCTTGCGCAGCGTCGACGACAAACTCTTCTCCAAGTCCGTCAGAACTCGCCCTTACCAAAGATTCAGTCGCCGTCTCTTCATCTACATTTTCGTCTCTCCCTACGAACAATTCCTGACCATATGCCAACGCATTCTTTCCCTTAGAAGGAAAGAAAGAAGAAGTTGTTCTTCTATGTTCGTACGAATTCGCAAGAGAGACCCACTCTGAGACAATAGGCGCATACCCGGAACTAATATCCGGACAGTAGGCAGTTCGAACAGATATTTGAGTAGAACGCCAATCCTCGTTCGATTGAACAAGGTCTGCCACAAACGCGCTACCGGGATTCTGAACCAATCTCCATTCTGACGCGAAACGAGTAGAACCGTCAACAGAGAACAATCGTTTTTTAAAATCACCGTTCCAGTCGACAAATTCAGAAAGACACGCCGTTGGGAAATTGGGACGTTCAGAACAAATTACGTTTACGTCTACGCAGTTTTTCGAAGCAACGCGTTCAGGTAAAGCATAACGCGGAACTCCGGCAATTATTGTGGAGAAAAATTCAAAATCAGTAAAAGAAGGCGTTATTCGCAAAGGTTCACGAAAACGTGAGAACCAAGTCCCCGAGACCCCGGAACGACGATTTTTATCAGCTGCAGACGTAGAGGCATGTTTAAAAACGAACCCGGAATTATCAAAACGCCGGGGAGCTTCAACACGCTTGGGAATAAATTCGAAACGCTTTGTTCTCCGAGAAGATTTACTAGCGTCATCAGCGCCAAGGCTTTTCCGGGAATCCTCTTCGACTTCGCGGTCAGCCTCATCGTCGACGTCATTCCAAGAATCTTCTATGCGCTCCAACGAGGAATCTTTTCCTCTGAATAGCGATGAGAAAAAACGACGCGGTTTGATGTGAGAACGTCGCGCGCCGTCAATAAAATCAATTTCCTCACGCAATGTCTCAAGCGTTTGAGCCAGATCAGGATCGACGAGCGCGCGTTGTTCAACGGCCTCCACCTGAGACGGGCTCAAACGACCAAGCAAATAGTCGATCAAGACATTACGTTCGAAATTTTCCACGCTGTTGCTCCAACGCCGTTCATCCGGCGTCGATCTTTACTACCCCATAAAGATATGCCATAACGTTCGTACAAAAAGTCTCGCTAGACTTTCTATCAACAAACACCAACAGGCGGTTTGAACAACGCGCTAGTAAGCTCAACAATTCTCCAAGCCTTGAACGAGAAGTAAAACACGCTCGCTACGTAATCCGGATTGTCCGTGGAGTAATTGAAACTTTAACTGTTCCAAAGCTCGCGTGACACGTCGAGAGACGGTCGAAACCGTAAGGTTCAACGCTTCGGCAACGCTTTGACGGGTCCATCCTTGAAAGAAGACCAATTCCAAAACCTGTCGGAAGGCTTGCGGTAATCTTGCTAACGCGCTACGAACTTCTAAAACCGTATCCAAACGATCAAGTTCCGCCGACGGCTCGGAATTACGTCCAACGATCTCAGTTGCCCAACTAGTTCTATCGTCATCCGACGATATCGGAGCGTCGAGAGAAACCACGGAACTTCTACGCTTCGCTTCACGCAACATATCAATAGTCTGCGTCGTGGCGATACGAAAGATCCACGGACGTAACGTTCTACTTAGATCGTATTGATCGATCTTTTGCCAAACGCGAGCAAACGTAGCTTGAACAGCGTCTTCCACTTGATCGAGTCGAAGGTTGTAACGCGTTTTCAAAAAACGCGTCAAACTTGGACGATAACGATTTACCAACTCCTCAAAACAACGATTATCATTAGTTTTTCTGTATTCCCGAATGAGTTCTTCATCGGTAAGTTCAGCCAAAAATGAAACGGAGTCAAACGATTTAACAACAGCTTTCATCATTAAACCTGCGAGGGGCTGGGGCTACGCGTCGACCAAGTTCTCTCTGAAAGAAACGCAACGCTCTATCCAGAGAGACTCCGTGCGACGTCAAACCGCGCCGGTGGTAGTATACATAGGAAACGGCTTATGAAAAAAGAGCAATTTTCACATATTTCACGGAAAAATGACGTTTTTTCAAAATCTCCAACTATTAACAACGCTGAAATACTTAATAAATCAGCCTTTTATCCGACATATTGCGAAATGGGGGGAATTACGCAAACGAATAAAAACGTTCCCAGGCAGGGGGACGAGACTGTTTAAGAGCCAGCTGACTCACCAAGCGTCTCGTCTTGTAATTTATAGTACGCATTTATTAACATTATCTTTCACAAAAAAATAATTTTTTTTGAAAAATATCTCTAAAGTTTCAACAGAAATCTTAAGACGCCCTATAAATCACGGATATTTTTAACGAAAATCCTCTGGCGCGATATGAGAAAAAATGTTATTCTTCGGAAAACGCTAAATTCTACTGCGTTATAATGCCCTTTTCCCTAGGAAGCTTTCACGTGAAAACCCAGACCCTTCATAGAAACGAATATCAAGCGAGACGCCGTCAACGACTGAGTCGCGTTGTTGTTTCTACGGTCGTAGCGTCAATGTTTATTTCCTCATTTCTTGGATGTAACGCAGTAAAACGTCGTTTAACTATCACCTCAGAACCCTCCGGAGCCCTAGTCTATCTTAATGACAAAGAAATCGGTCGAACGCCGATCTCTCAGAATTTCGTCTATTCCGGGACTTACAAGATCCGTTGCTGTAAAGAGGGGTTCGAAATGGAAGAGAAATATTATAAAGCGGGAACCCCTTGGTATCTTTACCCCGGTTTTGACTTCTTCTCGGAGAATTTTGTGCCCGGTGAAATTCGCGACGAACAACAATGTCATGTTGTTTTAACCCCTAAAAGAACCATATCAGGGGACGAGATCAAAGAGTCGGCTAATCGCTTACGCGAGGAAGCTCATAATCAAGTCGCCCCAAATACCAAACACTGATCGCGGTCTCCATTTTCTAATAATACTAGAATCTCTGTAGCTCTAACAGAAACGCTCTTACTACAAATTAAGGGGTAAAAAACAAAAATCCCCTTGAAAAGATCGAGAAAGTGGCTAAAATGTTCTCCAAACCTTGAACTGGGAGCGTCGAGAGTTCGTCTCTCATCTCCTTGGTCGACTCGCGTAAGCGACTCGAGGTCGTTCAATATGACGGCTTTTCAAGACGACAATTCGCCGAGACGGTATATTTTGGCCGTTCTAATAATCGCAAAACTTTTGCGCTTCATTTGTTTTGTGTTAAGAGTTCTCTCTTTGATTGCGTTTTTGTCGTATTCGTTTTCGCAGGTTCTTTTTGTGAGAAGCATTTTGGATCTTGCGTGAACGAAAGAGACCGAAGTTTCTTCAAGGATATGTCGAGGATAGTTTGATTCTCGACGGAAGTAAGTTGTACAAATTTTATTAATGTAAAAGGTTGCCGCGATGGAAAAATCGATGACATTAACGCACAAAACGTTTATGGCCAAGCCCGGCGAAGTCGAACAAAAATGGTACGTCGTTGACGCGACGGACAAAGTTGTTGGTCGTCTTGCTAGCGATATCGCCATGGTTCTCATGGGCAAACACCGCCCCACTTACACCCCCAACGTTGACACCGGCGATTTCGTTATCGTCACCAACGTCGATAAGGTCGTCTTCACCGGCCGTAAATGGGACAACAAGCGCTATACTTGGACCACCGGTTATACCCGCCTCCGTAGCGAATCCGCCGCTGAACGTATGGCTAAACACCCCGAAATGATCCTTCGTGAAGCTGTTCGTCGTATGCTTCCGAAAAACAAGCTTGCTTCCAAAATGCTGAGCAAGCTCAAGTTGTACACTTCCGCTGAACATCCGCACCAAGCGCAACAACCGGAAGTTCTCGAACTTGGCAAAAAGTGATTTAGGAACAATACGCTTTCGTGTTATCCGTCGCGTATCTCAGTTAGCACAATAAATTTCGCTATATCTGATTCCGCGACGCCACGAACAGAGAACCGCGATCACGCGGTCGATATAAGGATTATAAAATGATTAAGCGTGGTAATTACGTTATTGAAGGTAACGGTAAAAACGACAAACTCGGTACCGGTCGTCGTAAGACTGCTGTCGCGCGCGTTCGCGTTCGCGCCGGTCAAGGCCGTATCAGCGTTAACAATCGCGAATTCGAAGAATTCTTCCGTTCTATCCAACTCCGCAACGCGGTCTTGGCTCCTCTTCTCGCTACTGAAAAACGCGAAACCGTCGACGTCGTCATTACGGTCAGCGGTGGCGGCACCACCGGTCAAGCCGACGCTTGTAAACTCGGTATCGCTCGCGCTTTGAAGGAATACGATCCCGAATGCGAAGCCGCTCTTCGTGAAAAGAGCTTGCTCACTCGTGACGCTCGTGAAGTCGAACGTAAAAAGTACGGTCTCCGCAAAGCTCGTCGCGCGACCCAATTCTCGAAACGTTGATATTGGTTCGTTGCATCCGATCGCCTTATTGGCTGTATAGTTCACGGAAAGGTCTCTCGTTTGAGAGACCTTTTTTTATAACGCGCATCCCCTTTGCTATCCCCCCTCGAATCCAACAAGATCAACGGCGTCAAGCTAACATTCAGATATTGAAAACACCACCGACCTCTCCGCTTACAAGATCTTCTCGATGAAGAAAACGTTCCTAAAACTCCCCGGAAACTTTCATTAGCATTTTTTCAATACAGATTGTTACGATTATTTAAAAATAAAACCCCATAAAATCTCAGGGCACATAAAATATTATTTGAAAAACCCTCGTTCTTGAGATAGAATACAGGGGTAAATAACTCATCATTGTCAAAGCGAACAGAACTAGGCATTGCCTAGCGTTCGTTCCCAGTTAGGAGTTTACTAAATAATGCTTCAAGAACGCAAAGAACGTCAAACACTATGTCGCGGACAAGTCGACGGTTGCGCGTATTCGTTGGTCGATAAGAATGGAGTCGATTATTTCTACGGGTACGCTGTTCCCACCGAAGGCGAGAACGCTCGTATGCAAATCTTCTCCGCTTTTGACAATCTTGAAGCGGCCATGGATGAAGTTGACGCCTGTTCGCTCGTCACGCTAAACGTATTCCTCCGCGAGGTTGGCGACAAGCAACTTGTTCGCGCGATAATGAACGAAAAGTTCGGCGATTTCTTAATTCCGGCGACAACATTTATTGCGCAAAAACCTTGTGAAGCCAATTATTCCATTGTAATTGAAGCAATTGCAATTAACTCTTCGAGTAATGAAGACAATTCGCTCCCGGTCAGCGTATACAATCAAGGAGAACACGCTACGATCGTCGAGTATTCCAACGTAGAGATCGGTTTCTTTGGCGGTTTCGTGCCCGGCGAAGAACCGGTCGGCGCATACGCTCGTTCTTTCGACGCGTTCTCTAAAATGCGCGCAGAAGTGGAAGCTAACGGTTTTCTTTTCCCGCAAGTCTTTAGAACATGGCTTTACCAGGGGCATATCGTTCTTGAAGAAGGCGACACGCAGCGTTATAAGGAACTTAACCGCGCCCGTTCCGATTTCTTCTACGGCACGCGTTTTATAGGTCCCCTTCTCCCTCAAAACGTTCAGCTTGGAACAATCTACCCGGCGAGTACGGGAATTGGCGCAGACGACGTCGACGTTGCTATGAGTTGCCAAGCGCTGAAAACCGATCGTAACGACGTTATCGTTGTTCCACTTGAAAATCCCAATCAAACGCCCGCGTTCGATTACGCAGAATTTTATAGTCCTAAAAGTCCGAAATTCTCTCGTGCGTGTGCTGTCAACTTTAACGATCGCTGTTCAGTTTATGTTTCCGGTACGGCAAGTATCGTGGACCAGAAGACTGTTCATATCGGCGATCCCGCCGCTCAAGCCATCCAAACGCTTGACAATATCGCCGCCTTGATCTCCGGCGATAATCTCAAAAAACACGGAATCGCAGATTTTGAATCGGATCTTTCCGATTTGATCTTCGCGCGCGTCTATGTAAAACGGCCTGAGTACTACGATTCTGTACGTGAAGTATGTGAACGCCGATTGGCAGGCGTACCGTTGGTCTATACATTTGCCGACGTCTGTCGCGACGATCTACTCGTTGAAATCGAAGGCGTCGTTTCGTGTAAAAAACGGTAAGATCGTTCCTACACATAAACGGAAAAGCGGCGTACGTATTACGTCGCTTTTTTCATAGAATCGTCTTTCCTCAATAGTTAAGTCGATCCACATTATCTCTACTTCTTCATAACAACAACTAAAATGAAATTCCGCGATTCCAAAACAGCCGAGTTTTACCAAAAGATATCGAGTTTCATTCCGCAACAGCGCTTGTTTACAGACGCACTGAAAACGCTTGCTTGGGGAACAGACGCCAGTTTTTATCGTCAACTACCTCAAATGGTAGTCTTCCCGAAAAACGAAGAAGAAACGTCACAACTCCTTAAGATTGCCAACGAACTTGGCGTACCAGTAACTTTTAGAGCAAGCGGAACGAGTCTCTCGGGCCAAGCCTCTACCAAGTCAGTTCTCATCGTAGCCGGTCAATACTGGGAAAACTACAAAGTACTCGAAAATGGCGCTAAGATCTCGTTACAGCCAGGTATTCTTGGCGGTCGCGTTAATCAGATCTTGGCGAAATACGGTCGTAAATTCCCGCCTGACCCCGCTTCTATCAACGCGGCGCGCGTTGGCGGTATCATCGCTAATAACGCCTCAGGTATGAACTGTGGAACACACGCCAACAGCGAACGCGTAATGGAATCCGCACGCATGATCTTCGCTGACGGAACGATCCTAGACGTCAGCGATCCTCAATCCCGTGAAGAATTTTCCAAAAAGAAACCCGAATTTATTAAACGTCTTCTTGAAATCAAAGATTCTGTTCGAGCCGACGCAGAATTATCCGCGCTCATCGAACAAAAGTACCGCATCAAGAACGTTACGGGATTAAACCTACGTCCACTACTTGTTTACGACGATCCTTTTACCATCATTTCTCGACTTCTTGTTGGTTCGGAAGGCATCCTTGCCTTCTTGTCCGAAGCCACCATGAACACAGAAAAGATCCCCGCGCGTTGCGCAAGCACGATGATCTACGCCAACACTCTTAAAGAGGCGTGTTGCGCGGTTCAGATCTTGAAAAAAGCGCCAGTCGTTAGCGCAGAGATCTTAGACCGTAAAGCCTTGCGGTCGGTTGAGAGCTCTCCGGGCGTTCCTGATTTTATCAAAGACCTAGGTCCCGACGTTGCTTCCGTCTTACTTGAAACCAAAGCGGATACAAGTGAAGAACTAGAAAACCAGATCGCGGAGATCAAATCGGCGTTAGCCGACTTTCCGCTTCTATTCCCCGTCGAGTTTACGGAAGATCCGCAAATCTACGGCGCGTGGTGGGCAATGCGTTCCGGCGCGTTCCCCAAAGTTGGCGGTATGCGCGATCTCGGCACGACCTGCTTGATCGAAGACGTCGCCTTCCCGTTGGAAGTTTTACCCGAGGCTACAGTCGAACTACAAAAGATCATTGATAAGTACGAATATAAAGACGGCGTTATTTATGGTCACGCTCTTGAAGGTAATTTCCACTTTGTTTTGAACCAACGTTTTGACTCTCAAAAAGAAGTCGATCGTTATAAGGGCATGATGCTTGACGTTGTCGAACTTGTAGTAGACAAGTATCACGGTTCTCTTAAAGCGGAACACGGCACCGGTCGTAATATGGCTCCATTTGTCGAACGTGAATGGGGTTCTAAGGCCTATGCGGTAATGAAAGCGCTCAAAGAGCTCTTCGATCCGAACAACATCTTGAACCCCGGCGTTATTTTTAACGACGATCCGGAATGTTACATCAAGGACTTCAAGCCTCTTACGCCCACAAACCCGCTCGTTGACAAATGTATCGAATGCGGTTTCTGCGAACCTAATTGCTTGACGTGCGGTTATTCTCTGTCGTCGCGTCAACGCGTAATCATTCAACGCGAGATCTCGCGTTTGGAAAAAGACGGTTCCGATCCCGCTCGACTTGACGAACTTAAAAAAGCCTACAAAAAGCCTGGAGAAGCCACTTGCGCGGGCGACGGTCTTTGTTCGACGTCCTGCCCAATGGGAATCAACGTTGGCGAACTTACGCACGTTTTACGCGCCAAAAACGCTCCGCAAGGAAGTTTGAAGTGGAAATTAGGCGATCTGTCCGCAGAAAAACTATCGACCATCAAATCCGGCCTACGTCCCGTCTTAGGTCTTGCTAGATTCGGCAAAACCGTATTAGGAAATGGCGGTACACGTTTCACGGGTAAACTCCTTCATCAATTCGGTCTGCCTCTTTGGACGCCTTCGCTTCCTAAGCCGTTTAAGATCAGGAAGAATAGACTTCCTAACGCAGAATTCTGGCAAGAAGACGTTAAGTCAACGCCAAACAACAACGTTAATAAGGTCGTTTACTTCCCGAGTTGTATCAACCAAACGATGGGCGCTTCATTCAACGAACAGCCGTTAGTTGAAACAACGGTAAAATTACTTGAAAAAGCCGGCTTTACCGTCATCTTCCCGCCGCAGTACGAAAACCTTTGCTGCGGCACGATCTGGGAAAGTAAGGGCATGCCTGATATCGCCGATAGAAAGACGAAAGAACTCGAAGAGGCGCTTTGGAAAGCGTCAAACGAAGGACAGTATCCCGTCCTCTGCGATCAATCTCCCTGCTTACACCGTATGCGAGAAAAAATTGCGAGCATGAAGCTCTACGAACCCGCCGAGTTCATTGAGACATTCCTTGTCGACCGTCTTGATTTCCATCAACTCGACGAACCGATTGCCGTTCACATTACTTGTACGATGCGTAAAATGAAACTTGGGCAAACGCTTATCGATCTTGCCAAGCGTTGTTCCAAGAACGTTCTCGTACCGGAAGAAGTTGGTTGTTGCGGTTTTGCCGGTGATAAAGGCTTCATGGCGCCGGAAGTTAACGCATTTGCCCTTCGTAAACTAGAACCTCAGATCCAAGAACATGGAGTTATAGCGGGTTACTCCAATAGTCGTACTTGTGAAGTTGGGCTTTCGACCAACAGCGGCGTTCCCTATATGTCCATCGTCTATTTGGTCGACCGTTGTACTTCTCCTAAAAAATAACGTCGTTCATGAAAGATTTTGGAGCTATGAAATACAAATTATTTGCATTACTTCTCGCGGCGTTACCGCTACTTCAATCCAGTTCCACTCAAGCGCTTGAACCGCAAAAAGAAAAAGTCGTCAACGTTCCCGGCGACACGGTCTTTGATTACGGTGAAGAGTCTATTCGTTATCTCGAAAACGATCGAGTAAAACTTGGACTCAATATGATGCTTGGAGGAGCTGTAACCTATCTTGAAGATAAGGCAAACAACTCGGGTAATATGATCAACAGTTTCGACTGGGGACGTCAGATCCAGTTGTCGTACTACTCCGGCCCTCGTCCGTTCATCGGTCCCAACGGTGAAAAACCTTCCGACTCTTGGGCGGGTCTAGGTTGGAACCCGATCCAATCTGGTGATTGCGGCGGTTTTCGTTCCCAAGTCTTGTCGTTCGAAAAACCGAACGACTCGACTATCGTCCTTCGTACACGTCCTCAACTCTGGCCTCATAGCGGCGTACCCGCTGAATGTATTTTCGAATGTAAGTATACCCTTATCGACAATGGTTTCACGCTCGACGCGACTATAATCAATAACCGTTCTGATAAAACTCAATACTCGGGTTGCCATCAAGAAACGCCGGCGCTCTATACAAACGCGCCTTGGTATAAACTTGTAAGCTATCTTGGGGATCGTCCTTTTGAAAATCAACCTACGACCGTAGTTGTTGGCAAAGGAGATCAAAAAGGTTGGCCGTGGACTCAATACTACACGCCGGAAAGTTGGTCGGCTCTCGTCAACGACGACAACTTCGGCGTAGGCGTCTATCAACCGTTCTCGACCTACACAACCGCAGGGTTTGCGGGATCCGACGCCGATAAAGGTCAACCTCTTGGTCCGAAAGACAGCCCTACCGGATATATAGCGCCTCTTGAGACAACGATCCTTGACTGGAATATCACGCGTACTTACCGCGCGACCTTCATTGTAGGTTCCGTCGACGAAATACGCAAAACAGTCTATGAATTGGCTAAAAAAGATATTCCTAAACGTCCCAACTGGGTCTTTAAGTCCGATCGTCAAAACTGGGTATACGTGAACGCAACGGACTCCGGCTTCCCAATTCAAAACTCGTTGAAAATCAATCTTTCAGCGAAGAATTCAGCGATTGCTCGTTCACCGCGTTGTTTTTGGAAATCGATCGACGCTCCGATCCTCGAACTCGAAGCCGCGTTCATTCCGCAGGAAAAGAACAAAGAATTAAACGACAAAATCGTTGTTCAATTCTATCCGGTCTCCCCTTACGATCTCATCGACGAAACAAATCGTCAGCGTATTGACGAAGCTCGTAAAACCGACCCGAGTGTCAAAGATTACCCGAAACTGGAGCGCATTTCTAAGGAAGTCCCCATTGTTTTCGATGGAAAGACAAAGAAGATCCGTATCGACCTAACCGAACTTCAGGGCTATATCGGCGGCATGCAACAACTAGATATAGTCTTCCCCAAACGTGAGGGTCAAGCGATCGTCTCACATGTTCGTTTCCTAGAAAACTGAGCCTAGCTTTCTTGCTTTCCACTATTCCCGGCCTTGATCCTTGACAGTTTAGGCCGGGATCTATTTATGTAGTCCACTTCATAAAAATCAGTTTCTTATTCTCAAATTAAGACGATAAATGAAAACTAGTACGATACTTCTTTCAGCGCTGTTAGTCATTTTTGGTTCCTCTCTGTTAGCAGAAGAACCGTCCGACGCGAAAATTGCAGTTCTACCGGGGGATACGATCTACGATTATGGTCAATCCCCAATGAGGTATCTTGAAAACGATCGAATCAAGGTCGGTCTCGACCTCTCTCTTGGCGGCGCGGTAACTTACGTCGAAGACAAAGCTAACAACTCCGGCAATATGATCAACAGTTACGATTGGGGGAGACAGATCCAACTATCTTACTACTCCGGGCCTACTCCATTTATTGGTCCTAACGGCGAAGAACCCTCGCCAGGTTGGGCGGGACTTGGCTGGAATCCGATCCAATCGGGAGATTATGGCCAATACCGTTCCCAAGTACTAAAATTCGAGCAAAAAGACCTGACAGAGATCTTTCTCCAAACCCGTCCTATGCTCTGGCCGCATACCGGCGTTCCGGCTGAATGTCTTTTCGAATGTCGCTACCAATTAACGAAAAATGGATTTATTCTCGACGCGACAATTATCAACAATCGCTCTGATAAAACTCAATACCCGGGTAGAAGCCAAGAAACGCCCGCGCTTTATACCAACGCCCCGTGGTACAAACTTGTAAGTTATTTAGGCGATAAACCTTTTGAAAACGAACCTGTCACCGTGCTTGTAGACAAAAACGATGGTAAAGGTTGGCCCTGGTTGGGTTACTACACACCTGAAAACTGGTCGGCATTAGTCAACGAGCACGACTACGGCATCGGTATCTATCAACCGTTTTCCACTTACGCCTCCTCGGGCTTCCACGGCGGCGATGAGCCGAAAGGTCAAGACCTCGGCGCTAAATCCACGGCCACCGGCTATATTGCGCCGCGCGAAGTAACGATTTTAGATTGGAATCTCAAACGCACCTATCGCGCAACGTTCATCGTTGGTTCGCTTGAAGAGATCCGCAATACGGTTTATGAACTTGCCCAACAAGATCGTAAGCGCACTCCCAGCTGGGTCTTTAATACGGACAGACAAAACTGGAGTTACGTCAATACGACCGACGAAGGCTATCCAATCGTTGATTCTTTGAAGATCAATCTCAGTTCCACCGTCTCGGCAAGAGCTAAATCTCCGGACGTTTTCTGGAAAACGGAAGACGCTTCTTTGTTGAAGATCGATTGCGCTCTCTTTAACGAAGTCTCAAATTCCGACGTCGACGACATTATTACGGTCTGCCTAACGCCCGTTTCTCCCGCTGACTCCGTCGATTACCTTGAATGGTCCGAAGGCTCAAAAAACAGAGAACAAGATCGTCTGGAGAAAGAAAAGCTCTTCCCGCGTCTTCCTCAGATCTTCATCAATGTTCCTGTAAAATTTGACGGTAATCGTCGTACGATCGAAGTTGATCTGAAATCCCATGAGAATTATGTGGGGGCAATGAAAAGCGTTGAAATTATCTTCCCGCAACGCAATGGAAAGGCGCAAGTTCATAGCGTCTTTTTTGAAAAATGACCCCGCCTGATATTCCTTCCTTTTAGGCTTGTCCTCTATACAGACGTTAGTATAGAGGACAAGTCCTTGATAAATTCTTAATAACTCTAATTCAGTTCTAATTATATAGTAAGAAAAGAGATTCTATGGGCAAACAGTTCCACATATCAACGCTCCTAAGCGTACTTCTCTTTATCCCTTCCTTAACGCTCGTACAAGGGCAAGAAAAGAATTCATACAATGAAGACGACGTCGTCTTTCAAATAGGTTATCCAGACGCGCGTAGTTCCGAATTTCAAGATTATCCGTCCATTCCGTGGGAAGAAGAACATCAAAAAACCAATGGAACAGCGTTACGTTATGTTGTCGGACAAAGCTTAGTATACGAATGGCGTCCGCAACACTTAAGTACAAGAGATATCCACGCGCTAGGCTTGAAGTTTACTTACGATATCGAGTTTGACTATCAGGGTTCCCTCTCTCAACAAATGTATCTTATCGTTGGTATTGCCTGGATCCATAAATCCGAACCGTCGAATATCATTATATCAACCAACGGTATTCCCTCCGACGCAATCAGACTCCCCGTGGAACTCGACGATCGCCCGGATCCATTTACCTATAATTCGAGGCAAGACGTTGGCGTTAACAGTTATGTTGCCATTCCTCTCGCCCAAGGCGCTTTAAAACAAGGAACTAACGTCATTTCGATCACCCTCGACGACGGTTCTTGGTTCTTCTATGACTATGTTGCTTTACGTTCGGTTCCTGAACCGCTCAAACCTTTTTCACTACTAGACGTAGTCCGCAATGAAGAACTTACCAACGTCGACAAAATCATTTTTGCAGTTCGTAAACCGAGCCAGGACCCACACTGGTACGCCAATTTCGGTTACTATCCCACATTTGATCCGGAAGATCGTCCTTTCCGTCCTCATGATGGAAGCGAATTACGAATATACGATCTAAATACCAAAACAACGCAAACACTCATTGAAGACAAACACGGTTCGTTCCGCGATCCGATGGTCAACTATGACGGTCAAAAGATACTATTTTCTTACTTGAAAGAAGGAACCGAGCATTACAACCTTTACGAAATCGACGTCGACGGAACCAATCTTCGCCAATTAACTTTCGGAGATTACGACAATATTGAACCAACCTACCTCCCGAATGGCGATATCGTTTTCTGTTCCACGCGTTGTAATCGCTTTGTCCAATGTTGGCTTACGTCGGTTGCCACGATCTATCGTTGCGATCCCGACGGGAAAAATATTCGCCAACTTTCTTGTAATATAGAACAAGACAACACGCCTTTCGTACTCCCCAATGGTCAGATCCTCTACACGCGCTGGGAATACGTCGATCGCTCGCAAGTCCATTATCACCACTTGTGGACGATGAATACCGACGGAACGCGTCAACAAGTATTCTTTGGAAATAAAGAACCCGGCGACGTATATATCGACGCCAAATCAGTTCCGGACAGCGATTCAGTCATTCTGATCGTATCTCCGGGGCACGGTATTACCGACCACCGCGGAAGAGTCGCGTTACTTGATCCCAAATACGGGCCTGACGATAAGACGGGTCTCAAGTACCTCACGAAGTTCAACGACTTTTTCGATCCCTGGGCCTTCACAAACGATTTATTCATGGCTTCTAGGGCAACCGAACTGGTACTACTCCGTGACGACGGTACTTCGCAAGCATTTTATTCCCTCTCCCCAGCAGAAAAAGAAGCCGGTTTTCAACTTTTCGAACCGCGTCCGATCGTGTCGCGTACCAAAGAGCCCACGCCGGCCGAACTCCAAGCTACTGACGAAACCACCGGCACGCTTGTCCTCTCTAACATCTACCGCGGCCGTCAAATGCAGGACGTTCCCAAAGGATCGATCAAAGAACTACTTGTATTAGAAACACTCCCCGAACCGATCCATTATTCGGGTGGAATGGATATGATATCGATCGGAGGTACTTTCACGCTTGAACGTATCCTCGGAACGGTTCCGGTCACCCCCGACGGTTCCTGCGCAATGAAGCTCCCTGCTAACAAATCGGTATTCTTTATCGCGCTAGACCATGAAGGGCGATCCGTCAAACGCATGCACAGTTTCACTTCAGTTATGCCGGGAGAAACGACTTCTTGCATCGGTTGCCATGAGAAACGCACTGACGCGCCAGGTATAGATTTTGACAAACAGGTTTTCGACGTCGCTAACAGACCGGTAGTCCCTACGCCTATCGAGGATATTCCCGACGTCTACGACTTCATTCGAGATATTCAGCCACTATTAGACAAATACTGCGTTGAATGTCATAATCCCTACACACGCGAAGCAAGTCTCGACCTTACTCACACGTTGACCCCGTCGCATGCTCTAAGCTATTGGGAACTATCACGTAGAGACATGCTTGGCGATAATAGAAACAGACCGCAAAGCGATTTTGCGCCATATGAAATCGGTAGTCAAGCAAGCCGTCTTTTCCAAATGGTCGTCGCCGAACATCATGGCGTTAAATTCACCGAACACGACTTGAAAATATTGCGTTTCTGGTTAGAAACAGGCGCGCCCTACGCGGGTACGTATGCCGCTAACGGTACAGGACTACTTGGTTGGTATTATATGAACGAACCATATCGCAACGATCTTGATTGGCCTGAAAATCAAGCGCTATCGGAAACAATGATTCGTCGTTGCGAAGAATGCCATCCGCATGACAAGAGCCCTTTACCGAGATATCTTTCGGAAAACTTACACTGGCCAATATTCTACAACTTCTCCGATCCGGAAAAATCACGGATCCTTCTCGCACCGTTGACAAAAACAGCAGGAGGAATCGGACTTTGTTTCCGACAAGAATCGAACGGTAGTAGATCGCCTGTCTTTGAAAACAAAGAGGATCCTGATTATCAAACGATCCTAAAAGCGATTCAACGCGGGCAAGACTATCTATTTCATGAAAGCCAACACTTCTCGCTTGGTACGATCAAACCTAATCCAGCCTATACCAAGGCGATGATCAAATACGGCGTCTTGCCCAAAGATTTTGATATGAACCAAGCTTACGACGTCTACGCCACAGACCGAGCCTACTGGCAATCATTTGAGTTACCTCTCAAAACAGAATCTGAAAAATAAAGTGAGCGTTCAGTTCCTTCAAACACCTATCGGCGTCTTAACCTTACAAGAGAAAGACGATAGCCTTACGCGCGTCGCCTTTCTCTTTGGACGTCGTCATACTCCCAAAGAGAAGTTCCCCGACTGGCTTCTTGGACGTGAAAGAGACGAATTAACTTCTTTCAAAGCGAACGAATTAATCCAAATAGCGGAAGTTTGGAACCATGACGAATTTCGTTCTACAATTCTACTAGACCAAGCTAAACGCCAATTACTTGAATACTTCGATAAGAAACGTCAAGTATTTGACCTTCCCTTAAATCCGGAAGGCACAACGTTTCGTCGCCGGGTCTGGCAAGGACTTGCAACGATACCTTATGGACAAACAGAAACTTATGGAGCGCTCGCTCAGCTTATCGGTAGTCCGCAAGCGGCAAGAGCCGTAGGCGCGGCAATGCGCGACAATCCTATCGCAATCGTTTTACCCTGTCACAGGATCGTCGGAACTCACGGAAAATTAACGGGATATAACGGAGGTTTAGACCGTAAAACATTCTTATTACAATTGGAATCGGAAAACTGAATCTTTCCATATCAAGAGACGCGCGACATAGTCTAGAATAGAAAAGGAACAAGAACGATTGCAGTTCTTGTTCCTTTTCTGTTATTTCCAACTCTTTTTTGAGCCCGCGCTGTTAAAAGGGAGAATACTGTTCGCAGGGTTCGACGTCAAGAAGCGGCCAAACAAGCTCGCCGCGTTTCTGAGCTTCTTCGTCTTGGAACGCGCCAAGTCGCAAAGCATTAGCGTCCATCCACATAATGAACTTATGGCGATCCTCGTCTGAAACAGAATCGATATGATTCTCATCAAATAAGATCTTACCAAGTTTTGATTCCGAAGCGCCGACACGCCCCGGTCTCGCTCGCGAACCGCCATGCGTTCCGGTAGTCGTCAATCCTCCGCGCATCGAACCGCTATAGTAGTACACATAGGGTCGTAGATCTTCGTGTTCCATCGACTTCGGTTCGATATCCTTTTCGATATGGCACTTAATACAACGTTCCTCTACGATCGGCTTGATCAAACGGTAATAGTTGATCGGTTCCACCGGACCGCACTCCGGTTCCAATTTCGACGGTTGACGTTGGAAAGCCAGAGGTTGCGCCGATTCCGTCGTATTGGAAACACTTTCGGTTGTCGGTTCATGACAACCGACACAAACCAACTTTTCACCCGGATGAACAAATGCAACGGCGCGCATAGTCTGAACGGCCATATTGTTTTCGTCCAGGGCTTGGAAGATCAACTGCTTTCCGTAAGGCGCTTCAAAATAGGCGCTTCCATCTTCCTCAACCGGAACAACACCCAACGGGATACGCGGCGTGTTTTCCGTCGCATACCCAATAAAAGGCATATCCATCCAGGGATTTGATTTAGGAATCACTTGTAATACGCGAAGTTTCTTGATGGGACGATCTGTCGGAAAATCGCGATCATGGATATTAACATTAACGACGCCAATAGTCGCAGTTTTGTCAGCATTGACAAAATCCTCACCTTGCGCCGTCTGTTGCGCGACAACAGGCGGTTTGACACGTGGTTGCAACGGAATCGGTTCCGTCAAACGTAGGCGCGGATCGTACCCGATCGGCAATATTTCGCGTTCACAAAGAAGTTCCTCGTTACCGTATCGATCGAGAATAACCAGATCTTCCCAACTATTACAAAGGAACAGCTCTTCGCTTAACGGCCAAGGAGCGCCATAGCGATACTGACTTCGATCGTAAGTCTCGGATTCTGGAAACGCTTCAAAAGGCGTAATGCGTCGGATCTGACTCATGTGATTGTCATTAGGAACGCGCAGATCTAACATGCATAACGAACCAAACGACTCGCCGTGGTGAGGGGCGGCGGTAAACACATACTTATGCGAACCGGGAATTGGTCTGAATTGCATCTGCGTCATCGGCAATCCCGACGGCGCATCTTCGCAACGCCCAAAACGATGATCTCCATGTTGACAATCTTCAAACGTATCCCAAGGATATGGATAATTACCTTGCGGAGAACGCGGATTCCGTCCATCCGGCGCACAAGTCCAAAACGTCGACCCCAAACAGTTTTCACGATCTGTATAATCCCAACGAGAATAAACTAAAGCCCCGTTGTTATCCACAGTCGGACGCCATTCACTCGTTTCAAAAAAACTTATCGGATAGATATCCGATCCGTCGTTCTTCATCGTATGCATCACAGAAGTCGTGACGCGTAAAGAAGCGCTTTCACCAAAGCAACGAATGAAACCGCCGCGACGCTCGGAACAAAAAACGAGCCTTCCCGACGGAAGTTCACAGACGTCAAAATCATTATAAGCGCCGTCGGTGAGTTGTTCGATCTCATCACCGTCAACGGACGTCTTGAAAATGCTCCAAGTTGTTTCCGGAGTCCAGACCCAACGATGCTCTTGTGAATTACACCAAGAGAAATAAATCGTTTTACCATCGTAACTCAATTCAGGTTTATAGAAAGAACCGGTATTGAGCTCTCGCCCCGCCAATCTCTTATGAAGCGCGGTCGCCGCTACTTTCTTTCCTCCAACGAGGTCGACGATCTTGGGGTCTTTGGCTTTCCAATCGTCAATAGCAAAGATACCGCCGCCATGTATCGTATTAAAACCATAGACCTGCGTCGACATATGTCCGCCGATCCTGTCGGTATTAAACATATTAGTTAAACGACTTCCGGCGTAACAACCACGCGCCAAAAACATAATGCGATCTAAATCTGCAACTTCGTCTTGCGCAAACATGAATCCACGTCGAAATGCGCATGCAATAAAATAGTCGGCTAGCGCGACGTCTGAATCATTATCATAGGTTTGTACGGCGTCGTCCACTGCTTTTTCAAATTGTTCAAACTCATCTTCAAGCAGCTTAAAATCGGCGTCTTTTTCGTCAAAATTCCCAGAATCTAACAAGGCGCGAACACGACGCAGAACGACTTGAACGGGGAACTTTTCTTTATCCGGAAACACCAACGCATTTTCATCATAAACCTGATCGGCGGCTCCGCGAGGCGGTTGACGTTCGCCGCTGAGTTCCTTTTGCATTTCGAGGAAGCGTTCTCCCCAATTAGCATAGACCCCGTCGCGAAAACTATCAACATTAAATGAATTCACCCCCAGTTCAGTAATACGTTTAGCTAGCGTTTTTTTATCAACGGCTTGGATAGGAATATTCTTCGCGGGCTTCTCTCCCGGTTTTACCGTAGGTTCGATACCACCGGTCGGGAACAAGTGATCTAATGCCGCCCCGGTAGACGTTTCCAGTTTTCCGCCTAGCTTTTCGGCCAACAAACCTTCAACGGGGATCGTCGTAACGGCGTCCCAGTTCTCAAGACCTAATTCTTCGTAGGTCATGATCTGTCCTTCCGCCTCGGAATCGCGCGTCGCTTGCAAATATTTTGGAACGGTTGGAAAACGTTCTATTGAAAGAGCGTCTTGTTTAGGAACCGTCTTTTCAAGCGTCTTGTTAAACTCATTACGCAATGTCTCACGATCGCATAAATTCTTACCGTCGAAGTGCGTCAATAGAATAGTCGAATCATTACAGTCAAACTGTTTAGTGGGAACGATTTGTTCTGAAAATTCCAGAATTCCCTTGGATATCCGCAATTCATCGATGGCGCCGTTACAGAAAAGCGAACGATCGACTAACGATCCTATCGCAAATTTTGCATCCGCGGGCGTCTCCGAGTATGGCAAGTCCAGTTTTCCTTGTCCAACAAGACGACCGTCCACATAAAGTTTTGCTTCGTTAACGTCCATCGTCAAGCCAACGTAGTGCGCCTTTCCGTCGACTAAGTCGCAATCTGACGAGATCGTTTGTTCCGAAGTATTTCCGGGGACATAAAGTGAAAGCCGTCCAGTACCGGCAAAAGTATATAGTTCCCAGTGCCGTGGCGAACTCTTTTCTTCATTCGCTAAGAGGATCTGAAACATATCGCGAGAATCAACGCGCGCCCAAAGTTCAACAGTAAACGGTCGAGTATTCAATAGTTCGTCAGAATTAATAACAAACGAATTATGCTTTGGCGCGATAGCGGTTCCAAAATTCGAATTGAACGAATCGACAACGAAATCGTTCATGAAGAAATCGGGAACGTCAACCGCTGAGTCCACAACGCTGATCCGATTGAGCGTTGGAGGCAATTGCGCAAAGCAATTTTGCACCATACCCGCAGTCACACTTATCGCTAACGCGAGAAACGCCAATATTCGTTTCATTTTCTTTCCTATACCTACACTAGACAAGATCGTGATTCAACAACTCACCACTCCACCCATATCGACCAATCGGTGATCGATACGTAGTGAAGTGGTAAAACTCTGAAATCGACCAATTATTTCAAAGGCGCTATTCTTAAGTAGTCGACAGTAACTTTATCGCTAGCTTCGTTATTTAACAAAATAGAGCGAGCTTGCTTTTGCGAATCAGCGTCCGTTATCGTTCTGGACTCATTGACACAAATATCCACGATATTTTGAGTCGCGATCATATCCAACTCCAAAGTCCCGGACGTAAAATCAACTCGTTCCATTCTAAAATCGTTCAAGACGACCGCACGCTCGGCAAAACAAACGCGAACCTTTTTACCGTCGGCATACTGTAAAACCACGTCGCGCATGACGTCCAAATTCTGCGGATCGAACGAGAGTTTCATTTGAAGTCGGAAACGTTCCGGCGTTTCAAACTCTTTAATTTCCGATGTATCGAGCTCAACTTCATCAACAACAGGTTCTAACGTTTCCGGAATCATCTCAGGAACGAATTTTTCACCAAGCAAACCGTTCTCATAGCGTATCAACTCGTGAAAAACAGCGCTGCCCCCGAATCCTCTTTCACGCGTCCAACCACAAATAATTCGTCTCCCTTCGCCAAACGGCGCCGTCTTCGGCACATTGACGATCCCGTTTAACAATACGTTGGGTTCGCTAGGAACTTCCCAAGGTCCGAGCGGCGATTTCGCTCTTTTATAATATCCGTTTAAATGGTTTGCAATCACATAATAATCGTCGCCCCATTTGAACCAATCGGGACATTCCGGTTCTCCGTTCATGTGAGTATAGACCGGATCTAATAAATCCCATGTTTTTAGATCGTCAGAAACGGCATGGGCCCAACACCCTTTTCCCTTGTAGCTCGTAGTAACGTACATATGAAAGCGATCGTCGCTTGGCGATTTAAATACAATCGGATCTCGCGTGCTTTGCGCATATCCTTCCGGTAACAAGAAGAGAGGCTGCGGTTCTTGTTTTTCAAAGTGAATACCGTCGGAACTCGTCGCTAATCCTAATAACCCATAAACGTTCTTGCGCTCTCCGTTGGGTAAAGTGTATTCGACTGCCCTGTTAGCATAGAAAGCGTAATACGTTCCTTCATAATAGAAAACAGAGCCGGTACAGATCGAACCTTCGTTTTGCTCGTCGATTGAAACGACAAAAGGTTGATGCGTCCAATGTTTCAGATCGGTCGACGTTGCTTGGATCCATTGATGCGCGCCTAATCCATTCTTCGCGCCATGTCGATTCTTATCGAGTAGGTACATAAAATGAAAGACTCCGTCAGCATAAAATGGCATACAATCCCCAACACCATAAGCATTTGGAGGAGTCCAATAATTCATTGACTCGTCCTCGACACGCTCGGTACGTTGACGTAAATCGGCTCGACTACTCCCCCCGGACAAAGTCAGGATCTCTTCGTCGCTAAGCGCTCTATCCCAAACAGCAAGGAAATCTATCTCCCCTTCAAATCCGGCTCTTGGACTCGAATCAGATGCGTTGGAATCATACTGCGCGCCGATCACAAAAGGAACGTCATTTGTTCTAAGTTCCCCTAGTACAAAATCTTCGTCATAACAACGGCCGTCGAAAAAGATCTCCATCTTTGCAGAATTAACGCGACAATAGACGTCGTGCCAATCATTTACGGCTTTCTCCGGATCGCGCGTATCTGAAAGAAACGCATATGTTCTTAGTAAATCGTTATTCCTCGTCGTTCCAACTTCTGCGCCCACGCCGCCATTGAGACAGTACATATTAAACGCTAACTGTTCATGGCCACCATGTTTAGAGAACAATGGGGAGTTATTCCAAACTTCGAGCGCACATTTAAAACGCATACCGAAAGTTAACTCGGAACCGTCGATCTTCAACAAATCGTTAGATTCCGGTTGTAACGCAATATATCCGCCCTTCTTGATCCTAGCGACAAGTCCATCGCCCCCGCGGGCTTTTGACTCTTCTTGGTCCTCATAAGAGATGGAAACGCCAAGTTCAACTTTCTCCGATAGGACCAGAGAAGTTTCTTCTGACTCATTGAAATCCCAAAGCGCCGAAGCAGTTCCTAAAATCTCTCTCGGGCCAAGTGAATCGTCAGCGAACGCATTAACGCCTACAACAGAAGCCACCACACAGCCCAAGGCCAAGAATTTGTTTACGATATCCACCATAACTATCTCCAGAAATATCTATTTCCCCCAGAATAATGAACCGGGTTCAACGCTTTTCAAGAAGTCCTTTGAGGTCGACAGGTTGCGCGACTCCTTCATGAGTAGGTTCAACGATCTTGATGGCCCCGTCTGCTGAAAATTCAAAACGATCGAGACAAACCTCGCGTCCCCAACCACGCTTGGGTTCCGGAACAATGAAGCGGTGATAAAAGATATAATTCTCACCGTTCGGTAGGAACAAGAACGAATGGTGTCCCGGCCCTAAGATCTGCTTTTCAGGACGTTGCGACAAAATTATGAAATCCTTTTTAGGACTCGTAAAGGGGCCTAACGGCGAATCGGAAGTCGCCACCCACACTTGATAATCCGGATCCCAAGTGGCGTTTTTAGACCATGTAAGATAATACTTACCGTCTCTGTAAAAAACATACGTTCCTTCAAAGAAATTTTCAGGAGTTATATCTTTCAACGTATCAAGTTTCAAAGACGTCAGGTCTTCATTGAGTTCGCAAACGCAGAGGTACGAGTTTCCCCAATAAAGATAATATTTCCCGGAAAGCGGATCATGGTAAACAAACGGATCGATCTCAACTCCGTTACGGCCCTTAGGACGTAAATCATGTCCCACGATCTCGCCATGGTCGACGAAGGGTCCGGCGGGGTCTTCACCGACGGCGACGCCGATCTTTTCATTGGCGCAATAATAGAAATAGTACAAGTAACGCCCGTCTTCTTGTTCGATCTCAATAATAGAAGGCGCCCAGAATTTTTGATCTTCCCAGTGAATATCTTTCGGTCTCAGAACAAAACCTTCGTCGCGCCAATCAACCAAGTTATCGCTCGAAAAAACACGAAAACCGCCCGCAGAAGTAGGATAGACGTAAACACGCCCGTTTTTGCGAGCCCACAGTACTTCGGGGTCGGCGTTAACGCCGGGGAAAATAGGATTATGATTTTTTACCGCATTGCCGGAGTCTTGCGCTAAAGCCGTTGATATAGGAGCTAAGTTTTTACAAGCACATATACCGGTAAAGACCATTAAACCTCTTAAGAAATCACGTCGAAGTAATTGTTCATCTAAACTACTCATAGAGTCATTCTCCTCTCAACAACACGTTAGAAATTCCTAATCGGATCCCCCAACATAATGTTAACCAATACGTCATACTTACCGTATATTCTAATCTCCCCGTCAGTTAAAAGCAAGCAAAAAGTCAAGGCGCATCAACGGTAACAGTTTAATTATAATCAACTAGAAACTGGTTATAATAACGCGATCGAGTTACGAAAATTATAAGAATAAGCGTCCAAACCTACATATAAAAAAGCGTCTATCACACAGTATTTTTAGCTCGCCGGTTCTTGAAAAAACGGTATTAACACACTAAAATAGAATAACGTCAAACCTGACGGCGTCGATCGTATTCTGACTCATTAGGACCCACACCATGAAACTAGTTATTTCGTCCATTTTTCTTGGAGCGTCGTTCTGCGCGTTCTTCTCGGTACTGTCGTCTCCCTGGCTTCAAGCCCAAGAAACGCCGAAATTTTCATCTAAGATCGCCGTTGCAGAAGGGCCGATCTTGATCGTGTCCAACAACGAGACTCAAAAAACGAAACTCCAAGCGCTCGATCTTCAGAATATTTCCGGTGAATTAAAGCAAGTAACAGTCGATCTTTCTGAGCCGAAGTACTTACTCGGACTTGAAGCGCGTATTGGCAATACGGTCGTCGGTTCTTATGAATTCAATGGAATTTTTAACGTCGATCTGAACAGACCGACGATGCCGACGCAGATCCCGATCCAAATCAATTTGGAAGCGAGCAAAACCGCATTAGAAAACTCCAAGGAATTAACGATTTGGACGACTCCTTCCGAATTAGCCGCCCCGGACGTCAAAATAGAAGTTGCGATCCGCTCTTTAACTATCGACGATCAAACGATTCAAGTCGGCGATACCCCCATTGAATATCGCTTTGGAACGCTTGTTCGCGATAGAGGTTGGGACGGAGTCGCTTCCTACCGTATTCCGGGAATCGTGCGTACGAAGAAAGGCTCTCTGATCGCCGTATACGACGTCCGTTATAATAACGCCGCCGACCTCCCCGCTGATATCAATGTAGGTTGCAGTCGTAGCTTCGATAACGGTAAGACCTGGAATCCGATGCAGATCGCGATCGACGTCAAAGGCGACGATGAAAAGCTCGAGGGAGTCGGCGATCCCGCAATCTTAGTAGACAACGTCACCGGACGTATCTGGATCGCGGCTTTGTGGGCGCACAACGGTAAATCGCTTTGGCAATCTGAACCCGGTCTCGTGCTCGGCACATCCGGACAGCTTATCCTTGTCTATAGCGACGACGACGGCGAGACGTGGAGCGAACCTCGTAATATCACTAACGAGATCGCGCCTAATAAAGACTGGCGTCTCGTTTTTCAAGGTCCCGGCGCCGGTATTTGTACGCGCGATGGCAAACTTGTTTTCCCCGCGCAAGTCTTTGATAAAAACAAGACCTTTGCTTCTACGATCGTGTATAGCGAAGATCGCGGACAAACCTGGAAGATCGGCGAACCCGCCAAACTCAACACTTGTGAGGCGCAAGTCGTCGAACTGAACGACGGTTCTCTGATGCTCAATATGCGTAACTTCAACGTGAAAGAATTTTCGCGTTCTGTCGCTACAACGACCGATCTTGGCAAGACTTGGAAGGAACATGCTTCCTCTGGTAAAGCGCTTCCTTGCCCCATCTGTCAGGCTTCATTGATCCGCGTCGCTTCCCAAAACGACGGCGATAGCTCCAACCTACTTGCTTTCATGAATCCCAATTCTTCCAAAGGACGCGTCGACATGACGTTGAAACTAAGCGAAGACGAAGGCCAAACTTGGTCGCGTTCGTTAACGCTCTATCGTCCTGGTGGTTACGGTTACTCCTCTATCGTAAAACTTGACGACGACACGATCGGCGCACTCTACGAAACGGCCGGCGGACTTATCTACCAAACAGTCGACGTTCAAGACGTCCAATAAGAATAGAACCACTTCGCGTAAAAATAATAAAACCGCGTTCCTTACGATTCAAGGAACGCGGTTTTATGTTATCTTCAACCTGTTATCGCTCGACTCAATCAAACAAATTGCGCATTTTTTCCATACCGACCTTGGCTTGTTCCAACGGGCTCATAGACTCCGTGTACTTATGATTGAACAATTCCAATGAAAGCGCGCCGTTAAAGCCGTTCTTATAAAGCGTCGCCAAAATAGAGCGCAAAGGCGCGACGCCATCGCCGGGGAACACACGATCGCCGTCCGTTAACTTTTCACGTTCCGGCTCGGCCGGGTAATCATTCATATGGAAAACAGGCATGGCGTTTCCGGAGATCAAATTGAGCGCGGAGAATGAATTACCGCCACGATACAAGTGATACGCGTCCAGGAGAAGCGCGGCGTCGTCGCGTCCCGTTTCAGCACAAATCGCTAAGCAATCAGACAACTTACTTAAGGTCGGCGAAGGTCCCCACAATTCGAGCAAAGCTCTCACGCCAAAACTAGCGCAAACCTCGAGCGCGGCGGCGTAACGTTCGGCAATAGTTTCAATACCTTCGATCTTTTCATTCCAAGGTCCGGAAGCGGGACACGCAATACACGGACATCCAATCGCCGCTAAGGCTTCGGACTCACGTTTCAATTGTTCCAAACCTTCGGCGCGTTTATCCGCCTCGTTCATGATCCAAGTAGCAAACCCGATCCCCCCCTCGACATTTATACCTTCGCCGTCAAGGTATTTCTTCAATTCAGCAAGCTTGGAAGGCGCATAAGGCTTATCGCCGTCTTTCGTAAGATCGCTCAAACGATCGAGCCACAATTCCACAGATTGAAAACCGGCCTCCTTGGCGATCTTCAACTCTTCCATTAAGTTGAGATCGTAATTACGAATCGTACCAAGGTTCAGACAAAATCGTGGCCGAGCCAATCCAAATGAAACGCTTTCAGCAGCCTCGACCTTGGAACTCACCGAATTATTAGAAAGAACGGCGGCGCCGCAAACCCCGGCAGAAAATGCGCCCAAAAACGAGCGTCGAGATAATCTATTATTCATAATATTCACTTTTCTTCTTTATTCGAAACTCAACTAGATGGTCGTCGCTTCAATATCCTCACAAATTAAACGAACGCCTTATTCGAGTTTATCCATTTTTTCCATCTCGCCGGAGCGTAAAGCCAAATAGCTTTCATACCGACGCGCGTCAAGTCTTCCGTCGGCAACGGCGTCTTTGACAGCGCAAGACGTCTCACTGATATGAACGCAATCAGGGAATTTACAAAGATTTTCATAGGGTCGTAAATCGCGATAATACCCGACGACTTCTTCCGGAGCGACGTCCCACAACATAAACTGTCGAATACCCGGGGTGTCAACAACGTACCCGCCAAAAGATAATTTCAACAAACGAGCGGCTGTCGTAGTATGTTTACCTTTATGATTTTCATGGCTAACTTCACCAACGCGAAGATTCAGCCCGGGATCGATCGCATTAAGCGCAGACGATTTTCCTACGCCGCTCTGACCGACGACAACACTTTCCTTCCCGACGAGAAGTCGACGAAGTCGAGGAAGATTAAAACCTGTCTTAGCGCTAAAGAGGACGACTTGGTATCCCATCTTGGCATAGACGCCAACAAAAGGCTGTAAAGAAGCCGGATCGACGAGATCGATCTTGTTGATACAGATTACAGGTCGAATTCCCGAGCGCTCGCAAGTAACCAACAATCTATCGATAAGATTTGGCTTAATACGCGGTTCGGCGGCGCTCGTAACGATCAACGCTTGTTCGACGTTAGCAACGACAATATGTTTACGTTTCCAGCTAGTGCGGCTCATGGCCCCACGACGCGGCTCGACGCGTTCAACAATACCTTCAAGCCGTCCATTTGGCAAACGCGCGTCACGAAAATAGACGCGGTCTCCGGCAACGACAACTTGTCGCTGATTCGTCGCAAGAGTTTTCAAAACGCGTCGAGTAACGCAAGTAAAGACGCGCCCCTGTTCGTCTTCAACGTAACAATTTAGACCGTGAACGCTTAAAACACGCCCTTTTTGACACTCGTCTAAATCGACGTCGGGTAAAACGACAAAGTCGCCTGTTTCACCGGACAGATTTTCTTCACCGACATAGGTGCCGACAACGGTACGCTTACGCGTAACATCGCCTTTTGCGACGATACGCTCGCCTAGAGCGGCGTCGCCGACGTCTGCAAAACTCGGCGCAGTCGCACGCATATTCGCACGATTGGAACGACGACGTGAAGGTAGACCGCCTTCGGCAATATTTTCATCCGCTACGTTACCGTCACCATCCGATTCGTCGACGTCGCGAACTTGTTCTTCGATATCTTCATCACGCGCAGAAACTAGACTTTCTTCATAACGACGCGTCCAGTCGGTTGAACGCGTGCGTTTAACGCGATTACTCTTGAAGTCTACGCGAATCTTTGCAGAACCGTCTCTCTTTGATTTCGAACCCAAACTAGCCTCTCACGCCGACGTCAGGTGAACAATAAAATGTTTTACTTTTTACAATAATCGATCGCGCGAGCAATCTCGCTCTTCAAATCTTGGCGCTTCACGATGCGATCGATAAAGCCGTGTTCAAGAAGGAATTCACTCGTCTGGAATCCCTTGGGCAACTCGATACGAATAGTAGCTTTTACAGTACGAGGTCCCGCAAAGCCGATCAAAGCCTTAGGCTCGGCAAAAACGACGTCGCCCAAAGAAGCAAAACTAGCGGCAACGCCCCCCATGGTCGGATTAGTCAAAACGGAGATAAACAAGCCGCCCGCCTCATGGAATCTCGCCAACGCCGCCGAAGTCTTAGCCATCTGCATCAACGACAGAATACCTTCATGCATACGCGCGCCGCCGCCGGAACCGGACACAATGATCAACGGCAGATCTTGTTCTTGCGCGCGCTCAATAGCGCGAGTCAATTTTTCTCCGACGACAGATCCCATACTTCCCATAATAAACCGGGAGTCGGTAACGGCAAAAGCGACCTTACGAGCGCGAATACGCCCGCTACCGGTAACCGCAGCATCTTTCAAACCCGTCGCGGCACGATCGTCTTGAAGTCGCTCTTTGTAGGGCTTACGGTCGCAAAATTCCAACGGATCGCCTGCAATGAGGTCGGCGTCCCATTCTTCGAAAGTCCCTTCGTCAAGCATCTGTGCGATACGTTCTTGCGCCGTAATAGCCCAATGGTAATTACACTCGGGACAAGTTCCCAATCGTCGTTGCGCCTCTTTACGAAAGATCGTCGCTTGACAGCCGGGACAACGAACCCAAAGTCCCTCGGGGACGCCGCGTTTACGCTTAGTTTCAGACGGATTTTGACATTCCATAATACGATCCCGGTTTAATTATTACAAAGAATGATTATTCGCAACGGCGTCTAACGCCAAGCGTTTCAATAACGAGGCCTGAACGCCATAGTCGTCGGCACGGAAAACGCCGGTCCCGGCAACAAACAGATTAACGCCGGCTTCCGCGGCGGCGCCGATCGTTTCAACATCGATACCGCCGTCGATCTCGATCAACGCGTCAGGACGAGCTGCAGCACGAAGCGCGCGAACAGAGTCCAATGCATCGTATCGGAACTTCTGTCCACCAAATCCGGCGGGCACGCTCATCGTCAACAAAATATCAGCCTCTTTGGCATAAGGCAGAACCTTTTCGACGGGGGTTCCGTAATTCAACACCAACCCGGGCGCGGCGCCAAGTTCGCGTATCTTTCGCAAGATCGACGTAGGTTCGGGAACAGCTTCAATGTGTACGGACAACGAATCGGCGCCGGCCTTACGAAACGCCTCGATATACCGTTCAGGTTCCACAATCATCAAGTGCACGTCAAGTTTTAACGAAGTAACTTTACGAATAGACGCAACAACGGGAACGCCTACGCTAATATTCGGCACAAGTCTTCCGTCCATTACGTCAATATGCGCAACCTTTATTCCGCCTTCTTCTAGCTTATGTAATTCGCGCTCAAGATTCGCGAAATCGGACGCCAATAATGAAGGAGCGATCGTCACTCGATCTTTTGACAACTCGCTCGTCCAACTTCCAGCACACATATATTCGGTCAATCTGTATTAATTATCTTTTACGATCAATTCAAAAGTTTACAAAACTTTCCCCGTAAATTATAGTGCTACGGCGATGAAAGTCAACCTAACCACCCGCTCAAGAACATGGCAAATGAAACTAAAACGCTAGTTCTCCCCATAAACCAATGAGTACTCCGCCCAATAAAGTATCCTTTTCCCACAGAACGGCTCTCTTGTGCGTTCACAAACAACAAATCGACCGTCAACGTCAACCACATCGCTCTCCCCAGCCTCTCCAAGACGAGGTAATTCCAAAACATTCATGAAACCCAAACAAATCAAGTCAAAAAGCGCGTGATGAACAACATGTTATTAGCGTATTACTGAAGCGTTCAACGGTCCATGTGGACCTTTATCATTAAAATCGTTTTAAAACGAGAAATCGAAAAAATCGTTATGTTTTTTACATAAAAGAAAAATTCTCACTTGACAAAATTATTGTGCGGGGTTATCAAAAGAAAAAGCGTCGGGGTCAAAACAGGCTGCGTCAAGCCTCTGACCGCAAGACACTCATTCTCAACGATGAAGATACAATTCCCGCTTTCCTCGGAAAATTACGGGAAAAGAATAAATACGACGGCATATTTAACCTATGACTCAAAAGAACACAGCCGCAAACGGTCCTGCCCTAGTGATCGTCGAATCCCCCGCGAAAGCTAAGACTATTGGAAAGTATCTAGGTTCCGATTATATAGTCGAAGCGAGCGTTGGGCACATTCGTGATCTTCCCAAGGGCGCAAAAGAGATTCCGGAAAAGTACAAGAAGGAACCGTGGGCGCGATTGGGCGTTAACGTCGACTCTAACTTTGAACCGATTTATGTCGTCCCAGACGAAAAATCGAAACAGATCCGAAAACTCAAGGACCTATTAAAAGGCGCCTCTGCATTGTATCTCGCAACGGATGAGGACCGTGAGGGAGAAGCTATCAGTTGGCACCTGTTGGAAACGCTTCAACCTCGCGTACCTGTCCACCGCCTTGTTTTCCACGAAATTACCAAATCGGCGATCCTTGCAGCGCTTCAACAACCTCGTGAAGTCAATGAAGACCTCGTAGGCGCACAAGAAACTCGTCGCGTGTTAGATCGGCTTTACGGTTACGAGGCGTCTCCGCTTCTCTGGTACAAGATCCGTAATAACCTCTCTGCCGGGCGCGTACAAAGTGTCGCAGTACGACTAATTGTCGAACGCGAACGCGAACGCATGGCATTCAAGAACGCTGTTTATTGGGACGTATTGGGCTCGTTTTCTACCGACGCTTCTCGCACCTTCCAAGCAGCCTTGACAACCGTTGGCGGCAAACAGATTCCCTCCGGTAAGGATTTTAATCCCGCGACCGGCCTTTTGCTTAAACCGGAAAAATTCACGCTCCTTAACGAAGCTTCAACGAACGCGTTGATCCAACGTCTTCTTCTGGCAGGTAAGGCGCAAGTCGAATCTGTTGAAGAAAAACCGTATACTAGTCGTCCGTATCCTCCGTTCACGACGAGCGCGCTTCAACAAGAGGCAAACCGCAAACTCAACTTTACCGCCAAACGCACCATGAGCGTCGCTCAGAGTCTCTACGAAAACGGGTATATTACCTATATGCGTACCGACTCAACCAACCTCTCCCAAGAAGCGCTCAACGCCGCTCGTTCGCTTGTTAGAACACATTACGGCGCAGATTTCCTTCCTGAAAAACCTCGTTACTATCAAACAAAAGTTAAGAACGCGCAGGAAGCGCACGAAGCGATCCGTCCTGCCGGTAGCGCATTTCCACTTCCGGAAGAACTTCGTTCACGTCTTTCAGCGGATGAATACCGGCTTTACGATCTCATTTGGAAGCGCACTATCGCTAGCCAAATGAAAGACGCGTTCGGTAAGCGTAAAACGATCGTTGTTTCACTCGACGACGCTAGGTTCCAAGTTGGCGGTAAAACGATCGATTTCCCAGGATATATGCGAGCATACGTCGAAGGAAAAGACGATCCCAACGCGGAACTTGACGCACAAGAAACTATCCTTCCTGACGTTAAAAAAGGCGATCTGTTAAATTGCGACTCATTAAAGCCGTTGGAACATACGACGACTCCGCCGCAACGCTTCTCTGAAGCGGCGTTGACGAAAACGCTTGAAGACAAAGGTATTGGTCGTCCTAGTACATATGCGTCCATCATCGACGTTATTTTGAACCGTAACTACGTCTTCAAAAAGGGAGGCGCGCTTGTTCCGACCTGGACGGCTTTTGCTGTCTGCCAATTACTGGAAACTCATTTTCCCGTCTTAGTCGACTACGGCTTTACCGCCGATATGGAAAATGAGCTTGATGAGATCAGCCGTGGCGAACGCGATCGTTTTTCCTATCTGCGCGCATTCTATTTCGGCGATCAATCAACCAATGGAACGACTTCCACAACTTCGAGTTTGTCCTCCGACTTCCCCTTCCCCCAATCCTTTGCACCGGGCTTGAAAACGTTGATCCAAAATAAAATCGGCGAGATCGACGCCCGTGAAGTCAGTAAATTCCTGATTGGCGTTCCTAAAAATGAAGACGGTACAGACGGCGAACCAGTTTACCTTCGCGTTGGTCGATACGGTCCATTCCTTGAACAGGGTGAATCGCAGACGTCGGTCAACGACGAAACGCCCCCTGACGAGTTGACGCTCGAAGCGGCGTTGGAAGCGCTGAATTCCTCCAAACAACCGGAAGCTCCGCTAGGAACTTGCCCGGAAACCGGTAAGAATGTTTACTTGAAGCATGGCCGATACGGTTGGTACGTCCAACGCGGCGAAAATGACGACGACGATAAGCAAAACGCGTCCTTGTTGCGTGGAATGCAAAACGGCGACGTCAATCTAGAAGTTGCGCTCGCGTTACTCAGCCTACCTAAGACCTTAGGCGTCGATCCAGAACACGAAAATCAACCGGTTGTCGTATACAACGGTCGTTTTGGTCCCTATGTAAAATGCGGTGAAGAATCGAGAACGTTACCGGCCAATCTGTCACCGTTGGAAGTAACTCTCGAACAAGCCTTGGAACTTCTTTCTGTTCCTAAATATGGCGGTCGAACTACCGCTAAAAAATCGGAACCTTTGAAGGTCTTTGACAAATCGCCGGTTACGAATACCGAGATCAAGTTGCTTAATGGTCGTTTTGGTCCTTATGTTACCGACGGTGAGACCAACGCCTCTTTGCCTAAGGATATGCAGGTTGAAGAACTAACGTTCGAAAGAGCCTTGGAACTGCTTGCCAATCGCGCCGCCAAGGGAACGACTACTCGCAAAAAAAAGTCTACTAAAGCAGCCCAAAAGACGACAGCGAAAAAGACGACCAAGAAGTCGACGACGGCCAAGAAAACCGTTAAGAAGGCTTCCGACGACTCGGAAACAGCAACTCCTAAGAAAAAGACGACCAAGAAAGCGTCCCCAAAAAAGATTGCGACCAAGAACTCCATTAAAATTGGCGACGACAACATCAAGTTTTTTGATCAAAATCAATCGTTAGAGCCTCCGTTCTGATCTCGAGTAAACTATCTATTTAAGTCCGGATCGTTACTACGATCCGGACTTTTTTTATAATTGCGTACCGTTCATTAAGCCCCAAAACCAGGTCCTTTTACATGCGTCATTTATTTTCGTTACTTATTCTCTTTTCGCTCCTTACCTCCAATATTCGCGCCCAAGAAGCAACTCGATCAATAGAAAAAGTCGACGTAGTAGTCGTAGGCGCAGGTTCCGCAGGAGTCCCAGCCGCTATTCAAGCCGCACGCCTTGGCGCTTCCACGCTACTCTTAGAATCGGGAGCTCATCTAGGCGGTAACGCCACAAGCGGCGGCGTCAACTTCCCCGGTCTATTTCACGCTTGGGGGAAACAGGTGATTTCCGGTATCGGTTGGGAATGGGTGGTAAAAACGCTTGAAGTCTCTAACGGAACGCTTCCCGACTTCACGATCCCCACGGGTAAACAACATTGGCAACACCAGATCAGAGTCAACATTCCTGCTTATATTGCTATCGGCGAAGAAATGTGCATGGAATCCGGCGTCGATTTGCGATATTACGAATCTCCCGTTACCATAACATCTTTGCATGACGCTTTTGAAAACGAAACGGAGTACATTGAACAAGGTTATCATTGGAAAATGACCACCTCCGCCATGGGAGAACTCAAAACGATCTATTGTAGACAAGCAATCGACTGTACCGGAAACGGCGCATTAGTAGCGCTTGCCGGCGGCCAACGCATTCGTGAAAATGAAACGCAGCCGGGTACGTTCAACTATACGATCAAACATAACGTCGTCGTTACCGACAACAATAAGCAGCTTATTCAGGCCGCTTACGACGCGGCTCTTCAAGAAAGCAAGATCCTTCCCGGTGACGCACGAAGCGGAATAATCGATTTCTTAAAGGATAGTAGCCGAAACTATGTCTATGGAGCTGATAATTCCACAGCTTCCACTCGAACAGCTACCAATCTTCGCGGTCGTCAAGCGGCGCTGAGAATGTTACGCTTTATACATACATTACCTAATGGAAACGACGCCATAATCGTTTCTATGTCTCCTGAAGTAGGCGTTCGCGAAACCTGGCGGATCGTAGGCGAACTCACCATCACCCACGACGACTATATTGAAGGTCGAAAATGGGAGGATTCACTTTGTTACGCTTTTTACCCAATAGATTTACATGAGGATCAAAGTGGCGTTGCACCTAAACATTTACACGAAGACGTCGTTCCCACGATCCCGTTGCGTGCACTGCTCGTCAAAAACATTCCCAACCTTCAAGCGGCAGGACGATGTATTAGTTCCGACCGTCTCGCCAACTCCGCGTTACGCGTTCAGGCAACTTGTATGGCTTCCGGTCAAGTTGCCGGCGTGACAGCAGCCATGGCGGCGCTAAAGAATACGTCGCCTAATTCATTGTCCATAGAAGAAATCAAAGATAGTTTAAGAGAAAGCGGCGCGATCGTTCCTTGAATCAAAACAACATTACTCCCCACGCACTTCACGTCGATATCTCGCAGGCGTAAGTCCGACGTCTTTACAAAACGTCTGAATAAAATAACTAGGCGCGCTAAAACCGATCGTTTGCGCGACACGTTCAATAGGAGCGTCAGTCTCGCGCAACATCTGTTTGGCGCGCTCTATACGAACTTTCTTGATCTCATCTAAGATCGTACGACCAAGTAACTTGCGAAACTTGATCTCTAACGTTCGTCGCGATACGGCGACGTCATGAGATATACGCTCGACGGAAATCGTTTCTAGTTGTCCGGAATGTATCAACTGTAAAGCCATAGCAACGTCTTCGTCGTCGACTAGTACGATATTAGAAGAACGACGTTCCACAACGCCTAACGGCTCTACAAGAATGTGCTTGATGGGCGGTTCTTGTCCCTTCATCATCGCGTCTAAAACACTCGCGGCTACATACCCTCCTTTTTCAGCATTCAGAGCAACGCTTGTCAGCGACGGTGAACTCAACTCACAAAGCACCTCGTCGGCGTCAACGCCAACAACTACCACTTGTTCCGGTACGGAAATATTGGCGGTCTCGCAAGCGTCAAGTATCTCGCGCCCTCGTTGATCGTTACAAGCCATTAACCCGATGGGTTTCGGCAACGACTTCAACCACGCGCTTAAAATAGTCTCTTCTTTTTCCCATCGAAGCGCTCGTCCGGCTCGCAGAGGCGCTTGATAAACGTACGTCTCATATCCCATTTGGGCAATAGCTTCGACAAACGCGCGTTCACGTTTATCCGACCAGGCCTGAAAAGGATAACCAACATATGCAAAACGTTTCAGATTCTTATCTAAAAGGCACTGAGCCGCCAACAACGCCGCCCCCTGAGAATCGCTCGTTAAGTCGGCGCAAAATCTAGTCTTTTCAGAATCGAGTTTCAAAGCGTCGACCGAATAATCGAGAAGCACCGTAGGCAATCCCATTTCTAGGATCGCCTCGGCAAAACTCTCGTTCAATGTGCGCGCAATAACTCCATCGCCATTCCAATCTCGCATTTTCGGCAAAACTTGCTCAAAATCACCCGGCGTCAATAGAAAACGCCATGGACCATGCAAACGCGAATAACGCGCAATACCTTGAAGAACGCCGCGTCCATAACTACGCGACGTTTCTATAAGGAGCGCCACTCTTGGAATTCCGGATTCTGCCGCCATTGAAATCTCGATCTACTCAACGTCGATAATACGCATCGTTCCAACGTAATTCACGACGGAATTCCGAAATATTCGTCTTCGAATCGATAAAAACAACTTCGATCTGCGCTATTTCAGCAAAATCTTCCAGGTGTTCGCGCGTCAAAGCGGAAGAAAACGCCGTATGGTGCGTTCCACCTGCCAAGATCCAAGCGCAAGCGGCCGTTTTCAAGTCGGGCTGCGGAGTCCAGAACGCGCGAGCAACCGGCAACTTAGGTAGATCGGCTTCCGGAGCAATACATTCCACCTCGTTCACGATCATTCGGAAACGCGTTCCTAGATCCACGATCGTCGCGGCAACGCCGGCGCATTCATTCGCAGTAAAGACCAGACGCGCGGGGTCGGCTTTTCCGCCAATCCCCAATGGATGAACTTCCATACGCGGCTTAGCTTTAGCAATAGACGGACAAACTTCAAGCATATGAGCTTGAAGGATCGCCCCCTTACCTTTAAAGTGATAAACGTAGTCTTCCAAGAAAGAAGTTGCGCCGGGTAATCCCTCGGCCGCCACTTTCATCATGCGAAGCAACGCGGCCGTTTTCCAGTCGCCTTCAGCGCCAAAACCATAACCTTCGTTCATCAAACGCTGAGCCGCAAGACCGGGAAGCTGATTCAAGCCATACAAGTCGTCAAAATTCGTCGTAAACGCCTGTCCATCCCATTTCTCTAAAACGCGACGCAGACCGATCTCAATACGAGCGGCTTCGAGCACTTGTCCACGCGACGCGCCGCCGACTTTACAATTGTCAGCAAAGTCGTAAAGCGATTCATATTCGGCAACGAGATCGTCAACTTCGGCGGGAGCAACAGCGGCAACGGCGGCGGCAAGTTCGCCGACAGGACAATACTCAACGCGGAATCCAAATTTGGTTTCCGCTTCAACACGATCGCCGTCGGTCACGGCCACGTCGTTCATCTGATCGCCAAAACGAATAACGCGAAGGTTGTTCATCGCATTCCAAGCGGAACAAACACGAGCCCACGCGGCAACTCGTTCTTGGACGTCGACGTCTTCCCAGTGTCCGACAACAACTTTACGCGGTTTGTTAAGTCGAGTCATGATATGACCAAATTCACGATCCCCGTGAGCGCTTTGGTTCAAATTCATGAAATCCATATCGATATCGTTCCACGGAATTTCTTTGTAGAACTGAGTATGGAGATGAAGTATTGGTTTTTGCAAGAGTTGCAGACCACGGATCCACATTTTTGCAGGCGAGAACGTGTGCATCCATACAACAACGCCAACGCATTTAGCGGAAGCGTTCGCTTCACGAAATCGCGACGCGATCTCTTCCGTGGACTTAACGGTACCAAGATATTTGACCTTACAAGGCATCTTTCCACTGGCGTTAAAGCCGTCGACGACCACCTGAGAGTGAGCGTCAACTTCTCTAAGAGCTTCATCGCCATAAAGCGTTTGTGCGCCTGTCAAGAACCAAATTTCGTATTCAGCTTTTTGCATAATATCTAACTATCTGTATTTATTTTATTTCTCGAAAATTCACTTTTGCCCGTAATAGGCGTTGGGGCCATGCTTTCGAGAGTAATGTTTCTCAATAAGAGCTTCGTCGACAGGTAATGCGGGGTTAAGAATCGCCGTCATCAACGCAGTCTTAGAAGTCTCTTCAAGCACCACGGCATTGTAGACTGCTTTCGCAGGCGTACTTCCCCAAGTAAAAGGACCGTGATTACGCGCTAAGGCTCCCGGTGTAGCGTCAGGATCCATTCCGCGTTCTCGAAACGCCTCAACGATAGCGTCTCCGGTCGCCTTCTCATAGTCGTTAGCAATCTCTTCACGAGTCAAGGCGCGAGCGCAAGGAATAGGGCGATAAAAATAATCGGCGCACGTAGTTCCCACGATCGGGATATCGCGTTGAGCCTGCGCCCACGCGACGGCGTGAGAGGAATGCGTATGCACGACGCCGCCAATATTTTTAAAAGCGCGATAAAAGACTAAATGCGTAGGCGCGTCAGTCGACGGTCTAAGATCGCCTTCGATAACGGCGCCGGTCGCAAGATCAAGCACAACCATATCTTCCGGCTTCATAACGTCATAATCGACGCCGGAAGGCTTGATAACCACAAGGTTACGTTCACGATCGATACCGCTGACATTTCCCCAGGTATAGAGAACTAGGCCGCGTTTAACCAGTTCAAGATTCGCTTCGAATACTTCTTGTTTTAATAATGATAAATCCATTTTTGCCCTGGAACAAAAACATCAACCAGGAGGTTGCCCTCCCGGTCATATGTTATATTTATTGATTTACAGCGACTAATCGTCAGCCAATGAAGTACATATAGATCGCGATGATGATCGCCAACAAACCGTAGGTCGCGGTAACGTCGACCCAATTCCAGCTTTGACGAGTGATCGCCTTTTGTTCCGGAGTAGCGGTAGAATAGGTCAAACCTTCAAGTTGTTCCGTACGCGGTTTGGGAGTGAAGTAACTCACAAGATACAACAAAGCGACGCAGACGACCGTCAAGTAGATACACATAAACGTGAAGTTCGTCGTAGCGAACCATTGCATAAACGAACCGTCAGCAAAAGGTCTAAATCCGTTGAGGATCTCGCACCCAAGTCGAGTCATACCAAGAACAAACCCGGCGATCAAAGCAGCCAAACATCCATAACCGTTGACGCGCTTGGAGAAAACGCCGACAAAGAAAACGGCGAAGATAGGAGGAGCCATGTACGACTGAACGCTTTGTAAATAGTTGTACAACGAACCTTTCATCATCGAAATAGTCGGGATCCACAATAAGCCTAGAACGACCATAACGCAAGTAGCGATACGACCGATCAAAACGGTCTTCTTTTCAGAAGCTTCAGGACGAAGTTTCTTATAAATATCCATAGTGAACAACGTGGAACACGAATTGAAGACAGACGCTAGCGAACTCATCAACGCCGCCAGCAGACCGCCGATAACAATACCGCGAAGACCGGTCGGAAGAACTTCTTTGACGAGAAGCGGGAAAGCTTGGTTACCATCGAAAAGAACTTCGGGATTCAGTTGTCCCTTAGCGGCAAGCCCGTAGGCGATCATACCAGGGACAATGAAGATGAAAACGGGGGTGAGCTTCAGATAAGAACCGAAGATCGTACCACGACGAGCTGCGCGTTGATCGGTCGCAGCCAAAGTACGTTGGACGATATATTGATCGGTACACCAATACCAAAGACCGACGATCGGAGCGCCGAATAAAAGACCAAACCAAGGATACTTCGGGTGAGAATTCGGTTTCCAGAGATTGAAATGGTCGACCTTCTCGCGAACTTCACAGGGAATCGCCTCTTCCATCGGTCGACGATCGACGCCCTCGAAAAGCTGAGCAAAAGTTTCAGTATCGATCTTATCCTTAATCTGTTCAACTTCCTCTATGGTCAATTCAGAGGGCAAAAGATAATTACCGGAACGTTTAGAGACGTCTTGTGTAGCCTCGTCAACTTGGTCGAAAAGATCCTTATCGATCAGCGGACGCGTAACAATAACGTCAACCTTTTCGTTGTTCTGCTCGTATTGTAACACTCCAGGAGAACTCGTCGCAATCTCAGATTCGTCAAGAACGATCTTATAGCCGGCAACATGGTCGGCGTTTTGAGCGACAGATTTCAATTCCTTCCAACCGCCAACTTGATGGAGACCGATAAACAAAACGCTAGCGGCGCCAACTAGTAAAACAAGCGTTTGCAGTAGTTCCGTATAAAGAACCGCACGAAGACCGCCAAGAACCGTATACAAGCCGGTAATAAGAACCATACCGACTGCTCCGACCCAGAAGTTACTAATCCCCGGAATGATCTCTACAGGGAACAACGCCTTGAAAACAATACCGCCGGCAAACAGCGTTACAGAGATCTTAGTGAAAACATACGCGACAAGACTGATCAAAGACAAGATCCAACGCGCGGACGGAGAATATCGACGTTCAAGAAATTCAGGCGTAGTAAAGATCCCGCTTCTTTCATAGAAAGGAATCATGACCCAACCAAGAACAAGTAAGCACCACGCTTGTAATTCGTAGTGCGCCATTGCCATACCGTCGTTAGCGCCGGTACCCGCCAATCCGACTAAATGCTCCGATCCAATATTCGACGCAAAAAGCGAGGTACCAATGATCAACCACCCGGCTTTTTTACCGGCCAAGAAATAATCCTTAGAAGAATCATTCTTTTGCGAAACGACCCACCAAGCGAGTCCAAGCAAGAGCGCAAAATAAGCGCCAAGCGTAGTCCAGTCCCATTTATTTAACGTTGCTCCGGACGTTTGCGCAAAGATCAGCGCGTTATATACCGAGGACATAATAACCTACTTATCTAAAACGATTATCGGAAAAATACGCGTAACGCGAATCATAAGATCGCGTTACTCACTTTGAATAATTCAATTGTCACGACGCGAATCGCGTACGGAATCACGAATCGCAATAAGCTCTTTCATAACGGGAAATAGATCGGAGCTTTCGCCGGCGACGCCAAACGCGTCGTGAAGCGTCTTGTAAACGCGATAGAGTTTCTCGTAGACCGCGACAGATTCTGCTTGCGGCTTATAAACAGTGGACTTATACCCTACCGTATTTTGTTGCGCTTCACCGATACTCTTAAACGCGCCGCCGGCGACTGCGCCAAACAAAGCCGCTCCTAACGCGCAAGTCTGCGCGCTACGCGAGATCTTTAGCGGTCGATTCCATACGTCTGCAAAGATCTGCATAATAGTCGGACTCTTTTCTGCAATACCGCCACATACAACGACTTCGTCGATCTTAACGCCATATTCTTCCATGCGTTCAATGATCACGCGAGCGCCAAACGCGGTCCCTTCAATTAATGCGCGATAAGTCTCAGCTGCGGTAGTACTTAACGTATTACCAACGAGCATTCCAGTCAATGCCTGATCGACTAACACGCAACGATTTCCGTTATTCCAATCAAGCGCAACAAGACCGGATTCGCCGGGCAACAATTTTGCGGCGTCTTTTTCAAGTTCAACGAGGGTTTGCCCAGATTGCGTATATATGGCGGGCGCTAACGAACGTTCAAACCAACGATAGATATCGCCGACGGCCGACTGTCCCGCTTCAATACCATAAGCGTTCGGTAAGACAGAACCGGGAACGACGCCGCAAACGCCGGGAATCGTTTGAAGATCGACTTCAAGAGGTAAAGTCGTGATATCGCAAGCGCTAGTACCAACGATACGAACTAGCGTCCCGGATTTAACGCCGGCGCCAACAGCTCCCATATGACAATCAAAAGCGCCGACCGCCACAGGAATTCCCGCGACCAATCCAGTCTTTGTCGCAACGTCAGAAGTAAGATAACCCGCCAACTGGTCGGCTGTTTTAGTTTCTTTGGCAAAATGTTCGCGAATACGCACAAGCTTCGGCTCAAGAGAAGCTAAGAACTCAACGGACGGTAAGCCACCGCGTTCATCATCCCACATCGCTTTATGCCCGGCGGGACAAATACCGCGAGCCAACGTATCGGGATCGGTATTTCCGGTAATATATGCGGGAATAAAGTCGGCAAGTTCCACCCACGAATACGCGGCCTCAAAGACCTCGGGGTTCTCTCGTAGACAATGCCAAACTTTTGCCCAATACCATTCGGAACTATAAATACCGCCGCATTTATCAAGATATCCGTTATTCAATTCGCGAACGCGATCGGTAATAGCGTCGGCTTCTTCGATCGACGTATGATCTTTCCATAACCACGCGTTAGCGGCGGGAACGTCCTTGAATCGTTCTTGAAAAGCCAGAGGAACGCCGTCCGCGTCGACCGGAATAGGCGTTGAACCGGTAGTGTCGACGCCAATACCGGCGACGTCTTCCGGTTTAAAAGAAGCGTCGGTATCGGCGGCTTCTTTAACGGCTTCGCTCACTGCGATCATAAAACAATCTACATAATCTCGTGGTGATTGTCTTGCTAAAGTCGGTTGATTTCTATCGACAATGATCCCCAGATCGCCGGTCGGGTAATTCGCAACCGCAGTTCCGATCTCGCGTCCATCTGTCAGATCGACGACCAACGCACGAACACTGTTCGTTCCATAATCCACGCCAATAGCGAATTTTTTTCCATTAACGCTCATTATACCGACCCCTTCGCAGGTGTTTTAAAAGTTTACGGTTCCATCCAACTTATCAACGCAAAACAATTTGCATTCCGAGACAATAAACAACAATTGCTCAAAAAATAATATAATTGTAGAGTATTACTACGTCAACCAAAAATAACGAAAAAAAATATCGTTTTTACGCAGTCACATAATCACCGACCACTGTAAACGATCTGTACAACCACAAAGACTAAAAAGCGTTATCATTATTTAACACTCTTAGGTGAAAATTGAAATACATCAAGAAGCATGTTCATATATAAAAAAGGAACGTTGCCCTGAAACAACGTTCCTCTTCCAAAACCCAACACCAAACTTTCTATATTAGCGGCTCAAAACGTTAGAAGACGGTTTCCATTCTTGGTCTAACAGCTGTACAGCCGCAACAAGCGAAACGTCTTTCAAAGCGAGATACCAGACAACTTTCTTATCGGGCGAGATCTCAATAATATCGGGAGAATCAGGATCTGAATGATAGTAACCGATCAAAGTATTACCATTCTTTAAACGCGACACTGCTGTTACGATCCCGGGAACAAATCCGCCGTCTTGAACACAGTCGAAGCGCCAAACGATCTCGTCCTTCGCGTCGATCTCTTCAACCGCAGTTCCATCCCCCGTTAGAGTTATTCCATTTGAGAGACGAAGCGAACAAACGGGCATGCCTTTAACTGGAAACTGTCGAAGTTGCTTTCCATCAGCATCGTATTCACGTAGGATCGCAGCATTAACCATCGGAAAAAGATAAGTCCCGTCTACCGTTTTACGGCAAAATCTAAACTGACCATGAGAACCGGTAAAAGGACTGTCGTTAACTTTCACTTCACGGCGAACATGACCTTCGGTATTGATCTCGAGAAGTCGACACGGTCCTTCATTGCCAATAAGAAAATACCCGTCGTCTAACGGTTGAGCCACGGGGTTCTGAGCGCCTTCCGGAGTCGCGTAACTCCACAATTCTTCCTTATTCGAGAGTCTTACTTTCTTAGCGCCAAACATAACGCTAAACAGCACAGAACCATCTTCTAGAACGGCGGCGTCTTGTGGATGGTCCACGCCGTTTTCTTTTCCTATAGACCACAAAACCTTTCCGTTTTCATCAACGATCGTAATTTGATCGGGGGCGTGCGCGCTAAGCATAAAGAATCGACTAGAGCTCGACGTTTCCGAATCGTCCTCCGCTACAGACCCGGCTTGGACGTTCCAGGTCGGAATAAAAGCCCAACACAACAAGAACGTGAATATTTTACCAAGATCCATTTTCCTACTCCTTGATTCAAAAAAACGCCGTTCCTTTTTCAAGAAACGGCGTTTTAGAAATTCGATCCTATTGGCAACCGGCTCGATCGTACTTGATAAACACAACCCTAAAAGCTCATCAAGACGCCGTTACAAGATCTAACACACTCTTGTAACAACCAACGTCACGAACCGCGTCGAAAGAAACTAGCACAACCCAAGCCCAAAAACTTCCGACGGTAGTCAAGAATCGAATCATCGATCTTCTCAACTAGTTTCAGCTCGTCGGATGAATATCGGCGATAGAGCGTCCTAACTTACGTTGGCCGGCGGTGGAAGAAGACGAAACGCGACGACGAGAAGTCGTTGTCGTTTCGGAATCTTCCTTCAAAAACGCCATGATCTTATCACGAGCTTGTTCCGGGTCATGCGGAGCGCCCATCGTTTCAACGGCGTCGGAAACGCCCATCAAAACAGAACGCTTCACACCTTCGCGAATCCATTCAAAAAAATTGAAATCCATTCCGTTCCTCTAATTTTCCTTGGCGCGAACGCCTCGCTTATGGGGGTAATGTTAACGCAGACCGCATTTTCCCTGCTTACAAAGCACGGCCTCAGCGTCAACGCGATAAAGATAACCAATTCCCCCAAACGCGTCTAGGTCAATTTGAAGAACAAAACATAAAAAGACTCGTAGCGGTTCTTTTATAACGCGTTCCGATCGTTCTCGCACCTATCGGGAACTAACGCTACCGCAACCGGCAACACCTTCGCGATCTCTTCATGAAATACAAGAGAAGCTTGACGATCAAGCTGCGTCGGCGTTTTATTGATCACGACAAAAGGCGCGCCGGCGTCACATAAACGTGGAAGTCCGGCGGCGGGATAGACCTGTAAAGAAGTACCGACAACAATAAGCAACTTGGTCTCCCACATCGCTTGTTGCGCTTGAATATAAGCGCGGGCCGGTAACTCTTCGCCAAAAAATGTAACGTCGGGCTTCAAAACGCCCCCGCAATCACAGTATGGCGTTACCCCAGCGCGCATCGCGGCGTCAAAGCGTTCAGATTTGTACGTCTTTTCACAAGTCAAACACGTAGCCGTTCGCAACGTTCCATGAATCTCGGCAACGCGGCTCGAACCGGCCGCGCTATGTAACGTATCAATATTCTGAGTTACGACGTCGACTTTCTTACCGCAACGTCGCTCTAATTCCACGATCGCATTATGCCCGGAGTTAGGCTTTGAGTCTTTGATCCCGCAATAAAACGGCGCAAACATTTTGTAAAATGCGGTAGGATCTGAGCGAAAGAAATCGATCGAGAACATCTCTTCCGAAGTCGTCTGATAGATACCGGAAGTCGATCGAAAGTCCGGAATACCGCTATCGGTAGAAATACCGGCTCCCGTCAAAAAAGCGATCCTACGCGCGGAACTTATTTTCTCCGCAAGTAAACGGATCTTTGATTCTAACTCTAAATCGTCGTCCATCACGTTCCCCTACCGCTCGCCATTATGATAGTCTAGACAGATACGAAGTCAAATTTCGTCGTCTTCATCATAGTCTTCATAATCGTCATCGTCATCATCGGAATCGTCGTCATAGTAATGTCGCTCGTCGTCTTCGCTCTGCGACATACCATAATCATCCGCAAACTCGGTCGTCTTCTCACCGGGACGTAAGAAACCGTCAAGTAAGTCGTCGCGCTCTACGACATAACCGTCACGACCAACGCCATAGGATCCATAATACGAGTCTTCCTCGTTTTCGTTAGGATCAAACAATTGTCGCCACTTCTGTTGTTCCTCCTGATGTCGAGCGTTTTCGTACTTACGTCTATAGAACTCGCGATCTTCTTGTTCTCGGATCTCACGTTCAGACAGCGTTTTATCGTATCGGATCTCGTCGTCGACGTCGCCCCAATCGGCCTCTTGACCGGTCAAGTTAGATACCAACGTGTGAGTTATGGCGTCAAAAATATCGACGCGAGAGAGCGTGTCGTTCGACAACGACATGCGCTCGCAGGTCTGCCAATAAATGACGTATCCGCGACGCTCGTCTTCAAACTTCAACGCGACCGCGGTACTAGAAAGATCGAGATAAAAGAAATCGATCTCATAACCGGTCAGAATGGTATCGGCGACGTACTGCTTAACTTCGGTCTCTTCAAGTTCGTCGTATTCCGCCTTCATCGATTTTACGATCTCTTTAGCGGCTTGATCGAGGTCTACGCTCTTGGGAAAGATAGCTAATGACCAAAAACTACCCTCGGGACTATCGACGGTAATCGTATACGTTCCCTTGTCCAACGTTTCCGTATTAATAAACCAGTTACGCGGATAAACAAAACGAACGCCTAGATCGTCATACTCGTTATAATCTCTAGCCATCAGTACGCCTCCTTACATTACCACTTTGAACGAAACTTACTTTCCTAAAACATCCTCAACGAGACGATCGTTTCCAACGACTTCGGCGATCAACTCGGGCGTAACAGGAGAAATAACGCCATTCTCAGTAACGATCCCTGTGATCAGTTCTGCGGGGGTCACGTCAAAAGCAGGATTATAAACGTCGATACCATCGGGCGCGGTCTGTTTCCCAAAACCGCGTCGAATCTCTTCCGGATCTCGTTCTTCAATAGGGATACCGGCGCCAGATTCTAAATTAAGATCGAACGTAGAACGAGGCGCCACGACGTAGAACGGCACGTTATGAGCCTTAGCGCAAAGCGCCACCATGTAAGTACCGATCTTATTGGCGGTATCGCCGTTACGCGCAATACGGTCCGCGCCGACAAATACGCCGTCGATCTTACCTTGACGCATAACGACCGCCGCCATGGAGTCGCAAATAAGAGTGACGTCAATGCCGTTCTCATGAAGTTCCCAAGCGGTCAAACGCGCGCCTTGAAGGAGTGGACGCGTCTCGTCCGAGTATACGCGCACCTTCTTACCTTCTTCCTCATTAGCCCAGTAGAATACGGCTAAAGCGGTGCCATATTCGCCTGTCGCCAATCCGCCGGCATTACAGTGCGTCAAATAAGAACCGCCGTCCTTAACGAGGCTCGCGCCATAACGCCCCATCTTTCGGCAAAGCACGTTGTCTTCCGCATGGATCGTTTTCGCTTCTTCAAGAAGGATCGCGGCGATCTCTTCAACAGTCTTTTGACCGCGTAACGATTCCCCCTTAGCCTTCATACGATCGAGAGCCCAGAATAAATTGACGGCGGTAGGACGACTAGTTGCGAGATATTCGGTCGTTTCACTCAAACGAGTAAAGAACTCGTCTTCTGTCGGAACGCGACGCGATCCATCGACGTTAACAAAGATCGTCTGCATACCGACGCAAACGCCATAGGCCGCCGAGATACCAATAGCCGGCGCGCCGCGAACGCGAAGCATTTTTATACCTTCCCACACGGTTTCGATCGTACGGCAATCGATAGTCTTCAGCGTTGTCGGAAGAAGCGTTTGATCAAGCATTTCAAGCCAACCGTAAACAAACTCATCGACAGGATTCGAAGAAGAAGCGTCGAGAACTTTCCAGGCAAGCGATTGAAGTTTGTGGGTCGCGCTCATAAAAGTAAATTCCTACTAAACTCGTCTAAAAAACTAAAGCGCCTGACAAGACGCACGGTTCGATATTATACTCTTCTCCATACTGTGATGCAATGACCCTAAATTTCGTTTGAAAATACTCAATAAATGAACGTCGGTCCTTAAAAAGCTTGATTTCTTATTTTAATTGGCTATCATACCTACACATATCCTCTAATTAGCAGTTACTCGCAAAGGAATAGAGAATGTTTATAAGCGATTTCAGCCCGCGTCACCTGGGAGCTTTGTTACTGGCTTTTCTTTTAACGCCATACGTAGTATCCCCCAATACAAATACGGTCAAAGCCGAAGAGAATTCGACATTGATCTTCGATTTCGAGTCCGGCGATCTTTCACAAGAAGGTTGGACTATCGTTCAAGGAGAGAATAGCAAGCCTATCGGCTCGCGCAATTCAGAATTCCACGACGAATCAGTTCCCTATCAAAAACATGGCGACTACTATCTCACTACATTAGAATCGACGGCCAACGCCGCGCCAACGGACGATACGATCTGCGTTATCGAATCTCCCGTCTTCAAGATCGTGGGCGACAAGATCTCTTTCCTTATCGGCGGCGCCGGTGGTCGCGAGAACGTTCGCATCGAATTGGCGTTACTCACCGACGAAGGCGACGTTACTCCCGTCCTTGTTACACGCGGAAAAGACAACCAGAAATTAGATCCGGTCGAATGGTCCGTTTCTGAATATAAAGGTTCCAACGCGCTTATTCGCGTCATCGACGACGCTGTTGGCGGGTGGGCGCATATCCGTTGCGATTACTTTCGTATCGACGGTATTCTTGACGAAGCCGGCAACCAACTGAGAAAAGTCGCGTTTGAACGCCTCGCCGCTGAAAAAGCGGCGAAAGAACAAGCGTTACGCGAAGAAGCTTTTACCGAATTACCGGAAGCAACGCTTTACGTCAAAAGAAAGCAATACGTCCCGGACCACCATAATACCGCAACGCTCTTCCAATACGGCGAGATCAACGCGCAAAGCTTTGTCGGAGGTTCCTCGTTAGTCGTCTGGTTTAAAGACGACGATTCGACAAAAACGCTGTTGGAATTGCCCGATGGAATCGTACGCGATCCCTCACTCTCGTTCGACGCGTCCAAAGTCGTTTTCTCGTTCCGTAAATCCAATATCGACGACTACCATATCGCCGAACTAACGCTTGACTACGACCGTCCGACTATCGTTATCAAAGCTGACGCCACAAACGAAGATATTTCCAAAATTGACGGTTTCAAACAATTAACGTTCGTCAGAGGGGCCTCAGACGTCGATCCGATCTATCTCCCAACGGGCGAGATCGTCTTTTCTTCTACGCGTGAACCTAAATACTGTATGTGTAATCGTCACATCATGTGCAACCTCCACAAGATGAACGGCGACGGCTCTAACATCGAACAGATCGGCAAGAGTACGCTCTTCGAAGGTCACTCGACTTTACTATCCGACGGGCGTATCATCTACGATCGTTGGGAATACGTCGATCGTAACTTTGGCGACGCGCAAGGCGTCTGGGTCACTAATCCTGACGGAACCAAACACGAAATATTCTGGGGGAACAACACCGCTTCTCCCGGCGGTGTGATCGACGCTAAACCCACGCCGGACAGCGATTCAGTGTTTGTCTGTGTATTAGGCTCTTGTCACGATCGTCCCTGGGGCGCGATTGCGTTGATCGATCGTCGTCTTGGAGTCGACGGTCCTAGACCCGTTCTCCAAACTTGGCCCCCCGAGGCTATCGAAATGGTTTCCGACGCCCCTGCCGCCGATCCGTTTTTAGAAGCGATGCGCTACGACACTTTCAGCAGAATATATCGTAAATACGAAGACCCCTTCCCGTTGGACAACGGCTACATCTTGGCTTCCGGTCAGACGGGCAACGGCGAAGAAATGGGGATCTACATTCTTACTCCCGACGGCGAATCGCTCCTCGTTCACTCCGACGGACCCGGCTGCTACGACCCTCAACCGATCCTTCCGACTGATCCGCCGCAAACGATAGCAGACCGCGGCGATCCTTCCGACCCCAACGGTTATTTCTATGTGTCGAACGTCTACGACGGTTTCGGTATGGACAAGGTCCAAAAAGGTTCCGTCAAGTATCTTCGCGTAGTCGAGTCCCCGGAAAAGAGATTCTGGACTTACACCGACTGGCAAGGCAGCGGTACTCAGGCGCCCGGTATGTCGTGGGACGACTTCAATAACAAGCAGATCTTAGGAACTGTTCCGGTCGAAGAAGACGGAAGCGTATCCTTTTCCGTTCCAGCTGAAAAGTTTGTCTACTTCCAACTCCTTGACGAAGACCAAATGCTTATTCAGTCAATGCGGAGCGGAGTTATGGTGCGTCCCGGTGAAACTAACGCTTGCGTCGGTTGTCACGAAAGTCGCGTCGACGCTCCGACCTCCGGAGTCTTAGCAGGGGCGGCTGAATCCGGTAAACCGAAGACGCTCGTTCCTTGGTTCGGCGAACCGAGATTGTTCAGCTATCTTGAAGAAGTTCAACCGGTATTCGATAAATATTGCGTTACGTGTCACGACTTCGCTAAACCTGCCGGAGAAAAGCTTGTTCTTGCCGGCGATCGTAACGCGGCTTTCAATGCTTCGTACTGGGAATTACGTTCTAAGAATCTTGTTCGAGTTCCCGGCGCCGGACCGCACAACACGTTTACGCCTTATTTCTGGGGTTCCACACAAAGCGCTCTAACCAAGATCTTCACAGAAGGACATCAAAACCAAGAGATCGACGCTAAGCGTAAAGAATTAGGTATATACGTTGACAAGACTTCCGATCCGGAGGCTTTTTTACGCGTCATAACCTGGATCGATATTAACGCGCCTTATTATCCGACCTTCGGTTCCGCTTACCGCGATAATCCCTTTGGACGTTCTCCATTAACGTTCGAAGAAACAAAGCGTCTTGAAGAACTCACAGGACAACAAGGTCTACAGCTTGCTCAAAACATTCTGTTCGACCGTCCCGACCGTAGTCCGTGTTTGAATCGCTGGGGCGCCGCCGACGCGGTCGCGTCAGAAGATTACAAAGAAGCGCTTGCGATCATTACTCGCGGACAAGTTCGTCTCGCTAAGCAAGGCCGTGGAGAAGAAGAAGATTTTGAACCGGTCGCCGACGTTGAAAAAGATCAACAAAAGCGATACGAATTCTTCCAACGCCGCGCCAAAGCTGTCCGCGAAGCCAAGATGAACGGAAAGACGCTCAACGACTTGGAACTAGACCAATTATTCGGTTCCACCTGGCGTGACTGATCGTTACAGAAAAGACAGTGTTTCATTTATTCTCAAGGTCGTGCGACAACCTCGTCGCGCGACCTTTTTTATGTCTTTACGAAAAAATTCGTCCAAAAGAAAAGCAACTTACGACTAGTTCTAAGTCCCTCGTCAGTAATTCAGATAAATTGAAACGAGATTGGAGTTAGATAAGAATATTTACTTACTCTATATATTGCGTCACTAGAAGAAAGAAATCTTGCCGCCATCCGCTTCTTTCAGAAACAGACGCCGGCAAATATATACAAGCAATACTGCGACGAGCAGTCGGGACCATCTGAAACGATCTTATTATCGACGAACTGCGATCACGCGTATCTTGTTCTACTATACCCATTATCTCACTATACTTACGCCTATGTCTAGACAGAAGAACTCTCTATCTGCGCTCCAATAGTGAGAAATCGGAATTTTAATGCAAACTTGAACCAACAGCCGTATTCCGTAGTCTTCCCTGCTCAGTCGTCAGACAAATTTTGTTTTTTGATCTGAACTTTAACAGCGCCCTTATTATGCCCCAATAAACTTGGATAAGTATTGATCCGCATATACAGTTCGCCTGAATAGCGAGGTCTATACGTTAGCGTAGAATTATTAAATCCTTGAGCTTCATTCCATGGAAATAAAGCGTTATAAGAAGAATTGGAGACGTTACGTTCTTGGCCTTGTTTATTTTTACTAGCGGACGTTTGAACGCCTTTTTTCGTTGTTTGTTGTTCCACTTCCTTATCCGCCGGTTCGGTAAAATCTTCACCGGTGTATCGAGTACGTCTCTCTCGCCGCGCCTCATTTCTAAAGGCGTCAAACCGGAACCCGTCTCCTCCACGCGAACCTTGCGCATTATCAGAAGCAAGTCCATATGTCTGATAAAAATCCAATTCTTCAACCTTGGGAACGACAACGACTTCCAATCTTCCCAGAGGTACGCCATTAAGATATGTAAACGTCGCACCCGGCGCTTCAAAATCACGATCGGTACGATATTCATGGAGATAAATATTATATTTCCCCTTCGCAGCTAATTTGTAAGGCGTATCGGCAGTTAAAAACAGTCCGGTCTTCTGCCAACCTCGAGTCGCGGCAATAGTGGCAACGCCTTCGTCTTCTCCCTGCGCTTGTATGTCGTCAGCCTCACTTATCATTGCCGCCTCAAAATCATAATCGAACTCAATGCGTCCAATGAAGTCGGCCCATTCATTCTCCAATTCACACCAACGCTCGCCGATCGCGTCGACAAATAATTTATTGGGATCTTCCACGATCGACCAATAAGGCAACGCCTTAACAATATTCTTATACTTAGGCGTTCTATAAAGAAACATCGTAAACGCCCAACTCCATGAATATGCCGAAACGTTGACAAAATCACGCGGCTGAAAATTTAGGATCTCGTAGAGTGTCGGAACTTCTTTGGACTTGACCAGTTGTTGGATCTGTTGTAACCGTCCAAATCCCGGAGCAAAATCATCTGATTCAGGTATAAGGGCTAAACTAATCGAATTCGTATCGGGATACCATTTATGCAGGGCTAAATATTCCGCCGTTCCTTCCGAATACCAACGCGGACGAAGATCGCCAAATACTTCGTGCATCAAAGTATGTACCAATTCATGAACAAGAAGAAATCGATTATAGTATTCGACTTTTTGATCTTTGGCATAGATCCGATTCCCCATCGAGTAACCATACAAGAAACGCGGCGGACCGTCCAAAGCGCCTATGGAAATAAACGAATTCACATCCCTCATTAAAAACGCTTCAATATGGCGATCCTCTTCAAAATACTCTTCGTCGAGTTGGAAGAATTGGAGCACATGAGGAATAGCCTCTTCTAACGCTTGCGCAATCTCGTCTACCGCAGCCTGCTTCGGCAGATCGGTATACAAAACGATCTGGCCTTTGGAACTTTTGATAACGCGTATACCAAGTTCACCCGCCTTCTTTTCATCGATATTACCAAAATCAGGCCAATTATCATGGCGTTGTTTCGCAATCTTCAAAACAGAGGAACGCAATTCTTGCGCAATATCGGGCTCGGCCCAATTCTCTATGTTGTTAACGCGTTCATCCCACTCAAATACGAAATTCTCAGATTCGGGCAAAGCGCCGTCGTTCGTTTCTTGGGCGCGTCGTTTAGAAGCGCCGCTCTCTTTTGAAGAATTTTGTTCTTTGGGAGCGTCATCTTTTTTTGACACGCTATCTTTAGACGCGGAAGAAGGTTGTTCTCCTGAAGGCTTACGTCGAGCGGGGGGAGCTGCATTTGTAGTTTCACATATAATGCAAAATGTTAATATCCCTATCACAAACAATGCGACTTTAGAACCGTCAAAATGACCAAATCTTAAATACAGAGCGTTCACCTAATATTCTCCGGTCGTTCGGCGTGCTTATTTCTTAGACAACCATTACGTCTAAGATCGTATTTTAATCTTTGAAAAAATATTCTACAAGAATCCAAAACAAATTGATTTTCAAAACAAAAATGCCTTAAACAGCAAAGGTAATATCTTGTTTATTCTATATAAGCGTGTATAATACTTCGAAAGGCGATCGAAAGACCCGTCATACAACCGAACGTTATCCTTACGTTCGTTCAATATATTGCGTTAACAACCGGAGTGTTCCATAATGAAAATTGCAATTTACGGATATGGTAATCTTGGTCGCGGCGTTGAATGCGCCGTTAAACAAAATCCTGACGTCGAACTCGTTTGCGTCTTTACTCGCCGCGATCCCGCGACCGTCAAAACGCTTACCGGTATTCCCGCCTACAAAGCTGAAGACGTTGTCAATTACAAAGATCAGATCGACGTCCTCGTGATCTGTGGCGGTAGCGCTACCGACCTTCCCGAAATGACTCCCGCGCTTGCGGAAAACTTCAATGTCATCGACAGCTTCGATACTCACGCGAATATTTCTAAACACTTCGCTAACGTCGACGCCGCCGCTACTAAGTCCGGTCATATCGCGTTAATATCCGCCGGTTGGGATCCGGGCATGTTCTCCCTCAATCGTCTGTACGCATCCGCGATCCTTCCTGTCGGTTCCGACTACACATTCTGGGGCCGTGGCGTCAGCCAAGGGCATTCCGATGCGATCCGTCGTATTCCCGGCGTTGCCGACGCGCGTCAATACACTGTCCCAATCGATTCCGCTTTGGAAGCGGTCCGCTCCGGTAGCTGTCCCGAACTTACGACTCGCCAAAAGCATCTTCGCGAATGCTACGTCGTCGCCGAAGAAGGTGCCGATAAAGCCGCTATTGAGACCGCGATCAAAACGATGCCCAACTATTTCTCTGATTACGATACGACGGTCACGTTCATCACGAAAGAAGAGCTGGCCGCTAATCACGCCGGACTTCCTCACGGCGGTTTCGTTATTCGTAGCGGCAAAACCGGTCTGAACAACGAGCACACTCACACGATCGAGTACAGCTTGAAGTTGGATTCCAATCCCGAGTTCACCTCGAACGCTTTGATCGCTTTCTCTCGCGCAATTGACCGCATGCATAAACGCGGCGTCAACGGCTGTAAAACGGTCTTCGACGTCGCTCCCGCCGATCTTTCGATCCATACTCCGGAAGAACTTCGCGCTCATATGCTGTGAACGCTCATCGAGTAAGAATTGTCTCGTATAAAGAAACGCCCCGTATTTTCATGCGGGGCGTTTTTATTTATACAACAAACCCACTGATCTCGCTTAGCTTAAATGTAGCGCGCATCGCTGAACGTAAACCGTTGCTCGCTTGTTGTCTGCGCACTACCCATTACTAAATAACTTGTCCTCTACGGCCGAACAGGCCGGTGGCTACGGCGCCACTCCCGGATCGCGCTACCGCGGCCGCGACGGCACTGCTCCCGGTTCGCTCGGTGCGGTAGTACGCCTACAACTGCACTACCGAGCGTAATACGCCGACGCTGTTCATCGTCACAACGCACGCAAATTGCATTCATATACACTCGCCAACTACCGCACTCATCGCGTAAGCGCTCACGTAGGAGCCGCAAATTGTAGGGCGACTTGCTCGCCCGGAGATTGCGGACGGAACTGCGCCACCCCCGCAAGAAAAATCACATTACCGTCTCGGCCAAGAAACAAAAAAAGCCGCAGGTCGGAGACCGTACGGCTTTAATATATCGAAGTAAAGTCAAATCACACAGTATGAACTTATTGAATCGACCTTTTTAAAACAACCCGCAAGGAGTTGAGTTT
>JAZRWE010000021.1:0-36522 GCA_045599605.1 Thermoguttaceae bacterium
CTTTCTTCGACTCCGGAATTGAAGGAGCTAGATTGCGGCGGCAATCAATTGGAGGCCTTGGATCTTTCTTTCGTTCCTAGCTTGACTGAGCTTGCGTGTAGCGGGAATCAATTGACTTCGTTGGATCTTTCTGGCGTTCCCGGATTGGAATGGCTAAATTGTAGCGACAATCAATTGAAGCTGTTGGATCTCTCTTACGTTCCCGGATTGAGGTTGCTAGATTGTTGTAATAATCAATTGACGTGCCTAGATCTTTCTTGCGTTCGCAGCTTGATGGTTCTGGGGTGTTACAATAATAACTTAACGTCATTGGACCTTTCGACTGTTTCCAAATTGAATGGCTTGTTTTGCGAAGACAATCAGTTAAAGGTGTTGGATCTTTCTGGCGTTCCCGGATTGACTGAGCTTGTGTGTAGCGGGAATCAATTGACTTCGTTGGGGCTTTCTAGCGTTCCCAACTTGACTCAGCTGTATTGCAACCATAATCGATTGAAGTCATTGGATCTTTCTGGCGTTCCCGGATTGACTAAGCTTGTGTGTAGCGGGAATCAATTGACCTCGTTGGATCTCTCTTGCGTTCCCAGCTTGACTCAGCTGTATTGCTACCATAATCGATTGAAGTCATTGGATCTTTCTGGCGTTCCCGGATTGGAGAAACTTTATTGTTACTCCAATCACTTGAAGGCGTTGTATTTTTCTTACGCACCCGGGTTGGCTGAGCTAGATTGTAGCTATAATCAATTGGAGTCGTTGAAGCTTTGCGTTCCTAGATTGACTAAGCTATATTGTGACAATAATCAATTGGAGTTGTTGGAGCTTTCTTGCGGTCCCGGTTTGACTAAGCTGTATTGTCACCATAATCGCTTGAAGTCGTTGGAGCTTTCCGGGGTTCCCTGCTTGACTGAGCTACATTGCTATGACAATCACTTGGCAAATTTGGATCTTTCTTCCGTACATGAATTGACGTTACTGTGTTGTTCTGGTAATCACTTAATGTCGTTGGAACTTTCTTCCGTACCTGGATTGAGGGCGCTAGATTGCAACGAGAATTGCTTAACGTCGTTGAATCTTTCTTACGTTCCCAGGTTGTCGGAGCTGTATTGTGGCAATAATCACTTGACGAGCCTGGAGCTCTCTTACGTTCCCGGATTGACTACGTTGGATTGCCGTCATAATCGATTGAAGTCGTTGGATCTTTCTTCCGTGCATGGATTGATGGAACTGAATTGTAGCGAGAATCACTTAAAGAACTTGAGCTTTTCTTCCATGCCCGAATTGATATTCCTGCTTTGTAACGTAAACTACTTAAGGAACTTGGATCTTTCTTCTATGCCAAGATTGACTAAGCTGTATTGTGGTTATAATGGATTATCATTGTTGGATCTTTCTTCCATATCTGAATTGAAAGAGTTGAATTGCGAGGTTAATCGCTTAACTTCCTTGGACCTTTCTTCGACGCCCGAATTGACTATGTTGAATTGCAGTGACAATCAATTGACGTACTTAGACCTCTCTTTGGCGCCACAGTTAGAATGGCTAGAATGTCAGGATAACGAACTTAAGTGTTTGGACTTTACAGCTTGCTCTAAACTTGAAAGGTGTTTTTGTCAGAACAACAAACTTGTCAAACTTGTTCTTCCACGTTGTCGAGCTATTGAAGAGGTTCACTACGAGGGTAACGCTCTGACGAGTTTCGTGCTGTCGGAAGACGGCGAGTAGTGTGTAGTGCATTGCGATCCCGGGTTGTTCGAAGACGATGGCGTTAAGCAACTTGCCGAGAAGACGAAGTTTGTCGTTATATCCCCTACGGAATCGGACGAATCGTGACATTGGTTCGTTAACTTTCGTTGTAGCAGGTGTTGAATGAGCTCGTCGTTTCGTTGTATGGCGGAACGCCGAGCTTTTTGAGAAAAAAATGATTTTTTTTGTGGCCTCTGGAGCAAACTATGTATAATACCGATAGGGAAGTGCCCGAATTTTCCGTTGTTGGTCGAGTAGGAGCTCTCTCAAACGGCGTTCATGCGTAGTCTTCGATCTGTAAAAATGTAAGACTCTTCAATAACGCGTGATTTTGGATAATTCAAGAAAATAAGGAGTTAAGCAATGACTTGCTATAATGAACACGATCGCGACAAGATCGAAGCGTTGGGGTTTTCGGTAGAGGATGGATACTTCCATTGGAACGGGAATGGACGTTTGCAGAGGGGCTTCGTTCCGTCTCCAGAGTATGACTATGACTATGACAAACGTCTTGGTTATGAAATTCTCGATTTATCGGGTTGCGAGGAACTAGAAGACGTCTTCGTTGTAGGGCAACGGCTTAACGGCGTCGACGTTTCCGGTTGCGGGAAATTAAAGAGTCTGGATGTACATTGTAATTTCATTTACGAATTGTATCTCGACGGTTGCGATAGCCTCGAATCTCTTGATCTTACAAGCAACAGTTTAAGTGAGTTTGACGGTTCTGGATGTCCGGCGTTGGAAAAGCTTGAATTAGGCTATAACCACTTCAATGAAGACGATGATGAAGACGATGAATATGATGATGAAGAAGGTGACCTTGAAACCCCAAGAAACATTGGAAGTCATGTATACCTTGAGATGTGTAAAAATTTGAAATACTTGGATATTTCTGATAATAAATTTAGCGTTCTTGATCTCTCTAGCGTACCCGGATTGACTGAGCTTAAGTGTGGCAAGAATCGATTGGAGACGTTAGATCTTTCTTTCGTTACCGGATTGACCAAGTTGGATTGTAGGGAAAATCAACTAACGACGCTAGATCTTTCTTTCGTTCCCAGATTGACTGAGTTGTATTGTAACCATAATCGCTTGACTTCTTTGAAACTCTCTTGCGTTACCGGATTGACTACGCTGGATTGTGGCGACAATCAGTTGTTGAGCTTAGAGCTCTCTTACGTTTCCGGATTGACTTGGCTAGATTGCGACGATAATCAATTGAAGTTTTTGGACCTTTCTTCCGTACCTAGCTTGGAGTGGCTAGATTGCGACGATAATGAACTTGCACGTCTGGACGTCTCAGCTTGCGAAAAACTTGAAGTGTGTTGGTGCGAGGACAACAAGCTTACCGAACTCGATCTCTCGCGTTGTCGAGCTATTAGAAAGGTCCGCTGCGAGGGTAACGCGCTGACGAGTTTCGTGCCTCCGGAAGACGACGTGCAGTGCGTAGTACATTGCGATCCCGGGTTGCTCGAAGTGGACGGCGTTAAGCAACTTGCCGAGAAGGTGAAGTTTGTCGTTATATCCTCTACGGAATCGGACGAATCGTGGAAGAAGTGAGCTCGTAAGTTTTGCGGTAGCGAGCTTGTTGTAAAAAAAGAGGAATTTTTGCGTTTCGCTGAATTGAGTTGAACGCGCCGACCTCGTATAATTTCTGTTGTCGACCGGTCGACTTTTTTACTGCGCTCGTGTTGTTTACGCGCGGTAGATACGAGAGCTCGAGCCTTTGCAATCGATATGCCATAAACGAGGAGTAGAGTTGTGACGCAGTATAACGAACACGATCGCGCGAAAGTCGAGGCGATGGGGTTTTCGGTTGAGGATAACGCGCTCAAATGGGACGAGAACGGGAGGTTACGGGACGTTAACGTCCCGAAGAAAGAGGATAAGCGTTTCGATGGAGTTCTCGATCTTGCGGGGTGCGATGAGCTGATATCCGTCTGTATCGTCCGTCAAGGGCTTATAGGCGTCGACGTTTCCGGCTGCGAAAAATTAGAGAAGTTAGAGGCGTCGGATAATTCTATTAGCGACCTAGATCTCCGCGGTTGTACGAGTCTCAAATGTTTGAACCTTGACAAGAATCGGTTGAAATCGTTGGACCTTTCTTCCGTGCCCGGATTGGAGAAGCTGTATTGTGGCGACAATGACTTAACGTCGTTGGACCTTTCTTCTGTGCACGAATTGACGAATCTGAATTGTCACGGTAATGACTTAACGACGTTGGTCATTTCTTCCGTGCCTGAATTGGAGACATTGGATTGTCACGGTAATGACTTAACGACGTTGGTCATTTCTTCCGTGCCCAAATTGTGGGGTCTGAAGTGTAACGCCAATCACTTAACGTCGTTGGATCTTTCTTCCGCGCACGGATTGAAGGTACTGGAGTGTAACAACAATCGCTTAACGTCGCTGGACCTTTCTTCTGCTCCCAATATTGTTTGGTTGATTTGTTCCAATAATTGTTTGACCCATTTGGACCTCTCGACTTGCAAGAGAGTTGGAATATGTTGCTGTCAGAACAACAAGCTTACCGAACTCGATCTCTCTCGTTCTCCATATGCCGAAAAGATCCGTTGCTATGGTAACGCTTTGACGAGTTTCGCGCTTTCGAGAGGTTGCGCTTCGTGTATGGTGTATTGCGATTCTAGCTTGCTCGAAGTCCCCGGCGTAGCGAAACTTAACAAGAAGAGAGTGACGTTTGTCGTGGTATGAGCGACGCGATCGAACAAGGCGTGAAAGTTGGGCGTAAGCTGTCGTTGTAGTAAATCTTGAATGAACTTCGGCGTTTCGTTGTATGGCGAAACGCCGTTATTTTGTAAAAAAGAGAAATTTCGCGTTTTGCTGAATTGAGTTGAACGCGCCTACCTCGTATAATATCTGCAATAGATTGGTCGGATTTTTTACTGCGATTTTGTTTACCGCAGTATAGATATGAGAGATCTGTTCTCTTGCAATCGAGAGCCCGATAAACACTTAGCTAAGGAGTAGAGTTGTGACGCCGTATAACGAACACGATCGCGCGAAGGTCGAAGCGATGGGGTTTGCGGTTGAAGAGGAATCTCTTGTTTGGAACGAGAATGGACGTTTGCAGAGTGTCGACGTACCAGTGCCCGTGTTTGCGGAGGGTGAGACTAGGCGTTTCGGTGGAGTTCTCGATCTTTCGGGGTGCGAGGATCTGATATCTGTCAGTCTCCCCTGGCAAGGTTTTGTTGGCGTCGACGTTTCCGGTTGTGGAAAATTGGAGACGTTAAAGTTGTCGGGTAATTCCATTAGCGAGCTAAATCTCCGTGATTGCGTCGGTCTCAAGGAATTGAATCTTGGTTTTAATCACTTAACGTCGTTGGATCTTTCTCCCGTACCCGAATTGACTACGCTCGATTGTTGGGGGAATCACTTAAGGAACTTAAATCTTTCTGAAGTACCCGAATTGACGGAGCTTAATTGTAATTTCAATCAATTGATGACCTTAATCCTTACTTCCGTACCCAAATTGATGAAGTTGAATTGTTGTGGAAATTACTTAATGTCGTTGGATCTTTCTCCCGTGCCAGAATTGACGGAGTTAGAATGTGGCGAGAATCGCATAACGGACTTGGACCTTTCTGCCGTACCAAATTTGACTTATTTGGATTGCAGCGAGGATCATTTAAGGAACTTGGAGCTTTCTTCAGTACCCGAATTGACGGAATTGTATTGCGGGGTTAATCGCTTATCGTCCTTAGACCTATCTTCCGTACCCGGATTGACAGACCTGGATTGTAGTGATAATTTTTTAACGTCGTTGGATCTTTCTTCGACGCCACGGTTAGAAACGCTAGACTGTCGAGATAACGAACTTGAGCGTTTGGACGTTTCAGCTTGCGAAGGCCTTGAATGGTGTCATTGCCAGAACAACAAGCTTACCGAACTTGTTCTCCCGCGTAGTTCTGTTATTGAAGAGGTTCGTTACGAAGGTAATGCGCTGACGAGTGTGTGCTTCCAGTAAGCGTTGAGCGTCGCGTTTTATTTCCCCTGTCACAATCGAAGAAGACAGCCATGTCGAATTACATCCACATTCCCGCGGGCAAATACCTGCAAGGCTCGCGTAAGACGCGCGAACAACTCAGCGACTTGATCGGCGGGGACGCCGACGCGTTCGAGTTGTTTCCCGCGCGCGAAATTACGATAGCGAACGCGTTTGAGATGAGCGCTTACGAAGTGACGGTCGGCGAATGGCGACGATTCGTCGCGGCGACGGGGTACGTCACTTCGGCGGAACGACTCGGGGGCGCGTACGGCGCGAAGCTGCATGTTCACGAATTTACCCCGGGGCTCAGTTGGCGCGATCCGGGGTTCGAGCAGACCGAGCTGCACCCCGTCGCTTGCGCGACTTATGAAGACGCTTGCGCGTATTGCTTATGGCTGAGCAACGAGACCGGACGCGCGTATCGCTTGCCGAGCGACGCGGAATGGGAATACGCGTGTCGCGCCGGAGTCGAGACCGAATACACGTGGGGAGATCGGCCCGGCGACGGCCAAGGGTATATCAACGCCGCAGATCTCGACGGCTCGGTCGACGGGGGCGCGTGGCGTTCCGCGTTTCCGTTTACTACCGGGTATCGCGGGACCTCGCCTGTCGGAACGTTTAAGCCGAACGCGTGGGGACTTTACGATATGCTCGGCAACGTCTGGGAATGGTGTTCCGACGAACTGCCCGACGACGGTCGCGGTAAGACTCGCGTCGTTCGCGGAGGCTCTTGGCGCACGCCGCCGCTGCGATGTCGCTGCGCGTTTCGCAACCCCGATCGGCCCGCCGCGCCGTTCGTGTGCCACGGTATTCGACTCGTGCGCGAATGAACGACGCAATACGCGATGAGAAGGTTTAAATAACACCAATTATAATAAGAGGATAGAATCAATGTCTGAAATCAAACTTTTTGAACTTGGAACAGCGGTAAAGGAACGCGTGTCGTCGACGGTGTTGCTTGAGAAACAACTTCAAACGACGATCGAACAGAATATGGAAACTTTTTTCGGGGTACGGTTCCTAAAAAGCGAATACGCAATTACTTCCGGGAGAATGGATAGTATTGGTATCGACGAAAATAATTGCCCCGTCATTTTTGAATATAAACGCAGTACTAGCGAGAATGTTATCAATCAAGGCTTATTTTATCTTGACTGGTTGCTCGATCATAAAGCCGATTTCAAATTGTTGGTTATCGAAAAACTTGGCGTCGACGCCGCGAAAGATATCGACTGGTCTGTGCCTTGCGTCATCTGCATTGCCAGTGATTTCACAAAATATGATGTTCATGCCGTAAATCAAATGCAGAAAAATATTAAGCTCGTCAAATACCGAAAATACGGAGACGATCTGCTTTTATTTGAACATCTGAACGCGCCTGTCGTAAAAGCGAACGCGGACCAGTCTGCTATTACGGAGCCGACGTCTTCATCGTATTCGCAGAAGACTCATTTGGAGAAGTTGACTTCAACAAGCGCACACCTCAAAATGATATATTCCGCGCTTTGCGATTATATCGAATCGCTTGACGACGAACTTGTCGCCAACGATATGAAGTTGTATCGCGCTTACAAAAAGGTACAAAATGTTTTCTGTATCGAGATCTATAGTAAGCAGATAATTCTTCGACTGAAATTAGATCCCAGTACCGTCGCTCTCGAAGAAGGCTTTACAAGAGATATGCGCGAAATTGGACATTATGGTACCGGCGATCTTGAAGTTACGATCAAGACGGAAGCTGATTTCCAGAAGGCGAAACCGCTGATCGAACGCGCGTATAATGAAATTATGTGACGGATCAAGCGCGCGTCGACGCAGGGTCGCGGGCGCGCGCTTTCTTCTTACGTTTTGAGGGCTTGGCAACAACAGCTCGCCGCTATCACGCGATCTTGCGCAGATTCTTCTTGAAATGCTCGAAGCGTTTCTCGATATACGCGGCGTTATCGTCGTAGTACTCGATCGTTTCGAGCGCGACGCAGTGATTGAATACTCTGGACTCCACGTCCTTCAATTTGCGCGAAAGTCTGACGCGGCGGAGGGATATGCACGAATCGAACGCGGATTCTTCGAGCGCTTCGACGTTATCGGGCAACTCGATCTCTTCAAGTTTCTCGGCGTGGGTAAACGCGTTTTTGCGGATCCAACGCAGTTCCTTCGAGAGCGTTATCGCGCGGAGACGGCGACAGTGTCGGAACGCGCCGCCGTCGATGCTCGTGACATTTTCGGGCATAACGTAGCTCTCCGCTTCGCGTTGCGGCGGGTAACGCAATAACGTCGTTTGCTGTTTGTCGAAAAGTACCCCGTCGTGAGCAAGGAACGTTGGGTTCTCCGGCGCGACCGTGAATTCCGCAAGCGACGCGATCAATTTGAGTTGCCCGATATATCCCGGTTTCACTAACGTGTTCGGGAGATGCAACTTCCGTAACGACTCGCAACCCAACAACGTCATATTGGCGAGCCTCTTGATATCTCTTGGGAAGTTGATCTGCTCCAACGCTCGACATTCTGAGAACGCGCCTTGGTCGATCCTCGTCAGCGAGTCGTTGAGCCGCACGCTTTGCAACGATACGCAACGCGAGAATACGTAAGAAGATAGCTTGCGTAGTTTCGAGGGCGTTTTGAGTTCTCGAAGAGACGAGCATCCCGCAAACGCGTACGGGTCGATCTGCGTCAACGAGTTCGGAAAATGAAGCTCGGTCAAGCTCGAACAGTTCATAAACGCTTGACTTTCCAACAATTTAAGACCGTTGGGGAAAGTCGGCGCAAGCAACGACTCGCAATTCAGAAACGCGCTTTCTCCGATCGTCTTGAGTGTCGGCGGTAGCGTAACGGTTTGCAGCGCGCGACAGTTCTCAAACGTCTTCGCGCCTAGCTCGACGATCCTCGCGTCTACGATCGCTTCGCGCAACGCCGCGCAGTTCTTAAATACTCTTACGCCAAGACTTCGTATCTTTTCCGGTAATACGATCTTCTCCAACGCCGCGCAGTTTTGGAACGCGGAATCGTTGATCCCGAGCAGCGTCGCCGGGAACTCGAACGCGCGCAACGCCGAGCAGTTCTGAAACGCGCCTTCTTCAATAAACGTTAACGCCGGCGGTAAGTCGACTTGTTCTAACGCGCTACAATTTGCGAATAGCCCGCTTGGAACGACGTGCAACGGTTTTGGAAGCGTCGCGCAGCGCAGCGATCGGCAGTCCTCGAAGACGCGTTCCCCAAGTAGCGAGAGCCGTTCGACGCCGGCGATCTCGCGCAGAGAAACGCATCCTCCAAACGCGCGATAACCAAGGTATTGAAGCGACGCCGGCAACGCGACGGACTCCAACGCCGCGCAGTTCGCAAACGTCTCCATCCCGATCGATTCGAGTCGCGAAGAGAACCCGATACGACGCAATTTCGCGCAGTCGCAGAACACGCGGTTCCCTAGCGTCGTTATCGCGTCGGGCAAGTCGACTTCTTCCAACTGTTTTGCGCCTCGAAACGCGTCGGAGGCCACGCCCTGCGTCGTCGCGGGCACAACGTAGCTCTTGACGGCCTTATGCGCCGGGAATTTATAAAGATACGTTTGCGTCTTGTTGAATAGTACCCCGTCGACGACGGAGAAAAAGGCGTTTTCCGGCGCCACGTCGATGCGTTCCAACGAATCGCAGCCGTCGAACGCGCCTTTGCCGATCGTCTGCAGACCCGTGTGCAAAGCGAGCGAACGCAGCGAACGACAGCCGGAGAATAGCCCGAAAGAGACGCTTGCGCAACCGGTCGGGAGCGTCGCCGTTTCTAGCGACACGCAGTTCTCAAACGCGTATTCGCCAAGCGATTGCAATGCGTCGGGCAACGCGATCTCGCGTAGGGACGAACAACCGAGGAACGCGTAATCCTCGACGTGACGCAGCGCGCTCAGTCCGCGCAGTTCTTCTAGCGAACGACAGTACGCGAACGCGCGCTCGCAAATAGAGCGGATGCGCGAGGGTAGTTCGACGACGCGCAACGAGACGCAGTTCTCCAACGCGAACGCGCCGATATCGGTCATGCGCTCGGAGAGTTTCAGTTCTTCAAGATAGACGCAGCCGCTGAACGCGTCGGGGGCGATGGATTCGACGGTCGCGGGTATCTCGTACCGCGCGCCAAGTCGTCGCGGAGGATAGCGCAACAACCGTGTTTGCGCTTTATTGAACAACACGCCGTCGACGGCCGAGAACGCCTCGTTTTCGTCGTCGACTTCGAACGCGACCAACCGATCGCAGCCCTCGAACGCCTGTCCGCCTAACGACTCCAAATTCCGCGGAATAACGACGTTCTGCAACGCGGCGCAGTTCATGAACGCCCAAGAACCGATCGTCTTCAACGAGTTGGGCAAGACCAGCTCCGTCAGCGACGCGCATTGCGCAAACGCTTTGTAATCGATCTCGCGCACGCCTTCGCATAACACGACGCGTTCCAAAGCCTCGCACGCAAAGAACGCTTGATTCGAGACCGTTTCTAACGCGCCCGGGAGAGAGACGGTCGTCAGCGCGGAACAGCCGTAGAACGCGCGACGGTCGAGCGTCGTCAGTAGCGAAGGGAACCGCGCTTGCGTCAACGCCTTGCAGCCCTCAAACGCGCGTTTGCCGATCTCGCGCAAGGAGTTTGGAAATAACGCTTGTTTCAAACTCGCCCTGTCGCGAAACGCGTCCTCGGCGATCGCCGTGAAGTTCTTCGGCGCCTCGGAAAGATCTTCCACGTCGTGGTACGGCTGTATCAGCGTCTTGCCGTCGGAGCTGAGTTTGTATATCGAGTTCGGGTACATAAGCGACGTCCAAAGTTAGTTGTGCCTAACGCGAGCGGAAAACAACGCCGGTCTCCGCGCGTGTTCATTATTTCACACGCGAGCGCGTTCGTCAACCCTGAGAAGCCTGAAATGCGCAACGCGACGCCGGTATTGCGAAACGCGTGAAAAACGCTGAAAAAATCAAGATTTTATTTGTTAGTCTGTTTTAATTTTAGTGAAAATAGGTTACAATATCGTCGACGTCAAGGGCGCTGTGGCGCGATCGTCGGTGAAGACGAACGCGTTCTGCGTCGAATTAATCCTTCCTGGAGTATGAAATGAGCAAAATTTTTAATCGCACCCTCGTCCTCGCGAGTCTCGCGCTGACCTTATGCGCGTACGCCGCCGGCGTTAACGCGGCCGAACCCAAAGCCAAGAACGTCATTCTTTTCATTGGCGACGGTATGGGCTTCAACAGCGATATCATGGGATCTTATTGGCGTACCGGCGAACAATACGGCTTGTCCTATCAACAATTCCCGGTCCGCGGCGCGGCGGCGACGTTCTGTATCCATAAGCACAGCAACGGCGTTGTCGAATGGGATCCCAAGACCGACGAAGGTTACGTCGAGAAGGAATTCTGGGCTGGTCCTAATGGCGGCGGCTATCGCCACACCAATACCGAAACGACGGACTCCGGCGCTTCCGCCACCGCGTTGAACAGCGGTCAAAAGACGCTCAATAGCCGCATCAACTACTCGATGACCGGCGAAAAGCTCGAAAACTTTGCCGATAAGAACTACAAGGCCGGTCGCGCGGTCGGCGTCGTCACCTCGACGATGATCTCCCACGCCACTCCCGCCGGCGCGAGCGCTCACAATATGAGCCGCAACAACTACGAAGAGATCGGTAAGGAACAGATCGAAGATCTCGAACTCACCGTCCTCATGGGCTCCGGTCACCCCGAATACAACAGCGGCAAACTCATCGACAAGAAGCCCGAAGAATTGAACTACCAATTCGTCGGCGGTCGCGAAGTTTGGGAAAAAGTTAAGGCGAACGACGGCTACAAAGGCTGGACGCTGATCGACGCTCGTCCCGATTTCGCCGCTTTGGCCGCGAATACGCCCGACAAGAAAGCCGAATTGCCCAAGAAGGTCCTCGGCGTCGCTCGCACCACCGGCGACATGGCTCCTATCGACGGCGACGCGGACGATCCTAAGTCCATGGACAAGCGTTTCACGAAGGAAGTCGTCGAAGCGATCCCGTCTTTGACCGAAATGACCGTCGGCGCTCTTAACGTCTTGTCTCAAAACGAAAACGGCTTCTACCTCATGGTCGAAGGCGCCAATATCGACCACGCGAACCACGCCAATAACGCCGCGAATAGCGTTCTCGAACACGCCGGTTTCTCCAAAGCGATCGACGCCGCTATCGAATGGGTCGAAAAGTACTCCTCTTGGGATGAAACGATCATGATCGTCACCTCGGACCACGAGACCGGCGCGATCTGGGGCGAAGGCACGTACGACGACGACAACGACGACGGCAAGTACAAGGAAAAGGACGACACGTTCAACGAACTCGCCGCGATCCCGGAATCCGAAAAGGGTGAAGTACCCGCCGTCCAATACCTCAGCGGCGGCCACACCAACGGCCTCGTTCCGGTCTACATCAAGGGCTGCAACGCCGAATGCTATAAGGACTTCGTCCGCGGTACCGATAAGACGGCCGCTAAGTTCTGGGGCTTCGACGGAACCTATATCTTCAATAGCGATATCTTCAACATCATGTCGACCGCTTCCGGCGTCAAATGAGTTGGAAACTGACGCGAGACGCGTTATATTATAGTGTTAACGCGATAGTCTCGCGCCGATCGTATTGCCGGCGTTATCCGCTTATTGCGCGTAACGTCGGCTTTTTTATTAAGATAACGCTAACACGGAACATTTTGCTAGAAAGGATGTGCGTCATGCGCTTCGCGACGGCATTATTCCTGTCCTTAGTCCTGGCGTTTACTCTGCCAACTTCCGCGCAAGAGACGACGACCGCGACGTTTACGGACGACGGTAGCGCGTTGCTCAATCCCGATATGGGTTGGACGATGCATTTTTACTCCAACATAGTCTCCAACTACGGCAGTCGTCTCGAACCGTCGGACACGTTGGACTGGTTTGAGGGCTGTTCCACGATCTATCTCCGCCTTCCTTGGGCGTTTATCGAACCTGAGGAAGGGAAGTTCAACTGGGCGATCGTCGACACGCCCGCGCAACGCTGGATCGCCGCGGGCAAGAAGATCGCGTTTCGGTTCACGACCTCCGAGAACTGGATGGAATACGCGACTCCGAAATGGGTGTTCGACGCCGGCGCGGAATCGATACGCTATACCTGGGGTAAAGGGCCCGACCCGGAAGGTCCGGCGGTCGACCCCGTCTTCGACGACCCGATCTATCTCGAGAAGCTAGAGAACTTCCTCGCCGCCGCCGGCAAGCGCTACAACAACGATCCGAACGTCGCGTTCATCGACGTCGGAACTTATGGAATGTGGGGCGAAGGGCATTCGAGTTTAGGCGTGTTTAAGGAAGAGACGTTTTCGAGAATGACCCCGGAACGCACGCTCGACGTAGTGAAAACGCATATCGACCTGCACTTAAAATATTTCCCGAACGTGCAGTTGTGCATCAGCGACGACGTCGCCGGCGCGCAGAAGCCCGGTTACGATTTCCCCGAGACCGATTACGCGTTCTCCAAAGGCGTGTCGTTGCGCGACGACAGCATCTTAGTGCAGGCGCCGCCGTATTCGTGGTTCCACGACGAGATGGCGCAGAAGTTCTGGCCGACTATGCCCGTCGTTCTGGAACACGAACACTTCAAGGGCTCGCAAGAACGCGGCGCTTGGGATAACGACAAACTCGTCGAGTCCGTCGAGGCGTATCACGCGTCGTATATGTCGATACACTGGTTCCCCGACGTCGAGTGGGCGGAGATCTCCGAGACTGTCAAGAAGATCAATACGCGGTTGGGGTATCGCGTTATGCCGACGGAAGTAACGTATCCGAAGACCGTCGAGATCGGCAAGCCGTTTGCCGCGTCGTGGAAGCTTCAAAACCGCGGGGTAGCGCCTTGTTATCCGGGCGGTTTCGTCGCGTTGACGCTTAAAGACGAGAAGGGCGGTATCGTATCCGTCTTGACCGACGAAACTTACGACGTTCGCGAATTGCCCGTCGGGGCTCCTGACGCGGCTCCTATCGTCGAGCGCGAGGCCGAGTTCAAAGTCGGTTTGATCGCGCCGGTCACGAAGCCGGGCGTTTACGACGTTTACGTCAGCGTCGGTTCTCGCGTCGGCACGCCGGCGTTGGCCATGCCGATACCGGGCGACGACGGTCAACGCCGCTACAAGATCGGGACGATCGAGCTGGTCGCGCCCTCCAACTAACGCTATACGGAAGACGGCTTTCCGACCGCGAACGTCGGGAAGCCGCGTTTTGTTCATCTATCGTTTACGCTTAACAGATATAGACTTACCGATATGATCTTTATACTACTAGCGGCGTTCTTGTTCTTCTCGTCGTCGCGACTCTTTGCGGACGAATTCTCGCTGACCGCCGACGCGAACGCGCTGAACGTCGTTTTGCCCGAGGGAATAGGGGACGACCTAACTCTTGTACGCTGCCTGCCTTGCGAGTATTTCCCCACGACCGAGTTCCTGCGCGAATACGACGGCGAAGGTGACGACTGCCAAACGGACGGCTACGATACCGACCGCAGTTATTATTCCCCGAATAACGTCCACGCGTTTGTCGAGCGCGCGCAACTTCGCGCCGGTCACGAATTTGCGATACCGCGATACTCGGAAGCGGAATACGATCGCGAGCACGACAAGGTCTACGACAGGTTCTATGTCGTCCGCTCCGCTAAACTCGACGCGGCTTCGGGTTACGTCGTTGACGGCGAGATAGTCGCGGGCCCGCTCTTTCCGCTCAACTTGACGACGCTGAACTCGGAACCGCGCGTCGAACCGTCGACGATCAAAGGTTTAGAGGCTTTCGATCTCGACGACGCGAAGGAGCTGCGTCTTGGATGCGCCGCGTTGACGATCGATCTGTGCTACTTGCTGCAAAAGCCGTCGGATCCCGTCGAATTCGTATGTCGCGGAAAGACTTATCAATTCAATCGCGCGGCGTTGGATACGTACGACGCTTGGGCGAAGCGCGGAACGGATCTCGGACTCGATTTGACGTTCGTCTTAGTCTTTTGGGGACACCGACTTAAACTCGCGCCGGAAGGCTGGATCTTCCCCGACTACGAGCTGTGGACCAATATGGAGTACACGCTCAGCATCGCCGCGCCGAACACCGTCGACTTCGAGGGCGTTGAGCGACTGCAAGCGCTGTATGAGTTTCTTGGTTCGCGCTATACTCGCGAGGACCAAGAGTACGGACGCGTCGCTAACTACGTTATCGGCAACGAGTTGAACTCCGGGTTCATTTGGAACAATATGGGGCGGTTGCCGCTTGACGAGACGATACGACAATACGAACGCCAACTACGTATCGCGTACACGGCGTTGACGAAGTACTGGTCCGGCGTCCGCGTCTATTCCTCTTTCGACAACTTCTGGACGCGCAATAGCGCCGCGGATTTCGGATTCGCGCATTACGTCGGCAAAGGCGGGTTCGGCGGTAAGGAATACATGACCGCGTTGGCGAAACTGACGCGCGAAGAAGGGGATTACCCGTGGAACGTCGCGTATCATCCCTACGGTCTGGACTTGCGCACGCCCGTCTACTGGGACCAATACTCGACCGAGCAAGCCGCAAAAGATCTCGACGCCCCGCGGATCACGCCGTATAACTGCGAGATACTGCCGCAATATCTTGCGACCGAACCGATGCTCTGCAAACGCGGCGACGACGCGACTACGCGCGCGTTCGCGTTTACCGAACAAGGCTTTGCGAGTCCGCAAGACGACCACTACGGCGAGTATAACGACGATGCGTACGACCCCGAAGCGCTGCCGCAGGTCTGGCTCGATAGGCAATGCGCGGCGTTGGCGTTGGCGTATTACAAGGCGAAAGCGATCGGCGCCGCGTCGTATATCGTGCATCGTCAATTCGACGTTCGCAGCGAGCGGTTGAATATCGGGTTGTGGGCGCGTCCCAAAGACCAAGAGGCGGGAATGGCGACAAGAAAGCCGGCGTGGTATATGTATCGCGATATCGACGACGAGAACTCGATGCAAGAAAACGCTAAATATCTGTGGATGCTGCGCTTCTATCCTCACGAGGACGAACCGACCTCTTGGGACGAGCTGCTGAAATGAACGCGCGCGGTATTTAGATAGCGTGATAAAACACACAGGCGCCGCTCCGATAAGGAACGACGCCTGCTTTACAATAGCTAATATCAACAGTTGCGCCAAATGTTGCGACAATAGTTGCGAAACGCTAGTTAAGTATTTGCGAGCGCTCAGTCTTCAAGTTCGATGGCGAGAGTCTTGCTGCCTTTCGCGGGGATCTCGACGGTCAACGGCGTGGTCTCGGGATCGCTATATTTCGTGGGCAACAGGCTTTCGACTTTGACCTTGCTCTTATCGAAGATAACGTCTTTCTTGCCTTCGGCTTCTTGTTTCTTCGTGTATTCTTCGCGCGTCATGCCGTCGATAGTCTCGACTTCTTTTTTGACGACGGTCTTGTATTGTCCGGGCATAGCGCCATCGCCGGGTCGATCCGTCATCATCTGGAATTTGCCTTGCGCGTCGGTGCGTCCGACGGCGACGCCGTTAGTGACGCCCTCCGCCGCGGGGCGCATCTCGATAATGGCTTCCGCGACGGGTTGACCTTGGTAAGTGAGGACGCCTTCCGCTTTAACGAGGCCGTCGCGCGACCCTCCGCCCGCGCCTCCGCAACCGATAGCGGCGCAGCAAACGCCAACGAGCGCCAGACCAAAAACGATGTGGTGTAATTTCATTATTCAGCTCTTCGTAGTAGACCGCGTTAACGCGGCGCGTGGAAAAATGGCGCTTCGATCGACGTCGCGACCGAAACGCCTTAGATTCTAGATCTTACGCAACAAGCGAGTTATCAGATGCTTCCGATAGTTTCGCCGCCGTTGATCGTGCCCATCGCGCCCCAGACGCCGTAGGGGCTGGCGCCGGAGACCGGACGTAAAGTCGTCTTCCCAGCGGGGTTCAACGAGATAGGATAGCTCAAGTCGCCGGAGTTGACCGTGTCGCTGACGAAGCGGACGGAACCGTCGCCCATGACGCAGTTTACGCCGCCGCTGTGATAGCTGGTGGCCGCGCTGATGAGCGTGTCGCCCCAGTCGTCGCCGCAAGAAGGACCGTTCGGCGGGATAATGGTGTGGAAAACGGTGAAGTTCGGATAGTACATACCGTAGAGCGAACCGGAACCGGCGTAGGTGGTCGCCGTGCTGATGTAGTTGCCGTTGTTGCCGACAAGCGTCATACACGTGGATTTCGGATTGCCGCTCCACATACCGGCCTTAGCCCAACCGGATTTGATCTTTTGATCGGGATCGCTGGTGTAACGGCCGCGAGGGCTGGCGCAACGTTCCGACATGAAGAGCGTGTTGCTCGTGCCGTCGACGATCGCGGAAAGCGGAGGACAGTAGCCCGTGCCGGTGCTGCGACCGCGGCTGCACATCGTGAAAGCGGAACGGCTGTTGTGAGGACAGTCGGAGTTCGCGGAACGGCAGTCGTTCCACCAACCGCGGCCGTTGACGGCGTCGGCGTGACTGAAACGATAGTTACAGGTCGTGAACGCTTCTTTGTAACCGCTTTCTTGGAAACCTTTGTTCATACCGTCGGAGGGGCAAAGGATCGTCGGGATGACGCCTTCGAAACCTTCGTGGTCGTCAAACGGTTCGATTTCCCAAACGCCGCGAGAGTCGCCCGCCGCGATCGAGTTGTAACGAGAGTTTTGTTCCATGAACGGAAGCAGCCCGATGTAAGGCGTGTAGTCGTAAGGACCGTTGCCGCCGAAACCGTAGCCGGGAAGGCACCCGTTCGTGTCGTGATAGTTATGGAGCGCAATGCCGAGTTGCTTCATGTTGTTCGTGCATTGCATACGTCTTGCGGCTTCACGAGCGGCTTGGACCGCGGGTAGGAGAAGACCGATCAAGATACCGATGATCGCGATAACGACCAACAGCTCGACAAGAGTAAAACCGTTTTTGCGAGACATCTTCTAAGTCCTTATAATAACGGAGTTGGCTGAGGCTTTCCGCACAAGGCGGACGACTCGAAAAGAAAGATATAAATTATGACGTTTCGTTTTGACTTTTGGTAAGCGCCGTTAACTAAAAAGTTAAGCTAACGAAACAGTCGATGTAGTACAAAAAATGCCTAAAAAAAATTTATCGTTTTATGAGAAGAAGCGCTCTCCCGGGGAAATTGGGTCTTTCCCCGGGGAACTTATGTCAGATCTTAAAAGAACTTAAGAACTCAAAGCGAGGTTAAGCGAATATCATTTCGCGAATTGAGCGTCGAAGACGACGTCGGTGTTCTTCGGGAACGCGACCTTCTTGACGTATTCGAAGGATTCGGTAGCGCCGTACCAACGATCCATGCGTTGATCTTCCCATTCGACGGAGAGAGGACCTTCGTAGTTGATATCGTTAAGAGCGCGAATGATCTCTTCGAACTTGACGTGACCGCGACCGACGGAGCGGAATTCCCAACCGCGACGAGCGTCGCCGAACGGAATATGCGAGCCGAGGATGCCGTTTTCGCCGTCGAGTTGGAGAGCGGCGTCTTTCATATGGACGTGGAAGATGCGATCGGGGAACTTGCGGATGAACTTGACCGGGTCGACCATTTGCCAAATGAGGTGGGACGGGTCAAAGTTGAAACCGAAGGCCGGGTGATAATCGAGCGCTTCGAGAGCGAGTTGCGCGGAGTGCAAGTCGAAGGCGATCTCGGTGGGGTGAACTTCGAGAGCGAACTTGATACCGAGTTCTTGATAGACGTCAAGGATCGGGGTCCAACGTTCTTTGAGGAGTTTGAAGCCGTCGTCGATCCAGCTTTGCGGCACCGGCGGGAAGGAGTAGAGGTAAGGCCAAATGGAAGAACCGGTGAAGCCGGTGACGATGGAAGCGCCCATCATCTTGGCGGCGCGAGCGGTGTCTTTCATTTCTTCGGCGCAGTTCATCGCGACTTGCAATTTGTCGTCGCTGCGGAGGCGTTCCGGAATGACGTCGAGGTTGCGTTGATCGATCTGGTCGAGAACGGCTTGACCGACGCAGTGGTTGCTGAGAGCCCAGCAGCCAAGGTTGTATTTCGCAAGCTGAGCTTTCTTAGCTTCGCAGTAGCCTTCTTCCTTCAAGCAGCGTTGAACGTCGAAGTGGTCGGTGCCGCAAGCCAATTCCAGGCCTTGATAGCCGATAGCCGACATTTTGGAAAAGAGTTCTTCGGACATAACGTCGCCGAATTGACCGGTGATGATCGTAATAGGTCTAGCCATAACAGCTGTTCTCCTCTAAAATTTTTATCTACAATGGGAACGTCGTCGGGATGGCCCCGCCGCGCTCGGATCGTTGCTTATTTTTTAACAATAAAGCGTCGTCGTTTTTCCACGACTTCTTTAAGTTTAACAAAATTTCTTTATATTATCAAACATTTTTAACCAAAATATTCACGATTTTATAAAAAAATTTTTACTGTGACTGCGGTTGCGGAAATATTTACCCCCGTCGCGCCCCCTCACGAGAACAGCGACGACGTGTAAAACACAATTACGAGTATCGCGCGTCGCATAAGGCTAATATTACGAGCAACGTTTGGACCGACTTAAAATTTAGCGCCGTTATTGACGTTTATCGATAAAAAGTCATACTGTAGAATCAGTAATGTGAAAGGAGACTTGTCATGGGTATCAGAGACAGTTTTCACGCGATCGTTAGCGGAATCAAGGCGAAGTTTCGCGAGGATACGGCCGCCTCTTTGACGTTCTCTTTTGAGAACGCCGCCGCCGCGGAGGCCGCCGTTGGCGCTCTACGAGATAGCGGCGTCTTGTGCACTATCTCAACCGCTTTTAACGGTAAGACGGTCGTTCGTATTCAAGTCGATCCTAATATTAAAAAGATGACAAGGGAGCAAGCTCTTGCCGACGCGGTTAGCGGCGAACGCGTTCACGCGCGTATCGCGGGAGCGTGGGCTCGCGTAGGCGCTAATGTGCGCTCCGCGATGGGAGAGTTTGAGTCGATACGATGAAGAAGAACAAAAATAAGGGCGAGCGTACAAAGTCAGACGAGTCGGTAAGTAAGGCCTTCGAATAATAAATACAACGAGAATTAACGATCGGGAACACGTCGAGTTATCGGCGCGTTTTTTTTTGCGCGCGTCGTAGCTCGCGGCTTCTAACTGCCGTTGGACGCCCCAATCTGTGTTGTTTTGCAACAATCTGTTGCGTAGTAAAGCGAAAAAATCAAAATTTTTCTTAAAAAATGTATTTTTTTTAGGAAAAATGGTTTGGAATCGACCGAATTTTACTTTACAATGTTTATAGAGGTATAGCGCGCTTATCGCGTTTTACGCCTTGTCGACGAACTTTATACTTTTTTTATTGCGCTACTTGCGTCGTTGGGTCGTCGTCATGTTGTCGGAAAACGCCCTTTTCATACCCAAGTCGCTTGCCTTGCCCTCTTTTGACCGCATGAATCAAGGGCATTGCGCGTCGTAGAGTCGGATGTGAAAATAGACATAACATAGTGTAGGGGAACGTTATGAAAGTAGAATTGAAGGTTGTCGGCGGCGCCCGAGCGGGACAATTGATTCCTGTCAATATTCCTCAATTCATGATCGGCCGCGCCGAGGATTGTCATCTTAAACCGCGTAGCGAACTCATCAGTCGTTATCACTGCGCGATCCTTTCTGAAGAAGCTTACGCCGCCGTCCGCGACCTTGGCAGTAAGAACGGCGTCTATGTCAACGGCGAACGTATCGTCGGCGAACAAGAACTGCATACCGGCGACCACGTCGTGATCGGACCGCTCGAATTCGAGATCGTTCTCACGACCGCCGTTAAAGCGCCCGCCAAGCCGAAAGTGACCAACGTCGCCGAAGTCGTCGCGCGCACTGTCGAACAAAACTCGATCAACGTCGCCGAAGCGAAGAAAGTCGCCGCGGCCGCGCAACCTGTCGCTCCCGCTCAACCGGCCCCGGCTCCTGCGCAACCTGCTCCCGCCGCTCAACCGGCCCCGGCTCCCGCGCAACCTGTCGCCGCCGCTCAACCGGCCCCGGATCCCGCGCAACCTGTCGCCGCCGCTCAACCGGCTCCCGCGCCCGCGCAACCTGCCGCTCCGGCGAAGCCCGCCGTTTCCGATCAACGCACGGCTACGCATACTTCTTCCACGCCCGCGTCCTCCGATGATGACGACGATCTCGCTTGGTTGCTTGGCGAAGACGACGAAGATTCCGAAGCGCAAACGGTCTCCGCTTCGCTCGCCGACCTAGATCTGCCGTTCACGCCGAAGGAAGAAGAACAAGAGAAGCCGGCCGAAGAAGAAAAGCCGAAGAAAGCCGGCATGCCGAATTCTAGTGACGCCGCCGCGAACCTGTTGAAGAACTTCTTCAAGGGCGGTCGCTGATTCTTGCGCCGGTATAGCTTGTCTGTACTCGCTCAGGCATAGGGCCTCAACGTATTCGATCCGCGTTGGGGTCCTTTTTTTATTCATACAAGACTGGATATAGCGGTTGGGACGATGTTAACGAGGTTAAAATCGTTACGAACCGTTTTCTTGTTACTAATAAGAAATCTTGTTTGATTCGTTGTATTGTCGTATTCAGACAAGAAACACGACGAAAATCTTATTTAATCGTTAAATATTTGTTTCTTTTTGCGTTTTTTCTGATAAACTAGATAAACGAAGTAGTCTGTCTTTGTTTTAATAAAATAAGCGGACGTTGATAAGAATTAACGAGACGTAAGCGCTCATTGAGACCCGCGAGGTAACGACGTGAAAAAGCTATATCGAGAATTTCCGAAGTACGACGACGCTCGTCGCGCTAGGATAGCGCGATTAGCGTTGCACGCGCGTAATAGCGTCCGCGCCGCGTTATGTTTATTTGCGGCGACGTTGGCGTTCGTGTTTAGCGCGAGCGTTAGCGCTCAGAGTCTGCCCGGCGCGTTGCCGACGGCGCCGACCGCGTCGAATGAAAAGCCGACGTTCTGGCTGCTGGATGAAAACGGTTCTTGGCGCGTTCCGCTACCGAACTGGTCTCTTGAAGACGTGACGAGGATGATCGACGCTCGCGAAGAGAAGTCGGCGCTACCCCCGTATTCTATTCAGAACGTTTCCGCTCGCGGCGCCGTTGCCGACGGCGTCGCGCGTCTTACGATCGAATTTACGGTCAACGCGGCGGACGGCCTTATCCGCGTTCCGCTAGGACTGCAAGAAGGCGCGTACATCCCGACCGCGGAAGAGATCGCGAGCGGCGAGTCGCGCAACGGCGGTTTCTCGTATACCGGACCGGGGTCTTGCGCGCTCGACGTCGACCCGAAGACGGGCGAATATGTCGCCGTGTTGCGCTCTTTCCGCCGCAGACCGCGCGTTGAGAACGACCGCGTCAACGAGCCGAAAAAAGACTCGACCGCGCCTGAAAACGCGCCCGAACCCGACGTTAAGAACGCCGACGAACCGACGAACGCCGAAGCCGTCCCCGTCGAGTCGACCCCGGAAAACGTAACGTCAAACGTCGAAGAACAGACCGCCGCTCCTACGGAAGAACAACTCGCGCCGAGCGACGAAACGCAAGACGCGCCCGCGCCGATCGCGGAAAACGCGCCCGAGAATACGACGGAAGCCAACGCCGACGCGTCCGCGCAAGACCAAGCGGAAGAAGAACAGTCGCAAGAAGAACAAGCGGAAGGAACGCAAGAAGCCGCTCCTAACGCCGCGGCGACGATCGCACGATTATTCTCGCGTTACGCCGAGGTTGCGGAAAATGAGAATTACGACGAATTAGAAGAAGGCGCGGAAGCGTTGCTCGAAGAGTCGGGCGCGGCGCGTATCCGTCCCCATCAATACGTTATCACGCTGAAATTGTCGTTCGTAGTGGAATCGGCCGGCACGGACGAATACCGCTTTGTCGCGACGTTCCCGACGTCGGCGCACTCGGAACTCTCGTTGACGTGTCCTATTGCGGAAGTCCTCATCAGCGCTGTGAAAGGCGCGATCGCGACGCCGCCGACGGGCTTAACGGAGACGTCTTCGGAACTGAATCTCCGCGGTCTCGCTCGCGGCGGGGAACGCACGGAACTCGTATGGCAGAAAGTCGAGAAGAAGGCGGAAGATACGCGTCGCGCGTATCAAGTCGAAAAAGCCGCGATCTCCGCGACGCTATCCTCGCGCGAAACGACGTATGAAGCGACGCTGCCTATCCGCGTGTTCAACGGTGACAGCGACGTATTCTATGTCCGCTTACCTGAAAACGCGTCGCTTGTCGCCGACAGCGTCGTCGCGTCCGGTTCGAACTCGATGTATTCCGCGACGGCTACGGAGACGACCGAGCCCGAGTTGGAGGAATTCGGCTCCGAAACGATCCAAGGCAAATTCGCGGAAGTGCGGCTTAGCCAGAAGACCTCGATGGTCACGCTGAAATTGCGCGCTCGCGTGCCCGTCGAAACCGCCGACGCCGAAACCGGCGCGTCCGCGGTGCGCGATATCGCAGGTTTCGAAGTGTTGGGCGCTCAGAAACAGACCGGCCAGATCCGTATCGCGAAGTCGGAAGAACTCGATTTCGATATCACGCCCGGCGTCGGCGCGACGTATGGCGCCGATCTTACGCTCGGCGAGGGCGAAGAAGCGTACGCGTTTTACGCGCAACCGTTTACGTTGACGGCTCGCGCGTTCAAACGCCAAACGATCGTGAACGTGAAGCCGGAGTATATCCTTGCGATCGGCTCCGACGCGTTACTGCGCGCGCGTCTGCGTTACTCTGTCTACGGCGGTAAGGCGGTCGGATTCAAGATCCGCCTCAACGGCTGGACGGTGCAAGACGTGGAAGGCTCGGAATCGATCGACACGCGCAATTTCGTGCCTAATTCCGCGAACGACGAACTGACTTGCCCGCTAAAACGCCCCGCCGACGGCGAATTCGTGCTCGATATGACGCTCACTCGCTCCGTCGACGTCGACGATAAGAACGTCTTTACCACGAAACTGCCGCTGCCTATCGCGGACTGGGTCGAGCCCGCGCCCGTGGTCGTCGTACCCGAAAACAATATCGAGTTGACGCCGATCAAGAAGCGTTGCGTCGGACTCGAAGCGAAAACGTCGCGCGCGTTCTCGCTCGAATTGGAACCGCATAAAACGACGCAGACCCCGCTGTATTATCAAGCGCGTCAGGCGTTGGCGACCTCCGCCGAGAACCGAAGACAGTCGACGTTCACGTCTTATGTTAAGCGTCTTACGCGCAGCGTGGAGTGTTCCGCGGAGACGGAAGCGACGATCAACGAACGCGGGGAATTCCATGTTCGTCAGACGTTTACGTACGACGTGAAGTACGAACCGCTCGACTCGCTGGAATTGCGCGTTCCGAATAAGTTGCTCGACGCGAAGAGCATGCGCAACGCGACGAATCTGAAATACTTTATCGACGGCAAGCCCGCGCCTTCTCAGAACCTGCGTATGGAGGAACTTTCGGGCAAAGATTACCGTCTGTGTCATATCCTGCTAGGCGACGCTCCCAAGATCGGGACGTGCGTCGTCTCCGTGCAATACGATTGTCCTACGGTCGAATTCAAAGACAAGTCGACGAAACTTATCGAGTTGTATCTCACGCAGCCGCATACTCGCGCCGACCAAGCGTCCGACGAGTCCGACGCCGACGAAGGCGTGAGCGAGGAACGCTTTATGGGCAACGAGTTGCGTTTCAACGTCCCTAGCGGCGTTTTCCTCTCGTACGTCAAGAACGACCAAGCGTTCTGGACGCTTGAGCAAGACGGTGTAACGGCCGACGGTCTGACTCGCTATCATAATTATCGCTCGAATATGCCTGAAACGCAGATCCGTTTTGAGGCCGTCGGGGATCGTCAACGCGTAACGTGCGTCGAACGCGCGTGGATACAGTCTTGGTTCGGCTTGAATAAGCGCGTCGACCGCATCGCCTATCGCATGACGACCGGTTACGACGTCGTGAAGATCAAGTTGCCCGAGGGCGTGAAGCGCGAACAAGTCGCCGTCGTCGTCGACGGTACGGCTTTACGCGACGTCGCCGATCGCGAACGCGGACTCTTTGACGAAGATATGACGCTGAACATCCCGATATCGAAGGAGTTGCAACAACGCGAATTCGTCTTGGAACTCTCTTACGCCGCGCCGTTGGCCGAAACGAATCGCGGTCGCTGTCTCGCTTATTTCCCGACCTTCCTCGACGTCGCGTGGGTGCGTCGCGCGTATTGGCAGATCGTGGAGCCGGGGGATCGCAGTATCGTCGTTTCGCCTAAGAACTGGACTTCCGAATATATCGTCAGCCGCGTTTCGAGTCTCGGCTTATATCGTCGCGTCGCGTCGATCTCTTCCGACGAGCTCGCGAAGTGGGTCGGCGTGGATCGCCGCGACCCTATGCCGCCGGAAGCGCATATCTATTTGTTCAGTAGTTTCGAGCAACCGCAGCGCTCCGATTTCTACACGATGAGCACGATGACGCTCGTGTTCCTCGGGAGCGGTATCGCGTTGCTCGTCGGATTAGGATTGATCTATTTCCCGAGCATGCGTTCGCCGGTGTTCCTTATCTTCTTGAGCGTAACGGCGACGGGCGCGTCGATCGTCCAACCGACGTTGGCGTTGCTGTTCTTGCAAACGACGGCGCTGGGTATCTTCTTGACGCTCGCGACGCTCGTTGTCGCTTTGACGTTTGGACGCGATAAGAGTCGCGCCGCGGCTTCGCGCGCTTTGGGCGCGGTACGCGACGAGCCGGTTAAGAAACGCGTCGTCGAAACGCGCGTCAACGGCGACGAAGCGTGAGACGGGAGGTCGATATGTCTTTGAAGATATCGAAGCTAACGCGTCGCGTGGTCCTCGCGCTCGCGCTGTGCGTCGCGACGTCGGTCGCCGAAGCGAAGGACGTCGGAAGTCGAACGACGCGTCCCTCCGAGCCCGCCTCGACGCAAAATAGCGCGACTACGGCCGTTAACGCGACTACCGCCGTTAACGCCGCCGACGGTTCCGCGACTTCCGAAGCCGCACCGGAATTCCGATACTGGAAAGTCCCTGCCGCCGCGATCGATCGCGCGCCTTGGGGCGACGAGAGATATTTCCCGATACGCGTGGAGACGTTCAACGCCTGGCTCGCTTCGATCGAAGAAGCCAAGCGGTTGCAGATCGAAGACGCGCAAGCGTTAAACGACGCTATTCCGACGCTGACCTTGAGCGCGAAGGCGGAAGGCGCCGCGCTTGTCGGCGAGGGCGTGTTCAAGACGAACGTGTTTGACTCCGACGCCGAAGACGCGCAAGAACGCGGTCTAGCGCGTTATCGAGTGCGTCCGTTCTCGTTCGCTATCTCCCAATATGACGACGTCGAAAACGACGCCGACCGTCTTGGCGTCTATGCCGACGGCAGACTCTATTTCCCGACGACGACGGAACGAGAACGCGCGTTTCGTTGGACGCAGCGCGGTAAGCTGGATAAGAACGGCTCCGTCGTCTACGAGCTTGAATTTCCTAACTCTTCGCAGACGCAACTGGCGTTGGAGACCCCGTTAGATTCCGAAGTCAGTTCCAACGTCGGCGTTGTGGAACGCGTCGCGGAACCGGAAGGCGCGACCGCCGTCGTCGCGCGTTGGCGCGTCTATTTCGGCGGCAGACAGAGCGCGAAATTGACGATCGCGTCCGCGTCCGCTTCGTCTAAATTTGAGAGACGTCGCAAGATCAGCGTGCGTCAGGATTCTTCTTATCGTCTTACGCGCGAAGGCGTCGAACTCGTATCGCGACTCGAATTTGAGCGCGGCGAAGTTCGCGCTAACGAGATTCGTCTGCGTCTGCAAGCGCCTCTGCGTCTTACCTCGATAGAGTGGGGAACGGTGAAGGGCGCGCAACTGAAGACGACCGTGACGTCCGACGACGAAGGCTCGCTCGTAACGGCGCGCGCCGTCGGGGATAAAGAACAACTTGACGACCTGCGTTTGACGGCGTTCTGTCCTATCGTGTTGGACGACGAATTCACATTGCCGACCGTTACCGTCGAATCGGACGCGTTCTTGTGGAAGGAATCGACGCTGCATCTTTCGATCGAGCGTCCTATCGTTACCTCGTTTGCGTTTCCCGAGAACTCGTTGCAAGCGCGCGAGACGTATCGCGCGCGTCAGAATTCTTCGGAGAAGATGTTGTTCAAAGCGCTCGCGCCTACCGGCAGCGTCTCATTGCGTTTGCGCTATCTGCAAAACGCGCCGCGATTTGACAGCGTTACCGACTGCCTGTTCACGCAAAACGAGGCGTCGGCGAAGACTACGCTGCTATTTAAATTTACGGAAGGCGCGGATTCGCGCGTTAGCGTCCCGATCGCCGACGACTGGAACCTCGACGCGGTGTTGAGCGGTTCCGACGAGCCTGTCTCGTGGATCTTGGAAGACGCGCCCGTCGTCGCGGAAAACGCCGAAGAAACGACCGCCGACTCGGACTCCGCCGAACCGACGACGGAATCGCGAAAGACCGGTTCGAGAACGCTCTCGATCTCGTTCAAGAAGCCGCCTGTCGTCAATCAGCCTACGCGCGTCGTGTTGTCCGCGCGACGACATAAAGAGAGCGACGCGAGCGTCGACGTCGATAAGCTTTGCCCTGTCGACCTTTCGGACAACCTCTACGGCGTGCACGCGTTGACGCTGCGTTCCGAAGGCGCGCGACAAGCTCGCGTGACGACGAAACTTGGCAGAACGTTCCAACCTCTCAAACCGAAACTCTCTTACGTCTTCAACGAGAACGCGTTAAAAGAGGCGTCGCCGGCGCCTTCTAGCGCGTTAAGACTCTATTTTGGCGCGCAGACCGCCGACGCCGTCGCTTCGCTTGAAGCGCTCGACACGCCGTATTCGACGACCGCGTCTTGCTTCTGCGAGGTCTATCAAGACGCGTATTCCTCGCGTCAAGTCGTTGAGAAATGGAATTTGCGTTGCGAACCGATAGGCGGTTCTCGCGTAGATCGGATCGTTTTCTTCACGAAGGCTCAAGAACGCGGAACGGTCGACTACGACGCGCCTTGGAAATGGGGATTTCCCGGCGAGAACGCGAGAAAATATCGCGTTTACAAATTGGCGAATTCCGAACGCGCGGCGTTAAAGGTCCCGGAGGAGATGGACGCGTACGAAGTGCGTTTACCCGACGCGAAGACTTCGCCGTTTGAATTGGAACTGGAATACGCGTTCCACGGCGCGGTGCGCTTCGATCCTCCGCTGCTATTCCTTCCTGAATCGACGAACGCGACGTTTGAAATGACGATCGGTTCTCCGCAAGGCTGGGCGTTCTGGACTCGCGGCGAAGGCGTGTACGACGCGACGGCGCCCCTCTCCGACTCCGGGGAATACGAATCGCTGAAGAAGGCGTTTCGTTACGACCCGACGCCGGTGAAGGAAGGTGTGAATTATCCGAAACTCAGCGTCTATCTCGATTACCCGCTGGACGAAACCGCCGCCGCGCAAGACGGCGAGAAGACGCCCGACGCCGCCGACGCGGTCGCTTCCGCGGCGCCGTGGAGCGTGTTGCCGTCTGCGGCGTGGTGTTGGCAACAAGTCGTCGACACGTACTACGAAGCGAACGGTAAGGCGCGTAATCGCGCGTTGTATTGGATCGAGAATCACGGTCGTCCTTACGTCGAATTCCGGTTGCCCGCCAACGCGTCGAAGGATATGGTGCGCGAGGTCTGCGTCGACGGCGCGAAAGCCGTTTGGAGCTATATCGACGACACGAGGTCGTTGGCGATCTCAACGCCGCCGGAACGTCGCTTCGTCATGATATGCGTCGAATACACGACGATAGGTTCCGCGCTCGCCGGCACGCGTAAGTTGGCGCCGTCGATACTGCTCGGCGATATGCCCGTGCTGTCCGGCGTGTGGAACGCATGGACTCCCCCGCAATACCAAACGAATCGCGACCCCGTCGACCGACTCAACGAGTCCGGACGCGGCGCAAGATTCGGCGCGCTCGTCGCGAGACTGACGCAAAGCCTGTCGCAAGGCTCGCTCAAACGCTCCGCGGAACGCTTTGCCGAACGCTTGGGGAATCGCGAATTACTGTCGCGCATCGTGACCGCGTCGAAACTCGCCGCTGCCAACGGCGGCGACGCGAGCGCAAACGCCGGCGTCTTAACGCGTTCGTTGACGCTTGGAGACGTTTTCGGTTCTCGCGAGGCGGTACAAGCGCTCTTCGCGTTGGAGGAACTGAAAACGGCTTCCGACGACGACGCGACGGAAACGGACGCGACGGAACTGCCGACCGTGCAAGAGATAACGAACGCGTTGAAAGACGCCGATATGCACGCGTTTGAACTGTATATCGACCGCTTGGCGTTGTCGAACGCGTCGCTCGATCTCGCGAGCGTCTTACGCGTTGGAGCCGACGAAGACGCGTTGACGGCGGCGACTCGCGCGCTTGAAGACGCCGGCGTCGTGGTCGTCTTCCTCGATAAAGACGTCGCGTTACTCTCGACGGTGGAAGAACTGAATTTTGTGAATCGCGTTCGCGTCGCCCCGCTGCTAGGGCAAGCGATCTTGCGACGTTATCGCGTCGAAGACGCGGAGTATTTCCGCGACGAAGTCAAAGCGAGCAACAACTTGCGTTACGCGACGCCGGAGAGTTGGACGCTTTCCGACGCGCCGATCGCGCCGTGGACGAAGATGACGCAGCGCGAGGTCTTGCCCGGTTGGAATATGACCTCGACGCGGCTCGATCGCGAGAACGTCGGCGTGTACGTCGTCAATCGCTACTTCATGTGGGCGTTAGAGTTAGTGAGTTTCATCCTATTCGTCACGACGGCGTGGAGATTCAATATATCGCGTCCTCGCTTCTGCTTAGGCGTTTTGGGCGTCTGCGTCGCGTTGCTGAACGTCGCGGCGCTCGAATGGGTCTCGGCGATCTACGGCGTGATGTGGGGAGCGGTCTGCGTCTTTGGATTCTCGATCGTGATGAAGCGTTGCCAACAAGAAGGCGTTTCGCCGATCAAGATCGCTAAGCGTCCGCGCGTCAAGTCGAGTCGTCCGAAACGCGAAAAGAGCCCGAAACAAGTTGAAGTCGTCGATAAGGAAGACGATTCAACGGAAGGATTTGTCGATTTCAATAGAATGCCTCTCGAGGAACGTATGCTGTTTAAAACTGACGCGCGTCCTAACGCCGACGAACAAGTCGACCAAGCGGATCGCGGAGGTTACGCCTCTGCGACGACGCTCTTCGCGCTTGCGATCGCCGCGGCCGTCGTTCTTGCGTTTGCCGCGTTTAGAGGCGCGCGCGCGTTCGAGTTGACCGACGTCGCGCCGCAGAATCGCAACGCCGCGACGAACGCGACTGAAGAGACGCCGCAAAACGACGCGCAAGTTCCGACATGGACGGAACCTAGTCGCGTTTTTGTTCCGGTCGACGAGTCTAACGAACCTTCCGGCGGGTACTACTGGGTCGGGGCGGAATTATACGAATCGATCCGCGACGCGTTGAAAGACCGACCTCGCGAGCGCAACTGGCGCGTTATCGACGCTTTCTATGAAGGGGGCGTTAACTACAACGCGTTGAACGGCGCGACGGAATTGTTCAATCTCCGCGCGACGTATAAAGTTGCGCTCGACGGCTCGAACGCGACGATCGCGTTGCCTGCCGTGCCTCTCGCTCCCGACGTCGGCGCGAAATTCGACCGCGAAACGATCGCGTCTTCCTATGACGAAGGACGTCGCGAGATCGTATTTGAGATCGACGGCGTGGAACCCGGCGTCCATACGCTAGAATTGACGATCGTTCCCCCTCAGTTTTCGGAAAACGGGTACGAACTGTCGTTCCCGATCGTGCCGTCGCCGTCCGCGAGACTGGAACTGAGCGTTCCCGCCGACGCGCCGCTGCTCGACGTGCCTAACGCGCGCGGTCGCGTTACGCGTTCCCCCGGCCAACTTGTCGCCGAACTCGGGTACGTCGACCGTCTTACGCTTACGAAACAAGACGCCGGCGCGTTTCGCGCTTCGTTCGACGTCGAACAGCTCTTCTTGTTGCGCCCTCGCGCGACGCAACTTGACGTGCGTTGTATCTTCCATTACCAGACGGCTTCCGACGAGAAGGTGAAAGCGCTCGATATCGAGAGCGACGCGTTGTACGCGTTCTCGGGGTTCTGCCAATGCGACGAAGCGGAGATCGAGATCGTCGAGCCTCCGACGGGTCAAAATAACGCCGTGCACATCGTCTTCAAAGAGCCGATAGGGGGCGCTTTCACGCTGAATATCAACTTCATGGCGCGCAACTTCTCCGGGGTCGGGCGTCTTCCTTTTCCGCGCATCACGACGCGTAACGCGCGCTCCGTCAAGAGTTGGCTCGCGACCGCGACCGGCGTCGACGCGAAATGCGTCGATATGCCCGCGACGACGGTCACTAACGCCGCGTTCCTGAAGGCGTGGGGAGACGACTCGGAAGCGATCGATTCCGCCTACGATCTCGCCATCCTCTCGCGCGACTCCACGTTCACCACGCGCGTCGGTTCGGAAACGCCTGTCGTCGACGTGGTCGAGACCGTCGTGTTTGGACCCGCCGAGACCGCGATTTCTTGCGACGCCTCTATTACCGCCGATTCCGACCTGTTCCGACTCTCGCTCGACGCGCCGAGACCGTTTGCCGTCGATAGCGTCGAGTTGCTCGACGCGCAAGGCGAGTCGATGGAGACCCCCGACTACTTCCTGACCGACGACGCGTTGACGGTAGTCTTCGCCGCTCCGATCAAAGGCGCGGCGCGTTTACGCGTCTCCGGACGCCGCCGCACGACGCTCGACGAGGTCGGCGCGTTTCCGTCGTTCCATTTCTTTAGCGCGATCACCGGTAAACGTTACGTTCGTATCTATTGCGACGATAGCGTTTACGTCGAATGGTCGCGACCGCGAAATTGGCGGTTGCTAGAGCGTTCCGCAGCGACCGCGCTCAGTCCCGAACCGGAAGGCGAACTGCGCTACGTCGAGTCTTGCGAGATCGGCGTGTTCTTTAACGACTTCTTCGACGGCTATTTCTCCGCGCGCGATACGGAGCCGATCGACGAGACCGCCTCGGGCGACGCGTATTACGACGCTAAGATCGCCGCGCGTATGAACGCGCCGACTTATGTCGGCTCCGAACGCGCGACTCTGTATAAGACCACCGCCGATCCTAAGACGTGGCGCGCCTTCGTCGAATTCAAATTCGACGTGGAAAACGGCAGCGTCGACCGCTACTATATAGCCGCCGACGAAGCGTTTACGTGGAGCGTCGAAAACCATGACGGCAATTTTGAGGCGGTGGAGACGACCGCGCCTAACGGCGTCCGCGCTATTGCCGTGAGACCGAAGAAGCCGATCTTAGGCCAAGTCGAGATACAACTGAACGCCGAATACAAGAACGAGCCCGAGACGATACGCTTGCCGAAATTCCAACTTTTGCCCGGCTCGGCGCGAGAAGACGTTTCCGCGATCAAGCGTCGCGTCTTGTTGCCGCTGCGCCAACAAGGCGAGCAGCTGAATTGGACGACGCAGGATATGGAGTCTTACATTCCCGATCCCGACGACGAATGGAGTCTTTCCGATTTCAATCGTGGCGTAACGCTGATGTTGCAAAACGGCGTGGTGAACAAGGTTGACGCGGAAGAATTGTCTTCGAACTACATTGCGAAGGCTTCAGGTATGTCTAGCGGCGATTTTTCGGCTTATGTGCGCGGTCCCTCCGCGACGGCGACGCTTGACGCGGAACGCAAAGATTTCGCGATCTCGTTGGCGAATCACGCTTTCTATATCAACGCGAAAAACGTGTTCTTCGGTTCGACGACGTTCACGTTCCGTCAAGGCGCGCGTAATTTTGCCGTGTTGATCGTGCCCGAACAGTACGAGATCATGGAAGCGACCGTCAACGGCTCAAGACGGCTCGTCGAACAGATAGCGCAAGATCGTTGGCGCGTCGATCTCGGCTCTACGCCCTATATCAAGAGGTTGGAAGTAACGTACCAAGGTTGGTCGCTCGACGACGCAAGTCTGCCGACCTCGCTGCGTTCCAAAGGTTCCCCGACGTTCGGCGTCGACCTGCTGCGCGTCGAAGGCGCCGCGCCCGAACGCACGCGCTGGGTCTGCGCGTTTGAACCTAGCGACGATGCGACGCTGAGTTGGCGCGTCTTCCAATACGAGAACGGCGACGACTTGACGCGCGAACCGACGAAGACCGAACGTCAAAATGCCGAGAGAAAGCCGGTGAAACTCGCCGACGCGAACGAATTGGCGTTCCGCTTAGGCGTCGATAACGCCGCGACGCTGCTCGAATGTTACGAAAACGACCTCGCGCATCTTACCGGCGGTTACCGCGACGACCTGCCGAGACTACGCGCGTGGTGGGATCAGACTTGGACGGAAGTCGAGAAACATATGGAGCAGTTGGCGTCCGTTAGCGCGTTCCCCGATATGTTGACCGAACGACAAAAAGACGCGCTCTTCGTCGTCGAAGGCGCCAATATCGTCTCGTCGCCCGACCGCGCCGCCGACCCGATCTCGCGATGGACCGTCGCAAGGTATCGCGAGATACTCGAGCAGAAGCACAAGCTCGACGACGCGTATCGGACGCCCGAAAACGCCGCGAGCGTCGGAAACGATTTCGTTTCGCCAAGAAATTATTGGAGCTTTGAAGTCGGACGTTCCGCGGAACTGCTCTTTGGGTTCTCCGATACCGATCCCGGCAGGATCTACGTCGTCGCGACCACGAATTCGATGGATTTCCTTACGACGCATTACTCGAACGCGATGTTCATCCTGGCGATGACGGCGGTCTTGCTGCACCTTGTGAAGCGAAGTACGGGTCGCATTTATAAAGCGTTGACGATGGGCGCGTTTGTAGTCGTCTGGGCTTCGTTGGCTCTGGCGCTCGATCTGCGCGCGACGGGGCTCGTCGGCGCGTTGGTCATAGCGGTCGGACCGTCGTTGTGCTCGGCGTTGTGGCTTATTATCAAACGCCGTAAGGAAGAGGCGAACGCGGTTCCCGAGTCCGACGCGTCGTCGTCGACGATCGAGCCGTCGTTGCTCGGCTATCGCGAGGCGCGCGAGGACGACGATCTCGGAACGACCGAGTCGTATTTGCCCAACGACGAAGACGCGACCGGGTCGACCGAGATCCCGGATCCCGATTATGACGTCGGCGGCGTGAAGAAAGAACGCGAAGACGAAGAATACTTCGACTGAACGCGCGTTTTTCGACGTATGACAAAGATAGAGTGCGTCAAGGCTTTTAAACGAGCGTTGGCGCGCGTTTCGGCGCCTGCTGTTTTGACGGTAATTCGTTCAGAGTTATTGACAGAGCGCGACGGCGGTTATATAATAAATTAACTATTTTAACGCGACGACCGTCGGGAGAGACGCGCGTCGCGCTCAGCCGCGTCGTTGTAAGAGATACGGCGCGTAGAAACGATATATGAGCGAAGCGACGGCGCAAGCGCGCGGATAAACGCGTAATGCCGCCGAGTTCGCGACCCCGCCGCGTCGACGCGTTAGATCGACGACCTTAGCTTATCCCCCTCCGGCTTCATGGAAGCGCTCGTGATGATAGAGCCGCCATGCGCGCCGAACGCCGTTGACGCGACGTCGAGAATATGCGACCGCGCAACGTCGTCAACACGAAAATATATATTATTTTATAGATCAAAAATGGCACGAGAGAAAAAAACAAGCGATTGGGATAGTCTGCAGGAATTGCTTAACGAACCTGAAACTCCGGTCGAAGAGAGCCAAGTTGAAAATAACGTCGAAGCGCAAGTCGAACAAGCGGAACCGGTAGAGACAACGGAAAAAGCTGAAGTCGCGGAAGAAGCGCCGGTCGAAAACGTCGCGGAAACGACCGAGGCGCCCGCGCAAGTTGAAGAACAAGCCGCCGTCGCGGAACCCGTCGTCGAAGAAGCGCCGGTCGAAGCGGCTCCGGTCGCCGTCGAAGTGGAAGCGCAAGTTGAAGTTGCCGCGCAAGTTGAAGCGCAACTCGACGCGATCGCCGCCGCCGTCGACGCCGAAACTGAAAAAGAAGAAGAAAAGAAGTCCCCCGCGAAAGCGAAGCCCGCTAAACGCGACGATCGCAAGGCGAAGCCGGAACAAAAGAAACGCGTCGATCCTAAGACCGCGAAGGCGCTTGGCGAAGCGCTTGGTCGCGAAGTGAGTTTTGAATCTCGCGATCTTGGCGGTATGGACGTTTCTCCGCGTCGCCGTCGTCCCGCCGCCGCTGTTGAGAAGCCGGTAGCGAAACCGAAGCGCGTCCGTAAGCCCGCGACTCCGGAAGAACAAGAACGCGATTCCGTCGTCGTCAGCGTGATCTCCGGCGTCTGCTCCGCCGTCGGTAAGCGCGAAGCTGAAGAAGCGACTCCCGTCGCCGTCGTCAACGACGCGCAAGTCGTTGAAGAAACGCAAGTCGCGGAAGCCGCCGCCGTCGAAAACGTCGCCGTTGTCGAGGACGCTCAAGTAGTTGAAGAAGCGCAAGTAACGGAAGCCGCCGCGGTCGCGGTCGTCGCCGATAACGAAGCGGACGATTGGGCGAATTTCTTCAATACCGACGCGGAAGAAGCGACGATCTCGTTCGAGCGTCCCGCCGAAGCGCAAGCTGAGGAAGTCGTAGAAGAAGCCGCCGTGGCAGTTGAAGCGGAAGCTCAAGAAGAAGTTAAGGTCGAAGAAGCCGTTGAAGCGACCGTCGAAGTTGAGGAAGCGCAAGCTCCCGTCGTTTCGACTTGGGTCGATCTCGACAACGTCGAAGCGGTCATCGACTGGGATCCTTTCAGCGTGAAGACGGACGACGATCTCGAAACGGTCGAAAAGGTCTTGGAAGAAGAAGCGCGCAAATTCGAAGAGATGGCCGATTCTATCGCGGACGAGCCCGAGGAAGAAGTCGGTTCCGCGACGTTTGTCGAACCCGGCGACATTGTCGAAGCGAGCGAATTGGTCGAAGAAGAACCGACGGTCGAAGACGAAGTCGAAGGTTTCAAATACTCGTTCTGGGACGTCGACGACTCTATCGAACTCGACTGGGGCGCGAACGCGAAGACGGAAGAACCTGTCGTTGAAGAAGCGGCTGTCGAACAAGAAACCGTCGCCGTCGTTGAGGAAGCGCAAGAAGAGAAGGTGGAACGTCGTTCTCGCAAACGCGACGCTCGCGCTAAGGAAGAAGCGCCCGTCGCCGAGCCGGAACCGCAAGACGATTTCGAACGCGTCAGCTCTATCGATTTCGACGACGACTCCAACTTGAACGCGTTCTTTGCGTTTGAAGCGGTCGAAGAAAACCTCGGTTTCGGCGCCCCGAAAGCCGCGGCTAAGGCGGAAAAAGACGCTCAAAAGGCGGAAAAGAAAGCGGATAAGAAAGACAAGAAGGCCGACAAGAAAGCCGCTAAGGTCGAGAAGAAAGCGGAAGTCGAAGAACCTGTCGTCGAACCTAAGGCGGAAGAACCGCAACGTCCTCGTCGCGAAAAGGCCCCGCGCGCGGAACGCGAAGTCAAAGAAGCGACGAACGTCGAAGAAGAACCGCGTCGCGGACGTTGCGAATGCCAACGTTGCGCTCGCGAAGAATTTGAAGAAGAACCGCGTTCCGCTCGTCGTCCGCGCAATGAACGCGTCCGCGACGAATACGAAGAAGAAGCTCGCGAACCTCGCCGCGCTCGCGCCGATCGCGCCCCGCGTGAAGAATTCGAAGAAGAACCTCGCGCCGCGCGTCGTCCGCGTAATGAACGCGTTCGCGACGAATACGAAGAAGAAGCGCGCGAACCTCGTCGCGCTCGCGCTCCGCGTGAAGAATTCGACGAAGGACCGCGTTCCGCTCGTCGTCCGCGCAACGAACGCGTCCGCGACGAATACGAAGAAGGAGCTCGCGA
>JAZRWE010000022.1:0-105369 GCA_045599605.1 Thermoguttaceae bacterium
GCAGTTCGGAACGCAGATCGGCTTGGAGGAAGAGTTTTGACCGAAGATGAAGAAGCCTTGCGAACGGTCGTTGACCCAAACGAACGGGTTAGCGGCGGTGTTGTCGACGTCGTCGGTTTGGTTCGGAAGCGCTTCGCAGCAAAGTTCGGCAAGAAGGACGGTGTGGGAAGTACCGTCTTTGATCTGTTCAAGCCCGAACGTGGTGGTCTTGCAGAAGAGGCCGGCGATGGCGTTCTTATCGGTCGTACGTTCCGGAAGTTGACCCGCGGTGCAAGCGCCGTTGACGGCGTAGTCTTTTTGAGTGTTCGGACGAAGGTGACCGGCGGACGGGCATTGGAAGACCGGCGGACAAGATTCGGAAACGATCTTGTGATTGTTAGCCCAATCGGAACCGCTCCATTCGCAGGTATCGCAAGAGGCGCTAGAGGCGTCTTTCGCGCAGTAAGCGGGGTACGAGAAGTCGATCAGTTGGTAGATGTTGGCGGCTTCGATGTTCGGAAGAATTTGAGAAGCCCAACCCCACATACCGTGGTGATAATTCGGGCCGTCGCCGCCGTGGTTCATATCGCCGTGAGCGGTGATGTTGAAGTCGACGCACCCGGGAGGAAGCGTTTTATGAGCGTCGACGTAAGTTTGCATCGCAAGACCGATGTTCTTCATATTGCTCATGCATTGCATACGACGAGCGGCTTCACGCGCGGCTTGGACGGCGGGAAGAAGAAGACCGATCAAGATACCGATAATGGCGATAACGACGAGCAATTCGACGAGGGTAAAACCGTACTTTTTGGTAGTACTCATTAATAAAAATCCTTAAATATTAGTACTTTATTGTCGCGCGCGCGTAAAAAAACTTAGAGCTCTACATCCCCTTACGCGCCCCTTTTCGCGACCATCTATCTGACGTCAGAGGCGTTTTCAGTATTACAAAATACACTTTCCTCCAATAACGTATAAACGTTTATCGAGCTCCATAGTTGCGCACAATTTTAAAAATTGTTGAGAATTTTTCAAGAGCAAAAAACAATTCCGTCGTAACAACAATATTCACAGTAAGTTAAAAACTGACGCCACGTCAAAAAATTTTATAATTTTCCTTGGCTTCAAAGCAAAATGTCGCGAGAAAGGCGTCAAAAATTCGTTTTTGTTATCATACTATAGTTGTAGACAAATGAAAACGCCCGTATAATGGTCCTGACGCGCTCATCCGCGTCTAAACTCAACGTCCCATTTCGTCAACAAGTCAGGAAGCCCCAATGCACGTCCTTAGATCGTATGACCGCAAGCGCGCCGTTCGGCATATCGCGACCGCACTATTTTTCGCGCTCGCGACGTCGTTTTGCGCTTTATGTCTTTCGGGGGACTACATCGAGTTCGATCGTATGGCGCGCAACGCCCAAAAGAACTGGGAACGCGCGATCGCGGAGCCCGAGACGGAAGAAGCGCTCGCGCTGCGGTTGGAAGAACTTCAACTAGAACTTGGGATCGATTACGACGTCGAAGAATTTGAAGGCGTCGCCGCCGATAACGACCCGAGTATTATCGACGCCATACCGGAAAATATCGGCGAGAAGCTCGGTTCTGTCTCCGCCGACGTGGAACGCTCTAAGATCGAACTGCCCGAGGAACAAGAGCGCGATATCAAGAGACGTCAAGAAGAGATCGCGCGATTATTCTCGGCGTTAGAGATCCGTCGCGAGATGCGCCGACTTGAAGAAGAAGCGCGCTATAAGGCGGAAAAAGAAGCGGAGCTCTTGGAAAAGCGTCGCGAACACGTCTCCACGGCGAACTTCGGACACACCTACGACCGCGAGTTCCATTACCGCGGCGAGTATCGCCGTTACGACCGTCTCTCTTCGGGCATGGGTATCGGCGAGTATTACGGGGACGTCTGGAAACACGTCTCCGTCGAGACTGTGCTCAATAAGGCGATGGTAGGTCGGTATCCCAGTCGCGCGAGAAGAATGAACGCGCTCTACGGCGTCGAGACGCCCAGTCAAACGATCATGAGAGAATGGAGCGCGCGAAACGTTCACTACGGTCCCGGCGGCATACCGATCTATATCCATCGCTGACCGCGCTTTTTCGCGTCGCGCAACTCGCGTCCGCTTAGTCTGTTGCTCAATAAGAAACGCCGCGCTTCCATCGTCGGAACGCGGCGTTTGTTTTATTTTAGCTTTCGCTTGTATCTACGAAGCTCGGTCTTATCGTTCGGTCTCGATCTTCTTGATCCCTAGTTCTTTTGCGGTCTTGACGGTCGCGGCGTAAGCGCTGTTGCATAGCCCCAGAAGCGCGGAGATGCAGAACAGCGTCTCGATACCGCAAACGCGCCATATCCATCCTCCGAACAGCGCGATGAGGACGGTGACGAGGTGGTTGACGGAAAGCCCGGTCGAGATCGTCTTCTGCACTTCGTCTTTACTCTCCGAGATATCTTGAACGTAGACGTTCGTCGCCATCGAGGCAAGCGAGATCACGGAATCGAGAATGTAGTTGACGCAGCAGATATAGAACGCGACGCGCATATCGAACAGGTGATGCGCGAACCCGTAGAAGAAGCAGACGATCACGAGCAGAAGCGTGTCGGCGATCATGACGACCTTGTATCCGCATTTGTCGATAATGCGTCCGACGATGGGCGAGATGAAATAACACGCGATCGCGGATATGGCGAACAGTATCGAGATATCTCGCGCCGTCGCGCCGTAGAACAAGATGAGGACGTAGGGACCGAAAGTGAAGAAGACTTGTTTACGAGCGCCGTAGAAGACCTCCAACATATAATATTTGTGGTACTTCTTGCGGAAATAGAAGCGGCTGTTGTTTTTATTAGTCTCGCTCTGCGTCTTCATACCGAAGCAGATAAACATCCCGACGCCGTACAACACGCTAGAGAGAATGAAGAACTCTTTGAAGTGCGCTTTATAGTCGCCGTTCAAGAGATACGCGCCCGCAAAGATAACGATCACGAACCCCAAGAGATTGCCGATATTGAAGACGGCGTTCTGCCGCCCCAACGCCAAGCCGCCCTTGCCTTCTTTCGCGTATTGCAGCGAGAGCGTGCTCTTCATTCCTATTTGTATATGGTCGCCCAACGAATAGACGAACGTCGCCAGTATCGTCCAAATCCGAGTCGAGGGCGCGACCGAGATCATCGCCATACCGATCAAGATAATAACGGCGCCGAGTTTATACATTCTCTCCGCGGAAAACGTGTATAACGCCACGAGAATGAAGACTAGCATCAAGCCGGGTAATTCGCGAAAGAATTCGGTTACCCCGCGATGGAACTCGGTCATGCCGACCGCTTCCGCAAGGAAGTTGTCGAAGATACCTTTGTAGATACCAAAACCCAGCGCGGAAAACGCGACCGACCATAAAAACAACTTGTACGGCGTGTCCGTGCGAAACGCCGATTCTTTCTTCGGATCCATCTTAAAAATCGTAATGCAATAATATGAGTAAGTTTGCGGCGCTCGGAGCCGCCGCGTCCAGCGCAAATTACGCTCGATTATAGCGCTAGAGCGCGATACGACAATAAAACGCGGCGCAATATCGCATAAAAAACGCCGTCTCGGCGATGCGCGCGAAACGGCGTTCAATACGGCTATATGGAGTCGGCGTTAGTTATGCTCAGAGTTCCCCGCGGAGGAAGAGTTCCATCAGGTCTTGACCTTTGTCAAAGAAGCGCGGAGCGGCGGCGCCGGTAGCCTCGTCGTAGGTCTTGAATCCGTCCCCTTTGACGTCGGCCCCGACGATCATCCACGGCACTTGTCCGCGAGAGTGCGTCTTGATAGCGACAGGGGTCGGATGGTCGGGCGAGAACAGCATACGCCAATTCGAATAGGACTGCAACTTCTCCAAGATGGGCGGCAAGGTCTCTTGGTCGATCTGCTCGAGGGAGCGCACTTTCTTTTCGACGCTGCCTTCGTGTCCGGATTCATCCGGCGCTTCGACGTGAACGACGACGATATCGTAATCGTCCAAAGCCTTAGCGGCGTATTCTCCCTTGCCGGCGAAATTCGTATCGACGTAACCCGTAGCGCCGGGGACGTCAAGCGTGTCCCAGCCGAGGTTGACGGCGATACCGCGCAGGAGGTCGACGGCGGTGATCATCGCGCCTTTACCCCAGTTATACTTCTCGGAGAACGGCTTCATCGTCGGGCGTTTCCCTTGTCCCCACAGCCAACAGTCGGTGGCGGGCGTCTTCCCCTCGGCAATGCGTCGCGCGTTGGTCGGCGCGTTCTTGAGCGACTCGGCACAAGCGGTCATCAATTTGCATACGGCTTCTGCGCCGGGGCCTTGCGGGCGAACGTCGGCGATCGAGCGTCCGGTATAGTCGTGCGGAGCGGCGGTCTTCGTGTCGGCGCTGAACGGGAACGGTTTATTTGCGGAATCGGGTCGGAAGATCGCGAGATTACGATAGCTGACGCCGGGCTTGAATTCCACGGTCCCGCCGATATCGCCCGCGATCTCTTTCCATAACGGCGCGACTTCTTGTTGCACCTTAGCGAGCAGTTCCGTCGCGTCTTCGGTAGTGACGTGACCCGCCGTAAACGATCTCATTATATCGTTTTCCAGGCAGACGAGATTGCAACGCCACGCCCAGTCGTCAGGGCCAAGTTCAACGCCTTGCGCGGCGGCTTCAAGAGGGGCGCGACCGGTATACGTTTCCAGCGGGTCGTACCCGAGAAGCGCTAGCGTGGCGACGTCGGAACCGGGCGAAAGCGACTCGGGAACATTGTATGAACAACCTTGCGCGGCGCGCGGGGCCCACGCGTCAAGCGTAGGCGTGCGCGCGGCTTGCATCGGGGTCTTGCCGTTAAGTTCTTCAAGTTGGTCGTCGGCGAATCCGTCGGCGATGATGATAACGCGTTTTTGTTCAGACATTAGTCTTTCTTCCTTTTTTAGCTTCCGCGACTTTGCGCCGCGTAAACGGCGCTTACTCCTAACGCCGTAAAAAAAACGAATCCTCTATATAGGAGGATCCGCGTATGTGTTTTATCAACAATAGCAGTCTGCGTCAAGTTCAACCGATATCGCGAGTGGCGACGAGGTCGACGCCGGTCCCGAGGATATTGGGGATCAACACGTCGCCGCGTTTAACGGGTCGTTTGACGCGCAGCGCGTTGACTTCTTTCATCGCGTCGAAGATCATCCCCTTCGGAATAGGACCTTGCGTTCTGACGGAGACGGTATCGAGGTATTCTCCGGCGTCGTCGACGACGCGCGCGGTAGAGGTCAGCGTGCGCGTAGGATTCGTAACTTCGGCGAGTCCGTATTGGGCGCCGCGAGGACAGGAATTCCCGACGACAGTTCCGGCGTCGGAATCGACGACAAGAGAACAACCGCGCGGACATACGATGCAAGTCAAGTTGGTAACGCTCATTTTTACCCCTTCTCGCTACGGCGCAAGAGGCCGCAGAAGTATATTATTTCATATAACTAGCGCGACAGTTCTTTGTTTCCCAAAAATCGACGCGCTTGACGTTCAAGCCGGTCTCGGCCACGTGTTCGTAGATGAGTTTCGCGAGTAGTTCGGCGGTCGGATTGCCCTCGACGAGCACGACGGGTTCGCCGGCGTCGAGCAATATCTTCGCGAGCGGGTCGTTCTTATCAAGAAAGACGCGGTGATCGAGTTCGTCGTCGATCCATTTTCCGACTAACGCCTTGATATTGACAAAATCGAGCGCCATGCCTTGCTCGTTGAGTTCGTCCATTTGCAGTTCGACGCGCACCTCGGCGTTATGGCCGTGAAGTCGGCGGCATTTTCCCTCGTAACGATAAAGCCGATGCCCGTAAGAGAAGGAAAAATCACGTGCGACGGTGAACATCAAGCGCCTCCTAACGATCTCGCAAACCCAAAAACGCCTCGCGAACACGCGTAGGCATACGACGTCTAGAGTTTTAATTATAACGTCTTTTTCGATTTTTGGAAGTGAAAGACGATTTTCCCCAGTTTACTAAAAAAATTTTTCTTATTTTTTTCTACACGACGCCGATAAGAGAGATAAGATAGAGAAAATAGTAAAGAAACAAGCAAAGAGTCTATCTTCTTGTATCGAGGCGCGAGTCTCAATGCAAGAAAACTTTGCTCACGATATATATAGTTTGTACGTTCGATGTAAACCCATTTTCGCCGCGCGTCCGATTTGCGGCCTGTTTTATCGACGTGTTCAGCGTCGCATTTTGCGGCGAAAATCCTAAGGAGGAAGTCATGAAATTCAATTTGGTATTGAGTATTGCCGCGGCGTTGGCGTTCGTCGCTTCGAACGTCCAAGCTCAAGAATCGATCGCGAACTACGCTGCGGGCGAAATTGCCGCTCCGGCTATTGCTGAAACCGTAGCTCCGGCGACGGTCGGCGGTCAAGCGACGGTCCAACCGACCGGCGATTGCCAAGAATGCTCCGGCGGCATGGGTATTGGCGGCCGCTTTGGCGGTTTCGGCGGCTTTGGCGCTGCCGGTTTCCGCTCTCGTATGGACCAACGCATTGCCGAACGCAACGAACGTCTCGGTCGCGAACGTCAGATCGTCCAAGCCTCTCCTTTCGCTAATCCGACCGGCGAAGCGCAAGACTGGGCTCGTTTCCGCAACTATCCTTACGGCTACTATCCGCACAACTTCGGTCCTTCCGATATGCGCATTCCCGGCTACAACCCGGCTTGGCAAAACTACTATCCGACCGGTCGTCGTTATCACGAAGGTCAACACTTCAACTTGGACGTTTTCTGATCCTAGCTTGAAGCGCGCCGTCGACTGAACCGCGCTTTCGACGGTTTGAAAAACAACGGGCATTTGACGAAAGTCGAACGCCCGTTATTTTTTTGCTATGACAGCACGATAGACGCATACGCGTTTATCATGTAAAATGGCGCGAAATCTCGACGCGTCAGCCCACGACGCGGTATTGTCGCCCTATCGGTATAAAACATGATGAAACTCCTATACAAGCTCTTCCGCCAAGACCCCGCCTCTCGAGACGGCGTTATCACAATGACCTCGGGACTTGGCGTCGTCGTCAATCTCCTCATCGCCGCCGTGAAGATCGTCATCGGTCTCGCAGTCTCCTCGATCGCGATCGTCTCCGAAGGCGCCAATAACGCGACCGACGCACTCTCCTCCGTCTTGACTCTCGTCGGCACAAAGATAGCCGGGAAGCATCCTGATAAAACGCATCCGTTCGGGTACAGGCGTATCGAGTATCTGACCGGTCTTATCGTCGCCGTCTTGATCCTCACTACGGGCGTTCAATTGCTGATCGAGTCCATCAAGCTGATCTTTAACCCCGAAGAATTAAGCGTTTCCTATCTCGTCATCGCGATCGTCGCCATCACCGCCGTCGTCAAATTCTTCTTGGGCGTCTATACTATCAAAATGGGTAAGAAGACGGACTCCGCCGCGCTCGAAGGCGTCGGTATCGAAGGACGCAACGACTCTTTCGCGTCGGCGATCTCGATCGTTTCGGCGCTGATATTCCTCGTGTTCCATATCTCGTTGGACGCGTACGCGGGCGTTATCATATCCGCGTTGATCCTCAAAGCGGGTCTGGACGTGTTGAAAGAAACGCTCTCGGAACTGATAGGGCGCGCGGGCGAAAAAGAACTTGCCGACGCGTTATACCGCGAGATACGCCAAACGGACGGAGTCGTCGCCGCCGCGGATATGATGCTGCACAACTACGGCCCCGAGACTTGGTCGGGCTCGGTCAATCTCGAGATCGACCATAAAAAAAGCGTCGGCGAAGTTTATCAATACCTCCACGAGCTCCAACTCAGGCTCATGCGCGAATACTCCGTAACGATGGTGTTCGGTATCTACGGGGTAAACAACGACGATCCTGACGCGAAGAACGTGCGAAGGACGATCGGCGCTTTCGTTCAACAACACGCGAACGTCAAGAGCTTTCACGCGGTCTATATTGAGCCTAAAACTCAAAAACTTTATTGCGACCTCGTCGTCGACTACGATCTGGCGGATTGGAACGCGTTGAAAACGGAATTCCTCGCTTATATGAAAGAGACGTATCCTCAATACGAAATAGTACTTACCGTCGAGACGGAATACGTCTGAACGACTTGAAAACTCGCAAACGCCGGCGCTCGAACGTCGGCGTTTTTTTACCGTCCTGTTTTGCACAATCTCAAATAATTTTCTAAAAGTGTGGAAACTCCCCTTGTTAATATCGGCGCTCGTGTTATATTGAGAACAGTTTACGAAAAACAATGTAAACTGTTAAAATTCCGAGGTAGCCTAGCGCCTCATACATCTTAACGAGGAGATTCGTCATGCGTAAACGTACGCGTCGTCAATGGTGGAGAGAATGTATTCTGGTAACCGCCGCTTGATCGTAAGCGAAGCGCCATAGAGCCGCGGAATTCAATACGAACATCGTCGCAAGGTCTTCCCCTCGCGACGTTTTTTGTTTCTTGTAAAGACGCGGTAACGAACTCGAAGCGTTATCGAAATAGAATAACGAAATTGTACGTATCGAGAATAAGAGTCAAAAGAACGTCGCAGAGAATAGTCAAGAAATAAAAAAAGCTGGGGTACAGGGATTCGAACCCCGACTAACTGGTTCAGAGCCAGTCGCGCTAACCATTACGCTATACCCCAGTGGAATTATCGTTAATTTTAGCGCTCTTTCTAATGGCGTCAACAACTAACCTCAATTTTTATACCGCATTTTTTCTCGTATTACTACAATCAATATTATCCACAAAACTGTTTTAATACTCAATCTCAACGATATTTGAAAAATTTTATCTAATTTATACTGTTTATCGACTCTTTTTCCTTGACGCCGCGAACGAAAATGATAATATAGAGAAGGTGGTAAAATTACGTACTTATAGGCGGAAATATTCCACGAGCCTTTTGAGACGTATTCTTATCGCCGAGCGTTCACTGTAATTCTGTCCAACTATCCTTGTACGTTGGATCGATCGGAACTTGCGCAGAACGAGCGAGCACGGTCGATCGATGTAAAAGAGCGAGCAAATGCGCCAAAGCGAGCTGAGCAAATGTCTAAATTCTGCGGGTTTCTCTTGTCGGCGATCCTTGTCGTTCTTTGTCTTTGGTTAAACGTATTTTCGTTTCCTAACGTAGTTCGCGATCACGACTTTCCGAGTTCCGCTTCCTCAGAAGTATTGGAAGCGCGGGAGGTCTCCGAGAGCGCGAAAGTCGAAGAGACCGCTGAAGTCGAGGTTTCCGAGTCCGGCGTTTCGGAATTGAAGCCGGAATCTCGCGCTGAAGAACTAGCGTCGTCTACCGCTAGCTTTCGCAATGTGAGCGAAGCGACGACTCACGATGCCGACGACGCGCAATTACGCGAAGCGGCGGCAGTTGCTAACGTCAACGCGGTGGTGGAAAACGAAGAAACGAAGATCGCTTCGAAAAACAACGGAAAGGCCCAAGGCGGGAAGTACGTCTCCATACCCTCGATCGAGGTGGACGCGTTCCGTGTGCCCGCGGGATCGCCTCATACAGACAGAGTCGTTAGAACTACTCGCGCCGTCGTTCCTCGTATCGACTGACGCCGCAAGCGTTCCAACGCGCCAAATGAACCAAGAAACGCCGTTTCTAACGCGTCGATAGCGCGCCGGAAGCGGCGTTTTTTATTATTCCCTCCCCTTACCCCCTCGCTACGTCCACGAGTCGATCTTGAACAGTTTTTCCGCAATCTATTTCGAACTACGCGCCCAAGCGCGCGCGCTTGATCTTGACGATATCGGTTTTGCGCCGGTAGGCGAATCGCGCACATATGAGATCTTCAAGACGAGCGCCGCCTCAGGACAATGCGGCGAACTAACGTATCTCACGGAAGAACCCGAGAAACGTCGCTCGCCGGCGTCGGTGTTGCCCGACGCGAAAACGTTGATCGTCGTCGCGCTCGCGGAACCGAAACTGCGCGCGGCGTCGGCGGAAGCGCGTCAGGCGTTATTAGCTTCGCCGGAATTGCAGAGTAGCGGGCAACCCCTCGGGACTTGCGTAGCGGGAGAAGCGCTCGATTACGCTATCGGGCTAGATTATCACGACGTTTTGCGCAAGCGTATGAAAACGCTGTCGAAGTTCTTGCAGGAACGGTTCCCCGTCGCGTCGACGCGCGCGGTCGTCGACACCGCGCCGCTGCTGGAAAAAGACTGGGCCAAGACCGCGGGGCTCGGTTTTGTCGGACTCAATTCGCTACTCGTCTCGCCGGAACTTGGGTCGCGCCTATTCCTTGGCGAGATCCTGACGTCCGTTTCTTTTGAAGAACTGACCGGCGCGCCCGACCTTGCAACCTATCATGAAATGCGCGACGCTTTACGTCGTGAAGAAGGACAGCGCACATTCTCCGCTGCAAGTTCGGAAGCGGCGTGTTTGAAATGCCGACGTTGCTTCGACGCCTGCCCCACCGGCGCGATCGTCGGGGATCGCACGCTCGACGCAAGACGCTGCTTGAATTATTGGACGATCGAAAACCGCGACGAGATACCCGAAGATATCAAGAAGAAATTAGACGGGCGACTCTTCGGCTGCGATCTGTGTCAACGCGTTTGCCCGCATAACGCCGCGATCGAATCCGCCGCTCCGCAACCTATTCCGCTCGACGCCGTCGAGAGACTGGACGAGGCGACGTTTAGAAAACTCTTTAAGAAAACGCCGGTCTTCCGCGCGACCGTCGACGGGCTAAAACGTTCCGCGAAGGCGTTGCGCGAGAATCATCGCGGCGAGAACTGCTCGCATTAGTAGCGGCGACAAGAAACAAAAAGAGCCCGGCGTCGGATAAATCCGGCAACCGGGCTATTCCCCCCCTGGGAACGTACGAATATAAGGGAAAATCCATTCTCCCTTCGCTAGGACAAGACCGGACTCCTTTCCGAATCTGCATCTTTCGCATTTAAGCTCTTCCGTCGGACTCCTTTCCGACTCAAAAGAAGAATCGCTCCGAACTCCTTTTCTTCGCTTTCAGGCTTCGTTTTACCGTCGTCTGTTTTATTCTTCCCTTGTATTGAATATATCGTCTAGTCCGTTTGTACTCTTTAAAACAACTATCATATTTTTCAAAATTTTTAGAGAAATCAGAATAAACGTCACAAGCATACTCTTAACGCGCCGCGTCGATCGTCGCCTAACGTCAAGTTTCCACGCTTGAGACGCATATAAAAAAAGATTCCCGGGAAAGCGCGAAACACTCTCCCGGGAATCAACAACCCGAATCTCACTAATAAATTAGTTTACGGAATCCAAGTTCTCGGACGCGCCGCGGCGTCCGAGAGCGTATCTAGCGATCACAGTTCGATATCGAGCTCGTCGTTGAAGAGTTCAGCGAACGCTTCGTCGAGAACGGCGTCGGTAGCGTCGTCGATGATCCATTCTTGTTGAACGGTCAAGTTACCGGTAGCGGCGCTGACGAACGGCTTGATCGGGTCGGTCGCGGTACCAATGCGGTTGTTATCGACTTTGTCATACAGCTTGATGTTGGCGGCGACGGAGCCGACGACGTTGTTCTTGCTGTTGACGTAGTTGGTAGCGGCGCGTCCCCAGAGGTCGGCGGAGCAACCTACGATAACGGCGGAGTTTTCAGCGACGTAGCTGTGAGTCAAGACGGTCTTGCCGAACTCGTTGACGACGCCGCCGTAGTAGGTGGCGACGTTGCCGCCGATACGGCAGTTGTCAATGGTGAGTTCGCTGTCGTAGGCGTAGATGGCGCCGCCGTACTTGACCGCGGTGTTGCCCCAGATATCGAGGTTTTGGACGTAAACGTTACCGCTCGTGATATTGATCGCGCCGCCGTTGGCGTTGGTGTAACCGCCGGTGAGCGTCATATTACGGAGATAGACGTTCGGGACGTTGGCTTGAACGCCGCCGATCTCGATATCGATGACGGAACCGTTTTGAGCGCCGTCCAACGTGATGTTATGCGCGCCGCCGTCGATGCTAACGTTGCTCGCGATAGAGACCGCGCCGTCGAGGTAGATCGTGGCGCCGTCGAGATCGTCGCTGAACGTGACGGTATTGCCGCCAAGACCTTGTTGCGCATAAACGATCGCTTCACGGAGCGAGATGACGCCGTCGGCGTAATCGACCACGTCGAGATCGGTGGTGACGACGGTGGACGGGATATCGTAGATACCGGCGGCTTCGTAGCAGCCCATATCGACGACGCCGCCGACGATGCGGCCGTTGCCGTCCGCGTCAACTTCCGGATCGCCGTGAGTCGGTTGCAGCGTTTGGACGTAGGCGTTGTTACCGCGGTTGACGCAGAGCGAGCCTTCGGCCAAGTGGTAGTTGCCACCGTAGTAATCTACGAATTGCGACGGAACGTTTTGCCAGCTCGGACGAGAGTCGCCGTCGAAGCGGTTCAAACCGTTGTACCCGTAGATGAAGGACGAATACGCGTGGACATAACGATAACCCGGGTCGTTTTGGGTGTCCGGAATGTTAGCGTTACCGGTCAAGATGCTATTATACATATAGATCGGACCGCCAACATACAGGTCGCCAAGCAACGTGGAGTTATAGATATGCGCGAGACCGGCTTGATCGGAGTCGTTGTCGGAGACGCTGACGCAGGTATTGAAACCTTCAACCAAGCAGTTACGGAGCGTAACGATACCGTAGTTGTTAGTGGCAAACGCCGTGCCGCCGTTACCAACGATGGTTACGTTGCGGATATCGAGCGAAGTCGGCCAGTAGACGTTGTTCGTCGTGTCACCGCGACCGCTGACGTTGAACGCGGCTCCCAAACCGAACGCGCCGCCGGCGTTGGAGCAATCGATCGTGATACCGCCGTTAGCCAAGCTGCTGAGCGAAGATCCGTCGATGAGGTAATCGTACAGCGTGCCGGAATCGGTGGTGCGATTGAAGTTCAACGCGCTGTTGAGTACGATCGTCTGACCGGCCAAGCTTTGATCGAACGTGATCGGGCTGTAATAAGTGGCGCGATAGACGTTCGGATCGTTCATGGCGTTGGTAGCGGCATAGGAGCTGTTGTAAGGCTTGGAGCAGCCGGCGCCATGAATGTTGTCTTCGGCGTACATGATCGCTTCACGGAGGGAGATGAGGCCGTCGGTGGAGTCGACGACGTCTTCAGCCGTGGTAACGACGGTAGAGCGAGCTTCGGTACCGACTTGGTACGCGCCCATGGAGATCAACGGCGAAGTGTAGAGGCGGTTGCCGTCCAGGTCTTGCGAACCGGTGAGAATGAACGCGGAGGACGCGGCATTCTTGGCGGGGCTGCCCGTGGCGGAGATACGGAAGTTACCTTCCGTTTCGCCCATGAACTTCGGATCGACGCTATTGTCGAAGCCGTAGCCGATCAAGGAGTTGCTCGCTTTGGCTTCCAACTTCGCGGCGTTAGCGGCGTCGCCGGCGTTGCCGATCAACGAGTAGTTGACGGAGAAGTTGTTGCCGGCGAACATGACGTCGGTCTCGATCTGTCCGGTGACGGAGCTACGGTTCTTCGCGACGATGGAGTTGTAGATATCGACCTTTGCGGAAGCTTCGCCGTAGAGGCCGGAACCGGTAACGGCGACGTTCTTAGCGATCGTCGTGTTGTACAACTTCAACGAGGTATTCTCACCGGCGTAGACCGCGCCGCCGAGGGTGGTCGCTTCGCAATCGTAGATCAAGCAGTTGTTCAAGGTCAGGTCGCCCTTGACGAGCTTAACGCCCGCGCCTTGACCGCTGACGCCGTTCGTGATGATGACGTCGCTAAGCGTGACGGGACCGTCGGTGTTGACGATGAAGCCGCAAGCGGAGCTGTCGGCGTCGATCGTGCAGGCGTTGCCGTTAATAGTCAACGGGGCGTCGATGGAGAACGTGCCTAGCGAGGAATCAACGCGGATGTTGTAGTTCCCCGCGACGTTGATCGTGATGTTATCGTAACCGCGCGTAGCGAGTTGCGAAGCCAAGGTCAACGCTTCACGCATGGAGGTGAGTCCATCGGAAGGATCGACGACGTCGCGGCCGGTCGTGACGGTCAGCGAGATCGAGGTGCCGACAACGGAGGTAACGGGCGAGTCCTTAGCGGTTTGGTTTTCGAACGCGCCCATATCGATGGTCGTGTAGTAAACGCGCGATTTACCTTCGATATCCTTGGAGCTGAACGTACCGCTGATCTGGCTTTGGTTCAAGTAGGACAGATCGCCGGCGTTGGTCGCGAGAGCGGAATCCACGAGGTTGTAGTTTCCGTTTTCGAGGTCGACGAACATATGCGCGGTCTCTTCGAGGAGGTCGTTTTCGGTGGTGCCGATGAAGGAACCGTTACCGGAAACAGAGTTGCCGAGCGTGTCGGACAACGAGACGAACGAGTTGAAGACGGTAACGCCGCTTTGCGTGACGTAGGTGTACGTCGCGGTGTAGCTGTAATTGACGTTATATCCGCCTTCGGCTTGGGAGACGTCGGCACTGTAACCGGTGATCTCAACGTTAGCGCTGAGGATCGGGTACGTGACTTCAACGCCGTTCACCATCTTGGTGTAGGAACGTTGATAGGGCAGCGCGGCGCGCAACGTCTCGAGGACTTGTTGCGCGAGTTCTACTTGCGCGGCGTTTTGCAACACGTATTCGCGACGCCACCAACCGGAGCTTTGAGTCGTAACGTTGACGCGATGGAAGCCGTCTTCTTGGTAAGAGAAGTTGTTGCGTTCCGGAACCGTCAACTTGTCGCCGACGTTGAAGGCGATCGATTTGCCGTCCTTACGGAATTCGCCGTATTGGTAATAGACCGTGGTCGTCTTACCGGTGGAAGCGTCATAATAGAGCGCTTGGTCGCCGGCTTCGCAATCGATCGAGTAGATAACGCCGTTGATGAACCAACCGTTGTTTTGGTAGGTCAGTTGGACGGAATCTTTAACTTGAACTTGCGCGCCAACATTGAATTCGACGGCTTCTTGGTAGGCGGTACCGTAGTAGCGATAGAAGACGCCGTCCTCGAAGGTCAGCGTATTATAGTCATAGGTAACCGTATCGCCGTTGACGAACTCGCGAGGAGCGAGTTCGAATTCGGTCGTTTGAACGTTCATCGTGTTACGTTCGACGACGGTATCGCCGGCCGTCTTGACGTTGCCCTTGAAGACGTCTTGCGCGGTGGCGCCGCCGACGACCTTATTAGCCGCGACGATGGTGTTCCACAAGTTCAAAACGCCCTTGGGGCTGTAGATCGCGGCGCTTTGATCGCCTTCGACCAACCCGGTGTTGTTGACGACCGTGCAGTTGACGAGCGTGACGGTAGCGGAATCGCTTTCCGCGTTGATATAGATAGCGGAACCGGCTTCCGCGGCGTTGTCGGCGATCAGCGAGTTGTAGACGGAGATCGAGCCCGCGCGGACGTAGATCGCGCCGCCTTCGGCGACTTCAAGCGTTTCGCCCACTTGGAGACGTTCGGAATAACGGTTGGTGATCGTGATACCGTTGATGATAACGTTGCCGCTATTCATGTAGATAACGCTTTGATCGTTGACTGCGTCCGCGGTGGTCAGCGTGAGGCCGACAACGCCGTTGGCGAGGCCGTCGATCGTGATATCGTTATTGAGAACAAGTTGGCTATCGAGGTACAACGTGCCGCCGGACAAGGCTTCCGCGAACGTGATAGTATCGCCAAGACCGTAGTTGTTGGCGTAAGCGACCGCTTCACGGAGCGAGATGAGGCCGTCGTAAGCGTCAACGACGTCGGCGAGCGTAGTGACGAGCGTGCTGGGGATCTCGCTCGGGCCCATGACGGACTCGTAGGCGCCGATATCGACGATACCGCCGATGACGCGGAGATTTTCGCCGGCGTCGGTGACGGAGATAGAGCCGTCAGGCAACGCGAGAAGCGTGTTGTCGCCCATATTGACGGCGGGCGAGATCTTGCCCTCCGCAGTTCTCGCCAACGCGAAATCGTTGTTTTCGAAATCGGCGAAGACGGGGTCGATCGGATTGGCGGCGGTACCGACCAAATTACTCGTTTCGGCGTAGTTGCGCGCGAAGGAGTTGCTAGCGGCTCCGATCAAGGAGGACTTCATATCGTTGACGGAGCTGATGGAGACGTCGACGGCTTCTTGTCCGTTCGTCGTGTTCTTAGCGATCAACGTGTTGTGAAGGACCATACCGGAACCAATGCTCCAGACGCCGCCGTAAGCGCCGGTGGAGTTGTTCTTGGTAACGGTGACGTTGGAGAGCGTGAGGACGTTGGCGTCGTCTTCGCCGAGTAAATGTTCCGCGACAGACGCGACGCCGGCGCCGTAGACGCCTTCGTTGCCGTAGACGACGCAGTTGATCAACTTCGCTTTACCGGTAACGTGGTAGACGCCTGCGCCGTACTCCGCTTTACCGCCGGTGATGGAGAGCCCGATGACGTAGATCGTGTCGGCGACGCTGTCCGCTTGGCCCTTGAGGACGAGAGCGGCGAATTCGTCGTCGGTCTGACCGGCGTCTAACGTGAGCGTGCCGGCGAGGTTGGAAGCGTCGATCGTAACGCATTTTTCAATAGCGAGCGAGCCTTCGAGCTTGATAACGCCGTTGGTCAACGCGGGGTCGAACGTGATCGTTCTGCCGACCTTGGTCTGGACGCCGTCGACGTAGTAGGAGGAACCGGCGTAGTCGATCGCTTCACGGAGCGAGATGAGACCGTCGAACGGATCGACGACGTCAAGCAAGGTGGTGACGACGACGGACGGGGTCTCGGTGGAGACTTGGAATTCGTACGCGCCGATATCGACGGTGCCGCCGACGATACGATCCGCGCCCGCGAAGTCGGTCTTGACGACGACGGTGTTGGAAGCGGTTTGGAGAATGGACGCGTAGTAACCGGGTTGACCGACGAGGCGGTTAGAACCGGCGTTGATCGCGATGGAGTCTTGTTCCAACGTGAAGTCGTTGGATTCGCCCGCGACGAAGCCCGGATCGACCATTTCTTCCGGCGTGCCGTAGACGTTGCCGTTGTAACCGTTTTGAGCGGCGACGGTAGCGGCGTCGGCGGAACCGACGATGCTCGCGACGGAGCTCAGTTTGCCCGTGACGTAAACGTCGACGTTATGATCGGCAGCGGAGAGCTCGGAAGCGTTTTCGGCAACGATCGTGTTTTGCAACGTGAGACTGCCGGCGCAGTAAATACCTTGGATATCGTCGGCTTCGTTGTTGGCGACCGTGCAGTTCAGCAACGTGACCTTACCGGCCGCGGCGTAGACCGCGCCGCCTTCGTCGGCGGAGTTGCCGTAGATCAAGACGTTGGTGAAGTTGACTTCGCCGCCGTCCATGAAGACCGCGCCGCCACGAGACGCGTTACCGCCGGTCAGAGCGACGTTCTTCAAGGAGAGGACGCCGTCTTCAGTGGTCTGCGTTCCGTCTTCGAGGATCGAGCCGCTCTTGTGGACGAAGAAGACGCGGTCGTCGGAACCGACGATGGTCAAGCCTTCGGGCAAATTGCTAGCGTCGATGACGAGGTTGCTCGTGACGTCGATAGCGCCGCGTTCGGAATCGAGATAGATCGTCGAATCGCCTTCGTAGTCTTCGCCAAGATCGAACGTGATCGGCGTGCCGTATTGCTTCGCGTATTCAATAGCTTCGCGGAGCGAGACGACGCCGTCTTCTTGGTCGACAACGTCGCGGAGCGTCGTGACGACGGTGGACGGAACGTCGGCCATGCCGGATTCGTAGCAGCCCATATCGACGACGCCGCCGATGATACGGTCGTTGGCGTCGAGGTCGTACTTGAGGCGCACGCCGTCGGGACCGTAAGCATAAGCGTTGACGCCGGCGTTGACGGCGAGCGAACCGTTTTGGAGATGGAAGTCGCCGTTTTCAGGATCGACGAAGAGCGGATCCGCGACGTTCAACGGGGTGCCGACGATATTGCCGTTCAAGCCGTTGACGGAACGCCAAGAATCCATCGCGCCAATGAGGTTGGCGGTCGCTTCGATATTGGTCGCGTAGACGTCGACGCTTTGCGCTCCGCCGTTTTGAGCGACGATCGAGTTGGCGAGGACGAGCAAGCCGTCGTTGGAGAAGATACCGCCGTAGACAGCCGCGTCGTTAGCCGCGATCGTGGTGTTGTAAACGTAGGCTTGACCGCCGGTCTGGCAGATCGCGCCGCCGTAGCCGCGGACCTTGTTCGCGGCGTTGTCGACGATCAAGGAGTCGACGATGAAGATAGAACCGCCGGTCTGCGAGATCGCGCCGCCGTTACGGTCTGCGGTGTTGCCGGTAATAACGGCGTCGACCAAGCTGAGTTCGCCGCCGCGGACGATAAACGCGCCGCCGCTGTTGTTTTCGCCGGTAGCGTGACCGCCGGTGAACGTGAATCCGCGCATTTCGACTTCGGCGCCGTCAACGAGCATGAAGAGCGGAGCGTCGGCTTCGGAACCGTCGATCGTGATATTGCGATAAGCGACTTCGCCAAATTCGTCGACGTATTCGGCGGTAACGGTGACCGCGGAACCAATGACGATGGTTTGGAGATCGGCGGAGAGCTTGACGGAGGCGTCGTTCGTCAACGGGAAGAGGTCGTTGGAGAACGTGACGGTGCGATCGGCGACCGTCTTGCCGGTCGAGGCGTAACGGATAGCTTCACGGAGCGAGATCAAGCCGTCGGTAGGATCGACGATATCGTCGAGCGTGGTGACGACGGTGGAGGAATCTTCCGAGATATTGGCGGCTTCGTAAGCGCCGATATCAACGCCTTCGCCGTTGACGCGGGAATTGCCGAGGAAGTCGACCGTGAGAGCCGTCTTCGCGCCGTTGAAGTTGTAGTAGTAGGCGTATTCGACGGAGCCCATATCGATAGCGGCGGAGCCGGAAGCCGGCATGAGTTGCCATTCGGTCCAAGCCGTAGCGGGGTCGAAGCTCTTGAAGTTCGGAGCGTATTCGACGTTGGTCGAATCGAGCGCGTAGTCGCTCTTTTCAACCATGTTGTACTTAGCGTCGGCTTCGATCGCGTTGAGCGCGGCGAAGTCCATCCAACCGTTTTGACCGACGACGGAGTTGTACATCGTGACGGAGCCGTTATAAGCGTAGACGCCGCCGTTCTTGTTGCCGACGATCGTGTCGTTGACGAGGGACAACTTACCTTCGCGCGAAGTCATGAGAGCGTACAACGCGGGGGAGACGCCTTCTTCGCCGTTAGCGAGAACGAGCGAGCTGACGATCGTGGCGTTGCCGCAGCTGTAAACGGCGTTACCGGAGTTGCCGGAAACGTTTTCGGCGAAGACCGTGCGAGTCGCGAAGAATTGAGCCGCGTCGTAGATCGCGCCGCCGTAAGACGCGGAGCTGTTGCCGATGACCTTAGCGGCCGTCAAGGACGCTTTGCCTTCGTTGTAGACCGCCGCGCCGCTTTGGCTCGCGACGTTGTTTTGGAGCGTCGCGTTGACGACGTTGAGCGTACCGGCGTTGTAAGCCGCGGCGCCGTTGACGGCGGTCGCGTTGGCGATATTAACGCCCTTGCTGATCGTAGCCGTGCCGGCGTTGTAGAGCGCGCCGCCGTTTTCGTTAGCGGTCGCGTTCGTGACGGAGCCGCCGCCGAGGCTGAGGACGCCCTTGTTGTAGATCGCGCCGCCGTTGTCGGCGGAGACGGAATCGATCGTCGCGTTGGTCGCGGTGAACGTGCCGACGTTGTAGATCGCGCCGCCTTCTTGCGCGGAGGTATTGGCGATGGAGGCGGGCTTGGAAGCCGCTTCGAACGTCGCCTTACCGGCGTTGAAGATCGCGCCGCCCTTGGTCGCGGTAGAATCGGAGAGCGTGGAGTCGGTCAACTTGAAGTTGCTGCCCGCGGCGACGTAAACGAGACCGCCTTCTTCCGCGTTACCGTTGATCAGCGTGAGGCCGTTCATGACGACGGTAGCCGACGGGTTGGATTCGCGGTAGGTGTTGACGGTGAAGACGCGGCTGTCGTTGTGCGCGTCGATGGTCAGACCGCTGTTGAGCGCGGCGTCGAGCGTGACGGCGCGTTCGACGACGATAGCGCCCTTTTCGAGCGAGACAGTACCGCCTTCGAGACCCTTCTTGAACGTGATGTTCTTACCAAGCGTAACTTCTTCGTAGAGGTTGAGACCGTCTTTGTATTGACGCGTGACGCCGTCTTCGCAGACGAGTTCGGCGCCTTCTTCCAGCGTGGCGGGCGTGAAGACGGACATTTGGTAAGCGACTTGGATACCGGACGGAGCGTAGAGCTTGGTAGCCTTCGGCAACGCGACGACATAACCGTCGGCGTCGGTGAAGACGCCGTCCGTCAGCGTGAATTGAGCGCCGGCGGCGTAGATGACGACCGTCTTGCCGTCGATCTTTTCGGTCAACGGTTCGACGAGCGTGTACTTGCCGTTTTCGAGGTCGACGTTGCGTTGAGCGGCGATCTTGCCCGCGTCGGTGATCTCGCCTTCTTCGTCGATGAAGTTGAAGTCAGTACCGGCGACGAGTTTGAACGTAGCTTCAAATTCGGTCGTTTCAGATTGGTTTTGATCGTTCGTCGTGGTGACCTTGAGAGTCGCCTTGAACATACCGTTGAGTTGGTAAGTCAGGGTGTAAGTACCGGCGTCGAACGTGGAGACGGGGGTAGCCGGATCGATCTTCGCGGCGGTCAGATCGACGGAGATCTGTTGATTGCGCGCGAAATCGACGACGGCGCCGTAAGAGAGCGTGCCGGTCGTACCGTCGGCGCGAGTGATAGCGACGCCGGCTTCGACGGGCAGACCGGAAGCGTATTGGAGCTTCGTGCCGACGACGGTGACTTTGGTACCGTTGGCGAGCGAGACGACTTCGCCGTCTTCGAGCGTGGCGGCTTCGCCGTAAGCGTCGACGATGTAGACGCCTTCGACGGTGTAGTATTGACCGTATTGGATAGCGGTGACGCCGTCGAAGGAGACGAGGCGACCGTTGCGAACTTCGTACTTAACGCCGTTGGCGTCGACGACGACGTCGCCTTCAGCCAACGAGGTCTCGACCTTGTAGGTAGTTCCGGCGTAAGCGATAGCTTCGCGCAAGGAGATCTCGTTGTCGGTAGGATCGACGATATCTTCGAGGATCGTGACGACGGTCGAAGGAGTTTCGCGATCTTCTTCGGGTACGGCGTATTCGAAGCAGCCCGCGTCGATCGTGCCGCCGAGCGAGTAGCGGTCGTCGCCGCTGAGATCGTAATCGAGAACGAGACCGCAGCGGAGGTTGACGGCGGAGTTGTCGCCGATATCGACCGCGTCGGAGGACTTAACGAGGGTGTAGTCGCCCTTATCGGCGCCATTGAAGCCGGGGTTGTCGTCCTTACCGCCAACGTAGCTGGTGGAATCGAACGCGAAGCCGGTAATAGCGGCGTCGTTGAGCGCGACGATGGTGTTCGTGATAGCGACCGTGCCCGCGCCGGCGGCGATAGCGGAAGCGACGTTGTTGGCGATCGTGACGTTAGTGAGCGTCATGTTGCCGTCGACGGCGAAGAGCGCGTCGGAGCCGGCGTTGTTGTCGACGACGAGGGAGTTGGCCAATTCGAAATCGGCGCCTTCGGCGACCTTGATAGCGGAGCCGTTAGCGTTGACGATCTTAACGCCGACCAAGGAGACGAGTTCGGAGCCTTGGATATCGAGCAGCGTGTTTTCGCCCTTACCGTCGAACGTGAGTTCGCCCTTGAGGGAGGTCGCGTCGATGATAGCGCCTTGTTCGAAGACGATCGCGCCTTTTTCGGTATTGACGGTGACGGATTGGCCCGCGAGCGTATCGGCGAAGACGATCTTCTTCATGACGACGTCTTGGTCGATAACGACGTAGTTGGCCAACGTAACGGATTCGAAGACGACTTGGCCTTCTTCGTCGATAGTCTTGCGATAGAGACCGGTAGTCTTGTTGTACGGAACGCCGTCGATGAGGACGCGGTAGTTTTGACCGACCTTGGTAACGACGCCTTCTTTACCGTTGACGGCGGCGGTGTAGAGCACGTCGCCTTCTTCGAGCTTAACAACGGCGTTGTATTCTTCTTTGTCGACGATGGAGCTGCTGACGATAGCTTCGAGCTTGTACTCGACGTCGGCGACGGCGAGACCGTTGGCGTCTTCGAGTTTAACGTTGCCGGCGGCGAAATCATCGGCGCCCCAAGCAACGACGTTGCCGGTCTTGTTGAAGTCGACGATCTTCGTGCCGATCTCGAGCGAGCAGACGCCGGCGGTCTTGAAGGAACCGGCGGAGTAAGTCAATTCGACGTCTTCGACGAGCACGCCGGTGGAGGCGCCAACGGTGACGGTGGAGCCGGCCTTGAGCGTGAACTTGTCGCCCTTGCTCAGTTCGGTCTCGCGATTGAGTACCGTGCCGAGGAGGTTGGAAGCTTCGCGGAGCGAGACCTTGCCGTCGTGATCGTCGACGGTATCGACGGTCGTGGTGACGACGATAGCGTCGGCGTCGAGCCAATCTTGCGCGTAAGCGTCGGATTCAGACCAGAAGCCGTTCATCATGATCGCTTGTTCGCCTTCGGTATTGGAGGCGTTCATAGCGGACATTTCGTACGCTTTGATACGAATATCGTTGTTGATGAATTCGGCGAGTTCTTCCACGGCGACGCGGCCGTCGGATTCGACGAGCGGCTTGTCGGTGAGAGCGAGGTCTTTGTTAGCGGCGTCGGCTTCTTCTTGCGTCAGGACTTGACGATAGTAATCGATAGCGTCGACGAGCGTTTGGCTGAAGACGGAGCGGCTGCCTTGTCCGACGGGGGAGACGGCGCCGTTTTCACCGGAGGTGAGGACGGAGACTTGGGCGACGCGGTCGGAATCGCCGTTCTTGGTCATGCCGGTGAGGGAGTTGATGAACGCGTCGTAGTTGATCGCGGTATCTTCGAGACCGGCGGCAACTTGACCGGCGTCCAAGATGAATTGCTTGGAGCCCGCGGAAACGGCGCTCATCGCTTCCATCAATTCGGAGCTGGAGAGATAGGAGGCGCGAACGCTGCCGTAAGTCTTCAAGTAGCCGACTTTGGCGCCGCCCGTAACGGCGGAAGTACCGGAACCGGCGAAGTAGAAGACGACGACGTCGTTATCGTCGGAGACGTAGCCGATCGAGGCGATAGCGTCGAGGACGTTAGCCTTGGTGGCGTTGTCGTTGGTCAAGAGCGTGATGTTTTCTTCCGCCCATTGCGGGTCTTGGAGCAACGCGTTCTTGAAGGCTTGCGCGTCGTTAGCGGCGGCGACGAGGTCGGCGGAGGCGCCCGGATAATCGGAGACTCCAACAATGACGGCGCGGTAGACGACTTCGTTGAGGTAGTCGGCGGTCTTCTTCACGACGGTGGCGCTGAGCGGATCGTCTTGGATGAAGAAGTTGGTGACGCTGAGCTTGAATTCGTACTTGGTGTTAGGATCGAGACCCGCGATCTTGCAGGAAGTGACGGAGCTCTTGAAGTTGCCCGCTTCGGTCCATTCCTCGGCGCCTTCAGCGCGATAGGAGACGTAGACGCGAGAGACGTAATCGGTGGTCGGAACGCGCCAATTGAGCGTAGCGACGGAGTTGAGGATCGCAACGTTGTCTTCGGTGAAGTATTCGTTCGGGTCGGTCGGGATAATATCGCCGGAATTGGTGAAACCGCCGACCTCGAGAGAGTAACGGTTGGAAGCGCCGTTGAAGCCCGCGACGCGGATGAAGTACGTGCCGTCGTCGATACCTTCAACGTCTTTGAAGTTGATAAGTTCGGACGCGGTGACGTCTTTGCTCGTAGCGATCAGGCTGAGGCGATAGGAACCGGCTTCGAACGCTTCGTCGAAGGAGACGGTCGGGTCGGTCTGAACGACTTTGTAGAGATAGAGATCGAGGTCGCCGGCGTCGGACGGATCGTTCGCTTCGGTGTAGTCGGGATCCATATCGATACGGACGTAGGCGTCTTCGTAGTTCGTTTGCCCCTTGGCGGCGTCTTCTTGGCTGGTGAGAAGTTGGAACTTGAACCAGTCGGAAAGATACGCGCCGTTGTCGTCCTTAGCGCCGGTAACGACGAGGTTGTCGATATGGCAGACGCCTTCTTGGTCGAGGTATTCGATGTTAACGACGCCGAGATCCGGGTTTTCGCCTTCCGGATTGGTATTGTTCATGACGTCGGAAACGCTGCCGTTAGGCGCGAAGACGTCTTCTTGGAGGTTGTCCAGAATGAACATGGCGGACGAGCAGTTGTTGTCGACCATGAATTCGAGGACGCCGAGAACGCCGTCTTTGACTTCGTAGTCTTCGACGTTGACGGAGTAGTTGTGCTTAACAACGGCAGCGACGGCGACGTCGCCGTTCTTCATATCGAAATCATCGACGCCGTACTTGAAGGTCTTGACGAGCTTGTTGTTGCGATAGACCTTGACTTCTTGGCCCTTGCTAAGCGTGACCGCTTTGGAACCGTCCATGAAGGAACCGTCGACGTAAGTCAAGGAGAGTTCGGTCACTTCTTGCTTATCGACGACTTTGCCGAAATCTTCGCCAAGTTCGTAGTTGTCGGGATTGATGAGGACGACGACGGAGTTCGGCGCGAACGTGGAGCCGTCGAAGTACTTGCCGGCGAGAGATTCGCTATTGGCGATCTTACCAATATTGAAGTTGATGAATTCGAAGGATTCTCCGGCCTTCATCGTCATGCCGCCGTTGCAGAACAGGTCGAGCATTTGGACGGCTTTGGAATCGACGAGACCGCCGGCGAGGATCGCGGCGCGCATATCGTCGACGGAGACCTTGACGCCGTTGATGTAGAGACCGAGGGTAACGTTTTCGTATTCAGCGGTCTTTTCGGCGGTTTGGACGCCGTAAACGGCGAAGGAGTAGTTGAGGTAGACGTTGCCGTCGGGACCGACGGTGGATTCGCTCTTGAATTGTTCGGTCTCGCTAGGAACATAGCGATCGACGGCGACCACGAGCGGACCTTCCCAGTTGTTTCCGGCGAGTACTTCGGAGCGGAGATCGGGCGGGAGGTTTTCATCGACGCCGGGGAGGATCTCGAGCTTGTATTCGACGTTGACGAAGACGCCGTCTTCAGCCGCCAAGTTACCGACGACCTTGATGTAGTACACGCCGGCTTCGAGACCTTCGAGAGAGACAGTCTCAACGTCGGTCATGATCTGCCAGCTGCGGTCGACCATGGTGTAGCCGCGGCCATAGACGTCATCCGGATCTTCGCGATAGAGAACGAAGTCCAAGTCGGCGTCGTTGATATCGGACGCGGTGGATTTGTAGTAGAGGTTGACGGCGGAGCCTTCGCCGCCGGTAGCGGCCATTTCGAAACGGAACCAGTCGGTCTCGCTGATGTTATGGTCGTATTGTTTCAAGACGAGGTCGTCGACGAACTTACGGCCATAGAGAACGCCAAAGTTAGCGGTCGGGTTATTGGGACGGTCGACCGGAAGGGCGTTGACTTCCTCGAAAGAGTCGTTGGATTCATAGAGGTCGTCGAAACCGGCGTTGAACGTGATCGAGTAGTCTTGGTTGACGCCGCCGACAATGCCGTCGGCGAATTCGATCTTGAGGTAGTAAGAGCCTGCGGTCAAGCCCGACATATCGATGCGGAGCTTGTTCGTGACTTCAGCGTAGGTCTTGCCGTCTTCGCCGACATAGTAAGAGGTGGACGAGGACGCGACGGCGTCAAAGTGATCGCCGACGTAACCGTATTCCATCGGGTCGACGGGGTAAGCTTCGCCGTCGTCGCCGCAGACGTACAGAGTGGCCTTCAAAGGCGAGTTGAGATAGCCTTCGCCAAATTCGACGAGGATAAAGTCGGAATGCGAAGCGGTTTGCGTAAGATTAAACTTGTAGTAGTCGACCGGGTCGGCGGCGGTTTCGCCGTCTTCGGAACCTTGCGCGTACAAAGTCAAGTTTTCCAACTTCAAGACGTTGCCGTTGACGGCGGACCCAGTGGTGGCGCTCGGGACGACGACGTCGATATTGCCAAGATCGGACGGATTCTCAACTTCGAACGCTTCGACCGTGTTGTTCGGTTCGTATTGGTCGGGCGTCAGAACGCCGTAACCGGGCATACGTTGGACGACGGTGAAGGAGTAGATATACGGAACTTGACCGGAGACGTTACTATCGTAATCCGTGAGGACGTAGGAGTTGAGAACGTCGGACCAACCAATGGTATGACGTTCGATCTTACCCGTCGCGGCGTTGCTGACGTAGATCGCGGTATAGTATTCTTGATCTTGGGGCGTGAACGAAGAATCGTAGTCGTACCCCCAGAACGTGAGCCAAGTAGCCTTGGCTTGACCTTCAACGCCGGTCTCGACGTCTTCGCCGGTAGGACCGCTGTAATGGATCTCAAGACCGACGGACCAGTTGTTGTCGAGATAGTCGGTCGAGATACCGTAAAGCGGGGAAGCGATCTCGGACGCGAGGAATTCTTTGCAATACGCGGAAGGATCTTGCCAATCTCCGGACGCCGACGGGAAGAGACCGCCGTTAGTGGAGTTAGGCAGGATCTGAGCCCACGCGTCGTTGCCTTGAAGCGTGTATTCGGCAGGTCCGTTCATGAACCAAGCGTAAGCCAAAGCGAGGTTCGACGGGTCGTTCGTGAACGAATTAGCGAAGTAATCAAACGTTTGTTGAGCGGCGGAGCCTTCGGCTTCGGGATCGACGATAGAAGTCGTGCTCCAACCGTTGTAAGTCAACATGTTGGAGAGGGTCGCGGCCCAAGTCATCTCGGAGCAGCTGATCGGACGATCGGCAATACTCGCAACGATATCGGCGTTGATGCGATGCGTACCGGTAGTGTCTTCGGACGCGGCGTTGGACAACGCGGAACCGTCAACGGAAATAGCGACGCCGACGCCGGTGTTCGCAATAACGGTAGCGGCGGATTGTTGCAGAGCGGAGAGGTCGACGGCTTGCGCGGCGACGTTCTCAGACTGGGCGACTTCGGCTTGGGCGGCGGCGCTCAACAACGTGGGATCGACGGCCAATAATTGGCGATCTTCCAACGGCTCCATACCGAGACGACGCGAAGAAAGAGATCGTTCGCGGCGTTTAGCGGCAGAGCGCGATTCCTTCGTATTCGAGCTCATAACGCGATTCACAAGACCGGACAGAAAACGCTTACCTGATTGCGACATAGTTTTCATTCCTTACGTATTTATTTACCGAGCGCGGCGCACGAGCGAAAGCGGATCCAACTTTCATTAAACTCGAGCGCATGCGCCGTTGACGACGCTACCGCGAGTCTCTCTTCTTGCCGGCGTCAACCGGCTGCCGTCTATATTTGTCAAATTTGCCAAACGAAAAAGCGCGACGCCTCGCGCAAGCCGTAGTCTCCAACGACGTTTTCGTCGAAAAGCGACCGCGAACCAACCACTCGTTTATAGGTATTGGTTCTTGGCTTCCGCCCCGCGCGCGCCGTCTTCTTTCAACAACGGAAAAAGACGCGTTTCGCGGCGTCCCGATCCGGCGCGATCGACGCCGAGTCGGTAGGTCTAAGGCTTCTTGCTCTCCACAGCGAAGCTCAATCGGAAATGTCCGAGCGCGTCAAAACTCGCGTTTCCACGCGCGCCTCGTCTCTTTCGAGCGCATACCTCGCCTAGTGAGACTTATTTTCATCTAGTTTAATACAAACAGCCTGAAAATACTACAAAATTTTGAAATTTTTTAAAGTCCTCGACGCTTTTAACTGCTAGTAGACAAGAATATTCCAATTCTACCAAACAGCGAAAACGCGCAAGTTCTTGAACATCCAAAACATAACGAAACCTTATCGATTTCGTTGAGTTGTCAAACACTACCGTTTTTACGTGCTAGTATTCGTCAGTCTTTATGTATCGAACCTAGTTTAGGCATTTTGCCAATCTTCTTTTGATTTTCCATATAACGCAATTAACCTTTACGTTATAGTCGAATCGATTTTACCAATAAAACTCGATTCTCCCAAGAGAGAATATCCCTTAACAGTTTTCGACGTTCAACAGCGCGATTTGTTCCACCGAAACGTCCTCAACTTTAACAAATCTTCAAAAAACCGCAAAATTTTCCGATTTTTTCTTGTTTAACACAGTATCAAAACTGTGCGATAACAGGCGTATAAAATTCGACGCCCGATTGAAATAATTTTCGAATATACTAAAATAGAAGGCGAAAGTCGAAGTAGACAGCGGTCGTCCTCGGCCGCCGACTTACGTTACACAAATATTTGATCCGGCTCGCGACCACGCGAGTTTTCCTCACAAAACCTTTTAATGAAAGGGTTGCATATGTCGTCTTTAGCCAGTCCTTCGCGACCGAATTCTGACGTCAAAAAAGTCGCTATTCTCTTCTCCGGCGGTCCCGCTCCCGCGGCGAACGCGGTCATCGGCGGCGCCGCTTTGTGTTTCGCGCGCGCGGGCGTCGAATGCTACGGTATGTTGAACGGTTATTCGCACCTCGTCGAATATAAAGACGGCGACGTTCTCGAAGAAGGCAAAGCGTACATTCGCTTGGACAAGATCGTTTTCGACGGTCTTCGCACGCAACAAGGCATCATCATCGGCACGGCTCGCGCTAACCCGGGCAAAGCCCTCAAGACCCCCGCGGACCTCGAAGACGCGGAAAAGACCGCTCCGATGGAAACGGTCTACAAAGCGCTGTGCTCCCTTGGCGTCGACGCTCTCGTCTCCATCGGCGGCGACGACACGCTGACGACGGCCGCGAAGTTCAAGCTCTACATGGACCGCAAGCCCGCCGACGCTAAGCGCATCAAGGTCGTCCACCTCCCGAAGACGATCGACAACGACTACGAAGGCATCCCGTTCACGTTCGGTTACTTCAGCGCGGTCGAAATGCTCGCGAAAGAACTCCGCAACCTGTTGGCCGACAGCCAAGCGGCGGGCGCGGGTTTCGTTTGCCAACTCATGGGTCGCGCGGCGGCTTGGTTGGCTTACGGCGCGGCGGTTGCCGGCGAAGCTAGCGCGGTCGTTGGTCTCGAAGACATCGAAGAAAGCTGGAAGACGACCGAAGTCACGATCGATCCCGAAACCGGTAAAGAAGTTTTGGACGCCGACGGCAAGCCTGTCATGCGTACGATCGTCGATATGTCGCACGTCGTCAACCACTTGGTCGACGTTTTCGAAGCTCGTCAAAAAGAAGGCAAGAAAGGCTTCGTCGCCGTTATCTCCGAAGGCGTCGCGGAATTCCTTCCTCTTTCCGAAATCGAAAAGTGCGTCTCTCACGACGAATACCTCTCCCTCAAGCCCGACACGTTCGGTCACTTCCCGGTCTCGCAACTCAAGTACTCTTCTCGCTTGGGCCGCTTGATGAGCGAAGAATACAAGCGCCGCACGGGCAAGAGCCAAAAGTTCAACGGTCTTCAATTCGGTTACGAAGTCCGCTGCAACACGCCTACGGCTTACGACGTCTGCGTCGGCAGCCAGATCGGCGTCGGCTGCTACAAAGCGCTTTGCGAACAAAACATGAACGGCGTCATGATCTCCGTCAATAGCGGTTCCGAACCGATGGGTCTCTCCTATCCTAAGTTCGAAGACCTCATCAACATGAGCAAACTTCGCGCTTATCCGCGTCCGATCAAGGTCGGCGGCGATATGCACGAACTCGCTCGCTACCTCGAAGCTTGGAAATGAGCTTAGATCGCTAGCGTAGTCGCTTAACTTGCGGGCGTTAAGAAATCGTTAAAAAATTTCTTAACGCCCCTTGTAATTTCTGAAACGCGATTATAATGTTATCGATGTTTGTAAAACAAACCTCTCGGCGGGCGCGTAGCTCAGTTTGGTTAGAGCGCAGCCCTGATAAGGCTGAGGTCCATGGTCCGAATCCATGTGCGCCCACTAAAAAAGCGAAGGATGAAAGTTCTTCGCTTTTTTTGTTTTCTTGGCGATAGCGCGTCGTAAGTTAGAGCCGCGCGCATATATCCGAACACGATATAAAAAAAGCTCGAAGCGCTAAACTTCGAGCTTTCTTTTTTTATCTCAATTCGTCGTTATTCATTCAACCAACTCGCCGACGAGCGTGAACGGATACGCGTCGGTGATCTTGATCTTGCAGAATTGGCCCGCGAGATCGCGCTTGCCGTCGAAAACGACGATGCGGTCGCATTTCGTGCGCCCGGTCATCTGCGCCATACTCGACGACTCGAATACGGAGGAGTCGGAGGCGGCAAGCATATCGTCGACGGTGGTCACTTTGGACGCGCCTTCCGGAATCGGGGCGACGTTTCCGGTCGTGTCGATAGTCGCTTCGACGGGCGCGGCTTCTTCGTAGAGCGCTTCCTCGACGACGGAGACTCTGTTTTCGCGCTTGCTCGGCCCTTCGACTAAGATCTCGACAGTCTCGCCAATAAAGCGTTGGTTGCCCGCAAGACTGATCTCGTTTTGAACGGCAAGCAACTCGTTGTTGCGGCGTTTCTTGATCTCTTCCGAGACGTCGTCGACCATCGTTCTCGCGGCTTCGTTACCTGGTCTGACGGAGTACTTGAAGATGAAGCTGTTCTTGAACTTAGCGTACCGCATCAACTCGGCGGTCTTTTCGTGTTCTTCTTCCGTCTCGCCGCAGAAGCCGACAATGAAGTCGCTCGTGATCGCCGCGCCGGGAATGATATCGTAAATACGGTCGACCAAGTCTTTATAGAAGTCGAGCGTGTAGTGTCTGCGCATACGTTTCAGCATCGAGTCTGCGCCGTGTTGCGCGGGGACATGCAGGAACGGCGTGGAAGTCGGCAGATCGGCAACGGCGTGAAGCAGGTCGTCGGTCATATCGGTAGGATAGGAGCTGACAAAGCGAACGCGTCGGATCCCGGGAATCTTGTCGATCTCGACGAGCAGGTCGGACAATCGCGTCGTCTTCTCCCCTTCGACGTAGCGATAGCTGTTGACAGTCTGGCCTAGCAATACGACTTCGACGACGCCTTGATCCGCCAACGCGCGTATCTCGTTCAAAATATCCTTCGGGGGACGCGATTGCTCGGGTCCGCGGACGCTCGGCACGATGCAATACGAGCAGAACTTATTGCATCCGAACATGATACGGACCATCGCTTGGAAGGATCGCAAGCGCGTTTCCTTCATGCGTTTAGGGTCGTAGAGTCTGAAGGAGTCGCGCACGGCGTGCGGGTTATTTTTATTCTCGAAGCGATTGACGCCGACGGCGATCTGTTGTTCGCCGGTAGCGGCGGCTTGCGCGACAAGCGTAGTCAAGCGGTCGATCTGTCCGGGGCCGCAAACGACGTCGACAAACGGGGCGCGTTTGAAGATCTTAGTCTGGTCTTTTTGCGCCATGCATCCCATAACGCCGATAAGAGAACCGGGTTTCTGAGTTTTCCAGTGCTTGAGTCTTCCCAACGCGCTGTATATCTTTTCTTCGGCGTGTTCGCGAACGCTACAAGTATTGAACACAATGAGATCGGCGTTTTTTCGCGTGTCGGTCCTAGTCCAGCCCGCGGAGATCAACTCGGCGGCGGCCAACTCGGAGTCGAGGGTGTTCATCTGGCAGCCGACAGTTTCAATATAAAAATTCATAGTCGTCATTCATAAATAAATTGCGGCGCGTAAAACGCCTACGTCCTTGCGTCGAGCTTCAATCCGTGAAGAATCGATCGACGCGTAATTTACAATCGGGCAAAGCGCGCAAGAAGTCCGGACCATACGACTTCTGGTGTATCCTCTCGTCGAGCAGCACGACTTGGCCGACGTCGCCGCGCGTTCTAACAAGCCTACCTACGCCTTGCTTGAATTTTAAGATCGCGTTTGGGAGAGTCAACTCGTAAAACGGATTGCCTCCCGCCTCGCGTATGCGCTCCGTTCTCGCTTCCACCAACGGTTTGTCGGGTGACTGAAACGGAAACTTCACGATGATGACGTTGCGCAGCGTTTGCCCCGGGACGTCGACGCCTTGCCAAAAGCTATCGACGCCAAATAAGACGCTGCGATCGCTCTCTTTAAAGCGCGAGACCATCAAGCTGCGCTGCATCCCTTCCGCTTGGGAATAGAAGGGATAGTTGCGTTCCGCCATCCATCGCGACAACGCGTTCGTGGCGTCCTTCATCTGCGTGTTGTTGGTGAATAAGACGAACGCCCCGCCGTCCGTCTCCGCGATATAGTCGCGCAACGCCGAGAACAACCGCTCCTCGTTGCGCTCCTTCCGCACCTCTTCCGACCATCCGCGCCGCATCGCGACAGCCTCGGATATTTCCAGTCCTTTTGTCAACACGAGCGTCATCTGCTCGCGATAGTTAAACGGACTTCCCAACGCTCTCGCGGGCGCGCCGTTGAGTCCCACGCGATTTCTGAAGAACGCGAACGCTTTACGCGTTTCCTGCGATTCCTTATCCGGCGACGTCGCAATAGCTTCGGGAGTATTTGGGAACGTCTCTTTCTTAGTTTTCGCAGCGCGCGTTCCGACCGCTTTCGAGCCGGCGAGCGTAGTGAGAGTCGCGCTTGCGGCGACGACGGTCGGTATCTTATTAAACAGATTCTCGCGCAAGATCGGAGCGACGTCGATAGGCGCCGAAACGATCTTGATCTGCGCTCTGCGTCCGCGAGTTCGCTCGATCCAATACACGTATCCTTCCGAGCGTTGTTCTAGCCAGTCGAGAATAGCGTCATGTATCGCCTCAACGCGTTCTCTCGCGGAAACATACTCCTGCTTTCTGCTCGGATCTTCAAGGTAGTCGGCGACTTGCCGCAGCTTTGTCGACAACATCGCGAGCGCTTCGCATAACCCTTTGTTGACGATATTCTTCTCAAACACGCGACCGTTCGAGGACCCGGGACGCTCTTCCAACCACTCGTCGAGGTCTTCAAAGAAGTAGCCCGCGCGAAGACGACACTCGTCGACGGTCTGCATCGCGTTATTGATAAGCTCGTGCGGAGTCCCGATCTTGAACGACTCGCTCTCCTCCATGAGCAAGCCCTTCTGCGTTCGGTCGTTATACAGCTTCCCGAGTCGGTAGTCGATCGAGTACTGCGACAACTCGACGCCAAGATGTTCCGAGGCGACGTCTTCCATCGTGTGCGCTTCGTCAAAAACTAAGACGTCGTACGCGGGCAAGATCGAGCCGCCTTCGCGTCGCACGGCGAGGTCGCTGAACAGCAGCGCGTGATTGACGATGATGACGTCGGCGTTAGCGAGTATCTTCCTCGCGCGCATATAGAAACACTTGTCGCGCCACGGGCATTTCCGTCCGAGGCAGTTTCCTTGTTCGCAACAAACGTCTTCCCAGATATCGGGATCGGGGCCGGGATCCAGATCGGCTTTCGAGCCGTCGACCGTTTCCTCGACCCATTTCTCTAACCGCGCAAACTCGCGCACGATCTCGGTATCGAGCAGTTTCTCGTTCTCGATCCCCTTCAACGCATGCTTGAAACGCCGCAAACAAATATAGTTAGCGCGTCCCTTCGCCAACGCCGCCGTGAACTCGACCGGCATGATCGAGTTGAGAAACGGGATATCTTTTTCAAAGAGCTGTTCTTGTAATCCGATCGTGTGCGTGGAGACGACGACGCGACGAACGTTCTCGTCAATAGAGCCGTCCGCATAAAAGGCGTCGCCCTTCCCTTTCTGCGCCAACGCCTCCATCGGAACCGAGAAAACTTCCGCGACGTTGGCGCGTCGCCAGTCGTCCAGTCCGTCTCCCATAGTCTGCGGCTCGAACGTCGTCTTAGTCGCGTCTTGCGCGGGCAATCGTTGCGGGACCGGCGGCGAATTTACCGAGGTCGAAGTCGGCGGAGTCGCGTTCGGCGCTTCGTTTGCGGGCACAACTTTACCGTCGACAAGCGCAAGTTGCCGCGCTTGGTCCTCGGTTACATAAAGAATAGCCGGAACGAGATAGGCAAAACTCTTGCCTACGCCCGTGCCGGCTTCAATAGACAAACAACGTTTTGAACGAATAGCGGCATCAACTTCCGCCGCCATCGCTAATTGCGCTTCACGGCGTTCGTAGTTTTCGCGACGACGAGCGATCAAACCGCCGTCGTCCAGTACGTCGCGATACGTCAGCATAAAAAAGCGTTCTCCTCAGCGTCAACGACGGCGCGAGCTCGCGTCCGGCGTCGCCGCCGTCGTCAGCTTTCGCGACTTGCTCACAGATCTTGTTGTTGGTAGATCGGTCGTCCGTCTTTATCCAATTCCATCGGGTTCAGGTCGGAAACGATCGTAGACCATCCGACGAGTCGCTCGCCTTCTTCCGTCTTGTTGTAATGGCGGTTGAGAACGAGTCTGAAAAAGAACGTTTGTTTTTGCGTTCTACCAACTTCGGGATCGGGATCGACGGTAACGGCGTAGATGCGTTCCGTGCTTTCGTGCGTGGACGTCAGCCAAGTCGTGGAAGCGGTATAGAAGGAATGACGCGCTTTGTCGCCAAGTTTCCATAACGTCAAGATCGTCTGGTTCGACAAGAAGGAGTGCATTTCGTGATGCGCTTCGTCGTCGCCTGCTTTTTCGCGAACGAAGTAGTCGATCTCGTCTTGATGGTTCATGATGGTTGCGCGAGCCCAGTAGGCTTTCGTCATCTGTCGCACGGCGACGAAATCGCCGTTTTGAACGCTCTTGAACCATTCCTCGCAGAATTGCGCGGCTTGCTTTTCAAACTCGATACGATATACAGTCTTGCGCACGGGTCCGCCGACGCCGCTCATGATAGCGACGGCTAACGCGAGACACGCGAACGTCTTACCGGTCAGTTCTCCGCCGGATCGCGAGATCAGGTACATGGAGAAGACGGCCAATAACGCGGCGAGCACGGAGACCGTAACAAACGCGACGTGTACGAAAGCGAGCAACGAGATAACGGCGACCGCGAAGGCGGCGACGGCGACCGACGAGATACCATGAGAAATGATATCTTGCGAAACTTGAATCGCCTCGTCGGCGGAGCCCATGCTCAGGTTCGAATCAAACAGCGAACCGGACTTTTTCTCGATCTCGGGTAACTTAGCCATGTTGGCAATCCTTATATTAGAAAAGCGAAAAGTCTAAACGCGTCGCGCGTTCTCGTAGCCTCATTCGGCGTTCGGCGAAGTATCGCCTTCAAACTTCCAACCGGAGTTGCCGTTGTTTACCGTTTGGGTATAAACGGCGGCGTCGCGCAACGCTTGGTCTTTCACGAATTGAACGGAGTTCCAACGCGAATCGCTAAGCAACGGCGAAAGCGAACCGTTAGAAATGAAGTCGACGACCTTCATGGGATTGACCAATTCACCCTTCGGTTTACCGGGCATAACTTCGTAGAATACGAAAGTGGTGGTCAAAGCTAATCCGACGACGATCAGCAACGACGCGATCCATTTCGAGATGACGTCAGTCTTATTCATGAAATGGAGGTCGACTTTGGAGATCATGCTCGTGGCGATCATCAAGATCGCGAGCATAATGATAAACAGCAGGAAGAACGCGATCATATCGTTATAGAACGCGGTCGCCGCCATGAAGCCGTCCAAGATATTAGCGACCATCTCGAACAACCCGACCGCAAACAACGTCGCAAGTATCAAGTTGATACCGATCAAAGTGACGCTCCAGATCTTCATCTTGTGCCAAAACGCGAGCGCGCCGATCGCCATAAGTCCGGCTACGATCCAATACCCCGTCATAATATATTCACCTATACGCTTTGTTTTTTGTTTAAAAAAGAACCTCGCGACGCGAACGTCTTAACCTCGACGTTCGCGCGTAAGACCGGTCGTCATTTCGCCTTCAAGCAGCGAACGAGTTCTTCGTAAGAAGTAACGCCCTTGGCGACCAAACGAGCGCCGTCGGTAAGATACCCGCGTTGTCCGCTCTTCATCGCGGCTTGACGCAACGCTTGTTCCTTCTTAGCGAGGTCGGCGTTGGCGGCGATGATCTGACGCATTTCGTCGGTGATCTCGAGGACGTCGAAGAGCGCGACGCGATTCTTGTAACCGATATCGCGGCAATCTTCACAAGGTTCGTAGAAGTCGCGTTGACCGGGTTCTACCGGAGCGTGGAAATGCTTGCGGTAGATCTTTTCGGTCTTCGGATCGAGCCCCAGTTGTTGCAGGATACGCGGGTCGGGCTTGATCTCTTCGCGACAAGTCTCGCACAAGCGACGCACGAGCTTCTGGGTGATGACGGAGTTGAGCGAGTTGGCGAGCATACTCGGATCGACGCCGAACTTGAGCAAGCCGACGATCGTGGCGACGGAATCGGCGCCGCGGAACGTGGTGATGATGAGACGATCGTTTTGCACTTCGTCGCAAGCGAGTTGCCACGATTCGAGGTTGACCATATCGCGGATCAAGACGACCTTAGGTTCTTTGAAGAACAAGTCGGGCAGAACGGTCATCGGCGTTTCGCCCTTGGAGGAATCGTACTTGGTGGTCGTGATATTTTCGATGAATTCATACGGGTGTTGAACGTCTTCAACGCTAGAGAAGTCGCGCGTGAAGCGGTCGGCCGTATTGAACATAACGGTGGTGAGCGTTTTCAGACCTTGGTGCGGGGCGGAGGCGAGAACGACCAAGCCCTTTTCGCCGTTGATGACGGCGCGCATCTTGTTTTGTCGAGCTTCATCGTCGCAGATCTGCGCGATGTTACCGAACGACGCGGTCTTGAATTGGAACGCGATCTTGAAGACTTCGCCTGTAGGCACGCCGGCGCTCTCCAATTTAACGTCGCAAGTGAGCGGCTTGCCCTTCTTATTCTTGTCGTACAACGCCTTGAACAACCCGCTTTGGCGGTTGCGGCGATCGTCGGGATTGAGTCCGCAGATCAGCTTCGCGGCAATAGCGACGTCGTCGGCTTCTTCACGCGTCCAAGGCTTTTTGAAAGCGTCTTCAATAGGTTGATAAACGCCGTCGATCTGGTATTGGAACATCGTCTCTTCAGCGCCAAAACTGACGAGGACTTCAGTCGTGCGGTTATGCAACGCGTGATAGAGCAGTTCGCGGAAGTTGTTGTACCCCGCGCTACCGTTGTAGTTACGAGATTGTACGACGCGAGAGATAGCGGTTCTTTCGTCGAGTCCCATCCCTGCCGCTTCCAGTTGGATCATAGACCCGCCTTCGTACGGCATCGGCTTCGGCTTGACTTTTTGCTTCAAGACCTTAGTGCGGAACCAGAACGAGAGGTGTTGCGCGGTCATGACGCGGTCAGCTTCGAGCAAATCCTTATTACGCGCCTTGATATAGCGGAAGATCGGCACGAGCCAAGCGACGAGGAGCAACGGCAACCCGACCCAGAAGATAGGGATCAGGAGCGTGAGGAAGAACGCGACGACGAACGCGATCAGGTTGGCGCCGTTCCATTTTTCTTGGTCGGGATCGCCGAGGCGTTCGGAGTCGTTGTTACACCATGTCGAGGATGCGACCCAACTTAGATAGAAAACGATCAAGATAGCGATCTTAATGGGGCATATCTTCATGCCGTAAGACCCGCGCCAACCGTTAGTTGTCGCTTCTTTCGCCAGGTCGTCAAGCCCGGCGGCCCATGTGGGATCGACAAACGCTAAGAGTACGGTCAAAGCCGTCGCCGCGATCGCAAAGTTGCGCGCAAACTTTTTAATCTTCTCTATTTTCATATCTAACCAACTTTGAGGTAATATCTCGAGATCGCGTCGACTCGCTTCTTCGCGATCGGAATATTTATATATAAGTTCGCCGCGTTTCGAACGCCGAAACGCGGAGAAACATAGCGCCGCCGACCTATATCGCAGTCGCGGCTTTTTGGGGATCAGAGAATACCCGGTTCCTTAACTTCGATACCTTTAAGAGCCATCTTCAAGGACTCGATATTAGGAGCGACTTCAAACGCGGTGGCGCGGTCGATCTTCTTCATCTGAACGAGCGACTTGAGCGACATGGTGAAGTCTTGCATACCTTCTTGCGCTTGAATACGAATAGCGTCGCCGAGTTTTTCGTCTTCGCCTTCGAGGATCAACTTACGAATAACGTTGTTAACGATCATAACTTCGCAAGTCGGAACGCGTTGAACGCCGGGGAGAATGGAGGGTAGCAGTTTTTGAGCGACGATCCCCTTCATATTCATAGCGATAGCGCTTCTGATCGCCTTGTGCATATTCGCGGGGAACAAGTCGAGAATACGTCCGATGGTAGACGGGGCTGTCGAAGCGTGGATGGTCCCGAAGACCAAGTGGCCCGTTTCGGCGGCGTGAATAGCGGTCTCAAACGTTTCGCGGTCACGCATTTCCCCTACGAGCATGACGTCAGGGTCTTCACGAACCGCGTGCTTCATGCCGACTTCGAAGTCGATAACGTCTTGACCGATCTCGCGTTGGTTGATCAAGCACTTTTCCTCGGTGAACATGAATTCGATCGGGTCTTCGAGGGTCAAGATGTGCTTGTTGTAGTTCTTGTTGATCCAGTTCAACATCGAGGCGATGGTGGTGGATTTTCCGGAACCGGTAACGCCGGCGAGCAAGACCATCCCTTGGCTGAATTTGCACAACTCGTACAAGACGGTGGGAATGTGCAATTTTTCCAACTCGGGAATGAAGTTGTTAATACGACGCGCGACCAATCCGACGTGTCCCATTTGCGTCAAGACGTTGACGCGGAAACGCCAAGTAACGCCGTCGACGACGCAGGTATGCGCGAAGTCCGCCCCGCCCGTGTCGTTATAGATCTTGCGGTTACGTTCGTCCATCATCGGGAAGATGAGTCGATTCATTTCTTCGTCGTCGATAGGGCCGCGATTCAGCGTTCTCAAAGCGCCTTTAACGCGGACGTACGGAGGACGATCGACCTTCAAGTGAAGGTCGGACCCGGAAAGCTTGACGAGCGCTTGGAACAAGCGGTCGATCTCCATTTCCTTCTTCTTTTTAAAAATACGATCGGGCATATCAGCCGATGACATGGACGCAACTCCTTTATTTACGATCACGTTTTCGCGCGAGTTCCCGCGCGCGTCGACGTTTATTTTCTTAGCGAAGCGATCTCGGCGCGACGTCTACGCGCTCGCGCGAAGGATCGCGATTCGATCTCTGCGTTGTAATCTATAATTCTATGGCGAACGCGAACGACTTACATTCTGACGGGAATGCCCGCGGCGCGCATCGCTTCTTTCACTTCGGCAATGGAGTACAAGCCGTAGTGGAAAACGCTCGCGGCAAGCACCGCGGAAGCGTTGGCTTCGGTAATAGCTTCGACGAAGTGCTCGGGCTTGCCCGCGCCGCCGCTCGCGACGACGGGAATACGCACGGCGTCGCATACCGCTTTTAATATTGGAATATCGTAGCCGTTTTTAGTTCCATCGCCGTCCATCGAAGTGAGCACGATCTCGCCGGCGCCGCGCGCTTCGACTTCTTTCGCCCACTCGACGGCTTCCAGTCCGGTGGGGACGCGTCCGCCGTTGATGAAGACTTCCCAGAACTCTTTACCGTCGCGCATAACGCGCTTGGGGTCGATATTGACGACGACGCATTGGCTTCCAAAGCGATCGGCGGCGGCGTCGATGAGGTCGGGGGTCTTCACAGCGGAAGAATTGATCGAGACTTTATCCGCGCCTGCGTTCAGTATCTTGCGGAAATCCTCGACGGTGCGAATACCGCCGCCGACGGTCAGCGGCATAAAAACGACGTCGGCAGTTTTGCGAACGACGTCGACAATGGTGTCGCGCTGTTCATGACTCGCGGTGATATCCAAGAAGACTAACTCGTCGGCGCCTTCACGCTCGTAGCGTTTAGCGACTTCGACGGGGTCTCCGGCGTCGCGTAAATTCAGGAAATTCGTTCCCTTAACGACGCGTCCCCCACAGACGTCCAAACACGGCACAACTCTTTTTGCCAGCATCTCGCAATTCTTTCGTTATAGTAACGTTCACCACGCTTGACTGTATCGGCGCGCGGTCCCAACACGCCCCATAACAGTTTAAAAAAAATTCTCAAATCGTCAACAGGTTACAACCGCGCAAGAACGTCGGCGTAGCGTTCTCGTTTTGATTTTCTAAGCGCGATCGGCATACTTTCTCACCTCGCGCATGAAGTAGTTGATCACGCTGACATGAGCGCGCAACGCCAACGCGAATTTCCGATCGGCAATAGCTTGTTCGGCTTGTTTCAACGCTCCGTTCACGCCTAGCGAACCGTTAGCGCCGTCCCAGTCGGGCTTATACGCCTCGGGATTGGCGCGCATATACTCGCATAAGTCGTTGCAATACGCGCGCACGCATTCCTCAAACGCGGGCTCTATCGCGGCGGAAGCGCGCACATACGGCGCGTTCCCCAGTTTCTTTTCCTCGACGATCTCGTCGGCGCGTGACGTCGTCTTTCTTATTAAGACGAAGAACGCGGCGATCGAGCCGACCGCAACGACGGCGGACGCGCCGCACAATATCTTCGCGTTGGAGTCGGTTCCGCCGACCAGTAACGCGACGACAAACAACGCGGCAAACACCAGTCCTGCGACGAGCGTCATCAACGCGGACGCGCTCATCGGAGCTCGTTCTTTCTTCGGCTTGGGCGCGGGCTGTTCTTCCTCAACCTGCGGAACGTCCTTAACGCGAACGACGATCGTCGTTATGTTGTCGGGTCCCCCGCGCAAGATCGCGAGATTGACTAACGATTCCGTCGCTTGGTCCGGCGGAAACAGTTCCAAGATCTGCGCGATCTCGGAATCAAGCAGCTGTCCCGAAAGTCCGTCGCTGCACATCATATAGACGTCGCCCGGCTTCAACTCGAAGGGGCCTTCCAAAGCAACTTCCAAATTATCCGAGGGTCCTAACGAACGCGTGATCACGTTCTTCGGGACGTGTTGTAGGTCGTGTCCGAAGCGCGAATTCGGGTCGTATTTTATCTCCCAAACGAGGCTATGGTCGAAGGAAACTTGTTCTAACACATGGTCTCTTAAGCGATATACGCGCGAGTCGCCGACATGGCCGATATAGGCCTTATTTTCGGTAATAGCCAACGCGTCGCAAGTAGTCCCCATGCCGTTGAGCGCTTGGTCGGCGTCTCCGCGTCCCTTTATCATTTCGTGCGCATAGAGAATAGCGGCGCGCAACGCGTCCGGAATAGAGTCTGTAGTATTTTCGAGATAATGCTTAGAAACAAGGTCGACCGCCATCCTGCTAGCGACTTCGCCGCCGGCGTGAGCGCCCATACCGTCCGCGACCATAAACAGACGTCCGCGTCGACGACATTCTTCCGGCGTGGCGGCGGGAATGACAATATAGGAGTCTTGATTATTAGAGCGACGCATACCCACGTCGGTCCGCGCCGAATAAACAAGCGTGTCGTTTTGTTTTACGTCGCTCATTGTCCTTCACTCCCCGCGCCGGCTAATCAAAGAGACAAATAAAAAGCGGCCGCGTCACGAACCGCGTCGTAACGCAAACAAACAATAGCGACGTCGGCGACGATCGTCCCGACGCCAAGCAACGCGAAAAAGATCGCGCACGCTTTGCCTCGCGCGCGTTCCGATCGATCCAACGCCTTGATGAGCGCCAAGGAGAAGCGTTGCCATCCCTCGTTCGAACTCTCGTCGCCAATACGCGTCAGCGTCGCGACATGTCCGAGTCCGGACGCGTCGAGATAGAACTGCACGCCGAGCACGGGCATATTGAGCGACGCGCCGCTCCAACACGCCTCGGTATCGAGTTCCAACGCGGTCGTTGTCAAAGTCTTGCGTAGCGATTCAACGACGACGTTGTATACGATCAATCGCGGTCGCAAATTCGTGCCGATCAAAACGACGACGAGGAAACATAACACAAAGAGCAAGATCCAGACGTATTTTCCCCAGACGGCGGCGGCTCCCCAAGTCGCAAGCAGTTGACCGGGACCGATAAAGAATACGCCCGCCAGAGCTAGACATAGCCCCGTAAAATCGCGTCTACCGCTGACCAAAAACGGCTTAGAACGCGCATGGATGCACGCTAACGTCAGCAAATACAACGCGAACGGAACAGTCGCGACTACAAAATAAAACCACGCCATTTACGGGAAACCTTTTCGACTCCCAACCCCTTGAAACGTCGACGCCCTTCGCGTCAAACAGACATAAGGCGAAAGCTTACGCGTCAACGCGATCTTCGCCCGAAAACGATTATAAAAAAAATTTTTTCAAGCGCTAGCGACCGCGCCTATTTTTTCATCAATTCTACCGACACAAGACGCTAAAGCCGACGTCGCGATATCCGCGCGACGCCGACTTCGTTCTTACGCGTTATAAAGCTCACGCCTCAGGCGCGACTTCCGCTTCAACTTCTTCAACGCTAGCGTCTTCGTCGCCGATCTCTTCCGCTGCGGCTTCAACGTCGGCGTCTTCGTCGACAACTTCGTCGATCTCCTCAACTTGCGCGGCGGGCGCGGTTTCGGCGGGGAACAGTTTGTCGATAACGTTCGACTTGATCGACTTAGCGGAGCCGATGCAGGCGAAGATCAACGCCATGATGAGAATAACGTTGTACGCGACGCGTTTCCAGCCCTTGCCGACGGCGTCGCCGATGTAAGAGCGCTTGTTATTGAGAATGAAGAAGATGAGGTACGCGATCGGTAGCATCGTGAAGCACACGGCGGAGGCGACGACCGGGAACCACAAAGGCAAGCTGATGACGACGCCGAGGCAGCCGATACACGGAGTCAACGCGAACATACGGAAACGTTTTTGCGTCATATCGAGCCCGAGCATTTCACACATAGTGAACCCGCAAGCGACCATGTGCACGGAGATCGCGCCGCCGCACATCCCCATCAAGCCGAGGCAGAAGATGACGCTTCCGAACGGAATACCCTTGAACGCCGCGGCGGCGCCAAGAGGAGTGAGCGAGGTATTGACTGCGTCGACGCCGGGATAGACGCCGGTGACGGTCATAGCGACGATGATCAACGAGGTAACGACGGAGAACGGGAGGAACATCGTCATGCCGAGGTCCCAACGCGCCAATTTGCGGTGTTCTTTCCCCCAGCCTTTCGCCAAGAGCGAATAAGGATAGAGGAACGTCATGTTGATACCGACGGCGGCGCCGAGCATACCGAGAACTTGGAGATAGGTCGTCTTTTCGACAAAACCGGCGGCGTTCTTCGGGAAACCGTAGTAGCCGATGAAGCCCTTGAACATCTCGACCCACTCGATCTTATTGATATTCAACGCGCAAACGATGGCGAAGAAGACGATGACGAGCGCGATCATCGTGCGCAAGAAGCGTTCGTAGATCTTAACGCCTTTCGCGCCTTTACCGTAGTTGAATACGACGACGATATTCATAGCCAAGATGAACGCGCCGACGATGAAGCTGACGAGATACCCCGTCGTATTGATAGACGTGTTGACCTTGAATCCGAGAGGCGTCAAGGCGTTAGCCAGGCCTTGTATCCATCCGGGAACCTCGCCGCCTTCCGGAATGACGAGATTACATCCGAACGCGGCGAAGAGGTCGCGCCCCGCGCCGGCAAGCAACGCGTATTGCGGGAAGTGCCAAATAACGGAGGACAAGATAGTTCCAAGCCCCCACAAGAAGACGAGCGGCTTCCATATCTCTTTACCAAAAGAGCTATAAGGGCGTTCGCCGCGCGTCAAGACGACGTTGGAGAGCGCGGCAAGCATCATCACGCCAAAGAACATAGCGAGGGGTTGGACCCACAGAAGCTTGTATCCGAAAGACGCTCCGGCGATAACGGAGGCGGTGGCGGAACCGGCGCCAAGCGTCATCGCGCTTTGAAGCAGACCGGGGCCCGTGCGCTTGATGTAGCCGACGGAACGTTTGCCAAGCGGCAACGTTTCCAAGTTCTGCAGTTCCGCTTTTTCAGCGGCTAATTTCTCGGGATCCCATTTCGGGCTCATGGGCAAACCGGCGTCCGCTTGCGCGGCAGGTCTCTTTTCCTCGGAGGACATGGCGTTTCCTTGTATGCATATTCTGAGAGTAATACTGCCGCGAGACGAGTATATCGACGACATAACGTCTCGCGCAACTCTATTATAAACGTCGCGCGCTCGCGTTTCAACACGGCGTTTTAAAAATATTGGAGCCGTCTTTCAACGCGTTCTAGCGTCTAGCGCCGCTTTCAAGTAATCGAGAGTGCGCTTAGTCGCGCCGACGTTGTCGAGAGTCAGCTTCCTCGCGGCGGCGCCTAACGAATCCCGAAATTCATTTTCGTCCAAGCAACGTCGCACAAACGCTTCCGCTTCGTCGACGTTAGCGACGACCTTAGCGGCTTTGGCGCGCAACAACGCCTCGACGATCGTCTTGAAATTCCGCGTATTCGGTCCGAACGAGACGGCGGCTCCGTAGCCGGCGGGCTCGAGCATATTTTGTCCGCCGCGATTTCCCCAACTTCCGCCGACAAACGCGGCGTCGGCGACGCCCCACCACGCGCCCAACTCGCCTAGCGAATCGAGCAGAACGACTCGCGACGCCTCCGCGTTCGGATCGAGCGGCGCGGTCAGCGTCGAGCGTCGCGTCCACGGTAGTCCCGACGCGGCAAATAGCTTCGCGACCTCTTCAAAGCGTTCTTTATGTCTCGGAGCGACAAAGAGTTTCAATCGCGGGTAATCGTCTTTCAAGCGCTTATACGTCTCCAACGCGCCTTCTTCCTCCGGCGCCTGAGTACTCCCGCAAAGATAGACGAAATCGCCGTCGACGACGCCGGCAAGTTCCGCAAGCGCTTGCGTTTGCGCGTTATTGCGGTCGGTCTTCACGCCGTCGAACTTGATAGAACCGGAAACGACGACGCGTTCGGGCAACGGCGTAAGCGCGCGGAAATAGTCGCCTGCGACTTCGTCCTGCGCGACGATAAGGTCGATACGTCGAAACGTCTTCGCTAAAAACGCTTTAACGCGCCGATACGAGCGGAAAGAGCCGTCCCCTATCCTGCCGTTGACGATCGCGACGCTAGCGCCGGAACGCTTAGCGGCGGCAATGAGATTCGGCCACAACTCCAACTCGACTAAGACTAGCGCGGTCGGCGCGACGCGTTTCATAGCGCGCTTGACCGCCCACGTAAAATCTAACGGGCAATAGAATACGCTCGTGCGCTCGCCAAAGAGTTTCTTCGCCAACTCGTAACCGGTCTTGGAAGTGGTCGATACGACAAACTCCCAGTCCGCTCCGCGCGCGTCCAGTTCGGCGACGATAGGTTTGAGGAGATTGACTTCTCCGACGCTGACCGCGTGGAACCATAAGCGCTCTTTACCGCAAGGAGACGGCATCTTCGGAACTAGCCCGAGAAGTTTCTGTCCCCAACCGTCGCGATACTTCTTCTGCGTAACGGCGCGATAGATCAAGAACGGCGACGCGACGACCAAAACGAACAGATAGACGATATTCAGCATCATAGGAGCTCCAACTTTCTGCTGGGCTCGTATCGTCGCGTCATATAGACCATGCAGTCTTTTCGCGGGTCGATCCCGGCGGCAAGCATAGCGCGTTCAACGGCGCGGAAGGCGAGTTCCGGCGTGTTGTTGTGTTCGCTGAGGTGTCCTAGGAATATCTGCTTGACGCCGGCTTTCGCGAGCTCGACGGCAAACGCGGCTGAATCTTCGTTGTCGAGGTGTCCCTCGGGCCCTAGGATCCGTTGCTTCAACGGATACGGATAGGGGCCGTCGATAAGCATTTGTCGATCGTAATTCGCTTCGAGCAAAACGGCGTCGCAACCCGTCATGCATTGCCGCACGGTCGGAGTGATATGGCCCAGATCGGTCGCAAATCCAAATTTAACGCGTCCGTCGGTAAAGACGTAGCCGACGGAATCGTAGGCGTCGTGGGGAGTCGGAAAATAACGCGCCTTCATTCCGCCAAGATCGATCTCGCCGCAGTCGACGCTTCTGAAGACTTTGAGGTTCTTTGCGGAAACGTTGCCGATGAAATTCTTTTTCATCAACTCGTCCCACACGCCGATGCTCCCGTAGATAGGAAGGTCGTACTTACGCGAAACGACCCCGACGCCGGAATAATGGTCGCGATGGGCGTGAGTAACGAGCATCGCGGTCAACGACTTCGGCTCGACGCCAATAGCGCGCAGATGTCGATCGATATCGCACCCGGAGGCGCCGGCGTCGACGAGAACTCGCGCCGACCCGCTCTCGATGTAAGTACAGTTCCCCGAACTACCGCTGATCAAAGGACAAACGATCATATGCTAAACGCGTTCTCCAAATAAAAAAAGCCCTCGCGACTCGGTCTCTCGCAAGACAAGCGCGTAAGGGCGTTATCATATCCGACCTAGTCTCGCGTCGGCGCTCCAACGTCGGCGCGGACTTTGCGTAAAACGGTCGGCGATCACTTCTTTTCGTGTTGGACGCGCTTGTTGACGTCGACTTCCAAGGTCCCGAAGGCCTTTTCGTGGCGTTGGAGCGTCATGCCGAGAGCGTGATAAAGGCGTTTGGCGGTATAGAAGTTGAGGACGATGCGTTGCGAGACCGGAATGGGTTCGGCGGGAACGCCCATCGGTTGCGGATTGAGTCCGAAATCGACAATGAGTTCTTCGGGCGTGCCGGTAACGCGGCAGAAATTAGCGTAAGTAGCGACGGCGTGCGAGTCGTCGATCTTGAGTTGCGGACGAGGGGCGTTGTTTTCTTCAGCCACGGGAGGATCTCCATAAAAAAGCTAATGCTAAAAGTAGGATAGCCGGCGCGTTCGAAAAAAATCGTTCGTCGCGCTTTGCGTCTAGCGTAAATCTCGCTATAATACGATCGGACGAACGAAACCGATATCGCGCCTACAAGGCTTTTGGGATTATGGCAAAAATCCATTTTTTCCGCAATAGAAGATTATAAAAATACGTTTACGCTTTTTTCTCCCTTTCCCAATTTGAAACTCATTGATAACGCGACGCTCTCAGGCGTCGAAGGAATACGCAACGATGAAAGAAGTATCTAAATTCCCCGCGACTCATAATATGAACGCGCGCGCAAACTCGCAGCGCGCAAACTCGCAGCGCGCAAACGCGCAACACGCAAACGCGCAGACTCGACAGGAAGCTTCGTCTGAGGAAAGTCGTCCTAACGTTCCGCCGCCGATAGGCGAAGCGGCGGCGACGCTCAACGTTCCCGGCGTCGGTCGTATCCCGCTCTCGGAGATCGAGATCACCTACTCTCGCAGCTCGGGCCCCGGCGGTCAGAACGTCAACAAGGTTTCTAGTAAAGCGCGACTGCGTTGGAACCTCCGCGGCGGTCGCGTTAGCGAAGAAGTTGCGGCGCGTTTCCAACAGCTCTATCCCTCGTGGGTAACGGAGTCGGGCGAAGTCGTCATATCGAGTCAGATCTCTCGGGACGCGCCTAAGAACAAAGCGGCATGTTTGGAGAAGCTGCGCCTTGCGTTACAAAAGGCGGGCTTCAAGCCGAAAAAGCGTATTCCGACCAAACCCACGCACGGCTCGGTCCTACGTCGGCTCGACGCCAAGAAACGTCTTTCCAATAAAAAACAGGAACGCTCTCGAAAAGATTTCGACTAGATCCGCGTCTTTTGTGGGCGTTTCCCCTTTTTTAGTCTGAACCTTATCTAATAATCATAATTGACACAATCTTCATATCTGATAGAATCAATGTTAAAATGAGTAAAATAGCCTTGATTTAGTAAAAATTTTCTTTACTAGCAACTAATCAGAGGCTAAATTATACGATACAATAAGTGATTGTGTCGAATTAGCAGAACAGCGAAATTGCATCGTTTTGTTAAGACAGCGAAGATTTCCCGCCTACGATCTTTGAAAAAATTCGTTCAAAGTGGAGCGAGGCGTAGGAAAAATACGTAACCTTTACGACGAGGCGACGTATTTAGAGACGTAGAGCTCCCTTTTACGAGCCGATATAAACGCCCATTATGCAACCGGCGGCGACTTTTTGCGCAGCCGCGCATTGAGTCGCGAAACGCGGCCTTGAGGAATTAACCATGACCACCAAGAAACAAGACAAGAATCGTAACGCGTCCCGGAGAGGCACGACTAGAGCGCTCTCTACCTCGCGTATATGCGTACTCTTAGCGGCCCTGACGCTGGGCGCTGTTGGTCCGCTTACCACGCTTACGTTCGCGGCTCCGCAACCGCAAGAAGGTCAACCCGCTCCCGCGCCGGCAGAACAACCGGCCCCGCAACCTCCCGCAAATCCGACGCCGGACGAACGCCGCGCGGCTCTCGAACAACTTGGGATCGAAAACGAATCTCAGATCCCGAATCCCGTCACGCAGCCCGCCGAAGCGAATCAATTCCAAGCGAATATGAACGACGCGCTCGCGAATCCGTTGCCGCCGGTTCCGGAACCTTCCGTCGCCGTGAAATTAACGCCGGATTTCGATCCTAAGAAAAGCTATTCGCGTCTGCTTTATCCCGCCGTCGCGACTCGCGTTGGGCTTTCCGACGAACAGAACCGTCGCATCAACGAATTGATGACGGAACGCGCTCAAAAACTCGCCAAAGCGTCCAAAGACGAGTGGAACGCGATCACGCTTGAATCTGAAAAAGCGTTGGAAGACGTGTTGACGCCCGAACAAAACGAACGCTTCAAGCGCGGCATCACTGAAAAAACGATCGTCTTGCGTTTCAGTAAAGAACGCTGGGCCGACGTTTTGAATTGGTTCGCTAGCGAATGCGGTCTTCAACTCGTGATGAACGCGCCGCCTCAAGGCACGTTCACTTATAGCGACAAGACGCCGTACGCCCCTAAGGACGCGTTGGATATTCTCAACGGTTCTTTGAACTTCAAAGGGTACACGCTTATCCGTTATAACGACATTCTTCTCCTGCACGACTTCAAGACGGGCTCGCTTCCTTTGCAATACCTGCCGAAGATCACGCCGGAAGACCTCCCGAACCAAAATCGCTTCGACTACGTCGCGTTGACGATCCCGCTTGAACGCCGTAATATGATCGCGGTCCGCACGACGATCCACCCCTTCCAAGGGCCTTACTGCGTGCTCCGCACCCTTGGCGGCAACTCTTTGATGGTGGTTGACTCCGTCAACGCGTTACGCGAGATCTACGCGGCCGCGATGTCGGTGCATAACCCGGACCCGACGCCTGAAGAACGCGAGCGCAACCGTCGCGGCGGCCGCGGCGAAGGCGCACCGCCCCCGCCGCCGGAGACGCCCGAATGGCGCGCCTACGAGCTCAACGGTATCGCGTATAACACCATTCAAGAACAGATCGCTATCTTCGCGCCCGAAGCGCGTCCGTTGTACAATCCGCAATCGGACACGTTGCATTATCTTGCGAAACCTAGCGTTTTGAATATCATCGACGGCCTTCTCGCGAAGTTGAAGGAAGGCGCCGACCCGTCTATGAATACGATCGTGAAGACGTATTCTCTCGACGCGGTCAACGCGACCGACAGCATGAACCTTTGGGCGATGAATCGTCGTATGAATCGCGAAGGGGGCGGTTTCGCTCAATTCATGCAAGGCGGTCAAGACCTCTTCACGCAGATCGCCGAAGCGCTGCGCAAGGTCGCTCCTAACGCGACGATCGAGCTTTCCGCTCAATCTCGTAAGTTGTTCGTCGTCGGTACGCCTGCGGATCACGCGAAGATCGTGGAGTCGTTGGACAATCTCACCGCGAAAGTTGAAGAAGCGGACAAACCGGTCATCAAGATCTACCGCATGAAGAACCAACGTCGCGGCGGCGGCAACCAATGGGACGCCGGCAACTTCGACAACTCGCTGTTCATGGCGATGCGCACGGTCGCGCCTATGATCCAAGCGACGCCCACGGCCGACGGCGGTATGCTCGTCATCGGCACGCAAAACGAACAAGACGCTATTGCTAGCGTGCTCAAAGAATTTGAAGCGAGCGCGGACGACCCGAGTCTCCAATCCGAACTCAAAGTCTACGCGATGACGGCGCGTCAAGTTCAACGCTTCGTCCAGATCTTCAATCAGATATCGAGCAACCGCGAAATGCGCGGCGCGATCCGTATTCCGGACCAATACGCGCCTAACCGCTTCGCGATCTGGGCTACGCCCGCGCAACAAGCGCAAGTTCAGAAGATCGTCGACCAGATCGTCGGCGGCGACGAATACGCTGAAAACGTGACGCCGCAAGGTCTGCCCGCGCCGCAAGAGCCCGCGGCTGAACCCGCTCCCGCGCCGGCCGCTGAAGCCGCTCCGGCTCCCGCCGCTGAAACGCCCGCTGCTGCCGAACCTGCTCCGGCGCCTGCCGCTGAAGCTCCCGCTGATGCCGAACCTGCTCCGGCGCCTGCCACTGAAGCTCCCGCTGCGGCCGAACCCGCTCCGGCTCCTGCCGTTGAAGCTCCCGCCGCTACCGAACCTGCTCCGGTTCCCGCCGTTGAAGCACCCGCCGCTGCCGAACCTGCTCCGGCTCCCGCCGTTGAAGCGCCCGTCGCTACGGTCAAGCCCGCGGTCGAACCTGTCAACGCTGAAAAAGCGACGCTTCAAGCCGGTATCGACAATAAGTTCAATATCGCTAACTCCAATAGCTACATGACGGTCATTCCGTTCAAACACGTCGCGATCGGCACGGCGAACTCTTTGCTCGTGAACACGATCCCCGGTTTGGACGTAACGGTCGATTACACTACGCCTTCGCTCATCGTCTACGGTTCTCGCACGGCGGTCGAATCGGCGATCCAACTTGGCTCTCGCATCGAGGGACAACTTGACGTCACGCTCGAGATCGTCCCGTTGAAGAAAGAGCTGCCGACGGAAGTTCTTTCCGCGTTGCCGCGTATCGAACCTTTGGCGACCTGCACTTACGACCAAAAGAACCAACGCATGTTCGTGTTCGGCAAGAAGATCGCGGTCGAAAACGTGAAGGCTTATCTCGCGCAAGTTGAAAACGTCGAAACCGACGAAGTCGACGGCGTCTACTATCTTGACGTTGAACGCGAAGTACCGGGCGAGATCCAAGACTACGCGAAACGCGCGGTACCCGGCGTCGAATTGACGTACAACCGCGACGATCGTCGCTTCACGATCATCGGCACGCCGACGGAACAACTCGCGACGGCGAAGATCCTCACGGACGCGATCGCGAACCTTCCTCCTGAAAACGAAACGCGCTACTACAAGTTCGCCGAACAGATCCCGGATCGTATGATCGACCTGCTCAACGAACGCGTCAAGGGCGTGAACAAGATCGAACGCGACGAATTCGACAAACTCGCTTTACGCGTCATTGCGAAGCCGTATCAACACGAACTCATCGCCGCCGAGATCGAGAAATTCAAGACGAATTATCCTTTCGCGGACCAAAATACGTTCGTCTCTTACAAGACGACGAAAGAACTCCGCGCTCGCTTCGAACAAGTCAAAGGCGACTTCACGAAGAAGTACGGCGATATCAAGATCCTCCAAGACGACACGAACAACTCGTTCGCAGTCTGGGCTTCTCCTTCGCAACACGAAGCGTTGAAGAAGCTGCTCGACGAACTGTCCACGCTCGAGACGGGCGAAAAAGAGACCGCCACGTTGTACACGCCGAAATATGTCGACGCCGCGACGTTGGTCTCCATCTTGTCCGACCTTCATCCTAACCTCAAAGTGACGAACGACACGCTCAACGCGCGCTTGATCCTCCGCGGTTCCTCTGAAGAACTTACGGAAGCCAAAGCGACGCTCGCCGCGCTCGACGTCCGCGATGAAGACGGTCTCGTCCGTACGTTCAAGTCGTACCCGATCAAGGGTTTCTACAACTACGACGGCGTCGGTTCCTACTACTCGCCGCAATACTACGTCCGCGACCTCGCGAAGTTGGTTCCCGCCGCTCGCGTCTCGTACGACTATTACAACCAAACGCTCATCGTTTGGGGTACCGAAGAAGAACATAAGATCATCGAGACCGCGGTGGCGGACCTCGCCGAGAAAGATTCGCTCGATAAGAAATTGATCCGTTGGCAGATCCGCCGCGCGAACTACTCGACGCTTTCTTCTCAGATCACGGCTGTCTATCCGGGCGCGATCCCGGTCTACGACTCCGCGTCGAAGACGTTGATCGTCCGCACGACCAATCAGACCGCGCTCGACGCCGTTCAAGAATTGCTTGAACTCTTGGATCCTGAAGAACCTTCGCAATTCGACACGGTCCTGCAATACTACGACGTAGGAGCCGCGCCGACGGACGATCTTGTAACGGCGGTGCGCGCGCTCGTACCCGAAGCTGCGATGGTCCGTATCGACGCTAAGAATAAGCAACTCATCGTCATCGGCACGCCCGTCGAACAAAAGACGGTAGCCGACAGCGTTAAGCAACTTGCGAAGACGTACGGTTCCTCGGACCTTCGCATGATCCCTTATCCGGTCTACACGATGGACGTAACGACGCTCGTTACCTCGATGCAACAAGCGTATCCGTCCGCGCAATTTGACGCCGACGTTCGCGGCGGTCGTATTCTCGCTCGCGCGACGCTTGAAGATCACGTCAAGATCTCCGAAGAGATCTCGCGCCTTAACGAGGAAGACGACGAGGAATCCGAAAACCCTAAGAATCCGGACGCGCCTAAAAACGCGCCCGGTCCACGCGTCGTCGTTTACGAAGTCAACACCCCCATGATCGCGATGCAACTTCGCGGTCTCGTCTCCACGATGTTCCCCTCCGCTCAGATCTTTGGCGGTCAAGGCGGTTACAACCGCATGGGTACGAAAGAGAAAGTGACGATCCTCGCGAACAGCCGCGAACAAAAGCAGATCTCGAGCGTCATCGACTCTTTGAACAAGACGGACGAAGACGAACTTGAATTCGCGATCTACGATTTCGAGGAAGTCGACGCGCTCGCGGTAGAAGCGGTCGTCGGCAATATCATTCCGAACGCGATGGCGGTCCAAGGCTCGCCGCGTATCGGGGCCGGTTACGGCAACCCCGCGCAAATGCGTATGCAACAAAGCCGCATGATGCAGGAAATGCGTAATCAACGCCGTTACAACGGTCAACAGACCGATCCTAACGCGCCGATCCCGTTCTTCCGCGTAGACGAACTGACGAAGACGGTCGCCGTTTTCGCTAGCTCGGAAGCGCATGAAAAGATCGCGGCGGCGATCGAGAAGTTGACGTCGTTCGACGCGACGGAAACGCAAACGACGACGAAAGTCTATCGTCTCGGGGCTCCGATCGCGTACACGGTGGCTCAAGCGGTGCCTCAAGTCCTTACGGGCGTATTCGCCACGCCGACCTCGACGTACGAATTGATCGCGTTTGGTCCTAGTGAAGAAATGAACAAATTGGACGATTTCATCGACGCGGTCAAAGACGAGAACTACGATAAATCGCGCGGTCAATTCCGCATCATCACGATTCCTGAAGAGACGAAATACAACCGCGATTGGTTCGTTGGCATCTTGAACCAAAACTTCGCGCCGATCGGCGTATCCGCGTACTCCGGCGCCGTTGGCAACCAAGTTATCGTTTGGGGTCTCGAACCGAACTTGAAGAAGGTCGAAGAGTTTGTCGACACGATCTTGAAGACGCCGAACACTTCGGTATACAAGACCTACACGGTGCAATACACGGAGCCGACGATCGCGTATCAAGTCATAGCGCGAGTCTGTCCTAACGCCGAGGTTACGCCGAAATATACGGAACGTCAGATCCTCGTTTACGGCACGCCGGAACAACACGCGACCGTCCAAGCGGCGTTAGACGCGATCGACCTTCCGGCGCAAGACGGCGCGAAGCTCTGCGTCGCGACGTACACGTGGGACGATCCCTCTTCGTACTGGGTCGTTTACACCGAACTGCACGCGCAATTCGATCCTCTCAACGTGACGCTCGTTCCGGACGGCACGAATCGCACGTACGTCGTCACGACGACGGAAGCGAACCAAGACAAGATCGCGACCTACATCGAAATGCGTCGCCGCGACCAAGTCGATCGCACGTATCAGTTGGAACAATACTACCTGAAGCGCGTCAACTTCTCAAAACTGGTCCAGATCGCGCCGACGCTCCTTCCCGGCGTCGCGATCTACCCCGGTAAAGGCGCGAACGAAGTCTTCGTCGTCGCTTGCCGTACGGATCAAGATCGCTTCCGCAAGATGTTGGCGAAACTCGAGACGGTCCCGGCAGGCGAAGAAGCCGACGGCGTCCTTCCCAAGATCTATCAAACGTCGCGTCAATCCGCCGCTCAAGCGGTCGCGTTGTTGCAAGCGCAACTTCCGGGCGCGGTAATGTATCCTCTTGCCGACAATCGTCTTGTCGTCTGGGGTAGCCTCGCCGATCACGAATACGTCGCGAAGACGGTCGAGATGACGAACGAAGCGTTCCCGACGCCGGTCTTGAAGCGTTACCCGTTGCGCAATATCCGTTTGTCCGACGTTCTCAATTACGTTTCGTATAACTTCGCGACCGAAGGTTACTTCTTCGCTTCGACGTCCGGCGACTTGATGGTCTCGGCGCCGCCCGCAGTCCATGAAAAGATCGCGGCGATGCTCGCGGAGATCGACGTAGAAAACTCCGACGACTCGCGTTATTATCCCGTCGCTTACGACCTCAGCGATATTCCCGTCGCGTCGCATCCTTACGTCGCTCAAGCGCTGCAAGCGATCTCCATCGAATGCGTGCAATTACCGACGGCGACGCCGGGCTTCGTAGTGATCTACGCTCGCAAGGGCGAACACAAGAAGATCCAAGAGGTCGTCGACGAGATGTTGAAGAATCGTCCCGGCGCGAACCAAACGCTTGTCGCGTATAACGTCCGCCGCATGACGATGCCGCAACTCTCCGCGTTGTTGCTTCCGCTGTATCCCAATATCAAGATCGGCGCGGGCACGCACGCGAACCAAACGGTCATTCTCGCGAAACCTGACGAACACGAAAAGATCGCGCAGTTGATCGAACAACTTAACGAAGAACAAAACGACGGCATGACTTCTCGCGTCTATCGCTTGAAGAACTCGCAGTTGTACGTCGCGCAACAAGCGATCTTGACGATGTTCCCGCAAGCGGTAGTCGTCATCGACCAGATGTCGCGCTCCGTCCTCGTTAAAGCGTTTGAAGACGAACAAGCGAAGATCGCGCAACTCGTGACCGAGATCGACGAAAAAGACCCGGAACGCAACACCTCGTTCAAGGTCTTCAATATCGGTTCGCTCAACTTCTCGCGTTTGGTCTCGCAACTGCGCAACTTCTACAGCGGCGATCCGGCGTTCCAAGTCCAACTTGATTCGTCGAGCCAATGCTTGATCGTTCGCGGCACCGCGATCCAACACAAAGCGGTCGAAGACCTGATCGAAGAAGTGCGCGCCGGCGGTCTCGCCGACCCGGAAGCTTATATGCAGTCGTACACGTTGAAGAATTCTTCTTCGCTGACCTCGCTGTATTCTATCTTCTACGAACAAGGCCGCGATATCAATATGTATCGCGATTACTCTACCGGCAAGTTGATCGTCATCGGTCGTCCGGAAGAGCATAAGATGGTACAAGACGTCCTTGACGTCGTCGCGCCTGAGGAAACGGAACTTGCGGTATTCGATCTGGTCTACGTCGATCCTAACACCGCGCGTCAAGTCTTCGGCATGATCGAAACGGACGGCTCTTACGTCGACGTTCGTTTGGACGCGACTTCTAACCAACTGTTCGTTCGCGCCACCGCCGAGAAACTTGAAGAGATCCGTCAGGTCTTGATCAAGATGGGCGAGAAAAGCCTTACGAAGATGAAGCCGTTTGCGCAAACGTCGAAATACGGCGGCACCTCGACCGACGGTCGCCGTATCTATCTTCGCGACAACGACAAGCGTCAAGAAGAATATCGTAAGGAACTCGAAGCTCAAGCCGATTCCCAAGTCGGCGAGATCGACTTCGATAATCTTGCTCCGATCCGCGCTGAAGACGTCTTGAACGCCTCGCCCGCGACTCCCGCGAAGACGAGCGTCCAAGTTCAAGAAACGTCCGGTCCGATGCGCACCGTCACGATCTCCGGCGCCGACGCCGGTCAGGTCGTCGACAAAGCGTTGAAGAACTGGAAGTTGAATAACCCCGTTACCGTCGTCAAAGGCGACGGCGGTATCGTCCAAGAAAACGCCGAACAGCCCGCGCCCGCGCCGAAAGACGCGGCTCCCGCGCCGGCGACTCCCGCGACCGAACCCGCCGCTTCCGAACCTGCTGAAGCGGCCCCGGCTCCTGCGCCTTCCAAAGTCGCCTCGGCTCTTTCCTCTGTTTTTTTTTCGCTTGACCGCGCGCTGCTGAGCAACCTCGCTTTCGGCGCGATGGTCGCCGTCGCGCCGGTGGAAGACGCCGACGCGTCCGCGAACGCAGAAGCGGTCGAAGCGGAACCCGCCGCGCCGGTCGTCCCTGTGACTGAGAACGCGACCGAACCCGCCGCCCAAGTCGAGGCCGCGCCCGCGACCGAAGGTTCGACGGTAGTCGAGATCCCGCAAGCTCCGGGCGTCTACGTCGTGGTCAATCCCGACGGCTCGTTGCTTCTCTCTTCTAGCGACGAAGCGGCTTTAGAGGAATTTCAACGCCAACTTCTCGACGCGGCTAACGCGGAACAAGCGAGCGACGCTCAAACCGCCGCTCCGGAAGTCGCGACTTCCGCCGACGCGGAAGACGTCGCCAACGAAGACGAAGAAGAAGCGAATACCCCGTTCGATCCTAACGGTTATCTTTCCTATATGACGCCGGAAAACATCGCGAAAGCGAAAGAACGCGTCTTGATGGAGAGTCGCAACTACACGGTCTACCGCGTCGAAAACGTCGGCGTAAGTCAGATCGTTCCGCGTTTGCAAACGTATTTGGCGGACCGCATCAATCGCCGTAGCAATCAATACGGCGGCTACTACTCGACTTCGGGCATCAACGTCCAAACGATCGGCACGGGCACGCAGTTGACGTTCCAACCCGATACTTCATTGAACACGTTGATGGTCTACGGTACGAAAGCGGACCGCGACGCCGTCGGCGCGATGCTCGTCGTTCTCGACGACGTCGACCTTTTCCCGCAGCCGATCACGAAGCCGTATAAGATCAAAGTGCAGAACACATCCCCGACGCGTATGGCGCAACAAGTGCTCAGCGCGTTCTCGCGTAAGTTCCAGACCACGTTGCTGCCGGGTAACTTGACCCCGCGCATCATGCCCAATATGACGACCAACACGTTGGAAGTCTACGCGCCTGAGGCGTTGGCGAAAGAGATCGAAGAATACGTGCAAGAGATGGACGCGGAGATCTTGGAAGAAAGCGTGCGCAAAGTGCGCGTCGTCGAACTCCAATCGATCAACTCGAAAGTCTTAGCGCAATACCTGCAGAACCTGCGCACGCAACAAGTCGCGCAACAAACGTTCTCCGCGCCGTATATCGGCAACACCTCCCCGATGATGAATCCGATGATGACGAACCCGATGATGAACGCGGCTAATCGTCAACGCAACAACATGATGATGGGCGGTATGGGCATGCCCGGCATGGGTATGGGCGGCATGAACATGGGTGGTATGAATATGGGCGGTATGCCCGGCGGCGCCGCCGCGAACGGCGGAACTGCGCGTAACCGCGGATTCTGATCTAACGTCCTCGACGCAACTATGATAACGACAGTCGAAAACGGCCGCACGGCTTGATTTTCGACTGTTTTTTTACTACGAGCAAAACAAATTCCTATACAGAAAATAGAGTTCCGACCGCATAGGCGTAAGGAACGAGAGCAAAGCGAAAGTTATGCGTCCACAACCTTATACTCCGGAAGATTTTACTATTAACCCGTTGATGTTCTATTACGAAGTGACGCGCGCGTGCGATCTCGTCTGCAAGCATTGCCGCGCCTCCGCGCAAGAACAAGCGGCGCCGGACGAACTATCGACCGAGCAGGCGTTGGCGCTTCTTGACGACGTGGCGCGTTTTCCTCGTAAGCCGACGATCTGTTTTACGGGGGGGGATCCTCTCAAGCGCGCCGACTTGTTCCAACTCATTGAACACGCGACGGAACTTGGTATCGGTTCGGCGTTGACGCCGTCCGCGACGCCGCTCGCGACATTCGACGCGTTCAAGCGCGCCAAAGCGGCCGGCGTCTCCGCGATCGGGATCAGCATCGACGGTCCTAACGCGGAAGTCCACGACGCGTTTCGCGGTTTCGAGGGCAGCTTCAAGAAAGCGCTCGATATGCTGCAATACGCGCGCGATCTCGAATTGCCGGTGCAAGTCAACACCTCGATCACGCGCCGTAACGCGCATCTCGTCGACGATATCGCCAATATGCTCGCGGATAAAGGCGTGATGATGTGGTCCGTCTTCTTCCTCGTGCCTGTCGGGCGCGGAGTCGAAGAGATCCGCATCACTCCCAAAGAATATCGCGAAGTCTTTGCGAAGCTCTACCAACACTCGCAAACAAAGCCGTATTCCGTCCGCACGACCGAAGCGCCGCATTACCGCCGCTTCGTTATCGAGCAAGGCGGCAATCCGACCGCCGCGCCTAAAAATCGCCCGAGCTTCCCGAACTCCGCGTTCGCCGCCGCTATGAAGACGCAGCCAAGCGAAGCGCAAGCCGGCGCGCCGCACGGTCATGGCCATGGACACGGTCGCGCGCCTCTTGGCGTTACCGACGGTCGCGGCATCATGTTCGTCGGCTACAACGGCGAGATCTGTCCCGCCGGGTTCCTCCCGGTCGTCTGCGGCAAGTTCCCGAACGACTCCGTCGTCGACGTCTATCAAAATCACCCTACGTTCAAAGCGTTGCAAAACCCCGACAACTATAAAGGCGTCTGCGGACAATGCAAATATCGCTTCTCCTGCGGCGGCAGTCGCTCTCGCGCCTACGCGCTGACCGGGGACTACCTCGCCGCCGAGCCCGACTGCGATTTCGAAACGCTCTGATAACGTAGAGTCGACCAAGAAACAAAAAGACCGAAAGAGAATTCGATCCCTTTCGGTCCTTTTTTTATTGTCTATACGACGAGTCTAAACTCGGTATAGATCAGAAGTTGAAATCGACGTTCGCGACTTCTTTACTCTCGGCGGCGCAGCAACCGTCTTCGCATTTGCATTCGCTTTCGCAACCGCATTTGTCGCCGGCGCATTTGCAATCTTCGCACTTGCAGCATTCGCAATTATCGCCGCATTCGCACTTTTCGCACTTGCAACAACCGCAGTTCTTTTCAGCCTTGCAGCAGCAGTCGGACTTTTCAGCGCAGCAACAAGCGTTTTCGGCCTTGCAACAGTCGGATTTTTCAGCGCAACAACAAGCGTTTTCGGCCTTACAACAGCAGGCGTTTTCGGAAGCGGCTTCTTGCATATTCGCAAGCGCGTTGACGCCAAAGCCAATAGCGGCGACGGCGACGAAAGCCAACAACATCTTCTTCATAGACATAGTTACACTATCTTTCTATTGTCAAAAAGATCGACAAGATCTCGACGCGCTCGGACGTAACGAACCCAACGCGTAGATCGTTCGATATAAAAATTTTCTAAACTAGATATGGAGCGCCAAGAATGTTGAACGTCTTACGACGTTCGTACGCTCAATCACGCAAGACGCATAATTCAAGATGTCGCCGGACATGCGGCGGCGAGAGATAACGTTCCCTAAAACGAGCGCAGAAGACAAATTCACTTACGGCTCTACAAACTAACGCGTCTACGCCGCCTATTGCAAGCTCGAAGACGTTTTGCGGTCCAAGAGCGTTCGCGTTGACAACATTAGCGCTCGCTTTGAAGAATCTAACGCAACAAGGCGCGTTTTCACCGGAATGAGGACAATGTCTCTTACACGGCGCCACGATACTCGTGTTGCCACAACACGACTTATCGCGTTTGACGCTACAAACGCGTTTCTTATGACAGCACGGCTTCGCAACGTCGACGCCTTCATGTTCGTGTTGGCAACACGCGCTCGATTTTAGCTCCGCGTTGTAACTCGCGCTTTCCTCGCTAACGCTCGCGCGCTTCGGCATGGCGGCGGGATCGCAAGCTAAGCATATTCCGCGACAAGTGCAATACGCGAACGAAGGAACGACGGAATAGATCAAAACACAAAGAGTCGTAACTAAACGAACGACATACGAATTCAATAACGAATTCGCGCGCAACGCGTTATTACGACTCTGTTTCATAATCAAACCTCATTGCGTCGCCGACGCTCGCTTCCCTCTGAAACGTTAGTTCCGGCGACGATACCTTCTATGGACGATAGTAACTTACCGTTCCTTCAAAGTCAAGAGCAGATCTCTTCGTTCAACCTCAGAGCCCGTTCTTATATCTCTATATAGTCCTATCTTAACGTTATTAAGCTCGACTTCAAGGAGAGCGGTTCCCTATTTTGCGCTTAAAAATTATTACTCGCGTCGTCAATATCCTCCAAAGGCGATACGGCGACCTCTTTGACCGAGCCATAGACGACGCTATCGCTATTGTAGACGGGCACAGGTTCCCTAAATATCGTTCGTAGTTCTTCTCTACCGTAGGGATCGGCGCCGTAACGATTGGTTCTCGGTTCGCCGGGCCACAACGTGACGACGACGATCGCGCCAAACGCGCCAAAATAAACGCAAGTCCCTAACCACATAAACGCCGTGGCAATAGAGGGGTCGATAGTCGGCGGCGCCTCCTCCGTTCCTTCTCCCATAGCGATCATCGTCGCTAATAACGCGAATCCCAGTACTTGAAGTATATTGCCACCCCAGAACCATAACGCGCTGAGTCCGACGTCGTGAAAACGCCGCATCGTAACCGCCACCCACGGCGTAAATAGTCCTAGAAACAATATCGTTTCGATCGTAAAATATCGGTCCATCGCTTTTTCGTCTTCCGAGTCCTCCGGCATGATGAAGACCAAACCGATAAAGCAGAGGAACAAGAATAAAAAGAAATACCAGAACTCTCTGCGCGTCGCACGGCCGGCAAAAGCAAAATACTTGCTCCAAAGACACGATCCGATCAAACGCCAAAACCACGGCACGTCTTGCGACGGCGCGTTGATAGTTTCTTCTACCGACTGCGCTTGCGACTCGCGATACGTCGCTTCGAGCCTCTCGCGTTCGGCTTGTTCGCGTTTACGACTGTTGTACGCTTCGAGATCGCGCTGGAAATCCGGTTGCGACTCTTCGTATTCGTCTCTACCGGGGTCGTTAGGATCGAGCACGATCTCGCCCGGCACGCGTATGGAGTCCGTCGCTCTCATATCTTTAGCGGGGTCGTATCCCTTCCCCACGCCGGCGTCGCGATCGTAGACTTCTTGCGGCTCCGGTTCACGCTCTATCAGTCTTCCGCAACTATGACAAAATTTAGAATCGATATCGACTTTACCGCCGCAGTATTTACAAAAAGGCATCGCAATATAACACGTTATCAAAGACTCACTAAACGCGGACCGCAAAGGTCCATATAAACGCAACGCCGAACACGAGACCAACTCGCGCTCGGCGTTACTCTATTTATCGTCCGCGCGACGCGTTAAATCCACAACGCGGACGCTGACGTTCGTATTTGTTAAAGCTAGTTCCTATTCCGCACGCGCGTCGGGCGTCTCTTACGCCTTATGCGACGCGCTTGGCGGGAAAGCTCAGCGGCGGTACGTCGGTTGCTTACCGAATCGATTCGCGCCTTTCGTAGGTTCAAGTACCATCAAAATAGTCAGAAGAAGACCGCCGATAATAGGAACAAATCCGACGAAAAACCAGCCGCCGGCGCGGTCGGAGTCATGCAAACGACGCACAATACCACAAATAGTAGCGGGCAAGACCGAAAGGACGCAGCCAAGGTACACCAATCCCAACAACCCTTGGACCACCGTGGGTTCACCACCGGGTTGCGCGTCACCCGCAACGACCAACATGCCGATCAAGATCCGGAGACCGACGAAGATCACAAAATTGACCAACGTGAATCCCCAGTATTCCTTTCTGCTCGCGCGGCCTTCCATCGTGAACGACTTCTTCATACACGTCGGCCAGGCTTCAAGGAAACTGGGAATAGCGGGACCGGAACCGCCGCGGTAAGCGCCGTTATGCGCGGATTGCGAACCCGCGGCATAAGGATTCGCGCTAGAACCGAAGCTCGACGCGGCGGGGCTATCTTCAGAAGGAGCGACGGCGCCGCAGCGAGTGCAGAAATTACCAAACAACTCAGCGCCACAGTTAGTACAAAAAGCCATAAAAAATCTCCTATTGGTTGGTTCAATATTTAATAATAATGAAGCTATTCTTTTGTAAAACCTAAACTTCCGACCGTCTCACCGGCGGCAGACCGTACGCGTTGGGGCCCGGCGTTGGGTCCCACAACATAAGTATAAATAAGACTAGGTTTCCGATCTCAGGAACCAAAGTTATCAAGATCCACCACCCCGAACGTCCGGAATCGTGTAGGCGTCTTACATGCGCGCACCAATTCGCGGGACACACGATCAGTCCGTAGAAGAATCCCAACGCCACGACCCCCGCCATCCACAACGGGATCTCGTCTATCCCGTCGGTCGCGTCCAACAGGAGCGCCCCGGCAAAAATAGACATGAAAAACACAAACGCCACGACGATGTTGACCAACTGAAATCCCCAGTATTCCGTCCTGCTAGCGCGTCCCTCGAGCGAAAACGATTTCTTCATGCACACGAACCAACTTTCGCTAAAGCTCGGTATCTCAGGCGCGTCCTCGCCATAGTAAGCGCCGTTGTTCCGCGATTGCGTCCCGGTCGCGTAGGGATTCGCGTTGCGATCGTAACGCGAATCGTCAAAGCCGTTATCCCACGCGGCTTCATCGCCGCTGAGAGGCGAAGAGGCGGATTCCAACGGCGAAGGGGCGCCGCAATGAACGCAAAATTTGCCGAGCAGTTCCGCGCCGCAGTTAGGACAATAAGGCATATTCGTCTTCCTAGTCGATCCTTAATACACGCCGCAGCGCGACAACGCAAACGCGCGCGACGGCGTCTTATAAATATTATTCCGGGAAATATTTTAACAGAAAAATAGACGAAACCAAGAAAGACGCCGCCGCAATCTAAAAATATTTTCGCATCTAGTTTCTCAACGCGGTCGTTCGCCAAATTTATTGTCGCCGAGCGTCGAGGGCAAGCACGCCGCGATAGCCAACGCCGGAACGCCGACGCCGCTCAATACCCACAATAGGTTCCACCCCGCGCGATCGATATCGTGCAGGCGACGTATCGATACCGCGATCGTGGGACATAAGACTGCCAGTTCAAATACTGCGAAGCATCCAAGACACGCGAGAAAAACGATCGCGCACAGCTGCGCTTGTTTCTTATTCGCGCCAAATTGGAACAGGAGCGTTTGCGGCGAAAGTTTCGAGTTCTTCTTTTTCTTCGACTTCGCTTTCGTTTCTTCCGCTTCCGCGGGGCCTTCGTCTTCATCGACGAGTTCGGCGCCCTCAACAACGGCGAGTTCGTCAAAATTCGGCTCGATCTTGAGAACGCCGGTAGCGAGCGCGCCGGTAACGAGCGTCGGCATCAATAATACCGCCGAAACGATAGCGACAAAAAACGTCCAGTACCAGAACTCCCGTCGACTCGCTCTACCCTTACGATCAAAATACTTACGCATACAGACGGCGAGCGCGTCGCCAAGACCTAGCGTCGAATCGTCTTGTTTACCCATCGGCGTTTACCTCCTTATATCCGTCAATAGAGGCGTTTAGAGCCCGCTTTCCGCGCTTAGTTCGCTCCGATCGCTAAACGTCGCGCGTATCCATATTCCGTCAGTTCTTCGGATTCCAACCGATCTCGTGGTAGTAGAGCTTGATCGCGTTTTCGATCTCGCGAAGGTAACGCGGAAGAACTTGCGCGAAACTTAACCCCGTCGAGTGGAACGCTTCGACGACAAAATAGAGACTTTCGCCTTTCATGACCGCGCGGACGTTCTTCATCATCTTGTATCTATTGAGTTTCGCGATCGTCTTTTTGTTTTGTTCGAGCGTCGTTCCCGGCACGTTGAAGTCGGGCAACAGGAGTGTGAAATACTCGTAATCGGTCCAGTCGAGATATACTAAGAACTTCAAGCCTTTGAAAGTGAAACCGACAAGATTTGCGCAATTCACGCCCTCGACGGCGTACGCTTGATATCCCATCTTCGAAAGGATATGCAAGAACGCCTCTACGCGGTCGGACAACGAATTCAAGCTGATATTTTCAGAGATGACAAGATCGAGCTCCTTAAAGAATCGTCCGAGCTCCAAGACGAGTTGTTCCAACGTGTAGCAGTCGATAGTCTTACGACGATAAGGCACAAACGCGGTGTGCTCTTCGTCGAACCCCGTTACCGACTTCTCCATCGGCTGTAAAGCGGTCAGCCCAAATCGGTCCTCGACCTCGCCGTCGGACTCGATCGCGAATTTCAAGCCTTTGAAATTCACAATAACATGTTCGCCGTTAAATAGCGGATAGAAATTCTTAGAGGTCAGATATTCGGCGACCTCGTTTATCGAAAGCATATCTAAACTCCTAAACGCAGATAACAACGAAAAACGGCCGCGGAGCCGTCGTCAAAAACGACGCCGCGACCGCGATTACTTAGAAACGCGTAACGCGCTCACGATCACATCTTGTTGCAGATCGCTTCGGCCATTTCTTGGGTGCCGACGGCGGTGGGGTCGTCGCGATTCGGCTTGAGGTCGTAGGTGACGTCCTTACCTTCGCGAATGACTTCGGCGACGGCGTTTTCGAGCTTATCGGCGGCGGCCGTTTCTTTGAGGTAACGGAGCATCATGACGCCGGACAGGATCAACGCGCAAGGATTGACCTTGTTCATGCCCTTGTACTTCGGAGCGGAACCGTGGGTCGCTTCGAAGACGGCGGCGTCTTTACCGATGTTGGCGCCCGGGGCGACGCCGAGACCGCCGACGATACCGGCGCAGAGGTCGGAGAGGATATCGCCGTAGAGGTTCGGGAACGCGACGACGTCATAGAGCTCGGGCTTTTGGACGAGCTGCATGCACATATTGTCGACGATACGATCTTCGAATTCGATTTCCGGGAAGTCTTCGGCGACCTTGCGAGAGGTTTCGAGGAAGAGGCCGTCGGAGTACTTCATGATGTTCGCCTTGTGGACGGCGGTGACCTTTTTACGGCCGTTGTCGCGAGCGTATTGGAACGCGGCGCGGACGAGGCGGTCGGTGCGAGAGATACTGATCGGCTTGATCGAGATACCGGTCTCTTCGTAACCGGTGGCGATCTTACGACCGGTGGTCAGCTTGTTGATCTGTTCGACGATCTCTTTGGTGGCTTCGCCGCCCTTTTCGAATTCGATACCGGCGTAAAGGTCTTCGGTGTTTTCACGGAAGACGACGACGTCGACGGGAACGGAGCTGAAGAAGGAGCGGACGCCGGGATAGTATTTGCACGGACGAACGCACGCGAAGAGGTCCAATTCTTGACGAAGATGGACGTTCAAGCTACGGAAACCGGTCCCAACGGGGGTGGTGATAGGCGCTTTCAACGCGACGCGGTTCTTACGAACGCTTTCCAAGACGGACGCCGGAAGAGGGTTTCCGCCGTTGCGTTCCATGATGTCGATACCGGCTTCTTGAACGTCCCAGTTGATCTTAACGCCGGTGGCGTCAACACATTTGCGAGCCGCTTCAGCGAGTTCGGGACCAACGCCGTCTCCGGTAATTAGCGTAACGTCATATGCCATGTCTATTCAACCTTTCATGCGCGTAAGCGCGTTTAGTTCGCGTGGAACGCAGAACGCTCTATCTACGCCTACCGCAGTCTTTTCAAGGACTTACAACGGCGCGCGTCTTATCGACGCCGTGCGCGTTCGCGTCTGCGCTTCGCACGCGAAAAATATTACTAACTATCGCAAAATATTGTAGCGTATGCGGCGACTTGTTCAAGGCGTCATAGCCTGTCGCGCAACACAAAAATAAAGCTCGGCGCCAACAAATATTTCTTATTGACGTCGAGCTAATAAAACTATTACTAAGCTTGACTTCTCAACGGAAGACGCTCGCTTTCATCGTGTAAGGGATACTGCCGGGACGATCCTTGAACTTAGGGTCGACCGAGAGGACGCCGCCGACCGCGACCGTCTTGTTGGCGCGGTATTTCACGGCTTGGCCGCGTTCCATGGTGACGGCGATCATATCCGCGGGGTTCGTTCCGGGAGAGCAGTACTGGCAATGTCCCAACGTGCGCACGAGCGTGAAGTTCTCGATACCGGCGTGTTGCTTCGTCGGGTACATGTACCCCTCGATATAGACCTTATGGCCGTCAAGCGCGGCAATGTCGTCCAGCACTTTTCCGTCCTTGTCGAGCGCCATATTGTCGAACGGCAGAACGACGTATCCGGGAGGCGCGGAATAGTAGATAGTATACGCCTGCCAGCATACCGACGAGATCAGCAAGAGCGAACTTGCGAAAAGTCCGATCGTGGAGAGCCCGCCGCCGGCGATCTCGTCGGGCGCCTTCATGATCTTGCGCTTCGCGAGGACGCCAAAGATCACGCCGACTAAGGACGCGATCACAAACGGCTTCCAGAAGAATCCGAGGATACCAAAGACAGCCGCGACGATCGAGCCAACGGCATAGGACGCGACTTGCTTGTAGTCGATCGTCTCTTCCTGCTGTTGCGCGCTCGTGTAGTCGGTGAACGAACCGTTCAGCGCGGCGTCAAATAGATTTTTTTTCATCGTTGAACTTTCAATACATAGCGAAACGCGTCGCGAGCCGCGTAGGACTCGCGAACGACGTTAAGTTATCAAGATTGCAACGCTTGCGCGACGTCGGTGCGATACGCGACGACGGCGGGTAAATAACCGACGACGGAGGCTAAGACCACCAAGCAGGGGATCAAGACCAACTCGATAAGCTGGAAGTCCCAAGGATGGACCATGACGTTCGCGTACGACATAATAAACGGAGCAAGTCCGGCAATAGCCAGGTGCCCGATCAACGCGCCAAATACCCCGCCGCCTAGAGAGAGTAGGATCGATTCAAACAAGACGATCGACATGACCGTAAGACGACGCGCGCCTAACGCGCGCATGATCGCGATCTCTTGACGACGTTCGTTCATTGAGTTGTAGATACTGACCATCATGCCGACGCCGGCGACGATGACGACTTGGATAGCGAAGATGATCAAAACGCTTTGGATATTGCCGATAACGTCCTGGAAGAACGCGGCGATCTCGGCGACCGGCGCGACGGCTTGCGCTTCAAGTAATTCGCCTTCGATCTTGGCGGGCAACGCCGTGACGGCGGTGTCGATAACGGCGCGACGTTCGGGGGTAACGAGGTCGGATTCGGCGATCTCGACGCCGGGACGCGAGGTGACGGCTTCAACTTGTTCCATCGTGCCGCCGACGGCGACTTCTTGGTCCTTCGTGATGAGCAAGATCGCGGTCAGACGCTTCGCGTGATCGTGATGATGTTCATGCTCGTGGTCGGCGTCTTCATCGTGTTCATGATCGTGGTCGTGGTCGGCGTCTTCGTCGTGGTCGTCTTCAACGTCCAAGCCAAGTTCGGCGCGTTTCTTAGCGACTTCTTCAGCGCGAAGCGAGTAGTCGACCGTTTCGGAACCGTCGGCGTGTTCGTGTTGCTTGTAGAAACCTTCGAGATTGACGAAGACGGCGCGGTCGTTCGGACTGCCCGTATGATCGAGAATACCGACGACTTTGAACGGCTCGTGCAGATCGCGGTCGTCTTGGGAGTTAGAGTGACCGAAGCGGATCTCGTCGCCGATCTGCAATTTGTTCTTCTTCGCGACCGCGTAGCCGACGACGGCGCCGGTATAGTCGACGTTCTTGAAGAAATCGCCCTTTTGCAGCGTGTACGCTTTACCGTCGGACTTCGTGACCGACTTGAAATACTCGGGAGTCGTGGCGACGACCGGCGCGCCTTGGTAGTTGTCGCCGCGAGCGATCGGGATCGCGGTCTTAATTTCGGCGGAATAACGCGACGAGCGCATGAGATCGTAGTATTCGTAAGGAATAAGTCCGATCGGGTCTTGGTTATAGAAAACGGTGCTCAAAACGAGCTGTAATTTACTACCTTTGGCGCCGACGATAAGGTCGTAGCCTTGCGCGCCTTGTTGGAACGATTTGCCAACGACGCCGTTGACGACGAGGACCGAAACGACCAACGCGACGCCAAGCGCCATCGACAACGCGGTCAGCGTCGAGGCTAACGCGCGGTGTTCAATACTTTTCCAAGCTATTTTCCAAAGACTCATAATTAACTCGCGTAGCCGCGGCAAAACGCGCGCGGCATGTGTCTTCGTTTCGCGACGCCGTAACGCACGCGCGTCGAAAAACTAAAAATTATTGATAATAGCGGCGGCGCTCGCAACGCGTCGTCCGAGCGCCTCATCTATTGTAGCGAATCGCGCCGAGGATAAAATATCCTCGCTACTTCTCGAAAGAAAATTCAGAACGACTTTGCGCGTATGGTCGGCAAAGTCGTTTGAATCGGCGCTATCGTTTAACTAAACGGCCCGCTAGCTCGCAAACCGTTTCGGGCGACGTCATTCTTCGCCTTCCGAAGCCTCAACGTCGTCAGATTCGACGTCGACGATCGAGCTTTCGTCGATCTCGTCTTTCGCGCTGACCGTCTCGACGCCGACGACGTCTTTGACTTGTTCGATCTCGCGCTCCGGCGGCACCGCCTTAACGGCGACGATAGAGTCGGTCTTGCCCTTCTCAAACTTCATGACGGTAACGCCTTGCGTATTACGACCCGTAGCGCGGATCTCGTCGACGGAAAGACGCTTGATCTTACCGTTGGCGGTAATGATCATGATATCGTCGCCGTCGACGACGCGCAGCACCGCGGCGACGGCGCCATTACGCGGGGTCGTCTTGATATCCAAGACGCCTTGACCGCCGCGGCGCATCGTTCGATACGTAGCGTTGGACGCGAGATCTTCCGATTCGGTTCCCTCGGCGTCGTTACCGAGCGATTCGTCGGCGCCTTCCGCGTCGGCGTCGAGTTCGGCGGGAGTAAGCGGCGCGGCGTTCGGGCCCATCTTCGTGCGCTTGCCGTAGCCGTTTTCACAGATCGAGAGCAAATACGCGTCTTCGTCGGCGATCGCCATACCAACGACGTAGTCGTCTTTGCGGAGACGGATACCGCGGACGCCGGCGGCGGCGCGGCCCATCGAGCGAACGTCGGATTGACGGAAGCGGACGGTGCGACCTTGCGCGGTCGACAGGAAGATCTCGTCGCCGTCGTTGCAGACCGCGACCGTAACGAGCGCGTCTTGTTCGGCGAGCTTGCGCAACTCGATCTCGAGCTCCTTGCGCTCTTTTTCTTGTTGTTCTTGGTCGGGCGTAACGCTTACGTATTCTTGTTGTTCTTGCGTCTCTTCCGCGATCGTCTCGACTTCGTCGGAACCGCCGCGCAACGTCAACGCGCGTAAGCCCGCCTTGTTCGGACGCGCGAACGCCGACAACGGGGTCTTCTTAACGACGCCTTCGCGCGTGGCGAAGAAGAGGTACGCGCCTTCCTTCTTGAAGTCTTCCGCGGCGACCGGCAAGCAGTTGACGACGCGTTCGATAGTCTGGCCGGCCTTGTGCTTAAGGCGACTGTCTAACAAGCGGAAGATCGATTGCCCCTTAGCCGTGCGCGACGCGCATTGGATCGCGTAGACCTTGCGCCAATAGACTTTACCAAGGTTCGTGAAGAAGAGCATGTAGTCGTGCGTGCTCGCGACATACATATCGCAGACGGCGACGTCGTCTTCTTTTTTCGCGCCTCTATTTCCTTGCGCGGAACGACTTTGCGCTTTGTATTCATACAACGGCGTGCGCTTGATATAGCCGTCGTTCGTGATCGTAACGACCATCGTCTCTTCCGGAATGAGATTTTCGTCGTCGATCTTGACGATCTCTTCCTGAATGATCTCGGTGCGACGCTTGTCGGCGTACTTCGATTTGACGTCGAGCAATTCTTCGCGAATGATAGCGAGGATGTTCTTCTCGTCGGAGAGAATGCGACGATACTCGGCGATACTTTCGAGCAACGCGTTGTATTCGTCGGCCAACTTCTGTTGTTCGAGATTGACTAATTGTCCGAGCGTCATCTTCAAGATGGAGTCCGCTTGAACGGGAGTCAGCGTGTAGGATTCTTGAACGCCGCGCATTTGTTGGAACGACTCAAATCCGGCGCCTAAGCAGCGTTCGAGCAACGCGGCGGGGCACTGGATCTTCATCAAGCGCTGCTTCGCCTCGAATTGGTTCGGAGACGTGCGGATCGTGCGGATGACTTCGTCGATATTGGCGTGCGCGATGAGCAAGCCTTCGACGGTATGGTTGCGCTTGACCGCTTTATTGAGCAAGAAAGTCGTGCGGCGACGAACCACGGAACGACGATGGCGTAAGAATTCCGCCAACAGTTCCTTGAACGTCATAATGCGCGGCTTACCGTCGACCAACGCGAGCAGGATGATCGAGAACGTGTCTTGCAGCGGCGTGAATTGATACAGCTGATTGAGAACGACGTTCGGGTCCGTTCCCTGTTTGAGCTCCAAGACCAAGCGGACCGGTTCTTTGAGGTCGGATTCGTTGCGGATCGTCGAAACGCCGTCGATACGACCTTCCCCGATCATCTCGGCGATCTTTTCTTCGATACGGTCGCGCGCTTGTTGATACGGGATCTCGGAGACGATGATGCGATGACGAACAGTCTTGCCCTTCTTGATCTCCTCGATGCGCGTTCTCGCGCGGACGACGACGTTGCCGCGGCCGGTAAGATAAGCGCGGCGGATACCTTGCGCGCCGCAGATCACGCCGCCGGTCGGGAAGTCGGGACCGGGGCACAAGCGCAGCAGGTCGAACGGCGAGACGTCGGGATCGTCGATCATCGCGACGGCGGCGTCGCAAACTTCGCCGAGGTTGTGCGGGGGAATACTCGTCATCATACCGACCGCGATACCGTTCGCGCCGTTGACGAGCAAGTTCGGGACCTTCGCGGGTAGAACGGTCGGTTCCATACGCGTTTCGTCGTACGTCGGAACGAAATCGACCGCGTCGAGGTTCAGGTCTTCCAACATCGCCATAGCCATGCCGGAAAGACGCGCTTCCGTATAACGCATAGCGGCGGGGGGCAGACCGGCGATCGAACCGAAGTTCCCTTGCTTGTCGACGAGGACGTGACGCATATTCCAGTCTTGCGCCATACGCACGAGCGTCGGGTAGATAATGGCTTCGCCGTGCGGGTGATAATTACCGCTGGCGTCGCCGGAAATCTTCGCGCATTTGACGCGTTGGCAGTGCGGACCGACGCCCAAGTCGTTCATCGCGACGAGAATACGGCGTTGAGACGGTTTGAGACCGTCGCGAACGTCGGGAATAGCGCGGCTGACGATAACGCTCATCGCGTAGGTCAGGTAACTACCCTTCAATTCGTCTTCGATAGGAAGCTGAACAAGCTTCGAGCCGTCGGGAAGGATCATTTGCCCGTTAGCGTTGATGATAGGGCGTAGAGGGCGATCGTTAGGATCGCGCGCAGCGCTTTCTTCCGCGTCTAATTCGTCGTCGTTGATATCGTCGGCGTTAAGATCGTCGTTATTAAGATCGTCGTTGCGATCTTCCGGGTTGTCGGAATCGTAGTTATCGTCCGCCAAGGGAATTCTCCTTCGCTGAGTTTAATTGGAAGCCGTTCGCGTCGCGCGTTTGCTTCAAGAGGTTCGCGAGCCTTACGTCAAGCTCGCATTCGGTCAAGTCGGCAGTCAAAACCGACTTGACGCGCTAAGGGCTCAAATTTTGCCGTTATCGCGTTTCCTTATCCATATTATACCATATTTTCGCCTCCAAGACAAGCAAAAACCGCGTTTTAAGCCACAAAAACACGGTTATTTCGCATTCTTTTTTTGTCCGCCTCCCCCCCTCGCGGAGCGTCAAAGAACGCGCGCGAGCGCGTCGTTTTTCCGGCAATAAAAAAAACGCCGTCGCGAATGTCATCGCAACGACGTTTCTTATTTTATTTCAACGCGTTAAGAGAAGCTCACGCTTTCTTGCCGCAGCACTTCTTGTATTTCTTTCCGCTACCGCACGGACAGGGTTCGTTCGGACCGATCTTCGGGGTCTTATTACGGAACGTTTCGACCTTGGCGCCCTTGCTCGCTTCGATAGCTTCCTCTTGTTGACGACGCGTATCGTCGACGTCGGGCGAGACGCTCTGTTGTTGCGGGCGAGTCGCGGCGTTCGGCAGATTGGCGGCGGACCAAGTGGAACCGATGAAGTTTTCATCCAGTTGCTCGATACGATAGACGTAGTCGGTAACGCGTTCAAAAACGCCGTCCCACATCGCGTCGAAGATGCGCATACCTTCGCGTTTGTACTCGACTTTCGGGTCGACTTGCGCGTAACCGCGGAACCCGACGCTCGACTTCAAGTGGTCCATAACGAGGAGGTGTTCTTTCCAAGAGGCGTCCAAGATACCGAGGATGAGCGAACGCTCGACCTTGCGCATCTCGGAGTTGAAGCGGCTCTCGATGATCGATTCCACGCGGTTTTCAAGCAGCAAGACGTCCCAATCGGAGAGTTCTTCGACCGTGAGATGTTGATCCAACGCTTCGTTGAGCCAATCGCAGAGCTTCTTGAGTTCCGCGGAATCCTTGCGGATCTTACGGATATCGCTCGTCGTGATACGGTCGTTACGCGCGATCTTTTCTTCGCGTTTCGCGCGAAGCGTGTCGATATCGACGCTTTCGGCTTCGAACAACGCGCGCAAGAGCTTGCGCATATCTTCGTAGTAAGGCGCGACGCGCTTGCAAGCCTCGCGACTGACGGCGAAGAGTTCTTCTTCGATCTCGCGGCGTTGCTTGTTCTTCAGGTCTTCGACGTCAAGTTGGACGCCAAGACGTTGAGAAGCCCACATCGCGACGCCTTCGCGGTCGTAACGCTTGCCGTTTTGATCGCGGATCGTGAAGTGCGCAAGACCGGCGAGGACCGGGAAGCGCGCTTCGCGTTCAAGATAACCGTCGATCGTCTTTTGACGCGCCAACGCGACAAATTCGTCCGTGTCCATATTGACGGCTTCTTGGTCGTCGATAATGACGCCAAACTTATCGCGGAGCCAACGACACGCGACGCGAACGCCGTAGTTAGGTTCCATCAGCGGGGCGCCGGCGGAGAGGTTGGCGTTGTCGCAGAACGCTTCGACTTTTTCAAGCAGGAAGTCGGCGACCTTATCGCGTCCGACCTTCTTCAGATCGACGTCGCGCAACGTGGTTCGCCAACGCGCGTTAGCGGCTTTCGCCAACGCTTGCCAGTTCCATTCTTCTTCGGGCGAGTCTTCGTTCAAGTTCTCTTCAACGGCGTCGAGAACGGCGGCTTCCGACATATGACGCGCGTGAGAGATCGCGTATTCCGCGGCTTCTCCGGCGTTCATCGCGCGGAAGTTCTTCGCTTCGAATTCGACGTTGAGCTGACGCGCGGCGTAAGCGGCGTAAGCTTCCGCGCCGTAGTTCGCGGAAAGGAATTCCGACAGGTGGCGTTCCAACTGCGATTCGATCATCTGCATGACGAAGTCTTTGGTATTGCCGCCGTCGAGAATGCGTTGACGATAGGAATAGACGCGCTTGCGTTGCATGTCCATAACTTCGTCGTATTCGAGCAGGTTCTTACGAATATCGAAGTTGAATTCTTCGCGCTTCTTCTGCGCGCCTTCGATACGACGCGTGACCATCGGGCTCTCGATAGCTTGACCGTCTTCCATACCGAGACGCGTGAGCAGGTTCTTGACCCAGTCGCCCGCGAAGATACGAACGAGGTCGTCTTCGAGGGAGAGGTAGAAACGCGCTTCGCCGGGGTCGCCTTGACGACCGCAACGTCCGATAAGCTGCAAGTCGATACGACGCGCTTCGTGGCGTTCCGTGCCGATGATGTGGAGACCGCCCATCGAGCGAACGAGTTCGCCTTCGGCTTTCATGTGTTCGCGTTGTTCGATCTCTTCAACGCATTGTTTCCATTCGTCTTGCGGAACGTCGAGACGCGTGGGGTACTTCGTTTGGAAGATAGACCACGCGAGCGTTTCGGGATTACCGCCGAGGATGATGTCGGTACCGCGGCCCGCCATATTCGTGGCGATCGTAACGGCGTTGAGACGACCGGCTTGCGCGACGATCTCGGATTCGCGTCCGACGTTTTCCGGCTTAGCGTTCAAGACTTGGTGCTTGATCCCGCGTTGCGCCAGTTTCGTCGAGATAAGTTCGCTCTTTTGAATAGAGACGGTGCCGACGAGGATCGGGCGACCCTTCTTGCGAACGTCCTTGATGCGGTTGCGCGGAACGCGCTTGACGTCGCGTTCGCCTTTTTCTTGGAATTCGATCTCGTCTTCCGTTTCCTTCTTGATAAGACCGAGATAGTGGTTGTCTTGGTCGTCGACCAATTCGTCCCACTTATGAACGCGTTCGATCTCGTCGACGACGGCGTTGTATTTCTCGGCTTCGGTACGATAGATGAAGTCGGGCATCGTCTTGCGTTGGACGGGACGGTTCGGCGGAATAGCGAGAACGTCGAGCTTGTAGATCTTCCAGAATTCGCTCGCTTCGGTCAACGCCGTACCGGTCATACCGCCGATCTTGTCGTAGAGCTTGAAGAAGTTCTGCAACGTGATCGTCGCGAGAGTTTGGTTCTCTTCTTTGACCTTGACGTTTTCTTTCGCTTCGACGGCTTGATGCAGCCCGTCGCTCCAAGTACGGCCTTCCATCAGACGACCGGTGAAGTCGTCGACGATGACGATCTCGCCGTTCTTGATGACGTAGTTGACGTCTTTCTTATACAGATAGTGCGCCTTCAACGCGTTGTCGATCAGGTGCGGCCAATGCATATTGCCGACGGTGTAGAAGCTCTCCACGCCCGCCAGACGCTCGGCGCGACGAACGCCTTCGTCGGTGAGGTTGGTCGTGTGATCTTTTTCGTCGACCTTGAAGTCGACGTCTTTAACGAGTTGAACGGCGATCGCGTTAGCGGCGCGGTATTTCGAGACGTCGTCGTGAGCGGGTCCGGCGATGATCAACGGGGTACGCGCTTCGTCGATCAAGATGTTGTCGACTTCGTCGATGATGGCGTAATGCAAACGCCCTTGCGATTGTTGCGCGTCGGACGGGAAGTTTTCGTCGCCGCGACGAGCGTAACGCATGTTGTCGCGCAGATAGTCGAACCCGTATTCGTTGTTCGTACCGTAGGTAATATCGCAGTTATACGCGTGTTGGCGGTCCAACGTCGACATATTGCTCTGGATCGACCCGACGGTCAAACCCAAGGACATATAGACGGGGCCCATCCATTCCATATCGCGTCGCGCGAGATAGTCGTTGACGGTAACGACGTGCACGCCCTTGCCTTCCAACGCGTTCAAATACGCGGGCAAAGTAGCGACGAGCGTTTTACCTTCACCGGTCATCATTTCGGCGATCTTACCTTCATGAAGCGCCATACCGCCGATCAGCTGAACGTCGTAGTGTCGCAAACCGATAGTACGTCGGCTCGCTTCGCGGCATACCGCGAACGCTTCTTCGAGAATATCGTCAAGAGTTTCGCCGGCGGCTAAGCGTTTGCGGAAAAGAACCGTCTGGTTGCGCAGTTCTTCGTCGCTCATCGCTTGGTACGTCGGTTCCAACTCGTTGATCCTAGCCACGCGAGGAGCAATGCGCTTTAATTCGCGTTCATTGTTAGAACCGAACATCGCGGTGATCGAGTTCTCCATCCAACGAGAAATCGAACCGAAAAAGTTGCTCACTCCGTCTAGGGAATCTTGTAAATCCATTGTATTAAATTTTCTTCTTCTAGGCGCCTAACAAGGTCGAACCACTTGAAACGATTCGACTTCCATTTATTCTCCGGGTATCTTTACGACTCCCTGCTAAGGAAATTAAGCAAACTCGGCGCCGAAACGAGTTCGAGACGCCAATATGTCCGCTTTTCTCCAAAACTAGCTCTTGAGAAAAAACTACCCTAATTTTACAATTTTTAAGCGTCTAGGTCAATAGGGCGTCAAAAATATTGATTTTTTCTTCACAATCCGCACAAGAGAACAAAAACAACTATTCGCGTATCGCGCCTTCGCTTTGCTGACAAAACGTCCGTCGAGGTACGCGCGCCGGTTCGCAGTCCGTTCTTCTTTCTGAAAAAAAATCCCCGAGGACCGCGAAGGTTCTCGGGGATCTCTATTTAACAACACGCGTTATGTTGTCGCGCTAGGATCTCATTCTTCCCAGTTGGTGGAGAAGATGAAGTCGATAGCGTCGGCTTCGTCGAGCGTATCTTCGCCCTTGAACAGGTCGAACTTGACTTCGACTTGGTCGGCGGCAAAGACGGAGTAGAGGCGTTCGCCGTCGACGTCCATGGTGACGGAATCGCCGTAAGCGGCGAAAGCGTCGTCGCGAGCGGAGTCGTGCAACGTGGCGACCAAGCTGGACTTGACGTTTTCGTCGGTGTTGCCCGCGACGCTGACCTTCGAGAAGTTGGCCAAGGCGCGAGTGTACGAACCGTTCGTCAGCGTGGCGCTGTTGAGCGCGCCGTCGAAGACGTTGAGACCGTTGCCGACCAACAGGACGGCGGAGTCGTCGCCGCCGCGGCCGTCGATATCGACGTTGGCGAAGCCGGTCAAGTTGAGCTTAGAGCCGGTGGAGTATTCCATCTTGACGGATTGAGCGTCGGAGACAACGGAGTCATCCTTGCGAGTGCCGTAGACGTTAGCGGACGCGGAACCGTTGCCTTGGACGTCGACTTGTTCGAACCCGATAGCGACGATCGATTGGACGCTAGTCGCGGCGATCAACGCGGATTCGGAGGCGGTCAAGTTCGTAACGCCGGTGAACGTGGCGGAGTTGACTCCGAGGCCGGCGTCGACGCTGACGGACGCGAAGTTGTTCGCTTGCAACTTGTAGTCGTCTCCGGAGAGGACGACCGCGGCGTTGCTAGCGACCAAGACGTCGTTAGCGGCGGAACCGGTCATGACGACGAGCGCTTTACCGCCGCCGTTGGCGACGATCTCGGCGACGCCGGTCGCGTTGAAGACGAAGCCGGTCGCGTTGCTAGCGGCGACTTGTCCGGCGGCCATTTCGACGGAATCGGTAGCGGCGGAGGCGTTGAGCTTGACCGCGCCGACGGACTTGGCGTCGACTTTTTCAACGCCGTCGATAACGAGCGCTTGTTTGCCGACGATCGAGGCGGAGCCGGTGGAGACGTTGACCGTCGCAGTCTCTTTACCGGTACCTTCGTAGACGACGGTATCGTTGCCCGCGCCGCCGTTGACGTAGACGGCTTCGACGGAAGAAGCGACGTTGGTCTTTTGGCCGTTGACCGTGACGGAGACGATCTTGCCGCCCTTGGTCGCGACGACGATGGTATCGTCGCCGGCGGTACCGTCGATCGTGACGACGGTCGGATCGGCGTCGTCGGCGGCGGCCTTGACGGCGGCGACCGTTTCGGCGAGCGTGCCGATCGGGCGATAGAAACCGTTGGAGGTCTCGGTCGCGGAATCGGTGGAGAAGCGATAAGACTTCGAGGAGATCGAGATCTCAGCGTTGCTGCCTACGGTGGCGTTGGTCGCGACGTACTTGTAGTAGACGGCGTAAGGACCAATGTAACCGGTCTGGTTCTGCGCGGCGTTTTGGTTATTGTTGTTATTGTTGTTGTTATTATTGTTATTGTTGTTCGTGGTGGTGTTTTGATCGTCTTCGATCTCTTCACCGGCGCCGGGGTTCGGACCGGCCCACGCGACTACGAAGCGAGGAACTTTGTAGTCGGAGACGGTGGAGGCGTCCCAATCGAACATCGAGACGGACGGAGCGAATTGGTTGCCCGCGGTCGTCGTGTTGATGATGAATTCGCCTTCATTCGCCTTGAGTTGTTGACCAAGTTGGCGCGGAACGACTTGCTTGATACCGTCGATCGTCTCATAGACGTAGCCGTCGATGTAGACGGGCATGCCCATGTTGTTGAAGACGCGAACAGCCACGCCGTAGTCGTGCTTTTCTTCCTTAACTTCGGTGGAAGAATCGTAGTTGAATTCTTCCGCGTCGTAGGATTCCCACGCGAAGACGACGCCGTCGTTGTTGCAGGAGACGCTAGGCGCGCCTTGAACGTTCTTGACGATCGTGTTGACGATAGCTTCATTCGTCGTGCCGAGGAACGGCAAGGAGTTGCCGTAGGCGTCGTAGCGACGAGCGTAGATATCGGCGCCGTTCGCGCTGATATGGTCGGAGACCCAAGTGATGTAGTATTCGCCGGTCTCTTGGTTGGTGGAGATCTGCGGATCGTATTGGCCGCGATAAGTCGATTGGTTGACTTGGGAGATCGTACCGTCGGCGACGGAGTAGAACCCTTGGTTTTCGCGAGCCGTAACGGTCTTTTGGAAGATCTCGAACGACTTGGTCGCTTCAACGTAAGCTTCGAAGACGACGACGTATTGCATTTGGCCGTCGACGGTGATGCTGGCGACGTCGAACTTTTCGATCGACATCGTTTCTTTTTCGTTGATGATCTTGAAGGCGGCGCCCTTGGCGTTGCCGTTCAGGTCGTAGAAGCGGCCGTACATTTCGTCGGACTTGTTCGGATTATCCTTCGAACCTTGCAACCAAGTGATAAGGACGAGGCCGGTAGCTTCGTTGATGCAGACGTCGGGATCCCAGCAACGAGTGCCGTGTTCGCCCGCGATCTGGACTTGCGTCTTTTGAGCGACGCCGCCGGGATAGAAGCGAGCGCAGATACCGTTGAGAGCTTCTTCGCTTTCGCCGTTCCAAACGACGACGTAACTTCCGCTTTCGGTAAGCGCGATATCAGGATCGATCTGGTTGCCCGTGTTATAGGGGTTGACGCGGACTTCGACGCCGTTGGGGCTGCCGTCGGCATTGAAGCTGCGCATGACGATATCAGATTCGATACGATAGGTCGTGCCGTCGACAACAACAGTGTTGTAATAACCGTAAACTTCGTTGCCGGTAAGCGTTCCGCCGTTGTTATTGTTATTATTATTGTTGTTGTTATTGTTATTGCCGCCGTTGCCGTTAGCGGGGGTCAGATCGTACAGAACTTGTTGTTCGGTGACGATGATGAAGCCTTCGGAGTTCGAAACGACGACCGGTTCGCCTTCACCGCCGAATTGGCCGGTGAACGCTTCGTTATCGCGTTGCGGAATGTAAGGATCGTCAATACCGATGGAAGGCACGCCGACCGTGAAGCGAACGGAGAAGGAACCGCCCGCGACGCCGTCGTAATCGCCGTCGAGGTTGTTCTTACCGCAAGCGTCGGTGACCTTGTCGGACAACGTCAAGACGTAGGAGCCATCAGGCAAGACTTGCTTGAACAGGATGACCAATTCGTACGAATCAGTGGCGTACTTCGGATCGGCGACGGTGTAGAAGTCGGCCGGATCTTCGCCCTTGGAGCGGAGATAATCGTCGACCTTCGTCGAGGCGTTGTAGCCGTAGATGATATCGTAGATGTAGGTGGAGGTGACGTTGTAACCGTCCTTCGTGAACGTCCAGTCGTTGAAATCGATGACGCTCTTGACGTCTTTGTTTTCAAGATTGCGGTTCGCGAGGTAAGAGTAGTCGTCGTTGTACTTCTCTTCCGGATCGAAGACGTCGTTCTTGATATCCGCGTTCATTTGCGCGGTGTACATGTATTCGCTGAACGAGTAGACCAAAGAGGTCGGGCCGTGACCGGACGCGAACGTGACGGAGTTGGCGTACAGCGAAACTTGGTTGATATCGCCTTCGGCGTCGGGATAGACCGCGTTAGCGCGAACGACGTACGGAGGAGTCGTGTCTTTCGGCAGCGCGATGGAGCGCATGCAGACGACGGATTCGACGTTCGTATCGTCGGTGTTCGGGTAAGACAGGTCGGTCCAGACGAAGACCATATCGCCGTTGGCGTCGACGGCGACGGAGACGCCGAGTTGGTCGGCGTCGTCGGCGTTAGCGTCAAACGGGTTGAAACGCGAGACGCGGAATTCGTTGCCGATCTCGTCGAGACTGTAAGTAGTCTCATACGTGATCGTTTCGTTCGTCGCGTTGTTATTGTTGTTATTATTATTGTTATTGTTGTTATTATTGGTCGTTTCCGTAATAACTTCGGTGCGATGCGCGGTCAACGCGTAGCGACGAGCGTAGATACCGAAGTTGTCGACCATGTCGGAGTTTTCTTCGTTGGTCGGATCTTGGTAGCTTTCGTACGCGACGACGAAGTTGCCGTTAACAGCCATAGCGACTTGCGAGTGGACTTGGTCGTAGGCCGTGAAGTCGTTGACTTGATAGACCTTCGACGAAGCGATCTCGGCAGTTTCGGCGTCGCTGCGGAAGACGCGCATGAAGACGCCGCCAAGACCGTTGTTGGACGAGCCGGTAAGCGCGTCGCCGTTGCCGTCTTGGTTGTAGCCGGTCCACGTAACGACGAAGTTGCCTTCGCCGTCCATCGCGACGCTGGACCACATTTGCGAACCCTTTTGCCAGAAGTCTTCGTATTCTTCGTCGCCGTCGGCGTTTTGGTTGTTGTTATTGTTGTTATTATTATTGTTGTTCGCGTTATCGTCGGCCGGATCGTAGAAGATATCGTAGTCGGTGTTGACGAGGAATTCGTCGCCGAGACCGCTGAGGATAACGGAGTTGATCCAATCGACATAAGCGGAGACGCGGACGTCGACTTGGTAGTTGCCGGGGCCGAACGAATTGTCGCCGTCGAAGTCGGAACCGTACGAGCAAACGCCGGCGATCTGGCCGTTGATGAAGCTCGGGCTACCGGAGTCGCCGGGTGCCGTGATCGCCTCTTTGTCGCCAAGACCGAGGTTGCGGATACCGTAGTAGTTGCCGAGGTAGTCGTTAGCGTAGGTGCCGTCGTCGAAGTCGTAGACCAACGTGTTCGGGTTGCCCGCTTCGTCGAAGTTAGCGCCGGTCAATTCGTAGACGTTTTGACCTTCGTGCTTAGCGCCGTAACGGCGGTTGGCGATCTCGTCTTCGTCGTCTTCAACGTCGCCGTAGACGCCGTAACCAACGAACGTGATCGTTTGACCAACTTCGCTATTGCCGGTGTAGAGATCGTAACCCTTCAACGCGGACGGAGCGGCGGACGCGAGGACCAAGACGGCCAAGTCGACTTGGTTGTCCGTAGGATCGCCGGCGTACGTCGGATGGACGTAGATCTCGGCGACGCGGATGCGGACCGTGCCCGACGCGGTCTCGAACGTGACGTAGACGTCTTCTTCATCCGGATCGACCGGAGCGCCGTTAGCGTCGCAAACAACGTGCGCGGCGGTGAGGACGTGCCAACGAGAGGTCAACAACGAACCGGTACCGATAGCTTCGTCTTCACCGGCGCCGGCGCCGGCGCCGCCTTGGCCGTTGTTGTTATTATTGTTGTTGCCGCCTTGGTTGTTAACGTCGACGTCGCCGACCGTGATCATACAGACGGATTCGTAGCCTTGACCCGCGTAGACTTCGTGATAGTTGATATCGTCGGTCGTGATGACCTTGGAAGTCTCGTTACCGACCGTGCCCGCGCCAATGACGCCGCCGTCGATCTTCGCTTCGGTCATTTCTTCAATAGAGCCGAGAGAGGAGGAAACGACGTGGTTCGAAGCGAACTTACGAGCGTAGATATTGCTTTCGATCTCGGAGTCGTTGTCTTGGCCCCAAGAAGTCCAGGAAACGACGAAGGAGCCGTCCGGTTCCATGCCGATCGCGGCAAAGCGTTGGTTGTTTTCAGTCGTTTCGTTGACGGCGAATTCGACGCCTTCGACGCCGATCTGACGCATCGCGACGTTGACGAGCAACTTGTCGTTGTTCGTCGAAGCTTCGAGCATATCGACGTAAGTGGCGGTGTACTTGCCCTTGTATTCGATCGTGATCTCGCCGGCGGAGCTGACGGAAACTTCGATATCTTTTTCGGTGAAGAGCCCCGTGTTAACAAGCGCGTTCTTGAGGTTCTTCATGTTCGCTTTCATTTCGACGGAAAGCGGGATCGTAACGGAGTAATCTTTTCCGTTGACAGAGCCGTCTAACGTCAACACGTCGCCTTGGATATTGGGCGTGCCGACGAGTTGGACGACTTGGATCGTGTTTTGGTAGCCGTAGGAGAGACCGTTGGTCACGAAGCGGCGACCGTAGATACCCCAACCGCTGCCGTCTTGTTCGTGGCTTTCCCAAACGACGACGATATCGCCGTCGGAGTCCATAGCGACCGCGGCGTATTGTTGATGATCGTCGGTCTCGACGTTGGCGCGAACAGGCGTGGTCTTGTTGCCGTTGATCGCCATTTGGCCGCCGTTGAAGGCGTATTTCGCCATGTAAACGTCGCGGCTGCCGTCTTCGCCTTCGCCGAACGTGCGCATATCCCAAACGACGACGAATTCGCCCTTGTCGTCCATCGCGACGGACGCTTGGCGAGGATCGGTGAACGTGTATTGACCGTTCGTCGGGATCTCTTTACCGTACTTGTCGTACTTGCCGACAGATTCGTAGACGTTGATGATAACGCCTTGGTTATCTTCAATGACTTGCGTACGCGTGCCTTCGGCGTCGACGATGTACAACGCGCGGTAGGTGCGAGCGTAGACGGTCTTCGTGACGGAGTAGCTGCCGTCGCTGTTTTCAGTCTTGACTTCTTCCGTCCAGACGACGACGTAATCGCCGTTGGCGTTGGAGGCGACGGCTTGCGCGGTGTTAGGACCGACGTCGCTGGAATCGTCGAGGATCGAGGAACGAGTAACTTGCTTGAGCGTTTCGCCGGTGGCAAGCGTTTCGTGATCGAACTCGTATTGATTGCCGTCTTCGCCCTTGACGACCGTGTCGTTGACGTACGTGACCGGAATGTAGTCGTTGTAGCGGAACGTGTCGGAGTATTCGAAACCAAGCGCTTCGTTCAGGCGGATAACGCTGAAGTCGAGCATGAAGTCTTTACCGTCGTAACCGGCGGCGCTGCCGTCTTGCGCGTAACCTTGGCTGTAGATCGCGTTACGAGCCGCGTCTTGGACCATGGCGGAGCAGACGAGCGTGTAGTTGCCGTCGTCCGGTTCGAAGCCGTCCGCGAAGTGGATGACCGCTTCGTAACGGTTCGTGCCGTAAGCGAGGTCGCTGAAGTTGATCTGTTCGACCGGGTTACCGTTTTCGTCGACGGTATCGCGAGCGAGTTGTTCGGACGCGTTCAGGCCGTAGGTAATGCTTTCGATCGCGCCGGCGACGATAACGCCGTCTTGGAGCAGGTACCAGTTCGCGGGGTTATCGACGGCGTGCAACTTGATATAAGAAGCGTCTTGCGCGGTCGCGGCGTTTTCAGCGTCGAAGAGCGTGAGCATATCTTCGCTGAAGGAGACGACGATATCTTTGACGGCGGAAGTGACCGTTTGGTTGTCGTCGACCTTTTCGCCGTTCGGCAAGGAGACGTTCGTGACGATCGGACCGGCGTTGTCGGTGTTTTCCTTGAACGAGCGGAGGTAAATGTGAGAGTAACCGGTATCGAGCGAGTTGCCGATGCTCGGGTACAAGTCGTTGCGGTTTTGCGCGGTGGAGTCTTGTTGCATACCCCAGACAACGACGACGTCGCCGTTGGAGGTGTTCGCGACGTGCGAGTTGGTTTGGAGGTTGCCAAGAGAACCTTCGCGTTCGACGAAGAGGCCGAGGTGTTCGGCGTAATCGACCGAATCGACCGGTTGATCGGAGAGCTTCAACGTCGTGGCGTCGGCGTCGAGCGCGATGTACAACGGGGTGTCGTGCAACGAGCTTTGAGCGGTGATCTGCAACGCGACGAAGCCGTCGATCGTGCGCATGCCGTAGTATTCGACGCCTTCTTCAGTGTAGGCGTAGGTGTAACGGAATTGGTCGACGTCAAGATCGATCTCGCCGATCGTGCCCTTGTAGAAGTCGATCTCGTCGAGCGTAACAAGGCGAACGACGAAGCAGTCTTCGTTGCCGTCGCAGATCGTAAGCGACTTCAACTTGGTGGACATGGCTTCGACCATGCCTTCCGGATCGTTGAGGAAACCGTCTTTGAAGTAGTCGTTGATGGGGAACGAGACCGTTTCGCAGGTATCGGCGTTCGTCGTGGTGTTGTCGGTAGCGGTCTTGATACCGATATTGAACGCCAACGTGCCGGAAGCGACGTACATCGTCGGCATGGAGACGTAGAAGCACGCGTTCGAGCCGTTGCGATAGCTGCTGACGACGCCGGAAATAACCGTAGCGTCGGTGATCAGCGCGTTAGAGGCGGCGTTCGTCGCGTTTTGGTTATTATTGTTATTGTTGTTATTGTTATTATTGTTGGTAGCGACGGAATCGCCGTAGACGGTCTGGCCGTAGTTGACGAAGCTGACGTCGTAACCGTTGTTGCGCAGAGGCGCGAGGAGCGTTTCAAGAAGCGCGTCCAACCGAGTCAATTGTTCGGCGTCGGCGCCTTCCTTCTGAGCGACGGAGAGGAAGTAACGGATATAGCTGTCGGCGTCGATGCAGTCGTAGTTATGCGCTTGATAGATCGCCGTACCGCCGTTGTCGGTGAAGTTGCCGTACTCGTCGTAACCCCAACCCAAAGCCATTTGGATGAAGGAGATGAGGTCGGCGTTCTTGTCCTCGTAGGAGTACTTGTTGCCGCGATAGAATTGCTTGTGCTTATACGCCAAGTTGTTGTTTTCGAAATCGGACCACTTGAGTTGGATGAAGAGGTCGTCCGGATTAGAAGAATACAACTTTTCGGGCGCCATGTTGGCGGCGGTCACGGATTGGATATCCAGACCGAAGCCTTGATAAGCGACGAAGACGTCGCCGTCGGCGTCGAGACCAACGGACGGTTTGCCTTGATCTTGGACCGTGACCGCGTTGACGATCGTTTCGCCAAGGATCTGCGTCGCTTCGTAGCGTTCGCTAACTTCACGACGACCAACAGCCAGATTCACGTTATCGTTCGTAGCGTTCTGGTTGTTGTTTTGGTTATTTTGGTTGTTATTGTTGTTATTCGTATTGTTGTTGATCGTGTTGCTAGAATCGGTCGCGAAGATATCTTCGGCTTCATCTTCAACTTCGAGTTCGTTGATCTCGTAGATCGTGATATACGAATTGGTGACCGGCAAGGATTCCGTACCGCCGACGCCGCCTTCTTCCTCTTGCGTGTAAGCGATGGCGTAACGGTTGTTATAGTCGAACGCGACGCTGGAGCCGTAAGCGTTGTCGGCAATAGCTTCGCCGTCGAGAATGAAGACGTCGCTGTACGGTTCGAGGACGGATTGATAGAATTCCGTACCGTAGTTCCACGTGACGACGGAGAAGCCGTTGGCGGACATAGCGGCGTGCGCGGGACCGTAGTAGTGAGAGCTGACTTGGCTGCTCGCGAACGTGATATCGCCGGTGACGGGTTGCGCTTCGTTATTGAATTGACGACCGTAGATACCGCCAAAGTAACTGTTGTCTTGCGCGATATAAGTCCAGGCGACGATGAAGTTGCCGTCGCTGTCGGCGGAGATCGTAGGATCAGTCTGAATGCCGTTCAACGAAGCGTTGACGACGAATTCGTCGGCGACCGGCGCGACGCATTGGACCTTGACGGAAGAATTCGCGTTGATCGAGTAAGGATCGGAGGCGAACGTCGTGTCGAAAGCGGTCTCGGGGGGTTGATAGCCGAGCATGCCGTCGGTCGTGCCGTTGTCGTAGAACTTGACTTGGTACTCAGGATCGTAGCCGCCTTCGCCTTCGACGGGGAGATAGCCTTGGACCGTGAAGCGACGAGCGTGAATATCCGTGCTGTTATAGGGTTGCAGCGAGTCGGCGTTTTGGTTGACCCACGCGACGACGAAGGAACCGTCGTTGCTGACGGCGACAGACGGACGAGATTGATCCGTGCGGCCCGTGCCGTTGACGACGGGGTCGCCCCAACGGTCGACGACAACGTCGCCGTCGGCGTCGACGACGAAGCTAGCGACTTCGGCTTGGTTGACGCGGAAGACGGGGCTGCATTCCTTGACGGTGATCGTCGCGGTATCGACGTCGTAATCATAGGAGCCGGTGTATTCGTAAGCGCCGGTGCGGACGTTTTGACGAACGACGTCGGTGTAAGCGTAGGTCTTACCGCTCTTCGTAGCGCTCGTGGCGGCGGAGACGATAAGAGAATCTTGGTCGGTCAGACCGGAAGCGCCGGTGAACGTGATCTGGAATTGGTTCGTCGTGCCCGGGACCGGCTCGACTTTGACTTCGATCGCCTTGATCGGGTCTTGCATAGAGCCGTAAGACTGATCGGAAGAATACGCTTGCGTAGGTTCGCTGGTGTATTCGTAGCGGTGGGTCTTTTCGTTGTATTCGTAACCGCGGGTAATAGGCGCGTAAAGAACGGCTTCGCTAGCGGCGTTATTGAACGCGTTTTGGATGTTTTGAGCGGTGACGTAAGGATCGGAATCGACGACGATACCGACCTTATTGCCCTTCGCGTTGTACGAAGTAATGGATTGGACGTCGCCAACGGTGGTAACGACGGCGCTCGTCAGATTATCGGTAACCGTATCGCGAGCGATCTGGAGTTGACGAACGATCTCGCCGCGGCCGGAAGTATTGATAATATTGGAGATATTCGAGGTGTACTTGTTTCCGAACAGATCGCGGAGGATCAGGCGTTGGAAAACGGTGCAGCCGCTCAGATCGGTGATATCGAAGCTGCTCGACTTGAACATATCGATCAAGCTCGTGATATCGCTGTAGTAGTTGTTCGAGACGCGGATATCGGGAAGGTCGTAACCGGCCCAGTTTTCGCCGTTGAACGTGATATCGTAGTCGGTCTCGCTGTAAGCGTTGACGGTAACTTCTTTGTATTCGCCGCCGGGAATACCGCGGATAGCGGCTTGCAGATTCGCGGCGTTGTCGCCGGGAAGAAGGTTGGCGTCGTACTTGAAGAGGACCCAAGTCAATTCGTTTTCGGCATACAGACCGATGTAGAAGCAAGAGACGGAGTTCGAGGTCTTGTAGACGTCGTCTTCGCCGCGCGTAACGGTAGAGCTGAAGATAGAAAGACGTTGAGATTCGTTAGCGTTATAGAGCAGATCGAACGAACCGGCTTGAACGACAGAACCTTCGACAACGACCGTTTCGCCGTTCTTTTCAACTTCGTACCAACCGCTGGACAAAGCGACATAAGAACCGACTTCGTAAGTATTACCGTCGTTGTCGGTAAGGATCTTGGAAGTCTTATTGACGGTTCCTTGAACTTCAAATTTAGATTCGACGCCTTCTTCGTCGACGACGGTAACTTGATACCAACCGTCTTTGGCGGTAACCGGCTTGTATTCGCCCGCGTTATATTGTTGGCCGTCGGAACCCAACATCGTGTTCGGAACGCATTCTTGCGGGATGGTAACGATCTGAACTTCGTCGGTCAGGTAACGAGCGTAGATGTTTTGGTCTTCGACAAATTTGCCGTTCGCGTCTTGGAGATACATCGAAGACGTAGGATCGCTCGGATCGTAATCGGGATTAGCGAGACGATCGGCGGCGGTCCAAGCGACGACGACGTCGCCGGCTTGGTTGGAATCGACGGCAATATCGCCGCGGATATCTTGCCAGCTAGGATTGACGAGCAGGTTTTCCGTGGTCGCGACCGTCAAGCTCAAAAGTTGACGTTCTTCCAATTGGTCGAGATGCAATTTAGTCGGCTTTTGCTCACGGCCGTTCGCGCGACGTTTCTTAGAGAAACGTTCCATCAACGATTCAGCGACGCCCCAAATTTTATTATTTCGCGATAGTGACATAGGTTTTGCCTGACCCTTAAAACTAACTTAAAATTCAAGTTCGCGCAAGGCGCGACTCCGCGTCGTCAAGTTCAAATCGCGTTCGACTTCACGCCGTAACCGACGTCGTTAATATCGAGGCGCAAAGTCTACGAACGAGTCGTGCGCAGCCGAAACCTCGACCGCATTCGAGTCGTCGACGACTCGCGGTCAAGTCGTTCGACCGCGTTTTGAACGTTCAACGATTTTTGCTCCGCGTCGACATGTCCAGACGCGAGAGCGGCTCTGTATTTCTACCAAAAGGGGACTCTAAACGCGCAAAGCGGATATAGCGAGCCCATAATATTTCTAATATAATCAGAAACACAGGTCTAGTCTATTTCCGCAATAAAAAAACGACTCTTTTTTTGTTCCGGTCGTCTTAATAAGCAGGTCGCGTAAAATGCACCCTTTAACTTCATTCACACACTCTCGGCAATGTTTACGCTTATCAACGATTATAAGGGAACCGCAAGATAGAGCGTTTCATTACCAAGGCTTTGAAAAGTTCGAAACTCTCGTTTCAAACCTCGTACGGCGGCAAGTCGTTTCACTTATATTCTAACTGTTTTAAAATCAAACAGTTAAAACAAATTCAACGTTTCGTTTTTAAACTATTCTTGCAACGAGGCGTTTATTTTGATACAATTTCGCGTTGTTAGTTCCCCTAAATCTTACCTTTTTTCCCAAAAGTTAAATTTACGCGAACCTCCAACTACCAAACGTCGTATCCTTGTAACGATCGGAATCGCCCATGAAGACCATAGCGCAATACCTCCGCCGCAACGCCGTTATGGCGTCTCTCTTTTTTGTCGGACTTTCACTTCTTGTCCTTCCCAATAATTCGGAAGTTTTGACCGTTTTATACGGGTCGGAAACACAACTTGTCGATTCGACGCAAAACGCGGTTTTATCACAAAATACAGAGAACGTTGACTCGTCCAATTCTGACGTCGATTCCGATAATTTAAAAGACTCGCGTTGGTTCCGATTAGTCAAAGAAAACGGGTTGCCCGTCGAACTTGACACATCGATCGTTCGCTACTCCGGCGTCTACAAAGATAAGACGGGCGTCGAGCGCGAAGTCTCCGTCGACCTCGTCGGCGCGATCCATCTTGCCGAGAAGTCGTATTACGATAGCATCAACGCCGAATTCAAGCAATATGAGACTGTCGTTTTCGAACTGATCTCCGCGAAAGGCGTCGACCCTAAGGTCTCGATCCGCGCGGAACGCGAATCGCAGTCTTCGCCAAGTTTCTCGCCGCTGAATATCGTCTCGCTCTCTCAAATGTATATGAGTCGCGCGCTCGGACTAGTCTACCAGATCGACGGTATCGACTATCTCGCCGACAACCTCCGTCGCGGCGATATGGACGCCGAGGATTTCATTATCCAACTTTTCACCAACGGCGACGCGCTCAACTTCGTTTCCGACGCGTTCTTCTCGAGTTTCTTCCCCGGCGAAGACGCGACTTTCGAGAGTTGGGCGATCGCGCTGCTCGTCTCCAAAGACCGTCGACTCACGCTGCGACGCCTTATGGCGATGGAACTGCTCCAAAGCGCGCTCGACGAGATCGACGACGCGTCGAAGAAGATCAACGCCGGCGGTAAAGAAAACGTGTTGATACAACTTCGTAATAAAGAAGCGATGAAAGTCGCCGTTTCTGAACTCAACGCCGGTAAAACCAAGATCGCGATCTTCTACGGCGCGGCGCACTTGCCCGACTTAGAACGCCGACTTGAAAACGAGCTCCACCTGACAAGAGACCCGAATACGCGATGGTTCCCCGCATGGAATATGCGTTGAGCTTCCCTCGCGTCAAGAAATACCAAAGCCCGAGCGTCATAGATAACGCTCGGGCTTTTCAATATATATTACAACCTTTTTCGTCGTCGCGATCTTACGAAAGCGCTCGTACGGCAAATCTTCTACCGCTCTCACAACGCTCTAAATGTCGGAACCATCTTCTCGAACGTACAGAACTCGGTAAAACCTAACGCTTTCAATTCTTCGTGAGTCGAGTCGATATCGGCCGCGAGCCGTTCGTAGCGGTGACTATCGCTTCCTATCGTCAAGATCTTGCCGCCTAACTCGCGATAGAGTCGAAGGATATCGCGCGAGGGAGTCAAGTCGTTCAAACCGTAACGCTTAGAAGACGTGTTCACCTCGATACCTTTACCGTCGGCTATGACAGTCTTCAAGATCTCGGCAACCGTATCTTTGACGTTCTCAAAAGGATAACGACCTTGCTTGTCGTAACGCACGATCATGTCCATGTGACCTAAGACGCTATAATCGTGGAAATTACGCACAACATAGAGCAGTTCGTCGTAGTAACGTTCGTTATACTCGCGTTGCGTCTTACCGCGTTGGAAATCTTGACTCCAGAATTCGAGGTCGTCGACTTGATGTATGGAGAGGATAATGAAATCAAACGGATACTTTTTGAACAACGTCTCGTAGCGCGGGATCGTGTGGCGCTGCACGCCAAATTCCATCCCCATCTTGACGCGTATCTTGCCGGCGTATTCGTTTTGCAACCGCGTTATCGTCTTTTGATATTCAGGATAATCGACGTTACGCGACGCCAATCCCTTCGGCGCGTTAGGCGCGCTCTTGCGTCGCGCTAAGACTTCAAGATCGGGCGTTTCCGTCCAGTCCCATTTTACGCCGTAATCGACGTGGTCGGTAAAGCAAAGCTCTTCCACGCCCTTGTCGATAGCGTCGCGAACGACTTGCTCCATCTCGTATTGCGAGTCGTCGCTGAACGCCGTATGCACATGATAATCGATACTCATACTCTGAATAGTCCGTTATTCGTTCTTCATCGAACGACGGCGCGACGCATGACCTCGTCGACAAAACTAGGACAGAGTCGTTCGACAAAATATAATAAACTAGCGGGCGCGTTGGCGGGAACGATCCTGCGTTTCCCCTTCTCCGCCGCTTTCAAGATCGCTTTTGCGACAGCGGAACTCGTCGCGGCCTTATGTTTAGGCAAGACGGGTCGACCTTCGTCTTCATGCAACGCGTCAAAGAATTGCGTGGCGGTCGTACCGGGCATAACGGAAAGAAAATCGATCCCGACGCCGCTCAATTCCGCGCGCCACGCGTCGGTCAGCGTCAACAACGCCGATTTCGCCGCGCCGTAGACGCCGAAATAAGGCGTGCCGCGGAACCCGACGATCGAAGCGAGATTCACAACAAGCGGCTTCAAGCCTTTACGCGCGCTCTCGCGTAACGCCGGCAAAGCGAGCTTCGTTAACTCCATCGGCGAAAAGAAGTTGAGATCGAACATCTCGCACGCGAGGTCGTCGGACGAATCTTCGATAGGGACGGTCGCGCCGGCGCCGGCGTTATTGACGAGCAGATCGAGACCGCCCATGCGCTCTACCGTCTTCGCGACGACCTCTTCGCGCACGTCGGAAGAACAGACGTCGCCTACTATACAGAAATGTTCGGGCGAATCGGCAAAAAGCGACTCGCGTATCGAATTCAGCTCCGACAGCAACTCGGATAAGAGATTTTCACGACGCGCCACAGCGCAAACGGAACAACCTTTACGAGCAAGCTCCAACGCAAGTTCTCGGCCGATCCCCGAAGACGCGCCGGTCACTACGGCGCGCATCCCTCGTAATACTCGTTTGCTCATGTTTCGCTCGGAACTACCCGATCCTCCGCAAAGGCGTCGCGTTATGTAACCGCGCTCGCAAACTAGCGTCGAGCGCGGACTTCTTACTATTTACTCAACGTCATTGATTGACGGGTCTGCGGCGCGCTTCTTCCGCCGTGATCAACTGGTCGCCGTCGGCGTCGTAACGTCCGAACAACGCGAGAAGGCGTTGCGAGAGTTGCGGCGCAAATTCCAACAACGTCAACTGTCCGTCGCCGTTCTTATCGCGAGCCAAGAACCAAACGGGCACCCCGCGTAATTCTTGGGGCGGAGCGGCGTATTCGCGCACGCTAGATTCATCCATATCCGCGAGGAGCGCGTCAAGCATTTCGTCGTCGTTCACGCTTTCCAACGCGGGATTGCCTTCCGTAAACATATTGCGTACATCGTCGTCGGAGAGGTCGGCCAACGAAGCCTCGCCGTCGTTGCGCAGACGCGCTTCACGCGCTTCTTGTTCGTTAAGACGCTTCGGCGCCGCGGAGGCGGGACGGATCAACGTCGCAGTTTGTTTGTCGTCGGTGATGAAGTTCACGCGTTGTTCGGCGGCGCGATCGGGATTCGGCTTGAAGATCGTGCGGTCTTTCGCGAAACGCGTCAAGAAGAACAGGATCTCTTGGTCGGTCAATTCCCAGTCGCCGTTAAGGTCGATCGCTTGAGCGCCTTCAATGAGATTTTCCCATTCCTCGCGTTGGAGAGCGCCGTCGCCGTTACGGTCGTATTTATTCATCAAGTGTCGGATATAATAACGTAACGTCAACGGGGCGGCGTCGATCAAGACGTCGTCTTGACGCGCCATCGCGCGACGGTAGTAATCCGCTTCGGACTTCGTCGAGTAGCGTTCTTCGCCCTCGGGTACAAATTCCGGCACCGTGCCGCTTCGCAGACGTTGTTCGGCGTCGCGTTTTTCTTCTTCCGTCAGATCGTTCGGGATCTCTTCGATCTGTCCGTCGGCCTTAGCTTGCGCTTTAGCCGCGGCTTCGGCCGCGCCGGGATCTCCGCCGTTGCCGCCGCCAAATTCGCCGCGTTCCCACTTCGTCCAATACTCTTCGCCCGCCATCTGACGCGCTTGAGCGGCAAAAGGAGAATTTTTGATGCGGTCGAACATTTCTTTCGTCATATTTCGCGCGATAGCTTGCGGATCGAATCCGCCGGCCATACCGCCAAAACCGCCGCGACCTTGACCACCCTGGCCGCCTTGTCCGCCTTGACGCCCGCCCCATTGTCCGGGTCCGCCCTGACCGCCTTGGCCGCCTTGACGTCCGCCCCATTGTCCGGGACCGCCTTGGCCGCCCTGACCTCCTTGACCGCCCCACTGGCGTCCGCCGCCTTGACCGCGATCGCCGCCGCCGCGATTACCGCGTTCCTGCGCGACGACAGACCCGTTGTTAGCGCTATTGAAAGCGGAGTCAAAGGGATCTATTCCGATCGTAACGCTCAACGCCGCGGCGACGCTCAGCGCCCAAAAGCTGTTCTTTGCGAATCGTAACATTTCCGTCTGCTCCTCCGGAACGGTCGTGAATCTTATGAGTTGGGAATATCAAGCGAGCGTAAAAACCTCGCGCGCAACAAAAACGGGGGCCGACGTCTTGAATCGACTTCGCGCCTTGTTACAATTATATAGTATACAGGATAGCGTGATGTTTTTCAAGTTACAAGAAAAAAAATCGAAAAACTCGCTTTCTTTTTCCGAGTCCGCCTCGTCGTCGAGGTTCCTCAGACGTAAGCGCGACCGCAACCTACCGTTTGTCCTATGTTAAGGAGTTTTCAATGCTCGTTTTTTTCGAACCGGAAGAAAAACCGTTGAAATTGAACGCCGTGCAAATGCGGATCGCGCGCCAATCCTACGAGGACGAAGGAAAATTATTACAACCGATCCTGAACCAACTTGGCGCTAAGACCGAAGAGATCGCGCTCGCCGCGATCGCGCAAAAACTCGGGCTACCGGTCGTAAATCTTGCGAAATCGACGATCCCGAGCGACGTGCTCGAAAACTTCCCGACGAAACTCGTTCACAAGCGCAACGTCTTCCCTCTCGGCGTTCAAGAAGACGGCACGTTCTATGTCGCGACGAGCAACCCGTTCGACCTCGCGCTCATCGACGAAGTCTCCGTTGCGACCGGCTTGCCGACCGCGCCCGTAGTCGCGTTCCCTAACGAGTTGGCTAAACTCATCAAAGCGCGTTTAGGCGTCGGCGCCGAGACGATCGACGGCTTGATCGAGCAGACGAGCGACGTCGAGATCATCGACGAAGGACTCGATTGGGATCAAGGCGACGCCCAAGACGCGCAAGAAGCGTCCGTAGTTCGACTTGTAAACGATATTCTTACCGAAGCTATCGAATCCGGCACGAGCGACGTCCATATCGAAGCTCAAGAGACCGGCATGCGCATCCGCTACCGTATCGACGGCGTTTTGCAGACGCAACCGACTCCCCCGGAGATCAATCGCTTCCAGTCGGCGATCGTCAGCCGTATCAAGATCATGTCGCGTCTCAATATCGCGGAAAAACGTATTCCGCAAGACGGTCGTATCAAGATCAAGGTGCAGAACCGCGAGGTCGACCTCCGCGTGTCCATCATCCCGATGCTCCACGGCGAAGGGATCGTCATGCGTATTCTCGATAAAGACCGCATGAACTTCACGTTGCGCGGTATCGGTATGGACGAGGACGTTTATCAACAATTCGGCAAGCTCATCTCGCTGCCGCACGGCATCATCCTCGTAACGGGTCCTACGGGTTCCGGTAAAACGACGACGTTGTACAGCGCGCTCAACGAGATCAAATCGGACGACACGAAGATCATCACGACGGAAGACCCGATCGAATACCAACTCGACGGCATCAACCAGATCCAAGTCCATACCAAGGTCGGTCTTACGTTCGCGGCGAGTTTGCGCGCGATCTTGCGTCACGACCCCGACGTCGTCCTCGTCGGCGAAATCCGCGACTTTGAAACGGCGGAAAACGCGATCCAAGCGTCCATGACGGGCCACTTGGTATTCAGCACGCTCCACACCAACGACGCGGCGGGCGCTTACACGCGTATGATCGATATGGGCGTCGAACCGTTCCTCGTCGGCACCACCGTCGAAGGCATTATGGCGCAACGTCTCGCGCGTCGGCTTTGCAAGCATTGCAAACAACCGTGGAATCCGAAACCGGAAGATCTTCCGCACGACTTCCCGAAAGAACTGCTCGAAACCGGCACGATATATCGCCCCGTCGGATGTCGCGAATGTCGCGAATCCGGTTACGCGGGCCGCGTCGCGCTCTACGAACTACTCATTCCGAACGACGAGATACGTCGTCTCGCGGGCGAAAAAGCGCCGTCTTCCGACGTTAAGAAAGTCGCGCGCGCCAACGGTATGGCCACGCTTCGCGACAACGGTTGGAAGAAAGTCGGACTCGGTATCACTTCCGTCGAAGAAGTCGTCCGCGTCGCCAAAGAAGACTGAACGCGTCCGTTCATTTTCCGCTTAAAAACTAAACGCCTCGATCGCGTCAAACGGTCGAGGCGTTTTTTATTATGTTTTACCGGTCGCTCCGCAAGCGCGATCAGTCGTTCAAGTAGCGTTCGGCGTACTTCAAGACGAGCGCGTGGAACTTCTGCGCGTAATCGGGATCGCTTTCGAGCATATGGCCGGAATTAGGGTATTCAAGATAGTCGAAGACGATCGATTCCGTATCGTCGGGCTCGACGTCGTTGAGGGACTTGGCGCCCAGTTCGGCAAATTTCGCGGCGATCTTTGCGCAATGCTTCGTGCCGACCAACGGGTCTTTTCCACCGTACGCGGAGACGGTCGGGATCGTGTTATCGGCGGTCAGATAAGAGAGCGGGGAAACGGCGTCGATCAGTTTTTCGATCTCTTCGGAGGGTTCAAGGATCTCTTGCGCGGTAATGACTTGTTCGCGGCAGTTCATCGCGGTAACGAGCAAGCCGATACCGTCGGGCTTAACGACCGGATCCCAAGCGTCGGCGTGGAAATCGATCGGACCGACGCGCGGCGCGATGAAGACGACCGGCAACGGCGAGTTCTTACCGCGAGAATACGCGTATAACGAGATGATATGTCCGCCGGCGGAGTCGCCGCCCATGGCGACGCGTTCCAATTCGATACCGCGTTCGGCGGCTTCCGCCTTGAGTTTCGCCATCGCGGCGGCGATCTCGTCGAGCACTTTGAAAATAGAATAATCCATGCGGTTCTTTTGATCGACGAGCGTGTAACCGAACGACGCGGAAACGTACCCGGCTTTCGTCATACGACGCGCAAACGCGGTCATATCGCGACGACTACCGCCCATCCAGGCGCCGCCGTGAACGTAGACGAACGCGCAATGCGATTTCTCCGGCGCAAGTTCTTTCGGGATATACATATCCAACTTATTGCGTTCTTTATCGCCGTAAGGGATATCGACGATCGATTCGCCGTCGACTCCTTCGTCCCACGCTTCCGTGTACCCGGATTGCGCCAACACGTCGCCCATCCTCTGCAACGCAAAAAGTCCGCAACCCGCGACCGTTACGGTGGCTAATACGAGCATGCCGCAACCAAGCCATAACCAACGCCATTTGGCGCTATTCTTTGTCGTTTCGCTCGACATTCAATTACTCCTTCGAATAATAGGTGGTATCGTTATCGAAAAGTTATCAAATATTCAAGGGTTCGATAGCGCGTTCAAGTATTCCGGTGAGAAACGCTATCGTTAGCCCGTAGTTCGTAATAGGGACGCCGGCGGCGTCAGCGCGAGCGATACGCGCCGCCATCTCGCGACGATTAAACATACACGCCCCGCAATGGACGATAAGGTCGTACGTCTTTAATTCGTCGACGCTAGGAAAATCGCGCCCGCGGACGTTGTCGACGCGTATTCCCTCGCCTAGTCTTTTACGCAACATCTTCGGGATCTTGACCGTCCCGATATCTTCTTCGACGGGGTGATGCGCGCAGGCCTCGGCGATCAAGATCCTGGCGTTTTCTTGCAACGTCGCAATAGCGCGCGCCCCCGCGACCATTGCCGCCGCGTCGCCTTTTTGACGCGCAAACAGTATCGAGAACGACGTCAGCGGCGTTTCCTTTGGGACGATAGCGGCGACGTTCTTAAACGCTTGCGAATCGGTAACCACTAACGCCGGCTTCACGCGTTTTAACGCCTCTTCCAACGTGTCCTCTTGCACGACGACGCATCCGAGTTTCGCGTCCAACAGGTCGCGTATCGTCTGGACTTGCGGTAGAATAAGTCTACCCTTGGGCGCTTCCGCGTCGATAGGAGTCACTAAGACGACAAATTCGCCGGGCGCGACAAGGTCGGAAACGATCGGCGGCGCGGCGAGTTTCAGCTCCGGCGCCAGTTGTACCAACGCGTTTTTTAACGCTTTAAGTCCGAAGATATCGTCGTCGGGCTCCTTCGCGGAAAACGCGACGCACGGAATCCCTTTTGCCGCCGCGCTCGCCGTCGCGGACTCGATCGCCTCGCGCGACGCCGCGTCCGCCTTATTCACGACGGCTAAGACGGGGACCTCGCGCTTGCGCATCTGTTCTACTAATTCGTCCTCGTACTCGCTCCACGCTCTATCGGCGCGCGTGGCGTCGAGCGTCAACAGAGCGACGTCGACGCGGTCGTAAACTTGTTTCGTCTTCTCCACGCGTTTCTCGCCTAACGCGCCTTCGTCGTCAATACCGGCGGCGTCGACAACGACCGCGGGCCCCAGCGGCGCCAGCTCCAACGTTTTTTCGACGGGGTCGGTCGTCGTACCGGGCGTATCGGAGACGATCGCGAGCTCCTGTCCCGTCAACGCGTTCAACAGCGATGATTTTCCGGCGTTGCGCCGCCCAAACGCGCCTAGACAGAGCCTCATTCCTTTCGGAGTCGTTATTTTATCCGCCATGCTCTCCACTCCTTGACGACCTTGTTCATATAAAACGCAATAGCGTCGAATTTGTTACAAAAAACGCACGCTTTTTCATTTTAGCGCCGTGAAAGAGAATTCAAAGAGAAGAAGGATAGGAAAGAAAGTTTAAAAAAATCGCGTCGTTCTGTTTTCAATCGCGTCGACGTCGGCTATAATAAGCGCAATATTTCGCGTTTCGTAATAAAACGCTCAAATGCGAGAAACTTTTTTCTCGCGCCGGGGTATATTACTCATTAAGAACGAGAGAACCGTTCCGTTTTTCCCTACGGTCGAACCGAGCATCGAAACGCGCGCTCCATTTTGACGCAGCATTACCGATAGTAAGCGCGAACCGCGTCGTTACGACGTCGCGATCGCGCCAAGTATTCGACGTTACCAAGGAACCTCCGTGGCTGAAGATCCCAAACAAGACCCGTCGTTCGTCGACGAAGACGCACTACTGATGGCGCGAGTGCAAGCTAACGACGCGTTTGCGTTCGAAGAGCTGACGACGCGTAATCAGTCGCGCGTGTACGCGTATCTTCAGCGATTTGTCGGCGATCCGCAACTTGCCGAGGATCTGACGCAAGAAGTATTCATGCGCGTCTACAAGCACCGCGCGACTTTTCGCCAAGAAGCGCGTTTTTCAACGTGGTTGTTCCGTATCGCGCATAACGTCGCCTATAACGCGTTTCGCGTGAAGACGCGGCGACCGGAAAAACTGTTCAACGCGCTCAAAGGCGCCGAGTCGGAAACGACGAAAATGAATTTCGAGGACGGCATACTCTCACGCAGCGGCGCCACGCCGACGCAAAAGATCGCGAAACTCGAAAGACAGGCCGTCGTTCGCGACGCGATCGCTCGACTTTCCGCGCGACAACGTCAAGCCGTTCTGCTCTCTCGCTTCGAAGGAATGAGTTATCAAGAGATCGCCGACGTCATGGACCTATCGATCGAGGCGGTCAAGTCTTTGTTGTCGCGAGCGCGTCAAAATCTTAAAGAAACGCTCGCGCCGTTTATCGCAGAAGGGAAACTCCCCGAATGAGTTCGACGAACCAAGACGACGCGACGAAATACGACCGACTCGACGACGTTGAAAACGACGAAGCTCTCGACGAACTCTATCTCGAAAACGACGAGGAGGAAGACGAACTCGAATACGACCCGTTGTCGGAAAAGATCGAAGCGTATCTCGACGACGAGATGCCTACCGACGAACGCGACGAGTTTGAACGCCAACTTGAAAACGATCCCGAGCTCAAAGCGCGCGTCGAACAAGAACGCGAAGCGTGGGACGCGCTCGACCTGCTCGACGTAGACGTCTCTTTCGACGTCGTCGAATCTACCGTAGAACAACTCAATTCCGAAACCCAAGCGGAATTACTAGCGCTCGATCGCCAAGGTCGCCGACAACGCGTCGCCATTTTTGCCGCGACGGTCGTTTCCTCCGCGCTGTTAGTTCTCGCCGGCTATTTTCTGTTCTCGTTTATCTTTCCCGATATCAACACGTTGCGAGAGCGCGACTACAAAGTCGTCGATCGTCTTATCGCGCTCGAAGCGGTCGGATCGTTTGAATATCTTGTCGAGTTAGAGCGTTCCAAAGTATTGTTGCCGCCGAGCGTCGGCGTTCAAGATCAAGAAGCCAAACCGATAGAATTCCCGACGCAACACAAGAGCTATCAAGAACTTTCGCAAGACCGAACGTTTCTACGCAATCAACAGCGTTTTGAAAGTTTAGACAAAACCGAACAACAAGAACTACGCGCGCTCTACGCTCAGATCGATACGGCGCCCAACGCCGCGGCGTTATGGGGTTCCGCGTTTGCATACGCGTTCTGGCTCGCGACGGCAACTAGTTCTAGCGAACGCGAACAACTCGCCTCGCAACCTATTCCGGAACGCATAAGGACGATACGAAAGAAACAAGAATTCTTCAAGCAACTGCACGATTTCTATGTCGCCGCGGCTAATATGCGTAATCAGACGCCGCAATGGGGCGAACGACCCTCTCCGCAAAACGGCGGCGCCCCGCGTCCTTTCGGACCGTCGTGGCAGCGTCGTCCCGAAAACGTCGAATCCCCCGTCGCGGCGGCGATCCGCGTCTCGCTTCCCAACGAGTTGCGCGACGAGGATCTTTCGAAGGTCTATCAGAAATTCCAAGAATACCAACGCGCGGGTCACAAGGACGACGACGTAATCGGCTTCCTTAACTCCGTCGACAAACAAGAACTCGTAGGTTTGACCTCGGACGACGCGCAAAAATTTCTTAAAGAGCAGTCTCCGGACGCGTTGGCGTCGACGCTAGGCTTACTCGTCACGTTGAGTTATCTGGAAAACAATCGCGCGCCCGATCCCTTTGGCGGCGAACGCAGAGCGGGGCAACCGACGCCCAACGATCGTCCGCGTCCACAGCTCGGCGGTCCCAATATGGTTCCTAACAATATGCGCGCGCAAGGCGGCTTCGATCGCAATATGGGTTTCAACGGCGGTCAAAACGCGAACTTCGGCATGAACGCGGGCGCATGGTTCCCCGGCTCCAATACGATCGGGGCGTTGGCGGAAACGTTGAAGACCGCTCCCGACGGCGCTAAAGACTACATATTCTCTAATCCGCCGCAAGCCGCGTGGCAGATGCTTCTCGGGCTGCATTGGCGCGTAGGTCAAAATCGCGGTTTTTCCTTCGAACGCCGCGACGGCGGCGCCAACGACCGTCGTCCTAACAACCCTTGGGCGGACCCCGGTCCGCGAGATCCTCGCAACAATATGCGCGAACGCTAACAAGAACAACGAAACGCTCCCAACACCGCGTTCCTTTAATAGAGGTCCAACGATCGCGTCACACAACGCGCGCGACAAAAAAGGGCGTCTATAATATTCGCGTAACTTCTTACAAAACAAGAGATACTATTTCTGAAAGATATTAAAACGTTTATCGCGTAATTCAATACAAGGACAAACGGCGATAAATTATTAAAACAAAGCTAAAACGCGTATTCTTCATCGCAGATCGCAAGCGAAAATCGTCGTTTATCTGATCTCAACTCGCTATTATCCCCAAAACGACCTAAAGAGGCGTTACAATCGTTAAAGTTTATCTCGATTTCCTAAAAAAAGCATTTTATTTTACGTATTTCTCCTTGATTATCTACAAAAGTTTTGTACAATCTTCCCAAACAACAAAAGTAGAGCAATGCCTACTTTTTACCAAATCATCAGATATTGCGTTGTTTACTTGGGTGACGACTTGCAACGACGCAGACGCCGAGGTCGAAGGGGTTCGACTTCGGCGTTTTTTGTTTCTCTATCGCGCCGCGTCTAGCGACATTCTTCGCGTCATACTCTTAACTATATCTTATTCAATATTTTAAAAGGACTTTTTCTAAGAGCGTTCCGTATTGAAAAGCGAGTCTGCATCCTTGACGCCGTCGACAAATTAGTTATACTCAAGACGATATATTTTGCATCGTCGCGTCGACTCGCCGGGAGTTTGCGCGATTTTTTTTGACTTCAACGGCATATTTTAGAGACACGAGTATAGATCGATCGAAAATGCGCTGCTAAACGAAGAGCGGTAGAACCGCGTAGGAGCCGTCCCCATGAGCCCCAATAACACCACGCAACAAGAATATCGTCCGGATATAGTTACCAGCGCCTTGCTGTTGCCGGAATTACGAGAAATGATCGCGCTTAACGATACCGAAGAAATGCGCGTGTTCTGTTCGGCTCTACACCCCGCTTCTACCGCTGAATTTCTAGAAGATTTACTTCCGGACGAGATCTGGACCATTCTTCGCGCTATCGACGCGCCGCTACGCGCCGAAATATTTTCTTATTTCAATCCCGATCTCCAGAAACAGATATTCGAGACCTGTCCGCGCGCGGAAGTTGCGAAACTGCTCGAAGAAATGCCCTCCGACGACCGCGTCGACTTGCTCGACGACGTCGACCCCGAGATCTCAGAAGACGTCACGAAACTACTCCCTAGCGAAGACCAACAAGACGTCGCGTTACTCGGTAAATACGACGAAGACCAATGCGGCGCGGAAATGTCGTCCGACTTCGTTCGTCTACGAGAAAATATGACGGTCGGCGAAGCGATCGCCGAGATCGGCGCGCAAACGCACTTGATGGAAACGGTCTACTATCTGTACGTTCTCGACGAGGACGGCAGGCTCGCGGGCGTAGTCTCCGCTAAGGACCTTTTGCGCCGTATCAATCGCCAAGACGAACCGATCAGCTCGTTCATGAAGTCCGCGGGGACGCTCGTTACCGTCAACGATACGGATAAGCGTGAAGAAGCTATTGAAGTCGTTAAGAAATACGACTTTATCGCTATTCCCGTCGTTGATTCCAACAGCAAGATGCTCGGCGTCATCACGCACGACGACGTATTAGACGCGGCGGTAGAAGAACTCGTTGAAAACGCGCACTTGAGCGCGGCGGTCGATCCTCTCGACGACGAGACCTATCTCGGCTCCAATCTCTTCCTACTTGCTCGTAAACGCTTTACGTGGTTGGCGATCTTGCTCTTCGGCGCTATAACCACGGCGTTGATCTTAAAACTCTTTAACGACGTTAGCGACCGCATAACCTGGCTCGTCGCGTTCCTGCCGATGATCGTGTCCACCGGCGGTAACAGCGGGGGGCAGTCCGCGACGCTCGTTATTACGGCGCTAGCGACCGGCGAGATCGACCTTGTCGACTGGAAACGCATTGCGCGCCGCGAGATCGCGATGGGGGCGCTTCTTGGGATCGCCATGGGCGTTTGCGGTCTTATCAACGCGCTGCTCATTCACGGCTCCGACGTGCCCGTCATTCAGCTCATGCTCGTGCCGCTCGCGGTTTTTTGCGTCGTCTTTTCCGCGAACCTCACCGGCGCGATGCTGCCGTTACTCTTCCAGAAGATGCACCTTGACCCCGCGTTGATGAGCAACCCGTTCGTCGCGGGTATCTCCGACACGCTCGGCACGTTCATCTATATGGCGCTCGCCGCAATACTGCTCGTGCAGTTCTATCCGACCTGACGTCAAGTCTACGATACGATCTAACGTCAAACGCGCGCGAAAGTACTAACGACCTTCGCGCGCGTTTTTTGTCGTCTTAACGCAGTCTCTTATCAAGTCTCACATAATGATATGCGCGCCGCTATTCCCTACGGCAATACCGACGTCGTAAACGCTTGTCGCATATAGAGTCAAGTTCTTTTCGTCGACCGTCGCGTCGTTTTGACGCGTAAAGCCTCAATAAAAAAAGCGAAACGACCAAGTTCGATCGTTTCGCTCTTGAAATATTCAGACGTTCAACACAAAGTCAAACGCGGTAAGCGTATAAGCTATCACATGGAGACGGATTCGCCGCCGCCGATGCTGCCGAGAGCGCCCCAAACGCCGAACGGGCTCTTACCATTCGGGTCGGTGTTGAGGTAGTCGGTGGAGCTGAGCTTGTTACCGCAGTCGACCGTATCGGAGATGAAGTGAACGGAACCGTCGGCATAGAGACCGTTGACGCCGCCGCTGTGGTAGCTGGAAGCGCTGAGGTAACCATGTTGCGCGTAACCCGGGTTGCTGACGCCTTCGGAGGTAACGCAAGAAGGCGAGTTCGGGGGCAGAACGGTGGTGAAGATCAACGTGCCCGGACGACCGTCGGTGTGGAGAGAACCACGACCGTTGTAGTTGGATTGGTTGCCCGTGAACGCGGAGCGGTCGTTAGCGTCGACCATCGCCAAGCAGGAGTTCGGAGAACCGGCGGAATAGATGACCATACCGCCCTTGACGCGCATCGAGTTGCCTTGACCGGAGACGCAGGTCTCGCTGATCGCGATGGTGTTGGAGGTACCGTCGATAATGGCGGAGAAGGGACGGCATTGAACGCCGCGGCCCCAACCCCACGCGCCCTTACGAGCGCCAAGACCGCCCTTGAAGAAACCGCGTTCGTTGATCGCGTTTTCTTGGAGGTTGGCGGAGGTATCGCCGCGAGAACCGCAGTAACTACCGGCTTGACCGCCGTTCAGCCAGCTCTTTTGTTGAGCGTAAGCGTCGGAAGGACAACCCATCATCGGGATGAGATTTTGGTACTTCGTTTGGTTGCATTGCCAAATGTCGGCCCAGCCGTCTTCGCCGTCGGCAACGACTTCGTTATACAACGCGTTTTGTTCCATGAACGGATACAACGCGACGTAGAAAGAGACCGCGCCCCACGGAGACGGGTGATCTTCGTGACCGCCGCCGGTACAGTTCGGGGGGAATACCCCGTTAGTATCGTGGTAGTTGTGAAGAGCCAACCCGATCTGCTTCAGGTTGTTCGTGCATTGCATACGACGAGCCGCTTCACGAGCCGCTTGGACGGCGGGAAGAAGAAGACCGATCAAAATACCGATGATCGCGATAACGACCAACAGTTCGACCAAGGTGAAGCCTTGGCGAGAGGATTGGTTACGCATAATAGACCTCTGTCAAAATGACTTAAAAAAATGCGTTATTGTAAACGTTCTCACTTGTTGTAAAAACGTATGTAATTCAAAATACGTCGAATAAAGACAACGATTTCGACGCGCGCAACGAGCTCATTTCTCGTATTCGGAGACGTCAATAACAGTTTCGCCGGCTTCGACAACGCCAACGGTCACAGGACATTTGTCGAAATTACTGAAAATTTCCGGAACTTCGCGCGGAAGTTCTTTGTTCTTAGCCATCCATTCATCAAAATAGGCTTGACGTCCGGCAATATCCATAGCGGCAAGTTCATCATCCGTCTTCCAGTGATCGACGACGGGGTCCTTAATACAACGGACTTTATATTCGCCCGCCGGAACGCCCTTAGCGGTGAAACCTTTGTAGGTCGTCTTCATCTCGGCGACGCCGGAAGAATTCGTCGTGCCGGCAATGGCGCCAACGCCTTGACCGTCGACGCTGTCCATAACAACTTGGACGTCGGCAATACCTTTAGATCCGTTAACGACCTTGACTTTGTACGCAACGGTCGCGGGCATATCGCTCGGCGCGGGCTTGCTACAGCCAGAGATCATAACGCAAGCCACCGCAACTAAAAGCGCATGACGAAGAGAAAGCAACTTGTTCATTATAGCTCCTTATAAACTTAAAACGCCACATCCAACACATGCAACGTTTACTACTTAGACTCTGATTATAATATTTTGTGACTAAAATTACAATAAAAATATAAAATTTATTTCAAAAATTCTCCCCCGCGACGGCGCTCGCGTTGCTCGCTTATTGCACACGCACTGCCTACTGCAAAATAGCTTGTCCTCTACGGCCGGACGGGCCGGTGGCGACGGCGCCACTCCCGGATCGCGCTACCGCGCGGATAGCTGAACGTAAACGCTCGCGTTGCTCGCTTATTGCCGCGATGGTAACCGCTCCCGTTGGTCGCTGGCGTTTTTGGGCGAATAGAAAGGGAATTGACGCTCGCGTTGCTCGCTTGTTGTCGCGATGATAACCGCTCCCGTTGGTCGCTCGGTGTGGTAGTATGCCACGATCCATCCACGTTGTTCGCCTATCACAACGCCGCACATACGCCAACGTCCAATCTCCGAGCGCAGCGAGGATAACCGTGACTCGCCAGTCACGGGCGCCGCATGGCTACGGGTACTACGCCTACGACTGCACTACCCACCGCAATACGCCAACGCTGTTCATCATATCAACGCCGCACATATGCCAACGACCGATCTCCGAGCGCAAGCGAGGTTAACCGTGACTCGCAGTCACGGGCGCCGTATGGCGTCGGGCGCTACGCCTACGACTGCACTCGAACCGCATGTACCACGCTGATACGTGTGCCGTATGGCGCCGAACTCAGCGCTTCGCCAGAATAACCGCAACAATATCACGGGAACATACCAATATCGCAATAAAACGACCACGAAACGCAGTAGCGATCAGGCATTGGAGCCGCTGGGAAGCGCCATGAACTCATCGCGGCGACGGTGTGAACATGAGAGACAGTCGTCGGCATGGCGCCCGCGATCGATGTGGAACGGCGTGAACTTCTCGTGCGGTGGCGATGCATATATGAGAGTGCAGTCGTCGGCAAGGTACCCGACGCCATACGGCGCCCGTGAATGGCGATTCACGGCTAACCTCGCTAGCGCTCGGAGACCGCTCGTCGGCCAACGGGCGGCGTTACGCAACCGAACAACGCACGCAAATTGCGCCTACCCACTACTGCGCTCGTCGCGTTAGCGCTCACGTAGGAGCCGCAAATTGGAGGGCGACTTGCTCGCCCGGAGATTGCGGACGGAACTGCGCTGAAATCACAAGTACAGAATCACGCCGCCCCCGCAAGAAAAATCATAATACCGCAGCAGCCAAGAAATGAAAAAAAGCCGCAGGTCGGAGACCGTACGGCTTTAATATATCGAAGTAAAGTCAAATCACACAGTATGAACTTATTGAATCGACCTTTTTAAAACAACCCGCAAGGAGTTGAGTTTCTAATATCCTTAGAAAGGAGGTGAT
>JAZRWE010000023.1:0-84550 GCA_045599605.1 Thermoguttaceae bacterium
GCCGACCGCATCTCCGACCTCGACGACGCGCCGGAATTCGACGAACAACTCGCGAAACTCGACGAACTCGAAAAGAAGATCGACGCCGCGACCGAAACGCCGGAACTCGCGGAAGAACTCTATATCGCCGTCCGTAAGGTCAAGCGCGATATCACGTTCATGAATCCGCTCATCACGTTCGACAAGATCGTCTTGATCGACAACCCCTATCCTCACGGGAAAGCTAACGACGCCACCGACGAATGGGGCCACGAAGCGCGCCACCGCAACGGTTTCATGGCGGAACCCGGCGGGCGTATGCTCATCGTCGGCTTGAACCCCGGCGGCGAAGTTGTCGACGTTTTGAAGGGTCACGAAGGCTCCTTCTGGCGTCCCGACGTCTCCTACGACTGCAAGAAGCTGTTGTTCAGCTTCCAACCCAAGGGCGATAAGTCTTTCCACCTCTATGAATGCAACCTCGACGGCTCCGAACTCAAGCAACTGACGTTCGGCGACTACGACGACTTGGACCCGATCTATACGCCCGACGGTAAGATCACGTTCTGCTCCAGCCGCCAACACAGCTACGTCCGCTGCATGCCGATGACGCACTCCTTCGCGGTCTCTCGCTGCGACGCCGACGGTAAGAACATCTACATCATCTCCGCGAACGGCGAACCGGAATACCTCCCGTCCATGATGAACGACGGCCGCGTCATCTTCACGCGTTGGGAATACACCGACAAAGCGCTCTGGCGCGTCCAATCCCTCTGGACCATGAATCCGGACGGCACCAACGAACAAACGTTCTACGGCAACCAAAGCACCTGGCCCGACGTCCTCACCGAAGCTCGCGCTATTCCGAACAGCTCCAAAGTCATGTTCTGCGCCGTCGGTCACCACGCTTGGTTCAACGGCTCCATCGGTATCGCCGACCCGACCGCGGGTCTCAACTATCCCGACGGCCTCGATCGCGTCACTCGCGAAGTCGCTTGGCCTGAAGTCGGCAACGGCCCGACCGATCCGGAACCGAAAGTCGATTACCACGAATCCGGTAAGATCTTCGCGTATAAGACCCCTTATCCGCTTAGCGAAGAATTCTTCCTCGTCTCCGCTCGCGAAGGCGGCCACCTCTACAGTGGTTCCGATAACGGCTGGTTCTTCCGCCTTTATCTCATGGACGTCTACGGCAATAAGGAATTGATCTATCGCGGTCAATACAACGCCTACTACGCCAGCCCGATCGTCAATCGTGAAGACCTCTACCCGGTCAAGCCGGACGTCGTCAAATGGCCCAAGATCGGTTCCGACGAACCCGTCGCCCCGGGCGAACTCTACTCCAACAACGTCTTTGAAGGCACCGAAAACTATCCGGAACTCAAAGAAAACGGCAAGTACATCCGCGTCGTCCAAATGGACCCCAAGACGTACACCACCTGGAACAAGACCGTTCAACACGACGGTCCCGCCGTCTCCGTCTTCCAAGCTGAAGGCGTCAAGCGTATTCTCGGTATCGTCCCGATCGAAGAAGACGGCTCCGTCAACTTCAAGGTTCCCGCCGGTCAATCGTTCTTCTTCGAAATGCTCGATAAGGACATGAAGGCGATCCACGTCATGCGTACGTTCACGAACGTCATGCCGGGCGAACGCCGCGGTTGCACGGGCTGCCACGAATCGCAACTCAATACGCAAGCTAACGTTGCCGCCGACGGCGCTCAAGTCGGTACGGCTGTTACGAAGCCCGCCGCCGACCTCATCCCGCCGACCTGGGGCGTTGAAGAATCTATCGGTTACAAGCGCTTCGTCCAAGATCCGGTCATCGAAAAGTACTGCATCAAGTGCCACGGCGATCCCGATAACAAAGCGTATCAAACGATCAACATGACCTACCGTCCGTCCTCCAAAGGTTGGTGGGGTTGGGTCCATCACCGTCCGGACGACGTCAGCCCGTTCACCGAACCGTACATGACGTTCGTTAACGGCGATACCCCGTGGGGCGGCGCGAAAGCGCGCGACGAACGCAATGTTCCCGAAAACATCGCGGGCTTGTTCATCGTCGAAGCGTACGGCGCCAACGACCCGGACAACCTCAAGACGCTCCCGCCGTACTCCGCGTACTCGCCGGTCAGCCGCCTTGTCCATAACGCTTGCAGCGGCGAACACCACGACGTCAAGATCGCGCCGGAAGACGCCGAACGCCTCATGGCTTGGGTCGACTGCAACGGTCCTTACCTTGGTCTTGAAGAAATTCGTGAAATGTACGACCCGGATTCCGTCGCTATCAACGCGGCTCCGAAGATCCGTCCTCGTATCGCGACCGCGCCGGTCATCAACCGCTTCAACATCCGCCAAGACGGCGACACCTCCGCCTTCTTGCCCGAACTGAAGCTGTTGCCCGACGCCAACGCCAACTTCGACCCGAACGCTCGCGTCTCCGAAGTTCAATTCAAAGAAGCGATCGAAGAAGCGAAACGCGACAACCTCAAGATCGAACTCGTCGGCGCTAACTACGGCCCCGAAGTTGAAGAAGATCGCGTCGACGTTCTTGCTAAGGTCAAGGAACACTTCAACGGTTCTCGCGTCCTCACCATCACCGGTCAATACAACGACACGTTCGGCGATCCTACCCCGAACCGCGTCAAGACCCTCCGTATCGCCTACCGCGTCAACGGCGGCGACGTCCACCACGTCTCCTTCCCCGAAAACGCGCTCGTCCTGCTCCCCAAAGTCGCCAACTGATCCGCGACAAGAACGCAACGAGAAAAAATTAGGTAACTGAATAGTCCGGCGTTTCTGAAATACGAAACGCCGGATTTTTTTATGGCTCCGCCGACGCCGCCGCAGTAGTGTGCAGATGACCGCAATATGCCAACGTTGTCCGTCATACCAACGCCGCCCGCATGCCGACGACCGCTCTCCGAGCGCACGCGAGGTTAGCCGTGAATCGCCATTCACGGGCGCCGCATGGCGTCGGGTACCATGCCTACGACTGCACTCCCCGAACGTAATACGCCAACGTTGTCCGTCATACCAACGCCGCCCGCATGCCGACGACCGCTCTCCGAGCGCACGCGAGGTTAACCGTGACTCGCAGTCACGGGCGCCGCATGGCGTCGGGTACCATGCCTACGACCGCACTCCCCGAACGCAATACGCCAACGTTGTCCGTCATACCAACGCCGCCCGTATGCCGACGACCGCTCTCCGAGCGCACGCGAGGTTAACCGTGACTCGCAGTCACGGGCGCCGCATGGCGTCGGGTACTACGCCTACGACCGCACTCCCACCGCAATACGCCAACGTTGTCCGTCATACCAACGCCGCCCGTATGCCGACGACCGCTCTCCGAGCGCGAGCGAGGTTAACCGTGACTCGCAGTCACGGGCGCCGCATGGCCGCTGTACTATGCTTGCGATTGCACTCCCCACCGCAATACGCCAACGTTGTCCGTCATACCAACGCCGCCCGTATGCCGACGACCTTTTTTTCGCGTACGATCCAAACGCGCGTCTAATACCGACGTTCGTTCTTGCTAATACGACAAGAGCGAACGTTTTTTATTATCAAAAAAGCGCGAGGAGACGTCGCGGAAACGGTAAAAAATGCTTGTCATTCTTTGCCAAACGGTTTATAATTTATAAGATTATAGCGCGAACGGCGCGCAATATTAGCGAACACGCTCAACAAGCACGAGGGCTCGCAATGGTAATTCAAGTTGAATGGAACGGCTTACGCAAAACGATCACGTCGAAGGACCTTTTCCGGCTAGCGGCGGAAGGCGCGCTCGGGCCCAAATCGCGGTTATGGATCGACGGTAAAGAGACCACTTGCGACAACGTCAACGGCATCGTCTTCAAAGACGGCTCGACGGGCGGCGGCGACCCGCGCGACTCGCAGTCCTCGGCCAACGTCGCGAAATTGGTGCGCACGCCGTATTTAGATTACGCTATCGGCGGCGGCGGAACGCCTTACGTCGTCGTGTATCTCGACGCGGGCCGCTCGGTGTACAGCTCCGCCGGGGGGCGCGTTTGGCTCAAAGGGAATATCGAGACGCAAAACAATATGAAAGGCGGGTTCTGGAAGAGCCTAGGGCGCATGGCGGCGGGCGAATCGCTGTTCATGAGCCAATACGTCGCGAACGGCCCCGGCGAGATCGCGTTTGCCACGAAGCTGCCCGGCGCGATCGTCGCGAAGGAGCTTAACGCCGGCGAATCGCTTATCTGCCAACGCGGCGCGTTTTTAGCGGCTTCTCAGGGCGTGCAGGTCGAGATCTTCTTCCAAAAGCGCATCGGCGCCGGGCTCTTCGGCGGCGAAGGGTTCATCATGCAGAAGGTCACGGGCCCCGGCGTCGTCTTCCTCGAACTCGACGGCTCCCCTTATGAATACGACCTCCAACCCGGCGAACGCCTTACTTGCGACACCGGCGCGCTCGCGTGGATGGATTCTAGCTGCTCGATCGACGTCGTTGTCGTTAGCGGATTAAAGAATATGATATTTGGCGGCGAAGGGCTGTTCGACACCGTCGTTACCGGCCCCGGCAAAGTGACGCTGCAGTCGATGAGCATCACGCAGACCGCCGGCGTACTTGCCCCGATCGTCGCGAGACTTATCCCTCATAACTAAGCACATATATAGAACTTACGCGCTAAGTTCCCTGATATGAAACACATCGCATTATTATGCGTTTTCCATTAACACCTTCAGGAGCATCCAGATGAAATATCGATTGCTTACGCTCGTAACGACGTTGTTCGCCGTTGTTTGCGCCGCCGCCAACGCCCAAGACGCTGATAAGGCGCCGTTGCCGAAATTCAAGCAAGACGCGGTCTCGCTTTGGCTTAGTCCCTCCAACCAGATCCATAACCACGGTTACGGCGATTTCGGTACGGAAAAGCAACGCATGAACGAAGTTGCCGACGTCGTCGAGCCGATCCTGAAAGCGCAAGGCGTAAAAGTCTATCGCAACGATCCCAAAGAAACGATCGAAGACTACACGAACCACGCTAACGAACTGAAATGCGATCTTTATTTCGCGATCCACTCCAATGCCGGCGGCGGTAAAGCGCGCGGCAACGAAGTCTTCTGTCACAAAAAGGGCACGGAAGGCGAACGCTTCGCGAAACGTCTCAACGACGCGATCATGAGCATCTACGACGGTCCTAACCGCGGCGTTAAAGAAGGTTACAACTTCTACAAAGGCAAGCCGATGTGGGAGACCGGACGCTCCAATATGCCCGCGTGCCTCATCGAGATCGCGTTCCACGATAACGAGACCGACTCCAAATGGATCGTCGACAACATCAAGCCGATCGGCGAAGTTCTCGCTCGCGCCGTACTCGAACATCTTGCCGCGGAACATCCGGAAGCCGTCGAGAAATGAGTTTTCGCAGAATTTGCGATAAATTAAGTTATTATACGATATAAGAGAAGAAGACTATCATGAAAGCTCGTATCCTCACCGTCGCGGCGATCCTGTTCGCCGTCGTCTGCGCTACCGTCAACGCTCAAGAAGCGGAAAAAGCCCCGCTCCCGAAATTCAAGAAGGATTCCGTCAAGCTCTGGCTCAGCCCTTCTAACCAGATCCATAACATTGGTTTCGGCGATTACCGCAGTGAAAAAGAACGCATGAACGAAGTCGCCGACGTCGTCGAACCGATCTTGAAGGCGCAAGGCGTGACCGTCTACCGCAACGACCCCGAAGAATCCATCCGCGACTACACTCGCAAGGCGAACGAACTGAAGTGCGACCTCTATTTCGCGATCCACTCCAACGCCTCCGCGAACGGTACCGCCAGCGGCTCCATCGCGTACTGCCATAAGAAGGGCGGCGAAGGCGAACGTTACGCGAAACGCCTCCACGAAGCGCTCATGGAGATCTACCCCGGTAGAGACCGCGGTATCGGCGAAGGCTATAACCACTTCAACGGCAAGCCGATGTGGGAGACCTCCGACTCCAATATGCCGGCGTGCTTGATCGAGATCGCGTTCCACGACAACGAAGGCGACTCCAAGTGGATCCTCGCCAACATCCAACCGATCGGCGAAGTTCTCGCTCGCGCGACGCTGGAACACCTTGCCGCGGAACACCCGGAAGCCGTCGAGAAATGATCTCGCGCTAACGCGTTAATTCTCAACATCTACGAACCGCGTCGACGAGGTCTATCGCTTCGTCGGCGCGTCGCTATAAGGATAAAACAAATGAAGACTCGTATTCTCACCGTCGCGGCGATCGTTTTCGCCGTATTCTGCGCCGCCGCCAACGCCCAGGACGCGAAACAAGACTCGCTACCGAAATTCAAGCAAGACTCGTTGAAGCTGTGGCTCAGTCCTTCCAACCAGATCAACAACAAGGGTTTCGGCGATTATCATAGCGAAAAAGAGCGCATGAACGAAGTCGCCGACGTCGTCGAACCGATCGTCAAAGCGCACGGCGTCAAAGTCTACCGCAACGACCCGGAAGAAACGATCCAAGACTACACGACTCACGCTAACGAACTTGGTTGCGACCTCTACTTCGCTATCCACTCCAACGCGTTCAACGGCAAAGCGACCGGAACCTGCGTCTTCTGTCACAAGAAGGGCGGCGAAGGCGAACGCTTCGCGAAACGCCTCAACGACGCCGTCATGGAGATCTACCCCGGCCAAAACCGCGGCGTTATCGAAGGTTACAAATACTACGGCGGTAAACCGATGTGGGAGACCGGACGTTCCAATATGCCGGCGTGCTTGATCGAGATCGCGTTCCACGACAACGAAGAAGATTCCAAGTGGATCCTCGCCAACATCCAACCTATTGGCGAAAAACTTGCCGCCGCTATTCTCGAACACCTTGCCGCGGAACACCCGGAAGCCGTCGAAAAGTGATCGTTTCGCAACTTCAATAACGAAGGAGTTTATCTATGAAGACCGCGTATTTGACCGCCGGTATTCCGAGCCTCAATATGACGCTCTACTGGAAGATGCGTTTCCTCGTCGGCGACCCCGCCGCCGTGCTCGAATTTGACGAAGAGATCCAATTCCCGGAAGCGCGCAAGAGCGAGAACCCCGACGCCGGAACTAAGCCCGGCAAGACCGTCTTGCTCATACTCCGCGATATCGAGAACGAACGCGCTATTGCGAAAGCGAAAGCGGACTTAGTCGCGTGTCCGGCTAATTTCGCGCCCGCGACAGGGCTCTCCGGGGACCGCGAAGTCGCGACGGCGCAAAGCGTTGCCGAGGCGTTTCGTCGCGCCGGCGTAGAGCGCGCGATCTCGGATCGTTCTTTGCCGCTGATCTACGTTCACGAGCTTCAAGCCGCCGGAATAGAATGCGTTTGCGATATCGATCGCGGCGTATTTGAGCGACGTTCCAAGGACGCGGAAGAACTGGCGCATATCCACGAAGCGCAACTTGCGACGGAAACGGCGATGCGTCTGGCGTGTCAACGCGTTGCGAAAGCGACGCCGGACGCGGAAGGACGACTGATCGCGACGGACGGCGAGATGCTGACCTCGGAGAATATGCGTTCTTTCATCGACCGCACGCTCCTCGATATGGGTTACGCCAACGTTCCTTCTATCGTCGCGGGCCGTAAAGACGGCGGCGACTGCCACGCCTACGGCTCGGGACCGTTGTATACAGGCGAGCCCGTCATCATCGATATCTTCCCGATGAACAAGTCGACGCTATATAACGGCGACTGCACGCGCACGGTGATCAACGGCGAGATCAAGCCGATATACAAGAAGATGCTCGAAGCGGTCGTCGCCGCGAAAGCCGCCGCTACCGCGACGATCAAAGCGGGCGTGACTGGCGAAGACGTCCATCGCGCGACGATCAAAGCGTTAGAGGCACACGGGTTTGGCTACGCCGCGCCGGGCGATCCGGAAGCCGAGACGGAGATCCGTCTCACGCACGGCACGGGCCACGGGCTCGGCCTCTCCGTCCACGAACCGCCTCTTGAAGACTTCAAGGGCCCCGCGCTCGTCGTCGGCGACGTCGTCTCCGTTGAACCCGGACTCTATAGCAAGCAATACGGCGGTATACGCGTCGAAGATATCGTCGCCGTTACCGAAGACGGCTGCGTCAATCTCGGCTCGCCGTTGCCGGAAACGCTCGACTGGAACGACTGAGCGTTAAACGCTTAACGTCTTAACTCACGACGCCGCGTAACTTCCGCGTTACGCGGCGTCGCTATTTTAGAAGCGCGGATTATGCGAAAGTTTTTCTTGAAAACGCGATTACAAGTCGTTATAATACAAGCGTCGCGAGACTTGAATACGCGACGATAAAACATCGGATAAGGAGAATACCGATCTATGTCAAGAATATTTAATATGTTAGCGCTCGCCGTCGTCGTATTGACAGGCGCCGTCGCGAACGCGCAAACGTTGCGCGAATATCCGAATACGCTTTACGTCGAAGCGGAATCGTTTGCCAATAAGGGCGGTTGGGGTATCGACACGCAAGCGGTCGACTCCGTCGGCTCCCCTTACCTCATCGCGCACGGCTGGGGCGAGCCGGTCGCCGACGCCGTTACCTCGATAACGTTCCCGAAAGCCGGCGTTTATCGCGTCTACGTCCGCACGCGCAACTGGGTCGCGCCGTGGACGCCGCAATACGCGCCGGGGAAATTCCAACTTATTCTTGGCGATAAGACGCTCGCGACCGAATTCGGCACGAACGGCGTAGATTGGGATTGGCAAGACGGCGGTACGGTCAAAGTATCTTCCACGCAACTTCAAACGAAGTTGGCGCTTCACGACCTCTCCGGTTTCGACGGCCGCGTCGACGCTATTATCTTCACGGCGGATAAAGAGTTCGAGTTGAAAAACGATCTCGCGACGCTCGCGCAATGGCATAAGCAAGCGCTGGCGTTGCCCGACGTTATCCCGACGGCCGGCGACGGCAAAGTCTACGACCTCGTCGTCGTAGGCGGCGGTATCGCCGGAACCTGCGCCGCGGTCTCCGCGGCGCGTCTTGGCGCCAGCGTCGCGCTCGTGCAAGACCGCCCCGTCTTGGGCGGCAACGGCAGTACCGAGATCCGCGTCCATCTCAACGGCAATATCAATCTCGCGCCGTATCCTAACCTCGGCAATCTCACGTATTTGATGGGTCCTCACGGCGGCGGCAACGCGCGCGAAGCGGATCACTACAAAGACGCTCAACGCTTCGACCTCGTCGAAAAAGAAAAGAATATCGACCTCTATCTCGGCGTGCGCGTCGACAAAGCGGACGTCGTTGAAGAAAACGGCGCGATCCATATTGCGAGCGTCTGCGGCACGAATATCGAGTCCGGTCAACAACTGCGCTTCCTCGGCAAGACGTTCGCGGACTGCACGGGCGACGCCGTCGTCGGCTTCCTCGCCGGCGCCGATTTCCATATGGGTCGCGAAGCGAAGTCGGAATACGACGAACCGAGCGCGCCCGAAGTTGGCGATAAGATGACGATGGGCTCCTCCGTGCAATGGAATACCGCGGAATCGGACGGCGACACGAGCTTCCCCGAACTGCCCTGGGCTATTCAATTCAATGCCGAGACGATCAAGCCGAGCATCCACGGAGACTGGGACTGGGAAGGCGGCATGAATCGCGACCAAGTCTACGATATCGAACGCGTTCGCGACGTCGGACTCCGCGCCGCTTACGGACACTGGTCTTATATGAAGAACCATACCCCCAAAGGTTGGGAAGATAAAGTCAAGAACCGCAAGCTCAACTGGACCGCGTACGTCGCCGGTAAACGCGAATCGCGCAGACTCCTCGGCGACCTCGTTCTGCGCGAACAAGACGTCGTCGACGCCGTCGCTTACGAAGACGCGTCCGTTACGACGACATGGTCTATCGACCTGCATTACCCGGAACCGTCGAACGTTAAAAACTTCCCCGAAGAACAGTTCCGCGCGTTCTGCGAACAAGTGCAGATCAAGCCGTACGCGATCCCGTATCGCTGCTTCTACTCTCGCAACGTCGACAACCTCTTCATGGCGGGCCGCGATATCAGCGTCACGCATATTGCGCTCGGCACGATCCGCGTCATGCGCACCGGCGGCATGATGGGCGAAGTCGTCGGTATGGCGGCCTCGATCTGCCAAAAGCATAACTGCTTGCCGCGCGACGTTTACGCGAAATATCTTGACGAACTCAAGACGCTCATGAACGAAGGCGTCGCCCCGCCGACCTCCGCCGCCGGCGCGATGACGAGCAAGCCGAAATGGCTTACCGCCGACGCTAAGAACCTTGCGCTCAAAGCGAAAGTCGCCGTCGATAGCGAATACAAGAACGTCAATTATCCCAAGAGCGCGATCAACGACGGCAAATTCGATCTCGAAAGCAACGCCGGTCGCTGGGTCTCCGATTACGACGACGGGCACTGGGTCGACTTCACCTTCGCCGAACCGACGACTATCGACGCCATTCGCCTCGTCTCCGGACAACAGGGCGGGAAAACCCCTATCGGCGACTTCCATCTGCTCTACGAAAAAGACGGAAAACTCGTCGATATCCCCGGCGCTGGCGTTACCGAAAATAATAGCCCTATCGTCAGCTTCAAGTTCGATAACGTTACCTCCAAACGCTTCCGTCTCGCTATCACGCAGACCCCCGAAGGATTGGCAAGACTCTGGGAAGTCGAATTCTATAACGTCGACTAGCCGGCCGCGACGGCGCAGTAGACATTGAGTAAGGGCAACGTTAACAAACTTAGTATACTTCCCAACGGTTTCACCTAGTGTACGAGGTCAACCTCAATCAACTACAGTACGTACCACTAGGGAGTATGCGTTATGTAAGCGTGATTGTATAACAACTTTCGATAAAAAGAAATACGACCGTGCTAAAACGGTCGTATTTTTATATTATTGTATTACGTTACGTGAAAGTGCTAACGCCTCGTACCTTAGTTCCACTAGTATCCAAAGATTATCCGAATCTTAAATCAATCAGCAAGACATTCATTTTTCTTTTGTATATCAAGAACGTCGTCATCTAGCCCCAATACTACTCAAATAAACGAGGATAAACATTTATAGGACGCTGAATCGAATCGCTGACCAGAAAGACGTTTCCTCTTGCCCGGGTTATTGCCACATACAGCTTATTCTTTGTCGTAGGCGCTAGTTCTTGAAGCTGGGCTTTTCTCATTTTGTTGACAGTATTTTGATTGAGTATTATACAAACATCTTGATAATTATCCTCCCCTTTAACTTCTCCCCAATTCTTATGCATTCCCCCATGCATTGAAGCGTTTTTGTAGTGAAGTTTAATAATGGTTTCATCTAAAAGAACTTTTTTAACCTGCGAAGTTTCGTTTAGAACAACAATTTTCGAATTATCATTTTCTGACGATCTATTTGAATGAATAGAAATGCCTAATTGTTTTTTAATAAAATCACATATATTATGTCCGCATCTCCAACTACCTTGCAGAGTTGAATCATCACACAGAACCCCCTTGTTTTTAAACCTCATTTCATACTCTGTCTTGTTATTGAATAAAGATTTGTTGACATTTCCATCTCTACTTGTATCAAATGTATGCTGATAAAAGTCACCAACAAATAACATATTTATATTACAATCCATTATTTTTTCTAAAAAGTTAAAATCACGTCCAGCAATGTCTTGTACTTCATCTATGACGACTTCATCAAAATATTTTTCCAGACGCTTCTTGATATCGGGTAAAAAGCCACATTCTTCAAGAAAGAACGCCAGTCTATTACTGTAAAAATAGCCGTTACTAGTCATATAGAAAGCGATACTATCTTTGACGATATTCTTCTTTTGATTGTCCAAGAAGCAGATTCCTTTGGCCTGTACCTTATCTGCCCCAAAGGGTTTATAACAGAAATGGTACAAGAAGTAAAAATACTTCATAAGCACAATATTGCTCGGCTTCTTTCCATTGAATTTCTCTGAAATTTTTCTTTCTAGATTCAAGTAGTTTCCATCAGTATATGTAAGAATAAGCGACCTCTTTTTCTCAGATAAGCTATTAACAATATATGTTGTTTTTCCTGCCCCGGCAGTAGCAAAGATTACTCTCTTATCCATTTAATGGCCTCTTTTATATATGCTGGAACCACCATAGTTTTTTCATGACACAATAGTTTATACGCCGCCTCAGTTTTGTTATTTAACATGTATCGTTGCGCGTGGTCTCCATAGAGACAGTCACACAAGCTTTCATTGTCTTTGTACAAAACAACTTCAAAAGTTTTTTTTGAATTATCAGTATCGTAAAAGATTTTAACACCTTGTTCCGCCGAATAGGTCTTATACCTTTCCACACAATTATTTTGATAATCACCATCATTATCCGTTACAACAGCAACCTTACGGCCCGAGATCTTTGCTATGTCTAAATATCTCTTGAAACTTAGTCCGTGAACTTCAATTATTTGTACTCCGTCAGCTTCTGGCTTACATTTCGCTACGTTCTGATAAAATTTGTCAAATAAAATGAATTCTGCTGGGCCTTCAACCAAAATAGTCTTTTTCGATAATGCAAACTCAATAATACTAGCGTATGGAGCTTTCATGAAGAATTTCGATGTTTCTTTGTTCAGATCCTTAAGAGTAATAGGCGAATCCATATTACCTTCACTCATTATGATTACATTATTGAGTTCGAGCCTAGCGCTTATCAGACTATTATGAGTGGTTATAAAAATTTGACCACATTGAGTTTCTGCTATACGTTGAATTAACTTTCTCAAATTGACATGGCTAAGGTGGTTTTCAGGTTCTTCAATCAAAACAACGTCTACATTTGTACCTGCCCGTTCTAATGCAAAATCAGTTTTTATGAAAACCTGCTTTCCGGTACCTTTATTGTCAATTCCAATATCATTTTCAAATATCATTAGGTCATTTTCAAAGCTTGTTGTAGAGCAATTTCGTAAACCAAAATAATAATTCTTGCCATGAGGCAATCTTGAATTCAAATTATCAAGATTTTCAGTACGAAAAGAATTCTTCATCTGACGGTATCGACTTTGGTGAGCAACTCTTTCTTTTGTATCCTCAATAGTATATTGATTATACATTCTGCGAATGAAATCGTTTGTTGCATATTCAGTCCCCATACTAGAACTATCAATAAGCGCGCAGCGCAGTTTCTTCTTGTATCCAGAATACCCTTCATCAGCAAAAGTTGAAAATCTTATTGAGTAGTAGTCATACGGAAAATATTCTTCTTGAATCGAGAGAGCTTCAGTGATTTCCGTACGAAAATCAGGATTGGGCTTACAGACTAAACGAATTCCATCACAAACGGTTCCATCTGTATTATTCTTTCCATTCATGGTAAAATCGAAATCAGGCCCCGACAGATAAAGTTCTATAGTAAGTGTTGGTAGATTGTCGTACAGTCTATCCCCCTTCTTGAATTGCTGAACAGCTTCGGTATTCATTAAATTCTCTATACCAAGAGCTTCTACTTTCCGAACATTTCCACTAGCTACTAAATCTATAGCTTCGAGAATACTACTTTTCCCTGTTTCGTTATCCCCAATTAAGATATTTATTTTCTGATTTGGTTCAATGACACACTTTTTGAATCGTTTGTAGTTAAATAGCTTAATCTTATTAATCGTGACGGTCATTCTTTATATCCTTATCCCCAATAATTAAGCATATTTTTTAAAGTTCTCAGCTTGTTCAAGAACCTCCTTGTAAACGTCATCCAATGTCACCGGCGGATAGCCGTATTCGTCAAGTAAGAGAATCAGATCGACCTGTAAGTTTGCTTTGATATCTTCGCGGGTTGACCAATCCGTATATTGTGTCTTGTCATCGACAATAATCTTGATTCTCTTGGATAGTTCGACCATCTTCTCATCAGGATATTCATTATCAAATTCGTACTTCTTGGCAACTGCTTTCAGAATATCGTAAAACGCCTTTTCTTCATAGTTGATTCCCATGTCCTTAAAGGATTCCTTTTCCTGCTTTAGTTTTTCAAATAGCCGGATAAATTGTTCCGTAATATCATTAAGGACTTCATTAGCGCAGGCTTCATCACGTCGGCGGTTATTGTACTCATCTACGATGCGTTTGAGTCGTTCAGAAAACTCAATTCCCATAATCTTATTAACCTTCTTGAACTCGTCAATCGCTTGTGAAAGAAGTCTTTGCAACACCTTAATTTTGGTATTGGGCAACTGGATCGCATTGATCTTATCCATGTATTCTTCACTGAAAATATCGACGGAAATATGTTTTCCTGTTTCAAAAAGTTCTTCGATACCATCCGACTGAATAGCGCCTTCCAATAGTTTTCGAACACGGGCATTCATCTGTGCTATATCTGGCGCGTCCCCCTTGGTCAGCTTAAAGAGAACGGAACGAATAGCGCAGTAGAAATGAATATATTCCTTGTCGTTGTCAGAAAATTTATCACTGACAATACAAAGGTTATAAGCCTGCTTCATTCTCTTGACCGCGGCCATAAAGCGGTTTTCAAGTTCCTCGGAAAGTTGAACATACTCGACGGCGCGGTTCAGACAATCAAGCTGTTCTTTCGGAGAGCCAAAGAAAAAGTCGTGACTATTGAAGTTACAGAACATTTGTCCCAGAATTTCAAGTTGATCTTTAACAATGACAATAGCTTCTTCAATATCCTCAAATTCCTCGCTTTCAAAGTTTGTATACTTTTTAAGCGCAATGTTCATGCTTTTCTTGATGCCAATATAGTCAACGATCAAGCCCTTATCCTTACCTTCATAAACACGGTTAACCCGTGAGATCGTCTGGATCAACGTATGTTGTTGAATCGGCTTGTCAATATAGATAGCGTCCAGGCAAGGCACATCAAAACCGGTGAGCCACATATCCACAACAATAGCAATTTTAAAGTTGGATTTAACGTTCTTGAACTGCCGGTCAAATTCCTTGCGGTCCTCCTTTGAGCCAAGCATTTTAAACAGCTCAGGAGAATCGTCCTTATTGCGCGTCATGACCAGCTTAATCTTTTCGATAGGTTTCAGCTCCTTTTTATCCTTTTCGCTCAGTTCAATATCATCACAGACCTTTTTGATAGCCCATTCCGGGCGAAGGTCAATGATAATCTTGTAAAGGTCATACGCAATATTTCTGTTAGAACAGACAAACATAGCTTTTCCGGCTACAGTAGCGCCTTCCGTAACACGGTTCTCATAGTGAGCAATAAAGTCTTCAGCAACGGCACGAAGGCGATCAGAATCGCCAATAATCATATCAAGGCGAGCAATCGCCTTCTGACTTTCTTCAATCTGATATTCGTTTGCTCCCTCGGCTTCTGCTTGGGCGTAGTAATCCTCAATTTCACGCACCATAGTTTGATCTAACGTAACCCTTGCGGCTCTACCGTCATAAATCAGATTGACCGTGATGCCGTCGCGGACTGCTTCGGTCATAGTATAAGCGTCCACAACCCCGCCGAATACTTTAATCGTCGCATCAATCGGCGTTCCGGTAAAGCCGACGTATGTTACATTAGGAAGAGAATCGTGGAGGTACTTGGCAAAGCCATAAGTTTTGTTCACACCTTCTGGTGTAATCTTGATCTTTTGGTCGAGATTGAACTGACTTCTATGCGCTTCATCGGAGATACAAACCACATTGGCTCTATCCGTCAGTAAATCCAAATCTTCGGTGAACTTCTGAATAGTGGTCAAATATACGCCGCCACTGGTTCTTCCTTGTAACTCTCTTCGAAGAGCTTCACGGGAATCTATGTTGACAACGGTATTATCTCCAATGTAATTCTTAGAATTGATAAACTGCTTGGCGAGCTGATTATCAAGATCGGTTCTGTCGGTAATGACAACGATAGTAGGACTACGGAAAAGCTTACTCTTCATCAGCATCCGCGTTAGAAACAACATCGTATAACTCTTACCGCAACCGGTGGCTCCGAAATATGTACCGCCTTTACCATCGCCATCCGGTCTGACGTGCCGCTTGATATTATCATACAGTTTGCTTGCTGCAAAAAACTGTGGATAACGACAAATTACCTTTAAGTCTTTGTCAGAGTTGTCCGGAAAATAGATGAAATCTTTGATAATCGCAAGTAAGCGATCCTTGCGAAACATTCCTTTCATCATAGAACCAAGGGAGTTCAGACCGTCGAGTTCCTCATCGTCGGAGTTGACCTTACGCCATGTGTAGAAAAACTCATAGGAACTGAATAGAGAGCCGTATTTATTGTTCACACCATCGCTTATAACGAGAAAGGCATTATATTTGAAAAGTTCGGGAATATCTCTACAATACCGTACCGTTAGTTGTGTGTAGGCGTCCATAATAGAGACGTTTTCCTTGACCGCGTTCTTAAATTCAAGAACGACCAAAGGAATACCGTTGACAAACACAATACCATCCGGTATACGGAGTTGGTAATTTACTCCCTCTATCTCGACCTGATTGACCGCTTTGAAGATATTTTTTTCAGGAGTATCGAAATCAATAAGTTCGATGAACAAGTCTTTCAGTGAACGATCTTCGCGACTGAAGACGAAACCGTCACAAACCATCTTCATGATTCTCTTGTTGGCTTCATATATCGTGCCAGACACGTTTTTGAGCATGAGAATGATATTGTTGACCTCGGTTGGCGTAATACCATCGCTAGCATAGCGAAAATTAAGATACTGCTTCAAGTCATCGACAAGCAGAACCTCTGTTCTTTCTCTGCGGAGCAGTTCACCGGGATAGTAATCATATCCTTCGGCTTTGAAAAGCTCCATTATTGACATTTCCAAAGCGTGTTCGTTAAAATTCGACATTTCATTCACTCTTGTTGAACATCGCTATTGTTCGAGATGATATACAGGTGCTGATTCATTCAAATGATAATTTGCAACAACAGGCACAGGCAATTTATAAGTCGTGGTTCGTTGATTTTGAGCCATTCGGCGGAACTGCACCATCTGACTGGAAAGCATATCGTTTAGTAGAATTTTTGCCTGTTATCACGGGAAAAAAGAACGCAAATGTATCATCTGATAAGGGGGTATATCCATTTTTCAGTTGCTCGCAAGATTATTCTTGGACAGATGGCTATTCATTCGAGGGTAGTGCAATTCTCGTTGCCGGAAATGGTGATTTCAATGTTAAGTTTTACAGTGGAAAGTTTGAAGCATATCAAAGAACCTATGTGCTGATACCTTACAATCCGAACTATACCGCGTGGCTTTTCTATGCTGTTCAATACAACCTCTCAAAAATTACTTCCGCTGCACGTGGTTCTGTTATCAAGTTTATTACCAAAGGCAATCTTGAAGATTTTGAATTTATGGCACCTCAGAATCCTGACTGTTTACCTGTTATTGATACTATTTCAGCCATCAATAATAAAATTGCCGCTAACAATGTCGAAAACATGAAATTAACAGAATTAAGAGACTCCTTATTACCGAAACTAATGTCTGGCGAACTCGACGTTTCTACCCTCGACCTTTAAGCCGCCAAATTATCATTTATCTTCTGCTTAAGCTTGATTCTGTCGGTGATCGTACGATAGCACTCTACAATCTCTATTTGCTTTTCTATTGGAGGGACGAGAAACTTGATTCGACAAATATCATCCCAAGTAATACTCCCTCTAATGCTACCATCAGTTTTGAACCAACATTCACGGTCAAATTCCGGTCTGCGGAACCACATCATAAGAAACTCGGCGTTGAGGAGCTTCTTATCTACAATTTCAAACATGAAATATGCGGGAGAAACAATAGCAGGCACATCTTCCATATAGAGGGCAACAGGAAGTCGTTCATCGCGTCCCACATGCATCGGATTACAGGCAAACAAGCCTTTGGACAGTAACTTATACTTACTCAAGTCAGTCCCAATTACGTTGGCCACAGAAGGCATAAAATATTTATCAATGTTAATACCAAGAACTCTGCTTGTAATGGTATTGTTATTCTTCGTATCTACGAGTCGGATATGATTACCTAAAAGATCATAATTCGATTTCATAACCTAACTCCTTAAACACTTTCAGTAAATCGGCCTTGGATTTTTCTTCCGCAACGAGAAGATCTTTCAGCTCTGCTTGTAGAACAGTCATTTTGATATCGAAGTCGAGATTTTCATCCCGATTCAAAAACTCAATATAACGACTTGGAACGAGCGAGTATCCCTTTTCAGCGACCTCGTCACAGGAAGCAGAGTAGCAAAACTCCGGTATATTCCCATAGGCGCTTTCAAAGTCATCTTGTTGCCACTTATGATAGACGTCCGTGACCTTGGCACAGTCTTCTTCAGTCAACTCAATATATTTCTTTTCGTAAGGGCTCCCCATCTGACGTAGATCCATAAAGAGAATCTCTCGCTCACGGTTACGGAAACGTTTTGTCTTACCATTCTGTTCAACCACTCTTGCTTTCTTATTTTTATTCAGAATCCAAAGAGTAACGCTAATATCAGTGGTATAGAAAAGCTTATTCGGCAGAACTATGATCGCTTCAACAAGGTTATTGTCAATAAGTTGCTTTCTGATCTTTAGTTCAGTACCGTCCTCGGAGAGAGCGCCATTTGCAAGTAGGAAACCGGCAACGCCGTTCTGAGAAAGTTTCGACACGATGTTCAAGATCCAAGCGTAGTTTGCGTTACCGGTAGGTGGGATTTCATATCCATTCCAACGAGGATCGTCGATTAACTCATTCTTTTTTCTCCATTCCTTCTGATTAAACGGAGGATTCGCCATAATATAATCAGCCTTTAGATCCTTGTGTTGATCGTTGGAGAAAGTGTTTGCAGCCATCTCTCCCAAGTTCGCCGCAATACCACGAACGGCAAGATTCATCTTTGCCAACTTATAAGTGGTATTGGTGTATTCCTGTCCGTAAATTGAAATATTCTTTTTGTTTCCCTTGTGAGCTTCAACAAATTTGATTGACTGAACAAACATACCTCCGGAACCACAACACGGGTCATACAGGACGCCATCGTACGGTTCGATCAGTTCGGCAATCAGATTGACGATACATTTTGGCGTATAAAATTCGCCTTTGTCTTTACCTTCGGCAAGCGCAAATTTGTTAAGGAAGTATTCATAAACACGTCCAATAATATCATTCTCTCGCTCGCTTGTTGTATCAAAGCGGTCTATTTCGTCAAGTAAGGACGCAAGCTTAGAAGTTTCGAGGTGAAGACGGGAATAATAGTTATCTGGTAGAGCGCCTCTCAGAGCAGGATTGGTTCTTTCGATTGTATAAAGAGCCGTGTCGATTTTCAATGCAATATCGTCTTGTTTCGCATTTTCCATAATATAAGACCAACGGCTTTCTTCCGGAAGAAAGAACACGTTGTCCTTGGTATAAAAAGCAACAGTATCGACAAACTTCTCGCCGTACTTTTCCTTGACGACCTTTCGCTGAACCAAGAACCTGTCGCTTACAAATTTGAGAAAGAAAAGGCTAAGAACAACGTGTTTATATTCAGCGGGCTCAACCGACCCCCGAAGTTTATTTGCCGAATTCCATAAAGTTTCCTCCCTGGATGTTTCTTTCTTTGATTTTACTTTTTTTGCCATATGAATTGCCTTAATGAATCTAAACGTACTATTTTATACGTATGCTTACTTTTGATAAAATCTTCTGACTCTTCTGTATCTTTGGACGTCAGCTACTTGTCACCGAATCCTTCGCCTAAATGAACCTCCTTCTGTGCAAAGTATTTCGATTCACCCTCACGTAATTTTCACTTCTCAATAATTTATGCTATGAGGGCAATTCTATCTGAACCTCCACCAAAAAATTGCTGTTTAACAGAATAAATATGCCATTTATATTATATTCAACTTCTGGGATAAAACCAATATAAAAACGCCATAGACGACTTAAATCCACCAAATTCTTATATTCTTACCATATGAACCCAAGAGTGAAACATGAGTTCCTGTTTACTTGGTTAGTAGTGCGTTTATGTACGTAAATGATAAAGCGGAAGAAATTTCCCTTGTCAGATTCACTTACCGGCGGTATACCCCACGTCCCATATTATTCACTGAACCTACTTATGATTGCCGGCGTAGTTCTAACGCCATTGCGATGAGCTTATCGAGTCTATCCGCCATAAACAGCGGGACGTTCAGCACGTCGTTATCAAGTTTGAGATTGTCTAGCGACAGTCTCACGCGCAATTTGACCTCGTCGGGGAACAGCGCTTGAAACTTCTTCAAGCTCTTTGAAGTCGTTCTCGATTCCGCCTTGACCTCGACGGGGAACACGTCGTTTTCGCGTTGGATCAAGAAATCGACCTCGTATGGCGGATTGTTCTGACTCCAATATCGCGGGGGCGTCTCGAATTGCGTTAGAAGGTGTTGCAGAACAAAATTTTCCGTCAACGCGCCTTTGAATTCGACAAAGAGTCTGTTCCCTTCCCCAAACGCGGTGGGCGCTAGTTTCGATAGGCGTCGCAGTAGCCCGACGTCGCCAAGATATAATTTGAACGCCGTAAGATCGTCGTACGCGGATAACGGCAGTCGCGGCGCCGAACTTCTAAATATCTTATGCGTAAGTCTTGCGTCGACAAGCCACTGCAACGCGTCTTCATATTCTCTTGCGCGAGCGCCCTCTTTGACCGCTTTATACAGAAATTTCTTGTTCTCGCGCGCCAACTGCGACGGCAACGAACGCCAAAGTAATGAAATACGAGGAACGTCCGAAGTCTTAGGATGTTTATTAAAATCTCGTTCGTACGCTTCTAAAATGTCTTGTAGTTCGTCTTGCAGACCTTCAACGTCGCGTTCCTGCGTCCATAGCGCGGCAGGCGCGGGCATCCCGCCGCAAACGTAATACGCTTTCAGCTTCTCGCATAACGGGTTAAAGAACGCGCTCGGTATCGGTTCCAACGCGTCGAGCTGATCAAGATACTCGACAAGATTATCCGCGCCGTCGGCAAGCAGGTATTCCGTGATCGTCAACGGGTCGATCTGAATGAAATTCACTTGCCCGACAGGAAACGAACTCTTCGCAAGCGCAACGCCAAGCAACGAGCCCGCGCAAGCGACGTGATGCTCAGGCGCGTTCTCGCAGAAGTATTTCAACGCGTTCAGCGCGTTAGGACACGCCTGGATCTCGTCAAAGACGATAAGCGTCTCGCCGGGGCGGATCGTCCTCCCGGAAGCCAACGCCAGATTCCGCAAGATCCTGCCGGGGTCCTTAGTCGTCGCGAAGAAGTCGTGATATTCCTCATGTTCGTCGAAGTTGAAATACGCGACGTTACGGTAATACCGTCGTCCAAATTCCTTCAATAACCACGTCTTACCGACCTGTCTCGCGCCTTTAAGTATCAGCGGTCTGCGGCGCGTCGAGGACTTCCAACGCGCTAATTTCGTCATTGCCGTTCGTTCCATTATCTCTTCTCCCGTTTCACGTATTATAACGCGTTTGGGGAGAAAATCACAGAATTATACATAAAAGTGTGATTTTTCTCACACTTTTATATATTTTTACGTGTCTGACGTTCCTCGCACGCAAGTAACCTGTAAGAGCCTAAGAGCCAAACGCGGTAGTTCGTCGCAGAGAGACCGCGCTACAGTCGTCGTAAGCGCCGACGTTCCCGCCAACCGTAACGCATCTATATAAAAAGAAATACGACCGCGATAATACGGTCGTATTTTTTATGTCTGCGTAAGAGACCGCGCCAATCGACAATAAGAACACGCGGCAAACGTTTCCCGTCGCTAGCGTTAGGACTGCGGCAAGAACGCGGTAAAGATGCAACAAGAACGTCCGGCGTTGGCGAGTTTAGCGTTGGCGCGTTGCGCGGCGCAATAAAAAACCCCGTCGAACCCAAGGCGCGACGGGGAATTTTCTCATACTAAGTTAACGCGAGGCGGCGATCAGTCTGCGGTGGCGCGTCCGGTGGCGACGTCGAATTCGTCGACGGCGGGAACCAGCATCGCGAGCGACGCGAAGAAATACGCGGCGACGATAGCGACGAAGACGAGGAACGGCTTGCCGAGCATGAAGCTCGTCGCGGCGTAGAACGTCGCGGGGGGCAGCATGAACGACGCCAACGCCAACGCCTTCGAGGGATTGTTTGCGCCAAGCGCGACCCACAACCCGACGCCGCCGCCGATCATGAACGCCAAGAACGGTTGCAGCTGCGCCTCGAACGAGCCGCTGAACGCAAGCATCGTCCAGATACAGACCGCGACGCCGACGAACAGGAAGAAGACGACGCCAAGACTCGTCGCCGAAGCGTTGCGCGTGTTCTCGTATTGCAACCCGATGTGCACCCCGATCGTCGCGACGAATAGGTAAAGAATACATACGCCGACGAAGAGATAGAACGCCGTCGCCGGCTCCATCGCGCCTTTGAACGCCAGGTATAAGCACAACAGCAGCGGGAAGATCGTCGCTTCCTTCATATTATAAAACGCGCCAAGCAACTTGCCGAAGACGAATTCCTTAGGCTGCAAGTCGCTCACAAGGAGCAGCGTAAACGCGCCTAAGTCGCGCTCGGAGGTCATCGACGCGATCGATTGCGCGTTCAGCAGGAACATCGACAACAGCATCAACGGCAGCGTCGGAGTCGCGAGTTGCGCGAACGTCGGCGTCGCCACCGTCGCGAACGTGTGATGCAACGACGCCGCGGCCAACAGGAACAAGATGAAGTAGACGATACGAACGACGAACGTCTTGCGACCGTAAGCGCGCGTGCACAACTCGCGCCAAAGGATCGGGTTATCCCAGACCTGTCGCGCTTTACCGGTCGAGGAGACCGACGGGTCGATCGCGTATTTCCCTTCCGGCGCGACGCCGGTGGCGATAGATTCCTCAGTCGCGAGTCCGGATTTTTGCGCAAGCGCTTCACGCGCGGCGACCGCCACGCCGGCGACGCCTTCGCGTCTCTCGACGTCGTTGAGCGATTCCTCGACGGCGAAGAGGTTGTCGGTCAGGTCGGCGTACGGGTTATCGTCGCGCACGCCGGTTACTTGGGAGCGACGTTCTGCGGCTTCGCGATCGAGCCGAGCTTGGATCGCTTCTTGTCGCCAAGTGTCTTGTTCCATCGTCGCGTTCTTGATCGTTTCGCGCGACGGATTCCAGACGCGGACCATCAAGATCGCGGTGAGATTGACGAGCACGACTCCGACGGCGGAAGCGGCTAAAAAGGACGCGGAAGGCGCCAACGCGTTGCGCGCGGCTTCCAACGCCGAACCTGCGGCGCCGAAATCGTCCGGACGCGCGGCTATCAAGATAGCGCGCCAAGGACTGAACGCGCAAGCCAGTTGTTTCGTCTCGAATCCGAACCAGCTAGCGCCGAGCAGGCCGGAACCGACGACTTCCCAGAACCCGAGCCAGATCGCGAGTATCAGTATCGTCGCGGAGAGCGCTTGGAACGTCTTATCGCGCCATAACGCGACGCACGATCCGAGCGACCCGCCGGCGAGCGTCGCAAAGAGCGTTACGAAAAACACGCGCGCGACTTGTCCGAACGACACGCCCCCCATCGCCGCCGCTAGGAGCAGGATCGGAATGGAGACGACGGTGAAGACGACGATCTGCAACAACGCGGCGCAGAGCTTGCCGAGCACGAGTTCGCTATTAGACAGTCTCGTGAGCAGCAGCAACACGAGCGTCTTGCGATCTTTTTCTTGTCCGACGGCGGCGGCCGCGAGCGTCGCGCCAAAGAACAACGCGACGACGAGCTGCAGCGGCGCGAGCAATCCGAATAACGACGAGCCGAAACGCGCGAAATCCCCGACGTCGACGATGCGCTGCGTACCGCTCAACGCCAACCACGCGGCGCTGATGACTAACAACAGGAAGCCGCCGTATACCCCGCGACCTACGTACGTCTTGTCGCGACGCGGAGCTATCGTCGCTTCTCGCGCAAATACTGGTCCTATCAACATGATATCCGCCCTTGCGATAGTTTGCTCGAATAAATGCGTATAATAAGTATTAACGCCGCGTAACCTACGCGACGCTAGTTTCCCATTATACTCTAAATCGCTTATTTTGACAAGCCGTTTCGAGTACGCGCGACCACGCGAAAGTGTAGCGCGCGACGGAAAATAACAGTATTGCTTTTAGTTTACGGAATCGCTATAATCGGCCGCTAGGGGATATTCTCTCCTGTCGACGCGTCGAGGGCGGTTTGGCGCCGCGCTCGATCGATCATAGACAACGCGTCGGGGCTAATCTACGCGCCTAGCGGCTTAGGCGCCGTTATGGAAGGAATGACATGACAAGGACTTGGAAACGTCTTTCAGTATTACTCGCCGCGAATCTCGCGTTAGCGTTAACTATCGCGCCCGCGTTCTATGCCGACGAACCGGAATCGACGCCGGAAACGCCCGCCGCCGAAGCGTCGGAGGATGAGGACGAAGTCGAACTTGACGTAGCGGAAGACGGCGAAGACGACGTCGACGCGGCGTTGGAGCAAGCGGTCGAAGCGGAACTCTCGGAGTCGACCAAAGCGAACACGCCGGAAGAGATGCTCGATCTCGCCACCGAATTGAAGTTGTCCGCGAACAACCTGCTCGACCTCACGAAAGTCATCTCGCTCTGCAATAAGGCGGAAAAGCTCGGACTCGACGAAACCAATCTGGAATTCGCGAAGCAACTTCGTCTTTCCGCGAGACTGGATCGCGGTCTTGCGGTGGCGCAGCTCTTCTTGAACCCCGATATCCAACTCGACCAACTCCCGCGCGGCTGGGAAGCGCTTCGCGACAACGCGATCGGCGACCTCACGACGGCGTTGGCCGATAGTCCCGATATGCCGCTCGCGAATCTCGCGCTCGGTAGACTCTACATGCTCGCGGAACGCGACGCGGACGCCAAGAAGACGCTCGGACTCGTACTCTCTTCCGAAGAAGAGGTCGAAACGGAAGTGAAGGTCCTCGCGCTCATGTTCCGCGCGCTGCTTGAAAACGACGCGGTCAAAGCGATCCCGTTCGTCGAGAAGGCGATCGAGTTGGAACCGACCGGCGAACCGCGCCTCTACTCGCAATACTCCGCGTATCTGCAAATGAACGGCCGCACGGAAGAAGCGCTGCGTCAGATCGACCGCGCTATCGAACTCGCGCCGGACGTCAAAGACTATAAGAAAGAAAAGGCGATCTTGCTCGCGAGAACGAAGGACTACGACCAAGCTCGTAAGCTCTTCGACGAAGCGACTGAAGGGGAAGAATCGAACTTGACCGTCCAAGTGGAAAAAGGTCAATTCCTTGCTTCTATCGACGACTACGAAGGCGCGTTGGCGGTCTACACGAAGTTGCTGACGAAATACGACGGCCCCGGCTTGTACTTCCTGCGCGGCGCGCTCTACGGCCAAATGAAGGATTACGCGAAAGCGATGGCGGACGCCAACCAAGCGCTGCGTCGCGACTCCAATCTCCTTCCGGCGTTGAGACTTAAAGGGATTCTCTATCTCGAGCAAGAGAAATACGAAGACGCGGTCCGCATCTTCCAACAACTCCGCTCCAAGGCGAAGGACGCGGAAGGCAAGCTCGAAGCGACCACGCAGATCGCTTACGCTATCTCGAAGCAAGGCAAGTACAAGACCGCTTCCGAGATGCTGAAGAAGGAACTGGAAAAAGAGCCCGACAACGCCGACGTCCTGCGCTCGCTCGCCGATATGGAACTGCTCTTCGGACACTGGGAAGCCGCGAAAACGCTCTACGCGCGATTGCTGGAGATCTCGCCGAAGGATTCCGGCGTGTTGAACAACTACTCGTGGTTGCTCTCCACCTGCCCGGACGACCAATACCGCGACGGGGCTAAGGCGTTGGAATACGGCAAGCTCGCCGCCGAAGAAACGCTGTACGCCGCGCCGCATATCCTCAGCACGCTCGCCGCCGCTTACGCCGAACAAGGCGATTTTGAAAGCGCGCGCTCCTGGGCTAAGAAAGCGGTCGAATTGGGCGAGAAAGAGAAGCACGAAAGTCTCGACTCGTTGAAGGAAGAGCTCGCTTCTTACGAGGAAAACAAGCCGTGGCGCGAGACCTCCGAAGTCCTCGCCGAAGTCGACGAATCGACCGAACAGCCCGCGCAAGTCGAAGAAGCGACTACGGAACAACAAGAAGCAACCGAACAAAACGCGGAAGACTCGCAAACCGAATGAGTTCCGACGCGTTACGATAACGCAAACGCGCGACGTGCGACACGTCGCGCTCATTTCATAACTAGTCCGTCATAAACTATTAAACGACAAGAGTAAAATGCAACGTTTTATAAAATCGTTCCGCGCGTTGACGCTGTTATGCGCCGCCGCGATCCTCTCCTGCGCTTACGCCGTTCAAGCTCAAGAAGCGCCGAAATTTCAACAGATCTCCAATATCGTCTACAAGACGGTCGGGGATCGCGAGATCAAGTTGAACCTCTTCCTGCCGCTGAAAGACGGTCAGACGCTCAAGGGCGAACCGTTGCTCATCTGGCTCGACAGCGGTTGCTGGTATTCCGGCGAACCGGGTAACGGCGGTATCTGGAACATTTACGGCGCGATCGAACGCGGTTTCGCCGTCGCTAGCGTCTCGCACCGCCCGATCAGTGAAGCGACCTTCCCCGCGCCGTTGGAAGACGTCCGCGCCGCCGTCCGCTTCCTCCGTAAGCACGCCGACGAATACGGCTACGACCCCGAACGATTCGCGGTCTCCGGCGCTTCTTCCGGCGGCAATCTCTCGTTGTCGCTCGGTATCTCCGACGAGAAGTCGCCGTTCAACGTCGGCGATAACCTCGACGTCTCCGGCCAAGTCCAACGCGTGATCGACTACTACGGTCCCGCCGATTTCACCGTCTTCTTCGATCGTTATCCGAAAGAATCGATCGACTGCATCTATCTTGCGGTCGGCATGCCGCGCGAAGCCGGCGATAAAGCCAACGTCGAGCAATACGCGGAACTGCAAGAACGCGCCGTCAAGTTCTCGCCCATCACCTACGTCGACGGCGCCTACGCTCCGACGCTCATCTTGCACGGCACGAACGACCTCGTCGTCCCGTTCAGCCAAAGCGCGTTGATGTATGAAAAACTCAGTCTCGCGAAAGTCCGCGTTCAACTCCTCGTCTCCGACGGCGGCGTCCACGATATCACCTCGTTGTTCAGCGCCGACCTCATGAAGCGCGAGATCTACGAGTTCCTGCAATGGTGATCTCTCGCTCCTACTCTTCCCCGAATTCTATTTAAGTCGTTAGACTAGAAAGTCCGTAATATGAGACTTCGCAATATGTTGACGTCGCTCGCGCTCGCTTTTGCCGCGTTGTGCGCTTTCAGTTCCGTTCAAGCTCAAGAAGCGCCGAAATACCAACAGATCTCCAATATCGTCTACAAGACGGTCGGGGATCGCGAGATCAAGTTGAACCTCTTCCTGCCGCTGAAAGACGGTCAGACGCTCAAAGGCGAACCGCTGCTCATCTGGCTCGACACCGGCTGCTGGTACTCCGAGAACCCCGGCGACGGCGGGATCTGGGGCGCGTGGACGCAATGGCAAGCCATCGAACGCGGTTACGCCGTCGCTAGCGTCTCGCATCGTCCGATCAGCGAAACGCCTTTCCCGGCGCCGATGGAAGACGTCCGCGCCGCCGTTCGCTTCTTGCGTAAACACGCCGACGAATATGGTTACGACCCCGAACGCTTTGCCGTCGCGGGCGCGTCGTCCGGCGGGCATCTCTCCTTGACGCTCGGTATCTCCGACGAAAAGTCGCCGTTCAACGTCGGCGATAACCTCGACGTCTCCGGCCAAGTCCAACGCGTGATCGACTTCTTCGGCCCGACCGACCTCGTCACCGTCTTCGACCGCTACGCCGAGATCTCTATCGACTGCATCTATATCGCGATGGGCGTCGAACGCTCCGCCGCCGATAAGAAGAATGTCGAGCAATTCGCCGACTTGCAACGCCGCGCTAAGATCTACTCCCCTATCGAGTATATCGACAAGAGTTTCGCCCCGACTATCATCTTCCACGGCACGCATGACCCGCTCGTCCCGACAAGCCAAAGCGCGATGATGTATGAAAGATTCCTCATCGAGGGCGTTCGCTCGCAATTCGTCGTCGCCGACAGCGGCACGCACGATATCTCTACGCTCGGCGCGCCCGATATGCTCATGCGCGAGATCTTCGAATTCTTGCGTTGGTGACGTCTCCAAGTCTCGCGTCGACGCGGTATAAGCGCAGACGCGAGACCTCGACTGCGTACGCGCGCGGCTCTAGCGCAATGCGAGCCGTTCGCGTTTTTTGTTTTAGGCGTGACCCGATCGATACGGCGTTTTACCTATGACGTTCAAAAAATTACTCTCGTTCATTCTGGCTTCACTATCGCTATGCGCGTCCGCGACTTACGCGCAGTCGTCCGCGACGTTGCCGACCGATTTCCTAGATTCCGTCGGCGCCGAGTTCCGACTTATCGAGCCCGGCGTCTATATGAGCGGTTCCGACGCCTCCGCCGAAGAACTGCTCGCGAAGTATCCGGGAGGCCAAGCGGCTTCCATCGCCTCCGCGACGCGTCGACGCGTTACGCTGACGACGCGGTTCTATCTCGCGAAGCGCTTGACGACGGTCGGCGATTTCCGTCGTTTCGTCGAAGCGACCGGTTATAAAACGACGGCGGAGCAAAAAGGCGCGGCCCGCGGTCTCGACGCTCAGGGCGCGTGGGCGAATATGCCCGGACTCAACTGGCAAGAACCGGGCTTTCCGCAAACGAGCAAGAGCCCCGTCGTGTGCGTTAGTTATTACGACGCGCTAGCTTACGTCAACTGGTTGAACGCGACGGCCGTCGACGAACCGGAACTTGGCGGGAAACCGCGCTATATCCTCCCGACAGAAGCGCAGTGGGAATACGCGGCGCGCGCCGGGAGCAAGACCGAGTTCTTCTGGGGCGACGAATCGGACAAGGCGTTGGAATACGCCAACGTCGCGGACGCGTCGGGCGAAGCTGCGGGGTACAAGTGGTCGTGCGCGTTCCCCTTCAACGACGGTTACGCCGCGACCTCCCCGGTCGGCGCGTTTAAACCGAACGCTTGGGACCTTTACGATATGATCGGAAACGTCTGGGAATGGTGCTCCGACCGCTTTGGCGCGTTTGGACCTAACCCGGTCGTCGATCCGCAAGGCGCGGCGCTAGGGGAATATCGCGTGCTGCGCGGAGGCGGTTGGGACGCCGCGCCGGCGTTGGCTAGGTGCGCGTATCGCGGCGCTAATTTGCCCGACGCTTGCAATACGAACTACGGGTTCCGCGTCGCGTTCATCCCTCCGATCGCCGCGAAGCCGTCGCAGGTCGAACCGCAAACGCCGCTCGCGCAAGTTCCGCTAGTTCAAACGGTTGAGTCAGAGACCGCGCAACCGTCGTCCGAAGTCGCGCCCGCCGCCGACGGAACTGCGCAAGCGCAACAAGAAGTTGAGCCGGATCCCGCGCAAGACGAAGGCAATACGTTGAAAGCGCGTATCCAACAACTCGGGCTAGCCGTGCTCGAAGGTCGTAAGATCGTCGGCGAAGATTCCGTCGGACGCGCGCTCGATATGATCGAGACGAACGACTACCGCATGGCGTCGGACGCGCTCAAAGCCGGCGAAGAGATCGACGACGTCTTGCGAAAGAAGATCAAGATGACGGCGTTGCTCGCGGCGTTAGGCTCGACGAGTCCTAAAACGCCGAATTTCGACCTATTGCCGAGCTTCGAACAGGATCGCGTCATGCTCCTCGGCAGTCTCGCGTTCCTCGGTCTCGAACTCCTCAAAGACGACGACAAAACGGAACCCGAGCCCGCGACCACCCCAAAATGAACGACGGCCGCTAGACGTAACGCTATGCCGCGACGGCGCTAAGATCTCACGCGATCGAGCGCCGTCGCGTTTTTTATTTCCTATCGAGCAGATTCTCTATTTTGAAATATCGCGAACAGCGTTGTTAATCGTCTATTCGCTACATTCGTAAACTCTTACTATTTTTCAGTTTCGTAACTATTGTCTTGTATTACGTTTAGAAAATCATATAATTGAGTTGTAGCGTCGGACGACGCGCTCGTCCAAGAGCGGAAACGCCGACGCGTTTTATACACCTATTCCTATACGTTTTACAGTTTTATAGAAAGTAAGACCATGAGTTACCTCCCCGTCGCTTTTAGCGCCTGCATCCTCGGCGCCGCCGCGTTCGTCGGAGCCGTCTCCTCGACCGCGACTTACGCTCAATCCGTACCCGCCACCCCCGTCCAAGTCCAAGGCGCCGCGCCCGCCGCCGACGCTGAAAAAGCCGCCGAACCTTATGTCGTCGACGAAAAGTATTTCAATATCGAAGCCGGCAAGAACGCCGCGTATTACCAAGAAGCGGAAAAAGCGTTGCGCGACGAGATGAACAAATTCATCGCGTCGAAACCGGAGACCGACGTCCTGTTGCCGGTCTACGCGAAAGCGAACGCGACCTTGCAAGAGATCGCGAGACTCCGCCTTGAAGCGCCCGATATCGACGCGCCGACGCTCGCGTCCGCGATCCGCATGTACGGCCAAACGCTCGTCTCGCAAAAGAAATCCGAAGAGATCGCCGCGTTGATCGCCAAGTACGAAAACACGGACGAACAGATCGTTCAAGACGCGTTGGAAGTCCTCAAAGGCTTCGATCGTTTCGCGAACCTCGTCGGCAACGACGTTCTCCTCGAAGGCTTGTTCCTCGACGGTAAAGAACTCGACTGGGCCTCGTATCGCGGCAAGGTCGTCTTGATCGACTTCTGGGCGACCTGGTGCGGTCCGTGCCGCGGCGAGATCCCCAATATGAAGGCGATGTACGAAAAGTATCACGACGCCGGTTTCGAGATCGTCGGATACAGCGTCGACCAAGACCTCGAAGCGCTCGAGAAATTTGAAGAAGAGAGCAAGCTCCCTTGGGATACGCTTTCTCGTAAAATGTCGCTCGAATGCAAGGACAAGAAATACACGAATATGTCCGCGTACTACGGCGTCACCGGCATCCCGACGATGATCCTCGTCGACAAAGACGGTAAAGCGATCGACACGAACGCGCGCGGTCAACACCTGACCGAACTGCTCGAAAAGATCTTCCCGGAAGTCAAATGAGCTTTACGCTAACGCGTTAGATTTAAAAGAAATACCGCGGTCTCTTATTCCACGAGAGGCCGCGTCGCATCATTGAGCTTTGCATTTATCGACTTTTCGTATCGGCTTATTAGTTTTATTTTATTGAGTACTCGGCTTGTTTATCGCCGATCGACGGCCCGCATTTTACGCGCAAGGGGAAGCGGCGCGGCCGTGCTTCTAGAACAACATAAGGAGGGGACGCGTTATGAATATTTCGCGCTATCTTATCGCGACGCTCGTCGCGATCGCTATGTCGTCCGTGGTGAGTCTCGCTTCGCAAGACGACGCGCCTGAAACGGACTCTTTCAATTACGAGCTCTTGGAAACGCCGCAAGACCGCGACCTGCAATTCTACGAAACGCGACGCGACGAGTTAAAAAAAGAACTGCGCCGGTTCGTCGCGAAAGCCGCCTCGCGGTACGAGTACGAGGAAGTGGAGAAGCGCGTCGACCAAGCGCTCGCGCTGATCAACGCGGAGATCGTTCGACTCTCCGGGCTCGCCGCCCCGACTACGCTCGACGCGTTTGCGCAAGCCTGTTCTAAGCTCCAGCAATCCGGCTCCGTCGACGAGTTGAAGGCGTTGCTGGAAACGGAACGCGCGAGATCGCCGCAAGACGCGCAACGCGTTAAACAAGCTGAATTTGCGTTGACGGGCGCCACCATCGTCCGCGCCGCGGAAAAGAAAGACGGCGTAGCGATGCGCGCGTGCGCCGACCAAACGCTCGACGACGTATTAGCTTCGCCGACCTACGACAACGTCCAGCGCATGGAATACTGCGTTCGCCTGATCGGAACGCATAACGCGGAACTCGCGAAGTCGCTGACCGCAAAGAAGCTCGACAAGTATCTCGCAAGCGGACTGCCCGCGCTGAAAACGTACGCGCAAAGCATTGGCGCGGCGGAACGTATGGCGAACCTCGTCGGGAACAAGATACGCATGGAAGGCGTGCTGTCCGACGGCGAAACGCTAGACTGGAACGAGTATCGCGGCAAAGTCGTCCTGATCGACTTCTGGGCGACGTGGTGCGGACCGTGTCGCGCGGAGCTTCCGAACGTCAAGGCGATGTATCAGAAATACCGCGACGCCGGTTTCGCGGTCCTCGGGTACAGCTGCGACAGCGACGTCAACGCGCTCAATAACTTCGCGCAAGCTCAGGCGCTGCCGTGGAAATCCGTCTCGCAAAAGCTCTCCAACGACGCGACCGACGCTTCGTATCTCGATCTCATCCAGTACTACGCGATCGCGGGGATACCGAAGCTCATACTCGTCGACCGCGACGGCGTCGTTATCGATACCGAAGCTAAGGGCGCGAGATTGCAACAACTACTGCAAAAACTCTTCCCCGAGATACAATAACGCCTAGAAAGCGTCGTTCCTCGTAATGAAAAAGCCGATCGAGCTTCCGTTCGACCGGCTTTTAGTATCTTGTTTAATAACGGCGTATTAAGTTCTCTTAGCGCATACACTCGCGATGGGGGTCGGTAAACCCTTTGGCTCTCGCTTCCTCGATCGACGAGAAATAGACGCGGTTATGAGGGGCGGGCAAAGCGGAGCAGTTGACGCTGTGGAGCTTGCCGTTGTTCTTATTCCCGACGTAGCGCGGCGACGCGCTAGGCGCGGGCGAAGAATACGACGGCGTTGACGCGCTCGTATTGGTCGCGACAGGTTGGGAGGCGCGACTCGACGTTCCGCCGTTTCCGCTCATGCATTCGCGATGCTCGTCGGTGTAGCCCGCCGCGTTGGCCGCTTCGACCGACGCGAAATAGACGCGGTTATGTTCGGCGGGCAACTCGTCGCAATCAACGCTATGCAGTTTCCCGTTATTCACATTGACGATGAACTTCGCGTTAGACGCGTCGATATGCTCGCCTTCGTCTTCGACGTCTTCGTCCACAGTCGTCGTCTCGGCGACGGCGGGAGACGCGACTTCTTTCACCGGCTCGGGCGCGGTAGACGCGTCGGAAGTCGTCGCGACGCCGAGGTCGGGACTGACCGACTCCGCACAACCGGAAAAGAACGGAAAAACGCAGACTAACAGTAACGCGAGCAAATATTTTTTCATATCCCCTAACCTTTCATTAACGTCATAGAGTTTGTGGTATTATACCCGCGCGGCGTCGTATCGCAAGACGCAACCAAGCTACGCGCATATTTTTTCAATAACGCGGCGTTGAGGATAGCGCAAAGATCCTGAAAAAGATGGAAAAAGACGTTAATATCGTAAAAATCCGCGGTTCCCCTTGTGTTTCTATTACGTATATGTGTATAATACGGTTGGACGCGTTATCGTAGACGCGCCCAACGGTTACTATGAAACAGACGGAACGGAACGCGGACGACGTCGGCGCCGCTTCGTTGTTAATGAAAGAAAAGGTCATCATGAACTTCGCTAAAACGTTCTTTGGCGGCGCTTGTCTCGCTCTCGCGCTCTGCGCCGGCGCTCCTTCTCTCTCCACCGTCGTCTACGCCGACGAACCCGCCGTCGCCACCTCCGGCGCCGCGTTCGATCTCTCTATCTTCGATATCGAAGAAGGGCAAGACGTCAAATACTATCGCGAAAAGCTCGAAAACATCGGCAAGGCGCTCTCCACGCTCCAAAATCCCGACGCCGATACTATCGCCGCTATCAATAAAGGGATCCCCGGCGCTTATAAGATCATCATGAAGGCGTTGAAAGACGACCCGGAAGCGGATGAACAAGAACGCGAAATGTATTTCCAAGTCTACGTCCGCGCGCTTCTTAACGACGACGACGTCGACGGCGTCAACGCGCTTCTCGAAGCTGAAAAGGGCAAGGCGGAAGTCAACGCCGACCGCGTCGCCTTCATCGAAACGGCGCTCTACAGCGTCAACCTCAACAACGCGATCGCCAAGAAAGACGTCAAAGCGCTCAAGATCCTGCTCGACGAATTCGTCGGTCGCGCCAAGACCAACGTCCAACTTGCCTCCCAAACCTCCGATATCCTCGCCATGGTCAAGACGGTCGACGAGAAGTTGGCCGACGACGCGTTCAAGACGGCGATCGAAGCGTTCAAGACCTCCGACAATCCGACGCTCGGTCGTATCGCCGAAAACCTCGAAGGCGCTATGCGTTTCAACAACCTCGAAGGCAACGAGATGTTCATGGAAGGTCTCTTCCTTGACGGCACCGAGATCGACTGGAGCGCCTATAAGGGCAAGGTCGTCTTGATCGACTTCTTCGCCACGTGGTGCGGACCCTGCATGGGCGAAGTTCCCGGAATCCTCAAGAACTACGAACGCTTCCACGAAGCCGGCTTCGACGTCATCAGCTACAGCTGCGACCAAGATATGGACGCGTTGAAGAAATACGAAGAAAAAGAAGCTCATCCGTGGAAGACCGCCTCTCTCACGCTCACGATGGAAGCCAAGAAAGCCGACGGCGAACCGAAATACACGGACCTCATGAACTACTACGGTATCAACTCCATTCCGCGTATGATCCTCGTCGGTAAAGACGGCAAGGTCATCACCACCAACGCTCGCGGTGAAAACCTCACCAAAGCGCTCGAAAAGGAATACCCGGAAGTCAAGTGAGTCGATACTCCATAAGACTTGATCGCTAACGATCGCGACGCCGCGAAGATATTTGCTTCGCGGCGTTTTTTTATATAGACGCGACGTACCCGAACGCGCCAACGCCCTCCTCCACTTATATAAAGCGTCGCGAAGCCAAGCGCCGGAACCGACGCTATGATCCTTCGTTCAAGCGTCTCTAAACGCTCATACGCGTTCGCGTTAACAACTCGACATAGACGTCGTCTCGCTTCATAACTCTCGCGCGTAAAGCCTTCTACGCGAATATGCGTCCGTTCTTATTTCGCGTAACGCAATAAAAAAACTCGCCGAAAGCGATGTTTCGACGAGTTCTAATTATTTATCCGTTCGGAGGATAGCTCACAGACGCGAGAGGTCGACGTTAAACGTCGCGTTACGGACGTTCTTGCTACGCGGATCGAAGACGCGTAATTCGATCTGCATACTCTTCACGCGTTGCGTATACGGCGGCGGGAGATTCTTCAACTGCGAAGCCGCAATAGCGCCGTCGGAGGGAATATCGCTCATCGCGCCGGTCGCGTAGGTCGTATTATTGATCTCGTCGTAGAGATACAAGTCGCGTTGGTACTGTTCCGTCCAGGTGTCGTAGACCGCCGGGAGCCACGGGAACACGTCGCTACCGCCGATCTGATCGGTCAAACCTTGGTTCTTGAAAGCATAGAACCCGAGCGAGCGGAAGTCGCTAGGATCGTCGACGCCGACGTTGTAGCCGTTGGCGTCGGTCAAGCCGGCGCAAGAGCCGAGGTCGACGTACGCGTTACAGTTATCGTCCCAGACTTTGACGTTGAAGCTGATGACGTTCGTCAAGATAACGTCTTGATTGAACGCCTTTTCGCTCGCGCCGGCGTTCGTGCCGAGGTCGGAAGCGTTGACGCCAAGGTCGCCGGTCTCCCAGTTCACTTCGTCCCAGACGTTCGGATTCTGCCAGTAGTCGATGAACGGAGCGCCGACGCGCGGCAAGTCGGCCGCGTTATACGTGCCGGTATTGAGCCCCGGTAGAGGCGCGTCGGTGGTGAACGTCAAGTTCTGAACGGCGCCGAGCCAGTAATCGGTCGCGGGGTCGCTGGAGTAGTTATTCGCGCCGCCATAGAGCTGACGCGCCCAACCGCCGTAATTGTTAGGCGTACTATTGCGATAGACGAAGGAGTCGCGCGCGAAATAGTCTTGTCCGAACGGCGCGCCGGCGCGGAAGTTCGGAGCCGCGCTTTCTTGCAACGTCGCCATGCGGAGCCAGTACCACGCGTCGCTCTGACCGTGCAGCGGAGCCGGCGTAATAGCCAAACCGCTTCTGTCCGGGTGAGCGTGCAAACCGCAGCTATTCCAATAGAAGTAGCGATTCTCGCGGTTCGTCAGATCGCCAAGCGAGTTCGCGACGACGTAGCTAACGATCGTGTTGCTGCCGTCGGGAGCGACGACGTCTTGTTTGCCGAGGTGGACGGAAACGTCGTAGAAGTAGTAGAAGCCGTAACCCATCTTGACGTTTTCATAAGCGACGTTGGTAAGTTCGTCGCCTTCGCGTCCGATCGCATTGCCGCGTTCGTCGGTATCGGTGGCGGCGTATTTCAACGCTTTCAAGCTCTCTTGCAACATCTCGTCGGAAAGCAACGGCAACACGCGACGGTATAACGTCGTGCCGCGAACGAACCACACGATCTCCGCGTATTGCGATTCAAACGTCCCGATCTGGGCGTCGGCGATATAACGACCGTTGCCGTCGTAGGCGTAGATCGGCTTGATATAACGGCCGCGGAAAGGTTGACCCGCAGGCGCTTTCGCCGTGAAGGAAAGGATATCGTCGAGGTCGCCGATCGTGCTGTCGGAATTGAAATCGGTCTCGTTGTAAACCTCGTAGCGTTCGGTATCAAGCGCGACGTCGCCGGTGGCGAAACCCGCGACGCCGGTCGCGGCGCTATTGGCGTGAACGCGCGGGAACGGGCCGCCAAGTCCTTCGACGTAGCAGAGGTACCCTTCGTTCATTCGCGAGTTTCTCGGCGCTTGCGGCGTTACGGAGAGCGCTTCGAGGTCGGCGGTGAGACGATTCTTCGCGTTGCGGAGCGCGTTGTTCATCTCCATCGTGCTCATCGTCTCGTTCATTTGCCCGCCGACGCGGCTGAAGATGCGCGCGACCGCGTACATCAACATGAGGCCGAGCGTTACGGCGGTCATGATCTCGAGCAGCGTGTACCCGAGACGGCGTCTCGAGCGCAGTCCGGCTCTACGGCTTACTTGGTTGTTCATCGTATCTAATTCCTCCGTCCGAACGAATATTGCGCGAGTTCCTCGACGCGGTAAGGCGCGCTCGATCGTAGCTCGCCAATGAAAACGTCGAAGACGCGCGTTGTTTTGACGCGTCAAAAGGGCGATAGGTTCCCGTTCGCGGAGCCTAGTCGACCGTATTCTATTGTAACTGTTTTTCGTTTCCTCGTCTACCTTTTTTGATGTCTTGGACGGAAAAAATGCGATTTTTTCACTTTGTTTTTACCGAAAAATTTAATTTTGTTGACAAGCCGTTTTCGCGCTGTTATCTTTAGTAGCGTTTAGATACGCGCCAACGTGTCGTTTCGCTACATAGTCGTATAAAATAATACTTTGCGGTAAGGCGACGCGTTACGTTACTTTTTTAGTCAAGGTCCAACGCTATGAAAAAAACAACACTGCTTGCCGCGCTCCTTGCGTCCGCGCTCTCTACCGCTTCCGCATTTGCGTTCCAACCTGAGATCTCGATGAAATACGGCGGGCAAGACGCGCAACTCGCCGCGTCTCATACCGATAACGCCGACGGTTCGAGCGTCTGGCGATTCGTTACCGCAGACTCCAAGATCGCCGTCGTCGTCAACGTCGAAAAAGCGAAAGAGTTCCCCGCGTATAAGATGACCTCGAGGATCCTCAATACCTCCGAGTCCGAAGACTCCGAAGTCGTCTCCGATCTGCGCGTCTTCGCAAACAAGTTCGATACCGCCGGCGCCGACGCGACCGTTACCGTCAACGCGCTGCTCGGCTCGTTGTGCATTCCGCAAGACTACGAACCGCGTCCCACCGAACTCGCCGTCGGACAAGACGTCGTCTACGAAACGCCTTCCGGCCGTTCTTCTAGCGAATATTCCCCGTTCATCGAAGCGAGCGTCGACGCCGACAACGGTTGGCTCTTCGCGACCGGTTGGACGGGCTGCTGGCGCGCGCGTTTCGCTAACGAAGGTGGCAAGCTCGCCGTCGAACTCGGGATGATGCGTTCCAACTTCAAGCTCCACGCGGGCGAATCGTTGTTGCAACCCTCCGTTCTCTGCTTTGAACGCAACGACCTGTCTCGTCGCGAATTCAAGACGCTCGTCCACCGCTACATGCGCGACTACAACTCGCCTCGCGACGAAGCCGGCAAAGTCTGCGAACCGGTCGTCTGCCTCACGGCGGGGGGCGGCAATAAGACCTCGAAGATGATGGTCGACGTGCTTAACTACGGACTGAAAAACGACCTGCCGTTCGACGTCTACTGGGTCGACGCGGGCTGGTACGGCGAACCGCACGAAGCGGAACCCTACTCCAACTGCGGCGAGCATTGGTATCGCTACGCCGGCGACTGGCAAGTCAACACGACGACTCACCCGACAGGCGACCTGCTCCCGATCGCTAACGCCGTACACGACGCCGGTAAGAAGTTCCTGCTATGGTTCGAACCGGAACGCGTCAATCCTGAAACTCCGCTCGCCAAACAAGCGCCCTTCGACAAACAATACGGAATGTGCTGCTTCGGCGATCCTAGATCTTTTGAATACATGGAGAAGACGATCTTCGATATCCTCGAAAAGCATCACGTCGATATCTATCGTCAAGACTTCAATATGGAGCCGACCGGAGCTTGGGCGGCGATGGAAAACGACGAAGGCCCGGATCGCGTCGGCGTCGTCGAAGCGAAGCACGTCGAAGGATTGTATCGCTTCCTCGACGATATGCGCGCGAAATTCCCCTACATCCAACAAGAGAACTGCGCCGGCGGCGGTCGTCGCGTCGACCTCGAAATGGTCAAGCGCGCGCACTCATACTGCCGCAGCGACTACTATATCGGCCCGAAACCCGGCGACACGTGCTTCAATCTCGGGCAAGATATGACGCTTAACCTCACCCCCTATCTGCCCTTCCAAGGCGGCGAAACGAACTGCGTGCCCGACTTCGACGACTACGGCTTCATGAGCGTCGCGTCCTCCGGGACCGTCTTCACGCCCACCGATCTCGACGGCGGTATCGTGCGTCGAGAGTTCAGCGCGGAAGCGACCGCGTGGTACAAGAAGATGATGGGATGGGCGTATCGCCTTAAGAAGTACTACGAAGGCGACTTCTACCAACTCACCGACGAGACCTACGCCGTCGACGACTGCTGGTGCGCTTGGGCGTGCGATCGCCCCGAAGAAAACGACGGCTTTGTTATCGCGTTCCGTCGCGCCGACGCCAAAGACGCGGAACAAACGTTCCGGTTGCCCGCGATCGACGTCGACGCCGAATACGAAGTCGAGTTCTACGACGGCGCCAAAACGAAGATGAGCGGTAAAGAACTTGCCGAACTTAAAGTTACGCTCGACCGACCGCGCTCCTTCTTCTTAGCGATCTACAAGAAGATCTGACGCTTGACTCGACTAACGTCCCAATACGGAGCGCGGGAGGCTTGCGCTTTCCGCGTTCCTTGCTATATCCTACTCGTATTTAGTTATTTATGTCACTAAAAGTTCTTGAAACTGCGGCGCGACTCGACGCCGCTATAACCGCGTTGGCGACGCGGATCGACGCGCGTTACGCCTCGACGCCGACCGCGGAATCGATCCTAGTCGTCTGCGTGCTCAAAAGCGCGGTGCATTTCTTCTCGGACCTCACGCGAAAGCTCCATTTCCCTATGGAGTACGACTTCATCCGCCTAAGCAGCTACGGAAACGAACGCGGTTCCTCCGGCGAAGTACGGATCGTAGCCGACCTGAATTGCGACGTTCGCGATCGCCGCGTGTTGATCGTCGAAGACGTCGTCGATACCGGAACCACGCTGCATTTCTTGCAAAAACTGTTGTTAGAACGCGGCGCGAAAGAGGTCTGTACCGCCGTGTTGGTCGATAAGCCCAAGGCGCGCAAAGTCGAGGTACAAGTCGAGTTCCGCGCTATTGAAAATTGCGATAAGTTCCTCGTAGGCTACGGTTTCGACAATATGGAAGCCGATCGCAATTTGCCCGACTTATGCTATATCGATATCGAATAACGCTTTACCGTCAAGGACGTCTACTATGCGCCGTCGCTCGCTCTGCTCGTTAGTATTTATCGCAACGCTGTTTATCTCGACTCTCGCGTTCTCGCAAGAGCGCAACGTCTATTTCGCGTATCGGTCGTTCTGGCCGGAACACGAGACGATGAAGCGTTTTGCGTCCGTCGGCGTCCACACGTACTGCGTCTTCCCGTCAAGCACGAACAACTCGCTGGGCGAACCATACTCCAAATACCCCAACGTCTGGCGTTATCCCGAGACGTACGACTGGGAGTCGCTAGAACGCCAATTTGACGAGATCGTCGCGTTCGATCCCGACGCGAAGTTCTTATGCATGGTCGACCTCAATTCCCCGACGTGGCTCACGCGTATGCTCGCGCAGCGCGGCGACGGGTCGTTCGATTCGTTCATCGACCTATCCAACTGCCTCGCCAGTCCGCTCTGGCGCGCTCACACGACGAAGTATCTCGTCGATTTCCTCGCTCATACCGAAAAACGCTACGGCGATCGCATCGAGGCGTATATCCTCGCCTGCGGACAGACCGACGAATGGATGGATTACTGTGCCGGACGCGCAAGTCGCGCAAAGCTCGACGCTTATAAGGCGTGGGAAAAAGCGAACGACCTCCCCGAACTACCGTGGCCGAGCTTTGAGGAACAAGACTCCGCGGCGTTCGAGAACAAGATCCGCGATCCTAAGCGCGAAGCGGCGGCGTTGCAAGCCTCGCGTTTTGAACAAGAAATCATCGCGCAAGGCATACTCGATTTCGCGAAGCTCGCCAAAGAGCAGACGAGTCGCGCCAAAGAGATCGGCGTCTTCTTCGGATACATTCTCGAGCTGACCGACTGGCGCGCCAACGGCTGCGGGCACATGGCTTACGAACGCGTCTTCGCGTCAGACGACGTCGATTTCTTCATTTCCCCCGGCACGTACTCGGAACGCGTTATCGGCGGCGGCAGCGGCGCTATGCTCCCCAACGTCACGGCGCTACTCAACAACAAGCGTCGCTTGCACGAAACAGACCACCGCACTACGACTTACAACTGCGCGCTCAACGAATTCGTCGGCATTCCTCCTATCGCGCGTTGGGAAAACGAAGACCAAGACGTAGCCGGCTTGCGACGCGAACTCGCGCTCGCGTTGATCGACCGCGCCTCGATATGGTTCTTCGATATGTGGGGAGGGTCGTTCAGTTCCGATCGCGCTATCGAGAACGTCGGGACGATGAAGCGCGTCTGGGACGAACTCGTCGGCAAGCAAGGCGCGAGCGCCGCCGAGATACTGCTCGTCGCCGATCCGCAGAGCGCCGGACGCGTCAACGATCGCGAGCCCGAATCCGCGCTCGTCTATCACGCTATACGCAACCGCCTCAACCACGTCGGCGCACCCTTTACCGTATGTTCGTTCAACGACCTGCCCAATATGGACCTATCGCGCGTCAAACTCGCAATCGTACCCGGCTCGTTCTATCTGCCCGCAGAGCGGCTCGACGTCCTGCGCGACACGCTGCTCAACGACGAGCGCGTAACGCTGTGGGTAGGCCCGGTCGGGATCGACGACGGCGAGTCGCTCGACGTCGCGCGCGTGGCGACGCTCACAGAAGTCCCCTACGGCCAAGACCAACTCGACGCGCTCGATCGCGTCGGACTCGCCGGTAAAGGGGACGGACGTTGGCGCTCCGCGACGATCGCGAAATACGACGCGGTCGGCTCCGACGTTCTACGCGCGTTGGCTAGTCAAGCGGGCGTAACGTCTTACGTCGACGACGATTCCCCGGTCTACGCGTCGGAAAACCTCGTCGCCGTCCACAGCAAGTTCGGAGGGGTAAAAAAAATAACGCTCCCGCGCAAAGTCGAGAGCGTTGTCGAAGCGTTTTCAGGAAAGCGCGTCGCCGAGAACTGCGAGTCGTTCGAATACGAGTTCGCGGAACCGGAGACCGCGTTGTTCATCTTGAAGTAAGCGCGGAGCTTCTTATCAAGCGTCGTTGGCGTCGGCGTTTTGCGCGTCGGCGTCTTTTTGAGCGAGGTCTTTCGCGATCTTGACGGGGTCGGGATTAGGCGCGAAGAGCGCGTAGGCGCCAATGAGTATCGCACCGCAGACTAAGCACGCGTCCGCGATATTGAAATTCGGCCAAGGATAGGACCCGAGCATGACGAGGATCCAGTCGCGGACGGCGTAGATCGGCTGCCCGACGCAAGACGGGTCGCAGCTCCACACTTCGCAATCGAATTCGGTCCACGTCATGTGATGCATGCCGACGCGATCCCAGAGATTCCCGACGATGCCCGCGGAGACGAGACCGAGCGTAAACGCGAGATAACGACTCTTCGTTACGTCGGACCATACCCACCAGATAATGCCGCACAGCGCGATAAGCGAGAGCGTGACGAACAACGGGATCTGACCTTGCCCTAGTCCAAAGAGCGCGCCTTGATTCAGCGAGGTCTGGAATCCGAAGACGCCGTCGATCAACCAACGCACGGGCTTTTCGCCGGGCTTGCCAAGATCCGCGAAGATCCAATGCTTTGTTCCCAAGTCGGCGGCCAAGCCTATGACGGCGACCGTGAGGAACAAGATCGTTCGAAATACGCGCGAGTCGTTTGATTTCATTATATCACTCTCTCTGCGCGTCCTGGACGTCTCCAAGACGCTGCGGTTCAGTATACTGCGTTACGCCGTCAAGCGCGAGCCAATAAGAGCCGACGGTCCTTGCGTATCCTACTCATTTTCCAACGACAAGTCAAACGCAATACGACCAAGCGGCCGTTTTTTCGTTAAAATCGGCGCCACATATCGCGTAGGGGCTTTTAAAATGCGTCGATGCGAGTAAAATTCAGAGAGTCGAGGCGCGCGTTCCGGCGCGTTCGCGACGCCGTTTTTCGAGTTATTCGAACGTGGGAGCGTTACGCTCGACGGCTATGATTCTATACCTGAGGTTTTGGAGTATAAACGAAAATGAAAGCGTTCCAACGCTGCATCAACCCCCAATGCAACGCGACTTATGAAGTTGGTGAAGTTCTGCACCGCTGTCCCAAATGCGGCGAATTACTCGACGTAGATTACGATTGGGATAAATTGCCCGTCCCTAAGTCCTTGTCGCATTTTGAAAAATACTGGGGCGACCGCTCCGATCCGCATAGCTTCAGCGGCGTTTGGCGTTTCCACGAATTGCTCCCGTTTGCCGAACGCGAACAATGCGTTACCGTCGGCGAAGGTCAGACTATCCTCCAACGCAACAACGGCGTCGCGCAATACGTCGGCAAGACCGCCGATTCGCTCTTCCTGCAATACGAAGGCTTGAATCCTTCCGGCTCTTTCAAAGACAACGGTATGGCGGCGGGCACGACGCACGGTCGTCTTGTCGGCGCGAAGACCGCGGCTTGCGCGTCTACGGGCAACACCAGCGCGTCCCTCGCGCTCTACTGCGGCGTCTCGAAGTTGATGAAGTCCGTCGTCTTCATCGGCTCGGGCAAGATCGCGTACGGCAAGCTCTCGCAAGCGCTCGACTACGGCGCTCGCACCGTCCAGATCCAAGGCGACTTCGACGACGCGATGATGCGCGTTCAAGAAGTCTCCAAGAAGCTCGGGATCTACCTCTGCAACAGTCTGAACCCGTTCCGCTTGGAAGGTCAAAAGACGATCATGTTCCGCGTACTCGAAGCGCTGCGTTGGGAAGTTCCGGACTGGATCGTCGTTCCCGGCGGCAACCTCGGCAACTCCAGCTCGTTCGGTAAAGCGTTCATCGAACTGCATAAGCTCGGACTCATCAAGAAGGTACCGCGTCTGGCCGTTATCAACGCCGCCGGCGCCGACTCCCTCTACCGTCTATACAACGAAGAGAACCTCCGTTGGAACGGCGGAAATATCGACCGCGCTAAGATCGACGCGTTCTACGCGCAAATGGATAAAGAGAATCGCCGCGCTAACACCATCGCGAGCGCTATCGAGATCAATCGCCCCGTCAACCTCACGAAGTGCTTGCGCGCTCTCGACTTCTGCAACGGCGTCGTGCGCAAGGTCTCCGAACAAGAGATCCTCGACGCGAAAGCGCAAGTCGGCGCAAACGGCTTCGGTTGCGAGCCCGCGTCCGCCGCTAGCGTCGCCGGTACGAAACAACTTGTCGAAGAAGGCGTTATCGGTAAAGACGAACGCGTCGTCTGCATCTTGACCGGCTACCAACTCAAAGACCCGAGCGCGACCGTCGCTTATCACGGCAACGACCGCGAGTTCTACGAAAACGTACTCGGCAAGCGCGGCGTCAAGACGACCGAATTCGCGAATCGTCCCGTCGTCGTCGATAACGATATCGATAAGATCTTGGATCTGTTGAAATGAGCGAGACTAGCCGTCGCCGTTGCGCGTTGTTAGTCGCCATGATAGCCGCCGCGATATGTCTTGCGGGGATAGCGGCGACGGCGTTTTTACATCGCAATCCCGACGTGTGGGCCGACAAGGCCCGCGCGCCTTATTTCCGCGTGCAGAGCCGCTCGATGGAGCCCGCGATGCACGGTCCAAGGTTCTTATGGACCTGTCCAAACTGCAAGACGACCTTCCCGACCTCCGTCGACGTCGGCCCCGGGCCCGTCGCCTCGGAACTCTCCGAAGCGGACGCCGTCTCCGGCGCGATGCGTCACGCGTCCGGCTCCAACGCCGATTCGTACGACGCGAAACAGGCGCTGGCGAAAGCGCGATACTTCACCTGCCCAAATTGCGGTTTCGACCGCATACCCGCCGACTCCCCGACTTTCGAGGACGGTTCGTTATTCGGCTCGAGCGGCGACTCGCGCGCGAACGCGACCCCCTCGCTAGCGACGCGATTCAAGCGCGCGCTCAAACGCGAGACCGACAAAGAGTATCGCGAGAAGGAACTCAAGAGCTCGACGCCGAACGTCGAGCGGTGGAACGTCGTCGTATTTAAAGACAAGCTGGGGCGTCCGACGCTCAAACGCGTCCTCGGACTGCCTAACGAACTCGTCGTCATCCATAACGGCGACGTGCTTATCGACGGCAAGGCGCCTTTCCGCACATGGCGCGAGATCGCCAAGACCGCCGTCCCGGTCAAGCCGGTCGAATTTCAACGCGCGGACGATCGCGTCGACGTCGTTCACTACACGCCGGTGTGGGAAAACGGCGAGACAACGAAGCGTCCGACCGCGATTTCCAACGAGTCTAACGTCCATTGCTGCAACGGTTCCAACGTCGCGAAAGCGGAACTCGTTCGCGACTGCGCGCTGTCCTTCAACTGGGGCGCGGAAAACGGAACGCCGATACGTTTCGCCGTCTTGATACGACGACCGGAGAAAGCGTTCCTACTGCGATTCGACGATACGCTCGACCAAGTAACGATACGTTCCAAAACGCTTTACAACGGTTGCGCGCCGTCGGGCAAACCGTTTGAGACGCTTACCGAAGCCGACTTCGCCAACGAGGAAGGCTCGATGTTCAGCTTCCCGACCCCGTTGCCGGAAGACCCGCTGTTCACCGTCGCCGCGATCGACGGCGCGCTGATATTCGCCGTCGACGGCGAGGAACGCGTGCGCTACGATCTTGGCGACGTCGACTCGTCCGCGACCGCCGCTATCGCACAACCGTTCTCGTTGCTCGGAAACGTCGTGCACGCCCGAAATATGGCGTTGTATCGCGACTTGCATTACTCGAACGTGACGGAATCGCGTTCCGGCGGCTCGCCCGACCTCGTCTACGAGACGCTCTCCGGACGCGCCACTCGCACCTCTTCCACAGGCTACTTTATGCTCGGAGACAACTCGCCCGCCTCGATCGACAGTCGCTTCGAGACGCTGGGAGTCGTCGACGAAAGCGACGTGATGTTCGTCGTCGAATGACCAAATATCGTGTAGTTCAACAACTCGCAAACCTTAACTATGGAGGGTACCAACATGGGAACTCGTAAACCGCTCGATCCGGAAGTCGTTCGTCAACGCGAGATGGAAGAGAAGTTGTCGCGCAGTATGGCGGAGATCGGTCTGTCCGTCCGCACCACAAACTGCCTCGACGAACAAGGTATCTCCACGGTCGCCGACCTCTTGCGCTGCAAACGTTCCGACTTGCTCAACATCCCGAACTTTGGCGAGAAGACGCTGGAAGAAGTCTTCGACGCGCTTGAACGTCTCGGGTTCGTGCGTCGCGAGCGTCGCGTCAGCGATAACCCGTACTCGCCGGAAGAAGCCGCCGAGCTCGTCGCCGAGAGAGAACGTCAAGCCAATAACGTCAACAAGAATCATTGATAGCGTTTGATTTACGTTAAGAAGTAAAAGGGTCGTCCTATGCCTGATTCGTCGAACATGTCGGGTCGTCTTTTCCGACTCCTAATGGCGCTGCGCGCGCGACGTAGTTCCGAGACGATCCTTTTGTCGTGCGTGCTCGGGATGGGCTTGCTCATCCTCTGCATCCACCTTGCGACGTGGGGACGCGGAGTCCGTCACGACGCGAGACATATGAAGCCCGCGGTCTGCGTCGTCGTCGAGAAAGCGGCGCGAGAACGCCAAGACGAAGACGGCGAACTGCGCTTCCGACCCGAACTGCATATCCATTACCAATACGCGGCGCGCGACTACGACTCGTGGACGTTCGACCGCTTCACGCTGACCGCCGACCAAGGCTATTACTACGACCGCGAAGGCGCGGAACGCATCCTCGACGCCTACGCCGTCGGGAAATTCTATCGCTGTTGGATCCTCGACGACGATCCCTCGCAAGCTATCGTCATCAAACCCTCGTACGTCTGGGGCTGGATCTTCCTCATCATTCCCGCCGCGCTCATACTCTTCCCCGCGACTATACTCATCGTCAGAGCGAGAGTCCGCGCGCTTTCCAAAGAAGAATTAGCCGACCGACGCAAGCAAGCTACCGACTACCCCAACGTCCCGGTATTCGACGGCGAGAAAGGTCTCGTGCTCGCCAAGCGTCTCAAGTCCGACGTGAAATCGACGTTCCGATTCTCCGCGACCGTCGTCGGCGCGCTTGTATGGAATCTCGCGTCGTGGATCGCGTTCGCGTACGTTCTCATCGTCGCCGATTCGTCCGCGGAGTACGCTTACGCCGCCGTCTTTGGCGCGCTGTTTTGCGGGGTCGGAGCTCTATTCGCTTGCAGGCTCTATCGTTTGTATCGCGTGGAACGCGTCGTCGGCTCGTCGGCGTTGGAGATCTCGCAGATCCCCGTCGTACCCGGACGTAAAGCGCGTATCTGCTTATTCTTAAACGGTCGTATCGAAGCTAAACGACTCGAGCTGTACATCAGATGCGAGGAAGTCGCGCGTTACGTCCAAGGCACGAACACGGTCTGCCATCGCAACGAAGTCTTCACGAAACCGATCCTGACGAAGTACGCGCTCGACGTGCCCGCAAAGACCGAGGAACGCGTCGAGGGCACGTTCATGCTGCCTATCGGCGTCCCTCACTCTTTTGTCGCCGAGCATAACGAGATCGACTGGAAGATCGTCGCCAAGATGGAATTCGGCGACGGAGCCGTCTACACGCGCGCGTTCGAGGTGATCGTACGACCGTATCTCGGCTCGAAGACTTCTTGATCGCTCCGTCTATCCGACGCTATGACTCGGGCGCCGTTCTCGCGTTCCGAGTCGTTTTTTTCACCGAGATCGTTCTCAACGCTAGAACGTTTCGACGCCACTATCTATAAGAAGCAACGCTATGGAAACTACAAAGAAAACGGTATTTGCGATATCGGCGCATCCCGACGATATCGAATTCACGATGGCGGGAACGCTGCTACTGCTCAAAGACCGCGGCTGGGACGTCCACTACATGACGATCTCGAACGGCTCGTGGGGCACGGCCACGATGACGCGCGAACAGATCGTGCGCGCGCGTCGCGAGGAATCGATCGCCGCCGCGAACTATCTCGGCGCGACCTACCACGAAGCGCTCGTCGACGACCTCGAGATCTTCTACTGCCGTCGTCAACTCCTGCAACTCACCGCGGTCATGCGCGAAGTCAAGCCGGATATCGTGTTGACGCAGTCCCCCTCCGACTACATGGAAGACCACCAAAACGCCGTGCGACTCGCCGTTACCGCCGCGTTCTGTCGCTGCATGACCAACGCCCCGACGGAACCGCCCGTGCCCGCGACTTTCCAAGACGTCGCCGTCTATCACGCCGCCCCTCACGGCAATCGCGACGCGATGCGCAAGCTCGTCCGTTCCGAACGCTACGTCGACGTGTCGAGCGTTATCCCGCGAAAACGCGAGATGCTCGCCTGCCACAAGAGCCAAAAGGAATGGCTCGACGTCTCCCAAGGCTACGACTCCTACCTCGACTCGATGCAACAAGCCGCCGCGCTCACCGGCAAGCTCTCCGGGAAATTCGAGTACGCGGAAGGATGGCGCCGGCACAACAGCTTAGGATTCTCCGAGACCGATATCGACCCGTTGGGCGAAGCGCTCGCCGACGTCTCGTGGCTCGACCCCGCGTATCAAGTCTGGCTCGACTCCTGAAGACTCGCGAAAATATTACGCGATAAAGCAATAAAAAACGCCGTTTCCGTCCGTCGCGCCGGGAACGGCGTTTTTCTTACGCCGCCGCGTTCCGACGCGATAAGGCGAGATAAAACGACACAACAAAAAACGCCGAGGCGCGATAAACGTCTCGGCGTTACGTATTAGATCGACAAATTGAAGGACTTACGAGAATGACGCGTCTCAGCGGTCGGCGAAGTCGGAGTCGGCGGCGTATTCCGCGTGAGGGTCGTGAGGGCAAAACAGCGTCGCGATATGACGCGCGAGCTTCACGACGTATCTCTTTTGGAAATCCGTCTCTTCGAGGTCGCCGCGCGGGATCGGGGTCGGAGGATAGACGTACGACGGCATCGATTGGCGAATGATCGTGTCCGCTTCGCTGACTTTCACCATACGCACTAAGACCTTCGCGTTCCCTTGATAGAACTGCGTGGAGTGATGGATATCGAACGAATCGATATCGACGCCGATGACGTAATCGGCTCCGACCGCTTTACCCATCTTCTCGAAGCTCTGCGATTTGAATTCTTCTTCATCTTCAAATTCTTCTTCAACGCGAGAGAACGGGATCCATTCGAGCTTCTTCTTTTTCGCGCTCTTCATCTCGGTGGAGATGACGTGCGTCAGCGCGACGGAGAGGTCCGCGCTAGGATTCGACGTGCCGTAAAGATTCAGGTTCGTGCGGCAGATAACTACCATCTTCGAGCCTTTCGGGATCGCTTTCATCTCGTTCTTATACACGGCGGGCGCGTCCGTGCCGTTGATCAAATAAAACGGCATCATCAGCGCGCCGGCGCAACCGGAGGTCGATAAAAGCGTCAACGAGACGAGACCCGCAAGCGACAGCGTCAAAACGCGGCGTCGGACGTCAAACATGGCGGTATTCCTTTACAATTTCTATGATTCGGTCCTTCAAAAATCGGCTCGGCGCATCACGAGAGCCGACCGTTTATTATCCTTATCGTCCGCGACTTTTACTACAATTAGAACAAACTTTAAAATCGTTACATTTTTAAATCATCCGCGCCGCGCCGCTCCATGTCTCACGCGCGCTTTGGGCGCTTGTATTTTGACTCGCGTTCGCTAAAATACGGCAAAACGTTACGTTATTAACCGGGAGCAGGATATGTCCGAGGAATTATTCAACGCCGCGTCGCCGCTTGCCGCGCTGCGCGAGTTATGCGAACAGGCGAGTTTGCCCGTCGTCGACGAAGGCGAGAACTTACTTATGCAATTTGAATCGGCGGACGCCGTCGGCGGCGCTATCGCCGTGCGTCTTGGCGCGGTCGAGAGCCCGAAGCTCATTCGCGCGACCGCGTTGGCGCAAGGCGCGAGTCTCAGTCGCGACTATCTCTCCGACGCGTTGATGTTCTGCAATATCTGGAACGCGAATCGACCTTATCCTCGCGCCGTCGTCGTCAACGTCGAGGAGCGCGACCGCGATCTGGCCTTCATGCTCGATATGAATCTCAAAGTCGACCTGCCGTTGCCGCCGGAATACGTCCGCGATCGCTTCCTCACCGCGTTTCTAGCCGGCGCCGACGAATTCTTCAACGCCGTCGGGAAAACGTTTGCGACCGTCTACCAAAACTAACGCCAAGGAGGATACGATGACCTACTCTATCGACGACCTGCAACGTCTCTGCGGCGAACTCGGGATGTATTGCACTCAGACTAACGGCGCGTTGCTCGTGCCGATGACGCGCGCCGAAGACCCCGAAAGACCTATTTACAACGTCTTCCTCGCCGACCCCGAAAAAGCCGCCCTCCGCGCGTACGCCATCTCCGTCGGATTCACTATCCCCGAGGAAAAACAGCTCGACGCATTCATCGTATGCAATCGCTGGAATCGCGACCGCAGTATTACTCGCGCATATCTCGCTGACGACGGCGAACTGCGCGTCGAACTCGCGTTTGACGGAGAAGGACTCCCCGAGGATTTCGTGCGCGAGAACTTCCTGCGCAATTTCATCGCCGCGACCGGCGACTTCTTCGAACTTGCCGCAAACGTCTTCTGAAGTTCGCCTTAACGCTATATTAAAACAAAAAACCGATCGACTACGCAAGTCGACCGGTTTATTTTATATCCTGTTCGAGCGACGACGATCAGATCCGATCAGATCGACAAATGTTCGATCAGTTGTTCGAGCTTCAACACGATCTCGTCTTTGGAAGAACCTCTACGATCTTTGATGACTTCTTCGAGCGGCGTGAGCGCCAACTTCCCGGCGATCATACCGACCATGACGTCCGATTTGCCGTCGTGGAGCGCTTCGATAGCGTGGTATCCAAGTTCGGTGGCGAGAATACGGTCGGCGGGGCACGGAACGCCGCCGCGTTGGATATGTCCGAGAACGACGCTTCTCATCTCGTACGGGCAACCGTGTTTTTCCAGCTCTCTGATGACGTTCGCGACCCCGCGTTTATCGCTTTCGCCGGACGCGAGGGAGGAATCGCCTTCCGCGACGACCATAATGACGGAGCGCTTGCCGAGCATCTTGAATTCTTTGAGTTGGTCGGCGATCTTTTGGAAATCCGTCTCGGTCTCAGGCACGGCGACGACTTCGCAGCCGCCGGCGACCGCGGTGAAGACGGCGAGGTCGCCGCACTTGCGCCCCATGACTTCGACGACGAACATCATATCGTGACTACCGGCGGTGTCGCGCAACTTGTCGATCGCGTCGACGGCGGTCGCCGTGGCGGTCGGGAACCCGATCGTGTAGTCGGAGCCGAGCAAGTCGTTGTCGATAGTACCCGGAACGCCGATCACTTGGCCGTCCCAGTATTTCGTCAGTTGGTGAGCGCCGGAAAGCGTGCCGTTCCCGCCGATGCAGATCAACGCGTTGAAACGATTGGCCTTCAAGATCGCCGCCGCTTCTTTAACGCCTTCGTCGTCGTACATCTGCTTGCAACGACTGCTATTAAGGAACGCGCCCCCCTTGCTCGAAAGCCCGGAAACGTCGCGGACGTCGATCGCGCGACCGTCGTTATAGAACGCGCCGTCAAAAAGACCTTGATAACCGCGCTTGATACCGACGACTTTGAAATCGTCATACTTACCGGCCGAGCGAACGATCGCGCGTAAACACGGATTCATACCCGGCGCGTCGCCGCCGCTGCACAAAACGCCAATCTTCATTTTTAGGTCTCCTCGTAACCCGTTAACGATCCTCGGCCGCTCTCGCGTCCCACGCGATATAGCAAGCCGTAAAAATTCTTACAAAATTGTATTGTCGAACAAATTTTCGACAAGACGTGACGCCTCGAAAACGCAGACCTAACTCAAAAAAAAGCGTTCTCCGCGCAATACGAGAGAACGCTTATTAGTCGCGTTTTATATTTCTATTAGAAGAATACGCCGGCTTTCAGCAAGACCGAGCTCTTCGGTTTGTACACGACGCCCTCTTTCGTTCTGATCTCGCGTCCAAACGAACCGCCGAATTCAAACGAGCCGACCATCCCCTTCGGGCAATCGAAGCGCAGACCCGCGGAGAGGCGATAATCGTCGTAATCGAAAACGTAAGACTCTTTGCCGTTCAGCTTATGTTCGAAGTCGGTAAGAAGCCACTTGCCCCCGCCGACGTCGCCGTGAACGAAGAACCACCAGTCCGTCTCGTTCGCTTTGCCAAGGAAGTGTCCCCACATCGGGTCGGGGAAGACCAAGCGGAACTCGTTTTCGCTATTCGGCTTCCAGATGAGCCCCGCCACCGGGAGCAACTTATACTTCAAGCGATTGTAATACGAAACGCCCCCCAGGATATGCGTGCGACGCGCGTCGTCGATCGGCAACGCGCCTTCCGCGCGACCGCGGATATAGAACGTGTCTTTCTTGATCTTCTTGAATTCCGACGCCACGCCGACTTGGATCTCGACGTTGCCTTGGAAGTCGCCCGTCTGAACGGAGAACGAAGTCTGGAGCCCGGCGTCAAAGAGGTTCTTCGGGAGGTTGGGGCCTTTGTAGCCTTCCTTAGGCTTATCGATAGCGGTATACGTAAAGCGCGGGGTCAATCTAAACGCGCCCTGGTTGACTTTCGCGCCTTGCAGCGTCTCGCATGGGAACGCGAAGAACAAGCCGCCGGTCAACTCAGTGACGCCGAGACCGCCGTTGGCGCGAGGGATATACAGCACGTCGGCGCTCGCGTCTTGTTGGTATTTGAAGATGCGCTTGATCGTCGTGGGGTCGTCCGCGGTCGCGGGCGGATTGACGATACTGCTCTGCGCTTGGTCGTAGCTGTAAGTGTTGGTGGGATTAGAACCGGAGTAGCTGTAATTGGAACCGGAGTTGTAGCCGCTCGTGTTGGTGTTTCCGGAATAGGTCGGCTGACCGTAGGAACTCGTCGGCGACACGACCGGCGGCGAGATCTGCCCGCGGAAGATCGTGGACTCGGTCAGCGGTTCGCCGGTAACCGTTCCGCGACGAACGAACGCAAAATCTTCCGCAAGATCGTCGTCTTCGTCGTCGGTAAAATTCAGGCCCGAGAGATCGACAAGCTCGTTCCAAACGCCCATGGCGGCGTTGCGCAACGCCCACGACGGCGCTTCGCTCGCGATAAGTTCTTCGTCGCGAGACTGTGCGAGACCCGCGACGCTTGTTCCTAAGATCAAGATCGCGGTAAACACCGTCGTGAAAATTTGTTGTCTCATTCCCGATTCCTTCATACTACTATACATATTCGCATCATGCGAAAAAGCGTTTGCGAGTTGTATAACCATTTTAAAAAATGGCGTCAAGCGCATTACGACGACGAAAGGTTCGCGGACGACGAAAGCGTTGTTGACTATATAAAAAGGATCCGTTAAAACAAAAGTAGCGACTATAAAGGATTTGTCAAAAATTTTAGTTGTATTGAAAAATTGTAAAATTTTCTATGTTTTAACTATCCCCCCACTTTACAAGACGGCCCTTGAGGGTATATTGTAGAATGTCGCTCAGTAGCGTTAAACGTCGAAGAGTATTGGTATCGACGCGACGCTAGCTGGTATTACCTAGGAGCCCCGCCTTGAGGCGCGCGTTAAGGCTCCCGTTTTTTAACCCTGTTTTTTATTGGGGATAACAGCGGCCTCGACGCCCTCGTCGATTTCGACGAGTCACGCGTTTGCTTTATCCGGTAAATAACGTTGCCTTTTAGGAACCATTGTTGTGGTAAATCGCACTCTGCTTCGCAGTTTGGACGCTAACGTCGACGACGTCGTTATGGACGTTGACAACGACATCATCGAATTCCTCGGTCAAGACCCCGAGATCGAAACCGGCAAGATCGTCGACGGTACCGTCGTTCGCGTCGAAAAAGAATACGTCATCGTCGACGTCGGTTATAAGAGCGAAGGCGCTATTCCCGTCTCCGAATGGGAAGAAGGCCAAGAACTTCCGCAAGCCGGCGACAGCGTCAAAGTCTTCGTCGACGACCTTGAAGACGCTATGACCGCTGAAGAAGTCCAATCTCGCGGCATGATCGTCTTGAGCAAGCGTAAGGCTGCCAAGATCGAAGCTTGGAACGAAGTTATGGAAAACCACAAGGAAGGCGACGTCGTCACCGGTTCCGTCTCGAAGAAGATCAAGGGCGGTCTTCTCGTCGATATCGGCGGCGTCAGCGTTTTCCTTCCCGCGAGCCAAGTCGACGTTCGTCGTCCCGCGGATATCAACGAATTCATTGGCAAGCCGATCGAATGCATGATCCTCAAGATCGATTCCGCTCGCCGCAACATCGTCGTCAGCCGTCGCGAACTCATCGAACGCGATCGCCGCGACAAGAAAGTCAAGCTCCTCAACGAACTCGAAGTCGGTCAAGTTCGCGAAGGTACCGTTAAGAACATCGCCGAATTCGGCGCGTTCATCGACCTCGGCGGTATCGACGGTCTTCTTCACATCACCGATATGTCCTGGGGACGTATCACCGATCCTAAGGAACTCGTTTCCATCGATCAAAAGATCGAAGTCATGGTCCTCAATATCGACCACGAAAAGGAAAAGATCTCCCTCGGTCTCAAGCAAAAGACCCCGTCTCCGTGGGAACACGTCGAAGAAAAGTACCCCGTTGGCTCCAAAGTCAAGGGTACCGTCGTCAACGTCATGTCCTATGGCGCGTTCGTTAAGTTGGAAGAAGGCGTCGAAGGCCTCGTCCACATCAGCGAAATGTCCTGGACCAAGCGCATCAACCATCCGAACGAATTGCTCAACGTCGGCGACGAGATCGACGTCGTCATCCTTGGCATCAACAAGGAAAAGCAAGAGATCAGCTTGGGCGTCAAGCAAACCATGAACAACCCGTGGGAAGTTGTCGACCAAAAGTACCCCGTTGGCTCCAAGGTCAAGGGCGTCGTCCGCAACCTCACCAACTACGGCGCGTTTGTCGAGATCGAAGAAGGCGTCGATGGTCTTCTCCACATCTCCGACATGAGCTGGGTCCGCAAGATCACCCATCCGTCTGAAGTCGTCAAGAAGAACGAAGAGATCGAATGCGTCGTCACCTCCGTCGACAAGAAATCTCGTCGTATCGCCTTGGGTCTCAAGCAAATGACGGAAGATCCGTGGGTCTCTCGCATTCCCGCCAAGTATCGCCCGAACCAGATCGTCGTTGGTAAGGTCACCAAGATCACCAACTTCGGCGTTTTCGTTTCTCTCGAAGACGACCTCGAAGGCTTGCTCCACATCTCTGAATTGGCCAACCACAAAGTTGACAATCCGGAAGACGTCTGCAAAGTCGGCGACGACATCGAAGTCATGGTCCTCCGCGTCGATAGCGCCGACCGCAAGATCGGTCTCTCTCGCAAACGCGCTGAAGGCACCGAAGAACCCGAAGTCGAAGAAGAAGTCGCTCCTGAAGCTCCCGCTACCGTCGTCAAGCAACCCAAAGACCTCAAGGGTGGTATGGGTTCCGGCGCCGGCCCGCTCTTCAAGCTCCCCGGCGAAAACTGAGAAATTCATAAGCGTTAGAATTAACGCTTAGAGACACAAGAAGGCGCCTTCTTTCGAGAAGACGCCTTTTTTGATTTGCAACGGCGGTCGGCAGTTCGAGAACTACATAACGTCCCGTCTTCCGTTGGTTGGCTCGTCTATACTATCTGTCTTGCGCGTTTTCATCCTCTAAAAATTCTACTCTTTACGCTCGCGCAATTATTTTCTAATATGAATACTAACGCCTTGTTTTAACGCGTTATGTAAAAAGAAACCGAATAAACAATATATACAATTCCCTAGGAGCGGTTCCTTGGAGAACTATTTTGATATAAACGCATACCCTATTAAAAACGTTCTAAGTCTTTTACTTGCGGACAGGTCGACTACTAATAATATTATTTTTGCCACAGACGCCTACGCCGACTTAGGGTATAAAGAAACAGATCAAATCACCGAGGTTGCGTTACAAGAACTTTCTAGGTTAGGTAGATTCCAACCGCGTGTCTCTAAATCCAAGACTTCTCAACAAGAACGTACGAAGAAGAACGCCGAGGTCTTTACCCCCGCTTGGGTCTGTAACATGATGATCAATCATTTGGACTATGATTGGTTTGGGCGTGAAAACGTTTTCAACATAGAAAATGGCGTTGCTTGGGAGATCAACAATATTCCCATTTCGTTTAAAGGACTTGGTAAAGAAAGATCGTGGACGCCTTACGTCAAGTCAAGACGACTTGAAATTACTTGTGGAGAAGCCCCGTTTCTTGTCTCTCGCTACGACGCCGTGGAAGGCGCTTTGATTCCTCCAAAAAATCGTATAGGAATTTTGGATAGGAAGTTGCGCGTCGTTAATGAAAATGTTAAAATAAAAGAAGAATGGCAAAAGTGGGTCGTAACAGCCTTCCAAAATGTTTACGGCTATGAATACCAAGGCGATAACTTACTTATCGCTAGGTTAAACCTCCTTATGTCTTATTACGAATACTACAAGGAGATATGGGGCGAAGAACCTAGTGATGAGGAACTTAAAACAGTTGTTGACGTCATCGTCTGGAATATTTGGCAGATGGACGGACTTGAAGATAGCGTTCCGTTGACTGACGAGATAGATAATACGCCTCAAAAAGGGTGGTTGTTCGCTGAAAGTGAAATGCGAGGATACGAGTGTAGACAGCCTAAATATTGTTCGGTCAAACAATGGACCTCTAAAAAAAAGCACAGTTATTTATGGAAAGAGCGTGGTGATATGCACTTTGATTATGTAATTGGGAATCCGCCTTATCAGGACAATTCTTCAGGTGACAATGAAACGTTTACCCCCCCGTTTATAACGTTTTTATGGATTATGCATACAAAGTCGCTGATAAAGTCTTGCTAATTACACCCGCTCGTTTCTTGTTCAACGCGGGAGCGACGCCCAAAAGTTGGAATCAACAAATGCTTCTTGATAAGCATTTTAAAGTACTCCACTACGAACCAAATAGTAACGTCTATTTTTCTAATACTGATATTAAAGGCGGGGTTGTTATTTCATTTCACGACAGCACGCACACTTTTACCCCTGTTGAACTTTTTACTCCATTTGAAGAACTCAACTCTATCTTGCAAAAAGTAAGGTTTAACAACAATTTCCAAAGTCTGAGTACCTTCGTTATTCCTCGTTCTGCTTATAGACTTTCGGAAAAATTACATAGAGAAAACCCCGACGCAGTAAAAAGATTAAGCAAGGGAAACGAATACGCAATGTCGACCAACGTGTTCGAACTCTTACCTAATATTTTTCTTGATCGAAAACCAATAGACGGTCATGAATATATACAAATGTATGGTCGTGAATCAAATCAAAGAGTGTATAAATATGTACGCAGAGACTATATTAATGACGTCATAAACTTTGAAAAATTTAAGGTAATGATACCTAGCGTCAACGGTTCAGGAGCCATTGGTGAAGTACTTAGCACCCCGCTCATCGGTCCCCCGCTCATCGGTCACACACAGTCTTTTATAAGTATCGGTTCATTCGAAACTCTTACTGAAGCAAAATTTGCAATGCAATACATAAAAAGTAAATTTGCACGCGTTTTACTTGGAGTTTTAAAAGTTACCCAACACAACCCGCCCGAGAAATGGGAATACGTCCCGCTCCAAGACTTCACGGAAAACAGTGATATAGACTGGACACGTTCGATCCCCGAGATCGACCAACAACTCTATAAAAAATACGGTTTAAGTCAAGCTGAGATCTACTTTATCGAAAGCAAAGTGCGGGAGATGAACTGATGCCAAAGCCCACGATCAACACTTCGCGTAGAGTCATACCGATGATCTACGCTTACACGACCCCGCAGATCGCAGAACACAACGGTTGGACAAAGATCGGCTATACCGACCGTCAATCTGTCGAAGACCGTATCAAGCAGCAAACGAGTACCGCCGACGTCAAATTCCAACTTGAATGGAAGAAACTAGCGGCTTACGACGACGGTTCCGGCGACTCGTTCTCCGACCGTGATTTCCATGCTTATCTTGAACGCAACGGCGTCGAACGTAAAGCGCGCACGGAATGGTTTAAGATATACCCTGGCGAAGCGGCGCGGTTGCTCGAAGAGTTCAAAGCGCGTCACGGGCTCCCCAAGCGCCTAGGCGCCTCCACGCCTTACGTCTTGCGCGACGAGCAAGAAGAAGCCGTTAGTAAGACGTTAGGTTATTTCTTGAACCGCGCCCACCGCGAATTCTTATGGAACGCGAAACCGCGCTTTGGTAAAACGTTAGCGTCTTACGACCTCTGCAAGCGTATGCGCGCCGCTTATCAAGAAAACGCGGGCAACGCGACGTTCAACGCGCTGATCGTAACGAATCGACCCGCGATCGCGAACTCGTGGTATGAAGACTACGCCAAATTCGTTGGGAACGACTCGGGTTTCATCTTCGTCAGCGAGACCGACTCGCTTAAAGGTCGTCGACTCGTTCACTCGTTTGAAGAAGCAAAACGCGCGTCCGGCGTTTCCGGGGAAGCCGTCTCTTTGATCGTCTTTGTCAGCCTGCAAGACCTCAAAGGCTCGCTCTATTTTGGCGGCGAATACAACAAGTTGAAAGAGATCAAAGATACCGAATGGGACTTATTGATCGTGGACGAAGCGCACGAGGGAGTCGACACCGATAAGACGGACGTCGCGTTCGACCAGATCGGATACAAGCACGCGCTCCACCTTTCCGGAACCCCGTTTAAAGCGTTGGCTAACGAGAAGTTCCGCGAAGAAGCGATCTATAACTGGACGTACGCCGACGAACAAAAAGCGAAAGCAGCTTGGGATCAAGAGCGCGGTACGAACCCGTACAATCCGCTGCCGAAACTCAATCTCTATACCTATCAAATGTCCGAACTTATCGAATCGGAACTCCGCGAGGGTATTGAGATCGACGGCGAGACTGAGGAATACGCTTTCGACCTCAATCTCTTCTTCGAGACAAATAACAGCGGCGTTTTCAAACACGACGCTTCCGTCGACAAATTCCTTGACGCGCTCACGAAACTCGAAAAATATCCGTTCTCCACGCCCGAGCTACGCGACGAATTGAAACACACGTTCTGGGTCTTGAATCGCGTCGACAGCGCTAAGGCGTTGGCAAAGAAACTTAGAAAACACCCCGTCTTTGAAAACTACGAGATCGTTCTCGCGGCGGGCGACGGCAAGCTCTCCGACGACGAAGAAAACAAAAAGTCGCTCGATAAGGTGCGCGAAGCGGTCGCCAAGTACGACAAGACGATCACTATCTCCGTCGGACAGCTGACGACCGGTATCACCGTACCCGAGTGGACGGCGGTCTTGATGCTTAGCAATATCAAGAGCCCGGCGCTTTATATGCAAGCGGCGTTTCGTTCTCAAAATCCGTGGAAGTACTCCGTCGAAGGAGAACACTTCACGAAAGAGAACGCTTACGTTTTCGACTTCGATCCCGCGCGCACGCTCATCATCTTTGAAGAATTCGCAAACGATCTCTCCGCCAACACTTCCGGCGGAAAAGGTGATAGCGATCAACGCAAACAGCACGTCCGCGAATTACTCAACTTCTTCCCGGTCATCGGCGAAGACGAAGAGGGCGAAATGGTCGAACTCGACGCCGAGAAGGTTCTTTCGATCCCGAGAAAGATACGTTCTCTCGAAGTCGTTCGCCGCGGGTTCATGTCGAACTTCCTGTTCCAGAATATCTCCAATATCTTCGGAGCGCCAAACGAAGTGATCGATATCATCGCAAGAGTCCAACCTGTTGAAGAGGGAGACCGCGTCGACGCCGCCGAAAAAACGCGTAAAGAGGTAACGCTTAATGAAAAAGGTGAAGTAGAGATCGATGAAAACCTTCTTATCGGTCGTTCGCAAGGTCTTTTCGGCGAAGGTATTTACGACGAAATGACGGAAGAAGTCGAAGAGGCGACGGAGAAGATTGCCGAAGCCAAAGATCTTGCCGGGCAAAAGATGATCGAAAAGCTCGCGACCGTGTTTGAAAAAGAGGTCGTCGACGAGATCGTGCAAAAGGTCGCGGACGAATACGGCGACGATCTCAAGCCCAAAGACCGGAAAAAGCTTCATCAAACGACGAAAGCCAAAACGGACGCCATCGCTAAAAAGGCTGTTAAAGGCTTAGAGATCAAGAAAAAAGAGATCGAAGCGCAACGCAAAGAAGAACTACAAAACAGTACGTCAGGACAAGAAGAAAAAGAGATCAACGAAAGATTCGATCGAGAGTTGGTAGAGATCAAGGAAAACTTTAAACAAGAAGTTCAAAAGGCTTTGACTGAAACGCTGCCGTCTCTAACGCTAGACGCTGTTCGCGAGGTTGAGACCCAAAAGATCGAACGCAAAAAGGACTCGATAGAAAACGGGATTCGCAACCACCTTCGCGGGTTCACGCGCACGATCCCGTCGTTCCTCATGGCGTACGGCGAAAAGCGTCCTTTGCTCGCGACGTTCGACCAGATCGTTCCGGAAGAAGTCTTCCAAGAGGTAACGAGTATCTCGCTCGACGAATTTCGATTCTTACGCGACGGCGGCCCTTATCGAGACAAAGAGACCGGCGAAGAGAAAATGTATCAAGGCAAGCTCTTTGACGAAGTCGTTTTCAACGATTCCGTCGAGGAGTTCTTGCGCCTCAAAAAAGAACTTGCCAACTACTTCGACGAGGAGCAGACGCAAGACATTTTCGACTACGTCCCGCCGCAGAAAACGAACCAGATCTTCACGCCGAAACGCGTCGTCAAAGATATGGTCGACCGCTTAGAGCAAGAGAACCCCGGTTGTTTCGATCGACCCGACAAAACGTTCGCCGACTTGTATATGAAGTCCGGACTCTATATCGCCGAGATCGTCAAGCGGTTGTTCAAAAGCGCGGTATTGAAACAGATGTTCCCCGACCCCAACGACCGCCTTGCGCATATCTTCGAGAAGCAAGTCTACGGGCTCGCCCCGACCGAGATCATCTTACGCATCGCGACGAATTTCATTCTCGGGTTCCGCGACGACGCGAAAGATTATAAACACAATTTCCGTCAATGCGACGCGCTTATCTACGCCAAAGCGGGCAACTTGCAGCAAAAGCTCGACGAGTTGTTCGATTGAGCCCGCCCGAGACGGCAAGCGACCAACGGAAGCGATTACGTCCAGCGACGCGTCGATAGCGCCGACCGCAAGATCGGTCTCTCTCGCAAACGCGCTGAAGGCGCCGAAGAACCCGAAGTCGAAGAAGAAGAAGAAGTCGCTCCTGAAGCTCCCGCTACCGTCGTCAAGCAACCCAAAGACCTCAAGGGTGGCATGGGTTCCGGCGCCGGCCCGCTCTTCAAGCTCCCCGGCGAAAACTGAGAAATTCATAAGCGTTAGAATTAACGCTTAGAGACACAAGAAGGCGCCTTCTTTCGAGAAGACGCCTTTTTTCGTTATATGATCGCAACTTACAAGACGCTCTCGTCGAACCGCTCGGGCAATACCGAGCGGTCTACCGCGGCGCGTCCCAACATTGACGCCGCCGCTGAAACACCCTATAATTCGCGCATATCGACAACTAGCCCCATTCACGCAAAAGGATCGCGACGACGTGGAAACCAAACATCGCAAATTACGCATGGAAGCGCTAGAAGAACGCGCAATGCTCAGCGGCAACGGCGTATCGGAAGCCGCGGCGCCTCCGTTTCTCGCCGCCGACGACGCGCCGACTCGCGCCGACGTTCATCTTGTCGCCTACCCGGCGGCAGCGTCGCGCGCCGTCGACCTGAACGCCGTTATCGCCGAGAACGAACCGCTGTTTCCCGCCGACGACGTTCCGTGCGTGCCGCTCGACGGCGACGCGCTTACTCTAACGCAAAGCGTCTACGAAGCCGATCCGGAAGACCCGTACGAGATCGACTACGTCCTCCGCGAATCCGGTCGCGTCTCGCTCCTTGCGCAAGGCGGACTGCAATACCTCTCCAACTACGTCTACTGCGCCGTCCCCGATCCCATCTACGTCGAGCTATGGACGCAAGCGTTAACGCGTTGGGAAGAGACGTTTACGGCGGGCGCGGAAGACACGATCTATCCGTATCTTGTCGACGGTCAGCAGATATTCGTCGACGATATCTATCTGTATTTCGGGTTCTCGGATTCTTACAGCAACTCGGGCACGCTCGGGTCGTCCATCAACGGCGGGTACTGCCGCGACGGCGGTAAAGGCTTGCCCGCGACAGGTTCGCTCGTCTTCAACGCCAAGTATTTCGTCGCCGATCCGTCGGAGAGCGTCCGCACGATATTCTATAACACCGCGCTGCATGAACTTGCGCACGCGTTCGGCTACAATCTCTCGCATATGCAGGCGCTCGATATCGTGGAGTCGTCGAGCCTCGCGCCTTACGGGCTATACGAGCTTATGGACGCGCGGTCGAATTACTGGTACTACGTCGGCCAACGCGGGGTAGCGGAATACCTATCCGTTTTCCCGTCGTCGCTGACGTCGCTCGGCTCGCGTTCGGGCTTCGTCATGGAGACGTACACGTCCTCGGGCTCGTTCGGCGCTCACCCTAGCGCGATCTACTCGACCTATTTCTTCAACTACAACCAGCGCGACGGCATGAATTACGCGATCTCGGCGTCGTATCGCGCAACGATCACGACGATGACGCTCGCCGTATTTCAGGACCTCGGCTACCAAGTCGATCTCGATTACGCCGACGCGTTCAATTCGCCCTCCCCTATCGACGTCGAAGCGTTTCTTACGCCCGACGGCGTCTCGCTGACATGGACGAAGTCCAAAGGCGCGACCAATTCCGCCGCGACGTTCCAAGCGACGTATTCCGTGCAACGCAGCGACGTTACGGCCGATCCGAAACCGGAAGAACGCGTCTGGGAAGTCGTCGCAGCAGGCTTGACCGACACGCAATACCTCGACGTCGCGACCGCGCCCGGCAGAACGTACCTCTACCGCGTCGTCGCGCATAACGTCAGAACGAACGTCGAAGCGGGCGTATACAAAGCGAACGCCGGCGAAACGATCTACTGGAACTCCTCGCTCGGCTCCACAAGCTACGTCTACGCGCTCACCAACTCCGGCGCCAACAAAATCGCGTGGACGCGCGTATACCAAACGACGACCGACGGACATTGGGTCGTTCAGCCCTCCGGCTCGTCGAGCGCGTCGACGCTATACCGCGTCATCGTCGGCGGCGCGGCGTTGGCTATCACCGAGCCGTCCAAAGCGGTCGCGATCACCGTCCCGCATATCGAAAAACGCGCGATCGTCGAAGGCAATTACCTCCTCGTCCAAGCCGCGGAATACTACGTTCCCGGCGTCGAGTATTGGTGGGACTTCTCCAACGCCAAAGAGTCGGCGATCGAAAACTACGTCCCCGGCCCCGTCGCGCAATATATCGACCCCGTCGCGTTCGGCGCGAAGACGGAAAAGACGTTCACCGTCAGAACGATGACGTACGAAAACGGCAGATGGTCCGCGCCGTGGACGACCGAGATATTCGTCGAAAAGAGTTGGCAAGGATTTACTATCGCCGCGCAAGAGCTGTTAGACGGCGCCGCGCTAGAGATTTCGCTCGAAGCGAAGACAGGAAGAACGCTGCGGCGCTGGGCTATCGACTGGGGCGACGACTCCGATATCCAGATCGTTAACGCGGCCGGTTACGCGCTGACCGCGTCGCACTACTACGAGACAGGCGACGCTAGCGACTACGCGATCGCGTTCGCGTTCATCGATTCCGCGGGTCTATACTACGAGTCCGAACCGTTCAAGCCGACGCTAACGCAGTCCCTCGACGCAACGTGGGCGACGTTGGCGGATGACGACGATTGGGATATATTACTCTAATACCGACATAATGTTACGCGCGTTCTACGCTCAGTCGTTCAAGAACGCGCGTAATTCGTTGGCGCTCTCAAAACCGAGCTTCTTCAACGTCCTCGACTCGGCGGCGAGATCGCGTCCAAGCAAAGCCCCCGCGATCGCTATCAACGCGCGCGCGACAGGCGTTTCTACTCCGACCGCTTCTCCAAGGTCGGCGAGCAGCCCTAATCCGTTCGGCACGTCCTCGGTCAGATACCGCGACTCCAACGAGTTCGGACCTTTCGGGCCCCCTTCTCTACCGTATCGCTCAAACACCTCTCTCGCGTCCTGCGTCATATCGCGTTCGTTACGAAACAGACACGCGTCAAGATACGCGGTCGGACTAACGCCAAACGCCTCTAAAACGCGATCCTTCTCCGCGTCGAGCCGTTCTACGAGTCTCCAAACGCTTGGCGTAAATCCTTCGCGATATAATCTGAACTCGTCTCGCGCCGTCTCGATACGCGCCGCCGACGTCACGCAACCCGCCGTATGCAAGACGAGATTAGGATTCAGTAACGCCGACTCCACCGCGTTGGCGCGAAGATACCCGTAAGTCGGGACCAACTCGCGCGCGATACGCAACCCTTCTTCCTCGCGGCGTTTCGGTAAGAACGCCAACGCGTTGCGAACGTTGCGGAAATAGATGCGGACGCGACCCGGTTCCTCGATGCGCGAATCGAACGCCGGCGACTCCCCTTCCGCGTAGATATCCGCCTTCGCGCCTAACGACTTCGCAAGATACGCGCTTCCAAGATAGCCCGGCGTGACGAGAACCAACCGCGCATGGCGCAGATACCGAGAAAGCAGCTCCTCCGCGCGTTCGTGACCCGTCGTGCGCGTCGCCACAACGACGACGTCAAGTTCGCGATCCAACGCCCGCGCCGCGTCGCGCGTCGCGACCAACTGCGCGAAACGGCGCTCGGTCCCTTCTCGCAGCTCGATGCGCGCTTCGCGCTCTAGCGCGTCGAAATGCGCGCTTGGACGTTCCGTCGTCTTCAGTAGCGCGACGGTATTGCCGTTCAGGGCCAGTTCAGCGGCGTATGCGGATCCGACGTTTCCTGCGCCTAGTACAACGATATTCATGCTCGACCGCGTTGGGGTTTGAAGTTGTTTATTGAAAAAAGGGTGCGACAGTCTAGCGGTATTGTATCAAAAGGGTCTCAAAATCCAACGGGGTATATTCTGCGCCCCTTGTCATAAAGGGTTTGAAAGTGTAAAATCGTAAGGACGGAAAGCGTCTTGAGCGCGGAGTAGTAACCGCGCGCGTTTTCTATGAGTAGTCAAGGCGAACGCGGATCGTGCGCGATCGGCGTTTCAGGGCAGAAAAGTATGTCTGACGAACAAAATCTTTCCGGCGACGGAGCAATCGAATCGGGCTCGAGCCAAGGCGCGAACTTCCCGCAAGTCGAAGAGAACATCATGCGCTATTGGCGCGAATTGGACGTATATCAAGAATCTTTAAAGCGTCGCCGAGCTAACAACAAGGGCTCGTTCGTCTTCTATGAAGGCCCCCCGACCGCGAACGGCGTTCCGCACCCCGGCCACTGCCTCACGCGCGCGATGAAAGACCTCTATCCGCGTTACAAGACGATGAAAGGGTACTTCTGCGAACGCAAAGCCGGTTGGGACACTCACGGGCTTCCCGTCGAAGTCGAAGTCGGTAAAGAACTTGTCGCCGCCGGGCTCATCTCCGAAAACTCCAAAGAAGAGATCGAGAAGTTCGGTATCGAACCGTTCGTCCATCGCTGCATCGAAAACGTCTTCCGTTACACGTCGCAATGGGAAGAACTGACCGAACGCATCGGGTTCTGGGTCGACCTCAAAAACGCTTATGTCACGTATCATAAGTCTTTTGTGGAAAGCGTTTGGTTCGCGCTCAAGAACTTCTTCGATCGCGGACTGCTCTACCAAGGCTACAAGATCGTTTGGTGGTGGGCTCAAGGCGGCACCGCGTTGTCCGCCGGCGAAGTCGGTCAAGGCTATCGCGAAGTCGGCGACCCGTCCGTCTTCGTGCGCTTCCCGTTGCTCAATAAAGAAGAAGAAGCTTCCTACGATCCGAAATGGAACGACGTCGACCTGCTCGTCTGGACCACCACCCCGTGGACGCTCCCGAGCAACCAATTTGCCGCCGTTCACCCTGAACTCGACTACTCCGTCGTCCGTCTGACCTCCAAAGACGGCGAAAAAGACCCGCGCGCGCTCGTCATCGCCTCCGCGCTCGTCGAAACGGTCGCGTCCAAAGTCAAATGCGAAGCGGAAGTCCTCTTCACCTGCAAGGGTACGGACCTCGTCGGCAAGCGTTATCTCCCGCCGTTCGATTACTACTACAAGACGCTCGGCGACAAGAAAGGCGCGCTCAAAGACGGCGGCGAAGACTATCTCGCTTGGAGAGTCTGCCCCGCGCTCTTCGTCACCACCGAGTCCGGTACCGGTCTCGTACACGAAGCGCCCGCGTTCGGCGAAGTCGACTTCGACCTGCTCACCGAACAACAAGCGCGTTTCGTCGACGGTCAAGGGCCGCAACTCATCTGCGCCGTCGCTCCGAACGGCAAGTTCACCTCCGACGCGCCCGATTTCGAAGGCCGTTGGGTCAAGGAATGCGATAAAGACGTCGCTCGCAACCTCAAAGAGCGCGGCTTGTTGCTCTTCCTCGAACAATACCTCCACGAATATCCGTTCTGCTGGCGCGCTCCGAACGACCCGCTCATCCAATACCCGCGTAAGAGCTGGTTCGTCAAAACGACGAAATTCGTCGACAAGATGCTCGCCAACAACGCCGAGATCAACTGGCGTCCCGAACACATCAAAGAAGGTCGTTTCGGCAACTTCCTCGCCGGCAACGTCGACTGGGCGCTCTCTCGCGAACGTTACTGGGGCACGCCGTTGCCCGTCTGGATCTGCGAAGAGACCGGATATCAAGAAGCGATCGGCTCTTACGACGAACTGCTCGCCAAGCCCGGCGTGAGCGGAACGGAAGTTTGGGAACAAGCTCGCGACGCCGCTAAGGCGGAAAAGGGCGCCGAATGGTCCGAAAAAGACGACGAGCTCTGGGAACACCTCAAGGTGCACAAGCCCTACATCGACGCCGTCACCTACGATTCTCCGAAAGCGCCCGGAAAGAAGATGCGCCGCGTCACCGAAGTTATCGACTGCTGGTTCGACTCCGGTTCTATGCCGTTCGCGCAATTCGGCTATCCGCATAAAGAAGGCTCGAAGGAGATGTTCGAAAAGAACTTCCCCGCCGACTTCATCAGCGAAGCGATCGACCAAACTCGCGGTTGGTTCTACTCCCAAGTCGCGATCTCGACCCTGCTGTTTGGCGACGACCCCGCGAAGAAGTTCCCCATGCCGTTCAAGAACTGCATCGTGCTCGGCTTGATGCTCGCGGAATGGTATGAAAACAACGCCGACAAGCTCAACATCAAGTTGACGGAAAAAGAAGCGCTCGAAGCGTTTGGCAAAGGCAAGTTCGCGAAACGCGTCGGCAAGATGTCGAAGTCGTTGAAGAACTACCGCCGTCCGAAGGAGATCTTCGACAAATACGGCGCCGACGCGCTCCGTTGGTACTTCTTCGCGAACCAAGCGCCGTGGAACTCCATCGTCTACAGCGAAAACTCGATCAAAGACAGCATGCCGGAATTCATCATCCGCTTGTGGAACGTCGCTTCGTTCTTCAACGTCTACCAAAAGATCGACGGCTTCGCGCCCGAAAAAGAACTCGACCTCGAAGCGGTCAAGGCCGACGGCGGTATGCTCAACGCGAAAGCGCTCGCCTCCGCGAAGACCTATCGCCCGATCTCCGAACGCGCCGAGCTCGATCGCTGGATCCTCAGCGAACTCAATATGACGATCAAGTTCGTCGACGAACGTCTGGAAGCGTACGACCACTTCACGGCGTGCGGCAAGATCACCGAATTCGTCGACTCGCTCTCCAACTGGTACGTCCGCCGTAGCCGCGATCGATTCTGGGCTTCCGGAAACGACGCCTCCAAGCTCGACGCGTACTGGACGCTTTACGAAGCGCTCGTCTCGCTCGCGAAGTTGATCGCGCCGTTCGTGCCGTTCCTCGCCGAACGCATCTGGATGCAACTCACCGAGAACTTCGGCGACGCCGCGCTCAAATCGATCCACTGGTGCGATTACCCGACCGCCGACGAAAGCGTCTTCGACGAAGCGCTCTCCAAGAGAATGGCGCAGATCCGCGAGATCGTCTCCCTCGGTCGTAACGCGCGTATGGGCGCGAAGATGAAGGTCCGTCAACCTCTCGCCGCGCTCGAAGTCGTTCTCTCCGACCCGAGCCTCATCGCCGAGATCAAGCAATACGACGCGCTTATCGAAGAAGAACTCAACGTCAAGGCGGTCAACTTCATCGAACGCGCCGACCAATACGTCTCCTACGCGGTCGTGCCGGACTTCAAGAAGCTCGGTCCGAAACTCGGCAAGAAGCTCCCGAGCGTCAAGAAAGCGCTCGGCGCTATCGACGGCGCCGCCGCCAACGCCGAAATGAACGCCTCCGGCAAGCTCGCGCTCGTCGTCGACGGAGAAACGATCGAACTCACCTCCGACGAAGTTCAAGTTCGTCTCCTCGCCAAAGACGGTTTCGCCGCCGCGCAAGGCGCGAACTGCGTCGTCGTGCTCGCCACCGAACTCACGCCCGAACTCCTCGCGGAAGGACGCGCTCGCGAACTCGTCCGCGCTATCCAAGACCGTCGTAAGGAACTCAACTGCGATTACGTCGACCGCATCGTCGTCGCTATCGTCACGGAGTCCGAGGCGATCCGCGAAGCCGCGAACGCTTACGCCGACTACGTCAAGGGCGAAACGCTCGCCGTCGAGATCGGGTTCGACGCGATCGACGCCGACGCGTCCGAGATCAAGATCGACGGCGATAAAGCCGCGATCTATGTCGCCGTGAAGAAGTGACGACGCTTTGAATTCGTTCCGAGTCGCGACGCGGCTCGGACATAACGCATACGGAACCCTTGCCAACGCTAGGGTTCCGTTCTTATACGCATAAACGCGGCCGGTCCTTTTCCGGCCTAAAACATAGATCGACAAAGGATATTACGATGGCGGAAAAAATGCCGATCGCAGTTCTGATCTCCGGCAAGGGCAGAACGCTGAAGAATATTTTGGACAAAGTTGACGAGGGTAAACTCGACGTCGACGTCAAAGTCGTCATTGCCAGCTCCGAAAACGCCGGCGGGATCCAATACGCGGAAAAAGCGAACATCCCGTTCTACTCGATCGAGAGCTCCAACTACCCCAGCAACAAAGAGATGAGCGTCGATATCTTCAAGATCTGCCGCAAGGCGCGCGTAAAGTACGTCGTTCTCGCCGGTTATCTCTCCCTCCTCGATATCCCCACCGACTTCGAGAATCGCGTCCTCAATATCCATCCGTCCCTCATTCCCGCGTTCTGCGGTAAAGGGTTCTACGGTCGCAGCGTCCACGAAGCCGCGCTCAAGAAGGGCGTCAAAGTCTCCGGATGCACCGTGCACTTCGTCGACAACGTCTACGACAACGGCCCCATCATCCTCCAAAAGGTCGTCCCCGTCCTCGAAGAAGACACCACCGACTCCCTCAGCAACCGCGTGCTCTACGACGCCGAATTCGTCGCCTATCCCGAAGCGCTACAACTCCTCGCCGAGGGCAAAGTGCGCGTCGAAACTATCCCCGGCGTCGCCGGCGACCGTCAAGTCGTTCGCATCTTGAAGTGAGACGACAGGATAGCGCAAGCGTCCGACGCTAAGCGTTATCGCGCTCCCTACAACGTCACAACGCGGCGACGGAACCGACAAGCTCCTTCGCCGCGTTCTTTTTATCGCTATTATTGACGATTTTTACTACGATCATGTACGCAACGATGTTCTCATTATTTGCAGACGCGCAAACGGCCGCGGGAAACGCCGTTGAAACGTCGACGTCGATGTTTCCGCTCGTCGTCACCGGTCTATTCTTTGCGGCGATCCTCGGTATCGCGGCGTGGGGTATGAAGAAGACTAAGGACGTCAACGACTTCTTCCTCGGCGGTCACACGCTGGGACCGTGGATCCTCGCTATCTCCTACGGCGCGGCGTATTTCAGCGCCGTTATCTTCATCGGGTTCGCCGGCACGTACGGCTGGCAATGCTCCTTCAAATCGCTCTGGGTCGGCGTCGGCAACGCCGTGCTCGGCAGCTTGCTCGCTTGGCTCGTGCTCGGTAAAGCGACGCGCAAGATGACTCGACGTCTCAACGCCTCCACGATGCCGGAATTCTTCCTGCAACGCTACGGCTCCAACTTCATGAAGCTCGTCGGCGCGCTCGCGATCTTCATCTTCCTTCTTCCCTACTCCGCGGGCGTATTTGGCGGCTTGACCTACCTCTTCCAAGCCGTCTTCCATATCGATATGAAAGTCGCGCTGACCGCGATCACGATCGTCACCGGTATCTACCTCGTTCTCGGAGGTTATAAAGCCGCGGCGCGTATCGACTTCCTGCAAGGCACGATCATGTTCGTCGGCGCGCTGTTGATGGTGTTCTTCGTCTGGAACCATTTCGCCGGTCCTCACGGCGGTTACGCAAACGCGTTCAATAACGCCAAAGACCTCTTCGCGCAACGCAACGCCGTCGCCACCGCCCCCGTCCCGCAAGGTCTCGGCGGAAACCCCGTACCCGACTGGCTCTTCTGGTCCGTCGTCTTCATGAGCTCGCTCGCCACGTGGGGCATGCCGCAGATGGTGCAAAAATACTACGCCATCAAAGACGAAAACCAGATCGTCAAAGGCTCTATCGTCTGCTTCGCCTTCGCGTTCGTCGTCGGCGTCGCCGCTTACTCTATCGGCGCTTTCGCACACCTTATGCCCTCCGACCAACTTGCGGAACTCGTCAACGACAAAGGCGGGATCGACGTCAATCGTCTGGTCCCGACCGTCTTGATACAGTCGCTGCCGTCGTGGCTCCTCGCGATCGTCTTGCTGCTCGTACTCTCCGCCTCGATGTCGACGCTCTGCTCCTTGGCCCTCTCGTCCGCCTCCGCGCTCTCGCTCGACTTCTATAAAGGCTACGTCAACCCCAACGCCAACGAGAAGACCTATCTTGTCGTCTTCCGCGTCTGCTGCGCGTTGTTCGTCGTCGGCGCGTATCTCATCGCGCTGTACAGTCCGAGCTGGATCGTCGCGCTCACCGCGCTCACTTGGGGCGTAGTCGCGGGCGGTTTCCTCGCGCCTTACGTCTACGGTCTATTCTGGAAAGGGACGACCAAAGCCGGCGCGATCGCGGGCATGCTTACCGGTCTGCTCGTCTCCAACGCCTGCTACTGGACCCTGTTCTTCCAACAAGGCCCCGGCGTCGCGAAGATGTACTCTCCCATCGTCGCCAGTATCGCGATGGTCGTGCCGTTCTTCGTCGTCCCCCCCGTCAGCATGATCACGAAGAAACTCGACGACAAACTCGTCAAACGCGCGTTTGAGGATGCCGAGCAAAATTCCGACTCCAATAACGCCTGAGCCATGAGACTCGCTTCGACGTAGAAGATCTAACGACCTTGGAAATTATAGAAAAATTCCAAGGTCGTTTTTTTATTTAGTATTGTCATTAACGCGAAAAATAGGTATTAATAAAGGTACGGACCGTTGCGTAAAGATTTTTCGCAAGAAAATGCCGCGCGCGGTAACTACTTGTTTAAGAGGCGAATCAATTTCGTTAACGGATATAGATTTTTTTCGAAGGAAGTCGAATGACTAAACACAGCGACGGACAAAAGCGCGTCCTTGCGGCGCTTTTAGCCTTAACCTTGACGTTCTGTTCGCAGACGAGCGCCAACGCCGCCAACCAAGCGCCGGCGCAAGCGCAAGCCCAAGCGGCGGAACTACTGAAACCCGGCGCTCGCGATAAACAGATCGCGGTCAACTTCACGCGTATGCTCGAAATGCGCCACGTCTCGCGCAAAAAGATCGGGCTCGAGAACTCGCGACGCGGCTTCGAGCTCTACTTGAAGGCGATGGACCCCTCAAAGATCTATTTCCTGCAAAGCGACGTCGACGAATTCGCTGAAAACTACGAAAACACGCTCGCGGAAGCCGCCAAAAAGGGTAACCTCGAACCCGGCTACGTCATGTACAACCGCTTGCTGCAACGCATCGACGAACGCTGCGCCACCGCGCAAGCGCTACTCGAAAAGAACGAGTTCGACTTCACCGTCGACGAAGAATTCATCCGCGATAAGAAGCTCGCGACCTATCCCAAGACCGAAGCGGAAGCCGCCGACCGTATGCGTAAGCGCGTGAAGTCCGAGTTGCTCTCCTTCGAAGCGGAAGAACGCGATAAGCAAAAGGAAAAGAGCGCCGACGCCAACGATACCGCCGTCGCTACCGACGCCGCCGTTCCCGGTCGCGCCGACGACCCCGTCTCCAAACTCAAGCGCCGCTACTCCACGTTCCAAAAGCGTATGCATCAAACGAGTAACGAAGACGTCTTGGAGATCTACCTCACCGCGATCGCAAACTCGTACGACCCGCACACCACCTACATGTCTCCCAAGACGTTCGAGAATTTCAATATCACGATCGGCTTGAACCTCGAAGGCATCGGCGCGACGCTGCAATGGGACGACGGTTACACGATCGTCAAGCGCATCGTCAAGGGTTCCCCCGCCGAAAAACAAGGCGAACTCAAAGTTGAAGACAAGATCGTCGCCGTCGGTCAAGGCACGGACGGCCCGATGGAAGACGTCGTCGATATGAAGCTCACCGACGTCGTCGACAAGATCCGCGGTAAAGGCGGCACCACCGTCCGCTTGGACGTCGTCTCCCAAGACGGCAAGCGCAAGCAGATCGCCATCGTTCGCGAAAAGGTCGACCTTGAAGACAGCGCCGCGCAATCCGCGATCTTCGAGATCTATCAACTTGCCGACGGCTCCACGACGATCGTCGATCCTCGCGACGCCGACGCGCAACGCCCCGCAGAATTCAAACAGATGTTGAAAGTCGGCGTCATCGACCTGCCCAGCTTCTACCTCGATATGCAATCGAAGGGTCAAGGACGCAGCTGCAGTTCCGACGTCCACGATATCCTCGATAAATTCAATCAAGAAAAAGTCGACGCTTGCGTGGTCGACCTCCGCTACAACGGCGGCGGTTCGTTGCCCGAAGCCGTCATGCTCACCGGTCTGTTCATCAAGACCGGCGCCGTCGTGCAGACCAAGCCGTCCGAACTCGGCGACCGTCCGCGCTCCCTCAACGACCCGGATCCGAGCGTCGTCTGGGGCAAGCCGCTCGTCGTCATGACCTCGCGCTTGAGCGCGTCCGCTAGCGAGATCTTCTCCGGCGCGATCCGCGATTACGGTCGCGGGCTCATCGTCGGCGACGAAACGACCCACGGTAAAGGCTCCGTCCAATCGTTGACGGAACTCTCCGACGCGTTGTTTGGCAACCTGTTGCGCGAAAAGTCCAATCTCGGCGCGATGAAGGTCACCATCCAAGGCTACTACCTCCCCAGCGGCGTTTCCCCGCAACTCCAAGGCGTGCGCTCCGACGTCGTCGTTCCGCAATTCACGAGCGTCCTTGAAGACGTCGCCGAATCCGACCTCGATTACCCGCTCACTTTCCAAGCCGTCGAACCCGCCAAGTACCCGCAATTCACGTTGCGCGATAAGTCGCTTGTCGATTACGTCGCGAAGAAATCCGCCGACCGTATCGCCGCTTCCGACGAGTTCCAAAAAGAGATCGAAAAGATCGACCTCTACAAGAACAGCAAGCTCCGTAAAGCTACGCCGTTGAATCGCGAAAAGTATTTCGCCGAACTCGATAAGCTCAACGCCAACAAGGAAGAGACCGACAAGCTCGAAGAGATCGTCAACGGCGATTCCGGCGTCGTTCGCGATTACTTCCTCGACGAGATCGTCAATATCGCCAAAGACTACTACGACGCTATCCAAGCTCAAAACGCGCTGTGATAACGCAAGTCTAGCGAGATCGTGAGTTAACAAAAAAGAGACCGCCTCGACGCGAGATATCGTCGAGACGGTCTTATTATTTTCAAAACATTTACGCGCAAGGCGTTAGAGCGTTACGCGTCGCGGTCATTCAAAGCGACCGTCGTTTTCTTCGTCGCTCAGGTAGCTATTCTCATCGGTGTTCATGCTATCGAATTCGGCGTCATACTCGTCGACGGCGTCGTCGGCGTCGTCCGTAACTTCCGCGTCGTCGGCCAGATCGCCGCCGTTGTCGTTATCGGCGCTAGGATCGTCGTCAACCTGATCGACCGATTCGTCAAACTCTTTATCGTCGAGCGCGTCGAAATCGAGATTGAAGTCGTCGTCGAAATCTGTCGCGTCTTCGTAGTCGTTGACGCGGACGTTCATATCCCTACCCAAGAGATCTTCGCCAAAGAAGTATTCGATGGGGATATCGACCGCGTTATCGTCGTCCACGCTCAACGCGTCGCGATCGCGATAGTCGGCAAAACGAGGATCGCCAAGATATTCGCCGCCGGACGCGGCGTTTTGTTCGTCGTTCGCGGCGGTCTTACTCTTTCTACCCCTTTTGACGGGCTTATCTTCCGTCTCGGCTTTCGCTCTTCTACCGGTCTTCTTAACGTTCTTAGGCTCGTCGTTTTGGCTCTGATCGTCGTTGTGGCGCGAAGTCATAGTACAAATCTCCAAACGCGGCGTCGCCGCTGATTCACCTCGACGCGCCCCCGTGAATTTCATTCGTTTTGCGCGTCGCACAAAAATTAAATTATAGCCTAGGCGGGGAAGTATTAAAAGGGCTTGAAAAAATTTTTCTGTTTTTACGGCATAGCCGGTAAAATTCAAGTTCGGAACTCAAAGGTCTTAAACAAAGTCTTCTGTTTAACGGCGCGACCGCCAACGGAGGCGCGAGGCGTTGGCGCGACGAATATTTTGTTCGTAAAGATTCTTTGAAAAAAACGTAATTCAATCTCTAGAGCGCTAGTCGAAAACGGTATTTTATTTTAAAATATCGATAGCGCGTCCTAGCGTTCTATCGGGTGTTTGGACGCGCAAAATTACGTAGAGCACAAAAAGTTCTCCTGGCGTTCATCCGCGAGGGGATATCGACGTATATATTTTAACATAAGGAACTTAACGGTGTTTCGTACTAAAACTTGCGGCGAATTGCGCCGCGCGAACGTCGGCGAGACGGTTACTCTTAGCGGCTGGGTCGATTCCGCGCGCGACCACAGCGGCGTCTTCTTTGTCAATATCCGCGATCGTTACGGCAAGACGCAGACGGTATTCAACGTCTCCGAGGTCGACCACGACACGTTCGAATTGGTAAAGACGCTCCATAACGAAGACGTCGTCCAGATCGTCGGCGAAGTCTTAGCGCGTCCCGACGGCTTGATCAACCCCGCCATGCCCACCGGCGAGATCGAGATCAAGGCGGAAAAACTCGTCGTGCTCAATCGCTCCGAACCGGTACCGTTCCTGCCCTCCGCCCCCGAAGCGCCCTCGGAAGAGATGCGCCTTAAGTACCGCTACATCGACCTCCGTCGTCCCGAGATGCAACGCGTGCTCACCTTGCGTCACCGCATCACCAAGACGCTGCGCGACTACTTCGACGAAAACGATTTCCTCGAAGTCGAAACGCCCGTACTCGGAAAAAGCACCCCGGAAGGCGCGCGCGACTACCTCGTTCCTTCGCGCGTTACCCAAGGCGCGTTCTATGCGTTGCCGCAATCCCCGCAGCTCTATAAGCAACTGCTCATGATCGCCGGTTACGACCGCTACGTCCAAGTTGCGCGCTGCTTCCGCGACGAAGACCTCCGCGCCGACCGTCAACCGGAATTCACCCAACTTGACCTCGAAATGTCGTTCGTCGATATGGAAGACGTCATCGATATCGTCAGCAAGCTCGTCGCGCGCTTGATGAAAGACGTTAAGGGTCAAGAGATCCAACTCCCGATCCCGCGTATCACCTACGACGAAGCGATGGAACGTTTCGGCGCCGACAATCCGGACCTCCGTTACGGCATGGAACTCAAAGACGTTACCGAGATCGCCAAGACCGTCGATTTCAAAGTATTCCGCTCCGTCGCCGATACCAAGGGCGGCCGTATTCGCGGTATCAACGTCAAGAACGCCGCGGACAAATTCTCGCGTAAAGATATCGACAACCTGACCGCTTGGACCGCCGAACAATTTGGCGCGAAAGGTATCGTCTGGTTCAAGGTCGACGCCGAGGGCAAGCTCACCGGCTCGAGCGCGAAGAACTTCACCGCCGAACAACTGGAAGCTATCGGCGCGAAGTTGGAAGTCGAAGCCAACGACTTGCTCCTCTTCTCCTGCGGCGATTTCAACCTCACCTGCCGCGTTCTCAACGGCTTGCGTCGTCGCTTGGCCGCGCAACTCAAGCTCTACGATCCTAACGAAATGAACTTCTGCTGGGTCGTCAAGTTCCCGATGTTCGACTGGGACGAAGAAGAGAACCGCTGGGTCGCCATGCACCATCCCTTCACCATGCCGTTGGTCGAAGACCTCCCGAAACTCGAAGGGGACGCCGACGATATCCGCAGCATCCGCGCGCAAGCGTACGACCTCGTTCTTAACGGTTTCGAGGCGGGCGGCGGCACCATCCGTATCCACGACGGCGAAGTCCAGAACAAGGTCTTCGGACTGCTCGGCATGACTCGCGAGCAAGCCAAGGAGCAATTCGGCTTCCTCGTCGACGCGTTGCAATTTGGCGCGCCTCCGCACGGCGGTCTGGCGCTCGGGCTCGACCGCGTCGTCATGCTCTTCGCCGGCGTCGACAATATCCGCGACTGCATCGCCTTCCCGAAGACGACCAAAGCCAGCGACCTCATGACCGGCGCGCCTTCGGAAGTTGCTATCAAGCAGCTCGAAGAACTGTGCATCAAGACCACCGTCGAGAAAAAAGACGAATGAGCTTGACGCTATATTGACTATATGAACTCAGAGAAGCTCTCCATGTCGCTCGGAGGGCTTCTCGTTGACTTCTCTTTCAACGATCTCGCGGAACCGCGTACGCGATACTGATCTTGAATTTTCAAGAACTTAGGTAGAATCTATATGCCCAAGAAAGCTCATACGGAGCGTATCAAAAATAGCGGACGCGTCTACACGCCGGTCAAAATAGTCGACGCGATACTCGATCTTACTCAATACGTCGGTTCGGCGACGCTTCAACGCCACGTTGTCGACAACAGCTGCGGAGACGGCGCGTTTCTCACGCGCGTCGTGCGAAGGTACTGCGAAGCCGCTAAACTTGCGCGCTCGCGTACTTTGCGTAGCGATCTCGAAACTTATATCCACGGAATCGAATTAGACCAAGCGTCGCGCGACTCGTGCGTCGCGCAACTCGACGAAGTCGCGGCGGAATACGGCGCGCGCAACGTGCGTTGGGACGTGCTCTGCGCCGACGCGTTGACGGTCTCGCAATACGACGGCAAAATGGACTACGTACTAGGCAACCCGCCGTACGTAAGAGTACACAACCTCGGCGTATCGCGTAAAAGCGTCAGGAGTTACGAATTCGCGCAAGTAGGCATGACGGATCTCTATCTCGTCTTCTACGAGATCGGTAGGAAGATGCTCAATTCCCGCGGAAAATTGGGGTACATCACCCCAAGTTCGTTCTTTAACAGCGTGGCAGGGAAGTCGTTGCGACACAAATTAGTCGCGGAGAAAGCGCTGAAGAAACTTGTCGACATGAAGCACGAACAAGTCTTTTCCGCCGCTACTTATACGACGATCGTCGTCATAGAAAAAGGACGCGAAGACGACGCGTTAGAATTATACGATTACGACCGCTATGTCGGTCCGCGATACGTCGACACGCTGCGCCCCGCCGACTACTATTTCAACGACAAATTCTATTTCGGCAGGCACGAGGAGCTGAGTAAGCTCAAAGAGATACTCAAATTAGGCGCGTATGGCGACCGTTTTGAAGTAAAGAACGGTTTCGCGACTCTGGCCGACAAATTCTTTATCGCCGACGACCTCGACCTCCCGCACACGATCCCGGTGGTCAAAGCGTCGACGGGCAAGACGACGCGCTGTCTCTTCCCCTACGAAGACGGCATACCTTTACCCGAGTCGCAACTATTCAAAAACAAAGCGTTAGCGGAATACTACCATAAATACGAAGTAAAGCTTAAGTCGAGAAGTCTGATCTCCCCGCAAGACTGGACGGGGTACGGTAGAACGCAGGGCGTCAACGACGTCGCGCGCGATAAATGCGCCGTCAATACGCTCATCAGAGACAAAAACGACGTCAAACTCACGCCCGCTCCCGCGGGCACGGGAGTTTATTCCGGTCTATACATCCTCTCCGACTTGACTTACGACCAGCTTCAAGCCCTACTGGTCGCCGACGACTTCGCAAATTATGTCGCCGCGCTCATGAAATATAAAGCCGGCGGCTACTACGCGTTTTCATCCAAGGATCTTAAAACTTACCTCGAATACGCTTCCATGCAACTCTAAGTCTTGTCCTCCATGAATGAGGTGCGGTCGACCTTGCAAAACGGGTAAATTTTTGTATAACTATGGGTAATTAAACGGCAAGCGGCGAGCGCGCCGCCACCTTAACGATAAAGGAATCAAGATGTCTGCAATACAAGAATACGATATGATCCAAGAAGCGGTCGCGTACATTAGTATGCGTTGGTCGAAGCAAGCGGAAGTCGGTATCGTCCTTGGGACGGGGCTCGGCGGTCTGGCGGACAGCATCGTCCCCGACGTCGTTATCTCCTATGAAGATATTCCCCACTTCGCGCGTTCTACCGTCGAATCCCACGCCGGGAAATTGATCCTCGGCACGCTGGAAGGCAAGACGGTCGTCGCGATGCAAGGTCGTTTCCACTACTACGAAGGCTACTCTCCGAAGCAGATCGTCTTCCCCATCCGCGTCATGAAAGCGCTCGGCGCCGAGATGCTCGTCGTCTCTAACGCGTGCGGCGGCATGAACCCGCAATTCAAGCCCGGCGACGTTATGCTCATTGAAGACCATATCAATCTCCTCGGCATGAACCCGTTGATCGGCGTCAACGACGACCGCTTGGGTCCTCGTTTCCCCGATATGTGCGAACCGTACAGCAAAGAGCTCATTGCGAAGGCTCGTCAGATCGCGCTGGAAAACAACATCCCGACGCAACAAGGCGTCTACGTCGCCGTGCCCGGCCCGAATCTTGAAACGCGCGCGGAATATCGATTCCTCCGCGGTATCGGCGCCGACGTCGTCGGCATGTCGACCGTTCCGGAAGTCATTACCGCCGTTCACGCCGGCATGAAGGTCCTCGGCTTCTCCATCATCACCGATATGGGCTTGGCCGACTCCCTCGAACCCGCCAATATCGCGCGTATTCTCAAAAACGCCGCCACCGCCGAACCTAAGATGAATAAGATCATCTGCGGCGTCTTGAAGTCGCTCTGATACAAACGCGATACGATCGCGCATAGATATAAATAGACCGCCTCGACGTAAATACGCGTCGAGGCGGTCTTGTTTTATGAAGTTCTTACTCGCGTCTGCGTCCTCTCGCGCCTACCGATCGTTATCGCGTTGCGTTCGCTACGCTTACGAACGTCGGCATTCGCAAGAGCCGCCAATACGCGGAGCTCATTTCGCTTCTTTCGCTTCTTCTTCTTTCTTCGTGCTTCTGGCGCCCACGAGCAAAATAACGATCAGGATCGCGACTATCGCGCCGACGAAAGGCGCAAATTTCTTAAAATTCACCTGCGTGCTGGCGTCCTTCGCTTTCGCGCGTTCGCCGCGCCAGTAATCGAGGCGGCGTTGGCGTTCGAGCTTGTATTCCTCGGTATCGAGCATATTGCAATAATCCAAATCGCTTCTGTTGTCGCCCGACTCGCGTAGCTCTTGCACGATCTGCTGACAAATAATAGCGTCGATCGTTGCCTCGTTAGTCGCTTTCAGATACGAACTGCGATATTGTTCGGCGGTGCGACTGTGAAACGCGGTCTCGTCGTCGGCGGGAGCGGCGCTCGTTGCGTCTAAGGTCGACGCGGACGCGGTTTGGGCGTCGTCTTGAGCGGCGGCGACGCTAACGAAAGCGGCGCCGATCAAAGCGGCCAATAACATAGCATATATCGACGTTCGGAACATTGTCTTCCTCGTTATTATTTTATTGCCAATATCTTACGAAAGAACGACGACCCGCGACGCCGACGCGGCGGTTTCCCGACGCGCGCCGACGACCGGATCGGGTAACTCAGGACTTCTTTTCGCGGAGCCAGTCGGTGTGGAACGGGCCTTCGCCGGGCTTATCGACGCGCTTGTAGGTGTGAGCGCCGAAATAGTCGCGTTGAGCTTGGATCAAATTCGCGGGCAAGCGTTCCGAGCGATAGCTGTCGAAATACGTCAACGCGGTCGTGAAGCCGGGTACCGGAATACCAAGTTCGAACGCCGTCTTCACGACGTTGCGCCAAGCCGCTTGCGCGTTCTCGACCGCGCTCTTGAAATACGGCGCCAACAGCAAGTTCTCGAGGTTGGCGTCGGCGTCAAACGCTTCTTTGATGCGTTCCAGGAATACCGCGCGGATGATGCAGCCGCCGCGCCACAGCAACGCGATACGGCCAAGATCGAGCTTCCAGTCGTATTCCTTAGCCGCCGCTTGAAGTTGAACGAAACCTTGCGCGTAGCTGCAGATCTTCGACGCGTAGAGCGCTTGACGTACTTGTTCGATGAATTCCGCTTTATCGCCTTGATAGCGAACGTCTTTCGGGCCGTTGAGGATCTTCGCCGCGTTGACGCGTTGCGATTTCATCGACGAGATAGAGCGCGCGTAGACCGCTTCCGTTACGAGGTTGCTCGGAACTCCAAGATCGAGCGCAAGTTGGCTCATCCATTTCCCCGTCCCTTTGGCGCCGGCCGCGTCGAGGATCTTATCGACCAGAGGCGCGCCGTCCGCGTCGTCGACCGTGAAGATATCGCGCGTGATCTCGATGAGATAGCTGTTGAGTTCGGTCTTGTTCCACGCCGCGAAAACGTCGTAAAGCTCTTTGTTCGTAAGTCCCAACGCGTTCTTCAAGATCCAGTACGCGTCGCAGATCAGCTGCATATCGCCGTATTCGACCCCGTTGTGCACCATCTTGACGTAGTGCCCCGCGCCGCGTTCCCCGACCCAGTCGCAACATGGAACGTCGTTGTTTTCGCCGACCTTCGCCGAGATCGCTTGCAAGATCGGCTTGACGATCGGCCAAGAATCGGGCGAACCGCCGGGCATCAAGCTCGGTCCCTTGCGCGCCCCTTCTTCACCGCCGGAAACGCCCGTGCCGATGAAGTTTAGACCGCGAGCCGTGAGGTACTTCGTGCGGCGTTCGGTGTCGTAGAAATGCGTATTGCCGCCGTCGATGAGCAGGTCGCCCTTGTCGAGCAACGGGATCATCTTCGCGATGACGCTGTCGACCGGCGCTTTGTCGGGGTAGATCTCGACGTCGAGCGCCGGGACCGCGTCCACCGATTTGATCATCATCATGATGGCGCGAGGCGTCTTCAGCTTCGCGACGAATTCTTCCATAGAATAAGCGCCGCAGAGCTTGTCGCCCTTAGACTTCGCTTCGTCCGTGGCGAGGAAGTTGTCGACGAACGTGCGGTCGACGTCGTACAGAACGACGTTGAATCCGTGGTCGACCATATTCAGCGCCAAGTTGCGTCCCATGACCGCGCATCCGATCATACCGATATCATATTTCTTATCCGACATTATTACGCCGTTATTCTTTCTGCTAAGGTGGGATAGAGAGACTAGCGTTCCGTGAGGATACGCCTCGTTCGTTCCGCGAGGATAATAAAAAAACGCGCGTCTGTTAAAACGCGCGTCCTTATTCTTTTGCGTACTTCGGAGCCGACGATATGTTCAAACGTTAACGCTCGACGACTCTCGGACGCTTATTCGTCGGAGTCGGAACTCAGTCGGCGTAGAAGTTCGAGCCGTTGAATTCGACTTTGAAGCTGTTGAGCTCTTCGTTGACGCTGCTAGCGGCGATCGTAGTCCAAGGATTGATCAAGACGCCGCCGGTGACCGCCTTGACGCTATTGCCGTTGGCGCGAACGATAGAATCGCTGGCGACGGAGACGGGAACGACGTATTCGGGGGTTTGCGTTCCGGCCATTTCGGCGAGTTCGCAACCGGCCTTGGCTTGCAGGTTCTTGCTGTAAATGAGAGCGGCGACGAGCGCGACGTCCATAACGTTCTTAGCGTCGGCGAAGATCGGTTCGACCTTGGCAAGTTCGTTATAGCGCTTGGTCATGTTGTTAGCGAATTTTTGAGCGGCGGGGTCGTTCTTTTCAGAAGCCTTGCGAGCGCCGTTGGCGGCAAAGTATTCGCGTTCGGTCAAGACGTTGACGGAGGTGGCGGAAACTTTCCAGACAAGAGAATCGGAGTCGCGATAAAGCGCGTCGTATTGCGGTTCCATCCAGAAGCGTTGGCCGGAGGTGGAAGGAGCGCGCTTGACCATGCTGAAATAGCTGGCGAAGTTCTTAAGAGCCGCTTCTTCGAAACCAAGGCTGACGCGCTTCATGCGATAGTCGGCGGCGACAAGGACGTTCGCCATACGGCTGTCGGCAGGAACGCCGGTCAGCGTGACGTTCATCGCGCCCATCGCTTCACGATTCGCGGCCGCGTCGGCGACGACGTTACGAGAGGCCAAACGAGCAAGCGCTTCGGCGGAAGGATCGATCGAGCAGGAGATCAATTCCTTGTTGTTTTCAGAGACCGCGCGCATCGCGACGAGAAGGTCTTCAAGTTGGAGGACCGGCTTGCCGCTGTTGGCGCCGACGACGATACCGGAATCGCTGAGCGTCCAAGGTTCGGCGGGACCAACGAGGTACAGGTCGTTCGCTTTAGGATCGGCGACGACGTATTCGATAGCGGTAAGACCGCCAAGATAACGCGCGCTGTCAGGGATCTGTTCGTCGTTTTCACGGCAGGAAACGAGCAGGTCGTTCAAACGAGAAAGCGAGATCTTGCGTTGCGCGCAAGCTTTTTCGAGATCGGTCGGGAGCGCGGACATGACGGACGCGAGTTCCGCGTTCGTCGCGGCGATCTCTTGTTGAGAAGCGCTGCGGAGAATACGATCGGCGTCGATAGAAACGCCGCCTACCGCGCTGCGATAACCCCAGCGATAGTATGTGTTGTCGTAATCGCCGTTGCTATTGTTATTGTTATTATTGTTGTTATTACGGCCGTTGTTATTGTTGTTATTATTGTTGCCGTTGTTTCTATTGTTGTTATTATTGTTCTGGCACATACCCTGCGGGGTGCAGCAGGCCAAGAAACCTACTAAGACGAGAGCGCAGAACAGCGTTTTGAACGTGCGTCGCAGCGAGATGTTATCAACTTTCATTTCCAAGTCCTCTATCAGGTTTTATCGCGTCGCGCGCGAAAGCATATGATCGCTCGATACGCGGCGCCGAAGGCGCGTCGTTACCGCGCGGCCGCCATATCCGCTCCTCGTACTAACGCGGATAATGCCGCGGAGGGGAGCGCCTTCCAAAAGTCGTCGCCGAGAACGCGTCAAAACTAATACACGCTTCTACCCAGCTATTCTATAAGTTTAACCAAACAATCCCGCTTTGGCTAGTTTTTTCTTAAAAATTTTGTTTTTTTAATGCAATTTTCTCTCAAATATTTCTCTTAATCAAAATATTCTATTTATTCTATCGATCTTGTCATATCCTCACAACTCTCGTCGGCGAGCGTTCGCCTGTACTCCTTGTTCCCATCCTCTTACAAAGAGCCGACAGGACGTTCGCGCGTTCGGACCGCTCAACTCTGACACGCGACACAAACCACAATAAAAAATTTTTATAAAAATTGTCAAAACATGAATAAATTTCTTGCATTTGATTTTAACTTGTGCTAATATGATTGCGTTGTTAAAAACGACGCGCCTTTTTGACGCGTCGTAACATCCCGCCTTTACACGACCTATGATTTTTGCGCCGATAAGAACGGCGCGCTTGCCCGCCTCCGGTCCGATCGTCGAACGTCGGAACCGTTCTTTCCTTCCTGAGTACGGCGGCGATCGATTCGCAGATCTCCGCTTGCATCGTTTGTTACTTACGTCGTTACAAGGTAACGGCGCGTTTGATCTCGCTGCGCGAATACGTCGCGCCGCCACGCCGCGTTTCTTCTATGCGTTTGAAGAAACTATTTCATGTTCCAAACGTCGTTCGTCGGCAACGACGCGTCTATGTTCCTAGCGCCGCGTTAGCTAGCCGCGTGTTTCTTCGATCGTCGAAGAGACGTCTTCATTCCAATTATTCATACCGAACGTCATTATAGCTTCCACTGAACACGAGGTAATTATGTCTAAACGTAGTTATAGTCGCATTGCGCCCCGATTCTCAACACGCGCCGGCTTCACCCTTGTCGAACTCCTTGTCGTTATCGCCATCATCGGTATTCTTATCGGTTTGTTGCTGCCCGCCGTTCAAGCGGCGCGAGAAGCAGCGCGAAGGATGCAGTGCACGAACAATCTTAAACAGTTCGGTCTGGCTATGCACACTTATCACGACCTCAACAAGAGTTTGCCTCCCGGCAACACGTTCTTCAATTCCTCCAATAGCGCAAATCCTCTTACCGGCACGGGGCTTGGCTGTGAAGCGGGGGGAGTCTATCACGGGATGAAGGGGTGGCCGGCATTCATCTTACCGCAACTTGAAGCAAATTCTCTTTACTCCACGATCGACTTCACCAAACGCGCCTACACTAACTATTGCGTCCACTCTAACGGCTACGGTCACACCGCCGAGAACCCAACTTGCGGTGACGAAGTCAATAAAGAAGCCGGTTCTAACGCGCCTAGCTGCTTCACTTGTCCATCCACTCCCGCTATGGCCCCAAAAGGCTCGCAAAAAGATTACGCCGTCAACGGCGGCTCGGAGGGGCCCGAACGCACTACCGTCTCCAATATCGGTATCAGCGTCGCCGACCCCAATAGCAATCGCGGCCCATTTTTCGGTCTCTTCTGGTGCAACAGCCACTGCGGGCTCGCCGATATTGTCGACGGT
>JAZRWE010000024.1:0-8568 GCA_045599605.1 Thermoguttaceae bacterium
CGCGCTCGACGTCGAAGTTCGTTTGTACGACCGCCTGTTCAACGTCGCGAATCCGGACGATCCTCAAAACACCGGCGATTACAAGGATTACCTCAATCCCGAGTCGTTGAAAGTCGTCGAACACGCGAAAGTCGAACCTTCTCTCGGCAACGCGGTCGTCGACGATCGCTTCCAATTTGAGCGCGTCGGCTACTTCACGCTCGATAAGAATTCGACGCAAGACAAGATCGTGTTCAATCGCACGGTCTCGCTTCGCGATTCTTGGAGCAAGGTCGCTAAGAAGGGTTGAGATCGTCACGACGCTAGTTTAGTCCGACGTCAGCGGTCCGTTAAACCAAAGTTTGACGGGCCGTTTTTTATTCTTTTCTCGTTAAAACTCTTTAATGCGTCGAGAAAAACTTGACTTTGACGCTTTTTTGCCGTATCTTTCTCGTTGGTCGTAAGTCTTTCATCAAGAACGCGTATAAAAACGACAATGGGTTAGAGACATAGATCAAAAATTTTTTCTTAAAAATTTTTAAAATATCATATTTTTTCCTTGACTTCATCGTTCGTTTTCGTAAAGTGATTAATTAGAGTTGTTGCAGTTCGCACGCTTCATTTTGAAAACATTACGTTTTGATCTTTTTTGAGTCCGTTCGCGGACGTCGAATCCTCCGTCGGTCTGAGATTTTTGGACTTCGCTTCGAGAGTCTCATTTTAGAAATGCTCGTTTCTTCATTACGCAGTAAGGTCAGACACACACAAGCGATACGATAATTTTCCTAACCCAACCCAAACCCAAACCAACCCAAACCCAGGAGCTCTCCAATGCTCTCCCTTCACCACGTCTATGTTTTACAAAAGCTATTTGGTTCTCATAGATCCCGCGACTCTAAGAAAGCGGCGCTAGAACGTCGTCTCTTGCGATTGGAAACGTTAGAGGAGCGAAATCTTTTAACGGCGTACTCAGCGCCGACGCTCGACGGTCTCTCGCTCCTATACGATTCCGGTAGCGACGCCACCGATAAGATCACGTTCAATCCGATATTGACGGGCACAGTCTCCGGGAACTTGGCGCGAGGGCGCGTCGAAGTCGAATTCGACTTGAACGCCGACTACGTCAAAGACGGCGACGCGACGATCTACGTTTCCGGCGAATCGTTCGAGTTCGACCCGCGAACGATCGACGACTCTTGGCCGCGCCCGACCTCGGGGGCTACAAACGTCTCCGTTAACTATCGACTCGTTCATTACGACGCCTTGGGCGAGGTTCTATCGACCGGCGCTTGGCGCTCATTCGCGCACACGCTCGTACCGGAACCGGTCGGCAATTTGACCGTCTCGAATTTAAGCGTTTCCGAAGGCTTGGACGGCGGTTGGACGCGACCCGGAAGCGTCGTTTTAAACGGTTCGATCGGCGGCTCGGGAACGCGACGCGTCGAGATCGTCGCGGGCTCCTATAGAACGCTCCAAACGGTCTCGGGGTCGTCGTTTAGCGTTTCCCTTCCGTTCGGATTCGAGTACGGGAACTCGACGACGATCCAAGCGCGCGTCGGCGCTTACGATCCGAACTATAAAATGGACGTTTACGGGAATTGGAATTCTCTCTCGGTTACGCCGCAACTTCCCGCCGTTTCGTCGTTCACCTTTCAAACTAACGCCGAGAGCGGCCCTGCGCTTGCGGGAACGCTCGCCTCGGGCGTCGGACGTAACTGTTGCGAAGTCGAGATCTCATACGGCGGAACTGTTTTAGGCTCGGCTTGGACGGACGAGAACGGCGCTTTCACCTTCATTCCGAAAGGCTTGCCGGTCGTCGGCGGAGTCGTTAACGGAACGCTAACGGCGCGCGCCGTCTATCGTCCGACTAACGGATCGACCGTTTTCGGAACGCCCGCGACAACGACAATTAATTACTCGCCCGCGGCGAGCTACGCCAATTCGATCGCGACGCTTGTCGAACCGGGCGCCAACTCGTCGACGACCTCGGTTCCTTCGTTCAAAGTCTCCGGCTTCTACGCGTCGGACCTCGACGTCGCGTTCGAATATCGTTGGAAACTCTCGTCCCGATCCAACTGGTCGACGCCGACGTTCGTCCTCGGCACGCTCGACGACGAACTCAACGTCGACGAGGACGCGGAAAAACTCTATTGGAACGGAACGTTTTCCATTACCGACCTTTACGACATAACGAGTCCGAGCGTCGGCGTTAGCGTTCAGACGCGTCCTCTTTTCTACGACGAGATTTTCGGCGATTACGTCGGGACGTCCCCTTGGTCGTCTTTTTCGACGACGTTCGTTCGTCCGACGTTTAGCGTCGCGTCGATCGCGGTCGCCGCGCTCGCGAATCCGACCGACGGACTCGGCTTAGTCTCGTCCGACGCGACGATCTCCGGAACGGTAAACTCGACCGGCGAGCTCTCCGGGATCGCGGTTGAATTTTACGTCGGCGAAACTTGCGTCGGTCGAACGACGACCGATCCGACGGGTTCGTTTTCGTACAAGCCGACAGGTTTACCGTTAGGGCAGACACAAATATCAGTCGTCGCGTCGCAATGGGATCCGATAACGCGCCAATACGAAAGCGGAACGCCGCATGTCGTTTCATTCGAATACGTCGCGTCGTCCGTCGCCGCTCCGCGTATCGCAGAACTTCGACTGGCGGACGATACGGGCGTCGCCGGAGACGGAACGACCGCAAACGCGACGCTCCGCGGTCGTCTCGACGATTCGGACGGCGAAAGCGTCGCCGATCTTTTGATCGAATACGACGTCGACGGAGACGGCGCGCCCGACGGCAGGACGCGAACGAACGCGGCGGGCGAGTTCTATTTTACGCCGGAATTATCGCCGGGCTCCCATAACGTTAGCGTTCGGGCGACGCGCCGGGACTCCGCCGTCGGAACAGAAGTCGCGAGCGCTTGGCAAAACGTCGCGCTGACGCTCGTCGCGCCCCAATACCCCGCCGCGCCCACGATCCGCGAGTTCGGTCCCTTGACCTATCAGCTCGATCCGCAAGGAGTTAAAACGACGTATTCGACGCGCGTCTTCGGTCTTGCGAGTTCGGAGACCGGTTTCGACGATATTCGCGTTGAATACGAAATTCTTTCGGGCGGTTCCGGAACGCACATTGGACGCGTTAGTCCGCTAGGCGAGTTTTGTTGGGAACCGACCTTGACGGTTTTCGCGTCGGGTGAAACAAACGTTTCGATCCGAGTTCGCGCCGGGCGCTACAACGCAACGACGAACGCGACCGTTTGGGGCGCTTGGACGACGACGGCGTTCGTCTATCGCGGCGCGGCGGAATCCGTCGTGCTCGATCGCCGAAACGAAGCGTCCGATCGTTCCGCCGCTAGTTATTACGAACGCAAGATATCCGGTTCCGTCGCGCCGGGCGAAGGCGTTATTTCCTATTTCGTCGAATTCGACCTCGACGGCGACGGAACCGCCGACGGTCAAACAACTCCGAACTCGAAAGACGACTTCGCCTTTTACGTCGAGCCGACGCAATCGGAGCTTTACATCCGAGTCGTCGACGAACTCGCCGACGGAACGACGCGCGTTTCTAGTCAAGGTTGGCAAACGATCCCGACCTCGTATTACTACGGCGGAAGCGAGTCCGCGCCGACTACGCTCGAGCTTTATTTCGTCGACAGAGTCGACTATGAACCCTATCTGCTCGTCGGAAACTACTCCGGAGCGTATTCGTATTTAACGGTCGCGCTTGATTACGATTACGACGGAACCGCCGACGCGGTCCTCGCGCCCAACTCACACGGAAGGGTCTCCCGTTCTTCGATCGTCGACGCGCTTGAAGACGCCGAGGTCGCGATCAAAGACGGGTTTTCAGTAGTTTACGCGTGGATCGACTATCCGACCGCGAATAAGACCGACAAGGTCCCCGTCCCCCTTTTGACGGAAAACGCGTCGGCGGAAGAAGCCGCGCGTTTCAGAGCGTTCGTCGCGTCCGCGACAACGATCTTAGATTACGACCCGACCGAAGAACCCGGCGAGCGCGCTTCGTCGTCGACAGCGCGAGAGTTCGATTATCAAACGACGCCGGAACCGACGACAAATACGACGACCGCGGCTCTCAACGTCGGCGCTCAAAGCGACCTCGACGTCTTGCGCAACTCCCCGATCCCCGAGATCGCGTACCCAACGCTCGACGGCGAAGCGATCGATCTATCGCGAGACGTAGCCCTTCTTCAAGCGCTCGACGGCGTTTCCAACGCTTACAACGCCGCCGTTCGCGACGCGCAAAACGTTTGGAAGTCGACCTATCAAACGCTTCGCGACGCCTACGACGCGTCGGTCGACGCCGCTTGGAGCGATTACTGCCGCGAATACGCTCGCAATTCCAAGGAATTCGAAACGCTCCAAGCGCAAACTTTTGAAAGTTCCGACGAATATCAAGCGATCCAAGCGACTTATCAACGCGAACTCGCGGCGATCGGCGCGCAAAACGCCGCGCAGATCGCCGAGATCAACGCTTGGAATTCCGCGCAGTCGACCGCGATCTACAACGAGCATCTCGACCATCGTTACGACGCTCACGACTCAAGCTGCGGCTCTTATAGCCATTCAAACGCTTGTCAACGAAAACAGTTGCAAGAAGAATGTCGTCGCTACGAAGCGCAGCTTGAACTAAACGCGCTCAGCGCTCAAAACGAACTTGCTTTAAACGCGGAAACGCAGATCCTGACGATCCAAGCGCAAGCGCGCCGCGATACGGCGCTCGCGAACGCCAAAGAAGCGTTCGAACTCGACCGCCAAGAACGTTTAGCGCAACTGGACCTAAGCGCGTCGCAACTCGGCAAGGATCACGAGATCGTCGTCGCCAACGCGCTCTACGCCTTCTACGCGGACGAAACGACCGACGGTCTAGCAGGCGCGGACGAAACCTATCGAAACGCGATCGCCTCCGCGGCGCAAACGGCGACGTCCGCCGCTTGGAACGCCGTTCGCGACGCGATGACCGCTTGGAAAAACAACGCGTCGACTCCGTCCGATTGGGGAACTTACGTCGATTCGCTTTACGCGCTGTCGCAAACGCAAGCTCTGACGGACGCGAACGCCTACGTCGCCCAAACCGCCGCGTCGGCAAGCGCGCAAAAGACCGCCGATATCGCCGCGGCCGTCGCCTATCGAAACTACCTGATCTCAAACGCGACGACGACTTGCGACACGGAATGTAGTAGTATTTCAAGCGCTCAAACGCTTCAAAACGCCGTCGCCGCCGCGACCGCGGCAAACGAGATCGCAATGAGCGAGCTCTATTCGACCGAATTCGTCACGCAGATCGAAACTAGCCTTTCGGCAAGATCGGCGCGCGTTCAAGAATACGCGGAGATCGCGGCAACAGGTTATTCTAACTGGTACGGCTGTTATATTTCGTTAGTCGGAGAGACCAACCAAAGCGTAAGGTTCGCGACAGAGCAAGCGATGAACGAGGCGTTGCGCTCCATGTGGTTCGAATACGAGCACAACGCTCTCGACGAAGAAACGACGCTTTACGGCGCGTTGATCGAATCTGGGGTCACGATCGAGACGAGTTCGCTCCAACTTGACCGCGATCTTCAAATCGCGTTATGGTCGGCGCTTGGAACGTACCGGAAAGCGGAGATCGCGACGGAGGCGGATAAGTCGATCTCGGTCGAAAACGCCAAAAACGTCTATGCGGACGCCGTTGAGGCGGCGGATAAAACGCTCGCGCTCGCGGAACTCGACGCGGAATCGACCGCCTCGGCCGCGCGGATCGCGTCCGAACAAACGCGTCTTAACGCCGAGCAAACGCTGACGCAAACGACCTTGCAAAATGTCTTCGGTTCGTATTTTACCTCGCTGATCACAGCCTGTGGCGAAATGCCGAACGAGCTCGTCGGCGGTTATTACGCTTCCGCCGCCACGGCGATCCAAACGACGTTCAACGCGCAAGTTGCGGCGGATTCGACCCTCGAATCGTCCCTGATCTCCAAAGCCGTTAATTACGCGGGCGCGTCCCTCGAATTGGACGCGGCTCTCGCTAGTTCTTATATCGACGCCGTTTACGACTATTACGCGACGCAAAACAGTTCGACCGCCGACGCGTTGAACCGAAAGAAGGCGAGCGACCAAGCGGAGATCGACGCAACGATCGTCTACTATTGCGCCGTCGAAAACGCGGATCACGCTCAAGATCTTGCCGTCGTCGAAGCGAACGCGGACGCGGCGCGGCGTCAACTTGTTTTCACACAAGCCTGGGGCGAACACCAACTTGCAACATCGTGGAGTTCCGGCGATCCGAATTACTACCCAATGAACTACGCCGCCCTCCCCGGCGTTTCGCGAACGCTCCCCGCCCTACTCGATTCGGCGGGATCGGCGGGAGCCGCGCTGGGCTCCGATTCGAGCGTTATCCTGTCGCGGCTGCCGATACTTTCTTTCCCGACGCCATACGGCTCGCCGGACTTCTGGGCGCTCTTCCGCGACCTAAATTCGACCGTCGTCGCGATGGAGACCAAGAACGCCGAGCTCCAACGCGACGCAGCCGTAGCCAACGCCGCAAGCTCTTACGCCGCCTCCTACGCGAACGGATACGACGCCGAGACCCGCGCCGCTTGGAACGACGCCGGAAACGAGTTATCCGCCGACATAAGCGCGGAAACGACGCTCGAAGACGCCCTTTGGAACGCGCAAGGAACTACGTTTACCGGGTATTTGAACGCGATACGAAACGCCGATTCGACTTCCTATATTTTATCGAATCTCAACGCCGGCGTCGCGTCGTCAATAACTTACGCTTCGTCCCTCGCAAGCGTTTACGGCGATTTCCAGATCGCCAATCGGCAAAACAAATTAAATGGAACGGCGCTTTCCGACCCGCGACGCGACGCGTATCAAACCGACGTAACGTGGGCGCAACAAACTAAATCGTTGCGCGATCAATATTATTCCGCGTCCGGAACATCGTTCTCGAACTATTATGCCTCGCTAAACTCCGCTATCGCGACGTATAACGCCGCGGCGCTCAACGCGGAACTGACCGCCGAGCAAAGCTATTTCAACGCGGAAAGGACCTTCTCGCAAAACACCTCGGACTCGTATGCCGACTATGTTTTAGCCGATTTTAACGCCGCGAAAGCCCGCGCTTTCGCGTATTTGACCGCGTCGGTCGCGGAATTGACCGCCAACTACGCCAAAGAAGCGCAACTAGCCGACGAGCGCGCCGACGCCTATGAAGCGGCGCTTGACGACGTTTATGCCGAACTAGCCGCCGCCGACTTGACCAATTTCACGGCGTTTTCGACTCTCAAAGACAACTTCCAAGCCGTCCTAACGGCTGCGAACGCCGCCGACTCGACGCTCGCCGCGCTCAACGCGACCGAACTTGCCGCCGAAAAAGCCGGAAACGCCGCGGCAGCGAACATCGCAAGATCTGCCGCCGACGCGGCTTACGAAAACGCTTGGCGATCAGCATGGAACGACGCATTCCTCGACGCGTTCGACGAAGCCGCCGACCTAGCAACTCCCTGTCAAAGATTCCATATTTAATTGGAGATAGTGATGACAATGAAAAAACGAATTATGTTCATAATCGTATCGATTATCGTGCTAATATTGTTGTACTATTTTTGTTTCATGTTACCTGAAATATTCAGAACAACAAAAATCCTAAGATTATATGAACAAACCAAGGCTATGGCTTGGCCTTTCCAATATCTTTGTACAGAAGATCCAGAGTATCCACTTTCAGAAGATATTCTTTCTTCATCAGGAGAGCCATTATTGAGTTGGCGAGTCTCATTTCTTCTTAATAACGAAGAACTTTTTAAAGATATTGACGACAACGGGTTCAACTGGAACGCCAGCTGTTCTGTCGACAAGACAAAACCCTGGAACGACGAAAGTAATGAATCTGCTTTGAATTCAAGACCATTTTTTTACTTTTATCCATATTACCTTGAATCAAAATGTGGAAATAAAACGTGTATACTTCGCGTTAAAGAAATTCATGAAAAAATAAAATTTGGAACTCTTCGAGAAGACGAAGAAAAGAAAGCCTATCTGGTTTTGGTCGATCCTAAATATGCAGTTCCTTGGACAAAACCACAAGACGTCTCCTGGAAGGACCTAGCAAATGGAAAAGTTCAATTGTTTACCTATCCTATGGAACTAGGAAAAGGAAAAGCTCGAGTGTTTACTTTTCCCGGCGGCGGTAGTATACGGTATTATGACACGCATGGTCTAGGTCGTTATCGAGATAAAGCGCCTGAAACGCTTGAAGAGTGGCGTGAGTTTTGTGGGGTAGACGATTGAAAATTTAAAGAAAGTCTGTCTCTTTGTCACTTTCCAACCGCTAAACCTTTCAACATCGTTAAGTTCCGAGAGACGTCATGACCTTGTTTTTCCCCTCGCCTGATCTAAGCGCGGAATCGCCGCTCAACGCCGCCCTTTGGAACGCCCAAAGAACTACGTTTACCGGGTATTTGAACGCGATACGAAACGCCGATTCGACTTCCTATGACATAACGTTTGATGAACGAACCCAACAGTTCACTTATGATATGAATCTTCAATGGTGTTGGTTTGATTACGTTGACGCTAATT
>JAZRWE010000025.1:0-3379 GCA_045599605.1 Thermoguttaceae bacterium
ATTGAACTTAGCGGCGCTCTCGAATGTGTTGGAGAATACGGTCCGACAGAGATTCTGTATGGCGATACTCTTTACTTAGATTGGAAATTTTTGAACGTTTCAGAAAAGATCGTGCCTATTGACGGCGTATTTGGAAAACACGATCTTCGTATGGATATTAAGATAACCTGTCCTGAACTTTCAACGTTGGAGTATTTATACTTACCGGAACTCAACGACACTATCGAAGCGCCCAAAGATAAAATACCCTCGGCTTTCGTTGCGCAGAATAAGGGAAAAGAATCAAAACCTATGGATCTGCCGTCGGATTTTCTGAAAAGACCAACTTGGTATTTGCGCCCTCACAGCGAGATAAAACCTGCTCCTTTAGCGTTGGAATTCCCTCCCTTAGAAGATTGGAATCAGCCTTTCTGGAAAGAGTTGCGTGAGAAGATGAAACCGGAAGGAGTGATTTGTTACCTTAAAGTGATCTTTAACAATCGATTTTTTAACTATCAGGTTTTAGTAAAGCCTAGAAATGAGTCGGAACTTAAGATATTAGAAGATTGGCTTGGAACGACTCCTGACGAATTGTATCCTAAAAAAAGTAGGTGGTGGCAAAGAAAATTGACTTGGGAGACGTTTCTCGACGATCGCTCGATAGAATTGAGTCCCATCACTATTAAAAATAATAAGTACCCCGCTTATCTTTTTATGCGTTATGGAAATCGTAAGCCAGGCGTTCCTAATATTCCGAAAAGTATTGATGAGTGGAAACTGTTAGAAGAACGTTTGCAGCCGAGTACGATACGAGATGAGATAGTATTTACGAGAATGCAGATCGAGTACTACGACGCCGACAGCGATGATATTAAAGAAAGTAAGCTCAATAGTTTAGTGGCTTGGATTGAGTCTCTTCCCGGTCCGCAAGCTGCCGTTTATAAACAGATCGTTTTGGAAAGACTAAAAAGAGAGTTTAGGGTTGCAAAAGAAATTCAACAGGATTTGAGAGAATTAGCTGTTAGGCTTGCTCCGCAAGAAGTTGAGGATATTGAGGATCCGGAACGTTTGCGAAAAAAATCTAACGAACTTCTGAAAGAGTATAACAGACAGGAAGCTAGCGCTGCGAATGCAAAAAGAGTTGTCGCGTTAGAGAATGCGGTTTCTGCAATCACGAGTTCTCTAAATGATAATAAATGGCTGACAGAACAACAAAAAGAGGCGTTACAAGAGACTCGAAAAGTGTTGCTGAGAGAGAAAGACGATATTATCAAGATCGATCCTACGGCTGATACTGGAAATTCCGGCGTTCGGAGGAACTCTTGGAACGAGAATATTCCTCAAATGGGTGTTCCTCAAATGGGTGTTCCGCAAATGGATGTTCCGCAAATGGATGTTCCTCAAATGGGTGTTCCGCAAATGGATGTTCCACAAATGGATATTCTTCCAATGATGTAGGCGGACTTATTCTCTGTCGAACGATATTTATTATGAAATTTATCGTAACATGATTTTTTGGGGTAAACGGCGTAACGACCATTAATTACGCCGTTTATTTTTTGAGAGATCGAAGAGTTGTTAAGAGTGAGTTTACAAAGCTCGTTATGGGCTGTGATAAATTGACGATTCGAGAAGAGGAGCTTTATTAAAGTGAAGGTATTGTGTTCCGCGACTTCGCGGGGCTTTGGAATACCGCGATCGGCTATTGGAGAGACAAGTGGAGCTATTGAGAGAACGGAAAGATGAGATCGTGTCGTTTGGAAATTGTGGAGCGCGATAGTTCTTATTTGAGGTGTTAAACAATATGTCGAACGGACATAAGAGCATATTATTTTCTTCATTTCATAATTATCTTGATATGTCTAGCGGCGCGGCGATCTCGGCGCGCGCGGCGCTTTTAGGATTAGCTCGTAACGGATGGCGCGTTCGCGTGTTATGCGGCGGATTTTTTGACGACGCCGACCGAAAATTTGAAGATCTTTATACCGAGCTTATCGGACGCGGATTTAAGCCGACGGTAACGACGAAGCGTTTGACTACGCGGGAAAAAACGATCGATTTTAGAACGATCGACTTCCGGGATTCCGGAATAGAGAGCTCTGTAATTTTTGTATTAGACCCCGGAGAACGCAAACATATTCGCGAGCTTACGCAAGCTGAAACGGATCTTCTTTTGTATCTCTATGATGAGGAATGCGCAAACCGTTGTCCCGACGTGTTTATGACTTACGGCGGATATAGGGCTGTTGCGACGAGCGCGGGGATTTTTAAAAAACATGACGTAAAAACAGTGTTTTATCTTTGCAATCTTGCTTATCGAGATCGCGCGTTGTTTGAGGAATTCGACGAGGTCGTCGTGCCGTCTGTTTTTGCTAAAAACAGATATAAAGAGAGACTTGGGATCGATTCGGTCGTAATACCGCCGTTGATCGAAAAGAACGCCGTTATCGCCCCGTCTTGTAAAAAACGCTTTTTGACTTACGTCAATCCTTCGACTGCAAAAGGATTAGATTTTGTCGCGACGATGTTTCGGGCGTTAGGCGAACAAAGACCGGATATACCCGCGCTTATGGTGCAGGGAAGAGCGCCGTTGAGAGATATAGTCGCTCGTATTGGTAAGACAAAATTGAATGAATTACGTATTATGCGCGGCGTCGTGGACCCTGTTGCATATTACCGAGTTGCGCGCGTAATGATAGCGCCCTCCGTATGTGAAGAAACATTTGGACGCGTAGTAGTCGAGGCGGGGTTCAATCGGATCCCCTGTATTTGTTCAAATCGGGGCGCGCTACCGGAGACAGGCGGCGAAGACGGGATCGCTTTACCGCTTCCCGGAGTGGGAGAAACGTCCGGGGATGACTGCGTTGATTCGTGGATACGGACTATAACGCGATTTTGGGACGACGAGAAGTATTACCAAGAGACATGTGAAAAGGCGTTCTCTAATGCGAATAGATTTGACGAAAAGAACGTTGAGATTACGACGATAAGATTTTTTGAAGAGATCCTTATGAAGTAGATAGTTGCAAACGTATTAAAAATATGACGTTAGATTATGTCGGGAGAATGACGCCAGAAGAAAATTATAAAAATTTGAATAAGGGGCGTTGACGAATGAAAAACTCAAGGTATATTCTCACTAGTTGTTGACAACGAAAGTTGCTGACGACAGCAGAGCGAAAGCTCGACGATATTTAACATTCAGGTAAAGTACAAATCATACAGTGTGAGAAACTGTTAAGTTTTAGTTCTTTTTAATGAGAACTAATACCTTTGATAGCCAAATATTGAATTGATTCATTACTTGAAACTTCTCTGACCGGAAGTTTCACCACGATCGAACGAAAACTTCTTTGAAGTTTTTAATAAAATAAAAAGAATTGAAGGGTTTGATCCTGGC
>JAZRWE010000026.1:0-14501 GCA_045599605.1 Thermoguttaceae bacterium
TGGGCGGCGTGGAGATAAGCGAGCAACGCGAGCGCCTATCCACTTTCTCTCCCCCACACTCCGCCAGCGACCAACGGGAGCGGGTACCATCGCTGCAACAAGCGAGCAACGCGAGCGCCTATCCACTTTCTCTCCCCCACACCCCGCCAGCGACCAACGGGAGCGGGTACTACTACCGCGGCAAGCGAGCAACGCGAGCGCTTACGTTCAGCTACCCGCGCGGTAGCGCGATCCGGGAGTGGCGCCGTCGCCACCGGCCCGTCCGGCCGCAGAGGACAAGCAATTTTGCAGTATGGGGCGCGAGCGACGATCTGCTATCCGCGCGGTAGCGCGATCCGGGAGCCGCGCGGTCGCGGTCGCCACTACACATAAAATAAATATGTAGTACAATAGAGCGCGATAGACCGGAGGGCAGGTCCCTCGCACGTTTGAAAGCATACACATATAGGAGAAAACGCGCATGAGCGACGCAAAATCGACTCGCGATTACTTCAATTCGTTCGCGACTTTGGAAGCGAACGGCAAAAAATACGGCTATTACCGCCTTGGAGCGTTAGAGGAACAAGGTCTTACGACGTTGTCCGCGCTTCCTTATTCCATCCGCGTCCTCCTTGAAGCGACGCTGCGTAACTGCGACAACTTCGCGGTCTCTGAATCCGACGTGAAGAGTCTCGCCGGTTGGAAGCCGGAACTTGCTACTAGCGTCGAGATCCCGTTCAAGCCGGCGCGCGTTATCTTGCAAGACTTTACGGGCGTTCCCGCCGTCGTCGACCTTGCCGCGATGCGTTCCGCGATGAAGCGTCTTGGCGGCGACCCGAATAAGATCAACCCGTTGATCCCGGTGGACATCGTCGTCGACCACTCCGTCCAGACCGACAACTTCGGGTCCGCGTTGGCGTTGCAAAAGAATATCGATCGTGAATTTGAGCGCAACGGCGAACGCTACTCGTTGCTGCGTTGGGCGCAACGCTCGATCGACAACTTCCGCGCGGTCCCGCCGGCAGTCGGCATCATCCACCAAGTCAACTTGGAATACCTTGGTCGCGTCGTCTGCGAAAACGCGTGCGAATGCTGCAAAGCGCAAGGTCTTGAAGGCGTCGTTTACCCGGACAGCGTCGTCGGCACCGACAGCCATACCGTTATGATCAACGGTCTTGGCGTTCTCGGCTGGGGCGTCGGCGGTATCGAAGCTGAAGCGGTCATGCTTGGGCAACCGTATTATATGCTCGCGCCGCAAGTCGTCGGTTTCGAACTCAAAGGGAAGTTGCCTTCCGGCGTGACGGGCACCGATCTCGCGTTGACGGTCGTCCAGATGCTGCGTAAAGAAGGCGTGGTCGGCAAGTTCGTCGAATATTTCGGCGACGGCGCGACGAGTCTCGAAGTGCCGGACCGCGCCGTCTTGGCGAATATGGGCCCGGAATACGGAGCCACCACCGGCTTCTTCCCGATCGACGAGAAGACGCTGCAGTTCCTTCGCGACACCGGTCGCGACGCCGAGAAAGTCGCGTTGGTCGAAGCGTACGCGAAAGCGCAAGGCCTGTTCCGCTCCGCCGACGCGCCGACTCCCGCGTATACCAAAGTGCTCACGCTCGACCTCGCTACCGTCGAACCGTCGCTCGCCGGCCCGAAACGCCCGCAAGACCGCGTCCCGCTTCGCGATATGAAGACGGCGTTCCAAGCGTCGTTGCGCGCTCCTATCAACGAACGCGGTTTCGCGCTTAGCGAAGAAGAAGTCGCGAAGACCGCGACGGTCGTCTGGGACGGCACGGATTGCCCGGAATCCCCGCGCTTGCCGAAGAGCGGCAGCGACACGATCGGACAAGGCGCGGTCGTCATCGCGTCGATCACGAGCTGCACGAACACGAGCGCGCCTCGTCTCATGATCGCGGCGGGCTTATTGGCGAAGAAAGCGGCGGCTCGCGGTCTCGCGCCGAAGCCTTACGTCAAGACGAGTTTCGGTCCCGGTTCTCGCGTCGTCGTCGACTACTTGAAGAAAGCCGACCTGCTTAAACCGCTTGAAGACCTCGGTTTCAACGTCGTCGGCTACGGCTGCTTGACCTGTATCGGCAACAGCGGCCCGTTGCCGGCGCCGGTCGCGAAAGCGGTCAGCGAATCCGACCTCGTCGCCAGCGCGGTGCTTTCCGGCAACCGCAACTTCGAAGGTCGCGTTAACCCGTTGGTCAAGGCTAACTACCTCGCCAGCCCGCCGCTCGTGGTCGCTTTCGCGCTCGCGGGCACGACGAATATCGATATGACGACGGAACCGATCGGCACGGATAAAGACGGCAAGCCGGTCATGTTGTCCGAGATATTCCCGACGAACGAAGAGATCGACGCGATCGCGAAAGACGCGCTGGACGCGGAAGTCTACGCCGCCAACTACCGCGGCGTGTTCGATTCTAACCCGTTGTGGAACGCGATCCCGACGGAAGCGAGCGAGTTGTACGACTGGGATCCGAAGTCGACGTATATCCAAGAACCGCCGTTCCTCGCCGAGATGACGAAAGAACCGGAAGTCCAAGCGGCGATCGAAGGCGCGCGCGCGTTGTTGTGCCTCGGCGACTCCGTCACGACCGACCACATCTCGCCGGCCGGCGCGATCAAGAAGGATTCCCCCGCGGGCAGCTTCCTCGTCGCTAACGGCGTCGAGCAACGCGATTTCAATAGCTACGGCTCTCGTCGCGGTAACGACCGCGTGATGACGCGCGGCACGTTCGCGAATATCCGCATCCGCAACCTGCTTGCTCCCGGCACCGAAGGCGGCGTCACGAAGTACTTTGGGAAATGCGCGAACGACGGTCCCGTCGAAAGCGTCTACGACGCCGCGATGAAGTACCGCGAAGAAAACGTTCCGCTCATCGTGTTGGCGGGCGCGGAATACGGTACGGGCAGCAGCCGTGACTGGGCCGCGAAAGGCACGACGCTCCTCGGCGTCCGCGCTGTCATCGCGTCCAGCTTCGAACGCATCCACCGCGGCAACCTCGTCGGCATGGGCGTTCTCCCGCTCGAATTCGTCAACGGCGAAAGCTGGAAGTCGCTCGGCTTGACCGGTACCGAACAATTCTCGATCCCGACGCTCGGCGACGACTTCACGCCGCGTTCCGAGATCGAAGTTACGGCGGTCTCCACCGACCCCGCTAGCGTCGGCAAGGTCACGAAGTTCAACGTCCGCGTCCGCATCGACGCGAAAGTCGAACTGGAATACTACAAGAACGGCGGCGTTTTGCAGACCGTTCTGCGCCAACTGCTGAAATGATAACGCAAGCTCGTAACAGAGTTTAAGCTAGTATCGAGTATCGACGCCGGGACGCCTCCTACGGTATCCCGGCGTCGTTGTTTTTTCACGCGCAACGCGTATTCCGAGTCGCGTTCTTGTTCTTGCGACAAGTATTTGATTTTCTATCGCGCGTCGTGTATAATCTCTTGTCTACGCGGAAACATATTCGGCGTCACATACTAACGACGGAGACTTAAATGATGAAAAGATCTATGCTTACATTAGCGTTATTGGCGTTGGCTACGGCATCGTACGCGCAAGAGAAGACGTACGACGAGAACGCGACGGCGGCGTCGCTCGGACTGGAGCGCTACGACGCGCCGGTCTTCCCGATCTTCCCGTGGGACCATCTTGAAGACTGGGGCGATAAATATCAGCCGATGGAAGAAGGTATCAAGTCGATGGCGGAATGCGGTTGCACGGCGTCGGCGTTCGTTTACGACGAGCGCGGAGTCGAACTTGCCAAAGCGAACGGGCTAAAATACCTTTACGAGATGCGCGTCTCCGTCTTCGACCAACGCGAGCTCAGCGAAGAGGAGATGCAAGCTAAGATCGCGGAGATCGACGCGCAGATCAAAGCGCGCGTGGAATCGACGAAAGACGACCCGGACCTCATCGGGTACTATCTACGCGACGAGCCGGGCGTGTATTACAACCGCTCTTTGGCGGCGATGGTGGCGGCGGTAAAGAAATACGCGCCGGGGAAGTTGGCGTATATCAATCTCTATCCCGGTTACGCGTCGACGGTAGGCGCGGACGTGGACTCGCAACTTGGAACGTACACTTATCGCGAGTATCTTGAACGCTTTGTGCAAGAAGTGAAGCCGCAGATGCTGAGCTACGACAACTACATGGTGGAGTACTCGGAAGATATGCGCGACCCGGTCCGCGGGCACGTCTTCTTCTCCGACCTGTTCGAGGTGCGCGACGTGGCGTTGAAATACGACCTGCCGTTCTGGTTCATAGGCAGCAGCTTATGCATTCTCGACCCGTCGTCGCCGCCGACCCCGGCGCGTTACGCGTATCAGGCGTATACCGCGCTTGCCGCCGGCGCCGAAGGACTGACGTGGTTCCTGTATTACCCGTTGGGCTGGAAGGAGTCCCCGATCGACGTCAACGGGAACAAGACGCTGTCGTGGCTGTACATGCGCGATATCAACACGCAGATGCAGGCGCTCGGAACGTACCTGCGCGACTACCGCTCCACGGCGTGCGGAATGACCGCGTTGTATACGAAGGACGAAGCGCCGAATCTCCCGCAGTTCCCGGAAGCGCCGACCAACGTCTTGAAGAACGTCTCCGCGGCGTTCTCCACGCACGCGAATAACTACGACTGCGAGCCGAAATACATGATCGGCGAATTCGCGCAAAAAGACGGCGATAAGCTCGCCGCGATGATCGTCAATCTCGATTTCGCGTCTTCGGAGAAGGTGAGATTCGACTTGCCCGAGGGCTACTCGCGCGTCAAGACCGTCTCCCCCGTCGACGGGACCGAGATCGCCGTGAGCGACGAAGATCTCGCCAACGGGTTCTGGGTGATCCCCGGCCACGGGAAACTGTTCGTGTTTGAGAAATGAGGCGTTGAGAGAACGTTCCTGAGAACGCCTACCGCCCCTCGCGTCGAGCGTATTGCCGGCGCGAGGGGCTTTTTTTTTAGGAGGAAGCGTTTCGTAAAAGAAAAATAAAAATTTTTTGATGTTGATAAATAAGGACTTATGAACGATTTGAAATTTTTTTATTTGGTTGACGACAGAATCTTCGCATAATAATATCGGCGGCGTATGAAAACGTCGAATTTGAGGCGGCATGATACCGCTTGTTTGGAAAGACGTCGCGTCATTCTTACGCGTGTTCTAGCGATCATTTAACGCGGTCGAGGGAAAGGCTCGGTCGAGGTCGGGGAAAATTTGCGCGTGTTTTTAAACAAAAATAAAAATTTTACGATAATAGAAAGAACGTTAAGATGAGTATTAACGAGAGATACGAGAAACAACAACTGTGCGATATGGCCACGGAGCAACTGATCAACGCGAAAAACGAAGCTGAAAAACAAGACGCGATCGACGTGTTGAAGGAGCTGGATCTCCCCGAGGGATTCTATAATCTCGGCGTCCACGCTTGGAAGAAGAACGGCAATCGCGCCAAAGCGTTCGAGTACTTCGAATTGGCCGGGAATCGCGGGCATCACGAATCGTTGTACGTCGCCGGTAAGCTCTTGCTTCTTGGTTTTAACGACTCCGGTCGCGGGGTAGTCCAAGATACCGCCAAGGGACTGCGATACCTCCGCCGCGCCGCGAAGAAGACGCCCGCCGCCGCGAAGTTCTTGAAACGCTACGGGCACCCCCTAGTTTGAGCCGCAAATAAATTGTGAAATATAAATTTGGCCCTCGCAGTCCGAGATCGGATCGCGAGGGCTTTTTTTGTCGCCATGGCGCGACAATATTTTTTTCTTAAATAACCTACTAGACAGATAGGTAATTAGTATTAGAATAACCCCTGTTTTAAAAACATACTAAACTGATAGGAAATTAAAATACTAGGAGACTACAACATGAAAAAGCTTTTGGGAATAACGCTTCTCTTATTATCGCTCACCCTTCTTCCCGGCTGCGCGCCCGGCGGTTCCTCGGACGAGATCGAGTTGACGAACGTGTCTTACGACCCGACGCGCGAATTGTACAAGGCGTATAACGCGCTGTTCTCGAAGCATTACGCGGAAGAGACGGGCAAGACGGTCACGGTGACGCAGTCTCACGGCGGTTCCGGCAAACAGGCGCTGGAAGTCGCGAACGGTCTGCAAGCCGACGTCGTGACGCTCGCGTTGGAAGACGACGTGCAAGTCGTGTCTAAGGCGGGGCTCATCGAGCCCGGGTTCGTCTCGGAATTTCCGCTGGACAGCTCGCCTTACACCTCGACGATCGTGTTCCTCGTTCGCGCCGGTAATCCGAAAGATTTGCACGACTGGGACGACCTCGTTAAGCCCGGCGTCGGCGTCGTGACGCCTAACCCGAAGACGTCGGGAGGCGCGATGTGGAATTATCTCGCGGCGTGGTATTATTTTGAAAAACAAGGCCAAACGGAAGCCGAAGTCGAAAAGTCGATCGGGGCGCTCTATAAGAACGTCGTCGTCTTGGATTCCGGCGCGCGCGGCGCCACGACCTCGTTTGTCGAAAACGGACAAGGCGACGTGTTGATCGCTTGGGAAAACGAAGCGTTCTTGTCGCTACAACAGTACCCCGGGAAATACGAGATCGTCGTGCCTTCCGTCTCGATCTTGTGCCAACCGACCGTCGCCGTCGTCGACGAAGTCGCGAAACGAAACGGGACCGCCGAAGTCGCCAAAGATTATCTCCAATTCCTTTACTCCGAAGACGCGCAACGCTTAGAAGCGCAACACTTCTATCGCCCCAGCGACCCCGCGATCTACGCCGAATTCGTCGCCGACGCTAACGACGGCGCTATCGTCGCGCTCAACGACGACGGAAAATGGATCGTCGACGACGTCGAACGCGTCTCGATCGACCATTTTGGCGGTTGGGCGGAAGCGCGTAAGAAGCATTTCGCGGACGGCGGGATCTTCGACGCGATCTACGAAAAACATTGAGCGAGGGTATCGCGCTTATGAGTGGCAAGCGCGAGCGTTAGGAGGAATCGACGATGAAGTTCTTAAAGAAAAAGGACGGCGTGATACCGGGTTTCGGACTATCGTTTGGAGTAACGACGTCGATACTGACGCTCGTCGTCTTGATACCGCTTTGTTCGTTAGCGATCTGCACGAGCAAGCTTAGTCCCGCGGAGTTCTGGGAAGTGGTCTCCTCGAAGCGGGTTGTTTCGGGGTACTGCGTCAGCATCACGACGGCGTTTTTCGCGTCGGCGGTCAACGCGGTCGCGGGGTTGATGTTAGCGTGGACGTTGGTTCGCTACGAGTTCCCCGGGAAACGACTGCTCGACGGTATCGTGGAACTGCCTTTCGCGTTGCCGACGGCGGTGGCGGGCATATCGCTCACGCATCTTATGACGACGAACGGCTGGATCGGCAAGTTCTTCAACGACGTTTTCGGCTTGAAGATCGCGTATACCCCGCTGGGGATCACGGTGGCGCTCATATTCATCGGCATTCCCTTCGTAGCGCGCTCCGTGCAACCGGTCTTAGAGAAATTCGACGCGCAATACGAAGAAGCGGCGGAGATGCTCGGCGCAAGCAGGTTGCGCACGTTTTGGCAAGTCGTCTTCCCGGAACTTGTTCCGGCGTTGATCTCGGGGTTCTCGCTAGCTTTTGCGCGCAGCGTCGGGGAATACGGCAGCGTCGTCTTCATCTCGGGCAACATTCCGTACAAGACGGAGATCGCGCCGCTGCTTATCATGTCGCAGTTACAGGAATTCGACTACGCGAGCGCAACGAGTATCGCGCTCGTCTTGCTGGCGCTGTCCTTCGTCATCTTGTCGTTCAACGCGATAGCGCAGAGCCGCGCGGCGAAACGCACCGGCGCCGCCGAGTGATCGAGAGGGGAGAATATGGAACGAATCAACAATAATAATAAAGGCTGGTTGCGTCGGTTCTTCATCGGCGCGAGCGCGGCGTTCTTGATCTTCTTCCTCGTTACGCCGTTGGTATACATCGTCTTCGCCGCGCTGAGCGAGGGCTGGAGCGCGTACGTTCGCGCGGTGAGCGATAAATTCGCGATCCGTTCCGCGCTGCTGACGCTCGAAGCGACGACGATCGCGGTCGTCGTCAACGCGGTGTTCGGGATCTGCGCCGCGTGGAGCTTGACGAAATTCTCGTTTCGAGGCAAGAAATTGCTAGCGACGCTGATCGACCTGCCGGTCACGGTCTCGCCCATCGTCGCGGGGTTGGTCTTCCTGTTGACGTTCGGAAGACAAAGCTTTTTATATCCGTATTTAAGCAAATTCGGGATCCAGATCGTCTTCGCCGTTCCCGGCGTCATACTCGCGACCGTCTTCGTGACGTTTCCGTTCATCTCGCGAGAACTGATACCCGTGCTCTCCGCGCAAGGGAGCGACGAAGAAGAAGCCGCCGCGCTCATGGGCGCCGGAACTTGGACGATCTTCTCGAAAGTGACGTTTCCGCATATCAAGTGGTCGTTGCTCTACGGGGTCGTGTTGTGCGCGGCGCGCGCGATGGGGGAATTCGGCGCGGTCTCGGTACTGTCGGGCAGCCTCCGCGGTAAGACGGACACGCTCCCGCTTTATGTTGAGGAACTCTATCAGGGATACGAATTTGTAGGCGCTTTCGCCGTGTCGAGCATTCTCGTCGTCTTTACCGCGATCTTGCTCGTTCTGCGCGTTTGGCTCGAGAAAAAAGGCGGAAAAGAACTGGACGCCGCTAAGTGAAGGAGTAAGGGATCATGGCTGAAGATTATTATGTTCAACTACGCGGCGTCAATAAAGTATACGGCGATTTCTACGCGTCGCGCAACGTCGACCTCAATATCGCGCGCGGAAGATTAGTCGCGTTGCTCGGACCTTCGGGTAGCGGTAAGACGACGTTGCTGCGCATGATCGCGGGTCTCGAGAGACCGACGACCGGCGATATCCTGATCGACGGCAAGGTTGTCAACGACGTGCCCGGCAGCAAGCGCGGAGTCGGCTTCGTTTTCCAGAGTTACGCGTTGTTCCGCTATATGACTGTCTACGACAACGTCGCGTTCGGACTTCGCGTGCAGAAACGCTCCAAAGAGGAGATCGACGTCAAAGTCCGCGAACTGCTTAAACTCGTGAACTGCGACGGGTTAGAGAAACGGTTCCCCAGCCAGTTGTCCGGCGGTCAGCGTCAACGCGTCGCGTTTGCGAGAGCGCTTGCGCCCGATCCGAAACTGCTGCTGCTCGACGAACCCTTCGCCGCCATCGACGCCAAAGTGCGCTTGGAACTGCGTTCGTGGTTGCGCGAAATGATCACGAGACTCGGCGTGACTAGCATCTTCGTGACGCACGACCAAGACGAAGCGATCGAAGTCGCCGACGATATCGTCGTGACGAACAAGGGCTCCATCGAACAAGTCGGGTCGCCTAAGGAGTTGTACACGTTCCCCGCGACGCCTTTCGTGGCGAAATTCGTCGGCAATGGCGCCGTCGTCAAGAATTATACGGATTTCAATACGTTCCAAGACTTAGGACCCGACTCTTACGCGATCTTGCGTCCGGAGTTCGTCGACGTCTATAAGAAGGACGAACCGCGCCAATACGCTTGCTCCGCCGAAGAAGGGATCGTCGAGGACGTCGTGTTCCGAGGAAGCAATATCGAGTTGCGCATCAAGATCCACGGCGTGACTATCTCCGCAATACGAAGCATTACCGAACCTTTTGTCGAGATCGGCGAAAGCGTCGACGTCTTCGTGGTCAAATTCCTCGTCGTCAACGGCTCCGCGGTCACGCCGCTCGACAACGAAGTCTTGAAGAACCGCACCTTCGTCATCTGAGCCCCTTCGCGAGCGTTGATCGCATAAGAGATACCTGTTATGGAACAACTGAAAACTAAGATACTTAGAGCCGATCTGCTGATCGTAGGCGGCGGCGCCGCGGGTTGCTACGCCGCTATATGCGCCGCGAGAAAAGACCCCGCGCTGAAGATCGTCGTGCTCGAAAAAGCCAACATCAAACGCTCCGGATGCTTAGCCGCCGGCGTCAACGCGCTCAACGCCTATATCGTACCCGGACACACCGTCGAGGAATACCTCGAATACGTGCGTTGGGACGCCGAAAAGATCGTGCGCGACGACCTTATCGTCTCGATGGCAAGACGATTCAATCCGATCGTCGCCGACCTCGAACGACTCGGACTCGTCATCCTCAAAGACGAAAACGGAAACTACGTCTCGCGAGGGAAACGCAATATCAAGATCAACGGCGAGAATATCAAGACGATACTCGCGCAAGAGACGCGTCGCTTCGAGAACGTGTCGGTCGTCAACCACGTCAACGCGACCGACTTAGTGCAAGACGCGAGCGGTCGCGTCGTCGGTGCGGTCGGGTTTTCCGTCGATCTTAAAGTCGCGGTAGTCGTTGCCGCCAAAGCGACGATCGTTGCGACGGGCGGCGCTGCGGGCTTGTATCGTCCGAATAATCCGGGTTTCTCGCGCCATAAGATGTGGTACTGTCCTTTCAATACCGGCGCGGGTTACGCGATGGGTATTCGCGCCGGCGCGGAGATGACGTCGTTCGAGATGCGTTTCGTCGCGCAACGCATCAAAGACACGATCGCTCCGACGGGCACGATCGCGCTTGGCGTCGGGTCTCGCGAAGTCAACGCGTTTGGCGAACAGTACGCAAAACGCTACGGACTCACCACTTCCGGCCGCGCATACGGCGCCAGTAACGAGACGTACGAAGGACGCGGACCGTGCTTCTTGAAGACGCGCGGTATTCGTAAAGACCAAGAAGAAGACCTGTACAAGGCTTATCTTAATATGGCGCCCGCGCAGACCTTAAAGTGGTTGGAAAGCGGCGAGCGACCGTCCGAGACCAACGTCGAGATCGGCGGTACGGAACCGTATATCGTCGGCGGTCACACCGGCAGCGGGTACTGGGTCGATTCCGACCGCCGCTCGACGCTCAAAGGTCTGTACGCGGCCGGCGACGTCGTCGGAGGCGCGCCTAAGAAATTCGTGACCGGGGCGATGGCGGAAGGTCAGATCGCCGTCGAGACCGCGCTTAACGACTTGCAAGAACTGACGTTGCCGGAAAACGAAAAACTCGAATTGTACGTCAAAGACGTCGTCGCCGGCTACGAAAACGCGTTGAACCAAGTGGGAGCGAGCCCCTATAACGTCCAACAACTTGAAGAAGCGATGCAGAAAGCGATGGACGTCTACGCCGGCGGTATCTCTTCTTATTACCGCTATAATATCAAGCAGTTGCGCGTTGCCGACGAGAAGATCGCCATCGTGGAACAACTCGCTAAGAGTATTGGCGTGAACGATATGGACGAGATGCTGCAACTCTACGAACTGCGCGACCGATTGACGGTCTGCCGCTCGCTGATCGCGCACCTAAAAGAGCGTCCTGAAACGCGTTGGCCCGGCTTTGGCGTCAACGCCGACCACCCCGAACTCGATCCCGCAGGAGAGTACTACCTCAACTCGCGCTTTGTCGACGGCCAGATCGACGTGTTCAAGCGCTCGCTAGTAAAGGAGGAACGTTATGAGCATTCAAATTGATCGCGATAAGTGCATGGGTTGCGGCGCTTGCGTCGAAGCGTGCCCTGGGAATCTCATCAAGCGCGACGACGAACGTAAAGCGTTTATCCGCAGACCCGAAGACTGCTGGGGCTGCGCGTCTTGCTTGAAGGAATGTCGGTTTAGCGCGATCTCGTACTTCCTCGGCGCCGATATCGGCGGCAGGGGCGCGCTCATGCAGATCGAAAAAGACGGCGAATTGGCGCGATGGGTCGTAAGACGACAAGGCGCGGAACCTTACGTCGTTACCGTCGATCGTAGAAACGCGAATAAGTATTGACGACCGACGACAAGTATTATTATAGAACAATGGCGGCGTTCGCTAGTGAAGGACGCCGCCGTTTTGAGTTTATAGCGCAAGCGGCGTAACTCGCCGAAATAAAGAACATACTAGGAGAACGATCACCATGGCGGTAGATTACAAAAAACTTAAGGCAAACGGTTTCTTGCCGCAAGTCCAAAAAGACGTATTCTCGATGCGCGTACGCGTGCTCGGCGGAACCGTTACGACAAAACAACTTGCGACGATCTCCGCGATCGCCGATAAATACGGACATGGATATATCCATATGACTTCTCGCCAAGGCGTGGAGATCCCGTTTATCAAACTTGAAGATATCGACGCGATCGTTAAAGAGCTAAACGCCGGCGGAGTCGAACTTGCGGCGTCCGGACCTCGCGTGCGCACGATCACCGCGTGCCAAGGCGGACGATGCTGTCCGAGCGGCAATATCGATTCGCTCGCCGTCGCCGAAGAACTCGATAAGCGCTACTACGGGCGTAATCTCCCGCACAAATTCAAGTTAGGCGTGACCGGCTGCGGAAACAACTGCCTCAAAGCCGAAGAAAACGACCTCGGGATCAAAGGCGGGCGCGAAGTGAAGTGGGTCGAAGAAAAATGCGTCCGTTGCGGTTTATGCCAAAAGAACTGCCGCCAAGGCGCGATCGCGATCGAGAATAACGCGGTCGTTATCGACTCCGAAAAGTGCCAACAATGCGGGAAATGCTTCCGCGTCTGTCCGAAACAAGCGATCGAAGGCGAGAAAGGCTACTTGGTCTCGTTCGCCGGAACTTACGGCAACCATATCGCGACAGGCAAGCGCTTGCTCCCGCTGATCAAAGACGACGCCGCGCTCTTCCGCGTTTGCGACGCCGCGCTCGCGTACTTCGACGAAAACGCGCAACCGGGCGAACGCTTAGTCAAGACGCTCGCGCGTCTCGGCTGGGACGAATTCACAAAGCGTATCCAAGACGCGTATCAAGGATGAGATAGGACGAACGAGAGGAAGTGTATGGCGTATTTCCCGTTTTATGTCGAGGTGAGCGGCAAACGCGCGTTAGTCGTCGGCGGAGGCGAGGTCGCGTTTGCGAAGATAGAGAAATTTGTCGGGCTCGGGATCGATATCGTCGTCGTCGCGCCGGAGATCGAGCGCTCGATCGCCGCGCTGCGCGGCGTGCGGTGCGAACGACGCGCGTTTGAAGCGACGGACCTCGACGGCGATTGGCTCTTTGTAGTCGCCGCTACGAACGACCAACGCTTAAATCGGGATATCGCCGAAGGTTGTCGACGACGCGGACTACAAGTGAACGTCGTCGACGTGCCCGAGGAATGCACGTTCATCTTCCCCGCGATCGTGAGAAAGGGCCCGTTAGTCGCCGCCGTGTCGACGAGCGGGGCCAGTCCGTACGCCGCGGCAAGACTGCGCGACGACGTCGAGAACGCGTTACCGGAGAATGTGGAGGAGATGCTCGATTCCATCGCCGAATACCGCGCCGAATTCAAGCGGAGGATAAAGTCGCCCGCGATACGAAAAGAGCTCTCCAAGCGGCTGTGGAACGAGTCCAAGCGACTCGGACGCGCGCTAGAACGCGACGAAGTCGACGCGATGGAACGCGCTTTACTATCGACCGATAAAGAAGATAAACGCGTTGCGCAAACGCCGCCGGCGAAGCGCGGCTATGCGACGTTGGTCGGCGCAGGCGCGGGTGACCGCACGCTCGTCACGATCCGCGGAGCGGAAGCGCTCAAGCGCGCCGAGGTGGTGTTGTACGACGAACTGATCGATAAGCGGTTGTTGGAGTACGCGCCCGCCGACGCCGAGATATTGCCCGTAGGCAAACGCTGCGGCGCGGGGGCGAATCGTCAAGACGATATCAATAAGTTGTTGGTCGATAAAGTATTAAGCGGGAAACGCGTTGTCCGTCTCAAAGGGGGCGACCCGTTCCTGTTCGGCAGGGGCGTGGAGGAAGTCGAGGCGCTCAGAGCCGCCGGAGCGCCTTACGAAGTCGTGCCCGGTATAACGTCGGCTCTATATATACCAATGCAAGCAGGTATCCCCGCAACCGCGAGAGGCGCGAGTCGCGCGGTGCATATAGTGACGGCTCACGCGGACAACGGCGAACTCGGCGAAGACGCTGGGATCCTCGCTAACGAAGAAGGAACTATCGTCTTTATGATGGGGCTGGCGGCGCTCGAGTCGATCGCGTCGAAGTTGATCGCCGCTGGAAGAGCGCCCGAGACCCCCGTCGCCGTGGTGAGCGGAGGATGCGCCGCCGAACGATACGACGTGCGCGGAACGCTGGCGGATATCGTCGAAAAGACGAAACGAGCGGGCGTCAAAGCGCCGGTCGTGATCGTTGTCGGCGAAGTCGCGAAGATGGATCTGCGCGACCGATCGGGCGGCAGGTAGGGGGAAAACAACGAAACTGCGGCTCTTCGAGAACCAAAACGAACGAACTTTGGGAAGAAAAGCGCACGTTTCAAGAGTCGGAAACAAAAAAGTGAGACCGACGTAAACGCGGAAAATACATAGGGTAAGAATCGCGAGAGCGAGAGGGAAAAGCGGGAAAGAAAAAAATTTTTGGAATGCCCCCTTGCGAAAACGTATTCGTCGGTTATATTCTCCAAAGTCGTTAGCAAACGACAGACGACTGATACGAGCGAAAGCGAGTTAAAGTCAACGATATTTTACAATTAGGTAATGCAAGAGTGGCGTAGTAACACACTACTATAATTTTGTCGAATTTGATAT
>JAZRWE010000027.1:0-46737 GCA_045599605.1 Thermoguttaceae bacterium
GTCGGCGTTTTCATCCTCGACCGGTTCGTCCTCTTCTTCGTCGGTCGCGAAGAAGTCGTCGCCCTCTTCGTCTTGATCGGCGAGTTCGTCGTCGCTGAGCTTCTTCGGATTGAGATCGAGCGGCGCGGACGGTTTAGAAGACGTCTTATTCGGCGTCACAAAGCTCGGCGTGATAACGCCTTCTTCGTCGTCTTCGTCGGAACTTGTCGCATCGTCGCTATCGTCGCCGTCGGAGTCGTCGTTTTCGGCGTTCGTCACGCTTTCGACCGCGGCGCCGAGATCGAGTCCGTCCTCGTCGGAACCTGCGTCGTCGGCGTTATTTGCGTCGTCCGCGGCGTTCTTCTTCGACTTGTTGGAAGAACTCTTCTTCGATTTGTCGTCGGTAGTCGCGGCGTTAGGATCGGCGCCTTCTTCGGCGACCCCGCCTTCGAGCAACGCGTTTTCTTCTTCCGCTTTTGCGACGTTAGCTTCGTCAAATTTTTCAAGATCTTCCGCTTTGACCGCTTCGCCGGAATCGACTACCATGTAGCCCGCCCACCAGAACGGCGAGTCGTAATTCGGCGTCGCTTCCGAGCGTCCGAGCTTACGCAAGCGCGGTTCTTCTTCGACGACGACTTCGTGATTCATCAGCTTCAACGCCGCGTACTTGTAAGCGTCGGGCGTCGGCATTGATTCGTAATTCTTGACGAAGTCGGTCGTTAAGTCAAATGCGGAACGTCCGCCGGTGCGCCAGCGACTCAACAGCATCGCGTCGGCTCCGCTCGCTTGCATCGCCAGGATCGGCAGGAACAGTTCGCTACCGTCGCCGCCGTTCTTCAACGCTTCTTCGGCGCGCGTGCGTAACGCCGGCGCGACGAACAACCTAGGCGCGCCCCACGGCGCCGCGATCCAGTCGGAAGCGCGATTCGGGCCGCGGAGGTTTCTTCCGGGCGAGAGCGGCGTCCAGTTCCAGATGTTTCCGACGATCTCGTCGAGCACGACAAGTCGTTTCAGTCTCGCGGCATAGATAGCGCCGGGCAGCTCGATGGAGCCGATGCGGAACGCTTCCGTCTTCGAGACGGTGGCGGCAAAGCGGTCGACCGCGGCTTCGATAGTCTCGGGCGCCTCTTTCGGATACGTGTGCCCGGCGGCGACCGTCGTTTCGACGAACGCGTTGCGCCCCAAGGCGTTAGGCAACGCCAAACTGACCGTCGCGGAATAACGTATCGACAGTTCCGACGCTTGGATCATCGGGATGAGCGTCGCTTCGTACGCTTCCAATTCTTCGCGTTGGCGCGCGGAACGGCTCTTGCGTTTCACCGGCGCGGCGGGTTCCGCGTCTTTAACTTCTTCTTCCTCGTCTTGCGCGTCTTCGTCATCGGCGAGCGCTTCTTCAAGTTCTTTTGCCGCCTTTTCTTCCGCTTCGATCTCCGCGGCTTCGTCTTCGGTGGCGAGATAAGCGGAGTCGAGGTCGTCTTCTTCCTCTTCTTCGCCGTCGGACGTTTCGGCGTCGTCGGTCGCGACCGCGTCTAAGACGTGAGGAAGGTCCTTCGCGTCAAGCGGTTCGGAGTCGTCTTCCGGCGCTTCTTCCGCAGTCGACGCCATCGCCGGTAGGCAGAGCGCTTCAAAAGGCAGGTACCATAACGCGCCGTCGGGCACGACCGCGAGTTTCGAGAACATGATATTGAAACGATCCGCGTCGACGTCTTGCGCGCCTAACACGATCTCGCGTAATCTCGCGCCTTGCGACTTCCAATGCGCTTCCGTCAACGTCGACGCTTCAAGTTGTCGCGTGCCTTCCGTGTTGCCGATCGTCTTCAAGAACACGCCTACCGCCGCCGCGAGTTTGCTCGTCGAGCCGACTCGCCACGCGTCGAGGTTGTCTTTGCCGATCATAAACCCGAACGTCTCGCCTTCCGCGTCGATAAACGAAAGGATCGCGGTATCTTCCGGCAAGCGCTTCTGCACGTCCGCGACCGAGTAGACCGGCGGGAAGACGTACGGAATACGGATGCGCCCCGCGGCGATGAAACGCATCAACGCTTCTTGCTTCAACGAGACGTCCGCAAGTCGCGCGAATAACGACGTTTGACGCGTCTTGATAGCGCCGTCCGTCGGGACCGTCGGGATCGAGTTCAAGTCGTTCGTCACCGCTTGCGATTCTTGCAGCAGTTCCGCGAACGCCGGATACGCGAACAACAGCGATTGTCTGGCGTTACGGATCGAGGCTGTGGTCAGCGCGTCGTCGGCCGTCAGGATGTAGCGCAACGAGATGAGTCGACCGCCGTAAGTCTGCGTGCGGAAGAATCTTTCGCGACGCACGCGTTCCGCGACTTCAAACGCTTTGTCTTTGAGATCGCGGTCCATCAAGATGCAGAACCAGCGTTCGTAAGCGTCCGGCGGCGCGATCATTTGCAGCGCGAGCGATTCCGTAGGACGCACAGCCCAGTCTACCGCGGTCGGTTCGCGCAGCAGATATTCGTACAGGTCGGCGGCGTTACGAGGGGTAAGCGCGCCGTTCGAGGATAGTCCGCCCTTGACGTAGTTGTCGAGACGCAGGAGCTGTAAAGCCCACGGCGAACGCAATTTGCAGCCCTCTACCACCTTAGCGAGCGCGAGGTCGCCGTCCGCGATATTGCCGTTGGCGTAGAACAACAACGCGTTGAGGTAGTTCCAGCGATCCGCCGCGCGGCTTTGACGCAAGCCGCGTCCCGCCGTCGCGCGCATCGTCTTGTCGATCGCGCCAAGCCCGCTCGTCGCGAGATTGAGTTTCCCGCGATCGATGAATTCTTCAACGAGTTCTAGACCGAACGAGGCCGTCAGCGTTTGCGCGTTCTTCAACGACTTCGCCCAACGGTACGCGAGATTCACGACCGGGTCTTCGCCGCCGCCGCGTAACGCCTTCGTCGCGTTGGAGTAATTGCGTATCGCTTCTTCGACGAGCAAGTTGTCGCCGTAGTGATAAGCCGAGATCGACGCCTCGTAATAGCATTGCGCGGCTTCGCGGATCTTGTCCGCCTTCATGAAGATATTGCCCATCTCGAAGAGCGCTTGCCCCGTCAAGACGTGGTCCGAAGCGCCGCCGAGCGCGAGCGCGTCGTTCAGCGTGTTCAACGCGCTACTCGATTTGTCGCTCTCTTCGAGCGCGAACGCCCAGATAACGTCTAACAACGTGTTTGACCAGTGGTTAGGCGCGACGGCGCGTTTACGGAACGTCTCCAAGATCTGCTGACTGATCGGATCGAACGGCGACAACGGTCCAAGTATCTCGGTGCGTCGGCGCACGCATAACGCCGTACAGCGCAGGATCTCGAGCGGGTCGATGGGGATCTGCTTTTGCTCGGAGACGATACCGCTTTGCTTAAGTCTGTCGTCGTTGATCTTATCGCCGATAGTGATCGTCGCTTTATTGGGAAAAACGCCCAACGGGGTCGGTCTTCGACTTCCACCCCACGGCGCGGGGCCTTTCGCGCGAGTACTCACGCCGCCGGCAAACGTAACGCGCCCGATCCATTGCGGGTAGGTCGTCGCGATCGCCAACGCCGCGTTATAGTTCGTCAGCGCTTCGTTTAAGTCGCCCGCCTGATAACACGATTCGCCAATCATCGCGTAGTAGCAGATCGAGTCGATCCACAACTGGTTGCCGATGCGGAACGCGTGTTTCAGCTCTTGGCGATAGAAGTTGGCGGCGGCGCTGAAGTCGCCCGCTTCTAACAGCGTTACGCCGTTATAGTAATGCGGGGAAGGTAGCGGCCGGCTTTCAAGGTCCCCTCCGCGCTGCGCTAAAACCGCCGACGACGGCGCGAGCAGGGCGACAAGGAACGCTAGAAGCGATAAAGTCGCTAATAGCTTAGAATGTGAACGTTGACGAGCGATGTTACTCATGGCGATCGACTTCTTTCCGGTAATATATCTCAAACGCGGGGAGCGCGCTCCGCCGCAACATTTTTGCGTTAGTCGTATATCGTTTGTTCGTAAAGTTTATTACTTGTCGTTATGGTATTTGTCGTTGAATATCGCGGGGTCGTATTCGTCGCGATACTTCTTCTTCGGCTTGAACCCGCCGCGTTGGAGAACGGATTCCTCGGAGTTCACGTCGTCCTCGGGCTTCTCCATATATTTCTGCGCCTCGCGAGATACCCCGAAACCGAAAGAACCGTTGTTCCCTTCTTTTAGAGTCGGTTGCGCCGCGGAAGTTTCGTTTTCGTTCGCGTCGTCGAACAGGTCGGTGAAATCGGCCCTCGGCGCGTCGTCTTGAGGTCGCGAATTCGTACGCGCGTTTACCGTCGCGTCGTTGGCGGCGACGGGCGTTCTACTGCGGTCGATCGAGTCGTAACGCGAAGCCGCGCCTTCTCTAAGAATAGGTTCGTTATGGACGCGTTTCGTCGCCTTCGCGTGTTCCGCCAACACCTTCTCCGACGGCAGCGACTGCGCCCACTTCACGAACGTTTCCGCGTCTTTGTACGAATTGCGATCCTCGCCGAACGGGTAGACGCGTTTTCCGTTTGCGTCGTTAACGGCGGGGTGGTTCACAAGGATCGGACTCTCGTCAATGTTATTGAAATCGACGTAATCGACGGTGGCGCGGAGGTTATAGTATAGCGCCAATCGCGCGGCGGGGCCGGCGACTTTGGGACGCAGAACGTAATGCGAGTTGTGCTCGGAACCGTGACACTCCGCCGTCGCGCAACGCTTTTGCAGGATCGGCTGCGCTTTACGGCTGAAACGTTCGAGCGTCGGCGCGGGCACGGCGCGTCCCCACGCTTCAAGTTCCGCTTCCGGACCTTCCGCAACTTTCGTCGTCGCTTGTTTTTGCGCTTTTCTTGCCGCGGCGTCGGCGGCCGCCTTCTGCGCGTAGTTCTTCGCCGCGTCCGCGCGGAACGCTTCCGTCTGCTTCAACGCCTCGATCTTACGCTTAATAGCCGCGGCCTCGCCTTGGTCGCTCGACGTTTCAAGACGTTTTTGCAACGCCGCGATCGCCTCTTGACCAAGTTGACGCCGACTCGCCCAGTCCGCGAGTCTCAATACCTCGTTCACGTCTTCCATATGCGTCTGGCTCTGCTTGAAACGGAAGATCGACGCGCGCGAGGAACCGATGTATACCGTGTCGAGCTTCGAGATCGTGGTTGAACCGCCGCCGTCGAATTCGAGGAGATACGCCGGGCCGCGATCTTGCAACACGCCTTCGTAGATCGCGTCGGAACGCGTCAAGACAAAGCTCTTTCTCGGCGCGGGGTCGTCGTACGTATCGAGGTCGACCTCGCCGACGCTAGGATAGTCCCCGAAACCGACCTGCGCAAAGAGGCGCGGTTGAGGCGCGAACGCAAGCGCGGCGGAGAAGAACGCGATCCACGCGAGCGCTCTAGTCGGTATCTTAGTGTTATTGTTCATCTTTATTCTCGCGATCGTTATTACGTTCTTTCGTTCTGCGTTTCTCGAAACTCCAAGCGGAAACGCCCGCCGCGTCCGAGACGAGCAGAACGTCGCCTTCCGCGCGACGCGATACCGCCGCGCCGTCGATCTCCTCGCCGTAACGGAAGAGATCGAACGGTTTGCCGTACGCGTCGACGAAATAGATCGAACCGTCCGGCGAAGCGACTAGCCATTCGTCGTACGAGTCTTTGTTTACATTAGCCGCGGCAATACGCGCCGGAAAAGCGTCGTTATACCGCGAAGCCGTCGTTTCCCAAGTCTCGCCGCCGTCGCGTTCTAAGCCGACAAACGCCGCACGCGACGTTTCCGCGCGCGAGATCAGCGCCGCGATCGAAGTCGAGTCGTCGGGCATATGGTCCGCGAAACAGAACTGCTTGATCGAGTCGGCGTTGGCGGCGCGCAACGTCTCGACGCGTTCGCCTGTCGCAAGGTCAAGCAACGCGATCGCTCCCGTCGCGCCTTCGTGTTTATCGAGCGCGGCGAGACGCGTTATCGGCGCCTCGGACGTCTCGACGTCTCGGAATAGCGACAATTGCGTCGGCGCCGTCAGCGAGTCGTTGGACCACAATACCTTACGCGTGTCGGAACGTATCGCGTAGACGTGCGAATTTCTAGCGGAACCGGGTTCGTTCAACACGCTCAATACGATCTCGGGCAAGCCGTCGTCGTCGACGTCCGCCAGCAACGCGTCGCCGACTTTACCGTCTTGTAGTTTTCCGACGTCGAGCGAGCCGAGGTCGTTGAAGTTCTCGTCGAAGCGATGTAATTTGCTCGAGCGACCGCGAGAAGACGCGATATAGTAGCGTTTGCCGTCGCCGTAACTTGCGCAACGCACGAACGTTATCGGTTCGCCGGTCGCCGCCGCCGCGGTCGTTTTCCGGATAAGTCGGCCGTCGCGATCGAGTAACGCCAACGCGTTGCCGTCGCACGGGACCACGTACGCGACTTCGTCCGGCTCGTCTCGCGCTCCCTCGACCGTCAAGACCTCGCCCGAGGCGTTAAGACCGTCGACGCGCCATAATTCGCGCATCCCGAACGTCTTAGGGTAGGCGCGCGCCGCCGTCGCGACAGGTTCGCGGTAATCGAACGAGAGACGATAGACGTCGTCAAGTTCCGTTTTATTCAGTAGTTCCGCGTATCGTCCCACGCCGGCGTAATACGCTTTCGTCGCCGGCGAGTTCTCGTCTTGCAGGTCGACTCCCGCCGGTAAGAATCGTTCGACGACCTCGCGATCCGTCTTCGCGTCGAAACGGAATTCGTCAAATTCCGTCGGCGCCGCGTCTTCAAGACGTTGATTCGGGAAATCTATCGTCGTCGAGAGCAGTTTCACGCCGTCTCTCGGCGCCGGCGTCTGTTCTATCGGCAACTCGATACGCGCCAACGCTTTTGTTTCGCGGTCGATCCACAGCGTGCGCGTTCCGTCGTCGCCCGCGATCTGTAAGCGGTCGCATTCGCGCGCTTGCGAGCGAGCGGACGTTTCCGCGTCGTCCTTGCGGTAGCGCAGGAACGCGGGTGCGAGGAGCTTCATTTTCGCGCCGTTGGGCGCCAGCGTTTTCTTCGGGTCTTTGGCGAAGAGCAGAACGAGTTGCGGCGAAGTCAGCAGCAGGTTGGGGGGTAGTCCGAGATTGGCGTATTCCGTGAACAGCGCGTCGGGGTAAAACTCGCGGATCGCGGCGACGACGAGCGGCGCGGGTCGTTCCAGCAACTTGTTTTCAAATTCCGGTCGCGCGATCTCGGCTTGCACGACGGCCCCGTCGCTGCGGACGACGCTTGCGCCAAGGCGGACGCGGAAGTAGTTCGGTTTCGCGAACGCGGTCGAACACGGGACGCGATAGACGCGTTTCTCGCGCGTCGATTCCTCTTCGCAGACGTATTCTATTCGCCCGTCGTCGACGTAGTATTTCGCGTTGACGTAGGCGTGGATCGTTTCGCGCAGCAGCGTTTCCGCGGTCAGGTTCTCGAGCGCGCGAGGACGACCGGCGTCCTCGTCGTCTTTACGCGGCTTCGAGCGCTTCTCCGCGTCGAGTTGACGCTGCGCGACCGCGCGTTCCGCTTGGATGCGGATCGAACGACGCCTGCCCGCGTAGACGAGCAGTAGGAACGCTACGAATAGGACTATGCCCCATTCGCGGAATTTGACTCGTCGTGACGGCTTCGTGTTTTTACTCATCGTAGTTCCGATCGGGCGCGTCGCGCGTCCAATATTGTTTGGTTTCGAACTGTGCCCGTCGCGTGGACGGACTATCCCTCGAGTCGAGTATACCGAATCTAACGCGTGTCAAGCAATAGAGATTTTTGTTGTTAAATTCTGTGTAAACAATAGATATTGCCTATTTTGTGAGTCTTGAACTATTCCAGAGTTCTACGTCTCGTGAAAAGAGAGAAATCGGGTAAAAATTCTCCATGTAATTTTTATTATCGATTGAAATTTGAATACGACTCGTATATACTTAAGTGACAAATAGCGAATTTTGGTCGCGTCCATATGGCGAGACCGTTTTAACCTCCATATACAGCATAGGATAATACTAATGCGAAAGACGATCTGCGCGGTCGCGATGTTGCTCGCGACGTTCGGTTGCTTCTCCGTCGCGACGGCTCAAGCCGCCGACGCCGAAGAAGGCTTCGTTTCCTTGTTTGACGGCAAGACCCTCAACGGTTGGGCTAAGCACGGCGGTTCCGCCACTTACAAAGTCGAAGACGGCTGCATTGTCGGCGAATGTGTTCCCAACACCCCGAACAACACCTTCCTCGTTTACGAAAAGCCCTATGGCAACTTCATTCTGAAGCTCGATTTCAAACTTGAAGTTCCCGGCAACTCCGGCGTTCAATTCCGCAGCGCTATCCGTGAAGAAGACGACCGCGTCTTCGGTTATCAATGCGAGATCGCCCCCGGCGATAAAGACACCTGCCGTATCTACGACGAAGGTCGCCGCGGCCACCAAAACGGTCGTATTTGGCTCGACAACACCGCTGAGGACGTCCTCAACGCCTCTATCGCGACCTACAAAGAAGGCGACTGGAACTCCATCGAGATCCAATGCGTCGGTCCTTCTATCCGCACTTGGCTCAACGGCGTCGCCGTCACCAACATCTTTGATTACAAAGATTTCAGCGGTATTTTCGGTCTCCAAGTCCACGCCGGCGCGCAAGGCAAGATCTTGTGGAAAAACATCCGCGTCAAGGATCTCGGCGTTTCCGAATGGAAACAATTCTTCGTCAAGGGCGACAACGGCTGGGATCTTTCCGACGCCTATAAGTTCGTCTCCGAATGCTGGTCCTTCACCGACGAAGGCGTCCTCATCGGTCAACACGACAACACCGAACCGCGCGACGGCTTGATCGTCTCCACGTTCTACTATGACGACTTCGCCGCGAAAGTCGACTACGTCTTCAAGGGCGGCGTCAACTCCGCGCTTTATTTCCGCGCTCACGAAGTCAACACCCCGTGGTTGCTCCGCGGCTGCCAAGACGAGATCGCCGGCAACGGTAAAGAAGCCGCTATTTGGCACACCGCCGGTAAGAACGAACCCGGCCGCGGCTGGCTCGCCTCCGACGACGAATTCGTCGAAACCATCCGCAACAAGGGTGAAAACGACTGGAACGAGATCGCCGTCGTCGCTTGCGGCGATCGCGTCACCACCTTCCTCAACGGTTTCCGCGTTGTCGACATTGACGACCCGCAAATCGAAAAAGAAGGTAAAGTCGCGCTCCAACTCCACGGCGGTTCCGACGGCCAAATGTGGTTCAAGAACTTCCAAGTTATGCCGATCACCAAGGAACAACGCGCTCTTATCGAACGCTGAATTCTATAACGACGTTATAACGTCGTAAGTATCGCACGAGACCGCGGCGCCCTGTCGCGGCCTCGCTTTTATTAGTTAAGTAATCTCGTTAGGATCAATATCATGAAAAAGTTCCTCTCTCTCTTCGCCGTCGTCGCGGCCGCTTTCTGCGCTTCCGCTAACGCGCAAGAATTCACCAACGTCGAACAGATCAAAGCCGACGGCAAGTACGTCGACGCTTTCGCCGTCCAAGGCGAATACGTTTCCGATTTCAAAGGCGGCACGGCCTTCCAAGTCATCGCTCGCGGCGCCGATAAATTCGAAGTCGTCGGTTATCAAAACGGTCTTCCCGGCGACGGTTGGGATCGCTCCATGGCTCGTTTCTACGGCGAAGGCGAACTCGTCGACGGTAAACTCGTCGTCACCGGCGTCAAGATGAACATTCCGCGTAAAGGCGACGAAGCCGACGTTATCTTCAACGACGCTCAAAAAGAAGCTAAGTTGATCGGCACGATGGAAGACGGCAAGTTCTTCCTCGAATTCAAGGGTCAAAAGTCCGAACTCAAGAAGGTCGAACGTAAGAGCGACACGCTTGGCAAGAAGGCTCCGGAAGGCGCTCTCGTCCTCTTCGACGGCAAAGACTGCGGTCAATTCGCCGGCGATTTCCACATGAGCGACGCTCAAGAAAACGCGTTCTGGTCCGAAGCTCGCTTCAAGCCCTTCGAACGCGGCAAGGCCTACAAGCTCCACATCGAATTCCTTCTTTCCTTCATGCCGAACGCTCTTGGTCAAGCTCGTTCGAACTCCGGCGTCTACATTCAAGAAGAATATGAATGCCAAGTTCTCGACTCCTTCGGCCTCAACGGCGAAAACAACGAATGCGGCGGTTTCTATCAACAACTCATTCCGGAAGTCAACATGTGCTTCTCGCCTTTGACCTGGCAAACCTATGACTTCGAAGTCACCCCCGCCAAGTACGAAGACGGCAAGAAAGTCGCCAACACCCACATCGTCGTCTACCACAACGGCGTCAAGATCCACGACGCTGAACTCGCTCACGAGACCCCGGGCGGCAAGAACGAAAAAGACGAAGCTACCGAAACGACCGGTCGCGGCCTCTACCTCCAAGGCCATGGCAACAAGGTCCAATACCGCAACATCTGGCTCCAATACCAAGACTGAGCGGATAGCGTGTTAAGACGGTCTATACCGTAATATAAACGTTCCTCGGGGAAGTTTCGGCTTCCTCGAGGTTTTCTGTATAATAAGGCGAAGAGATGAGGATCGTTGGGATCGGAACGGACGCGACTGAGATCGACCGTATAGCCGCTATGTACGAGCGGCATCCGGAGACGTTTTTAGATCGCGTGTACACGAAGCGAGAACAGGAATACTGTTTAGCGCGTAAACGCAATATGGCGGAATCGCTTGCCGCGCGTTGGGCCGCTAAAGAAGCGGCGCTCAAGGCGTTAGGGACCGGTTGGATCGCTGGGATCGACTGGAAGGACGTCGAGGTGGATAATCTGCCGAGCGGCGCTCCGACGTTGACGTTATCCGGCGGCGCGAAGGCGAAAGCGGACGAACTGGGCGTCGTCGACGTGAAGATCTCGTTGACGCACTGCAAGACGCTCGCTATTGCGTATGTGATCTTATCTGCCAACGATTAAACGCGTTAAGTAGCGCTACGCCGTTTCGGCGATCGTAACGAGCCTCAACTTCTGATATCAACTGCCACGAGTTTTTTCACAACTTTGGAGACTACTATGTTAAAGCGAACGTTCTCGATCGTCGCCGCTATGGTTTTGACTCTTACCGCGGCGTATTCCGCTCAAGCTCAAGACGTAAATTCCCCGATCGGCGCTAAACACGTGATCTGGATCGGCGCCGACGGCTTTGGCGCGCATTACGTCAACTGGGACGAGCTCCCGAATTTGAAGAAGATGAAGGAAAACGGCGCGTGGACGCTCCATATGCGCAGCGTTCTTCCGTCTTCTAGCGCGATCAACTGGGAAACGCAACTTGTCGGCGCGCCGTCTGAAATGCACGGCTTCCGCACCTGGGGCAGCAAAGAGCCCGATATCAAGCCGATCTACGTTGGTGAAAACGGACGTTATCCCGACGTGTTCAAGGTCGTGAAAGACGCGGTTCCCGGCGCTCGCAACACCGTCGTTTATTCTTGGAGCGGTATCGGGTATCTCTACGATAAAGCCGCGGTCGACAGCGACGTCGACGTTCCGGATCACAACGACCCCGTCGTCTACGAGACCGGGAAACGCGATATCGAATCGAAACCGACGTTGTCTTTCATCTATTTCTGCGAACCCGACTGCACCGGACACGACAAGGGTTGGGGTTCCGACGAATATAACGCGCAACTGCGTCAGATCGACGAATACGTCGGCAAGCTCCTCGCGGATATCGAAGCGGCGGGCATTATGGACGAAACGGTCGTCATGTTCACGTCGGACCACGGCGGGACGGATAAAGGCCACGGCGATCAGCTGATGGAACATATGGAAGTTCCGTTCCTGCTCTACGGTAAGAACGTCAAGGTCGGCGAAATTACCGACGTCGTCGTCCATTACGACGTTGCCGCGACGATCGCGTGGATCCTTGGCGCCAAAGCTCCGCAAGCGTGGAGAGGTCTGCCGGTCAAGGGCGCGTTCAACGAATGATAGCGCGACTTATGCGACGCGTTGACGCAAGAAACGCGTGAACGCCGCGACAAAACGAGCGCCGACTTTGTTACGCGCGAGGTCGGCGCTCGATAGATACGTTAGGAACCGCGCCTCGACTGCGCTCTCGGCTATTGACGCGAAACGAATATCCTATAATATGTGGACTATCCAATAAAAATATTTTGAACTAACGCTGACGAAGGACGAGCAGATATGTTTGGCTGTGAAGAATTATTTAAGCGATCGATAGAAGAAGCGGAAGGCGGAGACGCGTTTGCGATGTTCAACGTCGCGTTATGCTACGAGACCGGCGAGGGCGTCGAGCAAAATTACGAGCTTGCCGCGCAATGGTATCAAAAAGCGGCCGACGCGGGCTCCGATCGCGCGATGTACAACTTGGCGATGTGTTATCTTCAAGGCTTAGGCGTTTCGCCCGATCCTAACAAGGCGCGCGAATGGTTCGTCAAATGCTCCGAGACAGGCGACGCTCGCGCGACATACAGCGTCGGCTTATGTTATCAAGAAGGCGTCGGACTAGAAAAAGACGCGAAACTCGGATTCGATTGGGTCAAGAAGGCCGCGGAAGCCGGGTTGCCGGACGCTATGTCGAATTTGGGCATGTGTTACATGATCGGCGACGGAACCGACGTCGACGCTAGCGAAGCGTTCGCGTGGTTCAAGAAGGGCGCCGAACTTGGCGATCCCATCGCCGTTTTTGACTGCGCGCGTTGTTACGAACTCGGACAAGGCGTCGAGAAAGACGATGAAAAGGCTTTCCAATACTACCAAGAAGCCGCCGAATTCGGACTACCCAACGGTATGCTAGGGCTGGCGCACTGCTATGAAGAGGGTATCGGCACGTTGCCCAACGCCGAAAAAGCGCAAGAATGGACCGAACGAGCTAATAACGCGTGAGCATCTAACAAGCGTCTATTCAAGAACTTATAAAATTTATTGCCGTCGTCGGAAACTAGAATTTTATTTCGACGACGGTAATTTTTTGGTATATTTTTCATAAAAAATATTAAAAGGGGTTGACGAAAAAAAGAACCGTATTAGAATCCTCCACGCTAAAACCTTTCAAAGATATTTTTAGAAGTCGATATATGTTTATACTATAACCTAACTTCATCGTTCTATTGAACAACACTGGCTGAAACGTGTTCCATGAAAGCGTCTTTGAGAAAAGATCGCTCTTGTGTCGTATTGTATTTTTGGCTTTTGTTGGAAGGAATTAGAATGCAAGAAAAGGTTAATTTCTCGGATTATGGCAAGTTGACTCTCAACGAGCTCAAGAAATTGAGCCAAAACGACGCCTGCGCGTGTTTCGAGACCGCCGGACGTTATGAGAGCGGGGAAAAGAACGGAACGCCGAACTACGCCGTCGCGTTCGAGTACTACAAGAAGGCGGTTGCTCTCGATCTGGCCAAAGAGAAGGCGAGCGCTCGTGGTCAGGGGAAAAAGAAGACGAGCGCTCACGGACCGACCAAAGGGAAGGCGATCGCTCGTAGGTCGGGTAAAAAGAAGACGGTCGTCCCTGTTCCCGGCAAAGAGGAGTCGGTCGCTCTTAGTCTGGGTGAAAAGCGTAATGAAGCGATCCGCAAGATCGCTTGGTTCCAAGCGACCGGTAAAGAGGGCGTCAAGCGTGACGACGACGCGGCGCTTAAATTCCTCGAGAGCGTCGGCCAATTGAAGTTGGCCATGGATATTGCGGTCGATCTGATGAGCGATCCCGTCTATAAATCGGATCGCGCGAAGAGCTTCCGTTGGTTGCTGGTTGCTGCGAAGGTCGGCGAGATTCGCGCGATCAGGATGGTGGCGAAGCGTTTGGAACGCGGCGACGGGGTCGGCCGCAACGACAAAGCCGCGTTCAGTTGGTATCAGTACGGCGCGGATAAACTGAACGACCCCGAATGCGCGCAGATCGTCGCGGAACGCTATCGCCGTCGCGTTTGATCGTTCAATGCGATCTTGTTCTCATGCGCCGGCGGTTGGAGAAGGCCGCTAAGGCGGTCGCGGGCAAGATCGGCGCCGCCGAGTGACGCTTGCGCGAGCAGGTAGTCGACGTTCGACAGGCCGTTAATTACGACCTGTCGATTTTTTTGCGGAAACAGCATCTCGCGTTAACATGGCGTCGTAAGACGACTAAAGCCGAGAAACAAGGCGGCGATCGCGTCTCTCGACGAACTTATTGAGCTTAGGAAAGAAAACCTGTTGTCTATATCTCCGGAATTGGTTTGAGTTCCGAGTTTACCGAACTTCGCTAAGTTGTTTCGGCGCTTAGCGAAGTCATTTTTGGGGAAAATACTGATTTTAGACTTGGCGTTCATGAAAAAATTGGTATAATTCCCCGTGTTGCATAAATAATAGACGACATGACGATAGAACTGAATTGAATTTCATCGAGTGAAAGTTCTCTGACTTATGTTTAGTGACGGCGAAATTGTGGATTCGTCGTTTGGGTTTGGTTTCGGTCAACGTTTAGCGTACTTTTTTTAGATAGTCTTCGGATCCGCGCGCTCAAGTTTCGAGTCGTCGCGAGTATTCGTATCGATATCTTTGACGTTTTCGCGTGTATTTTTACGCGAGCGCGTCGTTTTATATTTTTTTTCCAACTCTGATTTTTTAAGGAGATCGTATTATGGGTGAAAATTACATTGTCAACGAACAAAGCGCTCTGCTTCAAGGTCTGGTCGACGGCCTCCGTCAAGCCTCGCGTTACGCCGCCTCGCTGCGTCGCGCCGCTAACGAAGATCTCGAATTCTACGGAAACGCTCCTCGCCCGGAAGACGTCAGATTGCTGCAATACCTCGAAGGGCTCAGCAACGAATTGCGCGTCCAAAACGCCACGCTCCAAGCTTTCACGGGAGTTCACGCGTGATCGAGGAGGCGCCGCATCGGCGTCATGAGGTTCCGCGGCCATGCCGCTTCATAGAGATCTTCAACGACGTTGCAACGTCGGGGCAGTTATCTTGACCGCTCCGGCGTTTTTTCTTGTTTATTTTCTGTGTTTTCTACGATCGTTGTAACCGTTCTTGCGTGTTTCTGTGAAATAATAGCGATTAAATAGACTGTGCGGAAAGAAGTTAGCTAGACGCGAGCGTATACGAATAAAAATAATAAAAAATAAGTCAGTTTTGATTAAAAATGACGCAACTGCTCTTGACGTCTCGTGGGAGAGGAATATAATCCACACAGTTTGAGACGAATGCCTTAAACTGAAAAAATGACGCTAGGATGCGAATTGGTCGACGGGGGGACGCGCTTGCGCGTTTGTCGACTGCGGCGTCAAGTAGGCGCAAGACGCGCGAAGCACGGACTGGAAACGGAGTTCTAACGTCCCGCGACGCTTGACGTAATCAGACTGTCCCGGCGCAAGGGAGGATACTTGCGCCGGGACGGCTGATATTTCTATAACTGCCGGTCCGCGGTACTCTCTCTGACGTATTAAAATTTTTTTTCTTGATTTTATTTGGCGTCGGTACTGAACGTTGGTATAACATAATTATCGAGAGCGAGAAACGAAATCGATCGTAAATAATATAGAGATCGACCGCATGACTTGTAACATACGCTTGATAATGTCGCTCCGAGTTTTGTTGGTTTTTCAAAGGTTGTTTTTCACGATTATTTCATGTCGAGCCGTCGCGCGATCGCTATCGTCCGACTCCGTGCGCTCGACAGGGAGACAGAGGTTATGAAACTCGATTACACGCACATCTGCGTCGTATTAGACGCGTCCGGTTCTATGGGGTCGATCAAGCACAGTGTTCAAAAAGCGTTGGCGCAATTCGCTAGCGAACAACAAAAACTCGCCGACCAAGGCGAAAAGATCGCCGTCGACGTCTACCAATTCGACAATCGCGTCCGGTGCTTGGCGCACGACGCCGACCTGTCCGAACTCTCGCGTTTGATCGAAGCGTACGAATGCAACGGCGGTACGGCGCTCTACGACGCGGTCTGTACCGGTATCGACGAACTTGGTCAATTCTTTGCGGGCCAAGCCGAATCGGAACGTCCGGAAGACGTCGTCTTCGTCATCGTTACCGACGGTGAAGAGAATTCTAGCCGTCAATTCAGCAACGCCGACGTTCAAGCTCGCATCAAGACGCAGACTGAGACGTACAATTGGAAATTCGTCTTCCTCGCTTCCGATATCGACGCCGAAGCCGCCGCGCGCGATATCGGGATCAATGATAAGGACGGCGTTGTGGCATTTGATCGCGCGAACGTCCGACGTGATTTCTGCGTCTGTTTCAATAGGGTGATAGAGGACGTTCGCGAGGAACGCGTCGCACGCCGTTCGAAATGAGAAACGCGGCGCGAAGAGAAGGTCTTATTACTGAGAGTTATCGTTGTCAAATATAGGGGAGAGAGATGTTTGGCGCAATACTGGGCGATGTGATCGGGTCCGCGTATGAATTTGCCCCGGTCCACGACGTTTATTTCAACGCGTTCCGCAAGGAGTCGACGTTTACCGACGATTCCGTTTTGACGCTCGCCACGGCGGACGTGCTGCTCAACGGCGGGAACTATGCCGACGCGTATTGGAGTTACGCTCGCGCTTATCCCGGTCGCGGGTACGGCGGACGTTTTGCCGGCTGGATCTCTTCTAATGAGAAGAAGCCGTATAACAGCTTCGGAAACGGTTCGGCAATGCGTATCGCGCCCGTCGGTTGGGCGTTCGACACGCTCGAAGCGACGTTGGCGGAAGCGGAGAAGAGCGCCGCGTGCACTCATAACCACCCCGAAGGCGTCAAGGGCGCGCAAGCGGTAGCCGCGGCGATCTTCATGGCGCGCAACGGCGCCGACAAGTCCGATATCCAACGCTATATCGAGACGACCTTCAGCTACGACCTCTCGCGTTCCGTCGACGAAGTACGCAAAACGAGCTACTTCGACGAGACTTGTCAAGTCAGCGTGCCCGAAGCTATCGTCGCGTTCCTCGGAGCCGACGATTACGAGCAGACGGTGCGAAACTGCGTCTCGTTTGGCGCCGACGCCGACACGCAAGCCGCGATCGCCGGCGCTATTGCCGAAGCGTACTGGGACGCCATTGGCGACGAATGGATCCTCTTCGCTTGGCAGAAACTTGACGCGCGTTCGCAGGATCTCGTCTTGAAGTTCTACGAACGCTTCGCGCCCGCGTCTAACGTCGGGAGTTTCATTCGCCGCAACGCGTAACGCAATAAGCGCTTGTCTTTATGATAATACGAAGACTCCGATAGGTTCGACGCAGGTCGGCTTGTCGGAGTCTTTTTTGATTTGAGCCCCAGGCGGGAGACGGCGCGAACGACGCTGTTCTTTTGCGCGAGCGTTAACGAATAACGCCGGAATAGAGATCTTGTTCTATTCCGGCGTTAGTATTTTCTTGACGGTTCTCACGGCTGCAGTTTCGCGTCCACGCCTTCATGCAGCACGGCGCGCGATACCCCGCAACGCCAACCGATCTCTTTAAGGATACGCGATTCTTGTTCTTTATTTCTACCGACAGGTATCCAGCCTTTGGACGGGCGACGTTCGCCGGTCGCTTGTTGGAGCTTGGAGACGTCGTCGTTGTATTGCATATCGCATCCGACGCGCGCGCCGATCGGGTGCGGGAGGTCTTCGATCTCTTCGTATACGGAAAGGTAGACGAAGTATCCGCCGCTTTCGGGTACGACGCGGACGACGGCGTTACTGCGGACGGTCTGGAATGTCGCGAACCATTTTGCGCCGCATTCCGCGCTGTTTTTACGCCACGGTTCTTCCACGCCGCCGACGATGCTCGGTTTCGTGTCGAGCCGACCTTCCGTTTGGTAGTGATAGACGTTACCGTCGCCTGAGGACTGGTCGTAGGAACGTATAGGGTTCTCGACGTCGATCTCGTAGTAGTTGTCGACCACGTCGACGATAGCGTCCCATAGCGCTTGCGCGTCTTGCGTTTTTACGAACAACGGGTTCGGAGCTTGCGGGTCGTACGCTCCGAGTTCGACGTTCTTACCTCCTTGCGACTCGTGTAGCGAGCAGCAGCCGTGCGCGAACGCCAACGCGGAAGCTGCCGCGAGAACGCATACGGTATGGCGGAGTAAACGTCGATTATCGAACATACGGATCGGTCCTTGATCTAACGAGGGTAACATAGTCCAAGAATGATAGCGATCTTTCAAGTTAGAATCAAGAGCGAATATAGAGTCTGTCCCCGCGGCGGACTTAGAATAACGAATGAAAAAAAGAAGCGCGCCGGGCGAAAGGAGTAAAACCCGGCGCGCGAGATGGCGGGAACGAGACAAGTAAAATAACACAGATTTCCCAAAAATCTCTTTTTGGGGCGCCGTGCAGAGGTTACTCACGGCGCTTGTTATTATACTAGCAATTCATTTTAAGACAATAGGCAATTCTATTTGTCTTCCGTTGCGTAAGACGTTAAGGACGATCGTTTCGCCCGGACCGTGTTCCTCGACCGCGGTTATGAAATCTTCGCCCGTACGAACGTTTTGACCGTTGACGCCCGTGATGATATCGAAGCCGCCTTCGGGACGAACGACGTTCTGCGTCTGGTAGATCGCGCCGTTGCGACTGAAGCGATTGATCTGCAATTTGCCGCCGCGAAGCCCGGCTTCGTCGGCCGCGCCGCCCGCGTCGATCAGACCCGGGATAAGCCCTTGTTCCGTCTCCGTCACTTTCACTACGCCGGCGTCTCCGCGCACCACTTCGCCTTTTTCAAGCAGTATCGTCGCGATACGATGTATCGTGTTGATGGGGACCGCGAATCCGACGCCGGAGTTTTCGCCGACGTGGCTGGCGATAGCGGTGTTCATGCCGATCATCTTTCCGCGCGAGTCGAGCAACACGCCGCCGGAGTTGCCGGGGTTGATCGCGGCGTCGACTTGGATCACGCCCTTGATCTGGCGGAACTGCTGTGGACTGCCGATGGAGCGGTTGAGGTTCGAGACGATCCCTTTGGTCATCGTGCGTTCCAGTCCGAACGGGTTGCCGATAGCGTAAACGGTCTGTCCGACGAGCAAGCTCGACGAATCGCCGAACTCGATCGGGAATAGCACGTCTTCCGGCGCGTCGATCTTGAGCAGCGCGACGTCGGTGTTAGGATCGACTCCGAGGACTTTCGCGTCGTAGGTCGAGCCGTCGAAGAGCGTAACTTCGATCTTGGTCGCGTTCTCAACGACGTGGAAGTTCGTCAAGATCACGCCCGACTTGTTCAGAACGGAGCCGCTGCCGCAGCCTTCCGACGTCTCTTGATAGAAGCCGGCGTTGCGAGTCTCTTGCGTCGAGACGTTCACGACGCTCTTATTGCGCGTGGCGTAGATCTCGACGGGAACGCGTTCTTCCGGGGTCAGCTGCGAGAGGCGTTGGCGGAATTCGTCTTGGTCGACCGGCATGACGGAACCGACGTCCGTCGTCGTCGCCAACGCGGGCAGCGCGGGGATCTCAGATTGCGAGAACGATCTCGCGCTATTGGCGCGATTCTCTTCGACGTAGTTTCGCGACGAGTCGTAACGCTGGCGCAGTTGTTGCGCGGAAAGTTGCAGCGCGTGTGAATCGGCAAAATACGCGTCGAACGCGAAAGCTCCTAAACCTCCCAGAAGCGCCGCGGCGATGATTTGCGTCGATCGTTTACTCATGACTAAGATCCTCCGATGATTTCTTGTTCCTCTTTTCCTCGCGCACGCAATTTTACGGCGGGACGCGCGCGTGAACGCCGTTTCGTCGTTCATGAGAGTAGTACGCAATTCCGGCTCCTATCGTGCGCTTTTTTTGCAAAATTTCCAAATTTTCACAAAATTCTCTAGCGCGCCGTTTTACATTATTCTACGAATCGACGAGTCTGTTATAATGACTGTAATTAAAATAACGATTAAATCGAATAAGAGCGCAGTTTTGAGTAACACAGGGAGCAGAATATGCATATCATCCTTTTCGAAGATCAAAAAACGACGGGGCTTTATCCTATTACCGTCGGGCGCGCGGCTTTTTCTATCAGCGTTGGCTCGATGCGGTTGCTGAATTTAGCGCGCGAACTGGGCGGCGAGATCGAGCTGATCGCGCGTCCGCACCTTCGCGAGATCTTGCGCTTGGACGTGCCCGATTCTTGGCGACCCGAAAAAGGCGAGCGTAAAGGGAAGATACTGCTGATCAACGCGAGAACTACCCCGCGATACGAATTGCTGCAAGTTTGGCGAGAACTGCTCAACGGCGATTATGAACGCGGCGCCATTGCCTACACCGAGGGCGATATTGCCGCCGCCGTGCTCAATAACGGTTCCGCGTTGCCTCCCGGCGAGATCGGATGCTCGCAGATCCAAGGGCTGCTGCAAGACCTTGAACTTACGCCCGTCTTTCCCCTGAGATCGCTTCCGCTCATGGAACGCTCGTTCGACGTTATTCGCCACCATCTCAAGATGATGGGCGAGAATATGGAGACTCGCGTCAAGTCCGGGAAATACGTCCAACTTGCCGACGGCGTCTTTGTGCCGCGCGAAGAGAGCGAACGACCGTTCATTGGCGACCATCTCGTCGTCGATACGAAAGCCGGTCCTATCATCATCGAGCGCAACGCCCAGATCGGACCGTTCTGTTTTATCCGCGGCCCCGTCTATATCGGCGCCAATAGCCGCGTCTTGGAACACGCCTCGATCAAAGACTCCGTCGCGATCAGCTCGACGTGTAAAGTCGGCGGGGAAGTGGAAGCGACGACCATCGAACCGTATTCGAACAAGCAGCACCACGGGTTCCTTGGGCATAGCTATCTCGGCAGCTGGGTCAATCTCGGCGCGGGGACGTGCAATAGCGACCTAAAGAACTCGTACAACGAAGTGCAACAAGAGACTCCGACGGGCAAATACGCCTCGGGTATGCAGTTCCTCGGATGCGTCGTCGGCGACTACGCGAAGACGGCGATCAACACGAGCATCTTCACCGGTAAGACGATCGGCGCGTGCAGTATGTCTTACGGCTTTGTCACGACCGCGGTGCCGAGCTTCGTGAACTACGCGCGTTCGTTCGGACAGATCACGGAGTTGCCCGTCGAGATCATGGAGATGACGCAGGAACGTATGTTCCGCAGACGCAACGTCAAACAACGTCCTTGCGATATCAAGTTGATACGCGATATGTACGAATTGACAAGATTCGAACGCCAACTCGCTAGCGAACCGCTGTCGCTCTGATCGTTGGACGACGCGAGTAACGAGCGCGGGCGTTTCGGCGTTTTGCGCTCTTGCAAGCGTCGACGCTATTCGCTATACTCCCCCTGCGCGTTTGTTGGGGAACGCGCGAACGTAGTATTATAAGGAATCAAAAGAGGCGATTTGGTGTACTTAGCAGAGCTTTTGGAACGTCCCGGCGCATGGTTGAGCGCTAACGGCGATCTCTCGGACGTCGTTGTGTCTAGCAGGATCAGACTGGCGAGAAATATCAGCGGTTTTCCTTTTGTCGGACATGCGGTCGATTCCGACCTGACGCGCATCGTCGAACGCGTCGCGCAGACCGCCGAAGCCGTCTTGCCTAAGGACTCGTTCTACTACCTCGACTCCAAAGAACTTAGTTCCGAAGTGCGCGAATTGCTGTGCGAACGTCGGTTATGCGGCGAAGCGTTTCTCAACGCCGTTAAGGGCTCTATCGTGCTCGATCGCAACGAAGAGTTCTCGATCACGACGCTTGAAGAAGACCATCTTCGTCTTCAAGTAACCGGCGGCGGACTCTGCCTCAAAGAGTTGTGGAGCCGTATCGACGCGCTCGACGACCTGTTTGAAGAGAAACTGCATTTCTCGTTCGACGACGATTTCGGGTACCTGACTACGACTCCCGCCAATACCGGTACGGGCATGCGCGCCAGCGTTATCATGCATTTGCCCGGACTCGTCGAATCGCGCGAGATCGTCAAGGTGTTCCGCAGTTTGGAGAAAGTCGGACTCGACGTTCGCGGACGCACCGACTCGCGTAAACGCCCGCTCGGCAATCTCTTCTGCATCTGCACGCGTTCCGCGATGGGCGCTTCCGAGGAGAGTATGATCGAGTCGCTGATCGACGTCGTCTCCTGCGTCGTCGAATATGAACGCAAAGCGCGTAAGACGATCCTTCAAGAAGACCGCGAAGCCGTGCTCGATCGTTGCTATCGCGCTCTCGGCGTGTTGAAGACCGCGCGTATCGTCTCTTATGAAGATGCGATCAACAGCCTTGGCGAATTGCGCTTAGCCGTGCATTTGAAATTCTTTAAGACGCTTGACGAAAAACTCGTCAACAAGCTCGTTCAAGGCGTTGAGACCAGACGACTGCTCGAAAGCGCCGACGATGACTACGAACAACTCGACGAAGGCGTCTTGCGCGCCGACTATCTCCGTAAAGAACTCGCCAACGTCGAATGAGTTCGAATAACGCGTTGCGAAACAGATAAAAAACAAGCCGCGCCGAAACTGCGATCAGTTTGGCGCGGCTATTTTATTTCTAAGTCGACCTCTGACAAATAGATCGAACTTGACGCGTCATTTCGAGGACGAACGCGTGGACGTGCGAGAACCGGACGAACTCGAGGACGAAGGTTTGCTCGAAGAAGAGGACGTCGAAGATTCTTTGGTCGGCGTTTTTCCCGCCGTCGCCTTCGGAAGCGAACCGGAAGACCGCGGGTTTTCGCTCGAGGCGTTAGACAGCCCCGTTTCGCGCGTCGGACGACGATAGCTTTCCGCGTCGTATTGGTCTAACGCGTTGTTCGTTCTCGGCGCGACGGGACGCGGAGCCGCGGTCTGCGGACGCGGGGCGGCGACTTGTTGCGCGGGTCGCGACGCGGGACGTTGTTGAAGGTTCAACGTTTCGTAGTCGTCAAGTTCTTCCAAGATCTCTTCTTCCATAATGCGATACTTCTCGGGTATCGCCGCGATACGGTTGCGCGCTTTCGCGTACAATTCGCTATCCGGGTACTGGTCGACGATCATATCGAACGCGATGAGCGCTTTTTCGTAATCCTTAGCGCGCAACGCGATCTCGCCTTTGAGGAAGAGCAAGTAGTCGATGATAGCGGCGTCGGGCTTATTGCCTAGCGCTTCGTTGACAAGACGTTCGGCGACTTTGTCGTCGCGTTCGTCCGCCTCGATCTGCGCGAGCGCCCATGTCGCGTGGCTCCAATACGAGCTGTCGGGGTAATCGCGATTGATGCGTAGGAACGCTTGTTTCGCGAATTCGACGTTGCCGCGTTCGCGCTCGTTCATACCGAGATAGTAATACGCGGCGTCGGAGAACGGAGTCGTCGCGCCGCTCGCCGTCGCGATGCGAAGATAACGCACCGCTTCCTCGTGGCGGACAAGACGGTCGTAATTCAAGCCGATGAACGTCGCCGCCATCGTCGCTTCCGGCGTGCCGGGCGCGTTGTTGAGAACGTCTTGATACGACATCTGCGCTTCCGAGCTCTTGCCGAGCATGACTAACGCGTTGCCGCGGAGTAGCGCGATCTTAGGCGCGATCGCGGGCACGTCCTTCCAGAACGATTCCGAAGAGAGCAACGCCTCTAGTAACGTCTCGTTGCAACGCGAGAACTCTTGATTACGGAAGAACGTCTCCGCTTTGTCTAACGCGCGTTGAGCTTCCGTCGGCGTGATGTGCTGCTCTTCTTCCGGCTGTTGTTGGTTTTGCAGAGCGTTGAGGTCGTTATTCGGCTGACCGTTCGGAACGTTGTTCGGCTGTTGTTGGTTCTGCTGGCCATTGGGAACGTTGTTTTGGTTCTGTTGGCCATTGGGACCGTTGTTTTGGTTCTGTTGGTTTTGCTGACCATTGGGACCGTTGTTTTGGTTCTGTTGGTTCTGCTGACCGTTAGGGCCGTTGTTTTGGTTCTGTTGGTTCTGCTGACCGTTAGGACCGTAATTGGGACGCGCGTTATTGTTCGCGTTGTTATTATTGTTGTTAGGATAATTACTCTGGTTGCCGCCGTGGTAATCGTTGTTGGTGTACGGATTACCCCACTGATATTCGGCGCTTGTGTAATAGTTCTGCGGACGATAGTCGTTATAGTTGTTCGACGCGCCGTAGACGTAGTAGTCGGGACGGTCGAACGACGGTTTCGTCGGGTCGTTGAATTGTCCGGGCGTCGCGTTGTAGTTGTTATAGACATACGGGGTAACGATGTACGTCGGGTCGTTTGCCGCGGCGATCGGGGTCTGCAACGCGGTTTGACGACGGCGGTCGATAGCCTTGACGAGCATATCGATAGTCGGTTCCTTGCTCCACGCCGCGAAGTTGACCAACTCGCGATAGATCGCGTCTTGCAGGTCGTAGTCTTGTTGAGTGCGGCGTTGCGCGTAACGACTGGCGTGCGCTAAAATGAGAATGCCTACCGCTTCCACGCAGTCGATCGGTTCAAGATTTTGACCGCCGACCTTGGTGAAGTAGACGATCTCGACCGTCAACGGATTGCCGGAAGGATAGTACGAGTTGTTCGTCGTACCGTTATTATACGAGTTCGTCGACGGACCGTAGTTGTTTTGAACGTTGTTGTAGTTTGAACCCGCAGTCCCGCCGTTAGCGTATGTGGACGGAGCTCCGCCGTATGAGTAACTGTTGTTCGTCGTCGGGAAGCCGTAGTTGTTTGTTCCGTAGTTCTGCGGCGAGGGATATCTGGAACTCGAGGTGTAACCGCCGCGAGTGCGGACGTCGAGCATACGCGACAGCGAGTCGATAACGGCGTCGTAGTTGCCTTGCATCAACGTGATGAGCGCGCGATAGGAGACGACTACGTCGGGATTATTGCGTCCGTAATCGGAGCGTTCCAAGTTATTGAGCAGCGCTTGGGCGTCGTTGAGACGTTTCGTGGCGACGAGGAGCTTGATCTTCAAGAGCGCGGCGGCCGGCGGAAGTAAGTTGCCGCTTCTCTCAAACGTGTCTTCGACGATCCTGATCGCTTGGTTATAGTCTTTAAGCGCGTAATATGCGTACGCTTCGTAGAGCTTTGCCGCTTGGACCGCTGCGACGAGGTCCGGCGCGTTCGAGTTCGGCGAACCGCTTTGAGCTTTTCTGACGAATGCTTCGAGGATATTGATCGCCTGTTGATAGTTTTGTTGCACGAATTGCAACAACGCGCGTTGGACGGCGACTTGTCCGGCGACGTCGACGGGGACGCCCTGCGTGCGATCGAGTTTGTCTAATTCCGCTTCCGCGTTGGCGTAGTCGCCGAGTTTGCCAATGGCGATAGCGCGTTCTAGCAAGCAGTTCCAGTGGATGGCGGAGTTGGGACTGTTGTCGATGGCGAGCGCTCTTGCGTAAGCCGCCGCCGCGCCTTGTAGATTACCGAGTTTAGTCTCCGTATTGGCGAGATAGTAGTATGCGAACGGGGTCAACGCGTCGTTAGGATACGCTTGAATAAACTGATTGAGATAATCGCGCGCGTTGACGTAGTTGCGCATATCGTACGCGAGGTGACCGGTGTGGAAGAGAGCTTCTTTATAGTAGGTCGCCGCGCTGCCTTGATTCAAGATGTAGTTGAAGTGTCGCTGCGCCGCGCTCGCGTCTTGAGTCGTCGTGTACTCGTTTCGCAACATGTAGGAGTGCCCCGCGAATAGTTCCGCTTGGTTGCGTGAACGTCCGTTAGGGTACGTGCGGATATAATTCTCAAATTGCGCGATCGCTTGCGTGTAGTTAGCGCTCTTGTGCTGCGCCAGACCCGCGTTGATCATATCGTCGCCCGGTTCCGCGTAGGCGCGTTCCGCTGAAAACATTGAACCGAGTAAGAAAAAGGACGTCGCCAGGAACGCCCAAACGATCGCGGAAACTCGGCGCGATTCTTTGCGGTTGGTTCTGTTTGTCATGTTACGTCCTTTCGTTTTTCCGTCGATTCGGCGTCGATGCGACGACAATGCCGCATTCTCATCTTAATTCTATTAATATAACGAGGAAGGCGCGTTTTTTCAACCTCGATTTTTAGTATTTGCCTATTTTATCTAACGAAACTAAACGGATTTTAAGACGTTGTGAGATTTATACCTATTTTTCTGTATATGCTAAAAAATCCTTGTGAAAACATTATCGAATGTGTATAATACACAGTTAGAGGGTACTAGTGAAAAGAGTATAACGCATAAGGGTGACTTCAAATGACGGATAAAAGATCGTCGCGGCGCGACGCGCTGAAAAAAGGAGCGCTTGGCGCTATCGGGTTGTTGAGCGTTGGTAAATTTGACGCACGGTCGGCGTTTGCGGAAGCTTCCGAACCGCCTTACGATCTTGACGGGTTCAAGACGTACGCGGAATACCGTCGGAATTTCCGTTCCAAAGGTCTTATGCCGCAGGTCGTCAAGCCGGATTCTAAGAATCCCGCCATCGCGAGAGACGCGAGGAGCTGCATGATGTGCGGGCGTTGCGACGCCGCGTGCATGGAGCAGAAGATCGCGCACTGGTATAAGCGTTCCGACCTGGCGCCGTCCCTTGTCCACCTTTGCATGCATTGCGGACAATGCGTGACGGCTTGTCCGTACAACACGCTGCATGAGAAGCTGCATTTCCCGACCGTCTACCGTCAACTGAACGAACGCGAGGCCGGGAACGCCCCCGCGAAAGACAAAGTCTTCGTCGCGACGACCGCGCCCGCGGTGCGCGTCTCCTTGGGCGAGCTCTTCGGATTGAATTACGGCGCCAACATCCAAGAACGCGTCGTCGGGGCGTTGCGCGAGTTGGGATTCGACTACGTCTTCGACACGACGTTTGGCGCCGACCTCGTTACGAAGGAAGAAGCCGCGGAACTGCGTCGACGGCTCGACGACGGCGTCAAAGGGCCGATGTTCACGAGCTGCTGTCCCGCCTGGGTCACGTTCGTCGAGACGTTCTTCCCGGAATTGATACCGCAACTCTCCACGACGCGCAGTCCGATACTCGCGCAGAGCGCCGCGATCAAGACGTATTTCGCGAAAGAGAAGGGGATCGACCCGAAGAACGTCGTCAACGTCGCGATCGCGCCGTGCGTCGGAAAGAAGTACGAAGCGACCAGGCCCGAGAATGTTACCGCCGCGAAGTACTGGAAACGCGACGGCGAGTTCCAAGACCTCGACTACGTCCTGACGACGCGCGAGATCGGCAGTTGGTTTGCGTACGCCGAGATCGATCCGACGAAAGCCGACGCGAGCGAATGCGACCCGTTGATAGGCTCCGGTAGCGGCGCGGGGACGATCTTCGGTTCGTCCGGCGGCGTAACTCGCGCCGTAGCGCGGCAGTTCTATCGCGATGTGACGGGCGAAGCGCCGACGGCGGAGATCATGGAGCTGAAAGAAGTCGACGGCGTCCGCGGGTTGCGCGAAACGACGTTGGCGATCGGACGATACAAGCTGCGTCTTGCGACCGTCTGCGGTCTTGACGCCGCGCGCGAGCTGTTGGAGTCGGGTAAACTCGATTACGACCTCGTCGAAGTCATGGCGTGTCCCGGTGGCTGCGTTGGCGGCGGCGGACAGCCGAAACTCGGCGACGGCGAACGCCCCGACGACGGCGTGAGAAGCAAGCGCGCCAAAGGGCTGCAAGCGCTCGACCAAGCGGAAGACGCGCGCGTTGCCGACGACAACCCCGAGTTGCAAGCGTTCTACGAAAAGTTTGTCGCTGCGGAAGGCGACGCGACGCGCGAAGCGCTCTTCCATACGACTTACCAAAAACGCGACGTTTTTAAGTCGTAATTCTTCGCATACTATGATATAATAGAAACAACGACTAGCTTACGAGCGAACGCGGTTCGATTCGCGAGCGTCCGAAATACATAGACCAATAGGAATACAAGTAATGCCGACTCCCAACAACTCTAATATGAAAGATATGTGGACCTCCGGTCGTCCGTCGATCAAGGCGTACTATCCGGAGATCGTTATCCTTGCGATCGTAACGATCGCCTTCATCGCTATGGGCGCGCGTTGCAGTTGCAGCGTCATGAAGAAAGACGCCGCGGATAAGCCGAAGGAAGCGTCCGCCGCCTACAACGTCTCCGCGTTTGCGCAACTCGCGTTCGCGCAAGACGAGTCGATCGACCTCGCGCTCGACGACGCCGAGGCGCCCGAAGCCGACGACGTTGACGCTACCGCCGATAATGACGTTACGGAATCCGCCGACGAAGAAAGCGTCGACGTTGCCGAGCCCGCCCAGAAAGTCGCCGAAGCCGACGAGATCGTCAACTCCGCCTCGCCCGAAGCTGTCGCCGTCGCCAATTCCGTCGCGTCTAAGAAGGGGAGTTTTGGCGTCTCCAAGAAGACCAAGCTTACGCTGATCTGGCTCGTTTGCCTTGGCGTTCCGCTCGCGCTGTGGATCTGGCGCGGTACGTACTGGCTCGTCCAAGTCTACGGCACGTTCTATGAACTTCGTATCGATCCCGATAATCCGAAAGCGACGACGTTCCTTGTTACTCGCGGGATCCTGAATAAGCGCACCGACTCCGTGCACATTGGGCAGATCAAAGATATCGCGCAAAGCCAATCCTTTGTTCAGAAGTATTTTAAGGGGGGCGTCGGCACGATCGAACTCTATACCCCGTCCGATAAATCCGATTCCAAGATCTTCATGAAAGACATGGCGGAACCGGGCAACGTCTTCAAGGCGATCGACGGCCTGCGCGCTCAATACTGGGGCAAGGGCGGTATGCAGCTCAGCAGCGGCGAAGCTCATGAAGCGACGCTCGACGACGCCGACGCCACGCACGTCGAAGGCGACGCGATCCTCTGAAACATTTTACTTACAGCGTTTGACGCATCTATCGACGTCGACGTAAATATAGCGGCGACGCAGGATCGGCTTTGGTCTCGCGTCGCTGTTTTTTTATATCCTTATCAGAAAGAAGGTTTTGATCATGAAACGCGCCTATGCTTTGACTAGCGCCGCGCTCGCGATCGCCGCGCTATTCTCGACGGCCGCGTCGAGTTTTGCCGCCGACGCGCAATGGACGATCCGTAATAAAGAGCGCGGTTCCATCACCGTCGTCGCGCACCGCGGCGCCGGCGACCTTGCGCCCGAGAACTGCTTATCCTCACTCGAACTCACCTGGGGTATGGGCGGGATCCCCGAAGTCGACGTGCGTATGACTAAAGACGGTCATATCATGATGTTCCACGACGGCAACTTCGCGCGCGTTCTCCCCAACGCCTCCGAAGAGCTCAAGAAGCAAAGCGTCGAATCGATGACGTACGACGAAGTGCGCGCGCTCGATATCGGCTCTTTCCGCGGCGAACAATTCAAGGGCGAGAAAGTCGTCTCTATTGAAGAGATCGTCGAAGCGCTCAAAAAAGATATCCGCCGTATGATCGTTATCGACGTCAAGAAGGTCGATTTTGAACAACTTGCGAAAGCGGTCTACGACGTTCGCTTCCAGATCACGCTGACGAGCGGCGACGAAAACGATCTCGCCAAGTGGGCCGATATCTGCGGTCAAGACTACGACGCCACGCTCTGGATGGGACTCGGGCGCTATACCGACGAAGACGTCGAAAAGCGTTTTGAAACGCTCCGCGCCGCCAACTTCAAAGGGATCAAGCGTTTGCAGATCCACGTCGCTAAAGACGCCAACGGCGAGTTTAAGCCGTCCGCCGCGTGCATTCGCGCTAAAGCCGACGAATGCCGTCGCCGCGGTATCGAGTTCCAAACGATGCCTTGGCGCACTAAGGATTGCCCGGAAGCGGAAAAAGACGTCGAATTCTATAAGGAGCTGCTCCGTCTCGGATCGATGGGCTTCGGTTCCGACCGTCCCGATCTGACCTTCCAAGCTATCGACGAATTCTACGCCGAATCCCCCGAGGATTGGAACGTTTGCGACAATATCCCGATCGACGAGATCCTCGTTCAAGGGTATCGCGGGATGGGTAACGAAGCGCCGGAAGGAACGCTCGATACGTTCCGTATCGCGTGGGCTAACGGCGTCGTTCCGGAAGCCGATATTCGCATGACCAAAGACGGCGTTATCATGTCCTTCCACGATAACGACTTCAAACGCATTATCCCCGACGCGCCGGAAGACGTTCGCAAGATGGGCGTCAGCGATTTCACTTATGAAGAATGCCGCAAACTCGACGTTGGCGCTTACATGGGCGAAAAATTCAAGGGACAAAAGATGGCGTCGCTCGACGAGATGATCGCCGCGCTCCAAGAAGATCCGAACCGTATGGTCTTCTTCGACGTTAAGAAGGTCGATTTCGAAGTCCTTGCCAAAGCGACTGAAGCCGTCCATTCCCAGATCATTCTTGCGTCCTCCAACTACGACGAACTCAAGACTTGGAAGAAGTTCGCGCCGCGCTCCAAAGCGATGCTGTGGATGCCCACCACCTGGGCCGGCACGCCGGAAAACCTCAAAGCTCGCTTCGACGAAGTCAAAGCGCAAAACTTTGAAGGACTTTACGCGCTCCAAGTCCACGTTACCGTCGACGCCGAAGGCAACGTGAAGCCGTCTCCGGAAGTCTTGCGTTACTGCGGTACGGAACTGCGCAAGAAGGGCGTTATCTTCGAAACGCTCTCTTGGACCAACGGCAATAAGTACGAAACGTATAAAGTCCTCTTCGATAACGGTTGCGCGTCTTTCGCCACGGATTACCCGACCGACGTCATGAAGGCGATCAAGCAATACTACGAAGAAAAGAAATGAGTTTCGCGTAACGCGTTACGCATAACGAACTGAATACGTCCTCGCGATCCGTATCCCGGGTCGCGAGGTTTTTTGTCTTCGTTCGCGTCGCGCGTAACTAAAAGCGCGTAATATAACAAGTTGGAGAAATATATGGCGACGGAAGAACCGAACGGCGCGGCGACGATCTATCAGCGCGTCATAACGACATGGCTCAATAACGTTTACGAAAGAGACCTCAAAGCGTTGAAGGAACGCGTGGAGAAGTTGGACGACGTTAACGCGTTGGAAGAATTGCAAAACGTCTTTCAAGATACCAAAGATTTTGTGGAACGGCGCGCGCGTATCGGACAGATCTTGGATCGCGCCAAATGATAATAAGTCGCCCGTAGATAAGGATCTACCTCGTCTACGGGCGACGTTGTTTCATGTCTAGTTTAGAATTTATCTCATTTCGCGACTTCGAAGCGTTGCGTTACGGCGGTGTAATTAACGGCGCCTTCGACCTTTAACGCGACGCGCGTCGGCTTCTTCACGACGGCGTCGTCGTTTTCGCCGACGATCGACGTTTCGGCGATCAGCTTTTGTTCGCTACCGTCGGCGGCTTTCGCGCTGACGTTGACGACCGCGTCGCCGATCTTGATAACGAGCGCGTTACCGTTTTGTTCGATCTCAACTTGTTCGAACGTAACGATAGCGTCTTCAAACGTTTCCGTTTTGCCTTCTTCAAATTGCGCTTCGTCGGTCACTTGGAAGTAGCCGGGGTCGGCGCCGGTCGCTCTGCCGTATTCGAACTTACGCGTCAACGACTTGAGCGTCGGTACGTCGTACGCGGACGCGAATTCGATCTCAACGACGTCGAGGTCGTCGCTAAACGCTTTCGAGACGATCTTGCCTTCCGCTTTCGCGCCGGTAGACTGCAACTTGCCCGGCGACTACCGGAACCGGATGTCCGTGCGAGTTCAGTAGTTCGCCGTCGTAGCGACGAGAGCTGAACGTGCGCGCTGTATACGTTTCGCTGCCCGGGTCGCGACAGACGAACAGGTCGGCGGCTTTCTTGTCCGCGGCGTCGCACATAATGAGCGTGTAAGAGCCGACGTCGTTGTGGTTATGCATCTCGGCGTTATGCCCGCCTTTGAACGCGGCGGCAAAGTAGCGACCGCTCGCGTTGGCGTTAGGACGAACGATAGTGACGCGAGCGTCGGGGAAGTCCGTGCGGATCGGGAGCGTGAAGCGTTCGGCTTGCGCGGGCGAGCCTGCGAACGTCACTTCTTCGTCGAAACCGAAGGAGACGACGTCGATGCTTTCTATGCTCTTGAAGTTGGCGTCGAGACCGCGCGCTTCAAATTCCGTGTAACCGTAATTCTTTAAGCGACTGAGATAACCGACGTATACCGCGGAGGGACGCGCCGTCATCGAGCAGTCTGCGAAGACGGCGTAGTTGTTGCGGTCGATCTCGAGCGTCGGGGCGTAATCCAAGATCGCGCGCATCTTCGGGAAGCGGAAGAGGTCCAACGCGCCGTTAGTAGCGACGCGAGCGAGCGCGCCGAGCGTGATATAGTTGCCGACGCCGTAGTCCCAGTAACCCATGCCTTCCGAACAATAGCCGTCGTTGGTAAAGCCTTCAAAGAAATACTTTTCGGAGAAGTAGTCCGCGCCTGCGAGATAGTACGCGCGTTCCTCTTTCGAGTCGACGACGTTGAGCGCGACGCAGATCGTGCCGGCGTGGCATACCGCGTTCCAGTTGTTTTCCGTGCGGACCCACCACATGCCGCTATTCGGTTTCTCGGCGACGACGGAATCGCGATACGGCTTCAAGATGCGTTCTTCAAGTTCTTGTTTCGCGATCGCGACGGTCTCGGCGGGCAACTTGTCGCCGTGGAGGTTGATCGCGACGGCGAGCTTCGCGGCGGCGAGCGTCGAGCCGAGGTCGGAATAGATATCTTTACCGTCGTAGACGACGTGGTTTCGGTCGTGCGCGGGCAACATCCACGAGGGCTGTTTGCAGAAGTAGACGATCGTCTCGTTCAACGCGTCAAGGAAACGACCTTTATTTTCGTACTGTTCCGCAAGCGAAAGACGGTCCATACGCGTCGTCAGTCGCCCGTAAGCGCTTTGGTAATGCGAGCGATTGCCGTTCTCGTAATATTCTTTATACAGCGATTCCGGCAGGTCGGGCAGTTCCGCGTCCATATATCCTTCCGCCGCCTTGATCGTTCTCTTGCCGGCGTCGTTCGCGGCGAGCTTATCCCACAGCGCGCGATCTTTGGCTCTCGCGCCGATATTCGGGGCGTCGGCGAGCGCGGGCGCGATCTGCGCGGCGCGTTTCAGGATCTCCGCTTGGTCTTGGTCGTTGGCGGTCGCGATCGCGCAGGTCGACGCGAACAACGTCAACGCGCAAAGCGTCGCTTTCGTTAGAAAATAATATCTCTTCATAATGTTCATATTCTCCTGTGCGGGGGTAAGGAAGGTCAGTCGGCGATCTCGAAGCGTTGCACGATAACGCACGATTCGATCGGCGAGGCGAGTTTGAACGCGACGCGCGTCGGTTTGTTCGGTACGGAGTCGTCTTTTTCGCCGACGATAGAGGTATACGTTTCAAGGCGAGCCCAGTTCCCTTTAAGGTCGTGCGCGGTCACAGTCAGAGTCGCGATCCCGATCTTGACTTCAATACGGTCGGCGTAACACGTTATCGCCGGTTCCTCAAACGTAACGATCGCCGTTTCAAAGTCTTGCGGTTTACCCGGCTCAAAAACGACCGCGTCGGAGATCTGGAAGAACCCGGCGTTGTCGCGCGCGGAACGACCGTATTCAAACGTGCGCGTAAGGCGTTGCAATTCCGGGACGTCGTAAGCGCTCGCGAGGTCGTAAGCGACGGTGTCGATGGCGTAATTGAAACGCTTCGAGAGCGGTTTGCCTTGCGCCTGAGCGCCGGGGGACTGTAGTTTGCCCGCGACTACCGGGACCGGATGGCCGTGCGAGTTGAGCAATTCGCCTTCGTAGCGACGCGGGCCAAACGTCCTTGCCGTATACGTTTCCGCGCCGGGGTCGCGTACGACGAACACGTCTTTCACGTTTCCGACTTTATTACCGGCAATCAGCGTGTATGACCCGAGGTCGTTATGGTTATGCAGTTCGTTGTTATTGCCCCCTTTGAACGCGGCGGCAAGATACGCGCCGGTCGTGTTCGGATTAGGACGGCAGATCGTCACGCAAGCGTCGGGGAAGTCGCTGCGAAGCGGCGGTTCATACGCTTTGGAAGTCGTTTTATCCGCAAGCGTTATCTTTTCGTCAAACGCGAACGCGAAGACGATCGTGGGATCGCCGGCGTAGAAATTCGGACCAAGCTCGCGATTCTCGTATTCCGTGTAACCGTAACCCTTCAAGCGACTGAGGTAACCCGTATATAACGGACTAGGCGTCGCCCACGTTCCGCAATCCGCGAACGCGACGAAGTTCTTGTTGTACAGTTCTTGATTCGGACCGAAATCGAGAATAGCGCGTATCTTAGGGAAACGGAACATATCGAGCCGTCCCTTTGTCGCGTTGCGCGCCATCGCGCCGAGCGTGATGTAGTTGCCGAACCCGTAGTTCCAGTATCCGAGACCTTCAGAGCAATAACCGTCGTTGGTAAAGCTAGGCAGGAAGTATTTTTCCGAGAAGTAGTCCGCCGCGGCGAGGAAGAACGCGCGTTCCTTCTTCGAATCCAGCGTGTTGAGCGCGGCGCAGATCGTGCCGGCGTGGCATACCGCGTTCCAGTTGCTGACGATGCGCAACCAGAACATCCCGGGCAGGTCGGCGTTGTCAACGGCTTCGCGATACGGTTGCAGCAGTCGTCGTTCGATCTCGTTCTTAGCGCGTTCGACGGTCGCGGGGGGCAACTTATCCGCGTGCAAGTTCAGCGCGATCGCCATTTGGGCGCCGAGCATCGTCGACCCGAGATCGGAATACGTATACTTGCCGTCCCAGACGTACGCGTTCGAGTCGTGCGCCGGCAGCAACCACGACGGCAGGTCGCAAAACGCTAAGATCGCTTTGTTCAGCGGCTCGATGAACCGACCTTGGTTCTCGTAGCGTTCCGCTAAGTTGAACGCGTTCATTTGCGCTATCGTCTGGAAATACGGGCCTTGATAGTGATCGCGATTCCCAGTGCCGTAGAACTCGTGATAGAGCGACGACGTTAGACGCGTCGGCGGTTCCGCTAAGAACTTTTCCGCTTCCTTGACTACGCGCTCCTTATTGACGTCGGCAAGATGCGACCAAAATGCGTCGCTCTTCTCGCGCGCGCCGTAGTTGGGCGCGTCCGATAACGAATCGACGATCATGTCCATGCGGCGTTCGATCTCTTTACGATCGTTTTCGTCGGCAAAGAGCGTGGAGGACGTTAACATAAATAAACATAGTAAGATACCGCAGTACCGACTAAGCGACGACGTTTGATATTTTTTCATAAAAACCCCTTATCGACTCCATTGCGCGCGGGTATAATGACCGGAAGTACGACGACCGCGCCGTTTTCGCGCCTCGTCGTTTTCAGTATACCAGACGCAACGCGCGTTTGCAAATAAGAATCGTTGTTTTACGGACGTTCAAATACGTCGGGGGCAAACGCGCGTGTATTACCGCGCTCATTAGCGGCTTAATGAGAGGAACGAGATGGAACAACATATTGGAACTAAGTGCGTTCAAGCCGGTTATCGTCCTAATAACGGCGAACCGCGTCAGATCCCGATCGTCCAAAGCACCACTTTCCGTTACGAATCTAGCGAAGCGATGGGCAAGCTCTTCGATCTCGAAGCGTCCGGCTACTTCTATACGCGTCTGCAAAACCCGACGAACGACTACGTCGCCGCGAAGATCGCCGCGCTTGAAGGCGGAACGGCCGCGATGCTGACGAGTTCCGGTCAAGCGGCCAACTTCTTTGCTACGTTCAATCTCGCGGGCAACGGCGACCACGTCGTCGCGTCGTCCTCTATCTACGGCGGCACGTACAACTTGTTCAACGTCACGATGCGTCGCATGGGCGTCGATTTCACGTTCGTTCGTCCCGACGCTACCGAAGAAGAACTTAACGCCGCGTTCAAGCCGAACACGAAGGCGGTATTCGGCGAAACGATCGCCAACCCCGCGCTCGCCGTTCTCGATATCGAACGCTTCGCCAAAGTCGCGCACGAACACGGCGTTCCGCTCATCGTCGACAACACGTTCCCGACCCCGATCAACTGCCGTCCGTTTGAATGGGGCTGCGATATCGTGACGCACTCCACCACGAAATATATGGACGGTCACGGCGCCGGCGTCGGCGGCTGCGTCGTCGATAGCGGCAACTTCGACTGGATGGCGCACAAAGACAAGTTCCCCGGCCTCACCACGCCCCACGAAAGCTATCACGGTATCGTCTACGCTGAAAAATTCGGCCAAGGCGGCGCGTTCATCACGAAATGCACGGCGCAACTCATGCGCGATTTCGGCGCGATCCAATCACCGCAAAACGCGTTCTATCTCAACCTCGGGCTCGAATCGCTCCATCTCCGCATGAAGCGTCACGCCGAAAACGGCCAAAAAGTCGCCGAATGGCTCGAAGCTAACGACAAGATCGCTTGGGTCAACTACCCCGGCCTCAAGAGCAACCCGTTCTACGAACTTGCGCAAAAGTACCTCCCCAACGGTAGTTGCGGCGTCGTCTCCTTTGGCGTCAAGGGCGGTCGCGCCGCCGCGGAAAAGTTCATGTCGAAGCTCCAAGTCGCGGCTATCGAAACGCACGTCGCCGATGCGAGATCCTGCGTGTTGCACCCCGCTAACGCCACGCATCGCCAACTCTCCGACGAAGAACTCGTCGCTTGCGGCGTCGGACCCGATATGGTCCGTCTCTCTCTCGGGATCGAAGATACCGCCGACCTTATCGCCGACCTCGAACAAGCGCTCGCGTCCGTCTGAGCCGCCGCGCCGCCACGCGTAGTTTCGTAACGAACTCTCGGTTCCCTCGTTAGCGCGAGGGAGCCTTTTTTCAACCTTTTTTTACGATCTCGTATCGATCATCGACGCTGCTATGACGATCCAACTGCCCGAAAATTACGTTCTTACGTTATGCGATAACGAAGCCGCCGCGCAACGCTCTTTCGAAATGCGCGAGGAGATCTTGCGCTCTATCAAGGACACGGAACGCGAGTGTTGGTACATCTGCGACGAGACCGAACAAGAGTTCTATGAATTTTTTAGCGTTCCCGGCTATCTGCCTTTGGGCGTTTACGACGAAAAAGGCGCGTTAGCCGCGGTCGGAGTCGGTTCTTATCGCGACGTCGAACTCGATATGTTCCGCGAAGTCTTGCCCGAGGGGATCGTCGAAGCGCGTCAAGCCGCCTACGTCGAACTCATCCAAGTCGATTTCAATTACCGCGGTAAAGGACTGCAGCAACTGCTCTTCCAAGAACTTGAACGCCGTTATCTTGAACAAGGCTTCAAATGGCTCACCGGTATCGTCTCTCCTCATAACTGGCCTAGTCGCAATAACTTCATTCGCGAAGGCTATCAGGAGGTCGGAAACTTCATCCACGAACGTACCGGGTTCGAGCGACTTCTTATGATCAAAAAGATCGCCGACTAGTTTTTCTTTCCCTCGCTCGTTAGCGGAGTTAGGAATGAAAAACATACTTTTTTAGTAGGAAAATAGTTCTTTTTCTAAAATCATACCTTGACGATAGGATTAAGTGATTATAATAACCTACTGTTTTGACAGGTAAATAAGATCTTCGCGAGGGGATGCGAGGTTCGAGGTTGCCGAAAATTGCGCCGCTAATTAGTTGCGCCCTACGGATATAGGAGTATAGATCATGACTCAACGCCTTGGAACGAAATGCGTACAAGCCGGTTACCGACCCAAGAACGGCGAACCGCGCCAGATCCCGATCTATCAAAGCACGACTTTCCGCTATGATTCTTGCGAGTCTCTGGGCGATCTGTTCGACCTGAACGCTTCCGGTTATTTCTACTCTCGTCTTCAAAACCCGACGAACGACCTCGTCGCCGCTAAGATCGCGGCGCTTGAAGGGGGTTCCGCGGCGATGTTGACGTCGTCCGGTCAAGCGGCGATCCATTACGCGGTATTGAATCTTGTTTCCGCGGGCGACCACGTCGTTGTTTCTTCCGCGATCTACGGCGGCGCGTACAACCTTTTCAACACGACGCTTCGCAAACTCGGCGTCGACTTCACGTTCATTCCTGTCGACGCGACTGAAGAAGAGATCGCGGCGGCGATCAAGCCGAACACGAAAGCGCTTTACGGCGAAACGATTTCCAATCCTTCTTCCGCCGTTCTCGATATCGAGCTTTGGGCGAAAGTCGCGCACGACCACGGCGTTCCGCTCATCGTCGACAACACGTTCCCGACCCCGATCAACTGTCGTCCGATCGAGTGGGGAGCCGATATCGTCGTCCACTCCACCTCGAAATACATGGACGGTCACGCCTGCGCCGTCGGCGGCGCTATTGTCGACAGCGGCAAGTTCGATTGGGAAGCCAATAAGGCGAAGTTCCCCGGCTTGACCGAACCGGACGACAGCTATCACGGCATGATCTACACGCAGAAATTCGGCCAAGGCTTGGCTTACATCGTCAAGTGCACGGCGCAGCTCATGCGCGATCTTGGCTCGATCCCGTCGCCGCAGAACTCGTTCCTGCTCAATCTCGGTCTCGAGTCGCTGCACCTCCGCGTTCCGCGTCATACCGAGAACGCGCAAAAAGTCGCCGAATATCTCGAAGCCAACGACAAGATCGCATGGGTAGATTACAGCGGGCTCGCGAGCAGCAAGTATCACGCGTTGCAACAAAAGTATATGCCTAACGGCGGTTGCGGCGTCGTTGCGTTCGGCGTCAAGGGCGGTCGCGACGCGGCGCAAGAGTTCATGAAGAAACTCGAACTCGTCTCCATCGTCACGCACGTCTCCGACGCGAAGTCTTGCGTGCTTCACCCCGCTAGCACTACGCATCGCCAACTCACCGACGAACAACTGCTCACCGCCGGCGTTAAGCCCGACATGATCCGTTTCTCCGTCGGTATCGAAGATATTGAAGATATCCTCGAAGACCTCGAACGCGCTTCCGCCGCGATCTGAGTTTTAGCATAATATCGGGTATGCGCCTCTTTGCCGAACTGCGGAAAAGAGGCTTCGTAAAGTCTGCTCCGCATAGAACGTTCTGTGCGATCCCCGATGGCAGACCAGGACGTTCGACCTTTGACAGCCGAAGAAAGGTCGAGCGTCCGTTTTTTTTATCTAGTTTTGCTTTAACATTGCGGATAATAACGCGTTCTCGTGAAAAAATGCTATGAATTCAAGCTCGCGCCCCCTGTCTACTTGCGCGAATGACTGTTATAATGAACGCCTGACCGCGGCGAGATACGAGTGCGACTCGACGCCGCGGTTCATGGAAGATTTTTTAGTTGGAGAACCGTAATATTATGCGTCAGAACAATGCAAGCGGGCGCGGACGCGGCGCGCGTCAAGAATCCAATACGCGCGGCGGCGCTCGCAAACCGAAACTCGATCCCTCGCGCGGACAGAAGCGTCGATCGAGGCTGACGTCGAACGATCGACGCGCGGCCGCGAGATCCGTCTTCGCGACTTCTAACGTAACGACGCGCGTGCAAAGCGATTCCGACGATCTGCAAGGTCGCAGATTGCAACAAGTTCTCGCCGCCGCCGGTTATGGCAGCCGCCGTGCTTGCGAAGAACTCATCGTCGACGGTCGCGTCGAAGTTGACGGCAAGATCGTCACCGAACTCGGCGTCCGCGTTAAGCCCGGCGAACAGAAGATCCGCGTCGACGGCGAAGCGTTGCCGAAAGCCAAGCCGATCTACGTCGCGCTTAACAAGCCTAAGAACACTCTTTGCACCAACAGCGACCCCTCCGGTCGCCGTCGCGTCGTCGACTTCATACCGCGCGAACTGGGCAGATTGTTCCCCGTCGGACGACTCGACCAAAACAGCGAAGGGCTCATCTTGTTGACGAACGACGGCGCGTTGGCGGAACGTCTTACGCATCCTCGTTTCGAGGTCCCGAAGAAGTACCGCGTGCAAGTGGCGGGTCTTGTCGACAACGACCTCGCGAACGCGTTGAAGCGCGGGGTACACATTGCCGAAGGCGTCGTGCAAGCGGACGACGTCGTCGTACGATCGAGTCATAAACTCAGTTCCGTTCTTGAGATCACGCTGAAAGAAGGCAAGAACCGCGAGATCCGCCGTATGTTGGCGCGCGTCGGCCATAAGGTCATGCAGTTGCAGCGCATCCAAGTCGGCTCGATCAAATTGACGAAGCTGGCGCCCGGCGAATACCGCAAGCTCACGCCGCGCGAAGTCGCCGACCTCTACCGCATGGCGGAAACGCGACCCGACGAACGCACGCTCGATTTGAGCGGCATGCCCGTCGCGTTGCGACAACGCCCGCTGGAAGTCTCCGAACTGGAAGAACGCGAAGCGGAAAAAGAAGCCGCCGCGAACGAGAAGAAGAGCGGCGCGAGAAAGGTCGAGAAGAAGGTCAAGAAACGCGACCCGAATTTCCACGACGAAGTCAAGTCGCAACTGAAGCGTCGTTTCGACGACGACCGTCCGCGTCGCTATGAAGAAGACGACGAGGATTGGAGCGATCGCCGCAGAGCCCCGCGCGAGGAATTCCGCGAAGAGTTCCGCGCTAAGGAACGCGGAGACGAACGCCGCAGAGCGCGTCGCGAATACGACGACGAAGAACGCACGATCGGACCCAAGAAGTTCTCGCGCGAAGAAGCGCCCGGCAGACGCGACTCCTTCAACGAAGACGCGTCCGCGTCGAAACCGCGCAAACGCCGCACGCAGGCGATCGCGTGGCGCGCTCCCGAGCGCGTCGCGAGTTCCGGCGGGGCCAAAGGGCGTCAACCGTTCAAGGCGAAGAAAAAGCGTTGATAGACTACGTACGCGTCAAAGATAGATCGATACCGGAGAAGTAGTTATGTGCGACTGTATTTCGAAGCGCAAGGACCTTTGTTGCGGGACCGGCGTTGTATTGTCCAACGAGCAGATCGGCGAATCGACGTGGAAGGTCGCGTGGGAAGCAAAAGAATTTGCGCAACTCGCGAAGCCGGGCCAATTTGTGATGCTCAGACTCCCCAATAGCGCCGACCCCGTCTTGGGAAGACCGTTTGCGATCTTCGACGCCGATCCTGAGACCGGCAGAGTCGAAGCCGTTTACGCCGTCGTCGGGAAGGCGACGACTAAGCTCACGAACGTCCGCGTTGGCGAACAACTCGAATACTGGGGCCCGTTGGGCAACGGTTGGTGCGCCGCGGATCGCGTTAACGCGCCTAAGCGTCTGATCTTAGTTGCGGGCGGCGTCGGTTGCGCGCCGTTCTATATGTTGGTGAAGAAGCTGACGACCGATCCTAACGCCCCGAAAACGACCTACGTTTTTGGCGCGCGTTCCGCCGCTCGCGCGATCTGCGTCGACGATTTCGAGCGTCTTGGCGCCGACGTGCGCTTGGCGACGGAAGACGGTTCTCGCGGCGTTAAAGGCTTTGTGACGAACGTGTTGCCGGAACTGTTCGACGCGGATCTCGATCCCGCCGACGTCCAAGTCTTGGCGTGCGGTCCTAGCCCGATGCTTCGCGCCGTCGCGAAATGGTGCGCCGAAAAGGGTTGCGAATGCTGGACCTCGTTGGAATCCCCGATGGCGTGCGGCATGGGGATCTGCTTCTCTTGCGTCGTCGATTGGAAGACCGACGACGGAACGTGGGATTATAAGCGCACTTGCGTCGACGGCCCCGTCTTTGACGCGGCGAGACTTAAGTGGGACTGACCGAGTTCTAATATGATATGCGGAGCGGCGTCTCTTCCGAGGAGGCGTCGCTCTATCTTTTGCGTCGACGATCGTTAGGTATTGCAAATGGCTTCGGGGAAGAATAACAACGCTCGCGGTAAGAAACGACTTTCCGTCGAGGAGATCGCGCGTTCGCGAACGTGGACGCTGACGAACGGTAGAACGCTGGCCGCGGCGTTCGATCTTGATAGGAACCCCGTCAAGGCGTTGGAAGAACGCGTCAGGTTGGTGGGCGACGACGGTCAGGCTTATCGTATCCCGCTCACGAAACTTTGCGAAAACGACCGTATCTTCGTCGGGTTCGTCGCCGACTCGCTCAGGTCGCGCGAAAACGAACAAGAATCGCAACTCCATGTCGCGAAAAAAGATAAGCAAGACGTTGGACAGAATAAGACCAACGCTAACGGCGGTAAGAAAAAAAAGAAGCGCAAGCAAGACGCGACTGAGCGCAAGCGCGTCGCCGACCGCGATAACGCCGACAAAGCCGCCGCGAAAGCGGAATTTGAAGCCGCGCTCGCGCGTGCGGGCGAAAAAGACCCGGGGACTTATATCTTTCTAGGGCAATGCTATGAAGAGGGGCGCGGAGTCGAGCGAAACGGCGCGGAAGCGCGGAAGATGTACCTCAAAGCGATCGCGTTGGAGTTTTCAGACGCGTATTACTATCTCGCGCGTTGTTATGAGCGCGGCGTCGGGGTCGAGGTCGACTTAGCGACAGCGTATCGAGGTTACCGCAAGGCCGCGTCGCTGGAATGCGCGTTGGCGTATCCGGTCTTAGCGCGCGCGTACGCCGAGGGCGTCGAGGCCGCCGGGATCGGTCGTTCTCCTGAGAAGGCCGCGAAATGGTATTACAAGGCGGCGAAGACGGGCGACCTGGATTCGTATTACGAATTAGCGAAGATGAGCGAGAAGGGCGTCGGGGTAGAGCGCAACGAGGCGGAGGCGTTCAAGCTCCTCAAGCACGCCGCGGGTAAAAAGCATATCCCGGCGATATTTGCGTTAGGGGAATACTACGCGGTCGGCAAGGGCGGCGCGGAAGCGGACGCGGAAAAAGCGTTTGAATATTTTAAGAAGGCGGCCAACAGGGGCTATGCCGCGGCGCAAGATCGCGTGGGGGAATGTTATCGCCTTGGATTCGGCTGCATGGACGACCCCGACGCCGCGTATATGTGGTATCGCCTGGCTACCAAGCAGGGTTACGCGTTGGCGCAGACGCATGTCGGGATGTGTCATGAGAACGGAATAGGGCGCCCGGTCGACCCGTATCAAGGGTTCTATTGGTACAAGAAGGCGGCGAAGAACGACGACGCGCTAGGGATGTGCAATATGGCTCGTTGTCTCTTCCTCGGTCTCGGGGCGCGTCGCGACGAAAAACGCGCCGCGAAATGGTTCAAGCGCGCCGCGGATAAAGGCGACCCCGAAGCGCTCACGGTCGTCGGCAAGAGCTATCTCAGCGGGCTATGGAGTCCGATCGACCATGTCGAAGCCGCAAAACATTTCGAACAGGCGGCAAAAAAAGGCGCCCCCGAAGCGATCTATTATCTTGGCGTATGCTATGAAAACGGGTTCGGCGTCCGTAAAGACCCCGCCTTGGGCGCGAAGCTGAAAAAAGACGCGCGCGCTATGGGGTTCGCGCCGTGAACGCGGGAAGTTCCGCTCTCCGACGAGGGCGGACGACTTCCGCGGCGCGCGTGTTTTTGAAGAAAGTCGGTGTTTGAAACTGCTTGGGCAAATAGAAAACCAAGGCGGTTTGACTTGCCCTCTCCTTTCTTGATAGAGTTGTTTCCTCTACTCAATAGATGCGTTCCTACCTTGCGTGCCGGCACAACGTTCCGTTGGGAAGCGTCGCCATAATGAATTACGCATTCTCGAACGCGTCGAACGAGGAAAAATATATTAAAAGAGCTTGTTAATTTTGTTTTTCTAGCGATTTTGCTATTTTTTTTGGACTATTTTTAGAGATTGAGTGGTGGTTAAAGTGATTTATGGGTATAATACCAAAAGAGGGTGAGTAAGACGTAACGTTCAACATACCGATCGAATTCTCAGTTTTGGGATAGAATTTCTTAAAATGTCGTTTGCCGGAGGACTTCTCGAGCTTCTGACGCGGTTTCATAACGATAAATACTTACGATCGGGGCTGTGTAGCGTTAGGCGTTGCTGTTACCAATTAAACAACACTTCAGATATTAAATACAAAAAAGGAGAATTTGATGAGCGTCATTGATTCTTTGTGGAAGCTTGGCTCTCGTAAAGACAAGAACGACGTCGCCAAACGCCAAAAGACTCGCGCGATGCGCCTTGAAGCGCTCGAGGATCGGCAGTTGCTTGACGTCGCAGGGTTCGTCGCCGACGCCGCCGCGTTGGAATTTGCGTCCGACCTGTGCGCGCAAGTCGCCGACGATTCCGGCGTTATTCCGCTTGACGAAGTCGAACTTTCCGACGCGACGCTCGAAAACGCTTGTAATTATAGCAAGCGGATGTTCTATTGGGATTCGCATATGGACGCAGGCGATTGGGATTATAATACTCGTAAGTTCAACGACAAAGGCCCGACCGCTGATGCGATTCAAAAAGCAGCCTCTAAGGGGCTAAACAGCATGCTTTGGCGTATCAATATTGAGGACGCCGGCGCTTCTAATTTTACGTCGATCGACACTCATCTCGTTCCTTATGTCAAGGCCGTCGCGGCGGTTGCGAAACAATACGGTATCGAGGTCGTTCCCACTGTTTTCGCAACGGGGTACAATACGCTTCAGTACTACTATGACGCGAATCTTGCGGAAGGTCTATTCGTTACCGACGTGCCGATGAAGGTCAGCGCCTCTACTGCGACATTTGATCCGGTAGCTGCAGGCGACTTTTTAGTCGACGATATGGAGAAGTGGAGTGGGAACGTATTGAGTAAGGCTGCCTTTCAGGACTACGCTAGCTCTTTGACCTACAGAAGCGACGTTCACCATTCCGGTTCCAGTTCTCTTAAATTCACTTACAGTTCTAGTGTCAATGCGGGGAACGTTACGTATAAAGTTACTGTGAAGCCTGATACTTACTATCGTATCTCCGTGAACGCTAAATCAGATACGACAGATGGTACGTTGATCTTCCAAGCCTATAACACGTATGGCGGTCCTTACTATAAGCAGTTCACTGCATATGGGGAGACTCGTCGGGAGGAAAAAACAACCACGTGGGAGAAGTGCTATTCCAACTTCTTCAAGGTTTCTGCCGAAGGCAATGAAGTTGACGAAAATGGTAATGTTGTAATTTACATTTCCGTAGGCGCGTCGCTTAATAACGGTTCGGTCTATATCGACGACGTTACTCTTGAAACAGCAGGCTTTGTGGACGTTATTCAGCGTGACGGTACGCCTGTTACCGTTACTAGCGCAGACGGCAAAACGGTGTTTCAGCGCGGCGTCGATTATGAGTTTGAGAGCCAACTTGATACTAGAACATTGGTGGCTGACGGGCACAATACGGATAATTCGGAGTCTGTACCACTGAAATTGCTCTCTAGCCGTATTAAAAATGAGAAGTCGCTTCGCGTTAGCTACTATAACGCTACGGTTCTTGCTATAGGTCAACCGCAAGTTGCGACGTGCCTTACCGCATCGCTCGAATCAGGTTACTACGCCGACGCCGTCGCGGCGGTTCAAAGTATCCTTGAGCCGAATGCGTGGTTTCTTTCCACCGATGAACTGCGCGTTGCCGGTACTTGCGAGGACTGCGCCAATAGCGGTTACGACATGTCTCAGCTCTTAGGACGTTGCATTACCGATCAATACAACCAGATCAAAGCGGTGAATCCGAACGCCGAGATCTTCCTGTGGTCCGATATGATCGACCCCAACTTCAATGCGACAAAAGACTATTATTATGTTAACGGCGATCTGAGCAAGGTTGTCGACTATATCCCCAAGGATATCATCATCGCTTGTTGGTTTGACGAGAAAAGCGTCAAGACCGCTGATGGAGTAGCCGCCGCCGTCAAGGACGCGTACGCGTTCTTCGCCAATAAAGGATTCCGTACGCTCGCCGCCGTCTACTTCGATTGGGGGTCCAACGAGAATATCTTGGGGCATATGAAGGCGATCGACGAACTTATCAGCATTAGTGTTCCTGTAAGGAACGTTGGCGCGATATACACGACTTGGTGGAACCAATATGACTACGCATGGAATTTGGATCCTTGCTTTGCCGATCTGCTCCCTCAGTACAAGACGACGAAGTTGACGTCGATCGCGCTTTCCACGACCGCGCCCAAAGTCGGAACGGCGGTAAAAGCGACGTTGTCGAGCGGCGCCGCGACCGCGACTTATCAATGGTATCGTTACGAGCGCGTTGCCGCTACGGGGCAGGATATCTGGGTCCCGATCGCGGGCGCGACGAAGGCGTCTTATACGCCGACCTCCGCCGACGTTGGGCGAAAGTTGAAGGTCATAACCGTCGGTACCGGCGCGTATTCCGGCACGCTGTTTGCTGATACGAGAGTCGTTGTGAAGGGAGACGGCGTACCCGACGTAAAGACGTTGGCGAAGCCGACCGGTCTGACCTCCGCGGTCGACGGCACGATCGTTGCGTTGAAATGGAACGCGGTTGCCAACGCCGCCGGGTATACCGTCGCGTATCGCGTCGCGGGCAGCGGCGCTAGCTTCCAAACGGTGAATGTGACGAAAAACTCCGCGAAGCTCTCCTACCTGAACTCGTATACCCAATACGAATGGAAGGTCCTTGCGAAGGGCGACGGAACGACGAAAGACTCCGCGTACACGACCGCGGTCAAATTCACGACCGCCGCGCCGTCGAAACTCGCGAAGCCGGCTCCTCCGACGCTCGTCGTTAAAGGTAATACGATCGAAGTCTCGTGGAAGGCCGATCCGCTCGCGACCGGCTATATCGTCAGCTATAAGAAGAGCGCCGATCCCACGTGGACGACCAAGAGCGCTACGACGAACTCTTATACGCTTACAGGCCTTGACGCCAACACCTCTTATGACGTTCGTATCAAGGCGAAAGGCGACAACATTCGCTGCGTCAACTCCGATTACAGCGATCCGAGCGTCGCTAAGACCGCCGCGACAAGCGCCTTGCCCAAGCCGACCGGCCTGACGTCCACGGTCGACGGCACGATCGTTACGTTGAAATGGAACGCGGTCGCCAACGCCGCCGGGTATACCGTCGCGTATCGCGTCGCGGGCAGCGGCGCTAGCTTCCAAATGGTGAATGTGACGAAAAACTCCGCGAAGCTCTCCTATCTGAATTCGTATACCCAATACGAGTGGAAGGTCCTTGCGAAGGGGGACGGAACGACCAAAGACTCCGCGTATACGACCGCGGTCAAATTCACGACCGCCGCGCCGTCGAAACTCGCGAAGCCGGATTCCCCGACGCTCGTCGTCAACGGTAGTTCGATCGAAGTTTCCTGGAAAGCCAATTCGCTCGCGACCGGCTATATCGTCAGCTATAAG
>JAZRWE010000028.1:0-105204 GCA_045599605.1 Thermoguttaceae bacterium
ACTTCGTGGGCATGTGGGCGGCGTGAAGATAGGGGAACAGCGATGGCGTGGGGGAGCGTTGTCGTAGGCGTATGAGTGGCGTGGAAATGGGGGAACAACGTTGGCGGGGGGCGGGCGAGTGCAGTCGTAGGCGTAGTACCCGACGCCATGCGGCGCCCGTGAATGGCGATTCACGGCTAACCTCGCTGTCGCTCGGAGATCGGTCGTGGGCGTATGGGTGGCGTGGAGATGGCGAACAGCGTTGGCGGGGGGGCGGTCGAGTGCAGTCGTAGTCGCAGTACCCGACGCCATGCGGCGCCCGTGACTGGCGAGTCACGGTTAACCTCGCTGTCGCTCGGAGATTGGTCATGGGCGTATGTGTGGCGTGGAGATGCGCGAACAGCGTTGGCGGGATGCGGTCGAGTGCAGTCGTAGGCGTAGTACCCGACGCCATGCGGCGCCCGTGACTGGCGATTCACGGTTAACCTCGCTAGCGCTCGGAGATCGGTCGTGGGCGTATGGGCGGCGTTAAAACAAGCGAGCAACGCGAGCGGAATATTACGCGCGCAATAAGCGAGCAACGCGAGCGACGATCCATCCACTCACTTCTCACAAAAAATCCAGCGAGCAACGGGAGCGGAATATTACGCGCGCAATGAGCGAGCAACGCGAGCGACGATCCGACGTCCGCGCGGTAGCGCGATCCGGGAGTGGCGCCGTCGCCACCGGCCCGTCCGGCCGTAGAGGACATAAGGGGAAAAAAGAAATTTTTACAATTTTTGGAATTTTTTTAGAATTGTGTGAAACTTCTGTTGATTTCTGACGTACTAATAAGTATGATGAATGTAGAACGACGCGGAGACGCGTTGAGCGTATCTGAGTTGTGAACTACGATGCACTGCGAAGCGAATACGCGGGCTTGTTTTTTTGCCGCGTCGAGCAGTTGTCCTTTGATAACAAAGCTAACGACGCTTCGTGAACTTCCAGCTCTCCCAGACATGGAGATAAAGGAGAAAGACAGTATGAATATCCAGATCATTACTCGTCATGGTGAATTGAGCGACGTTACCCGTGAAAAGATCGCGAATAAGGTCGCGAAACTCGAGCGTTATATCGATCGCGTCAGCGGTATCCAGATCCTCGTCGACCTCGACAAGACGGACTGGCTGAGCGTCGAGGTCGCGGTTCTCACCGACTGGAAGAAAGATTTCCGCGCCGCTTATTCCGGCGGCGAACTCTTCGGGTGTCTGGATCAGATCGTCGATAAGCTTTCGCAACAGATGAAGAAGTTTAAGGATAAAGTCAACGACCGTCGTGGCTCCGTCGTCGCATGACGCGTTAAACGGAGTCTGGTATTAACTTCAACGCCTATATGAGTTAGGAGATGATAAGAAGCACCGGGGACCTTACGCGGACCTCGGCGTTTCGTTTTTTCTTGGCGTTGCAAATCCGTTTTGTAAAAAAATAACGCCGAGCGCTTTTTTGTGTGCTCGGCGTTTTCTTGTCGCGTTAGCGTCGCGCGTAAACTCAGCCGTCGATAGCGTTATTGAACGCGGCGGTAATGAGTCCGATCGTCTTGTTCAGCGTCTCGTCTTGGTCGTGCGGTTTCGCATTCGCTTCGTCGATAGCGATCTGGATAGCGGACTCGAGGTCGCCGACCATCTCTTTGAGCGCGACGATCTTGGAGGTAGCTAGCCCGTGATCGATCGTGACTTGGCGAGTTTGGTAGAGTACTTCGTCGTATTCCTCCGCGTAAGTGAGCGGTTTCGGGGAATCTTTATCGACATAAGGGACCCAGCGCGTCTTGCGCTCTTTGACCTGTTCCATCGTAGTCGCGTACGCGGGTCTGCCGTCGATCTCGCAGTTAGGCATATATCGTTTGTTCTCGACGGGTAACTTCTCAACGAGCGCGCGTATGGTCTTAGCGGCTTCTTGCAGCGCGCGTAATTGCGGGACGGTCAGTTCGACGCGGATATCGCGGAACTCGAACGCGCCGGTGTTGACGCCGTTGGCGCGTTGTCGCGAGCCGTGTTGACGCACGACCGATTCGACGATAGTTAATACTTTGGCGGCAATATTTTCCGGTTCGTCGACCAGATACGTCTCACGTTCTTCCGTCTGTAATTTTCCATCGGGCGAAAAGCGTTGCGAACGCTTCTCTTGCGCGCGTATGGACGCGATCAACTCGTTGGCTTTGGCGAGTTCGCGCTTCTGTTTCGTAAACGTAGTTTGAACGGCGGCGCCGTTTTTGCGTGATTCGGCCATGTTGTCTAACTTTCGTATCTGTGGATGTTGAGCTTATGAAATAAGAAGACGGAACCGGTTCGCCCGTCGCGACGCGCGCGACGAAAAAAGAGATCGCTCTCTTTTACGAAAGGCTTGATCCTATCACGCCGCAAATACGACGCTTAGGAAGGGACCTTCCCCCAACGAACTTGGCGGCGATCCGTTTACGCAGGACTTACGAGAAGTCTCGCGCGTCGGAAGGCGTTACCCGCCGTCGCTTTGGAATAGGGGCGTTTCGGCTACTGAAAGCTCCCTTAACGCCGCCGAAACGACGTTAAGAAAAATCGCCTCGCAAAACAAGTTGCGATCCGAACTCGCGCTCGGAAAACGAGTCCCGCACTTACGGCTGTACGCCGCCGCTCGCGCGCGCCCACACATGAGTTTTAGGTCATATGCGCGGCTGCCCGCGCCGTACGCCGCCGCGTAAAAAGGAAGAGGAAGAGAGAGGAACAGTTGCCCGCGCTCGGCTTGGGAACGCGCTTCGCGCGACGAACGGTCGCGATGATGAAGCGCGCGACTTCGCGCGGGGTCTTAATCTTTGAACCTTCGCTCTTACGCCTTACTCAACGTCTCGGCGGAGAACTTTCGACCTGAGTCGTAAGGTCTTACATTCGCCATTCTCGCGACGCTCGTGTAAGCGCTCGCGATCCGACGATTGAAAACCTACGCTCTAAAATAGTTTGGCGTAACGCCTTAGCTCTTGAACGAGCTTTTTCTTCGTCTTCTTATCCTTCAACGCGCTTGGGCGAGCGCTCCGGGAAGACTTTTCGCGGAACAAGTTCCGTCTTCTGTTGTTTTGTATTATACGGATATCGGCCGACTACCAACAAGTTTTGTTCAAAAATTTTCTTGACGGGTATTAAGACAACAGTATTGCGTATTGCTGTTAAATTGTGGAGTGTTTAAAATAAGTTTACGACAATTTTGTATTTTCTTTTCATTAGGGGCGCTTAGGATACTATACAAAAGGATAAAAAGCGTTAAAATCTTGGGGAAGCAATTTGTGCCGCCGCGTGAGAAAATTTTAGGCGTAACGACGACGTCACGCGATCGACCGCGTTCATGCTTAGAACAGGTGATTTTGGACTTTTGCTAGGAGTCCGGATTTTTTAGGAGAAGACGAATGAAATATTCCGATTTTATCCAACGCGATTCTATCATTACGGAACTTGAAAGCAACGCGAAGCCGGACGTGATTCGCGAGATGGTCGTATCGTTGGCGAAGTCCGGCGGCGTTCCGGAAGCGGAAGTCGAGAATATCATTGCCGCCGTTATGCGTCGCGAAGACCTCGGCACGACCGGCATTGGTCAAGGCGTTGCCGTCCCGCATACCAAGGCGCTCTGCGTTGAAGGCCTTGTCGGCACCGTCGCTATCAGCTCCGAAGGCGTTGATTTCAATTCTCTCGACCAAGAAAAAGTCCATCTTCTCTTCCTTCTCATCTCTCCGCCCGATCGTCCGGGCGAACATCTTCGCGCTCTTGAACACGTCACGCGCAATCTTAAGAACCACGATTTCCTCAATTCGCTCAAGAACGCCGAATCTGTCGACGAAGTCTGGGACCTTCTCACGGAAGCCGATTCCCAAAAATGAGTTTGCGAGTCGTCCGCGACGCTTGTCCGACGTCCTTGCGTTGACGCGAGCGCGTAGGGCGGAGTATCGTCGCGAGGCCGAGATACGCGCGTTTGCGTAGTCGCGGAGCGTTATGTAACGTCGACTAGCGTAGCGACGCGCGGTATCGCGTCAAACTGTAACGGAAATTACATTTGGTCGCGACGACCGACATGTTGAATAGGTCGGTCGTATTTTTTTGTTCGCGCGAACGATTCTTTTTTGATTAAAGGGGTTGTTTTTCATAGCGCGAGGTCGTATAATCTTTTTTAATGGTTGCGTCGAACGGACGGCGCATATATAGAAGTCCGCGCGGTGGCGGCAGGTAGCGAATCAACGCGAATGAACGCGTATAGGTCCTCGTTTCCCAGGAGTTTATTCGAATGAAATTTTCCGATTTTGTCCAAAGCGACGCAATTATCACGCAAATGAAGGCTACGACGCGCGACGAAGCGATCCGTGAATTGGTGGACGCGCTTCGCGACGCTAACGCGTTTAACGCGGAAGTCGCTGAAGACGTTTTCGCCGGCGTGATCCGTCGGGAAGAGATCGGCACGACGGGCATCGGCGGCGGAATCGCCGTGCCGCACTCGAAGACTCCGGGGGTAGCTCGCACGGTCTGCGCGATCGGGGTGAGCGAAGAAGGCGTCGACTTCAGCAGCTTGGATTGCGAGAAAGTGAAGTTGTTCTTCTTGCTCGTATCGCCTGTGGATTGCCAACGCGAGCATCTTGCCGCGCTTCAATACATGTCTCATTTCTTCCGCGCGGAAACGTTCTGCGACGCATTGAAAGACGCGCGCGACGCTCGCGAGATCCGTTCTCTCTTGGATTCCGCGGACGCGACTCCCGAAACCGAAGAATGAGCGCTATCTAGTTTAGTATCGATCGCGAATCTAGCTCGACGTCGTCTGCGCGTGTTACTGCGAGACGGCGTCGTTCAAGTTTTATCTTTACGCGACCGTAAGAGAATTGACGCGATCGGGTAAAAAATGACGTTTTTGTCGTTTCTTAGATCCGGGTCGCGTTTTTATACTGTACAAAACGAGAATATTCGATAAAATAGCGAGTGGAAGAGTGTCCCGACGTATAGCGAACGCGGACAATTTTAGAAACGTTTTCCGCTTGCAGTAGGGGCTGACGTACGCCCGCACGTAGGAGAAATATTATGAAGTTTTCGGATTTTGTCCTCAAGGGCGCCATTGTTTCGAACTTGAAAGCCACGAAGAAGAACGAAGTCATCGCCGAATTGGTCGGCGCGCTCGCGAATCCGGCGCAAAACCAAGCTGAGAATTCTTCCGAGATCAATCTCGCTGCTGAAGATCTTGAGCCCGCGCTCGATCCCGCCGACGTCGACGCGGTCGTCGCCGCGATCGTGAAACGCGAAGAACTGGGGACGACGGGCGTCGGTCGCGGTTACGCGGTCCCGCACACGATCCATCCCGCGGTCAAGCGTCTTGCTTGCGCGATCGGCGTGAGCGAAGAAGGCGTCGATTTCGACAGCTTGGATCGTCAAAAGGTCAAGTTGCTGTTCCTGTTCGTTTGTCCCGACGAACCCGCGGCTAAGGCGGATCGTCTCGAGGCGTTGAAATACACGGTGACGAACCTGCGCGACGAAGGTTTCGCGCGGTTCTTGCAACAAAGCCAAACGGTCGCCGACGTTGTCGCGTCGCTCGACGAACAAGACTCGCTTTGAGTCGCGTTGAGTCGTAAGATAGGTAGACAATACCTGTTGTAGCGTTAGGAATTGGAAAAAGAACGCGTTTGCGGTCAAAATATTGCGACGACGCGAGCGCGAACGCATACTCTAATAATAGGACGTGTATACGTCCGGCGACGCTCCGCGCGTCGACGTTTGGGTCTTGAAGCGCAGCATAGTTTCGAGACATAGAAATAAGAACGAAAATAGACCGCGCGACGCACGTCTTTTTTAGGCGTTCGTCGTTTTTTTGTGTGAAGCAAGCGCGGGTAAATTCGTTTATTGAGAGAAATATCGTCGATATTTACTAGTTTTTTAGACGATGTTTCTATTGCGCCTAACGGCGAGTCGTAGTAGAAGAAAGCGCCTTTGTTATGATCGAAAAAGAATTGACCGTACAAAACGTCGCGGGTTTCCATGTTCGCGTAGCGTCGATAGTTTGTAAGACGGCGATGAAATACGCGTCGGAGGTCAAGTTGTGTAAGGGAGCGTACGAAGCGGACTGCAAGAGCTGCCTCGACCTCTTGAGTTTGATGTGCCCTCAAGGGGAATCGTTGACGTTGAAGATCGACGGCGCGGACGAGGCGCCCGCGTTTGAAGCGATCGAGACGCTCTTCCAACACAAATTCTACGAAGACGAATTTGCGTCGAGCGCGCCGGCGGGTCTTTGAACCTTGTCGAGCGCTTGGGCGTTTTTTATCAGTGTTTCGCCCGCGTCCAACGTTGTTTTGACGTCGGCGTCGGGCAAATTTTTTATCCAAACGGCGATAGCGTAGATGAATATATATCAAGGCGTACCGGTGTATCCCGGCGTGGCGATCGGCAAACTCTCGATAGTGATGGGAGATCGCGTAGGCGCGCAGAAACTGGAGACGATCGACGCCTCGCAAGTGGAGGCGGAATTACAGCGACTCGATCTTGCGTTCAAGGGGGCTAGCGCGACGCTTCGCGATAACCGCGACGCGGCGACCAGACAACTTGGCGAAGATTTTGGGCGTTTATTTGACGCGTACCTGTTGATGATCAACGACGAGGGGCTTCGTAAACGGATCCGCGCGATGGTGACGACGGAGTTGTGCAACGTCGAGTACGCGGTCGATCGCACGCTAAACGAATACGCGAATCGCTTGAGAGGGTTGGATCCTCATTACGCGGAGCGCGCCAACGACGTACTCGATCTTAAAGACCGCTTGTTGCACGAGTTGTTGTCGATCCGCGTTGGCGGGGTCAACGAGAGCGCGGAACGCGCGATCGTGGCGGCGTCTTTTTTGAAGCCGAACGACGCGGCGAATCTTGACGCGGACAAGGCGTTGGCGATCGTTACGGAAAACGGCGCGATCGGGAGTCATACGGCGATCGTTGCGTCGGCGATGCGTATCCCCACGGTTCTTGGCGTCGGTCCGTTCTTAGCGAAAGCGAATGAATCTACGATCGCGATCGTGGACGGCGACCAAGGCAAGCTGATCTTGGATCCTACGCAGGACGTTTTGGATCAGTACCGTAAGAAGCAGGAGCTTGCGGAACAGACGCACACGCGCTTGTTCGAGTTGTATCACGATAAGCCCGCGACTACGAAAGACGGACAACAGATCGAGTTGAAAGGGAATATCGAGTTCCCCTACGAAGCGGATTTCCTGGAAGAAGTCGGCGCTTCGGGCGTCGGGCTCTACCGCACGGAGTTCCTGTTCATGACGAACCCGAACGGCGGCTTGCCCGACGAAGAGACGCACTTCAACACGTATAAGAACGTCGCGTTGAAATCGAACGGCAAGCAGATAACGATCCGCACGTTCGACCTTGGCGCGGACAAAGTGCCCAACGGCTTGCGCTTTACGCCGGAAGACGAAGAGAACCCGTTCTTGGGATTGAGAAGCATCCGACTTTCGTTACGCAACGGCGATATGTTCCGCACGCAGCTACGCGCCATTCTCCGCGCGAGCGTCTACGGAAAATTCGCGGTCATGTTCCCGTTAGTCTCGACGGTGATGGAGTTCCGCAAGGCGCGCATGATCTTCAACGACGTTCGCGACGAGTTGGTGGAGCGCAAGATCCCGTTCGATCCGAAGATCCCGCTAGGGGTGATGGTGGAGACGCCGGCGGCGGTAATGACGCTGTCGCTCTTCGCGCGCGACGTCGATTTCTTCAGCATCGGGTCCAACGACTTGTTGCAGTACACGATGGCTTGCGACCGCACGAACCCCGCGGTCAGCGAGTTGTACACGCAAGAGGCGCCGGCGTTGCTGAGAATGATCAAGCACACGGTGGAAGTAGCGAAGGTGTACGGCAAGCCGGTCTCGATCTGCGGGCAAATGGGGAGCGTGTTGGAGAACCTGCCGTTGTTGCTCGGACTGGGCTTGCGTACGATCAGCGTGGCGCCGGGTCGCGTCTTGCCGCTGAAAGAGGTGTGCAGTTACTACACGATGGCGGAATGCGCGGAGTTGGCGCAACGCGCGCTGCAGATGGAGTCGGCGGCGGAGGTGAGGATGTTGCTCCGCAGCGACTGGCGAGATCGGACGAATACCGGTTATTAGGGTCGTTACGACGGTTTGCGTTTCGCTGTTGACGCAAACCGTCCTTTTTGTTATTCGGCGCCTTTCCCTACTTGTAAAGCGGCGCGGATTAGGTAAACTATACAAGTAAAGTAGAAATCAACGACGGCGTGGTTATGCAAATTAACGCGCCGTCCTTCGTATATTCGTAACGTACGCGCACGCGTCAACTCCGTCCACGCGGAGCGATCCGTTTGGAACTCGGGCTAAGTCTGCTTAGCTGAAATGGGGAGCGCGCGTACGCGCCACGTGTAAGCATTTTAAATGAAAGGCGTTTCGACTAAGACGTGTCGAAACGATCGAACTCGATGGGTCGTCGGCGATACAGACTGCGTTTCAGCAAGCAAGGTAATTTGTGTTTCATAGGGCACCACGATCTGTTGCGCGCTATGGAACGCATCATGCGTCGCGCGCAGTTGCCGTTGGCGATGTCTCAGGGGTTTCACCCGAAGCCGCGCGTGAGTTATCTGTCGGCGTTGCCGCTAGGTTTTTCTAGCGACGACGAGGCGATGGAGTTGATACTTGAAGAAGATATTCCTGCCGACGAACTTCGCGCGCGTTTGAACGCGGTGAGCGTCGACGGACTGGAATTTGTTCGAGTCGTCGCGTTGGAAGAGAAGCATCCTAAGCAGCAACCCAAGGCGTTTGAGTATGTAATGAACGTGCCCGTCGCGCGGCGCGAAGAACTTGGCGAGAAGATCGCGACGTTCTTGAGCGCGGAATCGGTGGAAGCGATCAAGACGAACGGTAAGCCGATCGACGCGCGTCGACCCGTCATGGAGTTGACGCTGAGCGACGGCGCGACCGCGGAGACCGCGGAACTGCGTCTTGTTTTAGCGGCGCAGACGGGTCCCGAAGCGGGCGTACGCGAGATCCTCGTTTGTCTGGGCTTGGAAACCGATCTGTTCCGCACGATCTTTCCGAAGCGCGTTCGTTCTTATATCGTCGACGAGACCTGACGCGCTTTTGCGGCGTCGTAGTTCAGCCTTCATCGTCTAGAAAGAGTCTCTCCTCATGACTAAAAAGATGCTCATCAACGCGAGACAGCCGGAAGAGTGCCGTATCGCGATCGTAGAGAACGACGTATTGCAAGATCTTTTTGTCGAGCGTAAGAATATCGACAACTACGTCAATAATATCTACAAGGGCGTTGTCGTCAATATTGAAAAGAACATCAACGCGGCGTTCGTCGATTTTGGGGTCGGCCGCAACGGTTTCCTGCATATCAGCGACGTTGAGCCGCACTACTTCAAGCAAGCGCCGAATTTCGTACCGCCGGCAGACAATATGCGTCACGACCACCGCGGCGGGGACGACGACTACGGCGATTACGGTCGTCCGCGCGTTAAGCCGCCTATTCAAGACGTTTTCGAGAAAGGCGACGAAGTTCTCGTTCAAGTCATCAAAGAAGGCATCGGCTCGAAGGGTCCGACGCTCTCGACGTACATCAGCATCCCCGGTCGCTATCTCGTTTTGATGCCGCACCTTGGTCACGTCCGCGTCTCGCGCAAGATCGAAGACGAATCGCTGCGCCGCAAGCTCCGCGCGATGGTGGAAGACCTTAACCCGCCGAAGGGGTTGGGTTTCATCGTGCGTACCGCCGGCGCCGACCGCACTAGAAAAGAACTCGCTTACGACCTCGCGCAACTCATGCGCTTGTGGCGTTTGATCGTCCGCCGCGTCAAGAACTTGCCCGGCCCGGTCGGCGTTTATGAGGAAAGCAACGTCGTCGTTCGCACGATCCGCGACGCGTTCACCGCCGAGATCGACGAGATCGTCGTCGACGAAGAAAACGCCTACAAAGCCGCGAGCGAGTTCATGAAGAGCGTGATGCCGCGTTACGCGGAACGCTTGAAGTACTACGACGACGTCGAGCCGTTGTTCGTCAAGCATAACGTTGAGCGCGAATTGGCGACGATCGACGACCGCAAAGTGATGTTGAAAGACGGCGGCTCTATCGTGATCGACCAAACGGAAGCGCTCGTCGCGATCGACGTTAACACGGGGAACTTCCGCACGAACGATTCTCCGGAAGAGACCGCGTTCCAGTTGAACCTCCGCGCCGCGAAAGAGATCGCGCGTCAGATCCGTCTTCGCGACCTTGGGGGCGTTATCGTCAACGACTTCATCGATATGAACGTCGAATCGCACCGCCGCGCCGTCGAACGCACGTTGCGCGACGCGATGAAGACGGACCGCGCGAAGACGAAGATCATGCGCACGAGCCCGTTCGGTCTGATCGAGATGACGCGTCAACGCATCCGCCCGGGCGTGAAGCGTCTGAGCTTCCGCGAATGTCCTTGCTGCCACGGCACGGGGTCGATCAAATCGGTCGAGACGATGGCGTTGGAGATCATGCGCGAATTGGTCGTCGTCGCGCAAGGCCGTCGCGTGGATCGCATCACCGTCAGCGTGCATGAAGAAGTCGCGGACTACATCAACAACAAGAAGCGCGACCAACTCACGCAGATCGAAGACGAATCCGACGTCGAGATCGTCTTGAAGGGGTTGGAAAACGTCTTGCCGGAACACGTCGAGATCGAAGTGCGCGACGATAAAGGTAAAAAAATCGACGCTCCGGTCTCCGGGGGACTTCACAACAACTCGAAATGAGTTAAAATAAACGGACTATATTGATTCGTTCCCTCCGCGCCGCTCTTCGGAGAAGGCGCATGGGTTCCCATAAAGCCGCGTCCGGCCTAATGCTCGCGCGCAAGCGAGAGCGCCTAACGCCTGAGACGCGCCCGAGCGGCTTGCCGTTCGGTCATAGGTATTGCGTCCAAAACTGGGAATAAAACGAGGGCGCAACGATCCCGCGAGGATCGAAAAGTTAGGTAACGCGAGCGCAAGCTCGAATTTACGCAAAGGAATAAGATCTATGTACGCTATCGTTAAAGACGGCGGTCACCAACACAAATGCTTCGTCGGTCGTAAGATGTTCTTGGAACTCCGCGATCTCGAACAAGGCGCTACTCTCGAACTCACCGACGTTCTCCTTCTCTCGAAGGAAGACGGCATCGTCGTCGGCCAACCTACGGTCGAAGGCGCGAAGGTCATCTGCGAAGTCATGACCAAGGCCAAGGGCCCCAAGGTCGTCATTCGCTGGTTCCGTCGTCGTAAGAACAGCCGCCGCAAGAACGGTCACCGCCAAACGTACATCCAAGTCGAAGTCAAGGAGATCATCGGCTGAGTTTAGGTCCCATCGCCGTTCCTTAGGGACGACGCTAAACTACGTCGTATGACGACCTCTTCGAGCTTTGGCGCGTAGAGATAGAGCGAGAATGCGTATTGCGTTCTTGCTCTTTTTTTATGTCCGAGCGCTAGTCGTCGCGCCGTCGCGCAACGCGTTTGTATTTGAGCGCTCGGCGTTATTTCTTTATCCCGATTTGACTTTACGATCTCCCGGGAATATAATGAACGCCGTCTCGTATCGTAATACTAGCAACTAAGGAACTATCATTATGCGCAATCTCTTCTATGCGTTGACGTTATTGCTGTTGTTGTTTTCCGCGGCGCGCGCCGACGACCCTTTGAGCGCGCCGGACGTGTTGCGGCCCGTTCCGGAGAAGTACTCGGACGCGAATCGGCGTTGGCAGGGTATCGCGAGTCTGGAAGTCGCGCGCGACGGCGGGGTCTGGGCGTGTTGGTATAGCGGCGGCGTCGAGGAATGCGGCGAGAACTACGTCTTGCTCGCGTATAGCGCGGATAAGGGCGAGACGTGGTCGGCCCCGATCCTTGCGATCGACCCTCCCGGGATAGTTCGCGCGTTCGATCCTACGATGTGGACGGACCCCGACGGCAAGTTGTGGTTGTTCTGGGCTCAGGGCGAGGAATCACAATTTACGCCTAAGATCTGGGACGGCCGAGTCGGCGTGTGGGCAATGACGACGACGGAGCCCGAAAAAGGCGTCGACGCGCGGTGGTCGGAACCGCGACGGTTGTGCAACGGTATTATGATGTGTAAACCGATCGCGGATTCGCGCGGACGCTGGCTCTTCCCCGTCGCGATCTGGCGTTTCGAGTCGAAGTATAAGCTCGACGAGAAACTGCGCGGCGCCGACGTGTTCATCTCCACCGACAAAGGCGCGACGCTCGACTTTTACGGTCGCGTCGAGGTCCCCGTCGAAGTTTCGACATTTGACGAACATAACATCGTGGAGAAGAAAGACGGGACGTTCAGACTCTTCAATCGCACGACGCAAGGTATTGGGGAATCGTATTCTACGGACGGCGCGAAGACGTGGGCTCCGTGGCGGCCTTCCGATATCAAACATACGTCTTCGCGGTTCTTTGTGCGGCGTATGCGTTCGGGGAACCTGTTGCTCGTGAAGAACGGCCCGGTAACGCAAGACGTAGGTCGCGCGCAACTTACGGCGTTTCTTTCGGAAGACGACGGCGAAACGTGGATCGGCGGGCTAGTTTTGGACGAACGCGCTAACGTCTCGTATCCGGACGGCGGTCAGAATGCCGACGGCGAGATCTTTATCGCTTATGATTTCGAGCGTTACGACTCGCGGTAGATATTTGTCGCGCGGTTCACGGAAGAGGACGTTAAGGCGGGGAAACTCGTCTCTCCCGTCTCGAAATTACGAATGTTGGTCAATCAAGCGCACGGGGCGTCGCCGAAATGAACGCGAAGCCGAGAATATAGGAATATAGAGAAATAAGAAAGACGTCGGTCTTGCGATCGGCGTCTTTTTGATTTTTATATCATGCTAGCGTAACGGCGACTATCTCAACCGCGGACGTATTCGAACTTGTCGACGACGTATTGCGCGAGTTCTTCCATATTAGGCTCGACGCCGATACCGGGTTCGTCCCAGAGCTCGATATTGCGGAAGTTTCTCGCGGGTCGGCCTTTCTTTTCGTCGCCGGGTTCCTCGACGAGCGTGGTCGCGAGCGCGGGGACCGTGTCTTTTTCAAAGACTTCCTCAAAGCGGAGATAGTCGGTGGGCAACACGAAGTTCGAGGTGGACGCCAACGCGGCGAGATGGCGATAGCTGAGCGAGGAGCCGAGGTCGAAACCGGCGTAGCAACGCACTTCTTTGTTTTGCGCGAATTCGGCAATACGACGCGCTTCCGCGAGACCGCCGACGCGACCGGGCTTCAAGCAGACGACGCCGCAGGTCTCGAGGTCGAACGCGATATGGGCGTCGGCAAGCGATTCGATCGATTCGTCTAAACATAACGGCGTGCGCACGGCGCCTTTGAGCATCGCGTGAGCGACGAGGTCGCGCGGGTTCAGCGGTTGCTCTAAGCAGTTGAGCATGAAGTCGTCCATGCGGTAGAGTGTGTCGGCATGCTTATCGTAATCGAGTTCGCCTTCGACGTCGACTTGGAGCTGCAACCACGACGGATAATCGACGCGAGCGAAACTGACGACTTGGACGTCCCAACCGGGGCGTATCTTGAGCGTGACGCGCGCGAAGTTTTCGTCGACGGCGCGTTGCAAGCCGGTGAAGAATTCTTCTTTTTGGATGGAGCGATCGAAGGTCAGACCGACTTTGATCGGCTTCTTCTCGCCGCCGAGCGTCTTCCAGAGGGGTTGACCGAGCAGACGCGCGTTGAGGTCTTGCCACGCGCCTTCGATAACGGCTTTGGCTTGTTTGTTTCCGCGGACCTTGGCGTACGTCTCTTCGAGCAGGTCGGTATTGGCGATCCCGCCTTTTTCGAGGACGCGAGGAGCGATCTGGTCGCGCAGGGCGTAGAAAGTGGCGCCGGACCATTCGGAGGTAATGAGCGGATCGTTGCCGGGTGAGACTTCGCACCAGCCGGAAACGCCTTGACTTTCAAGTTTGGCGAGCACGACGGTGCAATGATCGACGGACGTGTCGGCAATACGGAATTGCGATTTCAGAGGAAGTCTGACTAAATACCCTTCAAGGCGATCGATACGCATGATTTAGCTCCATAAAATTAGGCGGGAGGGATCGGTCTCAACGCGAGACGGACGCCGCAAATTCTACTCTATTGTACCAAACGGCGCGGCTGTTTCAAGTAATAATTACGTTCGTCGAGGGTTTGCGACGCTTTTGTATTACAAATTTAAAGAAAATGGTATGAAGCGGTCTTTTTCTTGAAATGTTTTTAACGATTTCGGACGATTGTATCAATTAAGCCGACTTTTACGTCAACGCGAAGGGATGTTAGTATGAGTCGCGCTTCACGACTTTTCACTTATCGCTTATCGGAAAACGGGAGCATGACGCTCCGGATAGGAACGAACTATGGATCGGATGAAGAGAATAACGCTGTGCTGCGCATTGGGCGCCGCGCTAGGATTTAGCGTCGCGCCGCTGTATGCGCAGACGTTTACGCAGCCGCGCGCGGGGAACTACGGCACGACTCGGCCCGCGACTGAGAACTCGACGCAGATGCGTTTCGTCGCTAACGACGGCGTCGACGCCGAACTCGCGCTGGCTATGGAGAGCGAGAAGCAAAAAGCGATCGCGCAAAAAGCGAAACGCGTCTCCAACGCCCCGGCGTTGATACCGAAAGAGGGCGCTCAACATCCCGTCGCCGCAGGACCTGCCGCGGCTCGTCCGCAAGTTCCGAAGCAGTCCGCGACGCGTCCGCAGCCCGCGGGGCCCGCTCCGTTAGGCGGCGCGATACAAAACGACGAAGCGACGTTTCGACCCGTCGCGGCCTCCACGACGACTCCGATCGATCCGAACGACGAGCTCGCGCCTCTGCCTTCCGCGGAGGAGACCGACGCGGCGTTGAGCGACGCGCAATTCAACGACGAACTGCGCGACGCTGCGGCGACGGAACTCGACGCGCCGCGTCATGATTCGTATCAGCCGATGACGGCGGTATTTACCGATCCGACGAAACGCGCCGACGGCGTTGAAGAGACGTCGGACGCGACGCTCGAACTTGACGGTTTCGAGGATGCGCCCGGCGTTATTGGTCCTGAAGCGCCGACGGCGTCCGCGACACTTACGGGGCCCGCGCCTGCTATCGTCGGCGGACTTGAAGACGGCGTCGTCGAGGAAGAAGAAGTCGTGTTGTTGGAAGAGGGCGCGGAGACTGCGATACCGCTCACGTCGGCTCAGCCGGTAGTCGAGGACGAACCTAGCGTCGACCTCGGCGCGCCGCTGCCGTTGGCGGAACAGTCGTCCGACGACGCGTTGACGTCCGCGCCGTCGCCGTCCGCGAGCGAACCGACGCCTATTCCGGAATCGAAGCCGCAACGCCATGTGAGAAAAGAGACGCCGGCGCCGCAGTACCCGTCGCCGATGTATCTCCCGAAAGAGAAGAAAGCTAACAACGGCGGTCTGATCGCCCCGATCCCGGGCGGCGCGTATCTGCCGCCGACCATGCCGATGATGTTCCCGAATCTCGCGATCTACGGCTGTCGCGGAGGCGTGCCCGTCGGACTTAACGCGCCGACCACGCAACTTGTATTGCCGAACGACCCTCGCGCGGGCATGGTCGTGCAATCTGTCCCGTCATGCGCCGCGCCTAGTTGCGGCGGGGTTCCTAGTTGCGGTTACGTCGACGCGAATATGCTGCAAAACACGAATTGTAACGCGCCCGTCCGACCTAAGGTCGGCGTGTATACGGATTCCGCGGAACGCGCCGCGGCGGCCGCCAACTGCTCCGCGCCGTGCTGTTATGGTCCGACGGCTCCGTCTTTCGGCGTCGACGCGCCGCCCCCGATGGGCATGCGTCAAAACGTCGCCGCGTGGGGCGCGACTAGCCTCGGCGAACAAGAGACGCTCGTCTCGATCTCGGAAATCGGCGAAGACGGAACTACGATCGTTACTTATGAAGCGAATAGCGTTTACGGATTTGACGGCTGCGTCGATATGGGCGAACCGAAAGCGGTGTACAGCGGCTTGATCGCCGACGTCGAATACCTCGGTTGGCAGACGGAACGCTCCGATAGCGTTTACGCGACGATCGGGTCCGCGAGCCAAGACTCCGCGACCGACAAGCGCGCGTTGTCACCGACGGGTTCCGGACTTCGGGCGAAGTTGGGCGTTCGCAGTCTTAACGGCTGGGATCTTGTCGCGGGCTACACTTACTACGGCGCGGACAGAACGCGATCCGTCGATAGCACGAGCGTCGGCGAAGGTTACGCTTTACGCGATCCTCGCGGCGTCCTTTCGGCCGACGGCGCGGAGAGCGTGACCGGCCGCGCTACCGCGAATCTCAACGTCTACGATATCGAAGTCGGGCGATGGAATACGAGCTGTCGAGGGGGTTGGCGCCCGTTCCTCGGGTTCCGTTGGACGCATCTTAAAGAGACGCTCGGCTCGAACGCGAGTTACGCCGCCGGCGCGAGCGCGAATTACGCGGAATCGACGCTCAACGCTTACGCATTGCGCCTTGGCGCGGAATGGAATCGCGACCTCGTGGGGAATCTGCAAGTCTTCGCTCGCGGCGCGGGCACGATCGGGGTCGGCGAGATCTCCGCGACGGCGGTAGGGACGTACGACGGCGGCTATTACGCGACGAGCGCGAGCAAGACATACGCGACTCCGTCTGTCGAAGCGGCTCTCGGCGTCGCGCTGAACTTCAATAACTTCCAGGTTAAGGGCGGTTATGAATTCAACGACTGGTTCAACGCGTCGAAGCTCAACGGCGGCGTCGACGACTTCATCGCGCACGGCTGGTTCGTCGGCGCGTCTTGGAATCGCTGAGCGGTAAGATAGTTCGGTATTTCGATAAGCGATAGTTAGAACTCTCGGGACGAGCTTGTTCCGAGAGTTTCTTTGTTTCTTGTCTGCGATATATTTCTTCGGAAATGTCTTTGTCGTTTTTCTATTTTGAAACGACTCCGCGTCGAATAGGCGTCGGAATATTCTTCTTATACCCCCTAGTCATTACGTGAGAAACGGCGAAATACTTGACGTTGGACGTCTATCTTCGTATAATTAACACGGGCGTTTCCCACGCGTGCGAACGTCCGCTTGGCCCGTATTTTGACATAATTTGAACGAACGATGGAACCCGAGAAACAGAAGGAAGTTACGAAAAAACGCTTGACGATCGCCGCAGTCGTTTTTAGCGTTTTCGCTATCGTTTGGTCGGCGATTTTTGTCGTATTTTATTGGTCGCGGACATACAAAGTAGTAGGGGAACCTCCAAAAAATTCGGAAATTTCTTCCGAGCATACCGACCGCATCCAGCAGCGCATCTTTGAGCGCGAGGCGTTGGAGGAATACTACCTGCGCCGGATCGACGAGCCCGAGGAAGCGGAGGTCGAAGAACCGTCCGAGTTTGACGAGCCGGAATTCAATACCGTGTTCGACCTCTCGCAATACGAGGAAGCGCTTGCCGAGGACGAGCCGCCGCAAGTCGACGAAGAGAACGCCGATCTCGACGCGGAGAGCGCGTATCGTTTGCCCGTAACGCTGACGGTCCCCGGCGACTTCCCGACATTGGACGAGGCGTTGGCGGAACTGGGCTATCGCGGTACGCGCGCTAAGCTCGTATTGAAGCGAGCGGAGAAGCCGTATCAGCTCGACGCGCGTAAGTTCTCGCCGCGCGCGGAATTGACGATCGTCGGCGAGACGGGCGACGCGGAGGACGTCTGCGTCGAAGCGGCGCCGGGAACCGCGTTGACGCTCGACGCTCACGCCGGGAGCAAGCTCGTGTTCGAGGGGTTGACGCTCGCGGATCTCGCGCTATTCGTCGTCGTCGGCGAGTTGGAGGCGCGAGACTGCGTATTTAAGTCGTCTCGCGGCTCGGGTAACGTCGGCGTCGAGTTGAGCGGGCCGGGGACGTCGCTTCGATCGCTGCGTTGCGAGTGGTCGGGTCAGAGCGTCGGTATCGTAGTCGGCGCGAGGGCGTCGGCGTCGGTCTACGGCTGCGAGTTCGGGGCGAAGGTCGAGAGCGCGATCGTAACGCGAGAGGACGCCCGTGTCGACGTTGAGGAGACGCGTTTCGCGTCGCGTAAGTCGGCGTTGTATTTAGGGTCGGGCACGACGGGCACGGTCCGGAATTGCCGTTTTGAGAACAAGAAAGCGCGTTGGACGCTCGAGGACCCTCCCGAGCGTAGCGGCGTCGCGTTTTGGAATAACGAAGAATGATAAGAGCGCGAGCGTAGTTGTATGAGCGATATCTTTGAGATCGAAATATCCGGCCGTCGCGTCGAGATAACCGCGTTTCGGCTTTTCGAAGCGATCGGGTCCGGCGAAGTGCGCTTGGGCGACGTCTTGATCCTCAACGGCGTGCCCGGCAGAGTGCGCGATCTGGACGAACGTATGATCGACGGCGAAAACGTCTTCTTCTTGAAAGGAACCCCGCAGGAAACACGCGTCATGAAACGATTTCTCGATTGGCGTAAATACCGCCGTTATAGTCGCGTCGAAACGCTCGCGCCGGAACCCGAGACAGCGCCGCGCTCATACGCGCCGGAACGCGACGACGTCGCCGCATCGCCCGCGACGCCGGTCGACGAACCGACGCTCACGCCCGCTCGCGGTCGCGGCTACACGACGGCGCAGAAAGCGCGTATCGCGTTGTGCTGGTTGCGTTTTATCGGAGTCGCGGTCGCTTTTATCGCGCTGGCGGTCGTCGCGGCGCGTTATCTGACGGGCGCATATCGCGGCGATAGCGCATGGGAATTTCGCGGCTTCGTCGGCAATTTGCAGGCCGCGGAGCTCGCGTTGGCGGACGCGGAGTTTGTGGAACCCTACGACGACGATGACGATTACGACGATAAAGATCTAGAGGATCTCGACGAGGACTACGACGACGAAGATATCGTTTCCGTCGAGAAATATCGCTCGGAACTGCGCTCCGCCGAGGAAGACGCCGAGGACGCTCACGCTAAGAATAAGAAGCGTTCTTCGGGCAACAGAGGCGTAACTAACGCGGTCGCGAAAGATTCCCCGCAAGCCAAAGAGGAGTTGAAGGGCTTTTTCGGCGACGACGATATCGCCGGACTGCTCGACGAGAATCTGAAGCCGGAACGCACTTGGCAGACGGCGTTGGCGGAGAGTCGCGACAAAGTCGACGACTGGGAAACGCTGCTTGCGACGATCGTTGTGCCCGACGACTACGCGACGCTGGCGGAGGCGATCGAGGCGGCGAGCGACGACGACGTGATCTGGGTCTCGCCGGGTAAACGTCAATTCGCGAAGCCGACGCTGAAACATCGGCCCGTCGTCGCGGCGAAAGCGGATAAGAAGCTCGTTATCCGCGGAAGGTCGGACGACCCGGCAGACGCGGTCGTCACGCTGACCGCGCGCGATATGCTGGCGTTCGAGTCGTGCAAAGCGCGCGTTCGCGGTATCACGTTCCAATTCGTACCGGACAGCTCGAAGACGGAACAAGAAGCGCTCTTCAGGATCGGAAAGAACGCCGACGTCGTGTTTAAGTATTGTCGGTTCGTCGGTTCGCTCGTGGAGGACTGTTACGGGGTACGCGTCGTCGACGGTAAGGCGTCGTTTTGGAAATGCGGTTTCGAGTCGTTTTCCCGCTCGGGTCTTTTTGCGGAAGACGGGGGGCGCGTGAACGCAGGGTACTGCGAATTTGGTCGCGACAACGCGTGCGCGCTCGAAGTCGCGCGTCGCTCGAAAGCGGTCGCGCTTACCTGCCGACTGTTCAGCAACAAGGTCGGCTTGATAGCTCGCGAAGGTGGTAAAGCGCGCGTTGAAGATTCGTTTTTCGAGGATAATCGCGAGCCGTGGTCGATCAAACTCGGCACGACTCAGAATGTGGAAATGTCGAACAACGTCGTTTTTTGACGACGACAGATCGTAGATTGGCGATAATGAAGATCGAGGTGGAACTATTAGGCGCAATGAAGCCGGTCGACGTCGAGCAACTGAAAGAGCTTGCGCGACGTAAGTACGTGAACGAGCGAACGCGCGTCGCGATCGACGGCAAAGAGCGACGACTATTTGAGGTCATGCCGTATCTGGAGTCGAACGATCTTGAAGCTCTAACGCGAGAGCCCGCGCCGAATTACGATTCCGACGAGTTCTTCAACGAGCTAGACGGCGGTCATTCCCAACGACTTCGCGAGAAACCGGCGCCGGCTTTGGCGGAGAGCCCGCTAGATATGATCGGGCCGCCGGATACGGAACTCAAGCCCGGATGGGACGTCGCGCTGAAGAGACGTCTCACCGAGGTGAACGAGCGTAAACGCCGTATCTTCTTTGCCGCGGCGCGCGTACTCTCGGTGATATTGGTGGTCGGCGTTCCGATAATGTTGTCGGAACGCGCCGCAAAGGAGAGACGCGAAAACGCCTCGCACTCTTACGAATACGAGTATGAAGCGCAGAGCGCGCCTAGCAGAAACGATTCGCCGGCAGTGCGTTACGCGCCGGAAGATATCGTCGAGTTGACGCCGCCGAAGGAAGCGCGGAAGCCGAGCTCCGACGACGAGAACTCGGATGAAGAGAGCGAAACGAACTCAAAACGACATACGAGCCATTAACCGTATACATTAGCCTAACGCGTTTAGCGAGAACGCATACGCAATAGCGAATAGATAGAGAAGCAGTAGAGACGAAAGATGACGAAGCAACGTTCGGAAGGTAATCGAAAATTATTGAAGCGCGCGACGTGTCCGCATTGCTGGACGACGTTTGAGCCGGCGGACGCGTTGTTTATCGCGGAAGCGCCGAACCTCTTTGGAGATAGAGTTCTTGGCGACAACGAGCATACGCGTTTTCTCCCGACGGAATTTGACGCGGACGGTTTCGCGATCGACCAAGAGGGTTATTCTTGTCACGAATACGCTTGTCCGCATTGCCATCTGCCGTTGCCGCAGAGCGAATTCGAGGCTCCGACGCTGTTTATGTCGATCGTTGGCGCGCCTTCTAGCGGTAAATCTTATTATCTTGCGTCGTCGACGTTTACGTTGCGCAAGATCTTGCCTCGCGACTTCTATGTGAACTTCACGGACGCGGACTCGCATATGAACCAACGCGTTCGCGAATTTGAGGATATGCTGTTTTTCAGCGGCGAGAAATACGTGCGTCTTGAGAAGACGGAGAAGAGTACCGGCGACCTCTATAACGTCGTCACGATCAAAGGTCAGCAGATCACGTATCCTCAACCCTTTGTGTTCACGGCGCAACCGTCGAATTATCATCCTAACGTCGATCGCGCGGAGACGGTGGCGAGAACGATCTGTCTCTACGACAACTCCGGTGAAAGCTATCTCGCGGATCGCGAAAGCGACGCGGCAAGCAACCCCGTCACGCGGCATCTGGCGCAGAGCGCGTGCATCTTCTTCTTGTTCGACCCGTTGCAAGACCCGCGCTTCGTGAAACAATGCCGGAAGTTCTCTAACGACCCGCAGTTAGCGGAGGACGATTCGAATAGAACGGCGTTGAAGCGTCAAGAGGTCGTGCTCAACGAGATGGTGCGCCGCGTGAGGATGTATCTGCGCTTGAAGAACACGGAACGATATAAGAACCCGTTCATCGTCGTGTTGCCGAAACTCGACGTGTGGAAGCCGCTTCTGTCTATTGGGAATATCGAACTCATTACGAAGCGCGACTATAAAGGTCGCAAATGCAACTTCTTGAATATGCCTAATGTCAAGAAATTGAGCGAGGATATTCGGCGTTTGCTACTTGAATACACGCCTGAATTTGTTGCCGCTACGGAAGCGTTTGCGGAAAACGTCGTCTATCTCCCGATGAGCGCGTCGGGTATGTCGCCGTCGCTCGTTTCTTGGGATAGCGCGAAGGGGCGTTATATGCCGGTCGATTCGGTATTTGCGTCGAGCGGTCCTCAGAGCTCGGGTTTCCAGTCGGATCGTCTTAATCCGATCTGGTCGGAGATCCCGATGTTGTACGCGTTAGCGCACACGACGAGCGGGCTCATACCGCTTGACAACGCCGTCGTCGACGCTAAACCGAGCGGTATCTCGCTCTTGAAATAACCAACGCAATACAGACACAGAACGCAGTTTATCGCGGAGTATCGCATATGTCTTCCGAATTGATCATCACCTCCGTTCCTAACGGCTTGTTCCCCGGCACTTACGGGTTCTGCGCCGTCGCTTGCACCGAGAATATGAACGAACGCGCGCGTCAAGCGTTGAACTCGGTCTCGGGCTATCGTCGCGTTTCCGAAGATCGCGACAAGAACCCTATATCTTATTCGCACTATATTTACGATATCGGCGGCAAGAAGTACGACGTATTGGCGCGTATCGCCGACGCGGGAGTCGACTACACTCGCCGCACGAATAAGCTCGCGCAATTCCACGTCTTCGACGAAGGGGAGGCGAGACGTTACGCCGACCCCGCGACGATGTGCTTTGAGCCGAAAACGTTCCGCGCATGGAACGTCGACGACGAACCGCGTTTCCTCGAACCGCATGATTTCCCGCAATATAACGAGTTAGACGCGTCGAGCGTCGCGAACGGCGCTTGGAAACGGCTTACCGGCGACGCGGGTTGGGCGGGCGTTCTCGCCGCGACTGTAGTAACGCGTCAACAAGCGATCGTCATTGTCCCGCAAGGTATGGACGTAACGCCGCTTATCCGCGAAGCGATCGCCGTCTTGCCGCCGGAACTGCGTTGGAAAGCGACGTTCTCGACGTACTATATGTCGACGCCGCCTAACGTGCAATGCCAATGGAAGACGTTGATCGACGGGACTTACGACGTGAAGTTGCTCAACGTGCCGAACACGCTCAAGATCGACCTGCGCGACCCGAACAGGCTTGGTTCCGCCGACGCGTTAAAGAACGAGCGCAATGGCGCGTATATCGAGATCGCGCACGGAAAACGCGTGATGCTCGGGGACGTTGGCGGCTTTCACGCCCAGCTGGGCAAGACCTCGGATTTCGACGAGAACTTGTTGATCATGCAGAGCGTCGACGAGGATAAGAAGCAGCGCAAAGCGTCGCGGGGTATTCCCGTCTCCTACCGGAACAGTGATTACAATATCCAGACGGAATTGGAGGACTATGGCGGCGACCAAGCTCCGAGCGTCTATCGCCCTAAACAGAAGAACAATACCGCGTTATGGGTAGGTATCGGCGTCATTGGCGGCGTAACGCTCACTTGCGTTGTCGGACTTGTGCTGTTGTTCGTGTTCAAGGCTTCACAGAGTGAAAATGCCGAGGTGACGGAGACCGAGACCGCGGTAGAAGCGCCGGTCGAAAATACCGACGCCGAAAAGACCGAGGTCGAGGCGGAAGAGAACGCGGAAGCCGCTACGGAAGAGTCCGAGGGTGATACTAGCGAAAGCGAAGTACTCGCGGAAGATACAAGCGACGAGACGACGGAAGCGAGCGAAGAAGTCGCCACCGAGACGACTGAACCGAACGAAGAAGAAACTGTCGAGGAGACAGCGGACGAGCAAGAGTCTGAGACGGCGGAAGGCGATAACGAAACCGCCGAAACTGCGGAAGAAGTTGAGCCCGAACTGCCCAAGCATGAATGGAGTATCGCCGATTTCGTTATGCCGTGGAAGGATAGCGAAAACGAGACGAACGAAAAGAAAGTCGAACAGAACGTCAGTAAAGCCGTCGAGTACTTGAAGTTAACCGCTCGCGTGAACGCGTTGTTTAAGGACGTAGCCGAGATGGAGACGTTCGACGGCGACGCTTTGGTCAAATTGAGGACCGAAATCGTCGAGTTACCGCAAGCCGCGGACGGAACGTTTGAAAAACGTATGGACGTCGCCGACGCGAAACTTGTCGCGGAGCAAGCTATTACCGAGGCTGACGCTTGTATGGAACGTGTCAGAGGGTATTATCAAAAAGTCTTTGCGTTAAATGATAAAGATAAGCAAAAACAAGCTCTTGCACGCGTTAACCTCGCTGTTGGTAATTCAAATTCCGCAGCGAAAAAAGATAAAAATTTCCCTGAGAAAATGTCCGCCGAGCTTGCGCAATTAGCTGACTCAAAGGACCTAGCGGGTTCAGGAACCTTCGTTACCGCCGTCATAAAGGCGATTGATGAAGTTTATAAGGCGCCGCTTACCGAAAGCGTTAAAGCGATAGAAGGACTTGGGTATGGCGACGCGGCGTTTTCTGAACTCAGTCTGTTTGCGTTAGACTTTATCTATAAAGACTTTATAAAGAATGTTAACGACGGTAAGTTGCAATGCTTGGAACCTAGTAAAGCGGCGTCTATGCTTAAGCGTAATTTCAACAGGGATGCATATGAGTGGAAACGCGTTAACGATAAGTATACGCACGCGTTAGGACAGGCGATTTTTGAAGAAGGCGAATTGACTGCAATTTTGTTGAGTGAGGACTCTCACGTTAGGTTTAAGTCTGATGAAAACGACGATAAAAATAACTTTGAGCAATGTGCTTTGAAAGTGGAGAAAGATAACGCCGACGCGCAATTCAGTTTTGACGTCTACGCTGATTCACAGGAACCGACACGCGTTAAATTCTTTATTCGCTTGAAGAAAGATGGAGATCTTGTATTTGCCGTTTCAGATAATAACTATTTGGACGCGATAGCAAAAGCGTTAAGACTACAATTTTGCATCGAGGACGAACGACTTTACGACGAGCCGATCTTCACAGAGGAGACGCCGCTTCTTAAAGCGGGGAAAGAAGAAGGTCAAGAGACAAGCGCGCCGCAAGCCGCCGACGCCAATGAATGAAGCAATATAAGACGTTAAATAATATAGAGTTTGAAATATGACAAGCGTAAAGATAATAGAACAGATCTCTCGCGTATTACAGGACCCGGAGGGGTATTCCGACGCGACGATCGCGAGTTTGGCAGACGAATACGGCAAAGCGTGCGAGCGTTTGAACGATATCTTATCTGAGATCGTAACATATATCGATCGCGGGTTTTATTGCGAGGCGTATCGTCTCTCCGTCGAAGAAGACGTGGTAAGCGAATACCAGACGCTGCAATTCAACGAGCGCGAGACGTGGCGCGAAGTCTGTCGGATGTTCCATTACGAGCTGAAGGCGAATATCTCCGACGAGAATAGTTGGAAGACGCAGTCGCTGCTGATGATGTACGAGCCGAATAAGGAACTGTTTAAGCAGAACCGCTATCTCGCTTTAGCAGACGCGCCGGCGCGCGAACGGCTCGACGTGCTGTATCGCTTGGCGGCGATCACGGCGGAAAGCGGCGAGTTCCGTAATAACGATCGTATCTGGAAACGCTCTATCGAGAAATTGGAAGAACGACGCAACGACGAGATCGACCGCTTCGTCTCCGAGCTCAATTTGAATAACGTCAGTCTCGCCGAAGTTCGCGGGATGTTGGACGAATTGAACTCGCCCATGAGACTTTCCACGCCGAAACGTCAGACGGTCGCGAAACTTGAACACGTCTGCGAGGTCCTTTACGACCAAGAACGCGTCGACGAATTGAGCGATCTCGTCGACGATCTCAAAGACGCTTACGACGCGAAGAACGAGTACGAAGCGCTTGACGGACTCGAACGCTATCGGCTCTTCTCCGATCAACATAGCGCGAAACTCGACAAGTATTACAACGAGTTGACCGCCGCTCAACGCAATAATTTGAAATTGGCGCTCGAATACGCGGAGAAGCTGGAACGCCGCGATCAACGCGCGGAGAAGGTGACGCGTCTCGCGCACGAATTGACCGCGATGCTCGACCAAGGCGCGGAACGCAACGACGTCGAAGTGAAGTTGGCGGCGTTGGAAAACGCGGTGGCGGCGACGGGGCACGCGACCCTTCCGCCGGCGGCGGAACGCGCTAGACGCTATTTGAACGCGCAGAGCTTGAAGAAAGCGCGTATGACGTCGACGGTCGTCGTAGCGATATTGTGCGTTATCGGGCTGCTAGTCGCGGCGATCGTCGGGGCGGCTACCGTCAATAAGAACAACAAGTTGATAGCGGAACTCACGGAAGAACTTAAAAGCGAGCTTGACGCCTACGTCGCGGGCAAAGTCGAAGCGCTCGACGACGCGTTGAAGACGAAGACCGAATTCGAGGAGAAGTTTAGCAAGCAGGCTCAACGCAAAGACTTTGTCGCGTTAGCTAAGCGCTATGACGACTTGAAGATCGAAGAAGACATACGCGTCGCCGATTACAACAAATTCATCGAGGCCGTCGAGACCGCGCACGCGGAAGGTCGAGCCGACAACGTGTCGATGGCGCGCTTGAAGAATATGCCTAAGACGCGCACGGAAGAGAAAAAGGTCGCCGACCTCCAAACTGTCGACAACGGCTTGCGTAAGAAACGCGAGACGCTGACCGACGACTCTTTCGACGCGAAAGTCGCCGAGCTGAAGAAGCGATTCGACGAACTCGACTACGACAAGCTCTCTATCGATCAAGCGCGCGCGGAACTGGGAACGCTAGAACGCGAACTCGCGTCGCTGGAGAAATTAGGACGCGCCGCTAACGTCGCGCAGCCGCTGATGTTAAAACGCGACACGTTGGCGAAGGCCGTGACGAAAGCGAAAGACTCGGTGCAGAAGAACGGCGCGGTCGACTATATCGAGAACGCGATCGGGGACGCGGAACAATACCGCGTGGCGGTGGAGCGCAGCGCGGCGCGTTACGGCGCGAAAGTTGGGACCGGATTTGAAGACGCGATGAAGTCGCTCGCGGATCTCGAAAACTGGAACGAGTTTATCGATCGCTACGGCGCGGATATAGTCGCCGGTACGGACGCGAAGACGCTCGGCAAGATCGCGAATTATCTTGGAACGCATCAAGACACGCTCGGAACCGCGCCGGAATACGCCGCCGTTAAGAGCTACTGCGATTCCTTCGCCGACTCCGCCGCCGACGGCGCGAACGCCAATACCGCCGCGAAACTGCTCGACGCGCTGAGCATGTTCAAAGAGCCGTGTTGGACGATCTATCGCCAAGCTAAGGATTCGTATTACTACGCGACGACCGACCCCGAAGGAAGCGACGGCGTCGATTACTTCACGTCGAAAGACGGTTCGCATAAGCCGATGCAAAAAGAGTTCTTCAAGATGGTCAGTTTTGAAGGACTTTCCGTGCAGTCGCGTTTATACGAGCTCGTCGCCGGTAAGCAAGACGCTTCTAGCGCCGCGGTCGAAACGTACGCCGAGGCGTTGCGACTCGTCATGACGGCGAAGAGCTCGGAGATCGACCCGGGATTGAGAATGGCGTTGTGCAAGACGATCGCCGAAGAGGCGTTTGCGGCGAATCTCGGCGCGGGCGTCGCTCAAGCCGATCGCGATTTCATCGCGTCGAAACTTAAAGGCTACGCGCTCGGTAGTTACGATTACTATCAAGACCCGAACGCCGCGAGTAAAGAATACGGCGCCAGACAGACGCAGTGGGAGAACGCCGAACCGGTGTTCAGTCGCGTCGCGGAGGGACTTGGCGAAGTTAACGGCGCGACGTCGCCCGAACTTGCGAAATACGAATGGATAGGCGCGCTCGTGGCGGGCAACGCGGGGATGGAGACGAAGCTCTCCGATAAAGCGAAGTCGCGCGAGGGAACGCTTTACGTCACGGATATCCTCGGCTCGTTAGAGGCTTGCGGCCGACTTAGCGACGGCAAGACGACGCTCGACACGACCGACGACGCGTTGACATGGTTCCCGCTGTACGTCCGCGTCGTAGTTGGTAAATGAAATAACGGTATTACGTTAACGAATATATAGGAGTATCGGTCCATGGGTAAAGGATCGCAACGACAGAAATTGTCTTGGAGCCGCGACGATATCGAACGCCGTTTTGGTTTTGAAGGCGCGCGTTTTGGCAAAGCGGGCGCGCTTCCTTCCGCGCTAGCGGCGGCGATCGTGACGGTCGTGTTTTACGTTATCATGCTTTACGTCCCGAATTGTCCTTTTCGCGCAATGTTTACGGAACGCGGTTGGACGCCTTACGCGGTAGTCGCGCTAGGTGCGTGGACGTTCTTCCTGCTCCTTATCAAGTCGCGCAAGATCAAATTGCAGAGCAAGGCGTTGGAGTTGCCCGTTTTGCCGGACGACTATCGGTTCGTGCTTACGGTCGACACGGTCGACGCGGTGGTGGAGCGTATCGCGCAGAACGCCGAGAATCCCAAAGACTTCGTCGTCTATCGTCGTATCGTCAACGTGCTCAACAACCTGCGCAATCTTGGTCATGTTTCCGACGTTGACGCGTTGTTCCGCTCGCAGGCCGAGCGCGACGAGAACGTCGCGGAGACGAGCTACTCGCTGATCTCGGGGTTCCTCTGGGCGATTCCGATCCTCGGGTTCATCGGCACGGTCATGGGGTTATCCGACGCTATTGGGAACTTTACGAGCGTATTGACGGCGTCGTCGGATATGTCGGAACTGACGCCGGCTTTAAAAGAGGTGACGGCGGGGCTTTCCACGGCTTTCGAGACGACGCTCGTCGCGTTGTCTTTCGCGCTCGTGTTGCAGCTCTTCGCGACGTTCGTGCGTAAATCGGAAGAGGAATTCCTCGACGCCGCGTCGGAGTTCTGTTCGACGAATATCATCAGTAAACTCCGTATCGACAACGGCGTCGAGCCGAGCGCTTACGAAGGAGTCGAGTTCGATAATGAGTAGGAAGAAGCGCGGCGCGCCTTTTTCGCTCTTCGCGTTCCAAGACGCGATCACGTCGGTCTGCGGGCTAGTCGTCCTCATCACGTTGATGCTCGCGCTGAACCTGACGACGAGCGCGTTGCTCGACGATAACGAGCGCCAAAACGCGGAGGCGGCGCAGGAGATCCGAACGCGCCTTGAGGAGACGAAAAAGAAGCTCGACGAATACGCGAAAGAATCGGAAGCGGCGCGGATCGACAGCGATATGGCGAGTCTCACGCGCAACGAGATCGACGAGCTGTTATCGCAGTCGCGTCAAGAACTTGAAGAAGAACGCGAAACTGAAAAAGCGTTGGAAAAAGAACTTGACGCGGCTGCGGACTCGATCGCGGAAAAGGAGACGCTTGAGAAGGAGAACGAGGCGTTGAAAGAACAGATCGCGAAGGCGCGAGAACGCGCGTCTGCCGCCCCGGTCTCGGATCGCGGGGTGATCTACGGTTTTCCTAACGACGGTCTGCAGAAGCCGATATTCGTCGACTTCTCTAACGCGCGTATCGTCGCGACTTGCTACGACGAAGAAGCGACGTTTAAGGAATTGGCGGACTTCGTTGCGTGGGCGAAAAGTCGTTCTAAGTACCGCGAGTATTTTGTATTTGTCGTGCGTCCTAGCGGTCTTGCGTATTATCGCGAGATCGTTGACGAGGAGCTGCTCGACGGCTATTCTTACGGCGTTGACCTCGTCGGCGAGAAACGAACGCTGGAATTTCTCGGTCGCGAGGAGGAAGAAGCGGAGGTGAACGACGATGCGACGTAAGCAACCGCAACAAGACAGCTTAGAACTCTTCCTCGACACGATCTGCAATATGTTCGGCGGTTTCATCTTCATCATGTTGTTCGTCGTCGTTTCGATCCGTTCCGCGACGAACGCGAAGCTGGAAGAGACGCGCGAATCGGAGTTGCCCGCGGTGAGCGACGCGGAATTGACGACGATACAAAACGAACTCGATGCGGCGCTAGCGCAGTTGGAGCGTTTGGAACGCCATAGCAAAGACGTGAAAGATTTTGTCAACGACCTTGTCTCGCAAGAAGACGTAGAACTCTATCGCGAAGCGCTCGCGGTGAAAGAGCAGACGCAAGAGCTGCGGAAAAAGAACTTGGAGGATCGCGATAAGATCGAGGAAGCCAAACGGCTCCTTGCCGCCGCCGAGGAAGAAAACGAATCGCTGCAAGAGGAACTGAAAAAGGCGTTAGAGGAGATCCAAGACGCGAAACGCAAGCGTCAACGCATGACGTCGCCGCCGAAACTGGAGCCGACGTATAAGATCCAGATACCGATATTTGTTCGTTACGGCAGAGTCTATTTCTGGCATAAGTATACGGAATCCGGTCAGCTCGCCGACGACTTCAACGACGAGGACTTCTTTGCGTTGGAGATGCTAAAGGACGTGGTCGTCGCGACGGAACCGAAGCCCGACGGCGGCGTCGATCTTAACGCCGACGACGCGGAAACGAGGTTGGCGCAAGCATTTAGACGTTTCGATCCCTCGTTGTTTTATATCGAGATCGTCGTCAGCGACGATAGTTTCGGCGAATATAACGTAGTCAGTTCGTTTTTGAAGAGAAACGGCTTTGGTATCCATCCGTACGTCAGTACCAAGGGCGAAAAGATCTTCGACCGCGGCGGTCGCAGACAGTCTATGGCGCAGTAAAGGAGTCGTTCATGAAGACGCAAACGATAATATTTATAATGATGGCGTTCTTTATCTTCTCGATCATGAGTCTCGCGACGTGCACCGTGTCGACGCCTAATTCGAGCAAGCACGAGCCGGAAGCGGCTAGCGCGAGCGCGAACGGCGACGGGGAAGCGGACGGCGGCGCGACGTCGGGCGCGGGCGGCGAAGCGTTTGGCGAGGGAGCGTTTGGAGAGGGAAGCGAGTCCGAGTCGGCGGCGTCTTCTGCGTCGAGTTCGTCTCAACGCGCGTCCGAGTCCGAGCGCGGTAAAGAGAAGGAGACCGACGACGGCGCAAATAACGGGAAGAAGGAAGAGAGCGACGCAAGTAGCAAGAAGTCCAAAGACGGCGAGTTCCCCTACGACTTCACGGTTTCCGACGACGAGTCTTGGTTTGACCCCGTCAAGCCGGTGGAATCGCTGAAAAAGCGTTTACGCGAAGCGTCTAAGACGACGAATAATAAGGAAGCGTTTTTGAAGGCGAGCGAGGTCGCGCAAACGATCCGCAAGAATGAACTGCATCGCTTTGGCGACGACGGCGAGGGCAAGAACGCCGAAGATTACGACGCTTTGCTCAAAGAGGCGGAGCGTATCGCCTCGAAATACGGCAAGGATTTTAAGGGATTCAAGTACGAAGATCAGCCGCAAGGTATCTCGTTTTGAGTTGGGAATTTTCGCGAAGTAACGACCTCTAAGGTATTGAAATTGGGTAAACGCGACGTTTCTACTTGTAATCGCGTCGCGTTTTCCCATAATTAGTAAGTAAGTCGAGGACTTTACGGGAAGTCTTTTCGACGCGCAATAAGAACAGTATTAGGAGCGAAGTAATGGGTGGCGAGTCTTCTGAGAAGCGTCGTATGCTCGATACGGCGGTGTGTCCGCATTGTTGGACGTCGTTTCCGCCTGAAGACGCGTTATGGATCGCGGAGTCGCCGAGTCTTGTCGGGGATCTGAAACTTGGCGAATCAGAGCGCGAACGCTTTTTGCCGACGGAGTATGACGATCGCGGTTTCGCTATCGACGCGAAGGGCTATCCTTGTCGCGAATTGGCTTGTCCGCATTGCCATCTCCCGCTACCCGCCGCGGCGTTGGAATCTCCGACGCTGTTCATGTCGATAGTCGGCGCGCCCGCGTCCGGGAAATCGTATTATCTTGCGTCCTCGACTTGGTTCCTGCGTAAGATACTTCCGAAGCGATTTAAGATCGACCTGACGGACGCCGACCCGCAACTCAATAGGAGATTGCAGGACTACGAGTCCGCACAGTTCCTATCGGAATCGGATCGGCTTGTCGAGCTTGAAAAGACGCCGGAACAGGGCGACTTGTACAACTCCGTGCAGTACGACGACCAGGTAGTTATTTATCCGCAACCCTTTATGTTCTTGGCGTCGCCTTCTCGCGAGCATCCGAATTACGCGAAAGCGTCGAAGTTGTCGAAGACGATCTGTTTGTACGACAACGCCGGCGAAAGTTATTTGCCGACAAGAGATTCCGACTCGGCGTCCACGCCTGTTACAAGACACTTAGGGAAGAGCGAATGCGTGTTCTTCTTGTTCGATCCGACGCAGGACCCGCGATTTAGAGCGAATCTCAGCGCGTATTCCGACGCGAAGAACGCGCCGGAATCCGACCAAGCTCGCCGCCGTTCCTCGACGCGACAGGAATCGGTCTTCACGGAGACGGTGCGCCGCATCCGCGCTTCGAGACGCATGTACTCGACGGAACGCTTTGAGGACCTACTCGTCGTGGTCGTGACGAAACTCGACGAATGGATGGAACTCATTCCATCTAACGAATTTAGAAAGGATCCTATCAGTCGAGCGGTCTATCATGGAAACGAGTATTCCTACCTTCGTCTCGACAAGATCCGTTCGATCAGCGCGCGCGTACGCTCGTTGTTGATGCGTCATACGCCGGAATTCGTCTCCGCGGCGGAGAGTTTTGCGTCGGAGGTGGTCTATATTCCTGTGAGCGCGACGGGTCGTCCCGCATCGCGCGATCCTCAGACGGGTCGTACGGGTTTCCGTTCGAGCGAGATCAAGCCGATCTGGGTGGTCGCGCCGATGTTGTACGCGTTGTCGAAATTGACGCAAGGTCAAGTTCCGGCGCATACTAAGGAGTTCGGCAAGCCGGCGTCGCGCGCGTCGGACGCTAATGAGTGAACGGGTAGTCGAACGCCGCGGTCGAGCGTTTGGAGGTGAAGGATATGGCTCAAGAATTAGTCTATACGTCGGTCCCGCGAGGACTTAAACCCGGTTCGTTTGGGTTTTGCACGGCGGCGTGTTCTCGCACGCTGAACGAACGCGCGATCTCGTTATTGGAGCGTTTGTCGAGCTATCGTCGCCTTGCCGCCGAAGAGCGCGACGCGGGCGACCCCGTCGTCTATTCGCATCTGCTTGTGGAAGACGGCGGCGCCACGCGGCGAGTGTTGTCGCGTATCGCGCCGTCGGGCGTGGACTATAGCGGTCGCGAGAACACGATCGCGTGTCATATGGTGTTAGACGCGCACGACCTCGTAGTCGCGGGGCCCGCCGCGATCTGCGCCGAGCCGAATTTCTTTGCCGTAAAATGGGACGAAGGACCGAAATATTTTGAGCGGTCGATCGTTATGCCGACGCTGATGGACCCGCGAGTACGTTGCGACGAATGGCGCCGCGTGACGGGCGACGCCGGTTGGGCGGGCGTAGTCGCGTCTAGCGCGTTTAGCGGTCAGAACGTCTTGCTCGTCGTCGACCCCACGATCGACGTATTGCGATTATATCAAGAATCGCTCGCGTTGCTTCCACGTGAAAAGCGTTGGGACGTAACGTTTTCCACGTACTACACGAAGACGATACCCGGCGTTCGCTGTCAATGGAAAGCGGTAATGAAGGGCTCGCCGGAGGAATCGAGTCTGCGCTCTATCGCGGGTATGGTGAAGTTCGATCTAACGGATCCTAAGAACTTGCGTTCTATCGAGAAGATGACGCGTTCCGTCGGCGTGGCGAAGCTCGTGCGCGACGCGAGAGGCGAAGCCGCGCCGGAACCGGAACTTGAGACGCCGAGAGTCGCCAACGCGCCGTTAGAGACGCGTTCCGACGAACGCTCGCGAGATACGCCCGCGACGCCGCAACGCTTGAACGAGACCGAGCAACAGGTCGCGACGCCTCCCGTCGTGCGACGTAAGGATAAGTCCCCGCGGAAGTTAGACGTGGAACGCGCGAGAGGAAACTCGACGGAAGAACGCGGTCGCGGGGCGCGTCGACTCGCGTTGTGGGCGCGTTGCGCGATCTGCGCGGTCGTGGCGTCGACGTTGGCGGCGTTTGTCGTGTATTTCATTATGTCGTCCGACGGCGCGAGCCCCTTCGATGGCTTGAAGAAGTTGCTGCATTACGGTCAAGCGGTCAACGAACTTGCGAAACCGGAGGAGCCGTTCAATAGTCGATTCTTTGAAGGCGACTTGCCGGAGCCCAACGAGAACGATATGTTCGACGACGAAGCGCCGGACGATATGTTCCAAGACGACGATGAAGAACCGAGCGTTAAGTCGAGCGCCAAACCTGTCGCGAAGCCCGCGCCGGAGAAGAAAACGTCGACGAACGACGCTAAATCGAAGGATAACGATAGTTCCGAGAAGAAAGCCGACGCTAAGCCCGTCGAAGTTAAGAAGGACGCCGAGAAGAAACGAGAGAACGCTTCTACGACTAAGATCGCGCCGAAGCCGGAGAGCAAAACGCCCAAGATGTTTGACGAGACGGACGACTTGGCGAAACAACGCCCCGAGGCGACGCTGAACTCGCTCGTTAAGGCGCTAAACGCCGGCCGCGCCGACGTTAATTTTAAGATCTTTGACGAGAAAAAGAACGAAATTGGGACGCTACGCGAGGATCTTGTCGGCGAAGTTAGCCAGTTGTTGCAACAAGCTTACCCGTTTATCGAGAAAAATAAAGGCTCGATAGCGGTAACGCTCGATATTTCCAACGATAAGTCGGAACGTTTCAAATTCGCGAACACGCCCGAACGTAAGACGACGTGTAAAGCGACGCTCGACCCCGCCGCCGGATCGGAAAAGCGTATCACATTTGAGTTAACGGGTCCTGAAAAGAAAAATAAACGCGAGTTCTCGATCGTTATCGCCGGTAAAGGGCTCTTGGCGATGGAGGCGTCCGACGCCGCAACGCGCGACTATCTGCTGAGTTGCGCGAAGATCTCGTGGGAGTTCGAGCTCAACGACGGATCTAAAACATATCGTTCGGAGTCGCGACAACTGCTTAAAACCCAACGTTTTGAACGCGATAAGGAACTTGCGACGGGGTTCCTCAAAGATTTCGTAAAAGCATATGGCGAGAAGGAATACGACGTCTGTTCTGTCGAGACTATCGAGAAGACGAAGAAACAGTGTTTGCTAGTAGTGAAGCGCGCGAACGATCGGAGCTCTAATTCTTTCGTAGAGATATCGAAGGTGGAAGGGTCGAAACTTGTGTTTACTTTTTCGCTTAAAATGGATAACGATAAGTCGATACCGTTTATGGAACTGGCTTTTAGCGGAAAAAGTAAATCCTTGAAGATCGAGAAATCCTATGACAAAGCCGGCGTATATAAGAAGTTGAAGGACTATTACGAAGACGAGGAGAAACGTAAGCTCGGTAGCTCGAAACCGACGTCTCGCGACGATAAAGCGGGTATTGAGGAACGCGTCGAGACTAAGATAAACGGGGCGCTACAGCAGATAAAAAGATTTGTTGAGAGCGATCGCGGGTTCCAATTCTATTTCGTCGTTCGCGATAAAGATATGAATATTCCGCCGGAGAAGAACCGGATCGCATTAGGGGAAACGACGATCGGGGCGGGCATGCATTCCGAGTTGCGCGGCGGCGGGGGATTTTAGCCACGCGAGCATTGAACGCTTATGTTTAACAATAATCGACGCATAGCGAAACGATAGATCATAAATAATGACGACGATAGAACTTGTAGAGAAGATCAGACGGATACTAGCGGATCCTGAGGGCGTAACGGAGTCGGAGCTCTTCGCGTTGGCTTCGGAGTACGCGTCGCGTTGTCGACGCTTGAACGATAAACTTTCTCGCGCGGTAACTTGCATCCGAACGGGCTCGCTTTGCGAAGCGGACCGATTGGAGCGCGACTGGAAACTGTTGGAGAATTATCGCGCGTTGACTTTTGAAGGGGCGGAAGAGTGGCGCGAGGTCTGTCGGTCGCTAAATTGCGAAGTCTCGGCGCTTGCGTCGGCGGAGAATAACGCGGAACTGGAACGCTTTATCGCGTCTTACGAAGAGTCTCGCGAGTTGTTCGCGAAGCATCGCCGACTCGCGATGACCGCCGCGCCGCTGACTCGGCGTTTGGAGACGCTGTATCAACTCTACGCTAATTTCCCGCAACAACAGACGTTGCGACGCTCCATCGACGCGTTGGAGAAAGCGCGCGTTCAGGAGATAACCGACGCGTTGAAGAGTCGTAAAGACGACGCCGGCTTTGTGCAAGAGGCGTTGGCGGAACTACAAGCGCCTACGAGACTTAATCGCCCACCGCAAGCGCTGCTCGATAAGCTCGGAGCCGCGACGACTCGACGACGCGAGAAAGACGTCGTCGCTCAACTCCGCGACCTACTCGAACGCTGGGCGACGGCGGAACTCGGCCACGACGAAGCGAAAATGTTGGAAACGCTGAACTTCTATCGCGCTTCCGGACTATCCGCGGCGCTTGGCGCGCTCGGGTCGGACGAACGCGAGGCGATGAAGATACTGGAATCGGAATCTATCGAGTTGGAACGCCAACGCGCGGCGCGAGCGGAATCACAGCGCAAGACGCGCGAATTGGAGAAGTCGACGAACATGGCGACGGAAGTCGAGACGCCGGCGCCGCCGATCGTCGAGCCGCAAGCCGCCGCGAAACGCGTGGAATCGCAGGCGTTACAGCGCGAACGTCGCGGAAAGTTGACGATCGTCGCGGTCGTCGCCGTCGGCGTAGTAGCGACGTTAGTAGTCGCGGGCATACTCGCGGCGTTATCGTCGTCTCGATCGCAGCGTCAAGCGCCGCCCGTCGAGGAAAAGAAACAACACGTCGAGCCGGAAGAGAAGGACGTCGAACTACCTGAGAATTTTAGTAAGGAACAAGAACAGGAAGCGTTAAGCGCTCTCGACGATATGGAGCCCGTCGACGGGGAAGCGCTAGCGTCGGAGAACTTCTCCAACGACCTCGCGGCGAGCGTCGGTTCCGTCTCGGCGTATAACGAAGCGCTCGACACGTTGGCCGACTCGCTAGGGGAACAGGATAAGGCGTTGGTCGCCGCGGCTAAGCTCGACGCGGAAAACGCGGGCGCGATCAAGAGTTGGAACGCCGCGATCGCGAACGTCGGCGACCTTGGCAAGGCGTTGGAAGACGACGACGCGTTTGAAGCCGCGGCCGCGTTTATCGACGACGACTCGTTCAGCTCGATACCGGAACACGCGCAACTCGCGGAGGAACTCGAAGCGTGGCGCGCGTTTGGCGAAGCCGGCGGCGCGGACGGTGCGAAGACGACGCTGATAGCGGCGTTAAAGCCGTTCCTGTACGAGAGTTATCTGTATTATAACGCCGATAAAGACGAGTATTACTATCTTGCGTCCGACCCGAGCGAAGACGAGTCGAACGAGTTGGAATATTATATCTCCGCGGACGGCGAAAAGAAGGCGTTTGAAGAGAGCGTCGCTTCGGACGATATCGAAACGTCGTTGACGTACGCGATAAGCGCGGGGTTCGTGGAACGCGATATGAGCGACCTCAAAACGTTCCTGACGGCGGTCTTAGACGCGATCGAGAAGGCGTCGAGCGCGAGTCGTGAACGCATCGAGCCGTGCGCGCGACTGAAGCTGCTCGACGCGCTGATCTCGGCGTTGCGCGACGTTCCGGGCGCGGAAACGCTCGCGACGCAATTTGACGACGCTTGCGCCGAGGCGGGAGTCGCGTTCGATTACGACTTCTATAACTTGACCGAGGTCAAGGAGTTGCGCGATGCGGTCGAGGAGGCGCTTGCGAGCCTGACGTCGACGCCGAAAATGTGCGCGGCGTTGAGAGAGCAACTTGCGGACGCGTTGACGCCGCCGGAAGTGATATACGAACTGATAGGGTTCGTCGACGTCGAGTCGGGCAAAGCGTTCGTCGCGCTTTCCGGCCCCGAGCCCGCGGAAGGCGCGGCGCTCTACCTGTTCCGCGGCGAGGGCTGCGAAGCGATCGAATGCGGCGCGTTTAGCGCTTCGGGAGCGCAACTTGACGCCGGAAGCGATTGGACGCAATATCGTTGGTCGCCGGTCTACGCGCGCGTCGTTAAAAAATAAAGCAACTGTTTATTTCCCCGTCGTATAAGAAGATGCGATTATATATCAAGAAAGATAGATTAGCGTTTGGACCGTTTGAGGAGAGCGAGATCCGTCGTAAATTGGCGACCGGCAACCTCGCTCCGGACGTGCTCGTCTCCGAAGATTGCGTGAACTGGAAACCGCTCTACGAGCTAGATAGCGTCGCGCCGGAAGAGGACCCTTTCACGCCGCCGCAAAACGCGGAACCGGAACTCGCTATTCCGATCCCCGTGAACGACGCCGCCAACGCGCGTAACGCGGCCGTCGTTAAGGAATGGTACATATCTCCCGACGGCCAACAAGGATACGGCAAATTCTCCATCCAAGAGCTCGTCGACCTTATCGCGTCGGAGAAGGCGACGCTCGACGCGCAAGTCTGGCGCGAAGGGGAGGAACCGAGAGCGATCAAGGATCATTTGGCGTTTCGTCCTTACCTTGCGCGTTTTATGAAGCGCGCGACGACTTCGACTGCCGCCGCTTCCGCGCCGCGCTCGCAAGCCGGCGCTAACGCGTCGAGCGCGGACGCTTCCGAGTGGTACGTCAAGACCGGCGTCGGCGCGACGTTCGGTCCTTACGCCGCGAAGAAAGTACTCGAAATGCGCGAGAAAGGTCGACTTACCGACGACGCGCTCGTGTGGAGGAATAAGGAGTTGCCCGTCAGACTCGGGGACGCGTGGACGACGCTGCAAGATATCGCGCATCCTTTGGCGGAGCAATACCGGCCCGAATATCGCGACTTGCGTCAAGACGCGATAGCAGAGATAAGCGAAGAAGAAGTCGGGCGCCTGAATCGCAAGTTGAAGACGACGCAGTTTTGGTCGCAGGTCCTTACGGCGTTCGCGACGCTGTCGTATCTTGCGCTCGCGATCTTCACAACGTATTATTTTTACCACGCTTGCGGCGGCGACGCCAAGCTCTTTGGGGAGGCGTTTGGAGGCGTTTTCGGGGTCGTGTTGGTACTGGTCTGGTTCATCGCGTTCATCGCGGACGCGGTCGGGTACTGCTTCGGACTGGCGTTTGTTCACGCGTTCTGGTCGTCGATACCCGAGGCTGATAGAACGGTCGCGCCGGGACGCGCGATGAGATACCTTGTCATACCGTTTTTGCGTATGTATTGGGCCTTCCTCGTCTTGCGCGGGGGAGCGGTCGCCGTCAACAAAGCGCTCTTTGAACGCGCCAACGGCAGGATCGATCTGCGGTTGCGTACGGTCAACGAGTTCTACCCGACGGCGTCTTGCGCGCTTGGCGCGGCGTTGCGCGTAACGTTGTTGCCGTTCTCGTTCTTTATGTTCGGGTTGCCCGACGGATTCACCGCGTCGATGCGTGACGCCGCGATACAGCTCAACGAGTTGCGACTTGAGAAAAACTGACACTATGTCAAAATCCGACTTGATTTTATTTCCGCGAGCGCTATAACAGTTGGCGCGAGGGACGCGTATCGCGTTTTCACGCCTTGGTTTTTAGCTTTTCAATTGGAGAATACATTATTATGCAACGTCGTGATTTTTTGAAGACTTCTCTCGTAGCGACCGCTTCCGCGTCATTGGGAGTAGGAGCTAACGCCGCCGATTCCGACGCTTCCGTCGTCTATTTTACGAAGACCGTTTCCGGCGAAAAGGCGTTGGAACTCTATAAGAGACTTGGCGTTACGCTTGAAGGTAAAGTCGCGGTGAAGACGCATAGCGGCGAGCCGACCGGCAACCATTACTTGAAGCCGGAATTCTTGAAGCCGTTGGTCGACCACGTATCCGGCACGATCGTCGAATGTAATACCGCGTACGAAGGTCGTCGCATGAGAAGCGAAGACCATTGGAAGGTCATTGAGGAACACGGTTTCACGAAAGTCGCGCCTTGCGATATCATGGACGAGGAAGGTCAGATCGAACTCGCGATCCCTAGCGGCAAGCAGATCAAGACGAACTACGTCGGTTCTCACCTTGCGAACTACGACTCGATGCTTGTCACGTCGCATTTTAAGGGGCACATGATGGGTGGTTTCGGAGGCGCGTTGAAGAATATCTCGATCGGTATAGCGTCGTCGTACGGCAAGGCGTATATCCACGGCGCTGGCGAGCCCGAACATATTTGGGACTGCGAACAGGACAAGTTCCTCGAAGCGATGGCTGACGCGAGTTGGTCGATCCTCGCGAAGTTTGGCAAGCAGATCGCGTTCGTCAACGTCATGAAAGACCTCTCCATCGACTGCGATTGCGACGGTCATCCTAAAGCGCCGTCTATGGCGGATATCGGGATCCTCGCCTCGCTCGACCCCGTCGCGTTGGATCAGGCGTGTTACGACCTCGTTATCAACTCCGACGACAAAGGCAAGGACGAACTTATCGAGCGTATGGATTCGCGTCACGCGACGCATATCCTCGAAGCCGCCGAGGCGCTGGGCGTCGGCACGCGCAAATATAAGCTCGTCGAAGTCGCCTGATAGCGCGAACTAAGACGCTTTGCATAAAACAGAACGACCTCCGAACGCATAAGACGCTCGGAGGTCGTTTTTTTATTTAACTACCGCTATGGCGTTAGTTGAAGGTCATGAACCCAAACGCGTTTTCGCCGGAATCGGAATTCTCGACGTTCCAGCACTCGACGCCGGCGCCGGGGGCTACGCGTCTTACTGCGGCGCGCCAGACTTCGCCGGCGCGAGGGGCGTGGTCGACGAGTTCGGCGAGCGGTATCGCGATCTCCAAGCTCCACGTGGTGTTGGATTCCGTCTTGGCGACAAAGACGCCGGGGTTCCAACTCGGGTCGTTCCAGTTGGAGTCGTAGACCCAGCCTCGGCAATCGAAGACGAATTTATACGCGGTAGCGTAATCGCCGTCGACGTCGAACACGAATTCTAAGCGGTCGTATAACGAGAGATCGGCGTCGCGAGGTCTCGGCGCTTCGTCGGCGTCGACGTTTTCATTCGCGGCGTTGTTGAGCGATTCCGTCAAGCCTTTGGTCGCGCCTGTCGCGTTTTGGTAGTCGATCTCCGGGGCCTTGCGACAATTTGCGGCGATGTATAGGAATTCGGAGTCGTAAGCGATCGCGACGTTAGTGCCGAGCGTTTTCGTGAACGCGCGATTACGTTTGCGCAGCGCTTTCGTCTCGCGTTCGGCGTCGGTCTCTTCTCTCGTGTTCGGCGCTTCTTGATACGGGGTAGAGAGGTCCAATCTCTGCGCGTTCTCCCACGCGGTCGGTTCCGGCGTACCGTCGAGATAGGGTCTCGCGGCGAGTCGGCGACAGGAGAATAGCCCGATAGGACAGTATTTCGCTTCTTCAGCGCGCAGGTCGTTGGACGGCGAAAGGAGCCAGTATTCCGCGGCAGCGCGCAACGCCCAGACGTCGCCGCCGGAAGCTTGCGAACGCGCTTGATAGAATCGCGCCGCGCTCTCGACGTCGCCAAGCTTTCTCGCCGCCGCCGCCAACGGGAAGCGTATCTCGGGCGCCATGAACGTCTCGGGGGCGAAATCGCGTATCGATTCGCCAAGATTCTTCGCGTTGTTGAGTCGGTCGCGCTTGGAATCGTTGAGCGACGCGTCGCCCTGCGCAAGGATACGTCGTTCGGGCTCGTCGCCGGCGTAGTACTGCGCCAACCACGCGATCGCCTCGCGGCTCTGCGGTTCTTCGAGCAACTCCAACGCGACGAGCGAAAACGCCTCTTCCGCCGCGTTCCAGTTCCCAAGACTCGCGAAACGCCGACCCGCCGTCGTGAGGTATTCGACCGCGAAACTCGCGTCCGCGCCTTGGATATTGCTACGCAACTGCGCGAGAAGCAAGTCGGCGCTCTTGCGGTCGTTCACGCTCCTACGCGCCAACGAGTCGACGACGCCGAGCTTCTGTCGCCGATCCGCGGCGCGCGAGGCGTATTCGTCGACGGAATCGCTCAACGCGGCGACGCGCGCGCGACGAGCGTCGCTAGCGTAGGGGATATCTAGTCCGTCAAAGAACGTCTTGTCCGCGTATTTCGGCGCCGCGGAACTGAATAACGTCTGGAAGCTGACGGCGTCGCGCGTCTCCGAGGAGTCGCCGAGAATGGCGCGACTTGAGCCCGCGATCTCCGCAATGGGACGACCGAGCGACGCGCAGAAATACGACGAATCGATCGTCATATTCCCTTGCGTTTTTCCGCGACAGAGCAATCTCGCCTTCTTGACGCGCCACGGCTCGAGATTGCAGGCGGCGAGGTGTTCGGGGTAGGCCGTCGGGTCCGCCGCGGCTTTGACGGCGCCGGGTAATTCGCGCAACAAGAGTTCCTGCATCGCGTCGCGCGGTCTTGCGTCGAGGTCGGCGTTGGCGTCGGCTAGCGCTCCTATCAACGCTTTGGCGCCGCCGGGGGTCTTGGGATCGAGCGCGCGCGGCAGCGGGCCGGAATCGCCGTAGCCGTCGTCGAGAGTGGGATCGACGGTCATGATCGCGCTCGGGCGCCAGACGCGTATGAGTCGCACGAGCCGTTCACGGAAGCGCAACAGGCCGTCGCCGTCGTTTTCGGCGTCAAAGCGAGCGAGTATCTGATCGATCGAATCGCGTTGTTCGACGGGGTTCAAGATGAATAGCGACGCCTGATCGAGTCCGCAGGCGCCGACTTCGACGAGCGCTTCGTTAAAGCGTTCGACATAGGGGATCTCTTCGGAGCGTCCTTCTTTATCCGCCTCGCGCGCGACGAGCGCGATCTCGGTCAAGAACCCTTCGTCGCCGGCGATCTGCGTGAACGCTTCGAGCGGCGCGTCGCTAGGACGCGCGAGAAACGCCAATAACGCCGAGCGTTTGCCGGGATTGCGTTGCACGTTCCAGGTCTTGCCGCCGTCGGTCGTCGCGACGATGACGCCGAGATCGCCGACAGCCCACCCGCGTTGCGCGTCGACGAACGTCAGTTTTTGCAAGGGCGTGTTGACGCCGGTGCGCGCCGCGTCCCAGACTTTGCCGCCGTCTTCGGTGTAGAAGAACATAGAGCCGGGCGAGCCGACGCAGCCGACCAGTCCTTCCGCGGCGGCGACCGAGCGGAGGTCGAAATAGTTTTGCGCGTCGTTGGGGAATCCGCCGGGCGTCTGCGACCAGTTCGCGCCGAAATCGGAGGAATAGAGCGCGAGTCCGCGATCGCCGACGATCCACGCTCGCCCGTTTTCGCCGTCAAACGCGACGTCGTTGACGCGACTCGTGCCGAGCGACAACGCGGTTTCTTGGGCTTGCGCGCCGTCGACGCGCTGCACGCGTCCTTCGACGGTGACGCCGACGCCGAGCCGTTCGTCCGGGTCGTACAATGCGTTGCGCCAGCCTTGGCGTTTATTGCCTTCGACGCGGGTCCACTCGATACCGGTATCCGCGCTGAAGAATAGCCCGGAGGGATAGATGTTGGAGGAATCGCCGGCGATCCACGCGGCGTCTTCGTCGAGGATCTTCACGTCGCGCAGTATCGGGAACGAGGCCGTTTCGACTTCCGTCCAGGTCGTTCCGCCGTCGACCGTGCGCAGAACGACGCCTTGACCGACATGCGCGATCGGGAGCGCGCGTCCGCCGACCGCAAGTCCGTAGTTCTCGTCAAGAAACGAGACGGCGAAGAGGTTGGCGTCCGTTGGAACTTCTTGCGCGACCCAAGTCTGGCCCGCGTCTTCAGTGTGGAGGACGGTCCCGCGATCGCCGACGGCCCAGCCCGTGACGGGGTCGACAAAGACTACGTCGTTGAGTCGCGCGTCCGCTTGTTGTTCGGGGAAACCGCGGTACGACGGCGGTTCCGACTTGAACATTGCGTCGTCGAACGTCTGTGGACGCGGTTCGTCGGGTTCGTTATCGGCGTAATCCGCGGCGTCGTCGCCAAGCGCGTCGGAGAAATCTAGCATCCCGCGATTCGAGGCGGGAACGGAGGCTGACTCGCGTTGGAACGACGCTTTGGGGGCGTCTTCCTCGTCGATGAATTCCGGCTCTTGATAGTCGTCTTCCGCGTCGTTCTCGCGATCCTTACGCGTAACGTCGAACAACGGCGGGGCGTCTTCTTCCTCGTCGTCGGACGCCGCGTCGGTCTCGGCGTTCTTCTTGCCGCCGTCTTTCTGCTTCTGCTTGTCCTCTTTGAGCTTATTCGTGAACAATCGCCAGCCTTGCGCGCGCGCCTCCGACGGCGTTTGCGCGACCGCCGCGAAGACGAAGAAGGAGAGGATGAGTAATAATATTGATCTACGCATTTTGCCGCGTTTCGCTATCGTATTAAAATTGTAAAAATAGGTAGGATACGAGACGCAAGTATAACGCTCGTATGTCGTTGCAGAATAACCAATTTCGTCGCGGGCGTCAATATAGATCGAACGCGGAGCAGGCGAGAGAACGCAGTAAGAGAACGCGCGCCGGATCGGGAACGCGGGCATAAAAAAACGGGAGGCCCTAGAAAAGGTCTCCCGTAGAATTCGGTCGTATTTTTGCGAAAACGCTAAGTTTAGCGTTGCGCTACGGTCGTCGCGTTTAAGCGTCGACCGCTGAGCTTGCTAGTCGGCTCATTCCTGAGCGACGGTCATATCTTGATTAACGGCGTGGAGGTGGTCTTTATCGATGTAGACGACTTCTTGCGCGTCTTTCTTTTCGATGCTGTAAGGAATAGGCCAACCAACGCGAACGTTTTGTTCGAAGTAAACGGTGCACTTCCAGTGAGCGTGGTGGACTTGGACGGGTCCGACCATGGGGAAGAAACGCGGCGGGTCGACGTAATCGGCGATCAGTTCTTTTGTGATCTTGACGTCGTTGCGATAGCGAGTTTCAAGGAACGGCACGCCGCCGTTATCCGGCTTGGCTTTTTCAAGTAAGCGCACGACCTCGTCGTCAGACGGAGCGTCGAGTCCTTCGGGAACGCCGTCGACAATAGGAGGCAGGACCGGGACTTGGGAGTAACGATCTTGCTCGAAGGCCATATCTTCATAAGCGCCCTGGAAATACGGACTGACCGGAACCGGAACGCTGAAGATACCGAGCGTGAAGCCGCCGAAACCGAAGCAGCCGCTCGTAACGGCCGCAGCCAAAAGGGTGAGGCACGCGGCAATTCTGAAATTCAATTTTTTCATCTCTAACTTCCTTGACGAATGATTTTCAAGCATGAACAACTTGTCGGCGGATCGGACCGCCTGGGGTTGGTCGGCTCGGCGCGGTTTTAGCGAATGCTCGTAATAGCGTAGGTACTTGTGTATCCACGCGAGACGAGCGCCGTCCTGGTATTTGTTCCTGAAGCCGCATATGCTCTCGTATAGCGCGACGCCGCTTTGCGTCTTTCGCACGAAATCGACCGAACTTTTCGACGAAATCACGGGTCGTTCAGGAGCGACGCAGAATGATTTGCCCCGCCAATCCTTAGTTTATTGAAGGTCTAACGCGTCTACGCTAAACCTTGCTTGGTCTATATCGTACTTTCAGACTACAAAACTTGCGTCTTTTTCCAATAAAACCAATATAAACGTCAAAATACTTTGTCCACGGAACGCGCAACAGCTTGTAAACAGTCGCGTTACCGTGATACCGGAGACCCTTTGCGCGACCGTTATATCCGGCGCCTTTGAGTTTCCTGTCGTATTATCGGAACTTAGAGTAACGTTCGTTCAATATTTTTAAACGAAAAAACAAAAATTGCAACCTTTCGCGATCTTGCGAATATTCATGTTTACAAGAGTCGCAACCGTGGCGCGTCGAACCGGCGTCGTCAACGAGTCGCGTAGGGGCTCGCTTTGGCGCGACCGAGAAATAGAGCGACGCGGTAATAGAGCGCGTCGAACGGAAGCGCGGATCGAAGAACGGAGCGTCGCGCCATATATATATTATTGAGAAAGCGTCCGCGACGTTGACATTCGTTTTCGCATGTCTTTCGCGGCGTTCCCACTTGCCGCTCTTTGACGCGCATATCGGCGGTCCGCAAACGTAAGACGGAATTGTAAGTCATTGAATGTAACGACTTGTGTAAACAACTTCGTTTTCTTGCGCGTCGTTGTCGCGCAAGGGCTTTTTTCAAATTTTATCCGATTTTGGTCGAAAAATTCGCGATAAAATTCCATTTGGTCCGTCTGTAACGTTTACGCGGAAATTTGAGAAAACGAACCTGTTTAGACGCTGAAATTTAACTGAAAAAGAACGAGAATCGATGGAGGAGGGGACGATAACTTATTCTGTCCAAGGGAGGAGACGCGGACGAACGGCTATGAGCCGAACGAATAGCGCTTCTTCCTTATAACGGTCGAATTCGTTAAAAACGGTATTACCGTTCTTCGAAGGCTGAAACTTTTAGTGTTTCGCGTCCGTTTTTTCATTGCTCCGGCATGGAAGATGGTATAATGCAAGAGGTAAGGGAAAACTTCCTTGAAACTTGTTCGCCTATTGAAGTAGAAATTTGATCGTATCTAAACGAGAACGCTTAATAATATATAGACTATGCCGCGCGCTTCGGCGTAACGCGGATCTCTGTTGAGTCAAGCGGGAAAACGAATGCTTCGTTTAGCGGACGCGTCTTGAACGGTAACTTTAATTAAAATAATTAAAATTTACCGATTTTAAGACAATTGATATTTGGCAAAGGGTTAAAACCGTTACTTCTGGAACGGTCGTTGCGAATCGTTACTTTTTCGCTCTTCGTTTCAGTTTGACTTCACGTAACTTCAAGAAAAATAACAGTTTTTTGATTGTGCGGTCTGGTACGGTTGTAACGAGTGACGGAACTGCTAAGTTACGTTTTTGGGTTTAAAAAGCCTTGAAAAGCTCCCTTGCTGAATTTATACTGAATATGTCGTCGAGGCAAGTTTGCGCTTGCTTTGATAGAGACCGCGCTAGACGTTATCGCTCGTTCAGCGCGCGTCGCCGAGACCGGACGCGGAAACGCGAAACCAAACTTGGCGACGGACTTAGCGGTCGACTCCGCTTGAAGAACTCGTTCCTATATATAATAGGAATACGGATCGGAGAGAGGGGAAGATAAACTGCGAAGTCTGAGCAAAATGAAAATTTTGCAAAAATTAGTTAAATATTAAACGGCAGTATGCCGATTTAAAGCGAATAAGAATTACTGGCGTTAAGCCGATCGATTTAACAACCCGTTTTTTGTTTTGGAGATTTCTCATGAGATTCATCCTTTCCGTCGCCGCCGTCCTCGCGTTCGCCGCTTCCAGCGTCATGGCTCAAGATTGTGCTCCGGCCGCTTGCGCGCCTGTTGCCGCCGCTCCGACCTGCGCCGCCGCTCCTTCTTGCGCTCCGACCTGCGCCGCTCCCGCGATCTGCATTCCTTGCATCAATCCTTGCGCCGTCGTCAAGGGCGTCGCTTGCAACGCGATCTGCACCGTCAAGAACGTTAAGGCCAACGTCTGCGCTCGTATCTCCGCTTGCAAACCTTGCGTTTGCGTCGCTCCTTGCGCTCCGGCCGCTTGCGCTCCGGCCGCTTGCGCGCCCGTCGCTCCGTCCTGCGAAGCCGCTCCGGCTCCTTGCGCTCCGACTTGCGAAACCGCCGCTCCGGCTCCTTGCGCTCCGACCTGCGAAACCGCTGCTCCCGCTGCTTGCGCTCCGGTTTGCGAAGCCGCTCCGGTCTGCGTTCCCGCTTGCAAGATCTCTTGCTGCATCAAGCCCTTCCAAGCTCTGAAAGCGCACTTCGCTCGTCCTTGCCTCGCCGCTTGCGCTCCTTGCGCTCCGGCTGCTTGCGCGCCCGTCGCTGACTGCGCTCCCGCCGCTTGCGCTCCGGCTGCTTGCGCTCCCGTCGCTCCGGCTTGCAACTGAGTTTTAGGACTCTGAGGATAACGAACGATAGTCGGATCGACAACCCTTAAACGGTCCGACTTGGAGTCGCGATTCCTAGCAAAAAACGAAAAGACCGCGTTACGCTTCTGCGTAGCGCGGCTTTTCCATTTCTTGGTCGCGGTTTCGGCATAGTCGTTTCGGCGTTATTGCGCCTACTGCGAGTCTCAGATATTCGAGTCTTGGACGACGCGGCGGATATTGACGATCGTGCGCAGCAGGTCGCCGACTTGGTCGAGCGGGAGCATATTGGGCCCGTCGCTCGGGGAAGTCGTTGGGTCGAAGATCGTTTCGAGGAACAGCGCGTCGATCCCGACGGCGGCGGCCGCGCGCGCCAACGGGGCGACGTATTCGCGTTTTCCGCCGGACTTGCCGTCCGCGGCGCTAGGTTGCTGAACGCTATGCGTGGCGTCGAAGACGACGGGAACGCCGAGCCCGCGCATGACGACGAGCGAGCGGAAATCGTTAACGAGATTGCCGTAGCCAAAGAAAGTCCCGCGTTCGCCGAGGAGGATATCTTTGCACCCGAATGCGAGCAGCTTATCGACGACGCGGCTCATATCTTGCGGGGCCATGAACTGCCCTTTCTTGACATGGACGGGCTTGCCGGTCTTCGCGGCCGCGGCGAGCAGGTCGGTCTGACGCGCGAGAAACGCGGGGATCTGTAGCAGGTCGACGACTTCGGCGACCGGCGCGGCTTGCGTCGTTTCGTGGATATCGGTCGTGACGGGCAACCCCGTCTTGGTCTTGATCTCGTTAAGGAGTTCGAGACCCTTCTCGAGTCCTAGTCCGCGCCAAGAATCGACGCTCGTGCGATTCGCTTTATCAAACGACCCTTTGAATACTAAGTTGACGGGAAAACCGCCGGCATTGAGATCGGCGACGATCTTCTTGAGTTCGATCGCGACGTCGAGCGATGACTCGCTCTGCAAGACGCACGGTCCGGCAATGAGTAACAACGGCGAGTCGGCTCCGCAGATATACGGACCGATAGCGGCGGGGTAATTAGGTTTCATAACGCTCGTTCCCGATCAGTCATAAAAATATTGCGCCGACGGATCATACGACATAATCTCGGCGTAATTGATAATATCGAAAAAAAATATGCAGTTCAATATCGTTTGAGCGTCGGCTCGCGCTCGTGTTTTATTGACGTAGCGTTTTCTCACGATAAAATTAATAGAGATATACATACGTCGCGTATTTATGTCGGGCACGGCTCGACGCGGACTATCGTTGCGACGTTTTTGCGCTGAAAGGTTCATTCATGAACAACGTTGATCGACTACTATGGCGAGCCTCTCGGTTCGTCTTTTTTTTGACGTTGCTATTATTAGCGACCTGTTCTATTTCTTGTCGTCATAACGACGATACGAATAGCGAAGTCTCGCCTGTTTCCGCGACGAATCCGCGACCCGTTCAGGTCTTTGTCGTTCCCGACGGTTCGCAGTTGGAAAAGCGATCTTTCCCCGTCTTCGTCAAAGGGGGCGAGACGGCGAAGTTGTCGTTCCGTATTCCCGGTAAGATGATCGAATTCAACGGCGAGATCGGCACGCGTTACAATGCGGGCGACGTCGTCGCGAAGCTCGATCCTCGCGATTACCAACTTGCGGTCGACCGCGCGGATCAAGCGATCGTCGAGGCGCAAGCGGCGTTGTCGGCGATGGAGACGGGCGCGCGCGCTGAAGACGTCGACGCGTTGGAGGCGGCTTTGGAGGCGGCGAAATCGCAACTTGCGACGGCGAAACGCCAATACGAGCGCATGGACAGCTTGCGTAAAGACGGCGCGGCGTCGGAAGTGCAATACGATCTTGCGAAGACGGCTTACGACGGCGCGGTCGCGGCGGAGTTGGCGGCGCGTAAGAATCTTGAAAAAGCAAATAAAGGCTCGCGCTCGGAAGAGATCGAGATGATGAAAGCGAAGATCGAAGGATTGAAGATCGATCGCGAGCTTGCCGCAAATAAATTGGAAGACACGAAGCTGATCGCGCCTTTCTCGGGCGTGGTCTCCGAGAAATTCTACGACAATCACGAATCGGCGATACCCGGACTTGGGATCTTGACGCTGGTCGACGACGCGTCTTTTGAAGGCGAATTGAGCGTCTCGGAAGAATTTGTCGCGCGTCAAGGGGATATCCGCTCGATCGTATGCACGTTCGAGTCGCTGGAGGACAAGACGTTTACGGCGACGCTGAAACAGACTTCGTCTTCGGTGCAAAAAGGTAATCGCTCGTACTTGGCGACACTGAAACTCGACGCGACGCCGGAAGACGGCTTACTTGTCGGGATGGTCGGCGTCGCGACGATGGAGCTTCAAAGCGCGGACGATTTTGTGCTGATACCCGTCTCGGCGTTGATCGCGGGGAATTCGGAGCCGGTCAAAGAGGATCTTGGCGAAACGATCCGCGATTCCTCGGTCTGGGTCGTAGATAAGGAGACGAGCACGGTGGTTCGCCGCGGCGTCAAGATCGGCGTATTTGTCAACGGACAAGCTCAGGTCCTTGAAGGGCTCAAAGGCGGCGAAGCGATCGTATCGGCGGGAGCGCGTTTCTTGGTCGACGGTCAAAAAGTAGCTCTTTAATACGGGAAAGATAAACGATGTTACCACATTTTGCGATCAATCATCGCGTCGTCGTCTGCTTTTGCGTATTTCTTGTGATCGTGGGCGGCTTATGGTCTTACGCGACGTTGGGAAGATTGGAAGACCCCGAATTCGCCGTGAAAACGGCGGTCGTCGTCACGCTCTGTCCCGGCGCTTCCGCGGACGAGATCGAAGAACGCGTCACTAACGTGATCGAGCGCCAAGCGCAGCAGATCAAGCGCCTGGAACGCGTTCGCTCTATCTCGAAACCGGGTATCTCTTATGTTTTTGTCGACCTGCAAGAGAAGACGAAGACGAAAGATATGCCCGAGGTCTGGCAGGAACTGCGCAATAAGATGGCGGTCACCAAGACGATGCTGCCTATCGAAGCGCTTCCTCCGATCGTCAAAGACGACTTTGGCGACGTATACGGCTGCGTTTTCGCGCTCACCGGCGAAGGTTTTTCCGACGCCGAGTTGGTCAAGCGCGCGAGAGAGTTGCAAAAAGAACTGCTGTTAGTGGACCAAGTGCGTCGCGTCGAGTTGTGGGGCTTGCCCGACGAGCGTATCGAAGTCGCGATATCGCGCGCGCGTATGGCGGAACTGGAAGTTGCGCCGGCGCAGCTCTTTCTCGCGCTGGAGTCGCAGAACCTGACGGCGGACTCCGGTAGTCTCGACGTGGACGGTTCTAAGATCCGCATCAACCCGACGGGCAAATTCGAGTCTGTGGAAGAGATCGAGAACCTGATCATCCCGGACGGTCTTAGCGCGGCGGTAGCGGGTCTCGCGGCGGAATATCTTGCGGACACGCTTTTGGCGGAGACGTCTTCACGCGTCGACGAGATCACGGGTAGCGGCGCGCGTCAGATCCGCTTGAAGGACGTCGCGACGGTGACGCGGGTCGCGAACGACGAGCCTTCGCAGATCATGCGCATCAACGGCGTTCGCGCGGTCGGTATCGCGTTGTCTCCGATCCCGAACGGCAACGTGTTGAAGATGGGCGAATTAGTGCGCGAGACGCTCGATCGCGTCATGGCGGACTTCCCCGTCGGATTCGAGATCCAAGACGTGAGCTATCAGCCGGATAGCGTCCATGTTTCTATCCACGCGTTTACAAAGAACTTATACGAAGCGATCGTGATCGTGACGATCGTCGTCATGCTCGCGATGGGTTGGAAGAGCGGTATCTTGATCACGAGCAGTCTTCTTATCGTGATCCTCGGCACGTTCTGCGTCTTGCGCGGTCTCGGCGTCGACTTGCAGCGCACGTCGTTAGGCGCGTTGATCGTCGCGTTGGGTATTTTGGTAGACGACGCGGTTGTCGTCGGCGACTTGATCTTAGTGCGTATGCAGCGCGGTATGGATCGTAAAGAGGCGTGCGTAGACGGCGCGAAACGCGCGGCGATGCAGCTGTTAGGGGCGACGTTGGTAGGCGCGTTGGCGTTCTGGCCGATCTATCTTTCCCCGAATATGACGGGCGAATACGCCGGGTCGTTGTTCATCGTGGTCGGCGTTTCGTTGATCATCAGCTGGTTCGTCGCGATGTTGCAGACGCCGGTAGTCTATTACCTGTTTGTGAAGATCAAGACGAACGATTCGAATAAAGACCCTCACGGCGGTCCGATCTATCGCCTGTATCGTTCGACGCTGGAAACGGCGTTGCGTTGTCGATTTATGACGATCGCGTTGTTGTGCGCGGCGTTGGTAGCGGCGTTCTACGGCTTCAAGACGATCCCGCAGATCTTTTTCCCGCGAGCGCAACGCACGCAATTCATGGTCGATTTCTGGGAACCGGAAGGCACGGCGATCAAGAAGGTCGCCGACGACCTGACGAAACTTGAGGAATACATCCTCTCCCAAGACGGGGTCGTTAACGTGACGAGTTTCATTGGCTCCGGTCCCCCGCGATTCTATCTCCCTTACGAACCGGAATTACCGAACTCGTCTTACGCGCAGTTGGTGATCAACGTCGACTCGCTGGATCGCATCAACGAGTTGCTCGACCCGGTGGAAGCGTGGATGATCGAGAACTGTCCGGAAGCGGAGGTCCGCGCGCAACGCTTTGCGATGGGCCCGACGACGAAATCGGAGGTGGAAGCGCGATTTAGCGGTCCCGATCCGGACGTATTGCGAGATATCGCGGATCAAGCGAAAGCGATCTTGCGCGAGGAACCGAACGCGAAATTCGTGCGCGACGACTGGCGACAGCCGATCCCGACGTGGTCTCCGACGTATTCGCAGCCGAAAGGTCGTCAGGCGTTGGTATCGCGTAGCGAGGCGTTATTCGCGTTGCGTTGGGCTACGCGGGGCATTCCCTCGGGCTTCTTTGCGGACGGCGAAGAGAGTCTTCCGATCTACGTTCGCGCTTCGGAGGCGGACCGCAATAACTCGGAGGTATTGAAGAATTTGCCGGTGTGGGGCCGCGGCGGTAAGAGCGTGCCGTTGTCGCAGGTCTCCGATTCGGTCGGGGTGCGTTGGGAGCGCGGCGTCATCGCGCGTCGCGATCGTATCCGCACGATCACGGTAGGAGTCGATCCCGTACGCGGAAATTGGTCGGAGTTATTGGCGAACGTGCGTCCGAAACTTGAAGCGATCGAGTTGCCGGACGGTTACGAGTTGCATTGGGGCGGTCAATTTGAGCGTTCCAACGACGCGACGAAGGCGTTAGGCGCGCAGACCCCGATCGCGTTCGTATTGATGGCGATCATCGTCGTCGCGCTTTTCAACGGTCTTCGTCAGCCGTTCATTATCTTGTTGACGTTCCCGTTAGCGGCGATCGGCATTACGATCGGGATGTTGGTGATGGGCAAACCGTTTGGTTTCATGGCGTTGATCGGCGCGATGAGTCTACTCGGGATGATGGTGCGCAACGGGGTCGTCTTGATGGACCAGATCGACGAAGAGCTGCGCAACGGTCGCACGCCGTACGACGCGATCGTCGACGCCTCGGTCGAGAGAATGAGACCGGTAACGGTAGCCGCGCTCACGGTCATCGTCGGCATGATCCCGCTGCTGAAGGACCCGTTGTTCGACTCGATGGCGACCGCGATCATGTTCGGCTTGACCTTCGCCACCGCGCTGACGCTGTACGTCGTCCCGATCTTCTACTCGATACTCTTTCTCGTGAAGCCGCCGAAACGCGCTAAGAAATAGCGATACGGCTGGCGAACGAGCCCGATACTAGCGACCGCGTAGCGTTCTTTGGAGCGCTGCGCGGTTTTTTTGTAATGCGACTATCTGTTTCCGCAAACTGCTTTTACGGGCTACGCGCCGATGGAGAGGATAACGACCGTCCGCTCTACCGCGTGATGAAGATGGAAGCATTATAAAAAATAAGCCTCCCAAAGCTCAGATCTTTGGGAGGCATGGACGTTGAGAAGGAACTCCGTAGGCCGACGACTAATAACATTCGTTACTAGTTATGCAATCAACTTGTCATGAAAAGACCCCGAGAAATTTCCCCGCAGATACTATCAACAGGATAAAGAGCGTATAAAGTACAACGCTAGACAACACTCGGAAAACGCGACAAAAGGTTGGCGATGTTGAAGCGAAAAACATGACGATCAGGACAGTAATTACGATTGTAAAACAGTTACGCCACGCTTCCCTACGCATTTCATTGAAGATGTTGGTAACTGAGTTGAGCTCACGGTCGCCTATTATTCCGGATTCGATCTTGGTGACACTGCCGTCGTCATTCGTGATGAATTCAACTGTCCTGTCAAATGGTCCGAAGCTGCGCTCGATCTTAAGATTATCGATCTGCTTATTCAAATCGTCGCTTGTATCGGTTAAGGCGTCTGATAGCGTTTCGACGACGTTATCCGTATCGTCTGTATCGGCGTCTAACGATGTGTCAAGCGTATCTTTAGATATCAGATTGCTCTTATGTTCTTTTTCCGCTGATTTTTTTGGTGAGAAGACCCTGTCTATGATTTGTTTCATGCCGTCATTGTGGTTAACGACGTCTAACAATCTGCCCAGTATATTTTTATAGATCGGTTCGTTCTCATGTGTTGCATCTTCTTTTGGAAAGACCCTGTCTACGACTTGTTTCGCCTCATTATTGGCGCTAACGACGTCTTCAACGGTCAGCTCAGAATACTTCGTATTTCCTAGTGAAGCTAGCTTCTCGAACATTTCGAAGTTCTTTTCTTTATCGAGCGTAACGTCGTTTTGGGGATCGAAACCTAATTGCTTGATCGAGTCGACTCGCTCTTGGAGTCGGTCGCGTTGCGCTAACGCTAGCGTCAGTTGATATTCGTATGCCGCGAGTTGTTCGCGTAACGTTGAAGTATGGCGTTGCAGTTCAGTCGCTTCGACATATCTTGCGTAGATCTGCGCGATCTCGGGGGACTGCATGTTGTCTTCTGAGAGCGCGTTCGCTTCAAATTGTTCGCGTAATTCCGAGCGTTTGGATTCGTCGAACTTTACGATTTTTGAGGCGATCTCTTTTTCGATTTCACTTGCCTTGTTCTCAGAATTTTCCAACTGCGAGCGTAGTATTCCGCGTCGTTCGATAGTCGGAACAAGCGCTTTATTGAGCTCAATTAGTTCAGCTTCCGGTCCTTCGACGCACTTCACGCTGAAACTCAGCCCATGTTCCGCGCGCCAAGACGACGTCGAGAAGAAGACGAAAAGCACGGATGCTGTGAATAATATTCTTAGTATTGGAACTTTATGTTGCTGTTGGGGGAACATCGTTTTCTTTTCGAATAGTAAAATTTTAATGAACTTATATAACGATCGCGTTATCTTTTTACGCTTCGTTCGTTTCTAAAAGCTGTCTCGTACGCGTCTTGAAGTATTCGTCGATCGTGTGCGATAGCTTTCCGACCTACGTTCGACGTGATACAACGCATAAAAACCTGCCTGCCCAAATGAGGCAGGCAGGTTGTACTTCAGACGTTAAGCCAAATTAGCTCAAACCAATATCGAGCGCTAGTCGTTCGTCTCTGGTCATTGCCATAGCAAATCGAGCTTTTTCAAACCCTCGGCGGACGGAATCAGTACATCGTCAGGATTGAGTTCCGTCTTCTTCGTTTGCGCTTCTTCCTGATAGGTGTCAGCCTGGGCATTGAGTTCATCGATTTCATCTTCGATGATCTTTAACGCTTTGCCGCTTTCGCCGACATTGACGCCTTTGACGTTCGCTTCTACCTCCGCCAATTCGACGTTGAGTTTCGCAAGATCTTTGGACGCCTCGAGTTCCTTAACGCGACCTTCCATCTTGGCGAGCTCGTCGGTCATCTCGCTCTTCTTGAGCTTCATCTGTTCAGCGGTGGAACGCATACGATTGATCGTTTCCATCTTCGTCTTTGCCTTTTCCGTACGCTTCTGAAGGTCGATAAACCAACGCTCGATCGTGGCGTAGACTTCGCGACCCGTAACGCGCTTGTCGTCAAACGTGAGCGTCGTTGCCGCTTGTTCGCTTGTCAACGAGGCGATTTCGCTCGGCTTGGGCAGGCCCGCGGCCTTCGCCGTCGCGGAGAGTTTGGCGATCGCTTCTTTGAGTTTGGCGATTTCTTTTTGCTCGCGTGCCAACGACAATTCGATCTTCCTGGCTTCCGTCGTATATTGACGCTCTTTCCCGTCGAGCGACGCGATTTCGGCTTGCATTTTGCCCATCGCCATATCGACGCGAGCATGAGCGGTTTCGCGTGTCAAATGGCGTTTGGCGGCGGACATCATCTTAATACAGACGTCAAAGTTGAAAAAAATGCTGAGAATAACGAAAATCAGGGCAACGCCAATAATCGGCTTTTTCATCGTTATGTCCTTTCCAAAAAGAGGTTCTAGTTGAACTTATGTTCATTCGATTGCGTTTAAATGTTTTGAATTACACTTAAACGCGAGAATTTCAAGGATTTAAGTTATCATGTTCCGTTGCTAGATTGTAGCGGCGACGAACGTTGTCTAGCGAAAAACGTTCATCGATGTTGATCATTCTATAACAACTTGTTGCTTTTCCAAGCGCCTTGTCAAAAATTTTTCGGGAATTAATGAAAACGAACAGTGTTATCCTCCAATAAGTTATGATATTAAATGCGTTAAGCTGTCGACAGACGACTAGTTGTCGGAACCGAGAAAACGCCCTCGTTTTCCTGAAGTCGACGACAAAGAATCGTTGGAGAAAGGTTAACGAAAAAATAAAACTACTGACAACATGACGCTTATGTTGAACCGACCTTAATTATATCTGAAATACCCAGTTGTCAAGCGTCGAATTCGACGACGCACAGAATTCTCCAAAAAATTTTGCGCCACTTACGTGGACGCATTCAAGATCTTTAAGCGTCAGTTCTTGCTAACATGTTGAAATAAAGAGGTTGAACCTAAATGTGATTTGAGGTATTTGCCCGGGAGGCTTTGTTAACAAAATTGACTGTTTGACGCGCGATGGTCTTGTCTGATGACGCGTATGAAACGTAAGGGTATCAAATAGCTACGTTAAGTCATTTCACGTATTGTCTTGTTCTTTGATAACGTCGTTAGTATTGTCGTTGGCTTTTGATTCTTCGCCAAGTAGGACGAACTTTACGCTTTTATGACTTATTACGTGTCATTGTTGATTTTACAGCGTCGTCAATAACGTTAATGACGACGCCGCACTCTTCTTTTATTAGGGGCGATCACTGCCAGATAATGAACGGGATTACATCTTACGGCGTATCGATAACGGAATCGTCGTCAGTGAAATCTCCGATTGCGACGACTATCGATCCATTCACGCACGCGTGGAAATATTGGGACCCGTTGGATCACTCGATACTCGATGTATTCGTCCTGGATCTGATTTGACACGACGGCTTTATCCGGGACGACGTACACAGTTGCGTTATTCGTTGTTTGTAAAGGCTCGGATTCAACTTTTGACATTTCTTTGGACGTTTCTTGGAACGTCTCCTTTGACCTGACTGACGACACACTCTTAACTTCCTTTACAGCAGAGACTTTTGACTCCTTTTGACGTTCGCGTTGTGTTGTTTTTTGCTCTTGTACCTTTTGATCGGCTTCAGAAAAGAGCTGTCTGGTAATCGCTTTGCTTTCTGGCGTTACGTTTTGAAGAACGTCGTTGGGATTCAACTTCATTTTTTTATCCTCGTTTTGAGCGATGGCGTGGGAAAACGCTTCCGAGTCTTCGTCACCAAACGTTCGACCGTTCTCTAGATCTAGCCCAAGTTGTTCGAGTGCGTAAATTAGTTCCTGGTATTTCGTACGTTCCTTTTGAAGGCGCTTTATTTGATTGTCGTACCCGGTCTTCTCTTCCTGCAATTCTCTGATACGTTTATCGATTTTTATCACATAGTCGTATTGAATGTAAAGATCCTCGATCTCTGGGGTCTTAATGTTTTCTTCAGAAAGTTTTTGCGCTTCAAATTCTTTCTGCAATCTGGCACGTTTTTCTTGGGGAAACGTCGTAAGTTTCGACAAAATCTCTTCCTCTTTCTCGTTCTTCATTTTTCGTGCCGCTTCCAAATTTGAGTTGGTCTGTTCGCGCTTCTTGTTAAAATGAGAAATTGCCTCATCGGTCTCTTGTAAGCCTTGTTCTAGTTCTCTTTTTCGCTCTAGTTGTGGCGAGTTTTGAGGAACGGGCGCAGGAGGAATACTCTCTTGCGCGGCATCCCAAGTTGATAGTAAGTAAATAAAAATTGCGCCAACGAGGGCGACGCATATGACGATAAATTTTTTCATAAGTTTAACTCTTTGAATTTTTATATGTTAGAAAAAGTGCGTTGTTGTAGAAAGACACTGTTAGTTCGAATCGACAATAACGCTGATGGATAACGTCAAACAGAACGAGCAAACGCAACGACGCATTTGCCTCCATCTGCCCTACGTAGAGACGCTATCAAGAAATACCCTTCGTATTCGAAAAGTACTGTCCTATCGAAGGATAAACATTTATCATTCTACACCGTGCTTCTTGGACGTCAATAGTAAATTCAACTTTCGGAGAGTTGAATTGATAGAATCTCATTTCTTGAGCGTTTGGACATATCGTATGACAGGCACGGCGGTTATTGGGGACTTTGTACCTCGAGACTAAGGGACGCCGCATATCTCCTCCTATCGGGAAGAACATAGCGTCGATTACGAGTTGATGGCGGGACGATGATGCGCGAATGGCTGTACTCGTTACAATGACCGCTTGCCCTGACAGACGAACAAGTTATCAATATGGAGTTTAACCTCGACTCCATCGACTCGTGTTTCCGCCGGACCACGGAGAAAGAGAACGACTGGGGGAATTCTATTATCATGTCCTCACATCACATATGACGAGAAATATGCTTCGCGTCGCTTCTTCAAGAGAGAAATGAACTACGACAACGCCTGTACGCCGTTCGGTTCTCACGCGCGAGCGTCGTAAAGACAGTGTGATAACGAAGTTCTGCTTTATCTCGCGAGTAAGATGAAAGCGTGGTAATAAGAGTTATAATAAAAATAAGCCTCTCACGGAATAGTTCCTTGAGAGGCTTGGACGTTGACAAGGCCCCTCGAGAATCGGCGACTAGGAACTTTCGTTGCAAGCTTGCTTTAAGCTATCAACTTATTATTACAAGACGCCGAGGAATAGTCTCGCAGATATTATCAACAAAACAAAGAGTAGACAGAGTGCAATGTTTGACAACGTACGGAAAAGGCGACAAATGCTAGACGATATTGAAACGACTAATATAACGATCAAAATAAATATAATGATTGTGAACCCGTTATACCAGCCTTTATCACGTATTTCGTCGAAGATGTTAGTTAAGAAGTTGATCGCGCGGTCGCCTAATATCCCAGATTCCACCTTGGTAACGCTACCGTCGTCATTCGTGATGAATTCAACGGTCCTATCCAATGGTTCGAATTGACGGTTGATCTGGAGATTACCGATCTGCTTAGTCAGAGCATCATTTGTTTCGATTGAGGCGGTAAGCGTTTCGACGGCGTGGTCTGTATCGTCTGTGAAGACTCTGGCTGCGACGTCGTTCGCGTCGTCGTTGCGGCTAACGACGTCTCCAACGGTCAGCGCTGAATTCTGCGTATTTCCTAATGCGGCTAGTTTTTGGATCAGGTAGAAGTCTTTTTCTTTATCGATAGTAACGCCGCATTCCGGATCGAATCCTAATCGTTTGATCGAGTCGACGCGTTCTTGGAGTCGGTTGCGTTGCGCTAACGCCAGCGTCAGTTGGCGCTCGTATGCCGCGAGTTGCTCGCGTAACGTCGAGGTATGGCGCTGTAGTTCAGTCGCTTCGACATATCTTGCGTAGATCTGCGCGATTTCGGGGGATTTTAGGTGTTCGTCTGAGAGCGCATGCGCTTCAAATTGTTCGCGTAATTCCGAACGTTTAGAGTCGTCGAACTTTGTCAGTTTTGAGGCGATCTCTTTTTCTAGTTCGTTTGCCTTGTTCTCCGAGTTTTCCAACTGCGAGCGTAGTATTCCACGTCGTTCGATAGTTGGAACAAGCTCTTTATTGAGCTCGGTTAGTCTAGCTTCCGGACCTTGGACTTGCATTCCTCGTAAGCTTAATCCGTGTTCTGCGCGCCAGGACGACGTCGAGAAGAATATGAAAAGCAAGGATGCTGTGAATAGTATTCTTCGAATTGGAACATTGTGTTGCTGTTGGGTGGACATCTTTTTCTTTCAATACTATAATGCGAACGAACTTGTATATTGCGTTATCGTACGTGTCTCGAGTTTTCGTCGAGCGTGTGAAGCATTACAACGTCTAACAGGCGGTGATCCTGTTAGACGTTGAACGATCTAGTTAGCGAGCTTTATGGTGCGTGGAACCGTTAGAATACGTCCCAGAATGCATCCAACTTATTCGTGCTACTTGAGGGCGTCAGCACGTCCTTTGGATTGAGCATCGACTGCTTCGTCAACGCCGCTTCACGGTACGTATCGGCGACCGCGTTTAGCTCGTCGATATGTTCGTCGATGACCTGCAGTGCTTTGCCGCTTTCGCCGACATTGACGCCTTGAACGCACGCTTCCATCTCCGCCAACTCTGCGTTGAGCTTCGCGACGTCTTTGCTCGCCTCGAGTTCCTTAATGCGGCCTTCCATCTTGGCGAGCGCGTCGGCCATCTCGCTCTTCTTGGTCTCGATCTGTTTCGCGATTGAACGCATACGCTCGACCGCGTCCGTTTTCATCTGCGCGGCGTTCGAGCGCTTTTCGAAGTCGCTGACCCAACGCTCGAGCGTGGCGTAGACGTCGCTTCCCGTAATACACTTGCGACCGAACGTGAGCTTCGTTGCCGCTTGCTCGGCCGTGAGCGTCGCGATGCGACTCGGCTTAGGGAGCCCCGCGTCCTTAGCCGTCGCCGAGAGCTTCTTGATCGCTTCTTTGATTTTGTCAAGCTCTTTTTGCTCGCGCTCCAGTGACGATTCAATCGCCCTGGCGTCCGTCGTATCCTTGAGCGCTTTTTTGTCGAGCGACTCGATATCGGCGCGCATCTTGGCGATTGCTTTCTCGACGCGAACACTGGCCGTTTCGCGGTTCAGATTGAGCATGAAATCGGAGACCATTTTGTGAAAAGCCGCAAAGTTGGCAACGATGGCGATGATGATGGCGCCGAATGCGACGCTAACAATTTTGGTTTTTGCTCTCATTTTTTTTCCTTGTAAATTAAGGAGATATAAAATTTGAAGGTAAACCTGTGGATGATATTCGGAAATGCGCCTTCGCTTTCTCGAATCGACGTTCTGGAAGCACGCTGCGTCGACTGGAATGGCGACGCTAATATTCTTATACTCGAATTTTATGCCATTACACAAAATTTTTTCGAAATTTCATAAAAAATTTTGCGTCGCTTGCGTGGACGCATTCAAGTTCTTTGAGTGTTGATCCATACTAACACGTTGGCATAACTAAAATAACGTCGTTACTGCTAAGTATAGGCTGTTTCTTTTTACTGGCGGTCCTGTTAACCCGCCGCTCAGGGCTCGACTGGGCTCTGATATCGTCTGTACCTACGTTTAGAGTTACGTTCTTAGTTGTTTGAGGAAGCGAGTTTGCCATTGTCGTTGACACGGTAGATGACTTCGATATAAAGGATATGCTGCGGTGTTGAGATCATGACAAGCGATAATAGTAACAAAGCTCTTTTCATTTTCAAAATGAATGATGAACATGATAAGTAACATAACGTTAAGCATAGTAATGCGACTCTTATTTCTCTAAGCGTTTTCTACCGAAATATGGCGAACAGAAACAGACGCTTTGACGATGGTCACGTTTAATAATTAATTATGCACGTGGCTTATGCTGTAACATTACTTCGCAACTTTTTTAACTTGCGTTTCATTAATGAATCGTTATCGACGTAAAACGTGCTTTGTTTTGTTATTGGAAGTGATAAAAACGCGTCGGCGTAACCGACGCGTCGAGGGATGCAGACCGTCTAGCGACACGCCTTGCGGTTTATACGTTAGTCGTTCGTTTTCGAGCGTTCCCAAAATACATCGAGCTTATCTGACGGCTCCGGCGAGTTGATGGGGTTCAACTCAGTCTGTTTTGTCTGCGTCTTATTTTGGTAAATCTCGGCCATCGCGGCGAGCTCTTCTTGGAGCGTTTTAAGAGCTTGGCAATGATCGTTGATGTTAATGCCTTTGACTTTTGTCTTTAGTTTAGCTAATTCGACATTGATCTCCATATGATCTTTGGTTGTTCCTAGCTCAGCGACTCGCGTTTCCATCTTCGCGATTTCTTTGATAATTTCGTTTTTTTGGGTGTTGAGTTCCTCCGCGATTGAGAGTATATGCTCGATTTTGTCGGCGTGGATCTGTACGGTAATGGAGCATTCCTGCAAATCGTTAAACAAGCGTTCGATTGTTGAGTAAACTTCACGCGCTTTAATACTTGTCCAGCCGATCGTGAGCATCATTGCCGCTTGTTCGCTTGTCAACGAGGCGATTTTGCTCGGCTTTGGCAGCCCCGCGTCTTTTGCCGTCGCGGAGAGCTTTTCGATCGTTTCTTTGAGTTGGTCGAGCTTTTTTTGCTTACGTTCCAACGTGAGTTTGAGCATGAGCGCTTCCATCGTGTATCGATGCGCTTTGTCGTCGAGGGTCTCGATTTCGTTACGCATCTTGGCGATCGCACACTTGACGCGAGCGTGGGCCGTTACACGATCGGTCTGCAATTTGAGGGCGGACGTGTGCTTTGAATAGCTGAAATGACAAAAGACGACGATGATGATGGCGCCGAAGATGAGTCCAATAAGATGTTTTTTCATTATAAATTCCTTTTGTTAATGGTTAAGCGTGTTGTTGTAACGAAGAGATTCGTTCTTCGTCGTATTTAAAGCTGTATATTACACGCTGAAAAGTGGAATTAGCACGGCTTAAACGTGACGATATATTGGAATAACGGTATTGGCGAACTGAGTTGCCAATTCGATTGATCTAATGTCTTGTACGAATATTTTGTGCTTTGGTAACAATTTTTTTATTTTTGGCTACGAATTTTGCCAACAATGAAGGTTTGAAATGTTTGCTTGTATATAAACTATGCAGTTGAAAATGTTAAGCGTTTTTGAATGGTTTGTTACCTTCGCTTCGAGCAAATACTTCTTCGTGGCGTTGAAATCGAAAGCAAAGAATCGCTCGAAGAGCTTCACAAGAAGCGAAGACGATAGGCAATCTGAAACTCAGAGCAAAACCTGACTTTGACCATACCTAACAATTGCTGGCAGTTAAGCGCTTAATGCGAAAACGAGGCAAATATTTCAGAATTATCAAAGAAAATTTTGCTCCGCCTGCGTGGACGCGTTCAAGTTCTTTGAGCGTAGATCCATGCTAACATGTTGACATAACTAAAATAACGATTAATGGAGACGCTTTACAGGAGACTCTGTTAACAAAATTGTCGGTTTGACGTTCGATAGTCTTGTGTGATGGTACGTAAGGTCTTAAAATCTCCATGTTAAGTCGTTCCCTGTATTGTCTTGTTCATTGATGACGTAGTTCGTATCGTCATTGGTTTTAGATTCTTCGCCAAGAAGGGCGAACTTTGCGCTTCTATGTCTTATTGTATGTCTGTGTTGATCTTACAGCGTCGTCCGTATCTTTCGTGACGACGCCGATCTTTTCTTTAATAAGGGCGATCACTGCCAGATAATGAACGTGGTTGCATCTTCCGGCGTATCGATAACGGAATCGCCGTCAATGAAATCTCGATTGCGACGACTATCGATCCTTTCACACAAGCGTGGAAATATTAGACGGAAACAGCGACGAAGAGGGCCCCGCTGAACTTGGATATCATCTGTTTGGTACTCGACGATCCTTCCAAACTCATTATCCTGGGATGCGAGTTTGCCATCGTCGATGCTCTGCTTTGATACGTCGGTTTCTTTATCGTCCGTGCCGGCGTGTAAAGTTGCGTTCTTCGTTTTTTGCAGAGGCTTGGACATATCTGTTTGGATCTTATTGGACTTAGCTGGCAATGGGGGGTTAACGGCTTTAACGTTCGGTTGCACTAATGCCTTGTGCTGCTCGTTTGGTTCTGCTATTTGTTCTTGATCCTTTTTGGTGGCGTCAGAAAAGAGCTTTCGGGCAATGGCTTGGTTTTCCCTATCGTTGTGAAGAACGTCGTTGACGTTCAGTGTATTTATCTCTTTTTCATTCTCATCTAGTATAGCGATGAGATCATCGAGCGCATTCGAACCTGCGCCTTCGAGCGGACGCCCCGTTTCTAAGTCTAGGCCAAGATTCTTGCGCGCGTCAATGCACTCCTTTAGATGTTCACATTGCTTTTGCGCTTGTGATAATTTCTCATCGTAACAGGTCAATTCTTTCCGCAAATACTCGATATGCCCTTGCAATTTGAACGTTTTGCGGAACTGATCGTAGAGTTTTTTGATCTCAGGGTCCTTTTCGCTTTCTTCAGATAGCGCTTGGGATTGGAATTGTTTGATCAGCGCATCTTGTTTGGTTTTATCGAATGTCTTAAATTTTGACATAATCTGAGCTTTAGTCTCAAAATGCATTTTTTGCGTCGCATCTAACTTTGAAATGGTTACTTTGCGACACTCGCTTACTTGTAAGATTGCCTCCTCCAACGTCTTCAATTCATCCTCCTGTGGTGATATCGCTACTTGTGCTGTTGCAGGAGCAATGTTCCAAGGGCGTTTTGAGAAATAAACCATTGCTACAAGGGCGAGACCGATGGTTATGACGATAAGTTTTTTCATAAACGTAGCTTATTGTTGAATTTAAGGTTTTTAGAATGCGTCGACGTCTAAACGACAACAACGCTAACGCCTTGCAAAAGTAAGCAAACGCAATGACACATTTGCCTTGCATAGAGACGTCGCCAAGAGTATCCTTCAGTTCGAAAACACTTGCCCCTGTAAAGAGCAAACCACCGTCTATTCTATGCTATTGGGGGAATAAGTCAATATAGAAATTTAGTATTGGAATTTGAATTATTAGAATCTCGCTTTTCGAGCGTTTGTACATATCTTTCGACAGGCATGGCGATAATTGGGAGCTTGGGCGCCCGAAACTGAGAACGCCCAAGCTCCTTCTGCCGGAAAGAACGTAGCGTCGATCGCGAGTCCGATGGCGAGGCGATGTTACGTGAATGGCTGTGCTCGCTACAGGTAGCTTGACCCGCGAACGAGCTGTCGACGTGGAGTTTAACTCGACTCTGCCGACTCGTGTTTCCGCCACTCCACGGAGAAAGAAAATACCCGGGTAATTTCTATTATCATGTCCTCATATAACATACGACAATGCCCACAAGTCGCTCGGTTCTCACGAGCGAATGTCGCGAAGACAGTGAGATAACGAACGTTCCACTCTATCTCGCGAGGAAGATGAAAACATTATTGTAATAAGAGTTGTGGAATAAAAATAAAGCCTCGCAAAGAAGAGTTCCTTGCGAGACTTGGACGTTGATAAGGAACTTTGCGAAACGACGATTTAATATTCGTTACTAGTTGATTTTAAGCGTCATCATGGCGTTACTAGACGAGGAACATCGTCGCAGAGATTGCCAACAAAATAACGAATATGCAGAGCGTGATGTTCGTTAATATTCGGAAGAAACGACATAATGTCGACGATACTACAGCGATCGATATGACGATCAGGGTAATGATAACGATCGTCATACAGTTGTGCCAGCCTCCGTTACGAATTTCATCGAAGAAGTTGGTGAGAAAGTTGATCTCGCGGTCGCCAATTATTCCAGATTCGATCTTGGTAACGCTGCCGTCGTCGTTCGTGATAAATTCAATGGTTCTTTCAAACGGGCCAAATTGGCGCTTGATCGCGAGGTCGTCGATCTGTTTCGTAAGGGCGTCGCTTGTCTCGAGTGAAGCGTCTGAATACGTTTTGACGGCGTCGGCCGTATCGCCGGTAGCGAGACCTCGCATTCGATCAAATACGTTTTTTGCGATCGAATTGATCTTGTGCGCCGATTTTACACTAGGAAAGACTCGATCTGCGACGTTGTTTGAATCGTCATTGTGACCAACGACGTCGGCGACTGTCAGCTTAGAAGACGTTGCATCTCTTAGTGAAGCTAACTTCTCGAACATTTCGAAGTTCTCTTCATTATCGATCGTGCCGTTTTCCGGATCGAATCCCAATTGCTGGATCGAGTCGACTCGCACTTGGAGTCGGTCGCGTTGCGCTAACGCCTGCGTCAATTGGTATTCGTATGCCGCGAGTTGTTTGCGTAACGTGTCTGTATGACGTTGTAATTCGTTCGCTTCCACATACATTGCGTAAAGTTGCATTGTCTCGGGAGACTGCATATTTTCGTCCGAAAGCGAGCGCGCTTCGAATTGCTCGCGTAATTCAGTGCGTTTCGCGTCGTCGTACTTTGCAAGTTGCGAACTGAGCTTTTTTTCTAGTTCGGCGTCTCTCTTCAGTGAATTGATCAACTGTGAGCGAATGATTCCGCGGCGTTCAATCGTTGGGATAATCGTCTTATTTAACTCGATCAATTCAGTTTCGGGGCCTTTGACGCGTTTCGTGCTGAAACTAAGGCCGTGTTCAGTGCGCCAAGACGACGTTGAGGTGAAGACAAAGAACAAGGCCGCTATGAGCAGTAACCTCATTATTGGAAATTTTTTGGTAAACATCGTAACCTTTCAAATAGTAATTCGAATGGGCTTGTATAACGATAGCGCTATCTTTCGGGCGTTTGTTCTAAAAAAACATGTCGATGGCTTGTTGCTCTGCGCTCGACGCGATACTACGATCAGCAGCCTGTCCACAAAGGACAGGCTGCTCTTTATGCGACGATCATAACTCAAGCTAGCGTTGAACCTTTCAGTCCCAGTAAACGCTAATTCTATCCAGATCGCTAGACGGGCTGAGAACGTCTGCAGGATCAAGCTTTGCCTTGTTCAGCATCGCTTTGCTGTTAATCACTTCCGTCTTCGCGTTATACTCGAGAATCTCATCGCGGATCACATCTAACGCCTTGCACTGGTCGTCGGTACTGATTCCTCTGATTGTCGCTTCGACTGTAGCTAGCTCGGCGTTCGCTTTAGCGATCTGTTTCGACGCCGAGAGCTCGTTGACGTTCGCGGCGAGCTTGTCGACCGCGCTCTGTAGCTCGATCGTTTTGCGATGCGCTTCCGTCGCGATGGAACGCAGGCGGGCGACCGACTCGGCTTTCGCTTTCAAATCACTAGAGGCTTTCTTGAGTTCGAAGTCCCAACGAGTGAGCGTTTCATAGATTTCGGGAACGCCGATTTCCTTGTCGTTAAACCTCAGCTTGATAGCGGCTTGCGCTTGCGTGAGAGTCGACGCTTGGTTGGGCGAAGGCAGGCCGGCCGCTTTCGCGGTCGTAGACAAGCTTTTTATCGCTGCTTGCAGTTCGCTGACCCTCTTTTGATCGTCCTCTAGCGAATATTCAAGCTTTTGGGCCTCGATCTCATACTTAGTCGCTTGAGTCTCGAGCGACTTGATAGCCGACTTCTTTCGACCGATCTCGGAATTGACACGAGCGAACGCAGTCTCGCGATCGAATCCCTTAATCCAATTTTCAACCTGCTCGTAGCAGATCCCGAAATTCGCGAGCACGACGACGAGGGCGACTAAAACGCCGCCGATTGCAATGAGCTTTTTCATTTTGATCCTTAGAAATACTAAAGTAATGGGACAAAAGCGTTCTTCGGCCACGCTTAATATTTCACATTCAAGTAAAATAACCGCGACTTGTTTGGCGAAGCGTTACGCTTTAGGACAATATCGGCGAATTGCATTGCCGATTAGGCTAAACGATTAATACGATCTTTTGTGGCTTTAGCCAACAATTTTTTTTTGAATTGTATCGATTTTATGGTTGCGGATTTTGCTAACGATGAAATTTTGAAACATTTGCGGTTCATAAACTATTCAGTTAAAAATGTTAAGTTACTTGTTGTCTTCGCTTCGGCCAAGCGTTTCTTTGCTTTCTCGAAATCGAAACAAAGATTCGCTTGAAAAGCTTCGTGAGAAGTGAAGACGATAGAAACTCAAACTGAAACCTGGTCTGATTGTAACCCGTAATTTTATTCCATCAACCGCGTGAATGTAGAAACGAGACAAATATTTCAGAATTTTCTAAGAAAATTTTGCGCCGCTTGCGTGAACGCGTTCAAGTACTTTGAGTATTGAACCACGCTAACACGTTGACATAGCTGAAATAACGCCGTTACTACTACGTATAAACTGCGTCGTTTTACCGGAGGTTCTGCAACTCGACGAACAGGTGCGACTGGATTCTGATATCGTCAGTACCAGCTTTCAGAGTTACGTTCTTCGTTGTTTGAGGAAGCGAGTTTGCCATTGTAGTTGGCACGACAGAGGATTTCGATACAAGGATATGCAGCGGTATTGAAGCTAAGACCAAAGATAGTAGTAGGGAGGTTTTTTATAAATTTCTTCAAAAAGTAATGACTAACTTAGCGCTAAGATCGATGTTAAGTATAGTAAAACGTCGCTCGTTTGTTCAGAGTGTGTTTTCTACCGAAATACGACGATAAAAAAGACGCTTTGACGATGGTGCGTTTAGTAATTAATATTACGTGGTTTATGAAATTGATGTAACATTATTTCGTAACTTTTTAACTTGTGTTTCATTAGCGAATAGTTGTCGACAGTAAAACGTGCTTTGTTTGGCTATTGGAAATGATAAAAACGCGTCGGCGTAACCGACGCGTCGAGGGATGCAGACCGTCTAACGACGCGCCTTGCGGTTCGTACGTTAGTCGTTCGCTTCCGAGCGTTCCCAATAAGCGTTGAGCTCGTCTAAGTTATCCGAACGCATTTTCTTGTCGAGCCAGTCAAGTTCCTGCGTCTTCGTTGGCGCTACTTCTTGATACTCGGCGGCTAGCGTGTTGAGCTTGACGATATCCTTTTCAATAACAGCGAGAGATCTCCCGCTTTCGCTGACGCTTTTGAGGCTTGCCTTAAATTCAGCTAGCATGACTTTGTAGTCCGCATTGTCATTGGACGCCACGATCGTATCGACGTCCTCTCGCAGTTTTACAAGCCTAGCGGCTACTTCGACCTTCTTGGCCTCGATCTGTTGCGCGACCGAACGTAACAACTCGATCGCCTCTGTTTGGATGTTCACGATCTTTTCTTGTTTTTGGTAGTCGTTGAGCAGAAGCTTGAGAAGGTAGTATACTTCGCTGCCCGTAATACTCTTGTCGCCAAACATGAACGGCGTTTGCTTTTGGGCCTCTGTGAGCGTCGCGGCTTCGCTAGGCTTCGGAAATCCGGCTGATCTAGCCTCCGCGAAGAGCTTGTCGAACGCTTCTTTGAGTTCGTCGCGCGCTTTTTGAGCTTGCGGCAGCGTCGATTCATATTGGTCGGCTTGCGTCGCATATCCTTGCGCTTTCTCGTCGAACGTCGCGATATGGGCGCTCACACTCGCGATAACGTGTTCAACGCTAACGATCGCTTCTTCGCAAACAGTCGCGTTTAGGAGTTCGAGTTCCCGCTTGTTATCCGACGCGCGCTTGTAGAGGATTACGAGTTGCCCGATCGATGCAACGGCAACGACGGCGACGAGGACGACGCTAACGATCGTAATTTTTTTCATGATCTCATCCTTTTAAATGTTGCTTTAATATTGTTAAATATAATGTTAATGCGTATTTGCACGACGCGTCTCAGCTTCGAACAAACGCTATTGCGAACGCTCGAAATCGACAAAAATATACCCCTTACAGAAAACAGCCGCGATATCTCGCAAGTTTAGTTCGTCTAGTTGTGCGCATGCGTAAAGAAGCTGCGCAAGTATAGGAAAATTCGATAGATAATGATAACGTCGAGCGAAAGCGGTTCCGGAATGATACGCGGCGTTTCTGCTTCACAAGCGTCGATCATAATTTCGTTCCTAGGGTTAAGGGGCGTAGAGGCGTTTTTCATTCTAGGCGTACCTAGAACGATTCGCCGAACGCTATGTATGTAGAAATCATCGCGCCGTGTGAAGAATTCTTTGAAATTTTTGAATTTTTTTGAAAATTAGCGTCGCGACGGCGTGGACGAGCTTGCGTTCAAGTTCTTTGAGCGTTGATCCGCGCTAACATGGCGTCATAAATTAAACGACGCCGGGTCGCGTTATTGCGGTCCGGCGCTTTTTTGTTGGGCGCGTAAGGTGAACGAGGGAAATTTGGTAGATGTTTGTAAGGCGTTTTGGTAGATGTTGAAATGCCAAAAAAAAGATAATTTTTTTCTTGTCGAGTTGTAAAATGTTGTTATTATTGTAATAATAAATTGGGGTTGGTAGATGTTTTTAAACCCTTTGGTAGATGTTGGATCTTCGAGATAGAGAAATGAGCGCTAACGAATTGACATTATTTCAACCGAGTTTCGATTCTGAGTTGGCGGAGCTGATCTTTCAACTTGAGACGGTTCGTAGTCAAGAATTCTTTGTAGGAACGACGCCCGCGCGATGGTATTCCGGACTAAAGGAAGTGTTCTTTATGTTGGAAAGCCTTTGTTCCGCTCGGATCGAAGGTAATCGTACGACGGTTGCGGAGTATATCGATAGCGTCTGTACTCGATCCGGCGCTCCGAGACAAGAGAATCTTCAAGAGATCTATAATTTGGTCGAAGCGTTGCGCTTTATTGAAGAGACGGTCGACGACATTCCTATCAGCCAAGGATTTATTCGCGAGTTGCATAAATACGCGGTCAACGAGCTTTCTAGTTCACGCGAGGGCGACCGCACGCCAGGCGAGTATCGTCGCGGAGAAGTTCGGATCTTGAATTCCGAGCATCGCCCCCCCGAACCGGGTGACGTTCCGGCGTTGATGGCGGAATTGGTCGATTTTTTGAACGAATCACGCCGTCCCAATTTCGATCTGATCAAGATCGCGCAAGCGCATTGGCGTTTTGTATGGATCCATCCTTTTTCTAACGGCAACGGTCGAACCGCGCGGTTGCTGACCTACGCGTTGCTGTGTAAATACGGCTTTGTGCCCGCAGGTATGGTCGTTAATCCTAACGGAATGTTTTGTGCGCAACGCGAGAAGTACTATCGCGCGTTGTCTGACGCCGATTCTTGCGATCCTGCGTCGATCGAGCGTTGGTGTTTATTCTTCCTTAGCGGGTTACGCCGCGAGATCGAAAGCGCGGCGCATTTGCTAGATCGCCGATATGTTCAACGCGAGATCGTTATGCCTGTGTTGGAAGCGTGTAAAGAGTCGGGGGAAATATCCTCGCTCGATCTTAAGATCCTCAGTTATGCCGTCGACAAAGAGCTTGTCAAACTTAAAGACGTCTCGGAAGGTCGATCGGATCGAGCGAGCGCTCGCGCCTTAGCCGAATTAAAGAAGAAAGAACTACTCGTTCCGACGTCGCCCGGCTCCAGAACTTACGAGTTTTCTATCGCGCCTGTTCTGTATCGATCTATTGTTGAACGCTTTACTGTTTTAGGTTTAACGCAAGTTTCGTTGAACGAAAGGCCAAACGTCTAGTATGTCGCTCGCCGCGTAAAGTAAAACGCCGAACCGCGTGTTCACGGTCCGGCGTTTTTGTTGTTTCTTGTTGGTAGCTGAATATCAGTACGACGCGGAAGCCGTCCCGTTGGGGGATAACGAGATCGGGGCGCCGTCGGGTAGCGGTCTTAACGCAAGTTGGTAGCCTAGCGAGAAGAGCCGCTTCTTGATATCGTGCAGGTACTCGAAGGAGTCCGGGTAGACGAAGATCGTGATCGTCGTCTCCTGCGCGACGTATTTCAAGACGCTTTGACAGAACTTCGAATTCTTACTCGCCAACGCCTCGTCGACCGGCTCGCCGATCTCCTCGCTCGTCGGGATACATTCCCCGTAACGGAACTCCGCAAAGTATTGCACGCCGTCCGGCCCGCGGGAAGAATCGAAGTCTATCAGGTAATGGAACTTGAACTCGTTGACCGGCCCGATCGTCTCGTCGACCGTGCGCTTCGTCGTTATGTCCCCGCGATAGTTCTTGAACGTCAGACGAAGTCGTTCCTCAAATTCGTTGATAGGAACGTACGCCAGTTTCCCGTGCTTGAGTCGGAAGAATCCCTCGCGACCTTGCTCCACGCGCTGCGATAACGGCGTCGGCAGGTTCTCTAATACCGTCGCCTTCGGTCTCGCGGCTTCCAACGCCTCTTTCTGTTTCTGTAAGTCGTCGAGCCGCTTCTCCTTCTCCACAAGCTCGCTCTTCAACTCGAACGCGATCTGTTCGTTGTCGTCGCGTTGTTGGGCGTGCAGCTTCAACGCCGACTCGATCTCTGCGGAGGCGGAGAGCATATCGCGATACTCGGCTTCCGCGGCGTTCGCTTGTTGCTCGACAAGCAGTAAGCGCTCGTTGTAGTCCTCGGTCTCTGCTCTTGCGCGTTCGAGTTCCTCGCGCGCCTCGCGCAACTCGTTTACGGCGTCGACGTAGTCCTTCTTGCGCTCGTTTTCCTCGCGTTGCTCGGGCGTTAACGCGGCAAGCGCGGCTTCTTCTTCGGTCATAGGAACGGCGGAGGCGTCGTGCACGCGCGTTCCGGCGATCATGACCAAGATGATCAAGATGCCGACAAGGTTGGAGACGACGTCCAAGAAGGAATCTTGACCGTCTTCAATATTCTCCATGCGTCGCTCGCGACGTTGATATATTGCGCGTCTTTTTTTCTTCATCCGCCTGACTTTCCAATATGTTGAAGTTGTCGAAACTGCGTCGCGGGATTCTAACAAAGAAGCGATTTTCATTCAATAGGTGTTGTCGTCGGCGCTCAACTTGACTTTGGGTCTCGCGGTATTTATAATAAACGCGCATGCGGAGACGTAATTACGCTAGACGTAGGCGTTTTCGTATACGCCACGACATTCCTCGCGTCTTTTGCTAGTCGCGCAACGGCGACGCGCAAGAGTCGGCGTAACGAACCACGATATGACGTCGGAGACTTCAATGAGAATATTATCGCGAACGATCTTGTATTTGGCGGCGGTAGTCGTCGCGTGTATGCACCCAAGCGTCATGAGCGCGGAGCTGAAGAGCGCGGCCGAACTTGCCGACGTTCTTAAAGCGCGCATCGGTAAGAGTATCGATATCCCGTCGGAGTTTTCCGCCGACGTTATTACCGCCGAGCAACGCGACGTGAAGATCGTTATCTTCAAGAGCGGCACGGATTGGAACTTGCCCGAGAATATCGTCTGGGAATGGGCGCCGAAGACGGAAGCGCCGGAAGACGCGCGAGGATGGTTTACCGCGATCAGCGAATGTAAGCCGGTCAACGGCTGCTCCGAGATCCTTGTCGCGGCCAGCGGGGGCGGGGTGGCGCGCGTTCGTCTTGCCGATAAGAAGACGCTCTTCTACGGTATGGCGGGCGGAAATACGCATTCTATCGCGATGTTGCCCGACGGCAATATCGTCGCCGCGTCCAGCACCGGGAACTACCTCTCGCTGTTCGCCGTGCCCGCCGATTGCGAAACGACCGGCGCGACCGCCGCTACCCCGATCGCGAAGAAGATACCGTTTACCGACGCGCACGGCGTCGTCTGGGACGCGAAACGCAACACGCTTTGGGCGCTCGGCGGGAAATATATCGCCGAATACGAATACGTCGGCACAAAAGACGCGCCGGAATTGAAAGAGATCTGGAAACAAGACTTGGAAGGAACCGCGTTTGGCGGGCATGACTTGTACCCCGCGCCGGGATACGACGCGCTTATGACCACCGGACGCGGCGTCAACGTCTTCGATCCCAATACCAAGACGTTCTACTCCGTCTCCGATATGCGCTCCGTCAAGAGCTTGTCGCTGTCCCCTGAAGGCGTGACGCTGATGCAACGCTCCGTCGTCGAATGGTGGTCGGAATCGATCTTCTACGGCGACGATAAAGATTCCAAAGTCGGGACTTACAACGACGCGAAATTCTATAAAGCGCGTTGGTTCGTTCCTAACGAGTTCAGCGACGCGCAATGAGGCTTTGCCGCCCGCGGTAGGCGTAACGCGTTGAAATAAAAACAGCTCCGAACTTCGCGAGACACGAGGTTCGGAGTTGTTTTGTATTAAGTCGTCGAGCGCTCAATACGCGACGGTCGGTCTTGGCGGAAACGCGGACGGGCTTTGCGCGGGCGCGGCTTGGTAGTTATACGGTATCGTGCTCGGGGAATAGGAGCGCGAATACGAGGTATTGGGAACCATCTGCGGCGTCGCGGGTTGCGATTGTTGCTGCTGCGTGCCGTTGGAATAGCGTTGGTTGAGCGGCGAGGAACCGGACGCGGCGTTCATCGAGTCTTGCTGCATGATCGCGGCGCCGGAACGCGCGCTGGCGTCGTACTCGTCGGTGTTCTGCGGCATGAACAGCTGTTGGCCGTTCGGGTCCGTCATCATCGAGCCGTTGCCGCCGTAGACTTGACCGTCGCCGACCGGGACGGGCTCGCCGACGTTCGTAACTTGCCAGTTGTTCTGCGCTTGCAAGAACGACGCGGGTGGCGTCGTGGTCATATTGCCGTTTTCGTCCATATAGAAGACGCGGCCTTCCATGAGTTCCGGCTTCTCGTTGAACGTCTCCATCTCGTGTTCGCGCATGTATTGCGCTTGCTGCATCATGCGCTCTTGTTCTTTTTGCGCGTTGATGCGCGCGATCTCGGCGGGGGAGCGGCGGTATTCCGCGGGCGGAAGCTGCGCGACGCGCGTCGTCTGGCTCGGCGGGGTGAAGATGGAACGCTTTTGCGCGCTGTTGGACGGGACGTGACGCGTCTGCGCGGAGCGATAGAGGACGCCGACGCCGCGCGTGAACAACGGGTTAAATTCCATCCGGTTCGGATCGGTCGGCGCGGGGACGTAGGGACGTTCCTTAGGCGGGACGTAGGATCTCTTCTCGGGTTTCGGCGATTCCTCGGGCGACTTCAACGCCTTCGAGCGTTCGTCGATATCGTCGAGTCCTTCGTCGTGAGCGGCGTCGGTCGTCTCTTTTTCGTCGGACGAGGAGGTCGTGTCGATGCGCGAGACCTTCGCGGCGTCGCCGGGCTTCTTCGCGCTATGCTCCGTCGGCTCAGAGTCGTCGGCCTTAGCGTCGGAAGTCGCGGAGTCGGACTTGGCGTCAGATTTCGCATTGGGCAACGGGGTCGGGGTGACGACGCGGCCGAGGAAGGAACGGAGGTCGACCGCCGAGACGTCGAGCGAGGTCGGCGATACTTCCGTCTTGTATACTTTGCCTTTTTCGTCTTCCGCGACGATGCGGATGAAGAACGGCTTCATCTCTTCCGCGGAAAGCACCCAGCCGTAACCGTTTTCGGCGGGGTCGAGGTCTCTACCGACCAGCGTCCACGGGCCGTCCGCGAACGGGCCGGTCTCGACGCGCAACGTCTTCACGCCGTTGCGGTACTGCGCGTCCAGGTCTTCCGGCTTGAACCAGCGCACAAACGCCATGAGCTTATCGGTGCCTTCTTCTTTACCGAGCGTGACGGCGCGGAATTTGCCGGGGTAGGGAACGACTTGGTCGGCTTGGTCGGCTTGCGCGGCGTCGGATTCCGGCAACTCGTCGCCGGCGGACGTCTCGTCGATATAGAGCTGGTCGGCGTAGGCGAGGTCGTCGTCGGCGTCGAGCAGCGGTTGCGGCGCGATATCGGCGTCGTCTTCGTCGTTAGAGAGCAAGAAGTTATCGTTATCGTCGTCGACAAGCGATCCTAGCGTCGGCTCTTCGTCGTTGCCAAAATGATACGCGCGCGTCGAGCTGAGCGCGGTCTTGCCGTTATGGAAATACGTCTTCAAGACGAACCAGTACTCGCCGGGTTCGGGCGCCTCAAATAGGAACGCGGTCTTGCCGTCGCCGGCGGAGATCGAGGCGTAGGAGCCCCACGTCGCGCCTTGGTCGTCGGAACAGAACAACTCGACGCGGACGGCGCCGTCTTGGTCGGAGCCCTTCGGGAAGACGAACGGTATGCGATAAGAGAGCTCGTCGATCTGCGTGGCGGGCTTCTGCGGCGCCGGTAGGTCCATAGCGGCGCGCGGAGCGTCGAGTAACGAGCCCGTCGCGTCGGAACGCTTATTCGCGCCGTCGAACGCCGAACGACTGTCCAACATCGCGACTTTTTCCGCAGAATGTGTGGAAAAACCGTTAAATCGATTGATTGAAGAGCTCGAATCGTTTATAATAGATTGAGCGTAGAGCGCGTTCGAGCCGTTTCCGACGTTCGCGCCGAGGAATACTCCGCTCGCGCCAAATAACGCAAGACTTAACGCCGACGTTTGCATCAACGTCAACGCCGCTCGCGACGCCTTACGCGACGCCGCGGCACGATCGAATGAACGGTGGAACATGACGCGCCTCCATGGCTGCTCTGCGCGACGCTCGCTCGCTAACGCGTACAACGTCGCAATAACACTATCAGGCTCGCGACGCCTCCTTGCGCCGCTATGCCGTATGTGAGGAATCGACTGTTCACGACGCCAATAATGACGTTTTTTTTAAAAGTTCCCGTTAGGTAGACTGGATAATATAGATAAACATTTTACGGCGGTATCGCGCTAGCGCGGCCGCGAAGTTGGTTAAGATCATGCCCACAACGTTACCCCACGCGGCTATAATATTTGCGGCAAGACGCGGTTCCTCGCTCGATTGGGACGCGTTGCCGGGCTTGATATTAGCGCTTACGATCCTCGGCGTCATCGTCGCGATCGCGGCTTACGTCTTATCGAAATTACGCGCGGGGCGCAAAGACGACGAACTCGATCCGAGCCGTATGATGAGTCAGTATAGCGATCTCTATCGCAACGGCGAGATCTCGTTAGAGGAATATAACGCGATCAAGCAGCGACTTGCCGCGACGCTCGCCGCACAGCTGGAAGCGCGCGCCGAACAAGAAGCCGCAAAGAACGAACGCGGTAAAGGGAAGCTCGGCGCCGGCGCGGGAACCGCCGCGTTCGATCGCTCCGCCGAACTCGAGCGCCTACTTCGCGCCGAAGAAGCTAATACGTATAAGAAATGACCGCCCACCCGGCATAAGAGCTCGGTCGACGCAATAACGCAAGAAATAGAATAACGCCGCGATCCCTACGACCGCGGCGTTGTGTTTATTACCGTTAGCGCTTTCAACGCAGTAACGTCGAACCGCGCGCTTCCGCTCTCGCGGCGCGCCACGCGACGGAGGTGAGCGCGGCGCGCATCTGGTCGGCTAACGCTTCCCCGTCTTGCTCGCTCGTCAGTCGCTGCAGCAGCTCGCCGCGCGCGGTGACGAATTGGATCGTCGGCGAAACGTCGACGTTGTATTCGTCGCAGATATCGTCGTTGACGGGGTCGTTAACGTCGACTTGGACGCAGATAAAATCCTTAGCAAGTTCTTCAACGCCGGGATCTAGGAACGCGCCTTCGCGCATATTCGCGGAGAATCGACAGCTCTTCGACATGAAGAAAATGAGCGCGGGCTTGTTCTCACGCGCCGCTTGACGCTTCGCGGCTTCGTAGTCGGTAAGGAACGCGACTTCCGTGCGCTGGACGTCGGGTTCCGGCGCGACGTCGGCGCGTAATGCGGTAACGGGGGAGGACTTGGAGTCGTCCCACCCCGCCAAAAACGCAAATGCAGCTAGGAGCGCTACGCTCGATCCGTACATCGCTATCTTCTTGAACATCTTCGGTTCCGCCTTATCTTCCTAATAAAACTCGAATCCTCGAACGCGCCGCTCTCCTTGCGCGCTGACGACGCGCGATATCAACGAGCGGCCCGCCGCTATATCGCGCTTTCGTATGTATCGGAAATCTCGCCTCGCCGATTTAGTCTTTTTTTAGTACCGCGCGATTTTGCTACGCGTCGCGTATTTTCGAGTTGCTGAAATAATAGTATGCGAAATACGCTATTTGCTTGCATTGGATTTTTTTTTAGGTAAAATACCAATAACGTCGTTTCTTACTACCGCGCTATGCCAACTATGACTAGGTTCGCGGTCGGAAGAAATGCAAATATATGATCACGATCACAAAAGAAAATTTGTTCGCTCGCACTTGGAGATACCATTATGAAAATCATTTTCGCCGCCGATCCGTTCGCTATCGATCTTCGCGACGCTATCGTTGAACATCTCGAAAAGAAAGGTTACGAAGTTATCGATTTCGGCGCCTCCAAAGAAAATACCGATATCCAATACTACGAAAGTTGCCCGAAAGCGTGCGAAGCGCTCCAAAACGGCGTCGCCGATCGCGCGATCCTGCTCTGCGGTACCGGCATGGGTATGAACCAGATCGCTAACCGCTTCCAAGGCGTCCGCGCCGCCGTCGTCGAGTCCGTCTTCGCCGCCAAAATGTGCCGCGCTATCAATGACTCCAACGCCCTCTGCCTCGGCGCTATGATCTGGGGTCACTGGATGGCCCTCGAAGCTGTCGATACCTTCCTCAATACCAAACTTGGCGACGGACTCGAAGACCTCAAGTCCTTCCTCGAAGACGCCGCCAAAAAAGTCGCCGAAATCAAAGGCTGATCCGGCATACTGCACGCTCGCTCCGTGTCCCGCCGGGGGCTCTCCGCTGCGCTCGGCTTCGTCCTCCATGGCCGGACGGGCCAGCCGCGACGGCGCGGCTCCCGGATCGCGCTGCCGCGCGGATGGCTGAAGTATGCGCTCGCGTTGCTCGCTTGTTGCAGGCTCTGTAATCGCTCCCGTTGGTCGCTTGTTGCATGGGAGAGAGAGATGAGATAACGCCGTAGATCGTTTGGTCTGCGGCGTGTTTTTTTGTGTAGATATGCGTTAAAGTATTCGCTCGCGTTGCTCGCTTGTTGCATGATTTGTAAGCGTTCCCGTTGGTCGCTGGTCGCATGGGGTAGCTGAAGTATGCGCTCGCGTTGCTCGCTTGTTGCGTACTCTATATGTGCTCGCTTGCCGGTTTGAATTGATAACGCCGCAGATCGATTTAGGATCTACGGCGTTTTTTTGTTTCTGTTACGTCCGGGATATGCCCACGAGCGCGTTTCGAGCACAAGCTCGGTTAGCCGTGGTTTGTTAGCCGCGGGCGCCGAAGCTGGGTACGATACGCCTTCATGCTTACGAAATAACGCCGCATATAGACTGCGGTTGGTTCTTATACACTATTGCCGAATGGTCAGAGTCCAGTAAAACATTCGTTCTCAGTAATCGCATACATCGAAATTGTTACTCGTTCGAATGTTATTAGAGACAGATTTATAAAAATGAAAAACTAAACGTCCCAACAAATTCGCAAATTCGTTGGGACGACGATACTCCACGATTCACGTGAATGTGGATAACTCATAAATTACAGGCAAAGTGTATTACAAAATTTTTAAGTCGTACACTTCATTTAGGTGACGTATTAATACAACAACTTTCTTGGCCTCCGCCGCACACACAAGAAAAATCGTTACCGTCATTGACGAATTCACGTCCATTTAAAATGATTTCCATTTCTTTATGCCTTTCATCAAAAAATAACTAAAAAATAGGACCTTTACTTATCGGGCCCCGTTAATTCCAATCATCGCATGTATTACGATTACATGGACAAAGAAGAGCGCCCTCAACAAAACCCCAACGATTGGGCGGACAGGGCACATCTGTATTACAGGTCTCGTTCGTAATGTGCAGAGCTACATTACTTCCGTATAACAAGATTTCCATTGATTCTTCTCCTACTAGGTTATATCAATCACTACTGTTGAGAATATCAAAGCGAGTCAGCTATCCAATCACCAAAATCTTGGCAATTACAACCAATCGCAATAACAACGATAACACGTACAGGACCCATACGTACTACCGGTCTCATTCGTAATGTGCATAGCGACATTACTTCCGTATAGCAAGATTTCCATTGATTCTTCTCCTACTAGGTTATAACACAGTAACAGTATCGATCACCACTGTTGAAAATATCAAAGCGAGTCAGCTAGTGAAGCGACAAAATAAGATACGAGTATCTCATTTTTTATAATGAACGATATGCTTAAGCACATTATAAACATAACGTCTGAACCCATCACAGTTCATTTCCGCCCGATCGTCAAGTCTCTTGTGTAAACACCACTGATGACAAATGGGATACAAGTTACAATCTTGGCATTTCAGAGGAACTGAAATATCATGAAGACGCGCTTCCTCATGGTTATGCCAAAGGCCTGTCTTAACGTCGCCTATAACTTTGGTCGAATCGCCAACGTAATGTTCACACTTAGCGATCGTTCCATTGGCATTGATGGTAAAGCCGGAATCACAAATAAGTCCACATGAAGTAGATTTAGCCTTAGGAAGCGTACCTTCTATGTCTCCCGTTTTTCCAATTTCTTCTAAGAAGTCTAAGAATTTATCGGTTGCGTCTACAAACCATGAAGGAAACATTTCTTGACAATTCATGTCGATAGGGGCAAGATAGAAAAAGACTTTCTCGGCGACTTTTTCGTCTTGTGTTCGTGTATGAATTTCAGCTACCGCTTTGAGTATTGAATCAAAATTTTTTCCGTCGCAGTTCAATCGCACATTAACCGGACCGACTTGTTTAGCCAATAGCATAATAGCGTCAATACTTTTGTCGTATTGACTCGGAGAACTACCCTTGTATTGACACGAAACGCTTCTTTCACCGTCAATAGAGATTTGAGCGTGCGTTACTTTGGCGTTAACAAGGACTTCGACGGCATGAGAATTGATAAGCGAACCGTTTGATACAATGCCCGCACTATATTCGACGTTATTTTCTTCACATATCTTTACGATCTGCTTCGACATAAGATCGATCGTTTTAAGCGCGATTACAGGTTCCCCGCCAAACCATGAGATCGTCAATTTTTTTAAATTGGGCTTTTGAGTTTGAATCGTTTTTTCTATGAACATAACGACTTCAGCGGCAGTTTCCGCCGACATCTCAGTTCTAGTCATAGTCGATTCTTCGTAACAATAGACGCAACGGTAATTACACTGTTCCGAAACTGCTATTACGAAATGGATGTGATCCGGATGAGGATCAAACTGTGCTGACAGAGAATTATGGTATTCGACCCAGAACTCGTCTAGTTCTGAAGGAACCAAGAAGCCCCTTGAAATGAGAAAGTCTCTTTCTTTCTCGTCTTCGAAATCATCAAGTTTTTTAACATTAAGCAACTTTTGTTCTGTTTCGGCGTCGACCTTGGAGAAAGCGCCTGATTTAACGGCAAAGAGATATCGGGAATCACCGATAGTCAACCATGCCGTGTACTTGGATAGTTTAACGGAGGAAGGTTGCATTGAATTTTTCAATCTTTAAAAACAAATATCTAATGAATTTGATGGCGTCTATTGTTAATCAACAAAATGACAGGTTCGGAGTACAAGACCGAACCTGTCGGTAGTTATTAAAGACTGTAACCTGTGGTATTATTACATACCCCAACCACCTTTGTATTCGTTACAGGTACATGGTAGATAACCGTAACAACTACACTTTTGGTCGTAATAACGACTGTTAACCTCAGTGATATCAATCCCGTACATAAGGATTTTCATATTGAACTCCTTAGTAAATAAGACCTTAATGTAGGACTAATGTTTATAGTAACCAGGACAATGTCCCATTATGACGTTGATAGTAACGTCATTACCATACAACATCATTCCCAATAAACGACCTTCCAACAATCTGGACCATGGCACCCTTGGACGTTATAACGACTGTTAACTTCAGTGACATCGGTACCGTACATAAGGATTTTCATCGTGAACACCTCAATGTATGACTAGTGTTTAGTGGAAATTGTAACCAGGACAATTTCCCATAATGACGTTGATAGCAACGTCGTTACCATGCAACATCATTCCCAAAACAAAATGCTCTCAACTCTAAATACGACAAGTCTTTAAAACTTGACGACTAGAGCTGCGCCCACTAACGCTGTAACAAAATTTAGACATTTTGAGACAGGACTGTATAATGGTGATTGCGCCTGAAAATTGGAAGTTTTTTACCAAGAATAGTAAAATTCTTCTAGAAATGAAGATGTAACAAGAAGTCTAGTACTTGTGACGCCATTTTGTGACAAATTTTTCAGTTTCTTGTCGAATCTTCCAAGCGACACCAGCGGTGGAAGGTAGAATGGCTAACGTTGAGCTTGGCGGCGGCTTCGCGCGTCGAGACCTTTTTGTTCTTCCAAGCCGTGTACAATTCCTCGAATCGTTCGGGGCGCGGCGTCGGTTTTCGACCAAATCGGGCTCCGCGGAGCTTCGCTGCGGCAATGCCTTCCGCTTGGCGTTGGCGGATGAAATCGCGTTCCGTTTGGGCGACGTAGGCGAGGATCTGGAGAACGAGGTCGGAGATCAGTCGACCGGTGAGTTTGTCGTCTTGGGAACGCGTGTCGAGAAGCGACATATCCAGGACCTTGATATCCGCTTCGAGCGTCTTCGTGATATACTTCCACTGCTCCAAGATCTCGTCGTAGTTGCGCCCTAAGCGGTCGATACTCTTGATTATCAGAAGGTCGCCTTTCTTTAACGTCGTCAACATCTCTTGGTAGGCGGGGCGATCGAACGTTTTTCCGGATCGATAGTCGCAGTAGATGTTTTGAAGCGGGATATTGTAGGGTTCTATAGCGATAAGTTGACGGACGACGTTTTGTTCTCTTGTCGATACTCGGATGTATGCGTAATCACTCATGGTTGGCGCCTTTTCAAAAATAACGTCATTATACCCGGTCGAGGGGAGGAGCGGGAATGAAAAGGCGCGACTACGGCAAGCAACGAAAGTGGTGGGACGGTCGTGTTGGGGTTTCGGAGGTATGAGGTCGCGAGCGTTGAGGGTATGGAGCCGCATTGCGGGAAGGCGTTCGTGGGCGAAATGGCGGACGGAAGCGCTAACGAACCGAAGCAAAAACGCGATATCCCCACAACGTGAGCCGCGCCATCGCGGCAATGAAAAAACGCCTTGTAGTTGAGAGTCTACAAGGCGTTAGCCGTTGGGAAATTAGGCTTTATTCGATCACGGGATGACAGCGGCGACGCCGACGACGGCGCCGGCTTCAAGCAGCGCGCCGCGGAGCGAGATCGGGATGGGTTCGATCATGCTGGGAGCGCAGTTGCCCGGACGGTAGTAGCCGAGGTCGTAAACGCATTCGTTAGGCGGGTTGACGCCCATGAGGTACGGGAGGCACGGGATGGTCAGCCAGAATCTCACGCGAGAACAGATCGGTTGGAGCAACGGGTGACAGTAATGGCCGTAGCGTTCCAGTTGGACGTCTTCAAAGTAGAGCGGCTTGTAGCAGAGCGACGAGGCTTTCCAGGTGAACGTGATGGGCGTGGGCGCCTTGCGTTGGAAGTCTTCGTCCGGCAACGGGCAGCTCTCCGGGAATAGGCCTGGAGACGGGACCAGTTTGTACGGGACGTCTAAGATATTGGGCATATCTTTCGGGTCCGGGCAGCGGTCGACAAATTCGGCGTTCAGGTCGAAATCCGCAAGATTTTGAGGATCCGCGTAGGGCGCGCTCGTCTTCGATTGCGCGTATTGCGTTTGACGCACCGCCGACTTGGTCTTGACCGTCGCGCTCGACTGCTTTACCGCCGTCTTGTTCTTCAACGCCGGAATCGTCGCGCTGACAGAGACGATCTTGTTGTCGTTAGAACTCGGTTGCTCGGAACGGATCTGAGAGGCCGTGTACGAAGCGCGAGGTTGCGGAGCCGCTACGCTCTTGACTGCCGGACGTTGCGCGGCTTTTTCGCCGTCGGCTAAGACGCTCATCAAACCGGCGTCGCGGAAGGTCGCGCCGGATTGCGCGAAAGTCGCGCTCGTTCCCGCCGCTAACGCGCAGCACGAGAAAACTAAGATCCGCGCAGCTTTCATCGCGCGCTCAAATTTTTGATCGATAGACATAAGGAACGCCTCCTGCTTCAACGATAAGGCCCGACCCGTCCGTGGGTCGCGGCAAGCGAAACCGCATATTTGGTTCGATTTACGATAAGTTCAATAACAAGTGCAACGCTCCGGGCTTCGCGGTCTCTCTCCGCGCCTTCGCCCTTCCGTTACTTTCATTATCGTCCCCGATAAAATAGTCTTTAATTATTTTTCGTTTTTATCGTTAAATTTTACCAAGTTTATTTTTCTTCAAATCTCGACGCGCATAAAAAAAACGCGTCGAACAGTATTCCTATACGGAACGTCCGACGCGTCTTGTATTTAGACGTGTCATACGGAACGCGCCGCGGTAGTGTCCTCCGCTATATTGGCGCGTTCACATCGTCGATCTAGCTCATTCACAAGGTCCGGAAGTGTAGTTCGGAGCCTCTTGCGTAATAGCGATATCGTGAGGATGGTTTTCGCGCAACGTCGCCGCGGAGATGCGGACGAATTTAGCGTTTTGACGAAGGTCTTCGATCGTCTTGGCGCCGCAGTAACCCATACCGGAGCGGACGCCGCCCGCCATTTGGTAGATGAACGCGTCGACGTGACCTTTGTAGGGCACGCGCCCTTCAACGCCTTCGGGCACGAGCTTACCGCGTTTTTGACCTTTTTGGAAATAGCGGTCGCTAGAACCCTTTTCCATCGCGGCGAGCGAACCCATGCCGCGATAGGATTTGAACGCGCGGCCTTGATACATGACGACGTCGCCGGGAGCTTCGTCGAACCCCGCAAAAAGGGAGCCGAGCATAGCGACGCGCGCGCCGGCGGCCAACGCCTTGACGATATCGCCGGAGAAGCGGATACCGCCGTCGGCAATGATCGTAACGTCGGAATGTTTAGCGACTTCAGCGGCATGGCTGATCGCGGTGAGCTGCGGAACGCCGACGCCGGCGACGACGCGAGTCGTGCAGATCGAACCGGGGCCGATACCGACTTTGACGGCGTCTACGCCCGCGTCGATGAGCGCTTTCGCGCCTTCCGCGGTGGCGACGTTGCCGGCGATAACGTCGACGTCGTACTTCGCTTTGATCTCTTTGACGGTCTCGATGACGTTCTTGGAGTGGCCGTGAGCGCTGTCGACGATGATGAAGTCGACGTCTTCAGCGACGAGCGCGGCGACGCGTTCGAGGTCGTGAACGCCGACGGAAGCGCCGACGCGGAGTCGACCTTCGGGGTCGCGACAGGCGTTGGGGTACATGCGCGTGAGTTCAAGGTCGCGCATGGTGATCAAGCCGGTGAGTTTCTTTTGTTGGTCGACGAGCAATAGCTTCTCGACCTTTTTATCCATCATGATGGATTCGGCTTCTTCGAGCGAGGGCCACCCGTAAGCGCTGACGAGTCCTTCTTCTTCACGCGTCATGAATTCTTTGACGGGCACGAGCGCGTTTTCGGGTACGAAGCGCAAGTCGCGTTTAGTGACGACGCCGACGAGCTTTTCTCCGTCGAGGACGGGTATGCCGCTGCAGTTGTGTTCCGACATTTGTCGTCGCACTTCTTCGGATGTGGCGTCGATATTGACGGTAGCAGGGTTCTTGATGATACCGTTTGCGGAGCGTTTGACCTGGCGAACTTCTTCAGCTTGTTCGGAGATCTTCATATTCTTATGGATGACGCCGACGCCCCCTTCTTGCGCGAGAGCGATAGCCATTTTACTCTCGGTGACGGTGTCCATCGGGGCGCTCATGAAAGGCAGATTGAGCGTGATGCGACGAGTCAACTTCGTTCTCAAATCGACGTCGGACGGCACGACCTCGCTGTATTGAGGCACTAACAAGACGTCGTCGAACGTAACGCCTTCTTCTCTAAGACCGCTTGGGTTCAGCATATTACCCTCTCTTTGTGCTATATGCGTCTTTCGCGGCGTTACGGAAGCGAGGGCGAGACAGAAAGAGCGCCGCGAATACGGAAAAATAACAGGCGCTAATACTAGCTCGGTCGTCGCTTCCTTACGCTGAGACCGCGCGTCGCTAGACAAGCGCGGACCTGCGAAGTCGTCCGTGCCTGCGCTTTACGCGATCGGCAACCGTCAAACCGGAAGACGCGCTTTCCGGCTCTATTAGCGCCGCGTCAAAAAGTCGTCTAAATTTTGCACATTTTACCGATTTTTATAATGTTGTCAAGTCGCGCGCGGTTTGATTTTAGTCAGTTTTTATCGGTATAGAGCGGGAACGCGTCGTCGTTTATTCACGCGGTCATTCCGTAAGGAACGCGACGGCTAACCTTCTTGTCAGCACGACGAGGTAGGTTGATACCGCACAATGATATGCGAACTCGCGAAGGAGTTGGTAATTATTATAGCGGAAGGACCGGAAGACCGCTTCGCATAACTCTAAGCGGTCGCGTTCGCTCAGCTTAAGTCCGCGCATTTCGGCGGTGTGGTCGATGGTGCGCAGAACGAGGTCGACGAAACGGTCGACGAAGTCTTCCCAGGCGTATTCTTTGTTTTCCAAACATCCGCGTACGAGAGAATAATCTAATTCGAGGTATGAACGCATATATGGACGAGTGTTGATATCTAGCTGTCGATCGAAAAGCCAAAACGTTTCGGCGGCGAGAGCGTCGCCGAACGTAACGCGTAGAGCCGAGAAACCGCTCTTATTACCAGCAGTACTTTAGACCCGCCGAGCTGAACGAGTTGCGAGTGTACTCGTTGAAGAGGTAATCGGTCTTGAGGAAGATATCGAGCGCGGGGATCGGGACCCATTCGGCGCCGAGTCCGACGTCGGCCCAGTCGCGCCCCATCGAGTTACCGGTGATATTGAAACCGCCGGAGTTGGGCAGGTCGACGAAGCTCATGGTGGTCTTTCCGAACATCGGATTCAGGAACTCGTGTACGTACGCGCCTTTACCATAGAATTTGAGTCGTTGGTCGCCGGGGTAGAGGTCGAGCGCGAGGCGAGCGCCGATCTGGCCGCGGAGACTGTGGTAGTTCGATTTGCCGGCGTGCAACGCGAGCCCGCTATTGGAGACGGATTCTTCCGTGAACTTATTGCGGTACAGGAAGTCGTAATCCAACGAGCCGTAAGGCGAGAAGATGAAGGGTCTTGCGGCGAAGTTCGCGCCGTGTTCGAGAGACGCGCCCGCCATCCAACCGTTGTACTTCGCGGTCAACGTGTCTTTCTTGCCGTCGACGAGCTGGACTTCGCGCGTCGTCTTGTAGCGGTCGTATTCTCCGCGAATGGACGCGATCGTGTAGACTGTTTCGTCGCCAAATTGGTGGTAGATCCCGACAAGGTGGTCGTTCGTGTTGAGCTTGCCGAGCTTCGCGACGTTCTTCAACTCGTTGCGTTGGTAGCCGTAGTACGCGCCGAATCGGCAGTCGCAGGAGCAGAACAAGTCGAGTCCGACGAGCAAGCCGCCTTGTTTCGTTTCGTAGCCGTATTTATCTTTATGGACTTGGGCGTCGTTTGTTGCGCCGAGCGAGGCGAGCCACGCGGAGTAGATGAGCGTGCCGGGGTCGCCGTATTCCGTACCGCCTTCTTGCGCGCGGTAGGTGGCGAGCGTGGAGGCTTCGAGCGCGGCGCGTCCGAAGTTGTAGGAGTAGCCGCCGTTATAACCGTCGTAGCCGCCGTAACCCGGGTCGTAACCGCCGTTGTAGCCGGTATCGTAGCCGCCGTTGTATTCGTTGAAGCCGCCGCCGTAGTTGTAGTCGGTGTAACCGCCGTTGTAGCTAGCGCCGTTGGTGTAGCCTTCGTTGGGCATATAAGAGCCGCCGCTCATGCCGCCGACGCCGGCGCCGTAGTTTTCGCCGTTGTAAGCCGCGCCGGAGTAGACGGGTCTATTGTTTTGGTCGTAGATCGGGACGACGCCGGGGCCGTAGGAGTTGGTATCTCTGTTGTAGTAGAGATTTCCGTTGTCGAACGCGCCGTTAGCCGCGCCGCCGCGCGCGCCGTATTCGCCGTAGTTCATCGGGGCGACGCTGGAATCCGCGCCGGAATACGCTTTGAGCGTGTTGTTGCGCAGCATATCGAAGAGCGTTTGCGTCGTCGCGAAACTGTTCATGTACATGAACCCGACGGTGGAAGCGTGGAGTTCGCCGGTCGCTTTGGAGAGGTCCAACTTGTCGATATTGTTTTCGAGGTTGGAGAGGTATTTGTATTCTTTGTCGTCGAATTTTCCGGAGTCGATGAAGTCGTCGATGTAAGCGCCGACGGCTTTTTCGTTTTCGGTCTTCCCGACGCTCTTGAAGGTCTTGCCGCGTTCGAGTGAGAGAACGAGTTCGTGGTCGTTCGAGAGTTTCTTATCGACGACGTAGTCTCTGCCTAAGATGTTGTCGGCGACCTTGATCTTTGCGGGGTCGTAGGTCGTCTGCCCGACGTTGGCGGTGGAGAAGACAGTCATGGTCTTAGGAGCGTCGCCGCCCTTGAGCTTGGAGTCGACGTTGAGCGTGACTTCGCCCAGTTCCATATACGTGTTGTAGTTTGACGCGACGTAAGACGTGTACAGCGGGGAGTTCTTGGGATCGGACGCGGCTTGGACGTAGAGGTCGATCTTGGAGCCGTCGTTGGCGGTGAAGACGACCGCGCCCGCGTCCCCGGCGATCTCGATCTTACCGGCGTGTTGGATATCCAATTCGGCTTCGGAGCCGATGTGCAGCGAGCGGACGGAGACTCCGACGTCGCCGATATCGAGCGTGCCCTTGACGATCTCTAATTCGCCGGCTTCGACGGTCGTGTTTCCGAGGTCGATCGTAACGCCTTTGACTTCGGGGTCTTTCTTGGTCGTGCCGGTCCCGACGGGGGAGCCTTTCGTACCGTTGGCGACGATCTGTAATTTTCCGCCGCCGAGTTTCGACAGTCCTGCGGGCACGACGACGGAGACGCCGTCTTCGACGGTCAGCGTTTGGTTGACGCCGACGTCGACGCGCGCGTTTTCGGTGAATTGGGAGTCGTTGACGTGAGAGGTGAGGAGCTTGCCGATCTTGGTCTCGCCGACGATCGGTTTGCCGTCGGAGCCGACCGGGCCGGCGGGCAGTCTCAGCGTGGCGCCGTTGTAGAGGTCGACGGTACCGTAAGAAGTGGCGTACGATTCAGAGTAAGTCCCGACGGGGTAGGGAACGCCCGTGCCGAGAACGACGGTGTTTCCGGAAGAGATCATGGTCGTGCCGTAGTACGAGGGGCTGTTTGCGACCATGTGCCATTCTTGACCTTGCGTCTTGCCGTCGCCGAGTTTCAGCACGGCGCCGTTTTCCTTCGAGACGAGCACGGGGCGAATAGTTTGCCCTTCGACTAACGTGAGGCAACACGCGTCGGTAAAGAGAATAGACGAGACGTTGTCGTCGACCGACTTCATCGTGGTGTCGGTCCCGATCGTCAACTGCGCTTTCGCTACTTGCGCCATCGCGTTATCAGTCGAACCAAGCGCGGCTAACGCGAGCGCGGCGGCGACAATGGCGCGTCCAAACGAGAACCCTAAGCGGTTCGCAAGTTGAACGAGCGCGGTGAAACGAGAGCGAGAGTTCGTTGTCGTATTGTTTTGCATGACGCAATCCCTTTATCCGACGCTCCGAACCGCGGAGCGCCGCGTCTGTCAATTTAGCGTCGCCATCCTAGCGACACGCTTGCCCGCCGTCGTCAATATTCCTTGCGCATCCTGCGCTGACGATGAGGCGCGTACTAAGCAAGCAAGTTATTATTCCAAATCCGCCGAGTCGCGTAAATAGCGGATAAGGGGATATCGCTAGAAAAATTGATTTTTTTGGTAAATTTTTCCAAAAAGAGCTAAAGTTTTGTCGGGATGCAAAAATAGGAAAAATTTCGACGGCGCCTATTGAAGAAAGTATCTTATTCTGATACGATTAAGAGGCCTAAAAATTTTTTCCGACTCGCGTATTTAAGCGCGAGCAGTAGTCGGCGGTCTTTCGCCGTCGGCGAACGCCACTGAAACCGCCTCTTTAGAAGACGACAAATAAGCTTAGGAGTGTAAGCGATGAATTTGACCGATTCCAAGTATAAGAATTTCGCGTTAGTTAAGGAAATGCTCGAGACGTCCGACGTCGTCGCGAACTTCGACTTCGACCAAGTGAAGCCGATCGCGAAATTGATCCGCAAGACGGGTCGCGTTTTCTTGACGGGCGAAGGTTCTAGCCGTATCTTCCCGGCGAAGAGCTTCATGTACGCCGCGATGAAGGCCGGTATCGCTCTTACGACGGCGACGGAAGGCAGCTTCCAAGCTTCCGAATACGACCTCACGAACTGGGTCGTCTGCGGCGCTTCCAACAGCGGTCAAACGAAAGAGATCGTCAGCTTGATGCAAAAGCTCGGCGACGCGGGCCACAAAGGTCTCGTCGGCGTCACCGCCACCCCCGGCTCCAAGTTGTTCGACGTTACGAACGAGACCGTTCTTCTTTCCTGCGGTAAAGAAGACGCCGTCGCCGCGACCAAGAGCGTCGTTGAACAAGGCCTCGTCTATCGCGCGGTCCTGAGCGCTCTCACCGGTTGCCCGTGCGCCAATAATAAGAAGGGCGAAGCGGCGAAGTTGATGAAAGAGATCATGGAAACGGAATACGACGCCGAGATCATTCAAAAGCTCGCCGACGCTCCGATGCTCTACTTCGCGGGCCGCAACAACGGCGCCGCTGAAGAATTGACCCTCAAGACCAACGAGATCACTCGTAAAAAGAGCGATTACCTCGAAGGCACCTACCTGCTCCACGGCGTTGAAGAAGTCATGCGCGCCGGCGAAGCTTGCATCTTGATCGATCCGTTCCCGAGCGAATGCCAAAAGATCAAGGAACTCATCGAAGGTCGCGCTGGCGTTTTCGTCGTCGCGATCTCCTCGGAAGACACGATCTTCCCGACCATCAAATTGCCGAAGATGGAATGCTCCTGCTACGACCCCTTCTTCCAATTGGTCGCCGGTTGGAACCTCCTTATCCAAACGGGCGTCAAGCTTGGCGTCAACCTCGACAAGCCCGAACGCGCTCGTAAGGTCGGTAACGAATTCCAAGGCTGAGCTTAACAGTACTCGGAAAAAATTAAAGGCCGCGTCCCTTTTCGTATGATAATAGACATGCGGAAAGGGACCGCTCTTTATACACAAGAGTTAGACTAGGCTAATTTAAGATTAGATTAGACTAACAATTTAGAGATATCACGCGGATCGGGCGCGTAGCGTTGACGCGCGTCATGCGGCGTTCGATCCGATACGGACGTTTGAGTTTTTTTATAGCTCGCGGCGTCCGAGTAACATATAACGAACACATTATTAAGGCGAAACGCAATGAGCTCCACCGTTTTATTTACGCGTCGTTCTGAATCCGGTCTTCAAACCTCCGCCGATCCCGGCGATATCTTCCCGAATTGGAAGGGTTCCGAAGAACGTTGGTTGTTCCTTTCTCCTCACGACGACGATATCATCTGCGGTTGCGGCTTGACGTTCATCTCGGCGCTGCACTGCGGTATCACGACGTTCGCGGGCGTAGTCACGAACGGCAAGATGGGTTATTGCACGTCTGAGGAACGCGAGACGATCGCCGACGTTCGTCGCGAAGAATGCGCGAACTCTTTTGGCGCGCTTGGGCTTCCGAAAGAAAATCTTTATTTCCTTGGTCACGACGACGGTTCTTTGAACGTCCAAGCGGGTCGTCGTTTCTCGACCGGCGCCGCCGGCGAAGGCCCCGTCATTGAAGGCGCTTGCGGCGTCCAAAACTCGCTCGTTTGGCTGCTGCGTCAAACTCGCCCGAACCGCTTGTTCGTCCCGACGATCACCGACTTGCACCCGGACCACAAGTTCACGAACTCCGAAGCGATGATCAGCATCTTCCACGCTCAAGGGACGATCTGGCCGGAACTTGGCGAACCGATCCCGGAAATTCCCGCCATCTACGAATTTGCGACGTACAGCAACTTCATCACGCCTCCGACGCTCCGCGTCACGGTCTCGGAAGACTTGTTCGAAAAGAAGATCGACGGCATCTTGCAATACAAGAGCCAAAAGCAGATCGATCTTACGATCAAGATCCAACGCGAGAACGGGGTCGAGGAATTCATTCGCGAAGCGGAATTCGACGTATTCGATCCTCAACGCTGCAAGAAGTTGTTCGCCGACGCCGCGAAATGAGTCGGCGTTCATTTGAACGCGTCCGTCCGTTCCCTTGTCGATCCTAGGGGGCGGCGGACTTTTTATACGAGAGCGTAGAACGAGTAAGGAATTACGATGGAATTGGAAAAGAAAGTCCTTTATCTTGGAGACGACGACGCGACTCGCGCCGCCGCGTATCTTTGCGGCGTGATGACTCATTACGGCATAGATTTTGAACGCGTCGACAGCGGCAATTCGCCGGCCGCGGATTTCCAGTCTCGCGCTTACTCGCTCTATATTTTGAGCGACTACGCGGTCTCGACCTTCAAGCCGGGCGATATGGAACACATCGTCAAGAACGTTCAAGAGAACGGATCCGGCTTGCTCATGTTGGGCGGTTGGGAGAGCTACTACGGTCGTTTGGGCGAATATCATAACACGCCGATCGCGGATATCATGCCGGTCGTCATGGCGACCGAAGACGACCGTCGCAACTATTCCTCGCCCGTTTTGCTCCGTCCTACGACGTTGGACCATCCTATCGTCGCGGACTTGCCGTGGGCGACGGCGCCGGGAGTCGGCGGTTACAACCGCTTCGAGGCGAAACCGAATACCGAAGTTCTGTTGGAAGGTTTCCGTACGCAAACGACGTGGACGAAGGTCGTCGACGCTCAAGCCGCCGCGATCGACCAAGCGGACGTGAAGATCGAGTTGTTGGAGAAGTTCCCGTTCCTCGTCGTCGGCGCCGCGGGCAAGGGCAAGGTCGCGGCTTTCGCGTCCGACGTCGCCCCGCACTGGATCGGCGGAATGGTCGACTGGGGCACGCCTCGCGTCTTCCAAGAGTTGCCCGAAAGACTCGGTAAGGACTTGTTCGTCGAGATCGGTTGCGATTACGCCAAGTTCTTCATGCAACTGGTTCGCTGGACGGCGTCGCTGTGAGCGTCCGCGAGTATTGCGAGAAGCGAAAAATTCGATAAAATGAAGGAGTCGGTCGAGCGGCGGACTCCGCTAGACAAAAGCTAACGGCGATTCCGAGCAACCGGAACGCGCAAAACATACATCATAGGAGAAAACCATGTTCCAAGGCAACGCGATCGTCGGTCAAAGCGGCGGCCCCACCAGCGTCATCAACTCGAGCCTCTGCGGCGTCGTTCAAGGCTGTTTCGAACTCGGTCAAAAGAGCGCCGATTCTAAGATCGACAAAGTCTTCGGTATGCAATTTGGCGTCGAAGGCTTCATGCAAGACAAAGTCATCGACTTTGGCAAGATCGACCCGGCCGTTATCGAAGGCTTGAAGTCCACGCCGGGCAGCGCGTTGGGCAGCTGCCGTCACAAGGTCCAAGAAGCGGACTTCCCGGTCATTTTGGAACAACTCAAGAAGTACAACATCCGTTACTACTTCCTCGCGGGCGGCAACGACACGATGGACACGATCTGCCGCGTTGAAAAGTACTGCAAAGCGCAGGGTTACGAACTTCGCGGTCTTGGCGTTCCGAAGACGGTCGACAACGACTTGTTCGCGACGGACCACACCCCCGGTTTTGGCTCCGCGGCTCGTTACGTCGCGTTGTCCGTGAAGCAAGCGGGCGTTTTGGCGCGCGATATGAAGAAGGTCGACCAATACGTCATCTTCCAAACGATCGGTCGCGACGCCGGTTGGCTTCCCGCCGCCGCCGCTTGCGCTAAGGTCGACGAAGAAGACGCTCCGCACATCATCCTGGTTCCCGAGATCCCGTTCGATTTCAACAAGTTCATCGCGAAAGCTCAAGAAACGCTCGATAAGCACGGCTTCGTTTCCGTGGTCTGCGGCGAAGGTATCCGCGATAAGAACGGCGTCGTCGTCAGCTCGCTCGACGCGGACGGCAACGAAATCAAGAAGGAAAAGACCGTCGACAAGTTCGGCAACCAAGAACTTGGCGCGATGGCGGGCACGAGCGTCGCGATCGCTCTGCATAAGATGCTTGGCAAACACCTGAAGCGCGACAACGGCGCGGCTTGCCGCGGCGAATTCCAAGTAACGGAATCGCTTCCGATGTGCGGCGCGGATCGTACGACGGCGCTCGACGTTCAAGAAGCTTGGCAATGCGGTCACCGCGCTGTCGAACTCGCTCTCGAAGGCAAGAGCGGCGTTATGGTCACGATGGATCGCGTTTCCAACGATCCTTATAAGATCGAATTCAGCACGGCGCCGTTGGACGCGGTCGCGGTCGAAGCGAAGCCGATGCCGTTGGAATTCGTTGACGCTGAAAACCTCTACGTCACGAAGGAATGCATCGAGTACTTGCGCCCGATCGTCGGCGAACTTCCGAAGTACGTCAAATTGTTCTGATCGCCGGAAGTCGGAACGCGACACGTTTTTTAGCGTAGCAAACGCGTAGGCGACGTCTCTTATCAGGGGCGTCGCCTTTTTTGTCGGCTCTTGTCAACGGCGTCGTTTTCGGTAAAATCAGGGAGAGGTCGACGTTGTTTTGAAGCGTTTGCCTTGAAGCCGCGCTCCGCTTGCCGCGGCGATTTTTTTCCCGCCCCTAACCTTTATGTAAGAACGCGTAGATCGATGGCAGCATCAGCGAACGACCCGGTATTTATGGAACAACGCTCGATCCCGAAGTTGTTGTTGCAGTTCTCCATGCCGGCGGTCGTCGCGTCTCTCGTCACCGTAACTTATAACCTCGTCGCGCGTATCTTCGTCGCGCAGCGTTTCGGCATGGACGGGGTGGCGGCGGTAACGGTAGCTTTTCCGGTCATCGTGTTGTTCTTAGCGGTCGCGATGACGATCGGCACGGGCGCGACGATCATGATCTCGATCCGTCTTGGCGAGAAGAACAACGACAAAGCGGAAGAGGCGCTCGGACAGGCGTTGTTTTTGTCGGTCGCGACGGCGGCGTTGTTTATCGTATTTGGGGAGCTCTTTATCGACCCGATATTGCGGTTCGTCGGCGCGACGGGCGACGCGGCGGATCCGAACTCGGTGTTTAGTCTCGCGAAATCGTATCTCTCGGTCGTGATCTGGGGCGTATTTACGCAGCATATCGCGTTTGGGGTCAACAACTTCGTTCGCGCGGAAGGCAAGCCTCGCGTGGCGATGGTGTCGATGTTGGTCTCGGCGTTTGCCAACGGTATCTTGGACTACTATTTCTTGTTCGTTCTTCGCACGGGCATCTGGGGCGCGGGTCTTGCGAACGTCATCGCTTGCGCCATAGCGGCTGGCTGGATCGTGTACCTGTATTTCTCGGGCAAGACGATCCTGAAATGGCGTATGAAGTATTTCCGCTTCGACTGGAAGTTGACGAAAGAGATAGCGATCTTGGGAGCCGTTCCTTTCGCGACGCAGATGTGTTCGGCAGTTTTGCAGACCTCGCAAAACAACCTGCTCGGCTACTACGGCGATCTTTACGGCGAAGCGATGGGTTACGCGTTCGACGGCGGCGATCTTGCCGTCGGCGTGATGGGGACGATCGTCGCGATCGTTTCGGTCGTTATCATGCCGTTCCTCGGACTAGGACAAGGCGTGCAGCCGATCGTCGGCTACAACTCCGGAGCCGGGCGACACGACCGCGTTCTCGCGACGATCAAGCTGGCGTTGAAGGTCGCCGTTATCGCCAGTTTCGTTTTTATGTTCGCGTTTATGCTTTACCCGGAGAGCGTCGTCAAATTCTTCTTGAAGCCGGGCGAAGAAGGGTATGCGGAGAAACTCGCGCTCAACGTCATGGCGTTGCGCGTGTTGTGCGTCGGTTTTCCGTTCATCGCGGTCAACGTGCTCGTCAGCGGGTACTTCCAAGCTCAAGGCCGTCCTATCCTCGCGTTGACGATCACGCTCGTGAGACAGCTGCTTTTCTTGTTGCCGTGCTTGTTCTTGGCGACGTATTTATGCGAACGTTACTGGGGGACCGGCAAAGGGCTGCTTGGGTGCTGGTACTCGATGCCGGCGTCGGACCTTGTCGGCTTCGCGGTCGCCGCGCTCTGCTTACAGGGCGATTTCAAGCGCAAACAGAAGATCGTCGCGGACGAGGAACGCAAGCGACAAACGGCGTTGGAGGCGTGAGTTATGGTCGAGCAAAACGAAGAACGCGGCGTCGTGGTCGTCATAGGGGCCGGCGCGGGCATAGGTTCCGTCGTCGCGAGATCGTATTACGACGGACCGTGCGATCTCTATCTTGCCGCAAATCGACACTACGAGACGCTGAGAGCGGAACTTGCGGAGCGTGAAGGCGTTTCGCGCGCGTTCCAGGCGGACCTCTCGCTGCCCGGCGCCGCCAACGAACTTGCCGACGCGACGCTCGCCGCGATGAAGGCGGACCAACAGACCGAGCTGCCGCGTATCGACGCGCTCGCGATCGTAGCCGGTATCGACCTTATGCGTCCTGAAAATAAAGCGGTCTCGTTTGAGGAACGACTCGCGCGCGCGTGGCAGATCGACGTCGCGTCCGCAGTTACGCTAGCGCGTCGTCTTGGAGGCGCGGCCGCGGCAAATCAACGCGAGACGCAAGCCGCGCGCGTTCCTAGCGTCGTGATGTTCGGCTGGAGCGGAGTCGGGCGCGGGCAAGAGGGGGACACGTCGCAGATCTATTCGCTGTGCAAAGGGGCGGTAGTCGCTTTCGCGAAGTCGTTGGCGCAAGAGTACGCGCCTTATATCCGCGTGAACACGGTCTCCCCGGGATGGATCAAGACGACGTGGGGCTCGATCGCGTCGGAACGCGCGAACGCGCGAGCGGAAAAGGAATCGGCGTTAGGGCGGTGGGGTAGCGCGGAAGAGATCGCGGCGGCTACGCGGTTCCTGCTATCGGAGCGTTCTTCTTTCGTCAACGGTACGGATCTTGTGGTCGACGGCGGTCGTTCTTATCGCTTTTGACCACAGAAAATAGGGTGAGACACAGAAAAACGACTTGACGAAACGCGTTATAATAATATAATTTATCAAATTTTTTTAACGGCGCGTAGCATCGACGCGCTAGAGACGCCGCGCGTAAAACGTCGACGCGCAGAAGCGTTAGAGCTGAATATGACGTAGGCGCGTTTGTTTTGAAGTAACGTTATTCAACGTCGCCGCGAAAGGAAACGAGAAAATGAAGATTGCTCTTGGCTGCGATCACCGCGGGGGAAAGATCGCGTATCGACTCACTAAAGACGTTTTCCTTCGCGACCATTATCATGACGACGCTCAATCCGATAACGAGCAAATGATCGGCGCGTTCATCATCGAAGGCGCGACGGTCTCCGATCGTTTCGACGCCGCCGAGGCAGAAGAAGCGCGCGTTTACCCGATCGAATACGGCAAGCCTTGCGTCGCGGAGCAAGCCGAGAAATCTTGCGATCGTTTGCCGGTCGTCGAAGCGAAAGACGACGAACCGTTCTGCGTCGACTATCCCGACGTTGCGGCTGCGGTCGCCGAAGCGGTCTCCGAAGGTCGCGCCGACAAGGGCGTTTTGATCTGCGGCACGGGCATCGGGATGTGCATCACGGCGAACAAATTCCGCGGCGTTCGCGCGGCGGTCTGCTTTAACGAAGTCGCCGCCGAGTTGAGTCGCCTCCATAACAACGCGAATATCCTCTGCATTTCCGCCGAATTTCTGAGCGTTCCGGCGATCGAATCGCTCGTCCGTCGTTGGCTCGTCACGCCGTTCGAAGGCGGCCGACACGTCGCGCGCTTGCAAAAGATCTCCGATTGCGAAGTGAAGACCGGGCTGTGAGCCTTGCGAATATTCATCGTTAAAACATATCAACGCCTTTGCGCAACCTAGCGCAGAGGCGTTTTGCTTTTTGTATGTCTGTAACTTTTTTGCGGATTATTCATGCTTGCGCGGAGGTTTTTAGAAATTTTTTTTGAAAAACTTGGCGTCGGGCGTCAAAATTTGTATACTTAGTACATAAGGTCGAATCGAACGATTTTTTGACCTAGGAACAAGGAGTTTAATTATGTATTCGAACGACGAATATTCGGAATACGCGCCCGTTCAACAGCGCGTAAAGCCGAGGTCGCTTGCGACGCTTATCACCAAGACGTATATCAATCTTGCCGGCGCGGTCATAGCGTTTGCGGCGATCGAGGCGGCGCTCTTCGCGATCTGCGGCGTGGCGAGTATCGTGCAATTCGTTAGCGCGAACTCCAAGCTCGTGATGTTCATGTTGCTTGCGCTTTGCCTTGGCGGTCCTTTTGTCGCTCGCTCGATAGCGGGCTCGAATCCGTCGCGCGCGGGTCAGTACTGCCTTCTCGGGTTTTACGTATTGATGTACGCGGCGCTCTTCGTGCCGATCCTTGCAATGGCGATGATCATGACAGGCGACGCGATGTTGATCTGGAAGGCTGTCGTGTTGTCGGGCTCGTTGTTCACGGCGTTGTCGGCGGCGGTATTCTATACGCGTCAAGATTTCGCGTTTTTGCGAACGTTCTTGGTCTTTGGCGGTATCGCGGCGTTGATAACGATCGTGGTCTCCTTTTTGTTCGGATTCGACCTTGGCACTTGGTTCTCGGCGGCAATGATCGTCTTCGCTTGCGGCTATGTTCTGTACGACACGTCGAACGTCATACATCGTAGCGCCGAAGGCGACGACGTAATGGCGGCGATCGCATTGTTCAGTTCGCTCATGACTTTATTCTACTACATCCTTCGCCTCTTAATGGCTGCTAACCGCAGATGAGGCAAGAACGCGATGAGTAATTAAGTTAATAACATAGGAGCCCTAACGCCGGTAAGACGCTAGGGCTCATTGCGTGAATACGCGCTAAAAAGCGCGTTTTTGTCGCTGAGCTTCATAACGCTACACCGCCATAGTTCCCCGCTCCACCGTATTTTCCCCTCAACCGGCCGGCGTAAGTTCCTACAACGTGTCGCGTAATGCACGCTCTATGATACCGACGCGAGGACGCGCGCCGGACATTTTTTTGCTTAAGCGTCGACCAACCGACGTTATAATTAGGAGAGTTGACCCATGCTTTCGACAGATCAAGATCTCGACGTTAGAAGTCTTGTTCTTTATCCCAATCCCTTTGGTCCTCGCGAGATCGAGGCGGTACAAGCTACGATACGCCGCAATTCCGATCGCTATTTCGATTTAAAACGCGCGATCGCAGAGGTTAAGAAGGACGACGGAGAAGAGAAGAGTCCCGCGTTTTATGTGAAACTCGGAGTATGTATGTATATCGTCGGCCAAGACGCCGACGCGCTTGCGACGCTTAAAAAGGGCGACGGCGGCGCATTGGCGCATTTCTATCTCGCGAAGCTGCATATGCGCGCGGGACGCTATGAAGACGCGGAACTAGAATATTCCGCCGCTCAACTTGCGGGTTACAATTCCGACTACTGCGCGCTTGGTCGAGCTGAAGCGTTTCGCGCCAAAGGCGATATCGACGAGAGCTTGCACGAACTCGATATGCTTTCAGGGGCGATCGAGACGACGGCGGAGTATCTGAGTCAGCGCGCGGCGACGGTCATGGCGCACGGCGAGACGCATGAAGCGATCGCGTTGTACGAGCGCGCGCTCGACGTCGACCCGTTATGCGTCGACGCGCTGTTCGGTCTGGCGTTGGAGAACGACCGTCAAGGCAACGACGAGGACGCGTTGAGGTACTACGAGACTGCGGCGAGCGTCTTTCCTCCTCGTGTCGGAGTCATGATGAATCTCGGTATTCTCTACGAAGACCACGGGCGTTACGAGGACGCGCAATACTGTTTCGACAGCGTTTTGAAGGCCGATCCGTTGAACCAACGCGCGAGATTGTTCCTGAAAGACGCGAGCTCGGTCTTCGATCCGGACTCGCGTCCGAGCGTCGACGAACGCAAGTTGAGCCGTCTTATCGCGGAATTCGAGTTGTCGCAACGTCCTCGAAAATGCTTGGAGGCTATCGGCGTCAAGACGCTCGGCGACCTCATCCGACACACGAAAGAGGAATTGCTCTCGTTGTCCAACTTCGGTGAAGTCAGCTTGCGCGAGATCGAGGCGTTGTTGGAACGCGAACACCTCAAACTCATCGGGAAAGCGCCCGAGTCTGCCGAAGCGGAGGACGGACGCGATATTCCGGACGATCTCAGAAATCGTCCGATCGACGAGCTGCAACTCTCCGTGCGCGCAAGAAAATGCATGGTCCGCGCGGACGTCAAGACGATCGGAGAACTCGTGCGCAAGACGGCCGAACAACTCATGCAATGCAAGAATTTTGGCGTCACGAGCTTGAACGAGATCCGCGAGAAATTGGCGGTCTACGGACTGACGTTGCAGGGCGAATGACGTTAACGCGCGCTATATAAGAGGTTCCGAGTCGCGTTAGACGAGGGGATCGAGAATAAGTAACGGCCGGCGCCGTCGCGAGTCGACGGAGTCGGTCGTTTTTGGTTTCCGTTTGTTGCAATTTGAGCGCGCGCGATAGACGCACAGATTCTCTAATCGTAACGTCTTTTTCAACCCCGCAAAAGAGACCTTGTCTTTGTTGAAAAAATGATTATAATAATGGGGCTATATTTTTTGCGTAGCGTCGGGCGGCTTCGTTTCTCGACGCCAGACGCCAAGAAACGCTGACTACGCCGCATGATAGACTTGCGGTTCCGGCGCGCATGATCCGGCCTTCGGGGTCGGAGCCAGGCAATATGGAGACGATCGTTATGGCGAACAACGCCTATGAATTAGATTTGAAACAACAGATCCTCTACGGCGGTTCTTTTGGACCGACCCAGATCGATCAGTTACGCGACGTGATCAGCCGCGATATGAGTAAATTCAAGGAACTGAAAGAAGCGGTCCGCGAATTAAAAGATAAAGATCCCGACGAATTGAGTCCGGCGATTTACGTAAAGCTCGGCGTTTGCCAATACCTCGTCGGCGACTATCAAGGCGCTTTCGACGCGTTGAAGAAAGGCGACGGCGGCGCGCTCGCGTATTTCTATTTCGCGAAGCTGCACCTTGTCAACAAAGAATACGACGCGGTCGTCGACGCTTACAACACCGCTCAAAAAGCGGGTTACAATAGCGACGCTTGCGCGCTTGGACGCGCTGAAGCGTATCGCGAGATGGGTAAATTGCAACAAAGCTTGCAAGAACTCGACTGCCTTTCCGGCGCTGTCGAACACACCGCGGAATACCTTTACCAACGCGCGGCGACGGTCAACGCGTTTGGTCAATCTCAAGAAGCGATCGCGTTGTACGAACGCGCGGTCGACGCCGACCCTGAACATCCGGGCGCGCTCTATGGTCTCGCGCTTGAAAACGAACGTCGCGGCAACGACGAAGAAGCGCTCGAATTGTACAAGCGCTCCGCGAGTCATTTCCCGACCAACGTCGGCACGCTCATGAATCTTGGTATTCTCTACGAAGATATGAGCGCTTACGCTGAAGCGGAAGAATGCTTCCAACGCGTATTGGACGCCGACCCGTTGAACGCTCGCGCGCGTTTGTTCCTCAAAGACGCCAAAGCTTCCGGCGATATGTACATTGACGACGACGTCGACAAGATCTACTTCCGTATGGAAGAAGCGAAGAAATTGCCGTTGTCGAATTTCGAACTCTCCGTCCGCGCTCGCAACTGTTTGCAAGACATGGGCGTTTCGACGCTTGGCGACTTGTGCAAGTTCAGCGAAACGGATCTTCTCAATAAGAAGAACTTTGGCGAAACGAGCTTGAACGAAGTTCGTAAGATCCTCGAAGGCAACGGTCTGCGCCTCGGCTTGAATCCGCCTGAGAAGGCCGCTGCGGTCGCCGTCGAGACGGGCGAAATGTCGGAAGCGGAAAAGGAAGTGCGCAGTCGTCAAATTGGCGATCTGAACCTCTCCGTCCGCGCTCGCAAGTGCATGAACCGCTTGAACATCACGACGATCGGACAACTCATCGTGAAGTCCGCCGACGAATTGCTCGAATGCAAGAACTTCGGCGTCACGAGCTTGAAGGAGATCCGCGAGAAGTTGCAAGACTTCAACGTCAAGCTCCGCGGAGACTGAGTATAACGCTTAGTCGCGGCGGCATTCCGTTTCGCGACGCGTATTGCGTTAGTATGTAAAACCGCGTCCGACGACGTTTTAACACGTTCGTCGGGCGCTTTTTTTCAATAGAGTTGAGAGAACGATGGCGCTTTTTGATTACACACTTCATCACAAGGACGCGAACTGCCGCGCTCGTCGCGGACAATTCGAGACGGCGCACGGCACGGTCCAGCTTCCTACGTTCATGCCTGTCGGCACGCGCGGATCGGTCAAGGGCGTTGAGAACAGTCTACTTGAAGCGACGGGTTCTCAGATCGTGTTGGGCAACACGTATCACTTGATGCTGCGTCCGGGCGAAGAGATCGTACGCGAGCTTGGCGGCTTGCATAAGTTCTGCGGTTGGAAGAAGCCGATGCTAACGGACAGCGGCGGATTCCAACTCTTCTCTCTTGCTCAACTTACGAAGATCGACGAAGAAGGATCGGTCTTCCGCTCCCATATCGACGGCAGCAAGATCGCGTTGACGCCGGAACGCTCGGTCGCGATCCAAGAAGCGCTAGGCTCGGATATCGCGATGGTCTTCGACCACGTCATCAAGCTGCCGAACACGCGACCGAAGATCGTTGACGCGATGGATCGCACGATACGTTGGGCGGCGCGTTGCAAGAAGGCGCACACGCGCGAGGATCAAGCGCAATTCGGCATCATCCAAGGCGGACTAGAATACGACTTGCGTCAGAAATGCGCCGACGCGCTTGCCGAGATGGATTTCCCCGGCTACGCGATCGGCGGACTTAGCGTAGGCGAGCCCCCGCAAGAGATGTACGACTGCATCGACGCCGTTATCGAACATATGCCCGAGAACAAACCGCGTTACCTTATGGGCGTCGGTCGACCCGAAGATTTGCTCGAAGCGGTCTATCGCGGCGTCGATATGTTCGACTGCGTCATGCCTTCGCGCAACGGCAGAAACGCGATGGCGTTCACGGACTACGGTCCGATGCGTATGAAGAACGCCAGATACGAACGCGACCCTCGACCGCTGGAAGAGGGTTGTCCGTGCCCGGCTTGTCAACGCAGTAGAGCGTATATCCGCCACCTGTTCACCACCGGCGAGATGCTTGGACCTATCCTGTTGACGATCCATAACATAACGTATTATCAACGCCTGATGGAAGGCGCTCGCAAGGCGATCGAGGAAGATCGCTACGTCGAGTACTATCGCGAGAAATTCGCGGGCTGGTCCCGCGGCGTCCCGGAGTGATCCGTCATGAGAGTACCGAAACCGCGCACAAGACCGCTGACGCTGAAAATGACGTCGATGATCGACGTTATCTTCTTGATGATCGTGTTCTTTGTTATGTCGAACCGACTTATCCAGAACGAGGCGGCGTTGGAGATGAATTTACCTCGCGAAGCGTCGGGCGAAACGATAACCGACGACGACTCGAATAAGATCGTCGTCAACGTGGAGAGCGCGGACGCGATCTATCTCGGTATGAAGCGCGTGAGCTACGACGAATTGAAACAACGTCTTTTGCGCGAGAAGAGCGCGCTGAATCGTCCGACGCAGGTGCGCATTAGAGCGAACCGCGACGTTCCCTACGGCGCGATCGAGCCGATACTCGTGCTCTGCGCGCAGACCGGATTCTCCGACGTCTCTTTCGCCGTCGTCGAGCATTGAGGTATTACGATACAACTCCTTCGATAGAAATATCTTCCGTCGAAGGAGGCTTTTGTTTCTAGCGTCGAACGAACGCATCGTTCTTGTGCTAAGACGCGTAAGATAGATAAGTAATTCTGAACAAGTAGATTTCTCTTTTTTTACGCGTTGTCTCTAATACAACGATAGCGCTTGCGGTGAGAAAAATTCCCAAGAGTTGGAAAGTGATAACCGATTCAATTACAACGCCGTCGAAAGGCCATGGGAGGGCTATTCGTCGGCGAACGTTCCGCGATGACTTGACCGCGGTTACGGCGTTTGTGTATTAAGAAAATTTCAACGATAAACGCAATGATATCGGTCGAGGAGCGTATAACGAATAAGCGCGACACAAAAAGTCGCGTTGTTAGCGAGACCACGTTTGCCGTTGGGAACGGCTTAATATTGTCGACCGCCCGGGATGGGCGCGCGTTACGGAAAGGCGCTATATGTTTGACGATTGCGACGATTTCACCTCAGACGCTTACAACGATCGATCCTCGTACGGATCCGACCGTTTTGATGGAAAGAAAAACGCTTACTGCTCGTTCTGTCGAAAGAGCCATCGAGAAGTAGGGCCGCTTGTTGAAGGTCCGGGTGACGTCTATATTTGCCAGGAATGCGTCGATCTATGCAAATCGATACTGACGCAAGAGAAGAAGCGTCGTCGCGACGGTTTTGGAGGCGTTCCGCGCATACCTACGCCTCGTGAATTACTCGCAAAACTCGACGAATATGTCGTCGGACAAGACTATGCGAAGAAGACGCTCTCTGTCGCGGTGCATAACCACTATAAGCGCGTCTTTTCGCAAACGGACGTCAGCGACGTCGAACTTGGCAAATCCAACGTCTTGTTGCTTGGTCCAACGGGCTCCGGCAAGACGTTGCTAGCGCAGACTTTGGCGAAGACGCTGGACGTGCCTTTTGCGATCGGCGACGCCACGACGCTCACCGAAGCCGGCTATGTCGGCGAAGACGTCGAAAACTTATTGCAAAAGCTGTTGCGCGCCGCGGACTTCGACGTCGAACGCGCGCAACGCGGGATCGTTTACATCGACGAGATCGACAAGATCGGCAAGACGAGCCAGAACGTCTCTATTACGCGCGACGTCTCCGGCGAAGGCGTGCAGCAGTCCTTATTGAAGATGCTCGAAGGGACCGTCGCCAACGTTCCCCCGCAAGGCGGAAGAAAACATCCAGAACAGAGCTTCGAACAGATCGACACGTCCAATATCTTATTCATCTGCGGCGGCGCGTTCGTCGGACTCGAAAAGATCGTCGAGAACCGCTTGGGCAAACGCTCCATCGGATTCAGCTCGCGCGAAGCGGAAGAACGCAAGGCGAGCGGTTTCGCGAAGTTGCGTCGCTTTGCCGCCGATACGACGCCGGGCAACGTTTTAGAGCATGTGACTGCGGAAGACTTGACTGAATTCGGCTTGATACCTGAACTTATCGGGCGTTTGCCTGTCGTCGCGTCGTTAGACCAACTCACGGAAGCGACGCTGTGTCGCGTCTTGCGCGAGCCTAAGAATTCGTTGGTGAAACAGTATCAGAAGCTCTTCCAGATGGAAGGCGCGGAACTCGAGTTCTCCGAGGACGCGCTACGCGCGATCGCGTCGATCTCGCTCGAACGTAGGACCGGCGCGAGAGGTCTACGCTCCGTTATGGAATCGCTGATGCTCGAGCCGATGTTCTCGTTGCCGGATCTACCTCCGGGACAACGCTTCTATATCACGCGCGAGATGGTCGAGGGACGTCAACGCGTCGCGGCGCTGCCTCCGGTGGAGAATCGCAAGAGCGCTTGAACGCGTAACGCTATCGCGAGTAACGAATAGAGTAAAACAAAAAACGCCGTAGGTCGTTGAGATCTACGGCGTTTCTTTTTTAGTTCACGCGATTAAGCGTCGTAACGCTTTGCGTTCAGTCTTCGATAACGAGGCGGATACCGACGTTATGGACTTTTTGCCACGGCAGATACGCTTGGCGGAAGGAGCTGCTAGCGACCTTCGGACGATCGGCCCAGGAGCCGCCGCGCGCGGTCTTGCGAGCTTTGGCGTCGAGCGCGTTGCGGCCGTCGTTTTCGACGTACGGATACGCTTTATAATCGGAGCGCGTCCATTCGGCGACGTTGCCGATCATATCGTAGAGTCCCCAAGCGTTCGGGAGGTTCTGCGCGACGTAGTCGACGATGAACCAGTGGTCGGTGAAACGATCGTCGCGAAGCGGGAAGACGCTGTTTTCAGGATAGTTGTGGCGAACGTGGATAGTGGCGCCGTTTTCCCACGTCGTGTAAAGGCGACGGCGGTCGGCGTCGGCGAGGTTCGCGTACTTCGAGAAGTCGGCGTCGAAAGAGCCGTAGTAGAACTGCTCGGCGCTACCGGCGCGAGCCGCCCATTCCCATTGCGCTTC
>JAZRWE010000029.1:0-111661 GCA_045599605.1 Thermoguttaceae bacterium
GCTCGTCGTCCGCGCAATGAACGCGTCCGCGACGAATACGAAGAAGAAGCTCGCGAACCGCGTCGCGCTCGCGCCTCGCGTGAAGAATTCGACGAAGAACCGCGTTCCGCTCGTCGTCCGCGTAACGAACGCGTCCGCGACGAATACGAAGAAGAAGCTCGCGAACCTCGTCGCGCTCGCGCCTCGCGTGAAGAATTCGACGAAGAACCGCGTTCCGCTCGTCGCCCGGTCGCCGCTCGCGAAGAGGAAAACGACCCCGAAGCCGTTAAGGCCAAGAAGGAAACGCCGTCTTGGACGCAAGCCGTCTCTTACGTCGTTAAGGGCAACCTCGGCAAGCGTATGGAACGTTCGTTCAAGCGCAAGTGATATTTAACGCGGATCGAGGTCGGGCGTTCGCTCGATCTCGGTCTTTTATTCTTTTCTTCTCTTTTTTTCCGGTCGTTAGGCGTTTATCGTCGCGATCGAGATCGAGATCGAATAGGCGTAGTCGTACGCGCGGCTGCGCCTCATTGTTTATGCAGCCGGAGATGAATATCAATGCCTAAGGGACGTCCCGAATTAATTGAACGTCGTAAGAAAGAGATCCTCGACGCTTGCGAGCGGACGTATCGCGCGGTCGGTTTTTATGGCGTGACGATCAAAGGGATCGGCGAACAGCTCAGTATGACGCGTTCCTCTATCTACAACTATTTCCAGACGAAAGAAGAGATCCTTTTAGGTCTGATGGTCCGCGAGTATTGGGCGTGGCTTGAGGAGTTGGCTCCGATAGTCGAGCGCGCTAAAACGGCGACGCGCGAAGAACTTGCGGACTTTATCGCGAACACGTTTTCTAAACGCGACGTCTTATTGCGGCTATTCAGTACGAATTTAAGCGCGATCGAGCAACATTGCCGCGTTGAACGGTTGGTCGAGCTGAAGAAAGCGTATATGCGTTTACAGCAGATCTTGAACTCGATGCTGAACGCTTACGAATCGAGGCTGACTCAACAAGCGCGCGAAGATTTTATCTTATTGTTCACCGGTTTCGCGTTGGGCGCTTATCCGATCTCGCATCGAACGGAGAAACAAGACGCGGCGATGACGCGAGCGGGCGGCAAGGTCCCGACGCGCGATATCTACTACGTATGGCGCGAATTCCTGACGCGCGTCATGCCCAAACGCGAATTGGACGATTGAACCGGCGCTCAGCGTTGACAGCAGTCGCGTAGGACGCGCAGCGCGGCTTCGAGTTTCGATTCGTCGGCGTTGGCGTAATCGATAATAAATCGGCCTTGCTCTTTGGTTTCTCCGCTCATACGGAAATCGGCGACCGCGTCGAGTTTGATACGTCGTCGCCGCATTTCCGTTTTGATCTCGGCGTCGGCGAGTCGCGTCGAGAGTTTTAATATCAGTTTGAGTCCCGAATCGTTCTCCACCTTCGCCAGTTCTTGCGGAAATATCTTTGCGATCGTATCTAATACCTTAACGCGCTTGCGTTTATAGCGTAGTCTCATTCTGTTGATATGCTTCTCGAAGTACCCGCGACTAATGAACGCGGCGAGGACGTACTGTTCGAACGTCGAGACGGTGCAGGAGTAGAATCCCAATTTCTCTTGAAACAGCCTAGCCAGTTTTGCGGGCAACGCCATATAACTGATACGTATCGTCGACGTCAGCGATTTTGAGAACGTGTTCATATAGATGACTTTATCGCACGCGTCGACGCTCTGCAGCGTCGGGGTCGGCTTGCCGTTGAGTCGGAACTCGCCGTCGTAGTCGTCCTCGACGACGTATCTTCCTTCGCGTTCGTTAGCCCACGCTAGCAGGGCGTAACGTCTGCTGACGGGCATAGCGATACCGGTTGGGAAATGTCGCGTCGGGGTAACGTGAGCGACGTCGGCGCCGGAGCGCGCGAGCAGTCCTACGTCGATACCGTCGTCGTCGAGATCGATCGGGCGCACTTCGACGCGATTATTCTCATAGATGCGCGACAACTTCTTATATCCCGGGTTTTCGATCGCGTAGACCTTATCCTCGCCAAGTAATTTGGTCAGTAGCCCGTAGAGGTATTCCGTGCCGGCGCCGATAACGATATTTTCGGGGTCGACCGCCATGCCGCGAAACGACGCAAGGTGTTCCGCGATCGCGTCGCGTAGTTCCGTAACGCCGGCGCTAGGCGAGACTTGGAGCAGGTCGCGCTTTCTGTACGAGAGCGTTTCGCGCACGATCTTAGCCCAGACGGAAAACGGAAACGCGTCCGCGTCGGCGCCGTTGGAGGACAGGTCGAAATCGTATAACGGCGCGTCAGGATCCAACTTGACTTGCGGCTCTTTGGGTATCGGCGTCGTCTTGAATTTCTTGATATCGGCGATGTCGGCGACAAAATATCCGCGCTTCGGCTCGGCGTAGACGTACCCTTCTTCGATCAACTGGTTATACGCGTTTTCAACCGTAATGACGCTAACGCCAAGGTTCTGAGCGAGCGCGCGCTTCGACGGCAGTTTCTCGTTAATATTGAGATCGCCAGACTTAACGTCTTCGCGTATCGCTTCGCATAACTGTTTGTACAACGGCCCGCCGTTTTCGCTAAACGCGTAGGTCAGCATGTGTGGTCTCTTTTGTGGTCTTGTAAAATATAGTTTTTCTGAATATTTGTTTAATATCAGACGGCTTTATAATACGCCGAAACTACTTCACGTCAAGGGAGTCAAAGGAGCTTAACTATGGGAAACGATCGATACGAACTGAATAAAGGTCTTGCGCAGATGTTGAAGGGCGGCGTCATTATGGACGTCACCACGCCCGAACAAGCGCGTATTGCAGAAGAAGCCGGCGCTTGCGCCGTCATGGCGTTGGAACGCATTCCCGCCGATATCCGCGCGGCTGGGGGCGTATCGCGTATGAGCGACCCGAAGATGATCAAAGGTATCCAAGAAGCCGTTTCGATCCCGGTCATGGCGAAGTGCCGTATCGGACATTTTGTTGAGGCGCAGATCCTGCAAGCGATCGAGATCGACTACATCGACGAGTCGGAAGTCCTTTCGCCCGCCGACGATACGTACCATATCAACAAGCGCGTTTTCGACGTTCCGTTCGTCTGCGGGGCGCGCGACCTCGGCGAAGCGCTCCGTCGTATCAACGAAGGCGCGTCGATGATCCGCACGAAAGGCGAGCCCGGCACGGGCGACGTCGTTCAAGCCGTGCGACATATGCGCAAGATGAACGCGCAGATCGCGAAGGTCGCCGCGTTGCGCGAAGACGAGTTGTTTGAAGAGGCGAAGGCGCTGCAAGTTCCTTACGAACTCGTGTTGTACGTCCACGAGAATAAGAAGTTGCCCGTCGTGAACTTCGCCGCCGGCGGCGTCGCAACTCCCGCCGACGCCGCGCTCATGATGCAACTGGGCGCCGAAGGCGTCTTCGTCGGCTCCGGTATCTTCAAGTCGGGCGACCCCGCGAAACGCGCCGCCGCGATCGTCAAGGCCGTTACCAACTTCACCGACGCGAAGCTGATCGCGGAACTCTCCGAAGACCTCGGCGAAGCGATGGTCGGTATCAACGAGTCCGAGATCCAACTCATTATGGAAGAACGCGGTAAATGACGAAGAGAGTAGGCGTCTTAGCGGTGCAAGGCGCGTTCATCGAGCACCGTCGCGCGCTCGAGAAGCTCGGTTGCGAATGCGTCGAATTACGCAAACGCGCGGATATCGGCTCGCTCGACGCGTTGGTCTTACCCGGCGGGGAAAGTACGACGCAAGGCAAGTTATTGCGCGAGTTGGAGATGATGGAACCGTTGCGCGACGCGATCGTTTCCGGCGTTCCCACGCTTGCGACTTGCGCGGGCATGATCCTGCTATCCGAGCGTATCGCTAACGACGATAACGTTTATTTCGGGACGTTGCCCGTCGTCGTACGTCGCAACGCGTACGGCAGACAACTTGGTAGTTTTCAACGTCGGCTCGAACTTGCCGGCATAGGGGAAGTTGACGCGGTCTTCATTCGCGCGCCCTATATCGAGAGCGTTGGCGACGGGGTCGAGGTCCTTGCGGAAGTCGACGACAAGATCGTCGCCGTGAAGTACGGCAAACAACTTGCGCTCGCGTTCCATCCGGAGTTGTGCGAAGACTTGAGCGTCCATCGCGCGTTCTGCGAGTTATAGAGAGTCTGCGCTAGAGTTCGATAGTAGAGCGTCTTCTTCGCGTTGTAGCGAGGGAGACGCTTTTTTGTTTCTTGTCGACGCGCAAGAAAGCGTCTAGCGGAACGAGCGTGAGGGTAACGTTGGTAAATTTGATAACGCGGATAATAACGCGAACATTTTTTCAATTTATATTGCATTCTTACGACCGCGATAACCGATAAAAAGCACGCGAGCCAACGACGGTCATTATCGTTGTAAACGGTATAACGCTTGCAGCCGATAACGTAGTCGTTGAAATTCTATCCAAAAGCCAAAAAAAAGGAAAAAGGATTGAATTTAGGTGCGCGAATCAACGATAATCAATGCAGTAAAAGAGTATCTCCACGTCTCCGCGCATATGGGGAAATTGGGTCTTCGGAGCCGGTTTCTTGGCGTATAGCGGGCGAGGTCGAGCGCTTTTACGGTTTGTATTAGAGAACCAAAAGGCGAATATTCGCCGGATTTTTAATAACAATTACGTTACCCGAGATCACGCAAACGTATCAGTCGATCGCCGCGGCGTAAAACGCGGCGTTACGTTGGTCGTTTCTTATTCGCAGGAAGCGAAGGGATTCGTAGGACGCGGATAAAGGTCGTCCGTTGGGTTCGACACGGCCGACGAAACGACGTAAGACGTCGATCGATAACAGATCTTGGCAGGAGGAAAAGGCATGCGACGTTTGTTCGTACCGATTTGTTTCGGTTTACTTATCGCTCTCGGCGTTCCGAGCGTTCAAGCTGGCAATCAAGAAGAAGCCAATAAAATTGCTCAACGTCTGACCCAGCAATATCCGCAATACAATATTGAAGTAGCGTACCAAGAAGGCGCGGTCCGCCTCCGAGGCGACGTTGCTAGCGAAGCCGATCGCGACGAGATCGCCAACTTCGTTCGCCATATTCCGAAAGTCCGCACGGTCTCGGAAAAGATGAACGTGACCTCCAACGCTTACCAAGCCTCCGCCGCGCAACCTCAATTCGCTCAAGAAGCTACCGCTATTCGTCCGGTTCAAGCGCTGACCCCGGTCGCCGAACCTGTCGTCTATAGCCAAGAAGCCGTCGCCGCTCCCGCGCCCGTCGCTTCCTATCAAGTTGGCGCTCCCGTTGGCGTCGCCATCGACCAAACCGCCGTTCCTAGCGCCACTCGTTCCCCGAGCGACTACTTCGCTCCGCAAGGCGCTCAAACTCCGGCTGTCGTCGACGGTCGCCCCAATGTTCCGAATTACGCTTGGCCTTCCTACGCTAGCTATCCGAACTACTCTCAAGTCGCCTATCCGAAGGCTTACGCCGCCGACGCGTTCCCGTATGTCGGCCCGTTCTACCCCTATCCGGAAGTCCCGCTTGGGTGGCGTAAAGTTACCATGCAATGGCATGACGGTTACTGGTGGGTCGATTTCAACGACGGTTCCAAGAACGGCCCCTTCAGCCCGCTCTTCCGCCAAGCTCATCAATATCGTTGAGTTCGGTTCAAGCAAGATAACAAGTCGCGTCTGAGTAACGCTCCGACGCGCGTATCAAGCTAAGAAAACGCCGACGCGCTCTTTACGGGTTGCGTCGGCGTTTCTTTTGTATTATAATACCGAGCGTTCGCCAAGACTTGCGGCGAGGCGACGCGTCGTGCGCGTCGTCGCGGATCGCAACGCGGCGAGTATACGATCGAAGGAATTGGAAGATGCCTATTTACGAATATATTTGCGAGAAATGCGGCGCTAGTTTTGAAGAACTCGTTCGCAACGTCAACGAAGTTCCGAATTGCCCCGAATGTGAATCCGACCAAGTCCACAAGAGAATGAGCGCGCCCGCGTCGCAACACGGCGGCGCCCCCAACACCCCTTGCGGCTCCGACTGCGGCGGGCAACACGCGCACACTTGCGGCTGCGGTTGCGGCTGCCATCACCACTAATATCGCGCGTCGCCGTTCCGACGCAAGGCTCGCGCGGAACCGAGTTTGGCAAACGCCCGAACGCGTATTGCGAGACGTAGCGACTGAAAACGAAACGACCGCCCAAGGCGCGCAGCCGAGGACGGTCGTTTTTTTATCGCTCAAATTCTAACGAACCGATCAATCTTCGTAATCGAATTCGCTCTTAGGACGCGGGAAGATCTTGCATAACCCGACGCCGCCGAAGTATAGCAAGATCAAGCAGGAGAGCATGATCAACATGGACCACGGGTCCGGCGGGGTAATGAGCATAGCGAAGCAGGCGACGCTGAAGATCGCGATACGCCATTTCTCCATATACATCTGGATCGTGAAGATCTGCAGACGTTCGAGAACGAACATGGCGAGCGGGAGCTGGAACGCGGCGCCGAACGCGATCGGGATAAGCAGCGCGAAGTTGAGCCATTCGCTGATACGCGTGTCCGGCTCGATATTCATACCGGCGTTGAAGCGGAACAGGAACGTCAACATAAATTCAAAGACGATGAAGAACGCGACGGAGAACCCGGTCGCGAAAAGCGTGATGCTCAGCGGTAGGAAGCGGTAGACGTAACGCTTTTCCTTGGGATAGAGCCCCGCGCCGATGAAGCTCCAGAAGTAGTAGAATACCCCGGGACTGCCAACGAGAACGCCGAGGAACAACGCCGTCTTCAAGAAGATGACGAACGATTCCTGGACGGAGAGCGCGCGCGTCTTGGAACGCGAGTCTTCGGAGATCTTTTCCCAGAGCAGGATCATGACCATCCCGCTTTCAGGATCGGACGCGTCGTTAAGACTAGTTTGCGTCGCTTTGGCTTGTTTATAGGAAGCGAAGTTGTCGACGAGATCGAGATTGCGCACTCTCGCGCGTTCGGCTTCCGGCAACGAGACGGGCGTTTCCGCTTGGATACCCGCGGTCTGCAACGTTTCAAGGTCGTGCGTCTGGATATAGAACGGACGCGCGGTCATATGCAGTTTCGTCGGGAGACTGGCGATATTCGTATCGTACCCGGCTTCGCGCAGTTCCGCGCGTTTGTGCTGCAATAGGCGTTGAGATTGGAGGATATGGTAATTCTCCAACGACTTCTTCAACGGGTGTTGGATATATTCGACCGCCATCGTCGTGAGAGACGGACAGACGCCGAGCGGAATGACGGAAATGATCAAGCCGATCGACACGCTGAGGATAGCGCCGATCAAACAGCGACGCAACTCGTCTAAATGTTCCAAAAAGGACATCGACGACTGATCAAAAAGGTCTTCGTCTCGTTTTGTGCGTGGCATTTTATTATCCTTAATCGCGTCGACGCGATATCTCGTCGACGCTTTATCGTTTAAACGCGAAATGGAACGCTCCATTTCTTGACTAGCTTGCCTATTATATCCTATCTTGCCTCTTTTGACAAGTAAAAAATTATATCTCGGCGTCGATTCTTTTATATTGTCGCGCGTTTCACCTCTTGAAAAGGGAGCGCGGAACTTCTATACTAACGACGTGGACTCGGCGTCGTGCGGTTCGAGTCGTGATATCCTCGCGGAGGCAAACGAATAGAGATGAACGCGGTATTTGATAGAGACGATTTCGTGGGCGCGTCGACGACGTTGCGTTCCGCCTGCGAGCGCGCGCTTGCGGCGTCGGCTTGCGTCTCTCCCGTCTATATCTGGGGCGCGGCCGGGGTAGGTAAGGAGACGTTCGCCAACGCGATAGCGAAGCGCGAGGTCGTGAAATTGCGTTGCGACCGCATATCCGCGCAGCGTTGGAACGCGTTGACTTCCGAAGAGAACGGCGAGGACGTCTTAGACGCGTTGGCGCCCAACGGCGAACGCGTGTACTTCACCGAGATCGAGACGTTGCCGAAGTCGACGCAGCGTCGCTTGGCCTCGCGCGTGAGGGATTGGAGTTCGCGCGTTATCTTCTCGTCGACGCGCTCTTATCGCGAGTGCCGCGACGAGGGGATATGGGAGCCGGAATTTGAATCGCTGCTGACGGCGTTCCCGATATGTTTGCCGGCGCTTAGCGACCGTCGCGACGACTTGCCCGCGCTCGCGAGACTGTTTTTGCGACAAGAGGCCAATAAACTCGGGGAATGGAAGCGCGAACTGTCCGACCGCGAACTCGACGCCATTATGAAGCTCGAGACGCCAAACAATCTCGACGACCTGAGAACGATCGCCGCGAAACTGGCGTCGGGCGATCGCGAGCCGTTTACGCTGAACAAGCCGCAAGTCGAGGAACGCGACGAACCTGAGCGCGCGCCGCGTAAGCCGTTGAGTAAGGCGACGATAGAAAACGGACTTGACGCGATCGAACTCACGCCCGAGAATTTCCCGTCGCTGGAAGAGGCCGCGATACGACATATCGAAGCGGCGTTGAAGCTCACGAACGGCGTCGTCGAAGGTAAGACCGGCGCCGCGGAGCTCTTGAAGATCAATCCTTACACGCTCCGATCACGGATGCGTAAAATGAAGGTCGACTGGACGAAATTCCGCGAGGAATGACCGACGCGACCGCCCCTCCAGAACTTGGAAACGATAATGAGTTATAGATTTTTTACCGCGCTAGCGTTGACGTTGGCGCTCGCGCCGACCGCGTTCAACGCGTTTGCAGACGAACCCGCCGCGGAACCCGCCGCAGAAGTTAAGGCGGAACGCTCGAAGCCCGCCTACCTGCGCATGGGCGCCGATCCTTGGGTCATTGAATTTAACGGGAAATATTATTGGAGCCAATCGAATAACTCGAGACGCGAGTTGTGCGTCTGGGAATCCGATTCGCTCGATGAACCCGGCGAACGTCGTTCCGTTTGGCGCGCGCCGAGAAGCGGACCGGTCTCGCGCGAGTTGTGGGCCCCGGAATTGCATCACTATAACGGGCATTTCTACATCTATTTCGCCGCCGACGACGGTAAGAACGAGAATCACCTCTCTTACGTCCTTGTCTCCGAGACGGACGACCCGTTCTCGAAGTACGAATTGAAGGGCCCGTTCTATACCGGCGACGACCCCGAGATGAAGAAGGAGAATCGCTGGGCTATCGACTCCACCGTCTTCGTACACAACGACAAGCCGTACCTTATCTGGTCCGGTTGGAAAGACGGTCGCGATATCCAATACCTTTACATCGCGCCTCTTAACGAGGAACGCACGCAGACGATCGCCCCGCGCGTGTTGATCTGCGACAACGCCGACTACGACTGGGAACGCGTCGAGGAACGCAAAGGGACGCGCGGTCTAGCGGAAGGCCCCGAGATGCTCTACGCGCCGAGCGGCAGGGTCTTCTTATCGTATTCCTGCGGCGCGAGTTGGCTGCCGACGTATAAGGTCGCGCTCATCGAGTTTGTCGGCGACGACCCGATGGATCCGAAGTCGTGGAAGAAACAAGACAAGCCGTGGTTCCAAAGCGACGAATTCAACTTCGGTATCGGCCACGGCTCGTTCATCGTCGACAAAGACGGCCAATACCGCTTCGTGTATCACGCGAAGACGAAGCGCGACGGCGGTTGGAACGACCGCGCCGTCTTCTGGCGTTACGTCGATTTTGACGAAGAAGGTATGCCTGTTGTGCGGTATTGATACGTAAACGCATGGATGAAATAGAAAACGCCGAGATCTCACGCGAGGTCCCGGCGTTTTTTTATTGAGCGCTTAAAGCGTTATCGCGAGCGGCTTGGACTCATTGATAGACGCGGACGTAGTCGATCTTGTATTCTTGCGGGCAAATGCCGTCGGCGATCTCGCCGCCCCACGCGCCGCCGATCGCGGTGTTGAGAATGATGAAGAATTTTTGATCGAACGGCCAGAGCGAGGTCTTCGATTCTTCTTCGGATTTCTTGAATTCGAGAACGACTTGGTCGTCGACGAGGATGAGCATCTTTTCAGCGGTCCATTCGAGCGTGTAGACGTAGAATTGTTCTTCCGGCGCGTCGAGCTTCACGTTGTTGCCCTTGCTGACGTTGGTCCATTTCTGACCGTTCTTATCGCGCATATGGATCGTGCCGTGAGAAGTCGCAGGCGTATGTCCGACGTATTCCATGATATCGATCTCGCCGCAGCCGGGCCAACCGACTTGGTGGATGTTGTCGCCCATCATCCAGATGGCGGGCCAAATGCCTTTGCCCTTCGGGAGTTGAGCGCGAACTTCGACGCGACCGTATTGCCACGAGAGTTTGCCGTCCGTGTCGATAGCGGCGGACGTGTATTTCGCGGTCTTACGACCGTGGTTGCCCGGCTTATCGGAGATATCGTAATCTTCTTCGATCGTCTTGATCGTCAGACAGCCGTCCTTTTGGAAGATGTTTTCAAGGCGCGCGTCCGTATAGTATTGCTCTTCGTTATTGCGGATGTAGCCGACTTCGTAGCCCCAGGCTTCCGGATTCGGGAGCCCTTCGCCGTTGAATTCGTCGTTCCAAACGAGTTTGAGCGTTCTGCCGTCGGTAGTCTTGACGGTCTTGGGGCAATCGGAATCGCTCTTGCTGACTTCGAGTCTAGCGGGGTCGAGCGCGTAAACGCAAGTAGAGGCGAGGCCGAGGATCGCGGCGAGCGACGCGGCGACGAGTTTCGCGGTCTTTTTCATTTCGTAGTCCTTTTTAAGGTCTAATTCGTGTAAAGGTGGGATATAGAATGCGTCGCGTGACGCGGCGCGTTTGCGGTTCGTTATATTATATCGTAAGCGCGTCAGTTTTGCAAACACGCGAGACGTTTACGCGCGACGACCTCCATCACGGAGATCGCTTCGTCGAGCGTCAAGTTCGTCGTGTCGACGACGATTGCGTCTTCCGGTTGGCATAACGGCCCGACTTCGCGCTCGGAATCGCTGCGGTCGCGATCGACGATCTGCGCGAGCACTTGCGCGTAGTCCGGGGAATCGCCGCGCGCAAGCAGTTCTCCGACTCGGCGTCGAGCGCGTTCCTCCGCCGTCGCCGTCAAATAGAATTTGCATACCGCGTCGGGGAAAACGACCGTCCCTTGGTCGCGTCCTTCCGTCGCGATAGGTCGCGCCATGCCGATCTTGCGTTGCTGTTCGACCATAATAGCGCGTACTTTCGGCGCGTTTGCGGGGTAGCGCACGAGTTTCGAGATCTCGGGATCGCGCACCGCGTCGGTCACGTCTTCGCCGTCCAGATACGTTTTGCCCGCGATCGACTCGATCGTACAGGCGGAAGCCGCGGCCGCTAGCGCGTCTTCGTTCGTAAGGTCGATTCCGAGCCGGACCGCCTTCAACGCGATCGCGCGATACATCGCCCCGGTGTTCAAGTAGTCCACGCCAAGACGGCGCGCCAATTCTTGCGTCGCCGAACTCTTGCCCGCGCCCGCGGGACCGTCTACCGCTATTACGTCGATTTTCTGCATCTTGCGTTTCTCCTCTATGCGTTGAGCCTTTATGCAATTTCGGATTGTACCCCCCCGACGCCGAAAATCTAGCGTGGTAAACGCTTTTCGCGTAGGTTTTTTGACGTAAGGTTGGATTATTCGATTTACAACGATAATTAAAATTCCAGAGCTTGCACGATCCTGTGAAATTGTGAAAAACGTGAAAAAAATGATTGAAAAAATAGATAAGTTGAGTAAAATACGGAAAATTTTTAAGAGCGGTTTTATACGTTCCTAAAACGCGTCGTCGCTTTATGTCGGCGCGAGTCGGAATCGTGGCGCCGCGCTTATTTTTGCGATTGGAATTATCAAAACGCCCGCCCTTTTATCGCGAGAGATTTATCGCGTTTTCGAGCGCCTGCGGCGACGAGCTTGTTTTTTACGGTTGGCGTTTTTAAAAGATATGTGGAATTTTTGCGGTTTGTAACGGTCGAACGTATTTGAGGGAATATTATAAACGGTGCGGATGCGCCTGTTAAAACGACGCGTTTTCTCCAAGTCTTATCATAGTTTACACTAAAAGCGTCGAGCCCTTACTGTGGAGAGCCGATAAACTGAAAGCGTCTTATTGGCGCGATCGGACTAGCGCTACGTCGACGATTTTGAACCGCCGAATATCCACACAACTTATCACACGACGAACAGGAGCGCCGTTTTCAATGAAACGCGATTTTGACGATTTCGACAGGGAAGATTGTTTCGATTCGTCTTATCTTGATTCGGACCAGTTTGATTCCGACCCCTTATGTATAGACGAGGGCTATGACGACGCCTCGTACTATCAAGGGCGCGCTGCGGATTATTCGGACGATTTTGACGACGCGGAATATGGCGTTGGGGCGACGCTCGACGATGAAGCGAGCGCCGAATTTGACGCGGAATCTGATTCTTACGACGACCCGATCCGCATATATCTAGTGCAGATGGGCGACGTTCCGATGATGACTCGCGACCAAGAGCGCGGGGCGGCGTTCCGTATCGAACGCGCGCGTCGTCGTTTCCGTAAGATCGCGCTCAGTCTCGACGTCGTGGTCGCCGATCTCATCACGTTATTGGAGAAGATCAATACCGGTCGCGCGCGTCTCGACCGCACGATCGACGTCTCCGTCTCCGATCTTAACGCCAAACGTCGCTTCGTCGCGTTGCTTACGCCGACGCTGCGTACGCTCGGGAAGATGTTGGCGAAGAATCGCGCCGATTTCCGCGCGATCAAGTCGGGCAAACTCTCTCGCGAAGAAAAGATCGCGCGTCGTCGCGTCATGCGCGGGCGTCGCGATCGCGCTTCTCGACTCCTTAACGAATTGAATCTCCGCACGCAAGCGTTCCTGCCGTTCTTTGATAAGGCGATCAAGCGCCACGAAGAAGACCTGGAACGCATCGCTCGCGTCAAAGTCTTGCGCGCTATGCTCGAAGCGCACGACGCCGAAGTCTCGCAAGGCGTCGAAGAAACTCGCCGCAACGATTCCGACGACGTCTGGACGATGGACGGCGGTTGGCGGCGTCGCGATAACCGCGTCAACGAGACGAAAACGACTAACGTCGTCGTGCGCGAAACGTCGTTCGGACCTAACGGCGTCTCCTACGTCGAAACGACGCGCGTCGTCTCTCGCGACAACGACGAGCCCGATTGGTACGCGTTGCGCGAGGAATATCGTTCGCTCGTCGCGTATCTCTGTCGTCAACGCTATTGCAACGGCGACACGTTTGCCGCTTACGAAAAAGACTTGCGTCGCGCCGTCGACGCTCGCCGCGAATTTGAAGCCGCGAAACGCGATTTCTCGGCGGGCAACTTGCGTCTCGTCGTCAGCATCGCCAAGCGTTACCGTAATCGCGGGCTGAGCTTCCTCGACCTCATTCAAGAGGGCAACACCGGCCTCATGCGCGCGGTCGATAAGTTCGAATATCGCCGCGGGTTCAAATTCTCGACCTACGCGACGTGGTGGATCCGTCAAGCGATCTCCAAGGCGTTAGTCGAGCAATGCCGCGCTATACGCATTCCGAATCATCTGTTCGAGACGATACGCACGATCAGGAAGACGACTCGCGACTTGTCGAAGTTCTCGCACGTCGCCCCGACTCCGCAAGAGATCGCGCAATCTACCGGACTCTCCGTCTCCGAGATCAGCGCCGCTATACAAGCGTCGCGACCTCCTCTCTCGCTCGACCGGCCCGTTGAAGGGGGCGAAGAGAGCTTCTTTGGCGACTTCTTGGAAGACCCGCGAAGAAAGGACCCGTTGGTCGAGATCAACCGTTCCGCGTTGCGCGAAAGACTCGACGAAGCGCTCTCCGCGCTCTCGTTCCGCGAACGCGAGATCGTTCGCTTACGTTTCGGACTCGCCGACGGTTACGCCTACACGCTCGAAGAAGTCGGGCAGATCTTCAAGGTGACGCGCGAACGCGTTCGCCAGATCGAAGCGAAGGCCGTGCGCAAGTTGCAGCACCCGGTACGCTCGAAGTCGCTGCGTAGCTTCTTTGAAGGCGCGGGGGAAACGCGCGTGTCCGAACACGCCGCGCGTCAAGCGTTGAAACGCCAGGAAAGCAAGTCCGAGCGCAGAGACGCAAACGCCGTACGCGAAGAGAACGAAGCGCGCTCGCAAGCCGCGCAACGCGTTGAAGAAAACGTCGATACGCCCGCCTTTGCTCCGACGTTCAACGCCGGAACGCTCTTTGGATCGCTAGCCGGAGTCGGCGCGTACACGCGACCTTGACGCCCACGCCAACGTATTTTCTAACGCCGAGACAACGTATCTTGTTTGTTTCGGCGTTTATTTTTGTCGCGTAATAGAAGAAAAATCGACGTTTTGCGTGATTTTTCGCGTCGCGATATTGAAACGCGCGCGCTTTTCCGTCATAATATAGGATAGAGTCGCCGCGCGCTCGCTAGCGTCGTTTTTTGCGCGGTAAGGGGAGAGCTACGTATGAGTAAAAAAAGAAGAATAGGCGTCGAGAAGAGCGAGCCGCAATTGTCCATGACTTCGATGATCGACGTCGTCTTCTTACTTCTCGCGTTTTTTGTCGTTACGTATAAGACGCCGGAGGTGGAAGGGGATTTCAATATCCGTATGCCGGCGAACGCGCAGTCTACCGCTATGCCCGATATGGACGACATTATGCCCGTCACCGTCAAGTTGACCGCAGACGACGACGGCGAACTCAGCGGTATCGCGTTTGGCGAGACGAAATTAGCCGATATGAAGGCGTTGCGACAAGCCGTCTATCGCTACGTCGTGACTAACGACGTCTCGTTTCAAGACGCTTATAACGGCGCGACGCCGGAATTTAGAGACGATCTTGAGATCGAACTAGATTGCGACGCGAATCTGAAATACTCTTACGCGATGAGCGCGATCACCGCGTGCACCGGATATCTTAACGCGGAAGACCAGATCGTGAAGATGGTCGAGAAAGTGAAATTTGCGCCGAAGAAGTCGTAAAGCGAGTAGGGCGCCCGCAAGGCGGTTTGGATCAAGCGCTCGGCCGCGCGCAACGACCGAGCGATACGCGCGTTATACGGAACGCGTCGAAGTATTGTCTTATGGAGCGACGTCATGAGTTCGCCTAAACGTTTTGGACCTTTTATCTTAGAACGTATGATCGGCAGAGGCGGCATGGGCGCCGTCTACCGCGCTCATCGCGAGGATAACGGACAAGTCGTCGCGGTCAAGGCGTTGCTATTGCCGTTAGAGCAGGAGCGCGAACGCTTTTTCGCCGAGATCGAGACGATGAAGCTGCTGCGGCACGACAACATCGTCAGACTCTACGGTTTCGGGCAAGAAGACGGCGTGCTCTATTACGCGATGGAGTACGTCGACGGTCCGAGTTTGTCGGCGTTGCTGAAACGCGGGCGGCAATTTAGTTGGGAAGAAGTCGTCTATATTGGCGCGTCGATCTGTCGCGCGCTGAAACACGCGCACGATCGCGGGGTCATCCATCGCGATATCAAGCCCGCAAATATCTTATTGCTTGATAAAGGCGTGGTGAAGGTCTCCGATTACGGTATCGCGCAATACTTTGGCAGCTCGCGACTTACCGGCGCGAATCAGGTGGTCGGTACGATCGAGTATATGCCGCCGGAGCAAGCTCGCGCGGGCGCGTTGACGCCGCATACCGATATGTATTCTCTTGGCGCGCTGATGTACGCGCTATTGACCGGAAAGCCGCCTTATGTCGCTCGCGACCTTGCGCAGCTGTTGCAGCGATTCAATCAGGGCGCGCCCGAGAGGATACGCGCGATAAGACCCGAAGTACCGCAAGTTGTGGAAGACGTCGTCTTCGACTTATTGCAGATACGCACGGACAAGCGCCCCGGCGACGCGCGCGTTATCGGACGACGACTTGAAGCGATCTTGAAGTCGCTCTCGAATTGCGTCGACGGCAACCCGTTTAGTTTCAATATCTTCTCGCTAGAACGCAAGACGGAGAACGCGCCCGTCGAGGAATCGCGCGTCGACCTTGCGCGACCCGAACGCGACGATAAAGACGACGAGATGTTCGACGTCGCTCCGGATATTCCGTATCGACCCGTCGCCGAGGACGAGCCCGAGCGCGAACAGGTCTCCGCGTTTGAGAAAACGACGGAAGTCGCGACTTGTTCCGAGGAACCGCTGCCGTCGCAAGCTGAGATCGAATGTCGGTCCTCCGATTTCGACCTTGCCGAAGAACAGAGCGGATGCTCGCGCGACGCCGCTACGCTGACCTCTATCGTCGGCCCCGACGCGTTAGGCGCGGAATTTCGGCTACGAGAAAGCGTCGTGACGTCGGAAACGCCTACCGCGGAAGAAGATAAAGTAAAGTTGCCCGCGAATACTAACGACGCCGACGCGAATTTCTCGCTGATCGACGAACCGGATTCCGCGACCGACGTCGGCGCCGCGGAAACGATCGCGGCGTCGCAAGTTGAAGCGAGACCGACCCCGCCTGCGCCGGAGCTCTCCGAACGCGAGGCGCGCGCTAGCGCCGAGACGGTAGTCGCGGCCGTCGACGAACTCGATATCGAGCCGTTGGAAACGATCCGCGCGCGCGCCGCCGTAGAGACGGTCGTCGAGACCTATCCGCAGGGGCCGGGACTTGGCGTCGACGCGTTTTCGAGTTCCGACGAGATGGAAGCCGTGCCGTTAGAGAAGTTCAAGCGTTCGCGCTTCACGCCGGTCGACGAGAGCGAGCTCGATTCGTTGCCGTCGACGAAGGGCGAGGACGCGCGAGTCGTATGGTTGCGCGTCGCGAGTATGTTGGCGTTGTTCTTCGGCGTCGTCTTTCTATTTGCCGACGTTTTCAAAACGCCTTCCGCAGACAAGCTTTACGCGCGTATCGATCGCAAGATGAGCGCCGCCTCGCCCGACGAGTTGGAATCCGTCTTGCGTAATTTGAAGAACGATCTGATCGACTTCTCGACGTGGTATCCTAACGACTTACGCGCGCGACGCGTCAACTACTTCCTCGACGAATTACGCACGGTCGAGTTGGAAACGAGACTGGAACGCCAGATCAACAACAGCGGTAAGATCGTTTGTAAAGACAACGTCGAATTGCCTTACGTCGAGGCGTGTCGCGTGGCGGAGTCCGACCCTCTGCGTGGCGCGGAGATGTTGCGCGCTTTCGTCGTGTTGTTCGGACCTTCCGGAGAATATCGGGCGCTCGACCAGCCCGTCGATATGGTCTTCTTTGACGACTATGTCAGTTTGTTCCTGCGCCGCACGCGTAAGAACGAGGAAAAAGACCTGAACGTCGGTACGGACGAGAAAGAAGGACGCGAGAGAGAAGAGAAGCCGAAACGAGATACGCCCGGAAATCTCTGGGTGCGTTGGAGCAGCGGCCCCGAAGCGTTAGGCACGTCGCAAGAACAACTTATCTTCCTCGCGAAACTGCGCATCGAGCTGATACGACGACAAGTCAAAAAAGAGAATATGACCGGACTCGCGTTGCTCAACGACCGTATGAACTCGATACTTAACGACGAAGATTTCGAGCCGGAACGCGCCGAGAGTATGATGAAAGCCGCCGAAGAATTCTACGGCGATCGCGATTGGGCGTGGAACGCGCTGAAAGAATACCGCGAGAAGATCGACGCGAGACTCGGCGAAGACTACGGTAAAGAAACTAACGACGAGAACAACGAGAACGGCGAGAACGGCGACGCGGACGCGCGCGAAGAAACGTCGGAAGAGAGTTTCGACGAGTAGATTGCGACTGCGCTAACTCACCGCAATGCCGTTAGTTAGACATGAATAAAGCCACGCGCTTCGAACAAACGAGGCGCGCGGCTTTTTTATTACCGAGTAGAGTATGTTAAACGCTTGTCGCGGTTCATTTCTCGCTTTGTTCGTCTTTTTGGGTTCCGCCGGCAAGCGTGGTCAGGAAGACGTAGCGTTCGCCGTCGTTCTTTGCGGCTTCAAAACTTGCGGGACACGGGTAATCGAGTTTTCCGACGTAGTTCCCGATAGCGAGCGTTCTCGGCGTCGCTTTTGCGGGGTCTTCGCGTTCCGGGATCGGCGCGTTGACGTCTGTTTTGAGCGCGAAATCCTTAGGCGCGTTGTGGAAGAAGCAGCTTGCCAACGCCTTCATATACTCTCTCGCGTCGACGCGACCGTTTACGGGCTCGCTTAACGCTTTGAACGCTTGCGGATACGTTTCGAGCAGTAGCTGTTGACGCAACGCCATATCGCGAGCGCGAGAATCAAGGATCCCCTCGCGTTCTTCCGTCGGCTCTTCCGTAAAGAGCGGCGTGTCGGGCTTCTGGTTCGCCTTCAGGCGCATGAAGCGACGGTACGCGAGCTTGCGGTCGCGCAAGGTGAAGACGCGGCTGCCGGAACCTTCCGGGACGTAACCGCGCGGATACGACGCCAACGCCTTCGCCGCGACGTAATGGACCTGCCAAGCGGAAGGACGCAATTCCAACGCGCGTTCGATCTCGCGTTCCACGTCGGCGATCGTGGAATCGTCGCAGGACTCTTTAGCCGTTGTAAGTTGACTTTCCGTAAGGATAAGCAGAAACGTTGCGTATGTCGAGTCGCTGAGCGCGCGCGTATCCGACTCCATGACGCGAGAAGCCAACGCCTCGCGTTTCGGCGCCGACGCCGTTTCGAGGAGTTGGTAGAATTCTTCAAGCGCGGGCGAGTTCTCGATAGCGCGGAAGAGCGAGACGAGCGTGTCGTCGGACAACGTCAGCATCTCCACCGCTTGTTCGTCGGCCCTGGCGCGACGCTCCGCTTCGGCGCGTTGCTTCGCTTCTAATTCGGCGTGGAATTTCGCGTGTTCTTCGTCCATCTCGTCGTGAGAATGGCCGTGGTCGTGAGAATGTTCATGCTCATGATCGTGGTCGGCGTCTTCATGTTCATGATCGTGGTCGGCGTCTTCATGCTCATGTTCATGCTCGTGATCGTGGTCTTCGTCTTCATGTTCATGCGCTTCGGCGTGAGCGCGCGTATCTTGCGCTAGCGTAGGACGTTCTTGCATATAGGCGACGACCGCGACGCTAAGCGTTAACGCCGTCAAGAGCGAACGCGTTTGTATCTTCTTCATAGCTTCCCTTAAATGTCTACTAGTGGCTGTCTCGAGGTTTCGTTCTTTGATCTGTTTCCGCTTAGATCTTTTATGCGCATAAGATTATAGTAAAACGCGCAAGATCATCAACTAGGCGCCGACGCGATTTCTTCGCTTCCGAGCTCGCTTTTCACGGGCGACGACGCTATTGCCGCGTAGCGCGCGGACATAAAAAAACCGCGCGTACTCCGAAGAGAAACGCGCGGCTTTTACGCTACACCGCATAGAACCGGTCGAACGACCGAGAACTAATATCAGTTGGCGAAGTGAGCGAACGCCTTGTTAGCTTCAGCCATACGGTGGACGTTTTCACGCTTCGTATAGGCGACGCCTTGCTTGTTGTAAGCGTCGAAGAGTTCGGAAGCGAGCTTTTGAGCGGTCGGTTGACCCTTCTTGTCGCGGACGGCCATGAGTACCCAACGGATGCAGAGGGATTGAGCGCGGTTCGCTTTAACCGGCATCGGGACTTGGTAGCTGGCGCCGCCGACGCGCTTCGAACGAACTTCGATAGCCGGCTTGACATTTTCAAGAGCGGTCGTGAAGACTTCCAACGGAGAAACGTCCGGAACCTTCTTCGCGAGAATGTCGAGAGCGTCGTAGACGATCTTGCGAGCGGCGTTCTTTTTGCCGTCCCACATCAAGCAGTTGGTGAACTTGCTGACGAGAATGGAATTGTAAAGCGGATCGCCCTTCAACTGCTTTTTACTGGCGGTAATACGACTCATAGTACTAACTTTCTAAGTATTGCTCGCGACGCGGCGTAAGACTTACGCAAACGTCGATGATGTTTTGTCTGGGATCGGAACGCGGCGGATAGAGAACTCGAAATTTCCCTCGGCGCGCGGCCGAGGGTCGAGAGTTTATTCCGACAGAGAAATCCGGAATTCGCCAAAACGAGAGTATTGAGAGAACCGCGACCCTAAAAGGGGCGACGACGTTACTCCGCCTCTCGCGAAACTCCGTTTCGCTAAGTTTGGCGTTGCTTGCGGACCGTAATGCCCGCCGGACTTCACGCGTTATCATTATCAGCGTTCGGATAAGACCGCTCTCCTTAAAGCGAACGAATTCGCTTTTGCGTTTTGCAACGCTCGGTCAATACGGAAAAGGTCTTCCGACGCTTCGTGTTTTGTGCCGAACTCGTCTTGCGACGTTTTCGGAAATTCTTTTCAGCGTTGCTCTTCGAAAACTTAGAGCGCAACGTTTACGATCAAGCGGCGCAAGAGGCGTTTTGCCAACTTACGCGCTCAGCAAGCCAAACTCAACGTTTCTTGGTGAGGACGGCGTTTTTCTTCGCGCCATAACGGCTGCGAGCTTGCTTACGGCCTTCAACGCCGGTGGCATCGAGGGTACCGCGGACGACTTGGTAACGAACGCCCGGGAGGTCGCGGACACGACCGCCGCGGATAAGAACGATGGAGTGTTCTTGGAGCTTGTGGCCTTCGCCGGGGATGTAAACGGTGACTTCTTTGTTGTTCGAGAGACGAACACGAGTAATACGACGAAGAGCGGAGTTAGGTTTCTTCGGTTGCATGGTACGGACCAAGAGGCAGACGCCGCGCTTTTGCGAGCAGCCTTCGAGGACCGGGGTATTCGTCTTACTGTGTTGTTGTTTGCGGTTTTTACGCACCAATTGGTTAATCGTCGGCATTATAATCTCTCGTTAGTTTTGATAACTTCTCTCTGTATCGGAGTGTCCAACGCGCGTTGAAGGGAACGCAAAACTTGATCGCGTTCTGCTTTAAACAAACGACGCGCCGTTGGCTTTATCGTTTTTAAAGCGCGTTTTTAGCCTTCGCGCGCCGACCGAGACGCGCGAATCGCTTGCGCCGTTAAAAGGCTATTAGAATGATAATCTTACGTGAAGAAACTATTTCGTCAAGAGTCGCGCGCCCTTTTTTTTAACAATTTCCGCTCGAAAATCGTTGATTTTTGGATTCCGCGAACAGTTGTTACGAGAATCGCGTTTCTGAGGAACGTCGCGGTCGTTAGGATAAATACGAAGACGCCGAATACTCTCAATGTATTCGACGTCGTTATCGTTTCTTCCTATTTATATTATAGTCGCGCTCGCTTTGGCGTCAGGCGTTTTTGAAGTTCGCCGCGATCTTCGCGATCCCTTGGATCGTGTCCGAAGGGACGTTGTCGGCGATCGTCGCGATGAAGCCGCCGGTGAGCACCCCGAGACATTCGCGAAGATAACCGATATGCTTGCGCGAGGTCTCCGGATCTTTCGGATCGTAGAACTTGTCGACGCGCGTCGCGAAGCAGACCTTGCTGCGGTAGCGTCTGCCGAGTTCCGCGATCTCCAACTTCTCAGGATTGTTGAGACGGATGACGTCGACGCCGATGCTGTGGAGGTCGTCGATGAAGTCGACGCTTTCCGTCGGGATGCTGAACCAGACGTGGAGATTCTCTTCTTTCGCGCGACGGATCTGCTTGCGATAGTATTCCTTGAACAGGATGCGCCACAGCGAGAGCGTGATGCGCGAGGTCTTGCGCGGACCCCAGTCGTCGCAGAATTCGATACCGTGGAAACCCTTGCGCGCTATCGAGGAGAACATCTCCGATTCAAAGTCCAAGATCTTTTCGAAGAATTCCTCGAAACGGTCGGAGTCGCGAAGGCAGTCGTCGTAACACGTCGCGGCCCCGCGAAGCGCGCAGTACACCGCGTAACCGCTAAGACCGAGCGTCGCAAGACGATAGCGGTCCCCGCAGACTTTCGCCGCGAGTTGGACGCGAGAGAAGCGACGCGAGAGGTCGAGATTCGGGAATTTGTATTCGTCGCATTGCTTCCAAGCGGTGAGAACGCCTTCGGGCGGAATGACCCAGACGCCGTCGCGCGAGCGGAGTCTTCTGAATCCCCAGTCGCTGAGCTGTCTCTTGGCGGGGTCGGGATTCGATAAAGAAAGATCGTACGTCAACACGTCGCTTCCGCCAATACTAGGACCGTCGACCCAAACGGGTACGCGCTCCGGATTCTTAAACGTGATCGCATGATCGACGACGGCTTTGCTTGTTAACATCTTTCACTCCTTGGTTAAAACGCCGTGTCGTCACGGCGCGCGAGGGGCGTTTTGTCCGAAGACTCCCGATCCTCTCTTTTCACTTTTCTTTCGTCGGTATTAATTGTATTTTTTCGGCGCTCAAATTTCAAGAGGTTTCTAGAATTTTATTGAAAAATCTTAACTTTTTTGAAAAAACGCAAACTTTTTGACGGTTCGCAAGGTCCTAAAATAAGGAATAAACCACAATTTTAATGAAAAGCGGGGGGTTGTAGCGTTTGAAAAAATAGATATACTTAAACGACAATTTTGTAAGGTCCTCGCGTGTTCGCGCTCCTGGACGCGCGGCGCGCTTTCTACCTATGGACGCCGTTTTTCACGTCGTCGATATTATATAGGAGCCGCGCCGACATGTCTAATAAATTCTTGAAAATTTTTTTTTCGAGTCTGACCGTTCGAAGAGAATGGGACGACGTCGCCGCTTCAAGACCGTTTAACGAGTTGGAATCGACTCCGAAAGACGTCTTTAAAAGAACGCTTGAGAAGCTGAAAGAACGCGGAACAAGGTCGTGGCGATATCTTGTCGTATTAATAGAGCAGATCGTTTTAGCGTCTTTGATCGGCTTAGCCGCCGGGGTCGTCGGCGCCGCGTTTCAGTGGTCGATGCGTTACGCCGCGGCGTTCTTTCTCGCCAAAGACGCGGCGGGAGTGGAGACCGGGTCGTTGCGTCCGATCTTCTTGTTGCCCGTCGCGGGGGTGGCTATCGTCTTCTTGTATCGACTTGCGCGCTTGTCGGTCGACGCCGGAACGAATCAGATCGTCGACTCGTTGACGGGCGAGAAGAAGGCGTCGCTCTGGCTTGCGCCGCTCGTTTTCGTCGGTTCGACGATAACGCAATTCTTTGGCGGTTCGGCGGGTCGCGAGGGCGCGGCGTTGCAGTTGGGCGGTTGCGTCGGACTTGGGACCGGAAGGATACTTAAACTCAAAGATTCGTCGTTGCATATCGCGATCTTGTGCGGTATGAGCGGCGCGTTTGCCGCCGTCTTTGGCGCGCCGTTGACCGCCGCCGTCTTCGCGTTGGAGATCGCGTGCGTCGGCGTCGTCTATTATCCCGCGTTCTTGCCGGCGCTCATTTCCGCGACGATAGGTTCCGCATGTTCTTCGTTTTGCGGACTTAACGGCTTCCGTTACGCGTTTCCGGCGTTCGAGGCGAACGCGTTGACGCTCGCGCCGCAAGCCGTGGCGCTAGGACTTGCGTGCGGCGTCGTGTGCATATTCTTCTGTTCGACGATACGCATAGTCGGTCGTTCTTTTGCGCGACGATTCCCAAACGATTATCTTCGCGTCATTTTTGGCGGTTCGTGCGTCGCCGCGGCGACCGCGCTTCTTGGAACTAACGCTTTCAACGGCACGGGGTTAACTAATATCCAAGCGGCGTTGGAAGGGAACGCGGGTTGCGCGGACTTCATTTTGAAGACGCTCTTTACGGCGGTATCGTTAGGCGCGGGGTTCAAGGGCGGCGAGATCGTGCCGGCGCTCGCCGTCGGCGCGACGTTTGGTTCCGTCGCGGGACAAGCGTTAGGCCTGTCTCCCGAACAAGGCGCGGGGCTAGGTATGATCGCGGTCTTCTGCGGCGCGACGAATTGTCCGCTGACCGCGCTGATACTGAGCGTCGAGTTCTTTGGCGCTCAAAACGCGTTGATCTTCGCGATCGTATGCGGCGTTTGTTACATGACTTCCGGCAGCGCGGGGCTATATCGCAGTCAGACGGCGCTGTTCTCCAAGCTGACCGCTAACCCGTTTGACGAAGGCGTTAAAAAAGTTATGGAAAACGATCCGGTGATGATGAAGAAAGCGAAAGAAAATTCGTACAATAAAAAGTAGGAAACAAAACGCGCGCGGGAACTTTGAAAAAACGTCGCCGTCTGAATATCCGAACGACAAGATTACAAGAACGAACGCGTATTCGTTGTAACGATGTGAAACGGCGGGTTTTACAATGTTTGTTTCGGTACACGGTATGTTGAAAAGACGTGAAATTGTTGCGCATATAACGATTTTGTAAAGGGGGCAGAAGTTGCTTTTTGACGATTTTTCCAAAAAAGAATGATTTTTTTGAAGAAAAATATTCGAAAACGCGATAATTTTCTTGACTCTCATAAGTCAAGAATTATATTTTGAGAAAAGAAAGGCGATTTGGTTAGCGCTGTTAACCTGCGCTGACAAAGACCGTCTCGAGTTCAGAAGCTGAGCGTCGCACTTGTCCGACACTATAGTTTTCTCATGCGAGGCTCGGCGGTTTGAGAAGGTTAAGATTCGCTGAGGCAGAGCGCGCGGTGTTTTTCGTAGGAGTCGAGAGACGTCAAAAGAGGGCGCGCCGACAACAAAGGATGATTTTGAATAGTTTGGGGATATGAGAAATGGCTATTGAAGAAACACGAAACTTAGAGGGCGCCGTTAAGGAGCCCGAACACAAATACCATAACGTTTTTGATGAGATCGCGGAAACTGGACACGACGAAGACTTCGTTCCTAGCGTCACCGACGAATTCTGTCCCACCGACGCGCCCGCCGGTTCCCCGCAAAAAGTACAAGTCCTCGCCGAACGCGTTCGTAAAGGCTTGCCTCTATGGCACCCCGAAGATCGCGTCTCTTATCGCGGACTTAACGGCGGTATCTTCCGCGCTCACGACTGAGCTCGTCCGAGACTCGGCGCGCTCATGCTCGCGCTTGACGCCTTGCTCTTCAGGTTTAAGATAGAGCAAGGTTAGAACGTCGCACGGCGTCCCCGAGGGGCGTCGCTATGTTATCGATCGTCAACGGTTGCGTTGGTTCAATATGCCGCGCCGCCGTTGTTTTTTTTATGGAGCCGCCGTAAGGCGTGACGTACAAATGTTTAGACGGATCCTTTCGAAGTATTTGTTGATCTGGTTGACGTTGACGTGCATCCTCTCCGGGTGTTGGGATAAACTCTTTGGAGCCGAGGCGTTTAATCCGTTCTTTATTAAGGACGCGGCGTTGCGCAACGCATGGATGAGCATTATGATCGCGACGACGATGTTGGCGGTCGGCTCGCTCTTGCCGTACGACGAAGTGAAGGCGGTCGCGAAGCGATGGTACAAGACGCTCGGCGGCACCGCGATACAATATATTGCGATGCCGACGCTTGCGTACTGCTTGGCGAAGTTGTTTCATCTTGAAGGCGCGGCGTTCATCGGCGTCATGATGGCGGGTTGCGTGCCCGGCGCGATGGCGTCGAACGTCTTGACGCTGACCGCGCGCGGCAACGTGAGTTACTCGGTCGGTCTTACGACCTCCGCGACGTTATTGTCTCCTATCGTCGTGCCTTGCACGCTCTGGCTCTTCCTCGGTCAACGCGCGGACTTGCCGGTGCAAGACATTATGATCAACTTGTTGTTGACGGTCGTCGCTCCGGTCGGCGCGGGTTTCGCGTTGTCGCGTATCTTCACTTGGTGGCGCAAAGGCGCGGAATATGCCGGCGAAGCGATCGCAAACATCGTTATCATCTTCGTTATCGCGACAGTCGTCGCCGCTAACGTCGACAAGATCGCGCAGCTGACCGGCACGCTGTTGGTCGTGATGCTGGCGTTGAATTTCTGCGGCTATCTCGCGGGCTACTACGGCGGCAAGGCGATCGGGCTCGATTCCGGTATGCGTCGCGCATTGACCATCGAAGTCGGCATGCAGAACGCGGGGCTCGGGACCGCGCTCGCGATGCGTTTCTTCCCGGACCAACCGGAAGCGGCGTTGTTCTGCGCAAGTTACACGTTTGGCTGTATGTTTACGGGCATCATTCTCGCGCAATTATTCCGCTCTTACTCCGAGCGTATGGATCGCAAACTCGCGACGCCCGCCGACGCTGAGAAGAAACAAGAAGCGTGACGCGCGTAGAGCGTTAGAACAAATAAGTAGCCGGGATATCGCTCTCGGCTATTTTTTTGACTCCGCGTCAAAAAGAAGTATAATAACGCGAGTTCAATAGTAATAGGCGTAACGCCTTATACGTATCAAAGGAGGACGTGATGGAATTTTCGCAAGTCGTCGTCGATCGTTATTCTTGCAAGGGTTACAGCGATCGCGTTGTTGAAGAAGACAAATTGCAACGCATTTTGGAAGCCGGCCGAGTCGCGCCGACGGCTAAGAATCTGCAAGAGCAACGCGTTTATATCGCGAGATCGGAAAAGGCGTTGAGCGCTATCGATAAGAACACGCCTTGCCGTTACGGCGCGCCCGTCGTCTTGGTCGTCGCGTTCGATAAGACTAACGTCTTTACGTACCCCGGCGGACGTCGCGATTCCGGTATCGAAGACGCCACGATCGTCGCCACGCATATGATCCTCGCCGCCGCTAACGAAGGCGTCGACAGCTGTTGGCTCAACTTCTTCGATCCCGAGCAGTTGAAGAAAGACCTCGGATTACCCGAAAACGAAGAGATACTGATGCTGATGGACCTCGGCTACGCCAAAGAAGGCGCCGGCCCGCTCCCGAATCATAGCAGTCGCAAACCGCTTTCCGAAACGACCGCGGAGCTGTGAACGACGCGCTTTCGCAGCGTCAAGAACGTGACGGCGTCGTGTGTTTGCGCGACGCCGCTTTTACTTTATGTGTCGACAAAGAGAAGCGTTGCGCGCGGACGTTCAAGTTACGCGTCAACGTAAAGAAAACAGGAGACTGAAGATGAGTAAGAGATTAGTGGCGTATTTTAGCGCGTCCGGCGTGACGAAGCGCGCGGCGGAGAAGTTGGCGGCGACGATCGGCGCGGACATTTACGAGATCAAGGCGGAAGTTCCGTACACGCAAGCGGATCTGAATTGGCAAGACGCGAAGAGCCGCAGTTCCGTCGAGATGAAAGCGCCGGGACTGAGCTCGCGACCCGCGATCGCCGATAAAAACGCTAACGTCGGCGCTTACGACGTCGTCTTCGTCGGGTTCCCGATCTGGTGGTACACCGCTCCGACGATCGTCCACACGTTCCTGGAAGCGTACGATTTCGCGGGCAAAACGATCGTGCCGTTCGCGACTTCCGGCGGCAGTCAAATGGGCAAGACCGTCTCCGATCTGCAAAAGGTCGTTCCGAACGCCAAGGTCGCGCAAGGCAAGATGTTGAACAGTTTTGGGCCCGCGGACGCGATCAAGGCCTGGGCGGATTCGTTCGATAAATGAGCGCCGCAACGTCTACGCGTCGGCGTTGGCAAATATTCGACGCGTCGTTGTTACGAAAATTACAAGAGAGAAAAAGAAGGGGAGAGTCGGTCATGAAGATCGTCGTGTTGCAAGGTAGTCCGAATATCAAGGGTTCGACGAATATCTTGGTCGAGAAGTTTACGCAAGGCGCGGAAGAAGCGGGTCATAGCGTTCAACGCTTCGACGTCGCGAGAATGAAGATCAAGAGCTGTCTCGGGTGTTGGGCTTGTCATGCGGAAGAGAAGTGCGCGCAACACGACGACGAAGACGCTATCCGCGCCGCCATTCTCGACGCCGATATGATCGCGTTTGCGTCGCCGTTGTATTATTTCAATATCACGTCGCAACTTAAGACCGTTATCGATCGCTTCTGCGCGTTCAATACGAGCTTGATGAATAAGAAGATGAAATGCGCGTGGCTCTCCGTCGGCGCCGACGTCTCAGACTGGATGTTCGACGCGATCGATTCGCAAGCGAAGACGATGGGACGCTATCTGCAATTTGAACTTGTCGGCGCAGTCTACGGCAAGGGCTGCGGCACGCCGGAAGAGACCGCCGCGAGCGTTTATCCGCAAAAGGCGTACGAACTTGGCAAGAGTCTGAAAGGTTGAGATATGCAATACGTGAAACTTGGAAATACCGACGTTGAAGTCTCGAAGATCTGCGTCGGGTGCATGAGTTTCGGGAAAGCCGGGACGATGCACGACTGGACGCTCGACCCCGCCGCTAGCGCGGAGATCGTCGCCGTCGCGCTCGACCTTGGGATCAATTTCTTCGACACGGCTAATCAGTATTCCGCCGGCACGAGCGAGGAATATCTCGGCATGGCGTTGAAGAACGTTCCGCGCGATAAAGTCGTTATCGGGACGAAAGTCTATTTCAACGACGGATTTTTGTCGCGTAAGGCGATCCTCCGCGAAGTGGAAGGTTCGTTGCGCAGACTCGGAACAGACTATATCGACCTGTATATCATCCATCGCTTTGATTTCGATACGCCGATCGAAGAGACGATGGAGGCGCTCGATTCGCTCGTTAAGGCGGGTAAAGTTCGCGCGCTCGGCGCTTCCGCTATGTTTGGATATCAGTTCCACAATATGCAGATCGCCGCGCGAGACAACGGCTGGACTATGTTCTCCGCGATGCAGATCCACTATAACTTGTTGTATCGCGAGGACGAACGCGAGATGATACCGATCTGCAAGCAGTACGGCGTCTCTCTGACGCCTTACAGTCCCGTCGCCGCGGGACGGCTATGTCGGACCGATTGGAAGAACGATTCCTTGCGCAGCAAGACCGACCGCGTCGCCGCGAGGAAATACGATTCCACCGAAGCGCAAGACCGCGAGATCGCCAAACGCGTCTCCGAACTCGCCGAAAAACACGGCGTTACGATGACGCAAGTCGCGTTGGCGTGGCATTACGCGAAGGGCGTCGCTTCCACGATCGTCGGCGCGACCAAGGCGTCGCATCTTGCCGACGCGGCCAAAGCGGTCGACGTCGCGCTGAGCGTCGAAGAAGTCGCGTATCTGGAAGAATTATATCTTCCGCACAAGATCTCCGGAGCGCGTTTCGGCAACGCGACTTCTTGAGACGACGCTAGCAAACGAAGCAAACTATTGCGAGAAAGAAGGTTGAATTGAGCGACGAAACGACGATAACGGAACCGCCGCTTCCAAACGCTTCCGAGCGACGCGTTTGGGCGGCGTTTCGCGCGGCCTTGCCGAACACGTTTCCCGTCTTGGCGGGGTACTGGTTCTTAGGATTCGCGTACGGTTTTTATATGCACATCTCGGGTTTCAGCGTCTGGTACCCTCTCGTGATGAGCATGACGATCTTCGGCGGTTCGTTGGAGTTCGTCGCGGTCACGATGTTGCTGGCGCCGTTCGCGCCGCTGCAAACGTTTGTGTTGGCGTTCCTTATCCAAGCGCGTCATCTTTTCTACGGCGTTGCGATGCTTGATCGTTTCAAAGGCGCGGGGTGGATGAAGCCGTATCTTATCTTCGGTATGACGGACGAGACGTTCGCGCTCAACTGCTCGACGGAACCGCCGAAAGGGTTGGACTCGCATTGGTTTATGTTCTGGGTGACGATACTCAATCACTTCTACTGGGTGAGCGGTTCCGTGCTTGGCGCGCTCCTTGGGAAAGTGTTGGATTTCGACGCGAAAGGCTTGGAATTCGTTTTGACGGCGATGTTTGTGTCGATCTTCTGCGACAGACTGCTCAAAGAGAAACGTCCTTACACCGGCTTGATCGGCTTAGGCGCGACGATCGGTTGCCGTCTAATATTTGGACCTAACTCGTTCATGTTGGCGGCTATGGGCTGTATCTTCGTCTTGTTGACCGTCTTACGCAAACCGCTAGAAAGGAACGCGATCGAATGACGCTAGAACAGAAGGCGATCACGATCGCGTTGTGCGTGCTCGCCACGCTTATTACGCGATTCCTGCCGTTTTTGTTTTTCGACCCGAATAAGGAGACCCCGAAGTTCATTCAGTACCTCGGTAAGACTTTGCCGTGCGCCGTCTTCGGGATGCTCGTCGCGTATTGCCTTAAAGACGTCGACGTGTTGCATGGCGACCATGGCTTGCCCGAGGCGTTAGGGATCGCGCTGACCGTCGCGCTGCATCTTTGGAAACGACAAGCGCTCGTCTCGATCGGGGGTGGAACTATCGGGTATATGCTCCTTGTACAACTGGTATTCAAAGGCTGAACGCGCGATTTTTTCGAGAAAGCGCCGCTAGGAACAAACGTCGGAATAGCAATATTTCCGGCGTTTTTTCATTTCTTGGACCGGAAGACGAAAGACTATTTGTATAATAACCAAGTTGACAAGTAGGAATATAGGAATATAATCGTCGGCGTTACGCTTTTAAAGGCGAGGGACTTACTTGGGTCTATCCCATTCGGTTGAGCAAGCCCCTTGGAACAAACGAGTTTATAAAACGAGAACGGGGACGTTTTTCGTTATTTCCTGCTTTTAGGAGAACATAATGCATAGCGACCATTCCGACGCGGCTTGCGCTCACGACCATCACGACGACCATTCTCACGCTCACGACCATTCTCACGACGACTCGCCCGCGCATATCCATAGCCATCGCGCGTTGATCGGGTTCGACAAACACGGTATTCCGACCGTTGTCGCCAAATCGGATCACGACGATTCCGACGACCCGCAAGCGTTCATTCGCGACTATATGAACGCCGTAAACGAGTACAAGAAGACGTTTCCGTCGAAGCAAGACGTGATCGAGAACACGCCCGACCCCGCCGTCAAGGATATGCTTCTGCGCATCGAGCAACTCGGGTTCGACACGACGTTCGACCGCTTTGACAAACAGAAGCCGCAATGCAATTTCGGATTGGCGGGCGTATGCTGTAAAGTCTGCAATATGGGGCCTTGTCGCGTGACTGCGAAATCTCCTAGCGGGGTGTGCGGGGCGGACGCGGATCTCATCGTCGCGCGGAACTTGCTTCGCTCCGCGGCGGCGGGTTGCGCGCAACACGGCATGCACGCGCGCGAAGTCATCCTCTCGCTGAAATGGGCGGCGGAAGGGAAATTGAACCTTCCCATCGTCGGCGAGCAAAAAGTCTTCGCGACCGCTAAGGCGTTTGGTATCGAGACGGAAGGACGTTCGCTAAACGAAGTCGCGTCCGAACTTGCCGACGCGTTGCTCGAAGATATGTCGCGCACCTTGCCCGACGACTATAAGACGATACGCGCCTGCGCGTTGCCGGAACGCCAAAAAGCCTGGGAAGCGCTCGATATCATTCCGATCAGCGCTTATCACGAAGTATTTGAGGCGTTTCACAAAAGCGGTTGCGCCACCGACGGCGATTGGCGCAGCGTCATGCAACAGTTCTTGCGTTGCGGACTAGCGTTCACGTTCTCCGGCGTCGTCGGCGCGTCGATTGCCACCGATTCGCTATTTGGCGTAGGCGACCGCGTTACGTCGAAAGTCAATATCGGCGCGTTGAAAAAAGGGTACGTCAATATCGCCGTGCACGGCCATCTCCCGACGCTCGTCAGCGAGATCGTTCGCGTGGGACGCAGCGAGAAATTCATTGAACTCGCGAAGTCTAAGGGGGCGCAGGGAATACAGTTCTACGGTATCTGCTGCTCCGGGCTATCGAGTCTCTATCGCACCAACGGCGTTATCCCGCTATCTAACGCGGTCTCCGCGGAACTCGTGCTCGCCACAGGCGCGCTCGACCTCTGGGTCGCCGACGTGCAAGACGTCTTCCCCGCGATCATGGACGTCGCGCGATGCTTCAAGACGACCGTCGTCACCACGAGTGAATCCGCGCGCTTACCCGGCGCCGAACGCTTCGAGTACGACCACCGACACGCTAATATCGGCGAAACGACGGCGCTGGCCGAAAAGATCGTCGCGCGCGCTATCGAGAGCTTTGAAGCGCGTAAAGGGATCCCCGTCTATATTCCGCCGTACGAAGTGGAAGCCGAAGTCGGGTTCTCCGTCGAATATGTCTGCAAGCGTTTCGGCTCATTCCAACCTCTTGCCGACGCGATCAAGAGCGGCAAGATACTCGGCGTCGTCAATATGGTCGGATGTAGCAATCCGAAGACGACTTACGAACGTTCCGTGGTCGACGTCGCCGACGTGTTGTTGAAGAACAACGTCTTGATCGTCACGAACGGTTGCGCCTCGTTCCCGCTCATGAAGATGGGGTACTGCTCGACGAGCGCGGCCGAGCGTTGCGGGGAAACGTTGCGCGAATTCCTCGGCGACGACCTTCCGCCGGTCTGGCATGTCGGCGAATGTATCGACAACACGCGTTCGTCCGGTATCTTCGCCGGGATCGCGTGCGCGTTGGGGATCGACCTGCCGCAAGCGCCGTTCGGTTTCGCCTCGCCGGAGTGGGGGAACGAAAAAGGCGTCGACGCCGCGCTCGGGTTCCGACTTAACGGTATCAATTCGTATCATTGCGTCGAAGCGCAGATCTATGGTTCTAAAAACGTTATCGAGTTCCTCAAACTCGGAACAAAAGAAACGCTCGGCTCCGTTATGCACGTCGACGTCGACCCCGTCGCTTTGGGGAATAAGATCGTCGAGGATCTGAAACAAAAACGCCGCGAACTTGGATGGGACTGAACTCGCGCGATCGCGAGGCGGTTCGTGAAAGGAGTAGAAAGATGTTCAAAAGAGCTTTATTTCTTTTCGGTATCGCCGCGGCTGTCTCGACTTGCGTCGCCGGATGCGTTCGTTCGAACGTCTCGCTAGACGCGGTCGCCAATACGAATCCTAACGCGACGGTCGTTACGATCGGTTATCTGCCAATAACGCACGCGCTCGCCGTATTCAAAGAGAAGGAAACGCTCGACTCGGAGAACGGCGAACTCGCTATAAAATTGCAGAAATTTGGAAACTGGTCCGACCTCACCGACGCGCTCAACGCCGGAAGGATCGACGGCGCGTCCGTCTTGATCGAACTCGCGATGAGCGCCAAAGCCAAAGGGGTCGACCTTAAAGCGGTCGCGTTAGGACACCGCGACGGAAATATCGTCGTCGTCAGTAATAAGATCGACGACGTTAAGGAGTTGAAAGGTAAGACGATCGCCATTCCGTCGACTCAATCCTCTCATTATATCTTAGTGCAAGACGCGTTGGCGCGCGGCGGCTTGACTCTCGACGACGTCAAGATCGTTCAACTTGCGCCGACGGAAATGCCGTTCTCGCTCGCAAGTCGCGCTATCGACGCGTATTGCGTTGCGGAACCGTTTGGTTCGCAGACGGTCGCGCAGAACTTCGGGAAGATCTTATATCACTCGGAAGACCTGTGGGAAGATTCGTTATGTTGCGGACTCGTCTTGAACGCGAAGGCGATCGAGAAACTCGGCGACGCGAAGGTCGCGGAACTGGTCCGACGCTATCAAGAGGCGGGTAACTCGCTCGATCATGATTCTTCCGTCGAGATCGCAAGCAAATTCTTAGGGCAGACTCCGCAAGTGTTGGACGCCTCGCTGAAACTCATCCACTACGACGACCTTACGATCACGCGAGAAGCGTACGACGTGCTCGTGGAGAAGGTCAAGAAGTACGGCGTGAACCTGGAACCGCCGACTTTTGAAGATTTCGTATATCAAGTCCAAGACGGGAGTAACGAGCTATGAAGAACTTAAAAGCGATCAAGCGCGTCGCCGCGTCGTTTATTGCGCTGTTGACGCTATGGTATTTAGTCGCAAAGTTTAGCGGCGTCAATCCCGCCTTGTTCCCGACGCCGTTGAAGGTGTTCGCGGCGTTCAAAGAATTGCTGACGGTCGGACTGCTCGGCAGTTCCTCCAACGCGACGCTTATCGGACATATCGTTTCGAGTCTCGGACGCTTCGCCGTCGGCTACTTCTTAGCCGTCGTGGTCTCCGTGCCGCTAGGACTCGTCTTAGGCTTGCGTCCGAAGTTGTACGGCTACGTCGACCCGATCGTGCAGACGCTGCGTCCGATCGCGCCTGTCGCGTGGTTTCCGTTCTTGGTGCTGCTCTTAGGCATCGGCAATTTGCCGGCGATCGCGATCATCTTCATCGCGGGCTTCTTTCCGATCCTGACCTCGACGGTAGCCGCCGTGAAGAATATGGATCCGATCTTCTTCAAAGTCGCTCGCAACTTCGATATGGGGCGCTTGGAGACGGTCACGAAGATCGTGTTTCCGGCGACGTTTCCGCAGATCGTCGCGAGTCTGAGATTAGCGCTCGGCACGTGCTGGATCTTCCTCGTTTCCGGCGAAATGGTCGGCGCGCAATCCGGCCTCGGGTTCCTTGTCATGGACGCTAAGAACTGCTTGCGTTCCGACGCGTTACTCGCGACGATGATCGTTATCGGTATTATCGGGCTATTACTCGACCAACTTGTCGCCGCCGCAGAACGCCTGATCGCGTTGAAATTCGGTTTGGGCGTCGTGAAGTTTTCGCGTGAAGGAGACGAATGATATGGCTGAACAGAATACGTATAACGAACTGTCCTATATCAAGATCGACCATGTGACCACGGTCTACGGCAATGGTAAGAACGCCGTTACCGCGCTCAAAGACGTTTCGCTCGATATCATGAAGGGCGAGTTCATCTGCCTGATCGGCGCGTCGGGGTGCGGAAAGTCGACGTTACTCAACTCGATCGCCGGATTTGAGAAGATCTCGTCCGGCTCGATCTCGATCGCGGGCAAGCCCGTAACGAAGCCGCGCATCGAATATATCACGATCTTCCAGAATTACGGACTACTTCCTTGGCGCACCGTCCTCGCTAACGTGCAACTGGGAATGAAGAAGGTCGGGATCCCGAAACAGGAATGGGACGAACGCGCTCGCAAGTATATCAAGCAAGTCGGGTTGGAAGGCTTTGAGAAACGCTATCCGCATCAACTCTCCGGAGGCCAACAACAACGCGTGGCTATCGCGCGCGCGTTGGCGGTCGATCCCGACGTGCTGTTTATGGACGAACCGTTTGGCGCGCTTGACGCTATCACTCGCGCGAAGTTGCAAGACGACGTCTTGAATCTTGCAAAAGAAGAGAAGAAAACGATCGTCTTCGTTACGCACGATATCGAAGAAGCCGTCTATCTCGCGGACCGCATCGTCGTGTTGCAACCTAACCCCGGTCGTATCAAGGGTATCGTCAATATCCGCTCGAACGTCCGCACAAGTAAAGGCGCCGACCGTACTTCGCCGCTGTTCCTCAATGGTCGTAAACGCGTCTTCGAGATACTGGATATGGATAAAAAAAGCGATCATCCTATCGAATACTTTATTTGATAGTTTGACGGCGTAGTATAATAGCGTCGGAAGCTCGTTGGAGTTTCCGACGTTTTTTTATTGCGTCAGTCGGTCGTCGCTAAGGCGGAGGATCGGCGCTTTCGGAGAAATAAAATATTTGTCTGAAAAGCCGTCGAACTTGCGTTATAATAGAGCAGTTGTGAGTCGGCGCGTTTCCGACTCGTTTAACGCGTGTGCTGGAATTGGTATTGAACGGACTGAGCGCTATGAAATATCTTGAACGCCTTAGCGAGTGGTTTGGCAAGCATATGGCGGCGATCGTGTTGGTCGTCGCCGCTCTGGCGTTATTGAAGCCTGAGACGTGCGCGTGGGTCAAGTTGACTTGGATCAACACGCTCCTTGCCGTCGTGATGTTCGGCATGGGGTTGACGCTGAAATTCTCCGATTTCAAGATAGTTTTCTCGCGTCCTAAGGACATATTCGTCGGCGCGTTGGCGCAATTTACGCTGATGCCGTTACTGGCGTTCTTCTTGGGCAAGCTCTTCGGGCTAGAGACCGGCTTGCTTGCGGGGGTAGTCTTAGTCGGCGCTTGTCCCGGCGGAACTTCGAGCAACGTCGTCAGCTATCTCAGTAAAGGGGACGTCGCGCTCTCCGTCGGGATGACGAGCGTCAACACGCTGCTGGCGCCGATACTTACGCCCGCGATCGTGTATCTGCTGCTGCATACTTCCGTCGACGTCGACGTGGCTAAGATGTTCGTCTCGATACTGCAAGTCGTCCTCGTCCCGATCGCGTTAGGACTTGTTATCGATAGGTTCTTCGAGCGTTTCACGTCGCGCGTCGCCAAGGCGTTGCCGCTAGTCTCCGTACTCGCGATCTCGGCGATCGTCGCGGCGGTCGTCTCCCATAACGCGGAACGTATCTTGGCTACCGGCTTTATCGTTTTCGGCGTCGTTATCCTGCATAACGTCTTGGGTTACGCGAGCGGCTACGCGGTCGGACGCGCGTTGAAGTTGCCTCTTGCGAAGCGTAAGACGCTCGCCGTCGAGATCGGCATGCAGAACTCCGGACTCGCGACTTCGTTGGCAAGTTCCGCGTTTGCGGCGTTTCCGCTGGCGGCGGTGCCCGGCGCGGTCTTCTCCGTCTGGCATAACATCTCCGGCGCGATACTGGCGCAGATCTTCTCGCGTATGAAGGGCGACGCGACGGAGATTACGGACGACGACGCGAAGAAAAGCGCGCGTAATAGACGCAAGAATAACAAAAAACGTTCGCGACGGTAATGTGAAAGGGAAGTACTGTTCATGCATCGAGAAAAACTGGGTACGCGACTTGGATTCCTATTCCTTAGCGCGAGTTGCGCCATAGGCATCGGGAACGTCTGGAAATTTCCTTATGTCTGCGGGCATAACGGGGGCGCGATCTTCCTGCTTTTCTATCTCTTCTTCCTGTTCGTGTTAGCGATACCGATCTTGACGATGGAATTCAGCGTCGGTAGAGGCGCGGAACGCAGTCCGATCAAGATGTTCAACGCGTTGCAGCGACCCGGGCAAAAATGGAGCGCGCACGGCGTCGTATGCTTAGCCTCGGCGTACTTGCTCTCCTCGTATTACACGACCGTCGTCGGGTGGATCCTGTACTACGGTTATAGTTATCTTGTCGGCGACCCCGCGCTTGTGGCCGGAGAAGGCGCGACTCCTTCCCCGGGCGCGTTCTTTGGCGCGACGGTATCTTCCGCGCCGATCTGCATTACCGGAGTCGTCTTGGCGATCGTCGCGGCGTTTGGCGTGCTTAGCGTCGGACTGCAAAAAGGGTTGGAACCTGTCGCGAAATATATGACGGGCGCGTTGCTCGTGATGATGTTGGCGCTCGTTTGTTATGCTGTCTCGTTGAAAGACGACGCGAGCGGACTCGCGTTCTATCTGAGACCCAACGTCGCCGCCGTTAAAGAAGTGGGATTCTGGAACGTCGTTTCCGCCGCGATGGCGCAAGTCTTCTTCTCGTTGGGACTGGGTATCGGCTCGATGGCTGTCTTTGGGAGCTATATCGGTAAAGAAAGAACGCTGTTAGGGGAAAGCGCGCTAGTCGGTACGCTCGACACGATGGTCGCGTTTTGCGCGGGGCTCATCATCTTTCCCGCGTGCTCGGCGTACGGCGTCGACCCCAATAGCGGCCCGGGGCTGTTGTTCGTCACGTTGCCCGACGTGTTCAATTCGCTGTCGCATGCGCGGTGGATCGGTTTCGCGTTCTTTGTCTTCATGACGTTCGCGGCGTTCGGGACTCTGCTCGCCATCTTCGAATGTATCGTCGGTTCGTGGCGCGATATCACGACGTTGTCGCGTAAGACGATATGCTTGATCAATATCCCGCTCTTGTGCGTTTTGTCGGCCCCGAGCGCGTTAGGGTTCAATATCTGGAAGAACGTTCGACCGTTCGGCGCGGACTCGACTATACTTGACGCCGAAGATTTCGTATTGAGCAATATCTGCGTGCCGCTCGGCGCCTTGGTGTTCATCCTGTTTTGCGTCTGGAAAAAAGGATGGGGCTGGGACGCGTTTGTCGCCGAAGCCAATGCCGGGAAGGGGATGAAAGTGCGGAACCGGATGCGATTCTATATGACGTATATCTTGCCGTTCGTCGTATTCTTCATCTTGATCGCGGGGATCGTCGAGAAATTTAAATGAGAAAGAGCCCGCGTGTCGCGAATAGACGCGCTAGGAAGTAACGAGGAAATAAAAAAGACGCCGAAGAACTCGACGTCTTTTTTTTGATACGATTCGATTACGGCGTTGGGAAGCGCGTCATTTCCCCGCGGCGTTGAAACGCGAACTGGGGAGCGCGCAAGTCTCGATCCCTTGGTGTTTCGGCAAACTGTCGGCCCCGTCGCGCACGAGTTGACTTAACGGGATATTGTAGAAGAAGTCGAGGATCAGTTTCTGCAGATCGGACCACATTTTGACAGTGGGACAAGAGGCTGCTCGCGGACACGGCGGCGCGCCTTCCGCGAGACAGGCGACGATCGTGATCTTGCCTTCCGCCATCTCGACTATCTCGCCGACGTTGTACTCTTCCGGTGCGCGCGTGAGCCGATACCCGCCGCCTTTGCCGCGTTTACCTTCAAGAAGGCGACCTTGCACTAACGATTTGAGCACGATCTCCAAGTACTTGATGGAGACGCCTTGTCGTTCGGCTATCTCGTTGAGCGGAATAAAACTACCGTTGTTGTGTTCAGCGACGTCGATCATAACGCGGATCGCGTATCGGCCTCTTGTTGAAATCATTATTAGCGTCTCTCCTTAGTTGAATAGCCCCGACTTCTCTGATTGTATCATCAAAATCGCTTTATCTAAGGGGGGATTATCCGAAAACCTAGTATATAATAGGAATTTTTAGAGGCAAAACACTACGTTTTATTGTCGCAATCGGAAATCTCAACGTAGTTTAATGGCGTTGCGAGCTTATTTGACGAGGTCGGCGGTCGTCGCTTCGACGAATGGAAGCAGCAAGTTCGGGTCCATGACGAGTTGCATACCGCGCATCCCGGCGCTGACGTAGATCTCGTCGCACAGGATGACCGTTTCGTCGAAGATCGTCGGGAACTTCTTCTTCATACCGACGGGGGAGCAGCCTCCGCGGATGTAGCCCGTCAGGTCTTTGAGGTCTTTCATCGGGATGAGGTCGCACTTCTTGTCGCCGAAGGCCTTGGCGGTCTTTTTAAGATCGAGTTCGTCGCAGACCGGAAGACAGCAGACGAAGTACCCTTTTTTCTCACCTTTGAGGACGAGCGTCTTGAAGATCTGCTCGGGGGGGATATTGAGTTGTTGCGCGATGTGCATACCGGAGAGGTCGTTTTCATCGACTTCGTATTCTTGCGTACGGAACGGGATATTCGCCGCTTCGAGAAGTCTTGTCGCGTTGGTCTTAGTTTGCGTCGCCATGATCTTCGCTTTCTATTTTAGAGTAACGCTCGGCGTCGGCTTGCGGTCGACGCAATTTCATTTTAGCGCTTTTTCCACAGCGTCAAGAGATATGCGTCGACCGTGTCGCGGGGGGTTGAATACGGCCTCTCTACGTCTATAATATAGCTATGGCGTTTGGACGCTATTGGACGTCCAAGAACGGCAAGTTTTTCAATATCGCGCGGTAAAATTCGCGTGGAAAGAATATATTACAACAAGGATCGCAAAATGACTAATATGCCGGAATTGCCCCCCGTCGAGGAGACGACCCCGATCACCGAAATACTTGAACGCAACGCGTTGCACTACGGGTCCGACGTCTGCTTGGTCGAGATCAATCCGGAAGTCGACGAAGCGCGTCGCATTACCTGGAAGAACTTCGACCTTGTCGAAGCGTCTTCTTGCGCTCCCGGCGGACAACGTCGCTCCACGACTTGGGCTCAGTTCGATCATCTTGCGAACCGCTTCGCGAACCTGCTTCTTAGTCGCGGCCTCAAGAAAGGCGACAAAGTCGGTATCTTGTTGATGAACTGCCTCGAATGGTTGCCGATCTATTTTGGCGCGTTGAAAGCGGGCGCGATCGCCGTGCCGCTCAACTTCCGCTACGCCGCCGACGAGATCAAGTACTGCGTGGAACTTGCCGACGTCGATTTCCTCGTCTTCGGACCGGAATTCATCGGGCGTATGGAAGCGATCGCCGACCAGATCGACCGCGTTCGCGGACTGTTCTTCCTCGGCGAGAATTGCCCGACGTTTGCGGAATCGTTCCACACGCTCACGCAATACTGCTCCAACGAAGCGCCCGAGATCAAGTTGACCAGCGAAGACTACGCCGCGATCTACTTCTCTTCCGGGACCACCGGCTTCCCGAAAGCGATCTTGCATAAGCACCGAAGTCTGACGTCCGCGTGCTTTACCGAACAGAACCACCACGGCCAAACGCGCGCCGACGTCTTCTTGTGCATTCCCCCTCTTTATCACACCGGCGCGAAGATGCACTGGTTCGGCAGCTTCCTCGTCGGCGGTAAAGCGATCCTGCTCAAAGGGGTCAAGCCGCAAACGATCTTGCACGCCGTCTCCGAAGAACGCTGCTCTATCGTCTGGCTTCTCGTGCCGTGGGCACAAGACATTCTCGACGCGATCGACGACGGACGCGTCAAACTCGACGACTACGTCTTGGAGCAATGGCGCTTGATGCACATTGGCGCGCAGCCCGTCCCGCCGAGCTTGATCAAACGCTGGAAGGGATATTTCCCGCATCACCAATACGATACGAACTACGGCTTGAGCGAATCGATCGGCCCCGGTTGCGTCCATCTTGGCGTCGAGAACGTGCATAAAGTCGGCGCGATCGGCAAGCCCGGGTATCGCTGGGAAGCGCGTATCGTCGACGCCAACCGCAACGACGTCGCTAAGGGCGAAGTCGGCGAACTCGCGGTCGCGGGGCCCGGCGTTATGACCGAATACTACCACGACCCGGAAGCGACCGCCGCCACGCGCGACGAGAAATGGCTCTACACCGGCGATATGGCGCGCGAAGACGAAGACGGATTCATCTATCTTGTCGACCGCAAGAAGGACGTTATCATCACCGGCGGCGAGAATTTGTACCCTGTGCAAATTGAAGACTTTATGCGTCAATGCGACGATATCAAAGACGTCGCCGTCATCGGTATGCCCGACGCGCGACTGGGCGAGATCGCCGCCGCTATCGTCGAACTCAAGCCCGGAAGGACCGTCACCGAAGACGATATCAATAAGTTCTGCGAGACGCTGCCGCGATACAAGCGTCCGCGAAAGGTCATCTTTGCGACGATCCCGCGTAATCCTACCGGAAAGATCGAGAAACCGAAGCTCAGAGAGATCTACTGCGGAAAGAGTTTGGTCGCCGCTCAAAACGAGTTGGAATGAGACATAAAACGTTGACGCGATAAATTTTTGGAATATTTTGGATATTTTTAGATTTTTTGTCGCCGGAAACGTCGTTTATTCGATTTTTTTGCGTAACCTGCAATAAGAGTACGACGCGTCGTAAGTTAACGCGTCTGGGGCCCTTATCGCAGGTCGCTGTTTAACAGGCGGGGAAAAAAGGAGCTGCAAGAAGTCCTTCGCCGCCGAAGATATGTTTAGGAGAAGAAGATAATGGCCAATAAGTACGCCGGAACCCAAACCGAAAAGAACCTCGAAGCCGCTTTTGCCGGCGAATCGCAAGCTCGCAATAAGTATACCTACTTCGCTTCCAAAGCGAAGAAAGAAGGCTACGAGCAGATCGCCGCGTTGTTCGAAATGACCGCGAATAACGAAAAAGAACACGCCAAGATGTGGTTCAAGGAATTGGAAGGCATTGGCGACACCGCCGCTAACTTGGCCGCCGCCGCCGACGGTGAAAACTACGAATGGACCGACATGTACGAAGGGTTCGCTAAGACCGCCGAAGAAGAAGGCTTCAAGTCTCTCGCGATCAAATTCCGCAACGTCGCCGCTATTGAAAAGCGCCACGAAGAACGCTACCGAGCGCTCCTCAAGAACGTTGAGACCGCCCAAGTCTTCGAGAAGTCCGAAGTCAAGGTCTGGGAATGCCGTAACTGCGGTCACATCGTCGTCGGGACCAAAGCGCCTCTCGCTTGCCCCACCTGCGCTCATCCGCAATCCTACTTCGAGATCTGCGCTGAAAACTATTGAGCCTTCGCGCGGTTTCGAGGAAGATATATTTCCTACTCGGCGCCATTCATTTCGCGTCGAGACGACAATGCTAACGCAACATAATGGAGACAGTCATGAAGATTTACAAATGTTCTGTTTGCGGTAAGATCGTTGCAATGGTAAAAGAAACGAGCGTTCCGACCATGTGCTGTGGAAAGGCCATGATCGAGATCGTGCCCGGCGCTAGCGACGGAGCGGCTGAAAAGCATGTTCCCGTCTTCGAAGTCGCCGGTAACGTCGTCAACGTGACGGTCGGTTCCGTCGAGCATCCGATGGCCGACGTTCACTACATCGAATGGATCGCGATCGAAACGAAGTCCGGTTGCCAACGCAAGACGCTGACGCCGGGACAAGCTCCGAAAGCGTCCTTTGCGCTCGTCGAAGGGGACGAACTTGTCGCCGTTTACGCGTATTGCAATCTCCATTCCTTGTGGGTCGCGAAACCGTGACGCTCGCGTCGGCGGAAGGGAGTAGGGCGCCAAGCTTGCTTTCTAACGCCTCGCGTAAGCTGAAATAATGAGTAAAGCCAGTCGCGCGCTTCTCGAAGTACGCGACGGGCTTTTTTTCATGACGCGCTAACGACGCTACGACCTGCAAGCGTCGCGGTGAAAAGAAACGCTCAAGAACGAAAAAAGCCGAGCAGGTTATCAAACCAACTCGGCTTTTTAAGGGTGGGAGAGGAGACTCGAACCCCCGACCTTCGGAGCCACAATCCGATGCTCTAATCCAACTGAGCTACTCCCACCATTCAGACTCTCGCGTTCGACGTTGCCGTCAACTGCAAAAGACAACAGTATTATATAACGATTCGGCAAAGGTCAAGGCTCTATTTTGAAATTTACGTCATTTTCTCCCCATACGCTCGAAAACCGTACAAACGATTTGACAATATTCGACGTAATCGTCATAATATGACTGTTGCGCGGTGGTCGCGCGAGTTTGTGGTCTTCTTCGTCGTCAAGTAGTGAAACCGTCGCCATGAGCCTAGAAAAAACGGACGCTATCGTAGTTAAGAGCGTGGATTATAGCGAAACGAGCTTGATCCTCTCCGTATTTACTCGCGAATTAGGCAAAGTGCGCGGGATAGCCAAAGGCGCGCGGCGGTTGAAGAATCCGTTTGAAACTTCTCTTGACTTACTCGCCTCGATTCGGTTATCCTTTATAAGGAAGAATTCCGACGCGCTGGACCTGTTTACGGAAGCGAAGTTGCGTCGGCGTTTTCGACCGACTACGCGCAACGTTCGCGGACTATACGGCGGGTACTACGTCGCCGAACTGCTTGACCTCGCGACTGAGGATTACGACCCGTATCCGGACCTCTGGACGCTAGCCGAACAGACGTTGGATCGATTCCAGTACGGCGATCGCGAGGACGTTCCGGCGCGTGTCGCGTATTTCGAGGCGGGCCTGCTCGACGCGTTTGGCGAATTTCCGGCCGTGCGTTGCTGCGTGGACTGCGGACAGCCGTTGCCGTTGGACAGCGTGGAGAATCTTGCTCGTCGCGTCTATTTCGACGTTGATTCCGGCGGGGTAGTTTGCCGACAATGCCTCGCAACGAGACCGCATTACGGGCTAACGCCGACGACGATCGGCGCGCTCAAAGTCTTCGACGTCGCTCATCGCGGTTGCGCGGAGACGTTGAAATTAGCCGTTACGCTCGGGAATTGGCGACGCGCTTTGGAAGAGGAGGTCGCGGGTTTGTCCTCGATCGACAAGACGGAACGCGAGAACGATATCGACGGCGCGTTTGCCGCGTTGGAAGCCGACGCGTTGAGCCCGTATCGAGAGTTCCCCGTCGACGCGAGAGCGCAATACCGAATTCTGGCGCAGAAGTATATTTGCAAGGTCCTGCGCCGTCGACCGCGTACTTACGAGTTCTTGAAGTACGCTATGGACGAAAAAGACCGCGCCGCCGTCGCAAAAGCGTGGCAAGAAGACGCCGAGTTCGCTCAGCGTCAAGTATGAACAAAACGCCTAGCGCGTTTACGATATAGCCGTCGAACTTACGCTCGGCGGCGTTAACTAGGGCGTCGAAAGGGAAGCCGACGCCGTAATCGTTACAAAGGACAGGAAGTCCCATGCCTGATTTTAGACTCGCGATCTTGTCGAATACGCGTTCCGTCGTGAATCGCGCCTTCGCTCTCTCCGTTGCCGCGCTCTCTCTGAGCGTCGGCGGTTGCGCGCTATGGATCTACGACGATCCCTGTTGCCCTCCTAACGGTCCTTGTCCCGTCTACGTCGTTCCAGAAGAGCTTCCCCCCGCGCAAGAAACTTTCTATTACGGCCCCGGTACGTATTACTACGCCCCGTCCACCGCCGTCATTCTCGGACAAGACAAAGACGCTAATGAAAAAGCCGCCGCGAAAGACGCGAAGTCGAATTATCTGCAACGCGCCCAGGATGACTCGTTCCCGACGCTAGACGACGGCTTTCCTACGCTCGACGATACTTTCCCGACTCTCGACGACGCGATCGCGCCGCCCGAATCTAGCGAGGTCTCCGAGTTCGTGAAGAACGGAACGAGCGTCCCCGAACCTACCGGACAATACGAAACGATCGACTACGGCGACGATTTCAGACCGAAGCCGAAGCGAGAATCGCTCTCCGAACGCGAGAAAGCGGAAGAGAAGATCGAAAAGAATTTCGACAACTGGTTGCGCGAGAAGAAAGCGCAGCGTAAAGCGGAAGTAAAAAAAGGCAAGCGCTATCTCCAACCTATTCAGGAATGTGAGGTCGACGGCCTGCTGCGTCGCGAAGAAAACGCGATGGACCTTCAAGACGATTCGATGATCGCGACCGTTTCCGCGGAATCGATCGAGTTGATGCTTGAAAACGCGGAATCGAAACGCGAGCTCTACGACTGGGAGAAGGAAGAACCTACGCCTATCGATTGGTCGAAATACGCTTTCTCGATGGACAATATCCGCGCGTGGTTCGGTATGGGCCCCAACGAACGCGCCGCGCTGGAATATATGCGTCAGGCGTGCAACAAGCAAAAAGAATACTCTAAGACACACGATAAAGAGTGTTTACGCGAAGCCGCGAAACTCTACGAGAAGGCCGCCGACCGTTGGCCCGGGCCCGCTCTGCGACCCGATTACGCGCGTAAGCATCCCTACGACGCGCCCAAGAGCGGCACGCTGATCGAGGAAGACGGACTATTCTTTGCCGGCGAGTGCTGGTTCTTTGCGCGTGAGTTCAATCGCGCGCTGACCTGCTATCGCGCGTTGGTCTCGACTTACAATAGCTCGATCTATAAAGACGTCGCGATGAAGCGGCTGTTCTATATCGGTTCGTACTGGATGCAGTGCTCGGAAGAGTCCAAAGGTCCTAGCGTTAACGTTAAGGACAAAGACAAGCCTATGTTCAGCTCGTTCGCCGGCGGTGAAAAAGCGTTCAAGACGATCTTCCTGAACGACGCTAGCGACAACGGCTTGGCTGCCGACGCGCTTTTTGCGCTCGCTAACGCGTATATGCGCCGCGGGGTCAATCAGGGCGACGGCTCGTTCGATAGCGCCGCGTGCTACTACAAGCAGCTCTATGAGTTCTATCCCGGTAGCAAGCATGCGGAAGACGCTTCTCGACTCGCGATGATCGCGCTGCACAAATCGTATCAAGGCGTGTTTTACGACGACGCGCCGCTCAACGAGGCGCGACAACTTGCCGAAACTATCCTCCGAAGCGGTCGCGGAAATATGGACGTGATCTACGAGGAATTGGAGAATATCAAAGAGGAGCAAGCGCACCGCTTATTCGCGCTTGGCGGATACTACAAAAAACGCGGAAGTTACGCCTCCGCTCGTAGTTACTATAACCGCCTCGTGAAGGAATACCCGAATTCCGAGTACGCGGTCGAAGCGGCAAAGATGTACGCCGCGATCGAGGATAAGCCCGCCGAAGCCGACCAGTTGGCGTGGGTGCGACCCGTCATGCCCTTCTTGCCGAAGTCTAATAACGAGTTCTTCGAAGAAGCGCCTAGCGCCGATATGGCGAAGATCGCGCGACGCGACGAACGTCTGGGCGGCCTCGGTAAACGCGACGACGACGCGAATAAGGTCGTCGAGGAAGTCGCGGAAAAGACTTCCGATAAGAAAAGATATTGAGCTTGACGCATAGATCCCGATATATACGGCGTAAGAATAGTGATGAACGATCGTTACAACAATAAGACTACGACGCGCTTGGCGGTCTTGGCGCTCTCGACGTTGACGCTCTGCTTTATAGCGGGGTGCAGCTGCAAGTGTCTTAGCGGCTACCATATAGGCACGTCGGGACTCTATAACGACACGATCAAGACGGTCTACGTCCCGATGGTCGAGGCGAACACGTACCGCCACGATTTTGGAGAACGACTGACCGAGGCGATCGTGAAGAAGGTCTCCGAACAGACGCCGTATCGCATCGCCGGACCGAAGGACCCCGACTCGACGCTCACCGTGACGCTTACCGGCGAGACGCAACAAGTCTCCGCGTTGAACCGTTACGACGACACGCGACAGAAGAATATCGACCTTACCGCGCGCGTCGTTTGGCGCAATAACCGCACGGGCATAGCTCCGAACCAAGCGCTGGCGCCGGAAATGAATACGACGATCGTCGCGCAGTCCTTCCTCGTGCCGGAGATGGGGCAGTCTACCGAAACGCAGCAACAAGAAGCGATCGATAAACTTGCCGACCAGATCGTCGGACTCATGGAGAGCGCGTGGTAGTCGCGAACGTCGGTCGTTATCTTACGGCTATAAAACAAATTAACGTCGGAATACGTTTGAGGTGTTCCGACGTTTTTTTATTTCTAGCGGCGTTCGACTCACTTCACGAGCCCAAGTTGGCAGGTGAATTCGTCGAGTCCGTCCTCGCCGACGAGCGTCAGTTCGACGGTATAGCCCGGCGTCAGGTCGTCGTAGTACTTCGCCGCCACAAACGCGCTGTCGGTGAATAACGAACTGGAACCGTCGCCCCAAGTTACGCGCCAACTTCCTTGCGGGTAGGCTGCCAAGTATCTTGCGTCGACGGTATAGACGACGAAATGCGGGTCGCCAAAGTCGACGCGTTCGGCGTCAACGAGCGGCGGCGTCGCCGTAACGTGCAGCGACAACGTCTTTTCCGTCTTGACTGCGCCTTTGGACGTAACGACTTTGTAACGCAGGAGATGATATCCCGGCGCGTAGTTGGCGGCGTCGAGCGTGAAGCTAGACGCGCCTAAGACGTATTCGCCCGCGCCGGTCCCGCTGAGATCCCAGTAGACTTTATCCGTCGCGCTCGCGGTAACTGATAGCGTCGTTTGCGCGTTTTCTTGAACGACGACGTCGGCGGCGTTGCGGTTCTCGTAAGCGCCAAGATCGATCGCGTCGCCGATAACGCGCGGCGTGTTCGCGCGGTCGACGGCGTAGAGCCCGAGCCCAAACGCTCTCGCGAGTTCGGACGAGCCGAGGTCGGTCGCTTGCGAGTCGCCGGTCAGAGCGTAGTTGCCGTTGGCCGCGTCGACGAAGAGCGGTTTCTCGGCGTCGTACGCGACGCAGCCTTCGCCGGCAAACGGTTCCGTCGCCAACGTGTAACGCGCGTCGAGCTTCTTCGTCGACCCGCTATAGTCGCTCGTGTTCAATGCGAAAACGTCGTTGTAAAGCGAAGTCGAGCCGTCGGATACGTAGATCCCGCCGCCAAGTTGCGCGGCGTTTTGCGCGATCGTGCTGTTGACGACGCAGAGCGTTCCCGAGCTCTTGTATATCGCGCCGCCGCTGACGGACGCCGTCGAATCGGCAAGGAGCGCGTTGACGATCGTCGCCGAGCCCGAGTCGTAGATCGCGCCGCCGGATCCATGCGCGGTATTGCGCGTAAACGTCGACGTCATAACGGAAAGCGTCCCGACGTTATAGATCGCGCCGCCGTTGACGCTCGCACTGTTGTCGGCAAACGTCGAGTTCTTGATCGAGAGCGTGCCCGCGCGGTTGTAGATCGCGCCGCCGTTGCTTGCCGCGTTCGTCTTGAAGACGCAATTTGCGATCGAGAGAACGCCGGTATTGGCGATCGCGCCGCCGAGCGTAGTGGCGTAACCGTCCGCAAACGCGAGGTTTTCGATCGAGACTTTCGCCGACGTCGCGAGTATCTGTATCGCGTTGCCGCCGGAGAGCGTTACGAAACCGTTGCCGACGATCGCGATATTCTTATCGATCGAGAGCGTCGACGTTAGCGAGATCGTTCCTTTGAGCCCGGTGAGAAACGCGATAGCGCCTCCGTCTTGGACCCAGTAAAGCGCCTCGCGTAACGAGGTTACGTCGTCGTTGAGGTCGAACGAGTCGTCGAGCGTGTCCACCACGATAGACGCGGGCGCGGCGTATTCGTAAGCGCCGATATCGACGACGGCGTTGAAAACGCGATCTTTACCGTCGAGGTCGACGCTCCCCGCGACGCGAGCGTTGGAACCGGAATCGATCGCGACGCTCTGTTTGGCGAGTCGTAAGTTCAGCGCGTCGGCGTTTTGCAGCACGCCGCGCTCGTCGAAGACCGGCCCCGCAATGAACGACGGATTGCCCGACGTGAGGTTCTTGACCGAGAACGCGACTGGGCCGTCGACGTTGGTCGAGCTAGAATAGTTACGCGCGACGATCGTGTTATACATCGCGAGCGTGAAGCGTTGCGAGTCGACGTATACCCCGCCGCCTTGGAGGTTTGCGCTGTTGCCCGCGATCGTGCAGTTGATGAGCGTCGTCTTATTGAGACACGCGCCGTTCGCGACGTTGTAGACGCCTCCGCCGTTTCCGGTCGCGACGTTGCCGCTGAGCTCGCTATTGTCGATCTCGAGCAGACCGCCGTAGTTGTATACCGCGCCGCCGTCGCCGGTTACGCGATTCCCTTTGAGCGTCGAGACGTAGACTTTAAGCGTCGCGGAATATCGCGACGTCTCGGTATAGACCTCGCTGAGGTTGACTAGTCCGGAACCGACGTTGTTTATGACGGAACAGCCCGAGAGCGTGGACGACCCGAGATTGATCAAGCCGGAATTCTTGTTCTCGGCGAAGGTTACGTTCTTCGCGTCGAGCACGCCGTAGCGGTTGTAGACGCCGGCGTCGGCGTTGCTCGATATCGTCGAGGACGCGATCGACGCGGTCGCGGCGACGTAAACGCCGTATTTGGCGTTGTTGTCGACGACGGAATCGCGCATGACGAGCGCGCCGAACGACGCGACGCCGGAAGCGTTGCTCGCGTTGGAGATCGTGGAATCGTAGACGTTTAGCGCGCCGACGGAGTAGACGGACGCGTTGTCTTGACTCGTCGTCGTACCCGCGGTTATCGTCGCGCCGTCGAGGGTCAGCGTTCCGGAGTTGTAGACGTTGACTCCGAGCGTGGAACTCTTGCCGGACGTTAGCGTTATGTTCTTGAGCGTGAGCGCGCCTTCGTTGAGTAGGACGCGCGTCTTGCTTTGTCCGGAGATCGTAACGGCGCCGTTGCCTTCGATCGTAACATTGGCGGTGGAAACGAGTTGGGAATTGAGTTTGATCGTGCCGCTAAGCGAACTTGAGAACGTTATCGTCGCGCCGTCTTGCGCCGCCCAGTAGAGCGCCTCGCGCAGCGTCGTCTTGCCGTCGTTGGGATCGAACGTGTCGGCGAGCGAAGTGACGCGATACGTTGGAGTTACGGCTTGTTCGCCCGTTCCGTGATATTCGTAAGCACCGGGGTCGACGAGCTTGACGTAGACGCGCGTGTTTCCCGCGAGGTCGACGGTATTGGTCTTCTCGACGGCGTCGTTGACGCCTTTGTCGATGAGCGCGCTGTTTTCGGCGAGGCGCAGGTCGAGCGCGTCGCGGTTTGTAAGTTTCTTATTGGTAAAATCGTAGAGCGGGGCGACGACGAAACCGGGATTGCCCCCGACGCGAGAACCGGTAGACAACGCGATCTCGCCGGAGACGTTGGAATCGAGGTTCCCCGCTAAGTTCTGCGCTACGATCGTGTTATATAGCAATAACAACGCGTTGGAGTCGGCAAGCGCGACGCCGCCGCCGACGTTTTGCGCGACGTTGCCGGCGACCGTTACGTTATGGAAGATACCGGCGTTGGCGCCGAATTCGTTTGTGGCGCAGTAATACGCGCCCCCCGACTTACTCGCGACGTTGGCGGAGAGTTCGCAGTTCGTCAACTCGACGCGCCCGTAGAGGTTGTATATGCCCGCGCCGTATTCCGACGCGTTTCTGCGGACGATCGTGTTGGTCGCTTCGACGGTGGAGGTATAGAGTCGGCCGTCCGAGACGACGACGCTGCGGTTATATATCCCGGAGTCGGCGTTATTCTCGACGACGCTACGCAGGAGCGAGAGGGAACCGATATTGTCGACGCCGTAAGAGCGGTTGTCGTAAACGCGCGCGTCAACGAGCGTTACGGAACCGTAGTCGTTAACGACGCCGCGTTCGACTTGCGATACGGTCGTTTCGGAAACGTATAGCGTACCCGAGGCGTAGATACCGTCGTCGACGGAGTTGGAGATGACGCAGCGCGATAACGCCGCGGAACCGAGCAGGCGGAGCAGGTCGCCGCGCGCGGAATCCTCAAACGTCGAGTTGACCGCGTGGAAGTCGCTTGTCGAGTAGACCGCCGCGCCGTTGTAGCCGTCGCCGCACGCGACGCCGGAAACGACGACGTTGTCTAAGGTCAGCGGCGAACTCGCGTAGATCGCGCCGCCGTTGGTCGCCGACTGCGCGTTCACGATCGTCAGGTCGCGCAGTTCCAGATCGTTTTCAACGAGGAACGCGCGCGAAGCGCCGCCGGCGTCGATCGTTATGCGGTCGTTTCCGTCGATGAGTAGCGTCGTGGAGACGACGAGTTGCGCGTTGAGTTTGATCGTGCCTTCCAGTCCCGTTTTGAACGTGATAGCGGCGTCGTTATTGACGGCGAAGTAGATCGCTTCGCGCAACGAGGTCTTGCCGTCGTCGAGATCGAACGAGTCGGCGAGCGTGTCGACGACGTAGACGGGCGTTCGGCTCGTTTCGCCTGTTCCGGAGTATTCGTAAGCGCCGGCGTCGACGGCTCTTCCGTAGACGCGCGCTTTTCCGGCGAAGTCGAGCGCGCCGGCTGCGACGCGAGAATTGTCGCCGATATTGATCGCGGGCGAGTTCTTAGCCAATCTCAGGTCGAGCTTCCCGGCGTTGGCGAGCTTCCCTTGCGCGTAGTCGAAGATCGGCGCGACGACGAACAGAGCCGATTGATCGAGCAGATTATTGCGCGACGCGACGTCGCCGACGACGTTGATCCCGACGTCGCCCGCGTAGTTCATCGAGACGATCGAGTTGTAAAGCGCGAATCCAAACGAGTTCTCGACATAGACGCCGCCCCCTTGCTCGCCGGCGACGTTGCCCGCGATCGTGCTGTTTACGACGGTGGCTTGATTGGCGAAGCCCGGACGATACGCGCAATAGATCGCGCCCCCGCGCGTCTGCGCGGTGTTGCCCGAAAATACGCTGTTGGAGATGTTGAGAGCGCCCGCCTCGTTGTAGATCGCGCCGCCGTTAGCGAACGCGTTGCCGCTAAATAGTGTGCGCGCGACGGTCAGCGTTGCGGAGATATTGGCGCTTGTCGCGAACGAGCGGTTATAGATACCCGCGCTCGCGTTATTGGATATCGTCGATTCCACGATCTTGGTCCCGCCCGAGTTGATAAGGCCGTAAGAACCGTTTGCGTCGATCGTTACTGCGGTCATTTCCAGAACGCCGTAGAGATTCTGCGCGCCGTATTCGGCGTTATGCGATATCGACGTGTTCTTAAGCGTCGTCGACGCGTCGGATTCGACGTATAGCCCCGCGCCGGCGTTGGAGTCGATCGCGCAACCGTCGAGCGATAACGCCCCGACGCTGTAAACGCTCACGCCCGACAGCGCGTTGTTGAACGTGCTGTTTACGGCGGAAAGCGCGCCCGAGGAATAGACGTTCGAACCAAGTCCGGACGTCGCCGCGCCGGAGGTCAGCGCGCAGTCTTTGAGCGTCAAGTCGCCGCGATTATAGACGAGTCCGCCGCGTTCGCCGGCGCCGTTGGCGAGTACGAGATTACCTAGCGAGAGCTTGCCCGCCGCGAGCGTGAGTACGCGCGAGGCCGCTTGCGCGTCGAGCGTCAGCGGTTTCGAGCCGACCGCGACGATCGTCGTGGCGCCGAAGAAGTCGGGATCGAGTTCGTAGACGAGTTGGTCGGAAGGCTTCTCGAGCGCGACGCGGTCGTGTTGCGCGTCGGTGCGAACGACGACGAGGTCGTCTTTCTTAGTTGCGCCCGCGGTCTCGATCGCGTCTTTGAGCGCGTTTAACGATATCTCGTCCGCTTGTATCTCGATGATATTGACTTGCGAGTAATTTTGCGGCAACTCGAATTCGGGGTAGGCTTGCAGGATAGCGGCGTACTCGGCGGCGCCGACCGCGAGCATCTCGCGCGCTTCCAACGCTTCAAGACGGAGACGCGTTGCGCGCGACGCGGCGTTAGAGGCGCGGTTAGCGCGATCGGCGACGGCGGCGCTGAGTCTGGAAAAAATCGAACGTAGCGATGATTTTTTCATAGTTGGCGTCCTTTCACAAAACTGCGCAACCTCCCCTAACGCGTAAAAACTACGCGCCTTATTTTGCGCAGATCTCTTAGCTTTACTTTTGGGACGTTCCCAAACATGTATATAATAACGATTATCCTAATTATCGGCTTTTTACTTGCTGGAAAAAAGTTTTTTAGGGCGCGATCGGCATTATCTCAGATATTATGACGGCGTCCGGTAAGAAAAGTTCACGCGTCGAGCGGCGCGTTGGCGAGATATTCGGCGAGCGCGCGAAACGCCCACGCTTGCGACCACCGCATATACGGCGTTTTGATCGTGAAGTAGCGAGCTTTGCGGAAATAGAACGTGCCGCGGCGTTTGTCGCGCATATTGGCGAGCGTCCAACGCAAGACGCGTTCGACGAGTTCGCGACGTCGCGCTCCTTCGCCGCTGAAGAAATAGATAGCCTCGGCGGGCGCGTGGACGTCGACGAGATAGAGTCTGTCCGCGTAGTATTTCGGCGTTCCGTCCGCGAGGAAGAAGCGATCGGCGTAGAAGTCGACGCCCGCGGCGTAGGCGTCCGCGTATTCGCGCGCATGACCTAAGCGCAGAAAACGCCGCAGCGATTCGAGGTTGAAGCCGGTGTGGAAGGAGTCTACCCATCGCTGTTCTCGGCGTTCCGCGTAGAACCACGAGCCGTCTTCGCGTTGGCGGCGCATACTGTAATTGAGCGCGCGCATAGCGGGGTCGATCAATTCCGTCCTCCCCAGTTCCTCGGCGACGCGAACGAGCAGACTTGCCCCGAGCATATTGGCGTTATGGACGTAGTTTTCGTCCAACGGCGTGTAGCTGAAACAAAACGCGTCTTCCCCGTCGTTGAGGCGACGCAGATCGTTCAACATGAACTCCGGTATCGTCGCCGCGAGATCGACCGCGCGTTGCGAGCCCGTCGCGCGATAGAGGTCGAGCAACGCGTGCCCGACAAACGCGGAATTGACGATCGTCGGCGTACCGCTCGGAAGAAGTTGGAACCGGTTCTGCCACGGGAAGTTATATCCCCACGCCGACCCTGACGCCGCGGCGCGCGCGCGTTCTAGCGCGTCGAGCAACGGTCGCGTCTCGTCGTGCTTCCCGAGTTTGACCAGTCCTTCAAGGAACAACGCCGCGCCCTTCGGATTGACGCCGGGCTTGACGCGCAACAATGGGCGAAGGTTTATCGGCGAACGGCGCAGGAGCTGCGTCAACGCGATACGTCCAAAGCGCGTTCCCAACGATAACGCGTTGGCAAAAGGGGAATTGAGCGCGTCGTAAGGGTCGATTCCGGCGTAGTCGCGCGCCTTGACCCAGGCGTGGAGCGCTTCAAGCGCGTCGTTGGCGGCGTTGCGTTGCGTGGACATGACACGATACTCCTAAACGTCGTTGCGCGTTAGCGTAACGCGATCTCGCGTCCGGAAGTCAGCGATTCCAGGACGGCGAAGGTCGCGAGCGTGTTGTGGAACGCCTCGTTTTCCGGGACGGGTGACGGCGCGCCGGTCTTGATCGCCTCGAAGAACGCGCGCAACAGATTCTTTTGACCTTTGTCTTGGATCGACTTCTTCTTGAATCTCTCGCTTGGCCCGAAGACTTGCAGCGAACGGAAATCGTCGAGGACGCCCGTCGCGCCCGCTTGGTAGACCTCGACGCGTTCTTTCGGGACCGACTTCGAGCCGTTGGAGAAATAATGCACCGACGCGATCGAGCCGTTTTCAAGTTTCAACGAGATCGAGACTACGTCGTCGAACCCCGTGCCGTCTTGAAGCGACGCGGCGTAGACTGAGATCGGCGCGGAGTTCGCCAACCACGATACGAAGTCGATAAAGTGACAGACTTCTCCCAAGATGCGCCCGCCGCCGAACGTCTTGTCTTGTATCCACGTGTTTCCGGGTATCATGCCCGCGTTGACGCGATAGACGATCGAGGAACGCGCGTCGCCAAGGCGGTCTTTCAACTCGAGCGCGAGAGGGGCAAAACGGCGATTGAAGCCCAGCGTCAGCCTCGGCGCGGTTCCGGCGTTAGCTAGCACCTCGTAGGCGCCGCGCAGTTCCGCGTATTCGTCCAACGTGATGCATAACGGCTTTTCGAGAAAGACGTTCTTACGCGCTTTCAACGCTTCGAGCGCGTATTGCGCGTGCGAGTCGTGACGCGTCGCTATGAACACCGCGTCGATCGCGTCGTCTTCGTAAATAAACGCGGGGTCGGACGACGCGTACGCGAATCCGAATCTCTCGGCGACGCGTTTTGCCGTCGCGCCCGAACGCGAGACGACTCCGACGGGGCGTAGGTTCGCGTCTTTCGGGATGTTGGGCAACAACAGCCCTTGCGCGTAGCTGCCCGCGCCGATGAACGCGTAACCGAGCGCGGAGCCTTGACGAACTTCCTCGCGCGCCGGCGCGGACGCGAGCGGAAGAGTAGGGCGCGACGCCGCGCGCGATTCCGTCGCCGCGTAACGAAGCACGACCCCGAGATGTTTTTCCTCCCCCGAGAGTATCATATCGTAGGCTTGCGGCGCGTCGTCGAGCGCGTATTCGTGCGTAGTCAGCGCGGCGGCGTCGAGACGGCGCGTTTCGAGCAGTCGCTGGAACGCCTGCATATTGCGTTTTTCCGTCCACCGCACGTAACTTGCGGGATAATCGAATCCCTTTTCCTCGTAATTCATATCGTATCTGCCCGGACCGTAGGAGCAGGACATACGCAATTCGAGTTCTTTGGGGTAGTAGTCGGGATTGCGATCGAACCCCGTCGGGACGGCGCCGAGCACGACGACGCGACCCTTGCGTCTTGCGAGCTTCCCCGCGAAGTTGATCGGATCGAGACTTGACGAGCCCGCCGCAATGACGACCGCGTCCGCGCCTATGCCGTGCGTTTGCGAGAGTAAGCTCGCCTCTAACGTCGCGTCGGAACGCAGTCTTGCGTCCACGCCCGCCGCGCGCGCTTTCTCGATCGCGTAGGGGTCGACGTCGACGCCGTAGACTTCGACTCCGCTTGCTTTGAGGATAAGACACGTCGTGAGTCCGACAAGTCCAAGTCCTATGACGACGCAAGTCTCCCCAAGGCGTAAGTCCGCTTGTCGCACGCCTTGCATCGCGATCGCGCCTATCGTGTTGTACGCCGCGGCTTTGAGATCGGCGTCGGCGGAGAGTTTGACGCAGAGGTTCTCGGGCACGGACGCGAGTTCCGCGTGATTTGCGTAACCGACTCCCGCGCAAGCGACGAGATCGCCGACGCGGAACTCCGAGACGCCTTCGCCGACTTCCACGACCTCGCCCGCGCTGCTGTAACCCATAGGGGAATACGCGTCGAGCTTCTTCGTCACCGTGCGATACGTCTGAGTAAGACCTTGACGCTTCAATAGTTCGAGAACCGCTTTGACTTCCTTGGGACGTTCGAGCGCTTTGCCGACAAGATTCTTTCTCGCGGAACGGACCGTCGCGCCCTCCGTGCCGGAACTAACGACGGAATAATGGTTTCGGACGAGAACGAAACCCGGTTCGAGAATAGGCGCGGGCACGTCGAGGACGCACGGTCTACCGTTGGCGAGGCGTTGCAACAGCTGTTTCATCAAGTCGTTCCTTTATGACGGTTTAGCGCGACTGCCAAAGAGTTTGGCGATCATGACTTTGAACGCGAATACGAAGACGCGACTCTGTCTGCCGATGCGCGACGGCTGTTTCAAGAGTCGGTACAGCCATTCGAGACGCGCGTTGCGCCAGGCGAGAGGCGCGCGCTTGACCGTTCCGACTATCGCGTCGAGAGAACCGCCGACGCCCATGCAGAGCCCGACGTTAAGTCTATCGGCGTATGCGTTTATCCAACGCTCCTGTTTCGGACTGCCGAGCGCGAGGAAGAGAATATGCGCGCCGGAAGCCGCGATACGCTCGACGAGCGCGTCGAATTCCGATTCCGGAAGATAACCGTGTTGTCGACCGACGATCGATATGTCGGGGTACGTCTCGCGCAGCTTCTCGACCGCCGCTTTATTGACTTCCTCTTTCGCGCCGTAGATGAAGATATTGAGCCCGCGTTGGCCCGAGAGTTCGCACAGCGATTGCATCAAGTCGCAACCGGGTACGCGTTCGAACTTCTTGTCGTACAATATCTTCGCCGCCATTACGCAGCCGATCCCGTCGGGTAACGCAAGATCGGAATCCGCGATGAATCGCGCGATGAGAGGGTCGTTCCTCGCGATCATGACTTTTTCGGGGTTCACGGCGACGACGCGACTCACGCGCGAGCGATCCGACGCTAGTTCCGCGGCGATTTCGAGCGCGTCGGCAAAGGTCAACGCGTCGACGCTTACCCCTAAGATATCGAGTCTCTCGATCTTGTTCATAGTCTATACTTTTCCATATTTCGCTCTTCCTCGTTATGATAGTCCAATAACGAAGAAGACAAACTTGCGTTAGGCTCATTAGCTGACGCCAACGTCTGTTCTGAATAAACCAATTCAACAGTAGCCGCCGTCGCGATCGAAGCGAGTACGACTGCGCGCGAACGTTTTAATAGTTATTTTATACTATTTTAAAAAATATAGTAAACGTTCTACTCTTTGAATGATAATTGGAACTCATATTTGGCGCTGTAATAAAAACGTCGCACAAGATCGTCAAGAAGTTCGACCGCGTAAGGTAACGAACGCGACCAAAACTTCACGTGCCCGCTAATATGTCTAATATAGAACATTATGGATGAAAATTGCCGTCTGCCGTTATAACCATCCCCGATGACGACGGACGTCTAATTCCGTCGAAATCCCATACTTTTCCGTCTTCCGCAAGTTCTTTGTCGTATTGTAAACGCGAATATAATATCTGTCGAGCTATGATTCCAATTTTTTTAGGCATGGCAGAACTGTTACCTATGCATACTTCAATAGAAGATTTAAAAGTAGACGGATCAAAATCAGGAGAACGCCGAAATACATAGGTTAGATATTCACGTAAAGCAATCGATAATTCTAGTTCGTTTCCTTTCGTCTTTTGAATAGCTTTATCAACTTCTTGAAAGAGTTCGCTCGCTCTTACAGACTCATACGTCTTAGAAACGTCGTCGGAACTTAAACTAGATTCTCCCTGGATTTTTTGTAATAGTTTGAAATATCGAGATCTAGTCGTTAGCCATTCTTTAATCAATGTTCCTTCTTCCACAGGACTTGTTTGATCGGGAAGGCTAAAGATAAAACCTTGCGAACAATATTGTTCGTTTGGACGGAATGCCGGAAACGCCGTAGTACGAGTATCATGCGTGAATTTTTTGACGACATTTATCCATTCTTTCCACTTTTCTTCGGGAATAGATTCGTCCGGCGCATAATCGGGTAGTAGACTGCATAGATAAAGTTTCGTAGCGCGTGTAAATACGACGTTCTTCTTTTTGTACTTATTTAATCCGTAGAACGGTCGCCGGATCCGCTCGAAAATAAAAATGCTTGTCAATATAAGAGCTTGTTCTTTAGGAGTGCATAGATCGATTTTTTGAACGCATTCCTCTATCTCTGCTACTGAAGCTAATCCAACCTTGTACTTAAATCTATAAAATGGAAGATAACGCTCGAACGACAATTCAAAACGAGCGCCCCAATACTTGTTTCCTTCTCCATATCTATAATACTGCCACAGTTTAGAAAAGAACGGAGCGTTCGTTTCGACAATTTCATTACGTGTTACGATAATATCGAACGGAAATATCTCCATCTTTGGAGCTTCTCGCTTAATATACTCGTATAAAGTATCCGTATTAAATTCTGCGTCAAAAACGATTGGAAGCGCCTCGTCCTCACTTGATAAAGTCGTCTCTAATTCTTTAATATTACTAATATCTTCATCGACTGTAGGTAACGTTTCATGCCAGATCTTACCTTGCTTAACTTGTTCTTGATCGTATTCAAGACGAGCGTACAAAAGTTGTTGCGTTAAGATTCCCAAGGGGAGCTCATAAGTAAATCTGTTCCCAATACAAGAACGCCGTCCATCCTCGTTATGCATATCGGAAAGACCACAAGAAAAGGAAAACCAGTACTCGCGTAAAGCTCGGATCAGCTCGCGTTCGTTACCTTGCAACTCTTGGCCCTTTTTATCCATTGCGGCGAGTAATTGTCTACAACTATCGTATTTCTTTAACGAATCGCCGGCAGAAAACTCCTCTATCGTAGGAACTGTTCCTACGAGTTGTTTAAGGAATTCTAGACAGTTACTAATATCTTCAACCCAGAGGCGACTCATGTCATATCCGACGCGGTCCATTTGGTTAAGCGTATATTTGACCGGAAGAAATTTTCTCTGATTAAATACGTGACTGTCTTCTTCTATCAATCGACTAGAAGAAGGTAAAAAAGCGGTGGAATAATTATCTACCGAACGCTTAAAAAGCTCGTTCCACTTTTCCCATTGTTCATCAGAAATACTAGGATCGGGCGCGTAAGCCGGCAACATTTCAATGAAATAGGCGGGAAGTTTCTTTTCCCAAAAACGATCGTCTTTCTTTACCATATCTTCCGGTCCGTAGTACGGACGATGGATCCGCTCAAAGATAAAGAGACATGTTAAAATAAGAGCTTGCGTTTCCGCTCCACTTTTGTCGAATTTTTGAACGCACTCCTCGATCTCAGCCGTCGTTGCAAGCCCTACTTTTTCTTTTAAGCGATAAAAGTCAAGATACTTTGTAAACCGGTAATCAAATCGTATACGCCACGTTCGAAAACAAGAGACGTCATTGTAAAACTCGCTAAATAACTCTGTGTATAGGGGAGAACGCGATTCGTCTCCGCCTCGGGTCGCAATCAACTCGAACGGAAAATTACGCGCCCCGCTTTTTTTAATAAATGTTTTGTGAATAAATGAAAACAGCGTTTCTGAGTAAAAATCTTCGTCAAAGACTACCGGGAGAGCGACTTCGGACGTTTTAGTTTCCTCTGCAAATCCATACCGTTCACACGCAATAATTCCAAATACAACAAATAATAACAGCGCTTTAAACATTCTCATCTTACTCACCCTCATTATTGCGCGGCGCAAACACTACATCGGTAGGTAAAAACGACAATTCAGACAGGATATCGATGATATTATCCTCTACAACATCTGTGGTCTTTATATAACTTACATCGTAAATGTCGTCTTCATTATGGCTAAGCACGCCTATACTATCGAAACATGACAAAACGATCTCTTTCTTAACATCCTCTTCTGTTTTGTTAAGTTCGGGACCAAAATCGTATCTTAGTCCATAAGAAGGATCAAGAATCGTATTTTTATATTTAATTAGGCAATGATCTTTCCAAATAAATTCAAGCGGAGTGACTATTCCTTGGGCAGGTAGATCTTTAACTTTAAATCTTTTCTGAGAATCAACCACGTTTTCAGAAAATGTAATGTTATAAGTTTGAAAACAATTTTCCGTTTGGGTAAGAGAAACGCTTCCATATCCTTGAGCATAATATACTCTTATAGCGAAATCCTGCCAAATTCCGCATTTACCGTCGCCAGTTAATAATAAACTACTCCTAAAGTGTTCAAAGGAACGGGCATAAGTTATTGTTTGAACCCTACTGTCATCACTATTGTTTTGTGCCAATATTATATCATAATAAGAATTAAGAAAGGGGACAGGGTCTGCATTTCTAATTGAAACAGCATCCTTAGTCATATTTTGTGGTAGGACTCTACCGTAATAAGACAAAGCACGACCTTCTTTGATCTTTCCGTTGATAAGACTGATCTTAGGAACATTTCTTGACTCAAATGTTGCCCATATTGCATCGAAGAGTTTGTCGGAATAGTTTATATCAGCGTTAATATTTCCGTTTCCTGTATCGTTACCTAATTGGATTCCATTAGCAGCGGCACATCCGGTATGAACTATAGTATGGGCTAAATCATTAACTTTAGGCGTGTCATAAGTTACATATAAAACAATATCGCTTTTTCCACCGTCTGCAAAGAGTCTAACGTCTTCCTCCGCTTCCTCGCCGACCACTCTGAATTCCCATTTTATCGTAAAACTATTGTCGTAAAGCGCTTGTCGGCCACCCAAAATCTCAACAAATGTTTCGGTAAACTCCAAAGCTTGAACGCCCGTCGCCGAACGATTTTGCCAATCGGTAACAAAACGCGAGTTACCGTATTCAATTTTTGCTCTTATTTGAAGCGCTATATCAGGGTCGAGCGTTCCAAACGTCATAGCATCGCATTGTAAATTATCTCCGCAGGCATAAGCCACGGGCAAGTTCTTATGCGAAGTATATTTAAACCAGTGCGGACCGTTCTTCCAACTGACTCCAAAACTGGGCGAGTCAATGTGGAGAGTTGACCCAAGTGACGTAAGATCCATAACGCCGGGAGTATCGATATCAGTATCGCGGGTACAATCTAACGTATCAGAGATCAGATCAAGATTGTTCCTAAAGGTCAACTGATTTAAAATCAATTGATCGTTATCTTTGACAACAATACCGATCCTCTCCGAATCAACGGGAAATTCATCGATATATAAATTCGAGGCGGAGGAAATCGAAATATTCAAAGTTGCGCGAAGCCGTTCAATAACTTGATCGTTTACGGAAGAAACGCGTAACCGAACCTCGTCCATGCCGACAGGAATAGTCACCATCGCGGTATTGTCGCCGTTCATGTTCGCGTAAATAGCGCGTTCAGTCCATGTTTGTCCGCTATTGTACCATAACCTAATGTCGTCGGTCGTTGCTTGACCGTCAAAAGTTAACCATACATTGACAGAGTACGACTTATCGCCAAAACGATGAGAGCCGTCGTCGTCTCTCGACAAAGTAAAATATGCGGTAGTCGCTCCATCATTGGGAGATTCAAAAATTTCTGTTGGATACGGCTCGTCGTTAGCGTCTACATCATGACAAACCGCCTCACCGTTTTCAGCGCTTTCCGTCAAAAACATCTTCCATTGGTCGTCGTCGACTATTGTTACGGAGACCTGTTCGACGCCGTATTCCACATCAACGTCCGTTCCTCCGGAATTCCAAGAATGTAACTCCCCAAGAGAAACGTCTATCGTTTTATCTTCATTGATATAGAAGTTATTTTTAGGAACTAAATATAAATACGTCGAACCGCCGGAATTTCCTTCATAATAGAAGCTATAATTTCCAAAAGTATTCACCGGATGAACGTCTTGCCGACCTTCCGCAATGAATATTGAATAATCTAGATCCGGAACGGCAGTTCCAGCTAAGTTTACATATAAATAATGTTCGTCCGGGAGCGCGGGAAGGGTAATGGTGACATAATCGGTTGCCGAGAGATCGTAACCGTTATACCAGTAAGAATATCCTTCAACGATTGCGTTAGTTAAAGAAGGAGATTGAAACTGAGAAGCGTTAGTAGTTTGAGCGGTGATCGAAAGATATACGGTATCGCGTTGTTCATTTCCGCCGGAACTGCCGCCGCCGGAACTGCCGCCGCCGGAACTGCCGCCGCCGGAACTGCCGCCGCCGGAACTGCCGCCGCCGGAATTGCCGCCGCCGGAATTACCCCAATCCCCAACCTCGTCCCCATCATAACCACAAACGCCAGTCGAAGAACTCAGATTCACAAGCTTAGGTTGTGAAGCGTTTAACAAAGAATCGTCGTTTACGTTACTCGAGGAAAAATCGAGCCTTTGAAGAGTCTGTCCATTTAGAGTAACGAATGAGAAATTTTGTAAAAGCTCTTGTTCGCGATCCTCTTCCAATTCAATAGAAGAAATCTCGGAATAGATCTCGTCAAAATCGGGGTCAGAATCTACGCTTGAAACATCGATCGCCTCGAAAGACGTGGAGTAACAAGTAGAAGAAACACAATAAGATTCAGTAGAAGAAACCAACTCGCCTTCCGATGAAGCGACGCCGACAGCTAACATTTGTCGCGCTTCCAATTCTTCTATTCTCAGTTTAGAAGTGCGTCGAAGTTTAACGTCGTTAGTTTTACCGTAAACAAAACTACAAAGCCGCTGCAATCGATTATTCTTTCTTTGACGATCCATATAATATTCCTGTTAAATTATTGTTATTCCTAAACGAATTTAGGATATTGCATACCAATTCACTTTATATCATAATTTAAAATCAAAATCAACGAAATTTTAAATATCTAAAAATTTTTCTATCATTCGTTAACGATCGCGTTTAAAAGTTCAATAGTTTGTTTTGAAACGATATCCTGCGCGTAACGTCGTTCTACCGACCTCTTAAGAGCTTCTGAAACGCATTGATAAAACGCGTTGTCATCCCATAACCGCAAGATCGCTTTTATCCAATTCGCGACGTCTTCTTCACTGGGAACCACCGATCGTTTCAAAGTCAAATATTGAGGAATATCAAATACAAATCGCGGATCGGCAATAACTTCCGGAAGCGCGCCGCGCTTGGAACATAACGCGGGAATTCCGTTAAACAACGATTCCACCGCCACTCGACCAAAAGTTTCTTCGCATAACGACGGCATTAACGTAATCTTAGTTTGTTCATATATTTTTCGAGGATCCGACACTGCGCTAAGCGCAAAAATTTTTAACCCCTGCGCCTCTGGGATCGTCTTTAACGCGTTTACGGACCCGCGTCCTTCGACTACAAGCAAAGGAATATCCGGTCTTTGGATGTTCAGAATATTGGCGATTCTAATAAAGACGCCAAGTCCTTTTTCTTTCGTCGGAGTAACAAACGTTAAATACCTTCTATCATTTTTGGACGTTAATATTTTAGATTCATCAAACAACGGAGGAATTACCGCAGCATTTAGACCAAATCTTCGATGATATACCTTTCGGCAGAACTCAGACGGAACGATTATCGAATCAAAGTACTTGAAGATATCGCCAAGCTTGTATTCTAAATTGTGTAGCAAAAACACGTTTTTAACGCCAAAGCGTTTCGAACCTTCCGCCGCGTATTTTGAAACCCAGCTTCCACCATAAGTTAGATAAATATCGGGTACAAATTCTTTTATCGCGTCAAAATGAGTTTTGAGAAATAACTTTCCGGAAGATAACGAAACATAGTTTTGTTGGAATGCGTCGTCAGGGAATACGGCGCAGCTTTGTATTCCGGAGTCATTAAAGCGAACGAGCACGCACTTTTGTTCTTTTCCATCAATATCGGTCTTAAAACTTGATATCTTGTAATTAGGATCGATAGACGAACAATAGTCAATAAATTGCTCAAATCGATATGCAGAGGAGTCAAAAAAACAGGCGCAATTAGTTCGTACCTCAAATCCTTTACGTACAAGTTCTAAAAGCGTCGCGCGAGTCGACACAGCCGCTCCGCTTGTAGGATCTAGATAATTATGATACGACGAAAATAATATTCGCATTGAGTTTCCTTGGCAAAACCGTTTCCAATCGATATAAAATCTCAATAACAACAAATAAGTTCGACCGCGGTGTTTAACGCGGTCGAACCATTACGTATAGCTAATATGTCTAATGTAGAATATTATGGATGAAAATCACCGTTTACCGTTATATCCACCCCGACTATGACGAAACTCTAACGCTGTCGAAATCCTTATGTTAACGTTTCGACGACGATCTTCGCGATGCGTTCCGCGGCGGCGCCGTCCCATAGTTCCGGCGTTTGTGCGACGCGCGTTTGTCCGGACTTCACGCGAACGTACGCGTCGAGGATCCCTTGACGACTCATTCCCGCAAGTTGGTTCGTGCCGATCTCGCAAGTGACGGGGCGTTCCGTGTTTTCGCGTATCGTGACGCAAGGGACGCCGAGAACGGTCGTTTCTTCTTGCACGCCGCCGGAATCGGTAAATACGACTGCCGCCGCGTTGTTGAGCGCAAGGAAATCGAAATACCCCAACGGCGGAAGTATACGCAATCCCGCCATCGCGTCGACGCGACTCGCTAACCCAAACGCGTCAATATTCTTACGCGTGCGCGGATGGACCGGGAAGAGGAGCGGAAGGTCGCGACTCACGACTTCAAACGCGTCAAGGATCTCCGTGAGCGCGTCGCGATCGTCGACGGCGGCAGGACGATGCAGCGTCGCGACGGCGTAACGTCGCGGTTCGACTCCGAGTTCCGTTAAGATATTAGATTCCTTCGCCTTAGGAAGACTCTTCTTCAACGCGTCGATCATCACGTTGCCGACGAAGAACATCTTATTCGCGGAAACGCCTTCGCGCGTAAGATTCTCGAGCGCGCTATGTTCCGTGCAGAAGAGCATATCGGCGACGCTGTCGACGAGAATGCGGTTGATCTCCTCGGGCATCGTTCTATCAAACGACCGCAAGCCGGCTTCGACATGCGCGAGCTTGATCCCGAGTTTCGCGGCGACGAGCGCGCAAGCTAGCGTGCCGTTGACGTCGCCGACGACGAGAACGAGGTCGGGACGTTCGCGTAAACAGACCGCCTCAAACGCTTTCATGATCTCCGCTATTTGAACGACTTGCGAACCTGAACCGACGCCGAGATTGACGTCGGGACGCGGAAGTCCGAGCTCGCGAAAGAATACCCCGCTCATCGCGTCGTCGTAGTGCTGCCCCGTGTGCGTAAGGTAGACTTCCGCGCTCGTATTGCGGCGGAAGGCGTCGACGATCGGCGCGATCTTCATGAAATTCGGTCTGGCGCTAGCGACGCATACGATCTTCATTGCGCGTCCTCTTTGGCTTTTTCCGTCGCGGCGGAACCGGACTCTTCGACGTTTACGCGGCGCCCAAATAGCTTTTGCGCCGCGCGATATGCCAAGACGACCTCTTTTCTGCCAAAGACGTCAAGCGCGGGCAACCCGACGCAGTACAGCGCGAACGCGACGAGCGCAATGAGGTCGTAACTCGTGATATACGCGAATAGCGCCGCAAGCGATAGCGGGAGTTGCAACAAGACGAGCGCGACGAGCAGACGTTTTCCGCCGCCAAAACGCTTTTGCAAGGCGTGGTGCAGATGTTCTAGATCCGGTTCGAAGAGGCTCTTGCCTTGACAGACGCGGCGAACGATCGCGAAAGACGCGTCCAACAACGGCAGCGCGGCTAACGCGAGCAACGGCGTCGGGCGCGCGAAGATATCGTTGGTGAAGACGTTGAGCGACAAGATACCGAGAATGAGACCGATGGAGAGACTGCCCGCGTCGCCGAGATACGCTTTCGCCGGCGGGAAATTGAATACGAGGAACCCTAATAACAGCGGCGCAAGATACAGCGTCGCGCTTTGCAAGAGCGGATCGGGCTCCGGCCAAAACACGCCGATCGCGGCGAGCGTCGCCACGAACAAGAGCGCGTACGTCGTCGCGAAACCGTCCGCGCCGTCGAGCAAGTTGAACGTGTTGACGAACGTCGTCAGCCAGAGTATCAGGAAGAGCGTTCCGACGATCGCGCCGAGGTTAAGGAAGAACGGTCCAAATAACGGGCAGGAGTAGACTAGTTCCAACGGCTCTTGGAAGAGCGAGAACCTTGTCCAGACGACCATGGTCGCCGGAATGAGCGTGAGCAGCAGCTTGAGCTTCCCCGGGATCGTGAAACGATCGTCGTAAGAACCGACGCTGACGCAGAACAATATGGCGAGCGCGGTTACGAACGCCTGAACGATAGAACCTGTCGCGAACGCGACGCCGGGCGCGGCGGCTCCGGCGTAGATCATCGCGACGACTCCGCCGCAACCAACGGGTATCGCTTCTTGTTGGAATTTGCGTTCGTTGTCGGGGTAATCGAGCAGACCGCGTTTATACGCGCGACGGATATAGAGCTTAACGCAGAGATAGGATAGTAAGAACAGCGGCAAATATATCGTTACAGGCATCGCGGATCGATCGAGTCTCTATGCGTTTGTAGGAGGGGGAATTACGCGGGAATACGCGTCGAATGTCGACGCTTCCCATATTTTCTATGGAAAGCGCTCCGCGTCAAGTACTGACCGAGCGCGCGGCGCCGTTAAAGAAAGTTGAGAAATTTCCGACGCGGTTGTTTATTCTCGTTGCTCGCTCCGTTATAATAGGTAACGCGTGCGCGTGCTGCTATGGTTTGAAAAGCCGCGACAAAATTCTTGTACACATGTGGAGCAGAATATGACTATGAAAACGACGCTTAGTTTGATCGCCGCGGCGTGTTGCGCTATCGGCGTATCGTGCGCGAATACCGGCTATGCCGCCGAAGCGAAGAACGCCGAACCTAGCGACGCGCTTATGGCGAAAAAAGGAGTTTGCGAAGATCCCGAAGCGATGATGCGTAACAAGTTTCTCGCCGAGATCGAAGCCTCGCATGAAAAATGGATCGAAGAATACGAAAAGATTGATACCAAAGAGGACGTCGAAGCCTATCAGAAAGTCCGTCGCGAAGCGTTCCGCGATGCGCTTGGACCGATGTGGGAACGCGGGCCTCTGAACGCCAAAGTGACCGGCCAAGGCGTCAAAGAGAAGTTCCGTTATGAAAATATCGTCTTCGAAAGCGTTCCCGGCGTCTATGTCACCGGATGTTTGTTCCTCCCGCTCGAAGAACGCTTCAAGGCCCCTTATCCCGCGATGCTGCTCGTGTGCGGACACTCCTCCAACGGTAAAGCGTACGAACTCTACCAATCTCTTGGTATCTTAGCCGCCGTCAACGGCGTCGCTTGCTTTGTCGTCGACCCGATCGACCAAGGCGAACGCTATCAATACCTCGGCGAAAACGGTAAAGCGGAGTACGAAGGCGTTGCCGCGCACAACCTCGTCCACGCCGGTTCTATCCTCGTCGGGCGCAACGCCGCGACGTTCGAGCTCTGGGACAATATGCGCGCGATCGATTATCTCCAAACTCGTCCTGAGATCGTCGCGGACAAGATCGGCGTCTGCGGTACGAGCGGCGGCGGCACTCAGACCTCTTACCTCATGAATATGGACGACCGCGTCGCGTTGGCGGCTCCGTCGTGCTACATCTGCGGGTTCTTCAACGACTTGACGCATAACCTCGGGCCTCAAGACGGCGAACAAAACATCTTTGGACAACTTGCGTTTGGCGTCGACCACGCCGACTACCTCATGATGCGCGCGCCGATCCCGACCCTTATGTGCTGCGCTACGGAAGACTTCTTCAATAGTAACGACGGTTGGATCTCCTACCGTTACGCCGCGCGACTCTTCTCGCGCTTGGGCTACTCCAACCGTCTCTCCATCGTCGAAAAAGACGCGGGACACGGCTACTCCGAAGAAGCGCGTATCGCGACTATCCGTTGGGCGAGATTGTGGTTCCTCGGCGTTAACGACGAGATACAAGAACACGACCAAGAACTGTTGACCGACGACGAGATCCGCTCCCTCAAAGACGTTACGAGCGTCATGGCGCTCCCTAACGCCAGAACTTCGCGAGAACTCAATCTCGAATTGGCGAAGAGCCTCAAAGCCGATCGCCAAAAGAAGTGGGAAGATATCTCCGCCGCCGACGCCGCTAAACTCGTGCGCGAACGCGCTATCGTTCGCGACGAAGACGCGCCCGTCGTCAAGGTCGTCGCGGAAGAAGGGAACGAAGTCGTCTTTGAATCCGACGAAGATATCTACCTCACCGCGCGCGCCAACTTCGCCGCCGGCGATAAATTCGACGCGATGACGCTGATCGTCGGCGATAAAGGCCGCTACTCCGACGCGACTAACGCCGCGTTCGACGCCGAGAACTGCGGTAAGATCGCCGCCGTCGAGTTGCGCGGTTACGGCGACACGCAAGCCGACGGCCGCGAATACTACAAGCACGAACACTTTGGCGACGACGGTTCCGACTACTGTCTCGCGTACGTCTTGAAGAAGACTTACGTCGGTCTACGCGTCGACGACCTGATCGCGACCGCGAAGTACTACCAAGAAAAGACCGGCGCCAAGATCGCGCTTCAAGCGGAAGGCTATGCCGGTACGGTCGCGTTGATTGCCGCTATTGCCGAGCCCGAGCTCTTCGCTTCCGTAAAGCTCGTTGGCGAATTGCCGACTTGGGAATCCCAACTCGAAACTCCCTACGGCCCCGTCGTGATGGTCAACGCGATCCACGGCGTCTTGAACGATTTCGATATCGACGACCTCGTCAATTATCTCGAAAAGCAAGGCAAGCTCGTCAAGTGAGCGTAACGACTCGAACGACGTGAAATAAAAAAGATCCGCCCTACGTTATATCGCGTAAGGCGGATCTTGTATTTTGATGACGCGACTTGGTTTTCAGTCGGTCTTGACGCAGCGTCTGTTCGCCCAGACCTGCACCAGGTTGATGAGCAGGAGCAAGACGAAGGAGAGTATCAGCGTGACGACGGCTACGACCGAAGCGGCGACGAGGTTGTTTTCTTCCGCTTTTTCGTAGATGACGTACGAGATGGTCTGCGTTTTGCCGGGCAACGAACCGCCAATGAAGATGACGGTGCCGTATTCGCCGAGCGCGCGAGCGAACGCCATTGCGAAACCGCTGATATGCGCCGGAAGCAACACCGGGAAGAGGACGCGGCGGAACGTTTGCCAACGCGTCGCCCCGAGGCTCGCGGCGGCTTCTTCCGTCTCTCGGTCGAGTTCTTCGATCGCGGGCTGCAGTGTTCTAATGACAAACGGCAGACCGATGAAGACTAACGCCAACGTAATGCCGAATTCGGTGTTGCGGATAGGGAAGGAGACTACGTCCGTCATGCGCTGACCGAGCGATTCGACAAACGGAACGCCCGTGGAGACGAGCGTTTCACCGATCGAACGACACGCGCGCGTCACGCTGCCGTTTTCCGCAAAGCATTTGCCGAGCCAACCGGAATCGGAGTACAAGCGCGCCAACGCGATACCGGATACCGCCGTCGGAAGCGCGAAAGGCAAGTCGACCATCGCGTCGATGAAACGCCGACCGACGAAGCGATAACGCACGAGGGACCACGCTACGACGAGACCGAAGAACGCGTTGACGAGCGCCGCGATGAAGGACGCGCGGAACGTCAGGTAGAACGCGCGTTTCACGAGCAGGTCCGACATGATCTGCTTCATTTCTTCAAACGACGTTCCCGACGTTACCACAAACAGACCGGACAACGGGATCAACACGATCAAGCACAGATACGTGATCGTGAACCCCATTGTAATATTAAAGCCCGGTAATACGCTTCTTTGAACGATCCTCATAGCGACCTCGCGCTCTTCGCGATACTGAATATTGCTTCGTCGACCATAAATATTTTCCTAAATCGGCTAGACTAGCTGAGCGCGCTCATTGATTTTTCACGAAATCGCGCAACATTTGGTCGTAGAACCCGCCTTCGCCAAAATGTTCTTGTTGCGCTTTCGCCCAACCGCCGAAGACGTCGTCGACCGTGAAGAGCTTCGTCTTCGGGAAGGCGTCTTGGTATTTCGCCAGGACTTCTTCGGAGTAGGGACGGTAATGGTTCTGCGCGATCAGTTCTTGCGCTTCGGGCTCGTACATGAAGTTGAGGTACTCTTCCGCGATATCGCGAGTGCCGCGCTTGTCGACCATCTTATCGACGACGGCGACCGGCGGTTCCGCCTTGACCGTCAACGCCGGAACGACGATCTCTAATCCCGCGTTCGCGTATTCCTTCGCGAGGATCGCTTCGTTTTCCCACGCGATGAACGCGTCGCCGACTCCGTTCTTTACGAAGTCGTCCGTAGCGCCGCGCGCGCCGGATTGCATGCCTTGATTGCAGGCGTTGCAAAATACTTTCGTCGTGAATTCAAACGCCTCTTTTTGAGCCGCTTCGACTTTCTCTTGAGCTACTTCGCCGCTGATGAACGCGTCGATACCGCCGTCGTCGGCAAGCGCCTTGTCAAGCGCGTAGCCCCACAGCGCGAGGTAGTTCCAACGCGCGCCGCCGGAAGTCTTCGGGTTCGGCGTAACGACTTTGACGTCGGGACGAGCGAGGTCTTCCCAGTCTTTGACGTTCTTAGGATTCCCTTCGCGAACGAGGATCACGATCGTGGAGGTGTAAGGGCAGCTGTTGTTCGGTAAACGGCGTTGCCAGTAAGCTTCGGAGGTCGGATCGTCCGCGCCTTCGGAGAACATGCCGCCGGAAGCGACCACGTCCACGTCGGAAGCCAACGCCAACGTCACGACGTCGGCGGGTTGACCGGATTTCACCGCGCGCGCTTGAGCCCCGGAACCGCCGTTGCTCTTTTCAACGTCGATGACTTCGCCGGTCTTGTCGAGCCAGTGTTGCGCGAACAATTTGTTGTATGCGTCGTACAATTCGCGCGTCGGATCGTACGATACGTTAAAGATCTCGCGTTTGCCTTCCTTGGGAGTGCAACCCACAAAGACGGCGCTACAGACGAGCGTTGTCGCTATTAGCGCTAAAATGGTGCGTTTCATTTCTTATTCCACTGTTGAGTAGGATCGGATTTTCAATAGTCGACTTTGCGACCAAACGTTAAAATTGCCCGTAGTCTTTCCGGGTTTATCGGCGCGCCGCTTTCGTCGAGTTGACCTTTTTTGACGAATGATTACGTTTTTACCGATTATTATCGATTTTTCGAACTTGCCAACGCCCCGCAGATGCGTTGAAAAACACTTTTCTTTTGAAATTTGCTTTCTTGATAGAATTGGAGTATATCCCGTATTTTATCTTGTTTCTTTGCGTTCCGCGCTTTATGAACGCCTTTAACGATTGGGCGGAAAGAACGGGTGTTTCGCGCGGATAATTTACACAGCGTTACTAGAATCGTAGTAGCGTGCAACGAAATGGACCTATAATTTTATTATGACATAGAGCGCGATCGCGGCGTATTTTTTACTGCGCGGGCGCGTATGTCGACAAGACGAAACTTGGTAACGATAACTCTTGAAATTATCGGTCGTTGTAGATTGCGTACTAACATAAAGACAATTTCTCTGCTGTTTGTCGCCGCGTTGGCTTGTTTTGCGGCGTTGAGTTCTTGCGCGTTTGCCGAGGACCCTAACGCGTCGCAAGGCTGGGTCGGCGTCGACGCGTCGAACGCTCGCGACGGCGAGAACGAGGAGCGCGATAAGCTTACCGCGGAACGCCTCAAGTGCGATCGTCGCGGCGTGCAGCATTATTTCCCGGCAGTCGCGAAGATCGTCGGACGCTCCGAGATGAAGTTGAACGAAGACGGCGCTCAGACCGTTCCGTTCTTCTACGGCACCGGTTCGTACGTCTGCGAATACGGACGCTGGGGGATCGTCGTTACGAATTGGCATGTGGTCAACGAGGCGACCGACGCGATCGAAGTCGTCTTCCCGTCGGGTCGTTATCTCGGCAGAGTCATTCTCCGCGATGAAAAATGGGACCTTGCCGCGCTGCTCATTCGCGCGCCGCTGGGCGTCGACCCGATACCGGTCTCGGAAGAAGGTCCCGCCATTGGCGAGACGTTCTGGGTAGGTGGTTACGGACACAGCGCCGACCTCGCGGAATTTCAGATCGGCAGCGGTAAGTTGACGAACTATGTCTCGCTCGTCGATCCCGACGACGAGATCGCCAAAGAACTCGAGCGCCTCAACGACGACGAAGCCGACGAAAGCGACCCGTATCGATTACGCGAAGCGCGCTCGCACGTCTTGACCGACAAAGAAGCCGCTAGACTCGCGCAGAAGAACCCGTCCGCGTTGTACGAAACGCTGCAGATCTCCCAAGGCGTGCGCCAAGGCGATTCCGGCGGTCCGATCTTCAATCGCTACGGCGAACTTGCCGGCGTGCTCTGGGGCTCCGACGGAAAATGCACGATGGGAACGTCATGCATTCGGCTCCGCGCGTTTCTGACGCAAGCGACGTGGCAGACCGCGAAGATACTTGCGGAGAGCAGACTCGATATGGACGGCTACGACGGCGTGATACCGCGTCGCGCGTTGCCGTGGGAGTGCGCCGTGGCGGGACGCTCGAGCGAGAGCGCGAAGACGGCGCTCGAACAAGAAGGCGTGTTCCCGATATGTTCGCGCGAGATATATCGACCTGTCAACGCCGAACGCGCCGACGGCTTTTTGCGTATCTCCGAGAGCTCCGCGATCAGGATCGCGCGACTCAACGCCGACGAATATCAGCGCAAGCACGGCGCCGAATTACCGCCGTCGCCGCCGATCTTCTCGCCGACGTTTGTCGTGCTTCAACGCGGACTCAAATGCGAACGCCCAGAAGCGCTAGACGAACGAGGGTTCACCGACCTTGACGCGTATTGGGAAGTACAAATTCGACGCGAGCGCGAACGCAAGATGGTGATGGAACAGCCCCCGATGCTTGCCGAGACCGAAGACTCGATGGAATTGAGTTTCGCCGCCGAGGCGCGCGCCGACCAAGACGCTCTTGCGTTCGAGCAAGGCGCGGGCTCGGCTCGACCCGCTTTGACTCCCGTCGGCTCTTCTAGCGTCCGCGAGACCGGCGCGGAACTTGTCGAACCTAACGCCGAAGGATTCGCGGCGTTGGACGAATACGATAAAGCGAACGCGGAATCGACGGAAAAAGCCGAACGTGAGAACGACTCCGAAGCCGCCGGCGCCGAAAACGCCGAAGTCGAGGAGGCGGAGGAACGCGAGACCGCGGGCCCGCCCGAGAGAAAGATGGGACCGTTGTCCATCTACCTCTTCGCGATCATGCTCTTCCTGATCTTCTTCTTCGCTATGCGGTATTTCGAGATCGGAGCGGAAGCGCAGCCGAAGAAAAAAAGCGAGAAAGCTCGCTTGCATCGCGAAAAATAACAGATTATACTACCTAACGCGGCGCCGTCGCTTGACGGCGTCTTTTTTATATGTTGCGCGATCACGCGACTAGACGAAGGATCGTTAGGTAGAGATGAACGAAAGACTGAAAAAATTCCCATGGCGCGAAGCGGCGTTGCCGTGTTTCGCCACGCTCAGCGTCTTGGCGCTCGTATTTCGCCTCTCTAGCGGCGTTATGGACTTGTTGTTGTCCCTCAACCTCGCTATCGCCGCGACGATATTCCTGTCGACGTTTTTCATTCGCAAACCTCTCGAATTTAGTTCTTTTCCGACCGTCTTACTGACGACGACTCTCTTCCGCTTGGCGTTGAACGTCTCGACGACGCGCCTTATCTTGACTCAAGGGAACGCCGGTAAAGTCATCGACGCGTTCAGTCGTTTTGTCGCGGGGGACAGCATAGTCGTCGGAGGCGTCGTCTTCTTGATATTCATAGCGATCCAATTCGTAGTGATCACGAAGGGCGCGACGCGTATCAGCGAGGTCTCCGCGCGCTTTGCGCTCGACGCGATGCCCGGACGACAATCCGCGATCGATTTCGACCTCAACGCCGGAAATATCACCGCCGAAGAGGCGAGAGCTATGCGCGCGGAACTCGCGGAACAAGCCGACTTCTTTGGCGCGATGGACGGCGCCGGGAAATTCGTTCGCGGGGACGCGATCGCGGGGCTATTGATCGTCGCGATCAACATCATCGGCGGGTTATGCATCGGCGTGGCGCAGAACCATCTCTCCGTCTCGGAAGCCGCGTCGCTCTATATGAAGCTGACGATCGGCGACGGGCTCGTCTCGCAGATACCCGCGTTCTTGATCTCTATGGCGACGGGACTGCTCGTCGCGCGTTCCTCGCGCGCGCAGAGCGTTTCCGATACCGCCGTTCGCCAGACGTTCGGGAAACCCGTCGTCTTGACCGCGGTCGGGTTCTTCTTGATCGTTCTCGCGTTCACCGGACTCCCGTTTGCGCCGCTGTTGACCCTAGCCGCGGGCTGTTTCGTGCTTGCGTGGGCGCTCTCGCGACGGTCCGACGAAGCGGAAGAGCAAGAGACCGAAGAAGCCGACGGTAAGGGCGCGAAGGGTAAGACCAAGAAGAACCCCGAGGAAGAAGACGTCGAACGCTTCATGACCGTCGACCCGATCGAGATCGAGATCGGCGCGGGGCTCATTACGATAGCCGAGCCCGCCGAAGGCGCGACGCTGCTCGAACGCGTCCGCGCCGTGCGACAAAAGATCGCCGCCGAGTTGGGGCTCATACTCCCGAAAGTCTATTTGCGCGACGACCCCGCGCTTGACGAAGACCATTTCGTCGTCAAGATCAACGGCGACGTAGTCCTCGCGCGCACCGTTTACCCGAATCTCAAACTCGCGGTCGATCCCGGCTTCGTCGTCGGACCGTTGAAGGCGCTCAGCGCGAAAGCGCCCGACGGCGTCTCCGCCGCGTTCTGGGTCGACGACTCTATGCTCGAACAAGCGACCGATTTCGGGTATCGCGTCCTCTCGCCCGGGGAAATGATGGAAGAACTCGTTTTGCAGACCGTGCGCAACGAAGCCGCGGCGTTGTTGACGCGCGACGGGACCAAACGCTTAGTCGAACGCCTACGCGACGTCGCGCCGACTCTTGTCGACGAAGCGCTCGGCGCGCAAGAAACGTCTCCGCGTATCGCCGCTATGCGATTGGCGAAGATACAACGCGTCTTGCAACTGTTGTTGACCGAAGGCGCGTCGATACGTCGTCTCGACGTCATTCTCGAAGCGCTCAACGACCTCGACTTGCGCGAACCGGACGCCGACGCTTTCCGCGCGCTGCAATACGTTCGCGAGCGTATGGCGAGACTGCTCTCCGCGCAGTATCGCGACGAAGACGGCGAATTACACGCGTTGACGCTCGACCCGGCGTTGGAAGACCTGTTGCGTGAACGCGTCGAGACCGCTAACGACGGCGCCGCGTTTCTTGCGTTGCGCAGTTCCGAAGCCGACAAACTCGCGCAAGCGTTTCGCGAACAAGCCTCCTATATCGTCGAAGCGAGTCTCAGGCCGGTCCTGCTTGTCGACGGCGCGATGCGTTACGCGTTGCGCGAGACGCTCAAGGACGCGTGTCCGACCGCCGTGTTTATGGCGTACGACGAGGTCGATCGCTCGACGAAGATCTCGCGCGAAGGAACTATCGTTTGCGAGTTGGAACCGAACGCGTAAAGACGACGCGTTTGGCGTATGCGAAAAGAATTACGAAACAAGAAACGAAAACAGCGCGTTAAGATCGTAGTCTTAACGCGCTTTTTAGTCGGGGTGACACGATTCGAACGTGCGACCCTCTGCTCCCAAAGCAGATGCGCTAGCCAGGCTGCGCTACACCCCGTACACAAACGCCGCTTACGCGAACGTCAATTACTGTGAGATTTTAGCGCCTTTTTATTATTTTAAAAGGGGCAAACGAAAAAAACGCATAAAAAGCCTTACCTCTTTACGCGTTGATATCGATTAAAAAACTACGCAAACGCTAGGTTTACATAAAGTCTTCATGACGCACGATGCCGGATTCTTCCTCCACCTCGGCATGTGTTTGCCAACGCCAACGACGGCTTGGACGACGCTTTTCTTCGCGCACGCCGTAACGCGGAGCGACTTTCATCCCTAACGCTTCCTTGAGCTTTTCAAAGAAGCTCTTCGGGAGCACATACTCGACCTCTACGAGTTCATAGGGTTTTTCCGCTTCCAAATATAATTTCCTAACGGAGATCTTGGGACCGAAGTCCCCGCCGCAAACGCTGCAAGGAGATTCGTTTTTGGGCGCCTTTACGGCGTGCCCGCAGTTTTTACAGATAAAACGGTACTCCCAAGGACCGTATCCGTACCTTTTCTCTTTCATTGCGTAAACCTTTAATGCCGACAAGTTAGGTCTATTACGCCGCATTATGTTCTAATGACGTCTAATAATGAAAAGAACGCGACCTATTCGATTATAACAGCGCGCCCCGCGTTTGTCGAGTCCTCACGATTGCTTTCTTAGGAAAATTTGTAATTTTACGAACTCCGTTTTTTTGGGGGCGTTCTTTGTTTCTTGGGAGAAATCGGTATAATAGATTAAACGATGTGTTCGATCTTTCTCGCGAGCGTAGACTCTAGCGTATAGAGCCGACCGCGCGCGTTTAGATATAAGAGGATATATTTTGATGACGGAAACGCAGACTCCTACCGCCGAGACGGCTATCGATCTTAAGAATCCGCTAGTCGCCGGTCTTCTTGCTTGGCTTTTCCCCGGCGCGGGGCACTGGTATCAGAAGCGTTATTTCAAGGCGATATTATTTGCGTCGTGTATCTGGCCGCTTTTGATCGCGGGGCTGATGATGGGAAGTTACAGCTGCGAGACTCCGAACGGCCCGACCGCGCGGCAATACAATTTCGCGCGCACCGTGTACTGTTCGTGGCGTCCCGGCGACAAGCGTCTCTTCTTCGTGCCGCAAGCCTGTATTGGTTGCGTCGCGTTGCCCGCGATGTGGCAAGCGCGGTTCCCGAGCGACGCCGACGGTTCGTTCGGGTCGACCGCCTTCGCGCCGCCGCGCGTTTCCGGAGAATACCAAACTCGTCCTAATCAGCCCGATATGAACGAGATCGTGCGTCACCTGCATTCTTGGCTCGACGTCAGCACGATCTTCACCGTCATCGCCGGGTTATTGAACCTGCTCGTTTTCTTTGACGCCGTCGGCGGCCCCGCTCCCGTCGAACAGGACGAAAAAGAAGACGATAAAAAAGAAAAAGAGAAAAAATAATATGGCTCTCGAAGTTACTCCCGACGGCGTCGTCGGTAAGATACAGTTCCGCGTACGATACCAAGAGACCGACCAAATGGGCGTCGTTTATCACGCCAATTATTTCGCCTATTTCGAGATGGGACGAACCGAGCTACTGCGCGAGACTACCGGCGTTAGCTATCGCGAAGTCGAAGAAAACAAAGTGAAGATGGTCGTCGCGAAAGTTGAGTGTTCTTACCTCAAGCCCGCGCACTACGACGATATGTTGACTCTCGAAACGCGATTGGCGAAATGTTCGCGCGCGAGTATCGAACACGAACATAAACTGTACCGCGGCGACGAACTGCTCGCGATCGGACATATTCGACTCGTCACCGTCGACGAACGCGGGAAGATCGTCCCCGTGCCGAAGTACGTCAGAGAGCCCAAAGTTCTCAATAACGACGCTCAGTAGAGGTCGAAACGCTATTGATAAGCAACAATGAATGAAAGTTGAGACGACGCCATGACTAAGACTTGCTTCGTTACCGGAGCTACCGGATTCGTTGGAAAACGCCTGATCGCGCGACTTGTCGAGGAGGGGTATCAAGTTAAGTGTCTTGTGCGCTCGACCGCGAAACGCGCCGCGTTGCAAGAATACGGCGTTGAGTTCGTCGACGGCGATCTTGACGACGTCGCGGCGTTGCGTCGCGGTATCTCGGGCGTCGACGTCGTCTTTCATGTCGCGGGGCTAACGCGCGAGACGCATTCCGGCGATTTCCAAAGGGTAAACGTTGGCGGAACTCGCAATGTCGTAAGCGTTTGCGCGGAAGTCGGAGTAGGGCGTCTCGTCTACGTCTCTTCGCTTGCCGGGGCGGGTATCGCGATCAAGGCCGGAAACAACGTCCCCGCCGACGAAAAGGAATACGCGCCTTATCGCAAACGCCGCGAGACCGACTTGCCCAAGCCGATCTCGCCGTACGGCAGGAGCAAGCGCGCCGCCGAGACCGCGTTATTGGAATACGCGGACAAAGTCTCGACCGTCGTCGTGCGGCCGCCTTACGTTTTTGGAGAAGGCGATCTAGCGTCGCGCGAGCTGTACAAGATGGTGAAGCGCGACGGCGTGATCGTCATTCCCGGGTACATCGATTATTACTACTCGTTCGTTCACGTCGACGACCTTGTCGGCGCGCTCGTCGTGCTTTCCGAGCGCGGCGAACGACTGGAACGCACAAGTATCGCGTCGCTAGGACACGGGCTATGCGCCGGTGAAGGCATATATTTTCCCGCGTGTCCCACGGCGATAAAGTTTTCGCATTTCGGAACGCTGATAGGGCGCGGATACGGCCGCGAACGCGTTAGCGCTATCAACGTTCCGCCAATGGGCGTGCTAGGGACCGGCGTTTACGGGGAGATCGTCAAGACGTTCCTACACAAACACGCCGCGCTGGATTGGAACAAAGCGGTGGAAGCCGTTCGCGGACCTTGGATCTGTTCCGGCGCTAAGTTAGCCGAGTTGGGCGTTAAGATCGACCCGGCGTTAGATGAAAAGATCGCGCGCGCGGCTCGTTGGTATGAAAAAGAACGGCTGCTTTGATCGCCGAATACGGAGCCAATACCGCGAAGAAAAGCGATAGGAGTTTGAATTATCATGAGATATATAACGGATTATATGGATCTGTCTCCAGAGGTCTTGCGCGAGAAGATCGCGGCCGTGCGCGCCGCCGCCGGCGATCGCCTGACGATCCTGGCTCACTACTACGTTCCCGACGAAGTCGTCGAATTGGCCGATTACGTCGGCGACAGTCTCGGACTGGCTAAGAAAGCCGCCGCTTCTCCCGCTGAAGCCGTGTTGTTCTGCGGCGTCAAGTTCATGCTCGAGACCGCCGATATCTTGATGAATCGCGAAGATAAGATCGCGGCTCGCAACGGTCGTCGCGCCGTCGTCATGGCTCCCGACCTCTCCGCGGGCTGCCCCATGGCCGATATGATCACGCCCGAACAAGCGGAAGATTGCCGAAAGCAGATCGCGGAACTCGTCGATTTCAGCGAGTTTACGCCGATCACTTACGTCAACTCCTCCTCCGAAACAAAAGCGTTTTGCGGACGTTACGGCGGTTCCGTGTGCACGTCCGCCAACGCCGAACGCGTAGTGCGCGAAGCGTTTGAGAAACGCCCGAAGCTCTTGTTCATGCCCGACTCGCGACTGGGCCGCAACACGAGTTTGGCGCTCGGCGTCAAGCCGGAAGAGATCGTTACGTGGCGTCCGAACAAGCCGTTGGGCGACGCGACTCCCGAACAGATCAAGAATGCGAAGGTCATTCTCTGGGACGGATTCTGCCCCGTGCACCAACGCTTCTCCGGCGCGTACGTCCAACAGCTCAAAGCGGAGCGTCCGAACGCGCAATTCTGGGTCCACCCCGAAGCCCCGCAATACATCGTCGATATGGCGGAAGGCTACGGCTCGACCACGAAGTTGCTCGACGTTGTCGATAAAGCCGAGCCTGGCGCCGAGCTCATCATCGGGACCGAGTGGAAGCTCGTCGACCGTATCCGTCGCGCTAATCCCGATAAGACGATCTTGTTCCCCGCCGAAACGCCGTCTATTTGCGTCAATATGGCGAAATCGACGCTCGATAAAGTCGCGTGGGCGTTGGAGAACTGGATGGACGGAGAACCGGTCAACGTCGTTACGACGGAACCGGAAGTGGCGGAAGGCGCTTATCGCGCGCTCGAATCGCTGCTGTGATATTAGTTGACAACGAAGGACGGCGTCGCGAGCGCGGCGTCGTTCCGTGCGTAACGTTATTTTGTAACGCTTAATGCGAAAGGTAGTTCCATGGCTCAGAGATTTGCGGTCGGCGCGATCGAGTTATCGAGCGTCGGCGTTGGTTATCAAGTCCAAGACGCGCTGATGAAAGCCGCGACTACGTCGATACTTATGGCGCGTACGATCTCCGGCGGCAAGTATCTGATCGTCTATTCCGGCAAGCCCGCCGAAGTGGAAGCGGCGATGGAAGTCGCGTTGAAGGTCGGCGGGGAATATACCGTCGACAAGCTGACCGTCGCCGACGTCTGCCAAGCGTTGTTCCCGGCGTTGGCGCAATCGGTCGTGTTGCAGCCTGAGGAACGCAAAGCGCTCGGCGTCGTCGAAACGAAGAGCGTCGTCTCCGCGCTGATCGCGGGCGACTATGCCGGTAAAGCCGCAAACGTAACGCTTTATCGCATTAAGTACGCGGAATCGCTCGGCGGAAAAGGCGTGTTGTTGCTGACCGGGCCGCTCGCCGACGTCGAAGCCGCGCTCGACGCCGCAAAGAACGCGCTCAAAGATACCGATATGCTCGTGACCGCCGTCTCGCTCTCCAATCCCGAGCCGGAACTGTTTGGCGAATATCTATGAGCGTAGGACGACCGCGCGTCGTTAAGTTCGTGTTACGAGGCGAGAAACGCGTTTTCTCGCCGTTGTTTTTAGCGTAGAGAATACTGTATGAAAATCGTTGTCGTTGGTTCTAAAGGTACGCTAGGCCTAGCGTTGTCGAAGTCGTGGAACGATCCTCGCGTTAACGCGCGTATCTCCGCTAATCTCGGACGCGAGTTCAAGCGCGGAAACGACGTCGTCATCCCGCTGAATCTGCCCGATTTCGACGTCTGCTCACGACTCAACGCCGTCGAGACGATCGGCGATTTTAGACCCGACGTCATTATCAACGCTAGCGGCGTCAACGTCGTCGATTGGCTCGAATCGCGTCCTAACACCGCGCGCAATATCCACGCTCACGGCGTTTCCAATTTGAAGACCGCCGCTCGTCGAACCGGCGCGCTTCTCGTGCAATTTGGTTGCGGAGAGATCTTCTATCGCAAGAGTCTTGCCGACGGCGCCGGCGCCGCGAACCTAGACGCGATCTCGCCCGACGCGCCCGGGTTCTGCGAGTCCGACGTTCCCAATCCTGTCAGCGTCTACGCGAAAACGAAGCTCGAAAGCGAACGCGTCGCGTTGGAAGCGCCGAAATCGCTCGTCTTGCGTTTCTCGTCACTCTTTGGCGAGACCTCGGAGTATTCGAGCGGCAACTTGATCGAATCGTTGCTCAACTCGATAACGCGCACGAAACGCATCTCCTGCTTGAACGACCGCTTGATGGAACCGTTGTGGTCGATCGATATCCTCTGCGCGTTGAAGACGCTTCTTGCCGTCAACGCTCGCGGGGTATACCATCTTACCGGCAACTCGCGCGCTACGCATAAAGAAGTCGCCGAGTACTTTTTTAAACAAACAGGTTTCCGCAATAGAGAAGTTGTTGGTATTTCAGGAGAAGAGTATGGACAAACCGCGCCTCAGTCGGCGTTTACGGTGTTGCGCTCCGAGAAGTACGACGCGCTTGAAAACGCGTATAAGATTCCCGACTGGAAGACAGCGATCAACGATTTTCTCGATTGGCGGCAGAGTTATGTAAATTTCTAAAACTTTTGAATTTCAAACTATTGATTTGAGACGTCGAATGACAGAAAAAAACGTTTTAATTCTTACGAACGAGAACGCGGCCGACATTCCGGGCGTGTTCCAAGGAAGGTCTATTCGTATCGTAACGCCGCGTTTGGATATCGCGCCGTTGACTTACGACGAAGCGCAGCTGTATTTAACGGACGTTGACGCGTATGCGGACGCTCTCGGTTTGAGCGAGCCGCCTTTGGAGCCCGATCCCGACACGCGAAAAGCTTTGAATTGGCTGATTGAAGTCGGTTTAACGATGGATCGCGATATGTTTGTTTACGGCGCGATTTGGGCGTTGGTCGATCGCGCGAGTTTGGCAGAAGTGGGCAACGCCTGTTTTAAAGGCGCGCCGATCGACGCGGAGGCGGAAATCGGCTACGGAGTCGATCCGCCGTTTCGCGAACAAGGATTCATGACGGAAGCGCTTGCCGCGTTCGTCGAGTGGGGTAAGACGCGCGACGATATTGTCGCGATCGTCGCGGAGACGCTCAAAGACAATATCGCGTCGCAACGCGTGTTGGCGGCCAACGGCTTTACGCGGTCCGACGACGATTCGCCCGAATTTGACGCATATTTCTGGCGTCGCGCGCTTTCATAGCCCCTTATTGATATTTTTTGTAAACGCGGTTATAATTACCGCGACAATACTATAAAAACGCGACGCGTTTGCGACGCGTCCGATCGACGTCGCGAGACGTCGTAAGCATAACGAGTTATATGAGGAATACAGAGCAGTGTCGAAATTAACGCAGTCTCCGGCTTGGAAAGATCTCGAAGCTCATAAGAAGGAATTGGAATCGACGACGATGCGCGAAATGTTCGCGGCCGACGCCGAACGCTTCAACAAATTCTCCGTCAAGCACGGCGATATCCTGTTCGATTATTCGAAGAACCGCGTCACGGAAAAAACGATCGATCTTCTCGTCGCGTTGGCGGAACAAGCTCAGATCAAAGAAAAAGCCGAGCTGATGTTCACCGGCGAAAAGATCAACTTGACGGAACGTCGCGCGGTCTTGCACGTCGCTCTGCGCAACCGCTGCAACGCCCCGATCATGGTCGACGGCAAAGACGTTATGCCCGACGTTAACCGCGTCTTGGCGAAGATGAAGGCGTTCTCCGAAAAAGTTCGCAGCGGCGAATGGCTCGGCTACACCGGCAAAGCGATCACCGACGTCGTCAATATCGGCATCGGCGGCTCCGACCTCGGCCCCTGCATGGTCTGCGAAGCGTTGGAACACTACCAAACCAACATTACCCCCCACTTCGTCTCCAACGTCGACGGCACTCACATTGCCGAAACGCTCAAGAAGCTGAACCCCGAAACGACCCTCTTCATCGTCGCTTCTAAGACGTTCACCACGCTTGAAACGATGACCAACGCCAAGTCCGCTAAGGAATGGTTCTTGGCCGCCGCCAAAGATGAAAAAGCCGTCGCGAAGCACTTCGTCGCGCTCTCCACCAATCGTCAAGACGTCGAAGCCTTCGGTATCGACCCCGAAAATATGTTCGAGTTCTGGAACTGGGTCGGCGGTCGTTACTCCTTGTGGAGCGCGATCGGCCTCAGCATTGCTCTCGCCGTCGGGTTCGACAACTTCGAACAACTCCTCGCCGGCGCTCACGAAATGGACGAATATTTCCGCACCGCGCCTTATCGCGAAAATATCCCGGTCTTGATGGCTCTCTTGGGCGTTTGGTACAACAACTTCTGGAACGCCGAAACGCAAGCTATTCTTCCGTACGACCAATACCTCCGTCGCTTCGCCGCTTTCTTGCAACAAGGCGATATGGAAAGTAACGGCAAGGGCGTCGACCGCGAAAACAACCGCGTCGATTACTCCACCGGTCAGATCGTCTGGGGCGAACCCGGCACCAACGGCCAACACGCGTTCTATCAACTTATCCACCAAGGCACGAAGTTGATCCCCTGCGACTTCCTCGCTCCCGTCCAAACTCAAAACCCGATCGGCGACCACCACGCTAAGTTGATCGCCAACTTCATCGCGCAAACTGAAGCTCTCATGAAGGGCAAGACGGAAGAAGAAGCCTACGCCGAACTGATCAAGTCCGGTCTCGACGAAGCCGAAGCTCGCCGCTTGGCGCCTTCCAAGGTCTTCACCGGCAACCGTCCTACCAACACGATCTTCTTCAAGAAGCTCACCCCGTCGATGCTCGGCGCGTTGATCGCGATGTACGAAATGAAGATCTTCGTCCAAGGTATGATCTGGAACGTCAACTCCTTCGACCAAATGGGCGTCGAACTTGGCAAGCAACTCGCGAAGGCCGTCCTTCCCGAATTGACTTCCACGGAACCCGTCACTGCTCACGACGCTTCCACCAACGCTTTGATCGAATTCTTCAAGGCGAACAAGTGACGCGTTGACGCGTAACTAGTCGATCGCAAGCGCGGTCGGAGGTCCTAGCGATCTTCGACCGCGTTTTTTTATCGCCTTATCACGCGGCGTATTCGAGCGCGTACGAGCGATCGAATTGGAATAGAGTCAATTTTGGCGAGATAGGAAGGATGGGAATAAAATACCCCTTGTTCCTGTAATTTGAAATAATACAACTCTCGCGCCTATTAGGTCTCGCGGGAGTGAAAAAGGTGAAATAATTTTTGTGTCGATATGTCGCAAGGGCGCGGCGGGCTCTATAATTATAGAGGACGACTTTTTTGTCGTTGGCGCGGACGTAATGTTTTGCGCGTATTCGAATACAAAAGGTAGGAACGAACGATATTATGCGAAATCGATATATTCTTGCGTTGGGAATGCTGGGCGCTATGGGCTGCCTTTCGAGCGCTTCTGTAGTCGACGAGGCTTTGATGAACGTCGGCGAATTGGCGTCGACCGGAGTCGTTTACGCGCAGGACGACGATCCCTTTGGGGACGACGAAGACGCTTCCGATCCTTTTAGCGACGATAGCGACGCCGTCGACTCCGACGACGAAAGTCCGTTCGATTCCGCGTCTAACGCCGGACCTTTCGCGCCGTCTCCTATTGCGACTAGCGCGCCCGCCGCGCCCGTGAAGAAGGCGCCCGCGACTGAAAACGCGCCTGCCGCCGACGACGAACGCGCTAAATACCCGCGTCCCGAAGACGTGCCGGACGAATTGAAGACTGAAGACGACTTCATGAAGACCATGAACGCCGCCGAGACCGCTATTCTGGGCGAAAGACCGCAAAACGCCGCGGAATGGTTCAGCGCGGCCGCGCGCGTCGCTCGCGTTGGGCGCCCGCTCTTCGCGAAGATCTTAGTAGAAAAAGCGCTCGAAGCGCCCGACGCCAAACCTGACGAAGCCGCCGCTATTCTCGACGCGCTCGGGTCGGGGCGTTCGACCTATCTCGTCGCGTTGCCCGAAGTTGGGCCCGCCGGCGCGCAAGCGTTTGAAAAAGTCTCCGCCGTCGCGCGTAAAGCGTGGGAAGGCGAGACCGCGTTGCGTGAAGCGATCGCTCGCGCTCAGTCCGGTTCCACCGAAAGTCGCGCCGCCGCGATCCTCGATCTGCGCAGAGGCGGTTCGGCCGCGCTCGCGTTGCTGATCGCCGACCTTGCCGACGACGTGAATAGCGCCGCCGCGAAAGAACTTATTCCGTTCTTCGAATCCGACGCCGTCGAGGCGTTGGCGCAGACGGTTCGCAACGGCGACGTCGAAGTCGTCGCGCCCGCCGTCTCCGTGCTTGGCGAGCTGCAAGACCTCCGCGTCGGTCCCGAGCTTCTCGCGATGTTGTACGACGGCGTCGCTGACAAAGCGACGCAAGACGCGCTTATGACCGCGTTGGCGAAACAATACAAAGAACTTCCGTCGCAAGCCGATTTCGTTCGCGATACGTATCGCAAAGCGCTCGGCTATTTCAAGCGCACGGAATTGCTCCCGAAGACCGTCGAAGGTCAAACGGAATTCTGGACTTGGGACGAAAAGAACGGCGCGCCCGTCAAGGAAGTCGTTCCCGTCGAAGTCGCCTATCTTGAAGAATCCGCGCGTTTAGCGCAACTTGCTTACCGCGTCGGCGTCAAGGCGAACGTCGCGCTTACCGGTTCGCTCGATCTCGCTATCGTCGCGACCTCCGAATTAGAACTCAATAAGAACGCGACTCCCGCCGAAGCGCTTGAAGAACTGCAAGCGGCTTTCCCGGACGCCGACGTCGACGCGTTGCAATCGGCGATACGCGCCGCGATCGATTACGACCGCTGCCAAGCCGCGTTGTTGCCGGTCGTGTGGCTGCGCGATATCGGCGACGAGAACTGCGTCTATTCCTACGGCGAATCGACTCCGGTCGTGAAGGCCGCGTTGTGCGCCGACCGTCGCGTGCGCTACGAAGCGATCGCCGCTATCGTAAAATGGGCGCCGAAACGCTCTTACATCGGTTCCGCGAAAGTCGGACGCATGCTCGAATGGTTCACGACTTCGACCGGCGCTAAGGTCGCCGTCGTCGCCGCGCCGAAACTGGACGACTGCGGTCGCATTGGCAATATCCTTCAACAACAAGGCTACAAGGTCCGACCCGTAACGACCGGTCGCGACGCGTTGCTTGCCGCGCAAGGTTGCGCCGACGTCGAACTCGTCGTCGTTGCCGCGCGTATCGGTACGCCCGACGCTCGCGTTATCGCGCAAACGCTTCGCGCCGACGTCCGCACCGCCGACGTCCCGCTTCTCGTGGGCACGACGGAAGACGGCGAGGATACCTCCGCGAATCTGCTTGTCGGTAAAGAACCTAACGCGTTCGTTTACCCCATGCCTTACGACCTTGAATCCGGCTCGATGGCGTTGCAACGCCTCTTCGACTACGTTAAGCCCGCGCAGGTTCCCGCGAACGTCCGTTTTGCGCAAGCTAAGGCCGCCGCGAACGCCTACTTGGCGCTGTCCAAGACCGAGACCGCGAATTACGAATTCGATCGCGCCAACGATATGATCCGTCGTTTCCTCAGCTCGCCCGAATTCTTTGACGAAGGTATCGAATACGCCGCCTCGATCAAGACGAACTACGCGCAAAACGCGTTAGTCGAACTTGCCGGCGACAACCGTTTCTCCATCGCTCAACGCCAAAAGGCGGTCGACGCGTTTGCGCGCCAACTTGCCGCGAACGGCTCGATGCTCCGCGGGCCCGAGATCGCGAAGATGTACGACCGCTACAACGCGAGCGAAAAAGAAGACGCCGCGGTGCAAAAGGTGTTGTCGGATCTGCTCGACGTTTACGAAAAAGCGACCGCGAAATGATAAGCGGCGTTTAAGTTGATACTCTCGCCCGGCTTGGTATTATTACGAAGCCGGGCTTATTTTTTCTGTGACGCTGAAGAAAGAATCGTATGAACCGCGAACAAGGAACGCAAGCCGGGCGCCGCATGACGCTGACGATCGAACGCGTCGAGTTTCCGTTTCGGTACTGTCCGCCGGGTGTGGCGACAATGGGCAGTCCCGTCGACGAACCGGGACGCCGCGATAATGAACGACTGCATAAAGTATCGCTGACGCAAGGCTTTTGGATATTGGAAACGCTCGTGACGCAGGCGATGTGGCGCGCCGTGATGGGAAACGACCCGAGCGAAGCGCGAGGCGACGACCTGCCTGTCGAGCATATCTCGTGGTACGATTGTCAAGCGTTCTTGGCGAAGCTCAACGCGTTGAACGTCGCGCCCGACGGCTTGTGGTTTGAGCTGCCGACGGAAGCGCAAGGCGAATACGCGTTTAGAGCCGGTTCCGACGCGCCGTATCATACCGGCGAGACGCTGACTTCGCTCGACGCCAATATCGACGACCGCGTCGCGGGGGGCGGTTATCTCGCGCATACGACGTCCGTATGGCGTTATCGCGCAAACGCGTGGGGATTGCGCGACGTCTGCGGAAACGTCTGGGAATGGCGACGTGACTGGTTCGCCGAGTTTCCGGACGTCGACGCGGAAGACGGCGTCGTCGATCCGACCGGACCCGCGGAAGGCGAATTCAAATCGTTACGCGGCGGGAGTTGGCATAGCACGCCGTCGCGCTGCCGAATCGCGTTTCGACATAAGGATCCGCCGGACCATCGCCACGGCTATCTTGGCGTGCGGATCGCGTTAGTCGCCGACGCGGGTTGAATCTTTGTTTTACGCGTTGTATAATGGGAGACGTTAAGTTTTACCCGTTTTAGGACGAAACGTTATGAGAATATTCCTTGGCGGCCGCGTCTCCCGCGGCGAATTTCACGAGTTGGAACGCGACGTGCGTATGTTTAGCGATCGCAATAAATGCGAAGTCGCGACGCGCGTCGAACTGAGTATCGACGCGTCGACGGGGCGTTTTATCGACGAATCGCTCGACAACCCCGAGCCGTCGCTGCGCTCGGTCTACGACGTCGACCTCTTCATACTCTGTCGTTCGTTCCCTAACGAATTTAGCGTCGCGGACGTTGAGACGATACGCCGCGTTAACCCGTTGGCGCCGATCGTTCTCGTTGCCGGAACGCTATGCATGGGCGAGGAACGCACCGGAGAGACGTTCCATGGCGTAAGACGTTTCTATCTCGACGGTTGGCGTGCTACCGGGCGCGACGAATTGGAACGCTTTATCTTATCGAACGGCTCGAAAGGACTCTTCGCGCAATCGCCGCTCGCCACTAACGCCGATATCATGGCGAGAGCGAAACCTTGTGAAGGTAAAAGATACGATTCGCCACGCGGACTCGTCGCGATCTTGACCGTCGACGGCGAGATGGAAGCGCTTCTCAAAGATTCGTTTCAAAACGCCGGGTACGAGACGTTTACGGAAGTTCCGTTCGCGTTGGAGTCCAATACGAAACGCCCGGAAGAAGTCGCGCGCGTCGTCGTCGACGTCGTCGACCTCTCCGATCCCGATTTCCCGGGTACGCTTTCCGCAATAAAACAAGCGTATCGGCAAGTCCCGATCGTCTTGCTCGCAAACGACGTTCGCCCTCATGAACGCGAATTTTACGAACGCCGCGACCTCTGGGGCAGAGTGCGCGTCGTCGGGAAACCGTTTGACGTCGACGATCTGGTCGACGAGTTCTGATATATCTCCTATTATTTCTTGATATAAACATGACGCGCTTGTCGACGCGGCGAGCGCGCGAGAGGACGCAGGATGACGCGTTATAATAAGTTCCTACCTATCTTCCTTCTTACGTTCGCGTTTAGCGTCGCGACGTCTCTCGTTTTGGCGCAAGATCGGCGCCTCGCTATCAACGAAGGTTTTGCCGATCCGCCCGCCGGGTACGGCGAAGTTCCGTTTTGGTGGTGGACCGGCGATAAACTCGACGTTGAGAGATTGAATTGGCAGCTTGACGAACTGGCGCGTAAAGGCGTATCCGGCGTGCAAGTGAATTACGCGCACCAAGACGTTCGCAACGCCGTTCAACCCAACTGGCTGACTTATCCTAACGATCCGGAAGTCTTTACGCCGGAATGGTTCGACGCGTTCCAACAAGTTGCGGCGCATTGTCGCGAACTGAATATGGGCGTCGGGCTCAGCGGGTACACGCTCGACTGGCAGAATTCGCCCGGCAATCTCTACGACCGCTTGATATATTGCGATAAAGACACGCAGAGCCGAACGTTGCGCGTCGCCGCGAGAGAACGCGTCGCTGCCGGAACGCGACTGCGCGACGCGTTTACAGAAGCGCAACTTGCGCAAGTTGAGGACGACGAGATCGTCGGCGTTATCGCGTATCCTATCTCCGCCGACGGGAAAATCGACGCGCAAAACTTTGTCGCGTTTGATGTTAACTATGATGCTTATCAGATCGATCTCGATAGCGAGGTCTGGATCTATCGCGCGAAACGCGAACCGCAGACGCTTAACCCGCTGCATCCCGACGCCGGGAAAAAGGTCGTGGAACGATTCTTCAAACCGTTTGAATCACGCGCTATACAAGCTCTTGGCGGTAAAGACGACGGCTCGAATCTCGGACTCGATTATTTCTTCCAAGACGAATTACAAATTGGCACCGGCGAGACGATCTGGACCGACGACTTGCCCGAGGCGTTCCAAAAACGCAAGGGGTATTGGTACTGGACCGCTATACCCGCGATGTTTGGCGCCGACCTTGGACCTGCGACGGAAAAGTATCGACTCGACTATATGGACGTCCGCGTTAAGTTGGCGGAAGAACGATACTTCATTCCGATCTATAACTGGAACGCGGAGCGCGAGCGTATCTACGCTTGCGACCCCGGAAGCAGAGGAAAAGACCCGTACGAGTTCTGCGATTATTTCAGTGCCGTGCGTTGGTACACCGCCCCCGGACACGACACGCCCGGAGGACACGCCGACTTCATCAAGAACAAAGTGTCTTCTTCGATCGCGCACTTTTACGATCGTCCTCGCGTCTGGCTCGAAGGCTATCACAGCTTCGGGTGGGGCGCCGAGCCTAAGCAGCTCTTCTTCGCCACCAACGAGAATTTTCTTTTTGGCGCGAACTTGTTGAATCTCCACGGTTTATATTACACGACTTACGGCGGATACTGGGAATGGGCGCCCCCGTGCTACCACTTCCGTCAACCGTATTGGGAAACGTTTGGATCGTTCCTAAAATACTTTGAACGTTTATCTTTCGCGCTGACTCGCGGGGTAGAGCAAGCCGAAACCGTTATCGTCTACCCGGTCTCCGCGTATCACGCGAAACTCGACGGCGAACGCGCGAGAAACGTCGCGTTTGAAGCCGCCTCGCGTATCTATGCCCAAGGCCGCGATATCCTCTTTATCGACGACGAATCGCTGCAACGCGCCGAGACGCGCGACGGAAAGCTCGTCGTCGCCGGAGGAGAGCATAGCGTCTTAGTTCTTCCGTCTCTTGAAGGCGTTCGTATCTCGACGTTGGAAGCGGCTTTGCGATTCTATCGCGCCGGCGGTACGGTCGTCGCGCTCGATCGCTTGCCCGCCGCGTCCGACCGCGTAGGTAGAGACGATTCCTATGTGAACGATATCGTTAAAGAGATATTTGGCGTAGACCCGAGTTCGAAAACGAGTTCGACCACGCGTAACGCGGCGGGTGGCGTCGGCGCGTTCCTCTCCGCCTATGCCGAAGAAAGCCCGAATGACGAAGTCGACGAAAACGGCGTCGTTTCGAAAGTGCGCGAGTACCCCGGCGGATTCAAAGGGCGTTGGGTGTGGGCGAAAGAGCTCAAACGCGACGTGTATCTCAAGTGGGTCGTTCAAGGCGTTGGCGAAGAAGCTAAGGAGCTTCAAGCGCGATTCTTCTGCGACAACGCCGGCGCGGTATATCTCAACGGCGTTAAGCTCTGCGATAACGCCGATTATAGTACGGGATGGGGCGGCGTGTTGACGTTGCGCGACGGCGACGTGATCGCGATCGACGGACACGACGCCGACGAACCGCGCCTTGGTTCCGCGGGGCTGTTCTTCGCGCTAAGCGACGGCGTAAATACGCTTGCGACGGCCGAGGATTTCCGTTATACGCTCGACGCGCCCGACGACGAATGGCGTAAGAGCGCCGACGGAGTCGACCAACTCGCGAAACTCGATCGCGGCAACGTCCACGTCTTGCACCGCACCGGCGTCAATACGGAACTCGCGGAAAATAAAAACGTTACGGCTACCGACGACGCGCGTATGTGGAGCGAGCTCGACGCGCTATTGGCGGACCGGCCTCGCGAAGTCTTTGACGCGGATACGTTTGCGCCTTGCTCGTTCATGAAGCGCGCGACCGACCGCGCCGATATCTATTTCGTGATGAAGGGTAAGAAGAACGCTGCGCTCGCTTTCCGTTCGCAAGGTCGCGCGGAATTCTATAACGCTTGGGACGGAACGACGCGCGAACCCGCCGTCACCGTCGTACCCAAGGACGGCGCGCTTGACGGAACTAGCGTCGTGCAATGGCCTTACGCCGAAGACGAAGCCGGCTTGATCGTGTTCTGGCGCGACGAGAGACCGACGAACGCCGTCGCGAAACTCGAATTCAACGGCGCCGTTGTCGACGCGCTGACGCAAGACGCGCAAAGCGGTTGGAACGCGCGAGTTTACGGCGGCGATAAGATCGCGTTGACGACGCTTGACGGTAAAGAAGTCACGCTGAACGGCGTCGCGAAAGACGAAGCGTCCGCGCTCGCGCTCGCAGGAGAATGGGAGTTCGAGATACTTCCGACCCTCGACAACCGCTGGGGCGATTACCGCTTGCCAGCCTCCGAGCCCGTGATGGGGCCCGAAGCGCAACGCTTTGACGTCGAAGGCGTTGGGTACTGTCTCAACGATTTCGGACGCAAGTTCTATCGCCTTGGACCGTTCCCGAAAGACGCCGATCTGACGCAACTGGAAGCGACGTTGGCGAAGATGAAGAACGTCGACCCCGCGCGCGAAGTCGAGTTCGACGGCAAGACGTTCAAATGGACGCCGTATTCCTTCTCGTGGCGTTGGGGGATCGAAGGGAATCCCGGTCACGAAGGCTATCACGGACTCAAAGAGAAGATCGATTCGCGCTTCATCGGCCTTGGCGCCGTCGGCGACGGGTTCAACGAGACGGTATTCGAGCCAGAAGACGCCGGAAGCGTCTATTACTTATGGTCTTACGTCGGCGCTAAGCGCGTCGGCGAGCAAGACGGTTCCGCGCTTGTCGACGTCTACGTCTCCGGCGGCGCGCCTGCCGCTATCTACCTCGACGGCAAGAAGTTGGAAGGCGAATACCGTCTTGGCGTCGCGAGCGATATCGGCGAATATTCGCCCGTCTTACTGCGTTACGACGCCGCCGGGCGGTACGCTTGCGCGTTCGTTCAACGCCAAGACTCCGACCGGACCGCCTCGAAGACGATCGCGTTAGACGGACTTGATAACGGCGCGTTTAACGGTATGGCGACGGGACTTAGAGAAGAAACGCCCGCTATGCTCGATCCCGCGACGCGCACGCCGTTGGCGACGATATGGTTCGATATGCCCGGCGTGTTGGAATACGAGCTCTTGCCTAACGTCTCCGAACAACGCTTGTCCTTCGTCGCGCCGGCGGGGCTCAAAGCGTTGAATATTCCCGCTTACGCCGACGTTGTCGAAACGCTCGTCGACGGTAAGACGGTCAAAGCGAAGCTGGCGAAGACAGTTGTTTCCGGCGCCGATTTCTGGCAAGGGAAGCGCGTTTCCGACGCTCTCGATGCCGGCGCCGGGGCGTTGCGCGACGCACCCGTCGTCTGGACGACTATCGAGTTGGAGAACAAGCTCGAGCGCGAGTCGACGGTCTCGTTGACGCTAAGCCCGACGCGCGTCGGAAAACACGACGGCGCGATATGTCCCGAGCCGATCCGCTTGACGTGCGAGAAGGGCAAGACTGAACTTGGGAACTGGAACGAACGCGGCGTGTTGGAGAATTATTCCGGCGGCGCGAAATACGCCAAGACGTTCTCGTGGAACGGTAAGACGCGCGCCGACGGTAAGATAACGCTCGACCTCGGCGCCGTCGGCGTCAGCTGTCGCGTCTATCTCAACGGCAAGCTCGTCGCGGATAAGCCGACGCCGCCGTGGACGCTCGACGTCGCCGACGCGATCGTAGAAGGGGAGAACTTGTTGGAAGTCGAGGTGTACAACGCCGCGGTCAATCTCTACAAGAACATCCCGTCGCGCTACAAGAACCAAGCGCCTTCCGGCTTGATCGGGCCCGTCAGGATACTCTTTGAACCGGTCGTCAAGTTGAGCGAATGAGCTTGCGGTGCTAAACGCCGTCGGCTATAGAAAATAGAATAGCCCGTCGAGGTTCAAACGCCCTCGACGGGCTTCTTTATTAACGCTATGCTAACCGTTGCGTATTAACTATTTATATCAGCGTTCAACGCGCTTTCTTAGTTTTCTTCGACTTCTTGATCTCGGTCTTAACGACCTCGGCGACGAACTTCGCGAGCTCGACCGGGACGGCGTTGCCTATCATCTGCTCGACCTGCGTTTTCTTGCCGACCCATTTGTAGTCTCGCGGAAACGTCTGAACGCGTGAACGTTCGAGCGTACTGAGGACGTGCATATCGGGCGAGACGGGGCACGGGTCTTTGGGATGGCCGGGGTAGCCTTTGGGCACCGGGCGATTGACGCCTCGCATCGTCGGCGCGGGCTCGTCCACGGAGAATACTGCGCGACGACTATAATTCCTGGGATGGCGGTAGTAATACTCGAAATCGAGTTCGTCGCCAAGATAATCGCGCAGCGTCGTCGGCTTCTTTGAGAGTCGATCGAGGAACGTCTGTTTTGCGAAACCGTCTTCCGCGCCTTGTAACCCAAAGCAGATGAAACGTTTGCGTTTCTGCGGCGCGCCGCACAACGACGCGTCCAACACGAGTTCCGTCAAGCCGTAACCCGCCGTTTTGAGTATCTCGCGCGCCTTGCCGTAAGCCTTGCTCTGTTGCGCTCTTGCGACATTCTCCATCACAAAGGCCTTTGGCGCGATCTGCGCGACGATCTTCGCGTAACACTCGGTGAGGTCCGCGCGACCCGCTTCGACGCGTTTCCCGGCTTGCGAGAAATCTTGACAAGGCGGCCCGCCGATTATCACGTCCGGCTTGAACTTACGCGTTTGCGCTACCGCTTTCTCTACGTCGCTAAGGTCCGTATCGAAAACTGGATGCGTGAAATTCGCGCGATAGCATTCCACCGCCGTCTGCCAACGCTCGAACGCCGCGACGACGTTGAGACCGGCTTGCTGAAATCCAAGGCTAAGTCCGCCGCAACCGGCAAAAAGATCGACTACTTTCATCGTGGTTCAAATCAATAAAGAAAAACGCCGCGACGACTGGGGTAGACGCCGCGACGCTTAAAGGTCGTTATTGGACGCTAGGTTGCGAAAGGATCTCGACGAGGCGTTTCTTCGACTTGCACAAGACGGCGATACGCGTGAAGATCTCTTCCGGCTTGCCGTTGGACGGAAGAACCTTGCCGTTCGTTACCCCAAGTTGGGTTCCCGGAAGGAGACGGACTTGCGTCGGTTCGCCCGAGTATTGCGTCGGCGTGAAGAATACGCCGTCTTCGGACGCGAGACGCGCCGCGTTCTCGAACGTAAACAGCGCGACCGTCGCAAGATCGACGTCGGTGATGCCGATACCGTTGGCGGCGGTTCCTTGAACTTGACCGTTCTTCTTGACCTTGATACGCGCGGAGTTGCCGGTCGGATTGACCTTGCCCGGTTCAAGCGAGAGCAGATAAGCGCGATCTTCGCGAACGAGCGCCGGCGAAAGAAGGTTCATAGGGTCGATTTGTTCGAAGTCGCCCGCCTTCGTGTAGAAGACTTCGCCGGTATCCGACGTCGTGACTTGGAAGAAGTACGGCGCGTCGGGAGCCATCGCCCAGTCCGAACCTTCGACGTCGAGCGGCTTAGGATCCGTCGTCGTGAAGAGTTCCCCGCGTTGACGCCAGTTGAGTTCGCGACGACCGATCGTCGCGCGATTCAGTTCCGAATCGATCCACAACGGGCAAAGGCGTTTGATCTCCACGTCGAGTTGCGCGATAGAGCGGCGATCTTTCGCGCTAAGTTCCAACGCTTCGAGGTCGACTTTCGCAATCTCCAAGACTTCGTCAAGATGCGCGGTCGCCTCTTCAAGCGTAACTTCCGGAAGCGCTTCTTTGACGATCGTCGGCGTCGACGGGACGACAAGTTGCGCGCCGGGAACGTTCAACGCCTCAACGTCGATCTCTTCGGGAAGAGGCGCGAGGTCGCCGACTACCGTCGTGAATTCTTTAAACATCGGCTGATTGGAGAGTTGCAACATCTGCTCTTCCGTCAGCTCGCCGTCGATAACGATCTCGTCGCCCTCGACGATCGTTTCTTCTACGACGCCTTCTTCGAGAGGCGGAAGCAACAGGTCGTTCGAGGTTTCGACGTCGTCGCCGTCGATAACGGCGGGAGCGGGCAACGTTTCGTCTTCATTTTCGTCGTCCGCGCTTTCGGTTGTCGGCGCTTCTTTTTCATCGCCTCCAAGAACGAGCGGGAGATTTTGGTCGTCTTCGGCAAAGCAGGGAACGCTCGTAGAGCCGTAAGCAATCGTCGACGCCGATAACGCTAATAATAGCGCGAGTTTAGTTTTGCTAGTCATTGCGTCGGTTTCCTTTTTCTAATATGGTTAAGGGGGCGCCTGGAGCGTAAAAGATCATTCTCCGCGCACGAGTCCCATTTTAATAAGTTTTTCAAGCGCCTCGTCGCGTTCGCGGCAGCGCGTAAGTCCATGCCACGACGCGTCTCCGCATGTCATGAAGTCTTCGACGCTCGCGGGGACTTTACCTGTCGCGGCAAGACGCGCGATCGTCTCTTGTTCGAGTCGGGAAAGCGTTTCCGATTGCAGACGATAATCGACAAACGCGTCGTAAGCGCAAGGAAACAACGGCTTAACGATCTCTTCGCCGATGATCGTCGCGTATTCGCGGATCTCCAACTGCGCGTGTCCTTCCATGCGCAAGCTCAGGAAATGGAAGAGGTTGTGAAGATCGCACTTCCAATACGCTTGCGTGTACGTCGAGAGCGGCAGGTCTTTACGCGCTTGTTCGCGAGCGACCCCGAGTTCGACGCGTTTCTCGTAAAGCGCTCGGACTTCCGCTTGGATCTTGCGTTCCGATTCCGTCAGTTCCGCCCCGAGCGCCGGATCGAGGTACCCCGCGCTGCCTTGACGATTCGTCGTCGCCTGAGCGCGCCAAGCGTCGGGTTCCGTCGTTTGCGCGGAATCGATCGCGACGGAATAGCGCGTCGAGTATTCGTTGACCGACGCGGTGCGGTGGCGGATCCATTGTCGCCAAGCGTCCATCGGGATGCGGATGAGCAATTTGACTTCCGCCATCTCGAACGGCGTGGTGTGACGATGACGCATGAGGTAGCGGATCAACGTGCGGTCGTCCGAGACGGATTTCGTGCCTTCGCCGTAACTAACGCGCGCCGCTTGGACGATCGAGTCGTCGGAACCCATTACGTCGACGAGACAAACGAAACCGTCGTTCAAGACGGGGAACTTTTTCCAACGCAGCTTTTCCAAGGCTTCTTGATTCGAGGTCATCGATATCTTTCCGTTATTGTATCTCTTGATATTGATTTATTTAGACGCGGCTCAAAGCGTTTCCAAGACTTCGAGTAGCGCCGCTTTCGTGTAGAGTCCGCGAAGAACGATCGGCTTTTCGGGCGCGGACGGCGTGAAGATCATCAGCGTCGGCACTTGACGCGCGCCGTTGGCGTCCAGCAACTCGTTGATAGCGAGGATCTCGGGCGTTTGCGCGTCTTGGTTCGTCCAGTCTGCGGTCAGCGTCAAGACGTTCTTATCGTCGAAGATCGCTTCTACTTCCGGCGTATGCAAGATCGTTTTCTCTAAGAACTTGCAGTTCATGCACCAGTCCGCGGTGAAGTCGACGGCGACGACGCGACCCTTGCCGAGTTCGCGATCGAGCGTCTCGCGATCGAACAACGCCCAGTGGTCTTGCGTCAGCGCGCCTTCGCGTTCCGCGCGGATCGCCCAACGCGTCAGTTTCGCGGAGCCCGCGTTTTGAAGCGTCGTGTGATTCGGATTGCCGGGGAAGTTGAACGAACAGACCGCGACGATCGCAACCACGACCAACGAGACGATCCAGCCGACGACCTTCTTTTTCGTGTTCTCGAATTCCCACTGATTTCTACCGATATTCCAGCACGCGAACCACAGCGAGAACAGGAACGCGATCGACGGAAGCAGGTATTCCAGCGGCGCGGAGTAGAGGATCCACAATACCGCGATGAGCAGGAAGTAACCCATGACATTGCGGAACGTTAACATCCATTCTCCCGGCTTCGGGAAGAATTTCAGCAGTTCCGGGAACGCGCCCGCAACGAGGAACGGAAACGCCATGCCGAGACCGATGACGAGGTAGACGATCACGACGAGACCCATCTGACCTTGACGCGTCGTTTCGCTAGCCCAGTCGAGCGCGGGACTAAGCAGCGGCGCGCCGCAAGGGATCGCGAGCAACGTCGTCACGACGCCTTTACAGATCGCTCCGAAAGGACCTTCTTTGGAGGACAGTTCCGTCGTCTTTTCGCCGCCAAGGAACGCCGGGGTTTGAAGTTCCCAGACGCCCATCAAGCTCAACGCCATGCAGAAGACGATCGCGCTCATCAGGATCTGGAAGATAGCGCGCGTGAAGAGGAAACTAAGCCCCATGCTCGCGAACGCGAGAACGCCGAAGACGAGCAACACACCAAGCGTGTACCAGACGTTGAGCATGAACGCGTTGGCGCGACTCTTGCCCGCTTGTTCAAAGAAGGAGAGGATCTTCAAACCGACGACCGGCAGTACGCACGGCGTAACGTTCAAGATCAACCCGCCAAGGAACGCGGTGAGCAGCAGGACGAGGAACGCTTTGCCGGAGGTCTTGCCTTCGACGACGGTCTGTTCGCCGTTCTCCGTTTGCGCGGCGTTCTCGGCCGTTTCCGTCGCGTCGGCGGCGAGCGTCTGCGCGGTCTCGACGGCGACCGGGTTAAGTTTCTCCGCGGCGGCTAAGACGTCGGCGACGTCCTTGTCTTCGTATTTCGCGGTAAAGTCTTTTTTCTGCGGAACGCACGCGCCACCTTCGCCCTCGGAACAGGCTAGCCCGTCGAGCGTTCCGGAGATCGCGACGCTCGCGATATCGACGTCGCCGTAGATCGGCGCGATCCAGTCGACGGCGCCGAGCAGTTCTTCAAGTTTCGCGCCAAGCGCGTCTTCCGCAATAACGCATTCCGACGCGAGCTTGACTTCGCCGAGCGTGACGCCTTCGACGGGCGTATCGACGGCGAGCGTGAATTTCGTCGGCATACCCCCTTCGCCTTGCGTCGGCGTATAGATGTGCCAACCGTCCGCTACGACCGATTGGATCGCGAGGAAGCCCGCAAGTTTCGCGTCGGCGCTCGTCCAGTACTCCGATACGTCTGCCGGCGCCCCGACGACGCTCGCTTTCATCGTGACGGTCTCCGCCGCCGGAGAGCCCGGGAAAGCGAGACCCGCGCCGAAATCCTTAGGCGAAAAGAGACCCGACGGATCCGAGGAGGAACCGATCCCAAATAAGTCTTGAGAATAAGACGCCGACGCGAAGAGCGTCAAAACGACAAAAAGGATCGTCGAGATCGAATACTTCGTTTTCAATATAGCGCTCCCAATAGGACTGGAATTTATATGACGCGACGTATCAATGTACGTTTTTGTGCTCCCGCGCTTTCAAATAATTTTTGAATAATTGAAACGACGGGGGTAACCTATTTTAAACGGTAATCGCAACGATACGAGTCCGGCTACGCAAAAATGGACTAAGTTGAGACGGGTAAATTCGGAATCTCAACGATTAAACGCGTTGGAGAATATAGAGAGATAGAGAAAACAAGACGGAATAAGAAGATTATATAAAATAAAAAGCGGCTCCCCACATGGAGGAACCGCCCGAAACGGCGGCTAGAAAGGAAAAGAATCCGCCGTTTCCAAAACGTGCTTGCGTTTCGCGCGGTCGCGTCAAGCGGCCTTGCGAAGTTGTTGCAACGATTCTTTTTGACGCATGATCGTGTCGAGCGCGCGTTGCGAACGTTCCTCAAAGAGGCGTTCTTTCGCGTCGATCTCTTGTTGAACGGCGACGAGGCGCAGGCTGATGCGTTCCGCTTCGGCGCGTTTCTTATCGATCTCGCGTTCTTGAGCGTCGAGCGCGCGACGACGTTGCGTTAACGCCGTTTCGCGTTCGCGAAGGTCGGCGGCGAGTTCCGCGATCTTCTTTTCGCGCGATTCCAATTTCTCCGCGATCTCTTGCAATTCGGCGAGTTGCGCGTCAAGATCCGTCGGTAACGGTTCGGACGATCTAACGCCGTTCGTCGTTAGTTCCGCTTGACGGCGTTGAGCCGCTTCGAAAGCCGCGAGTCTCGCGTTCAGCATACTTTCGCGTCGAGCGAGTTCCGCTTCGCGGTCTTGAGGGCCGCAAGATCTGGACGTCGGGACGCTTGCCGCTTTCGCTTCGGTCGAGACTGCCGCGTCGACCGTTTCCGGAGCGCTTTCGCTCGGCTTTTTCGTGAATTTGAACAACATATCCGGCCTCTTGGGGGTGATAAAACGACGGACGCAAAACTGCGTCTAATCGTATTATCGTTTGCGGACGCCGTTTTAATTAGTACAATCCGCAAAATTCAACAAAAGAGCCGAGTCGTTCTTAGCGCGTCATTGCAGTTTCGCTTGGAACGCGGCGTCTTTAGCGGCGATCTTGTCGACGAGTTTCGCTTTGAATTGAACGAGAGCGTCGGCGAGCGCGGGGTCGGCTAACGCCAACATCTGGACGGCGAGGATACCGGCGTTTCTCGCGCCGCCGGAGCCCGTGCCGACCGTCGCGACAGGAACGTCGCCCGGCATCTGAACGGTGGCGAGCAACGAATCGAGACCGCCCATCATATCGGTCTTGACCGGAATGCCGATAACGGGAAGCGTGGTGTGCGAAGCGACGACGCCGGCAAGGTGCGCGGCTCCGCCGGCCGCCGCGATGATGACTCCAAGGCCGCGAGATTTCGCGGTCGAGGCGTATTCGAGAACTTTGTCCGGAGTGCGGTGCGCGCTCATGACGTGGATCTCGTAACCTACATTGAATTCGTCCAACGCTTTCGCGACGCCGTTGATCTTGTCCCAATCGCTGTCGCTGCCCATCAAGATTCCAACACGAATTTGTTTCTCGCTCATTTTCTTTTCCTGATTCATTGTGTTATAATAACGCCATAGCGCGTATACGATTTTACGCAAGATTCGGTTTTTCGCAACAGGTCGCGTTAGAATGGAGACAGCTTAATGAAACTTAGAAGATTACTTTTCTCAACGACGCTCTTCCTTGGCGCGCTCGGCGCGATCGCGCAAGCCGGCGAGCCGCAGTGGGTGTTCAACCACGGCGACGATCTCTCGCGTTTCTCCGTCGGTCAAGGTCTCGGACTTGAAGAATTCGGACTTGTGACGATAGATTCTACCGGAACAGACTGCACGCTCGGGATCAGATTGGGCGAAGACGAACGATTTGAAGCGGAGGAATATCCGTTCTTCGCGATGCGCTATAAGTTCGATTCGAAATTTGGCGCCGCAGCGCTATTCTACGCCGCCGGCGACGTGGTCGCGCTCTCCGACAACTCCTATACGGAATTTCCGCTCGTCTCCGACGATACCTGGCGCCAAGTCGTCGTCGATATGCGTAAAGCGAAGCGCGGGGAATGGAAAGGACTCGTCAATCAGGTGCGTCTCGATCCCACCAACCCTAGCGACTCCGACTCGACGTACTCGATCTCGCGTATGGGATTCTTTGCTACGGAAGACGCCGCGGCCGAATTTCTCGCCGAAGCCGACGATAGACCCGATTACGCGCGTCCGACCGTCGTTACCGAAGACGCGTTTCGCTGCTATATTCCCGGCGGAGCCGTCGATAAGTCTTTCGATCGCAGCGCGTTCATGTTGAAGAACCCCGCGAAACCGGACAAGTTCAAGCTCAATGGCAGTCGCGAGGAATTGGTCGTCGTCAACGGTTCGCGCGTCGAAGCGCTGTGCGACGTTTCTTCTCGCGGTTTCGTGACTTACTGCGTTCGCGAAGGGGGCGACTTGCGATTGAAGAACAAAGCTCTCGACGCAAAGTCGATCGATTTCAAAGGACGCGATTCAGAAGCGGCTATCCGTTTTGTCGTTGCGCGCGAACTCATGAGCGCCGACGGCGGTAAGTTCCGACCCGAAGACAAGTTGACGAAAGAAGAGGTCGCCGCGCTCGCTAAGGCGTTGAAGCGTTACGAGTCGTACGGCGAAGTCGGTAAAAACGTCGCCGCTCTTGCTAACGAACTCAACGGCTCGACGCGCGAAGCCGCCGCGAAACTTATCGAATCGACGATCCGCGAAGGACTTAACACGAAGGTCGACGGCGACTATTCTCGCGAGTATTACACGCGCGACCGCATCCGCGTCGGCTCTTGGGCGAACTTCCGCGCGCTCGATCTTGACGACGAATACATGAAGACTTACGCCGATTGCGGCTTCGATTTCATGTTGCCGTTTATCGGGAGAGATACGGTCGATATCTTGAAGCTCGCAAATAAATACGGGGTCGAGGTCTACGTCAACGACGACGCGTATCGTCGTCCGTTAGTCGGCGACGCCGAGTACTGCGATTACCCGAACTATACCGGTAGTTACGTTACCGACGAGCCCGGTAGCGAATCCTATGACAAACTCGCCGCGGTATGCAATCCCTACCACAAGGCGACGGGATTGCAAGCGTACGTCAATCTGCTGCCGATGTACGCGAACGCCGCGCAACTGAAATATGGCGCCGGAGCCGCCGCGATCGAGTACTACGACGCCGATCCCGACTTGTTCAAAAAGTACTGCGAGGCGTTCTGCCAAAAGTTCGATACCAACTATATTTGCACGGATATCTACCCGTTTAATTGGGACGGACGACATAAGAAGAATACTTACGCCGACTACGTCGAATCGATCAACATCATCGCGTCGGTCGCGCGAGAATACGATCGCGAGTTCTGGTGCTATATCCAAACGTTCGCGTGGATCGAGAGTAAGCGCACTCCGAACGAACCGGAATTCCGTTGGCAATGCTACTCGATGCTTTCGTTCGGATGCAAATGCTTGTTGTGCTGGACTTACGCCGGGTATGAAGACGAATTCCCGTCCTTGGTCGACACGAAGAGCCGCAAGACCCCCGCGTGGTACGCCGCTAAGCCCGTTATGTGGGAGATGCGCGCTATCAGCGACGAATACGTCAAGTTCCGTAATCTCGGCGCGTTCACGCATAACTGCTCCGACGATACCCCGTATTTGAAGATGACGAACGAATACAAAGATTTCGCGACGATCGAAAAGATAGAATGCGAAAAGCCGTTGTTGATCGGATGTTTTGAGGGTAAAGAAAACGCCGCCGAAAAAGCGTTTACGCTCGTCAATATGGCGGAATTTGAAGAAGTGGCCGGCGCGACCGTTCGCGTCAAGCTCGACGGCGAGACCGTTACGTCTTGGCGCCGCGGCAAGCCGGTAGTCGTCGCGCCCGACGAAGACGGCTTCTATACGTTCGAACTCGAATCCGGCGACGGCGTCTTCGTCACCGTGAGATGAGTTAGACGTAAGTCGTTTTGAGAAATAAGTAACGCGCGTTATCAAGTACGTTCCTGATAACGCGCGTTTTTTATTGCAAGCGCTTAATTTCTAAGCGTTCATTTCGCGTTGGGGTCCCAGCGATAGACGATATTCTTACCGCGCCAGTCTTCTTCGACCATGATGAGGTAAGCGCCGTCTTTGCGTTGGATCGCGTTGACGGAGTAGGGCATGTCTTGCCAACCCGCTTGGAGTTTGCCGGGATGGAACGCGCCGATCAATTTACCCGTCTTGGCCTCCATCGCATAGGTGCGTTCCTCTTGACCGTCCGGCTTGACCATACCGAAGAACAAGTAGTCGCCCGCGAGCGCGAACCCCTGCGGCGTCAACGGTTTGCCGTTTTCTGCGGTCGGATTGACCGGCGTCGTTACCGTCCAGGCGATCTTCGGAGCCGTCGTCCAGTTGTCGTAACGACGTATCGTCTTGCCGACGACGCCCCAAGAATCGATCTCGTCCGTCTTTAAATACCCCGTTAAGAAGAGCGTGTCGGTCTTCGCGTCATAGATAACGCGACGAACGAGGTCGAAGTCTTCCGGCCAAGGCCATTCGTCGACGGCGTCCATATCGTAAACAGGTTTATAGAGGTTGGTCTCTTTGGCGTTTTCGTCTTTCTCCCAACCCTTGAACTTGAAGCGACGGATCGAGCGGTTCTTATGGTAGTCGCCGTGCCAAACGTCGCCATTGTCGTCCATATGCCACGCCCAAGTCTCGTCGTCGGAACGTATCTTGCCAACAGGACGCGCGACTTGACCGCCGTTTTCTTCGTGGAACGTGAAGAAGTTGAACCCGCCGCCGTATTGCCCGATGACGTAATGCAGTCTACGGCCTTGCAATTTCTTGACATACGCGGTCGCCGGCGTCGAGGCGCGAGAGTCCTCGTCTTTCGAATAGCGTTGGTCGATGGTCGTCGCGACGCGTTTCCAATTCAAGTCTTCCGCGTCGGAGTCCGGGTCGATCTCGAGGAGCGAGGTTCTGGTGTAGATCTTGGCGCCGTCGGAGTCCGGATCGAAGCTGTAAGTGTCGACGAAAGCAAGATTAAATAGTTCCCACGTCATCTTGCCGGCGGGATCGAACGCGCGAAGCGTCAGCGTGCCGACCGGCGCGCCGTTGAAGCCGAGCGAGACGTAGAGATTCCCCGCGAGGTCGGTTCCCGCGCCGTGCAGGCTATAGAACCGCGTCGGGTACTCCGCGCCGTCGACTAACGCTTTACCGTCGACTACGGTCTTGGAGAAGAGGCCGCCTTTTTCGCCAAACGTCTTAACTAACTTCGGTTTTGCGCGGGACGCGACGTTATAGAATTTAACTTGCAGGTCGTCGCCGTTGTCGCAAACGATCAACATGGAGCGATCGACGGCGTCGAACGCGAGCGCGCTGGGGGAACCGAGCGTTTCAAATTCGCCGACGCTTTTTTGCGTGAATTTCCCGTTGGCGTAGGAGTAGAGTCGGATCTTGCCGTCGACGACCGTCCAGACCTCGTTGGCGTCGCTGAGGACGACTTCGGACAGTTCCGCGTCTTTGCCGACTTCGCATTGCGCGACGACTTTAAGCGTGTCTGTGGAAAGGAGTTCGAAACGGTCTTTATACCCGACGGCGATATACGTCTTATTGGCGTTGAGCGCGACGGGCTCGTCGGACAATTCGACGTTGTCTTTGACCTTCCAGGTCGAATCGAGGTCGTCGACGTCGCCGGTAAAGACGAGCAAGCGTTTGCCGGTATTACCGATGTAGATATTGGAGCCGTAAATGCTTATCGCGTTGTTGCCGGTGTTCCAACCCCACGCGGTCTCGGGACCGCCTTCTTGTTTGAGCAGGTCGGCGTTGACCTTGCCGTCTTTATAGAGCCCGGCGCAGCGACCGGCTTCGTCCCAACCGCAACCCGCGACGACAAGACCGTTAGGCGCGACTTCGATCTCGTCCGCGCCGTTTTGCACCCATTCGCCGTAACCATTTTCACCAAGTCCGACGAACGAGTTGCCGACGTAAAATACGTCGTATTTTCCCGGAAGCGTCGGCGCGTCGAACACGTTGGGATCGTTTTGCGCAAAGACAGAGGGAGCGAATGCAAAGAGTAACGACGCGATTTGGGGAAGTTTCAATATTTTTCGAGTTAGCATTGATGTTCCTGCAATGATTACAGTTGGACACGCGTAACGCGTATGAGGGAAAGGCTGGCACGCGTTACAAAAATGAAAGATTACACAACGCGACGCTAAGGAGAGCGAGACTATGAGTATAAGGCAAACGCCGCTCAGTGCGTTACGACGTGTTGACGTAATAACGACTCGCGCGCGATCAAGAACGAGTATGCGCGAGTCGCGTTTTCAGAGTTTAAGAGCGTTTACGATATCATTTCGCGTTGGGGTCCCAGCGATAGACGATGTTCTTACCGCGCCAGTCTTCTTCGACCATGATGAGGTAAGTTCCGTCTTTGCGTTTCGTCGCGGTAGTAGAATAGGGCATATCCTGCCAACCCGCCGCTACTTCGCCGGGATGGAACGCGCCAAGCAGCTTGCCGGTCTTGGCTTCCATGACGTAAGTGCGTTCTTCGTCGCCGTCGGCTTTGACCATACCCAAGAACAGATAGTCTCCGGCGAGCTCTAACGCGCGCGGCGACAAGGGCCGTCCTTCAACTCCCGTCGGATTGACCGGCGTGGAGACGGTCCAAGCTATCGTCGGGTTCGTCGTCCAGTTATTGTAACGACGCACGGTCTTGCCGAGAACGCCCCAACACAAGTTCTCGTCGGTCTTTAAATAACCGCCCAAGTATAACGTGTCGGTCTTCGCGTCATAGATAACGCGACGAACGAGGTCGAAGTCTTCCGGCCAAGGCCATTCGTCGACGGCGTCCATATCGTAAACAGGTTTATAGAGGTTGGCTTCTTTGGCGTTTTCGTCTTTTTCCCAACCCTTGAACTTGAAGCGACGGATCGAGCGGTTCTTATGATAGTCGCCGTGCCAAACGTCGCCGTTGTCGTCCATATGCCACGCCCAAGTCTCGTCTTCGGAGCGGATCTTACCTGCCGGACGCGCGACTTGACCGCCGTTTTCTTCGTCGAACGTGAAGAAGTTGAAACCGCCGCCGTATTGCCCGATGACGTAATGCAGTCTACGGCCTTGCAATTTCTTGACATACGCGGTCGCCGGGGTCGAGGCGCGAGAATCTTCCTCTTCCGAATAGCGTTGATCGATGGTCGTCGCGACGCGCTTCCAATTCAAGTCTTTCGCGTCGGAGTCCGGGTCGATCTCGAGGATCGAAGTTCTCGTGTAGATCCTAGTTCCGTCTGAGTCCGGATCGAAGCTGTAAGTGTCGACGAAAGCGAGATTAAATAGTTCCCACGTCATCTTGCCGGCGGGATCGAACGCGCGAAGCGTCAGCGTGCCAATCGGCGCGCCGTTGAAACCGAGCGAGACGTAGAGGTTGCCAGCAAGGTCGGTGCCCGCGCCGTGCAGGCTATAGAACCGCGTCGGGTACTCCGCGCCGTCGACTAACGCTTTACCGTCGACGACGGTCTTGGAGAAGAGCCCGCCTTTTTCGCCAAACGTCTTAACTAACTTCGGTTTTGCGAGGGAAGCGACGTTATAGAATTTGACTTGCAGGTCGTCGCCGTTGTCGCAAACGATCAACATGGAGCGATCGACGGCGTCAAACGCGAGCGCGCTGGGGGAACCGAGCGTTTCAAATTCGCCGACGCTTTTTTGCGAGAATTTCCCGTTGGCGTAGGTGTAGAGTCGGATCTTGCCGTCGACGACAGTCCAAACCTCGTTGGCGTCGCTGAGGACGACTTCGGACAGTTCCGCGTCTTTGCCGACTTCGCATTGCGCGACGACTTTAAGCGTTTCCGCGGAGAGTAGTTCGAAGCGATCTTTATATCCGACGGCGACGTACGTCTTATTGGCGTTGAGCGCGACGGGCTCGTCGGAGATCTCGACGTCGCGTTGGACCTTCCACGTAGCGTCGAGGTCGTCTACGTCGCCGGTAAAGACGAGTAGATGTTTGCCGGTGTTGCCGATGTAGATATTGGAACCGTAAATACTTATCGCGTTATTGCCGGTGTTCCAACCCCACGCGGTCTCGGCGTCGATCTCTTGTTTGAGAAGGTCGGTGTTGACTTTACCGTCTTTATAGAGACCTGCGCAGCGACCGGCTTCGTCCCAACCGCAACCCGCGACGACAAGACCGTTAGGCGCGACTTCGATCTCGTCCGCGCCGTTTTGCACCCATTCTCCGTAACCGTTTTCACCAAGTCCGAGGAACGAGTTGCCGACGTAGAATACGTCGTATTTTCCCGGAAGCGTCGGCGCGTCGAACACGTTGGGATCGTTTTGCGCAAAGACCGCGGCGACAAAAGAAAAGACGAAGACGCATAATGTCGCGATCGACATATGCTTCAATATATGTTTTAACATTGTTATTCCCTAATGATAATAATAGAGTCTAAACAGCGCGTATGATAGTAAGGCAGGTACGCGTTGCAATGAGTAGAGACGTCGCGACGCGGCGTAAAGAGCGCGGCTACGTATTGGTAATACGATAGCTCGCAACGCTTAGCGGCGCGTCGGCGATACAATGACTCGCGCGCGTTCAAGAACGAGTACGCGCGAGCCGCATTTTCAGAGTTTAAGAGCGTTTACGATATCATTTCGCGTTGGGATCCCAACGATAGACGATATTCTTACCGCGCCAGTCTTCTTCGACCATGATGAGGTAAGTCCCGTCTTTGCGTTGCATCGCGGCGACGGAGTACGGCATGTCTTGCCAGCTCGCGTTGAAGCCGATATCTTCGGTCGGTTCGAACGCGCCGACGAGTTTGCCAGTCTTCGTTTCCATCGCGTAAGTGCGTTGACGATCCGCGTCGGGCTTGCACATGCCGATGAACAAGTAGTCGCCCGCGAGCGCGATCCCTTCGGGCGTCAACGGTTTGCCGAATTCGCCGGTCGGATTGACAGGCGCGGGAACCGTCCACGCGATCGTCGGGTTCGTCAGCCAGTTGTTATAGCGACGCATCGTTTTGCCCGCGACTCCCCAAGAATCGACTTCGTCCGTCTTCAGATAACCGATGATATAGAGAACGTCGTTCTTGTCGTCGTAGATGATACGGCGGATATCGTCGAAGTCTTCGGGATAAGCCCATTCGTCGAAACCGACCATATCGTAGACCGGTTTATAGAGTTCGAAGTCTTTCTCGGAGGCGTCTTTTTCCCAGCCCTTGAAGCGGTAGCGGCGGATCGTCTTGTTCTCGTGGTAGTCTCCGTGCCACACGTCGCCCTTAGAGTCCATATGCCACGCCCACGTCTCGTCCTTGGAACGGATCTTGCCGGCGGGACGCGCGATCATACTGCCGTTCTTTTCGTCGAACGTGTAGAAGTTGTAGCCGCAACCGTATTGTCCGATCGTGTACAAGAGTTTACGACCTTGCAACGTCTTGATATACGCCGTGGCGTGCGTGGAATAGCGCGGGTCTTCTTCTTCCGAGTAGCGTTGGTCGTCGACGGTCGTCGCGATACGCTTCCAATTCATGCTCGGGTCCTTGGAATCAGGATCGACTTCGAGGATCGACGTGCGCGTGTAGATACGTTTGCCGTCGGTATCGACGTCGAAACCGAACGTGTCGACGAACGCGAGGCTGATAAGTTCCCACGTCATCTTGCCGGCGGGATCGAACGCGCGAAGCGTCAGCGTGCCGATCGGCGAACCGTTGAAGCCAAGCGAGACGTAGAGATTACCCTTGAGGTCCGTGCCCGCGCCGTGCAGACCGAAGAACCGCGTCGGGTATTCCGCGCCGTCGGGAAGCGGCTTGCCGTCGACGAGCGTCTTGGAGAAGAGCCCGCCTTTTTCGCCGAACGTTTTGACGAGCTTAGGCTTCGCGGGGTTGGAGACGTCGTAAAACTTCACCTGACGGTCTTGACCGTCGTCGCAAACGATCAACATGGAGCGATCGACCGCGTCAAAAGAGATCGCGGTAGGTTTTTCAAGGGATTCGAATTCGTCGACAGGATGAATAAAGAATTTGCCGTTGGCGTATGTATAGCGGGTGATTTTGTTGTCGACGATCGCCCAGATCGCATTGTCGTCGCTAAGAAGCAGGTCGCGCAGTTCCGAGTCCTTACCGACGGAACAACGAGCTATCGCTTTAAGCGTTTTAGGGGAGATGAGAGAGAAACTGTTTTTATATCCGACGGCGACGTAAGTCCCGTTGACGTTCAGCGAAAGCGGATCGTCAATAAGTTTCGCCTCGCGTTGGATCGTAAACGAGTCGAAATCCTCGGGGTCGCCGCTGAACACAAGCAAACGTTTGCCCGTATTCGCGATATAAACGTCGGAACCGTAGATGCTGATCGCGTTGTTGGCGGTGTTCCAACCCCACGCGGTCTCGTGAACGTCCTCCTGCTTGAGCAGAACGTTGTTCGGCTTGCCGTCGCGGTAGAGGCCCGCGCAGCGGCCCGCTTCGTCCCAGCCGCAACCGGCAACAACAAGACCGTTAGGCGCGACTTCGATCTCGTCCGCGCCGTTTTGGACCCAGTCGCCAAAACCGTTGTTACCGCCGCCATGGAACGTGTTGCCGACGAAACAAGCCGTGTATTTGCCCGGAAGCTTCTGCACTTTGAAGACGTTGGGATCGTCTTCTTGGGCGAAACAAGTTCCGGCGACGATAAACAGCGCGCCGACAAGGAAGGTCGTGAGACCCATGATACTAGATCTGTTCATAAAATACCTCGTAAAGAGTTAAGGTGAAATTTTTAGACGCGAGCGCCCGTGAGCTCCGCGCGTCTTACAAAAGTGTTGAAACTTATTCATTTCAAGATCCTATTTTTTCGCGACGTCGAATGAGAACGACTCGTTCGGCGCCGGCTCCGACGGCGTTACGCAAACGTCGGAGAACTGCGTTGATTCGTAATATCGTACAAGGGATCGCGCGGTCGCTAGGCGAGACGACGCCGACGCGCGCGCTCCGCGTATATTGATAGCACAACGGAGCGCAAGAGTAAAGAAGAAAATCAAAATATTGTAATATTTTTTAACGCGAATAGCCCGAAAACTCAATAAAAAAGGACCGCTAAGACGACGCTGCCGCGATTAATCCGTTCTTCCAACCCGCTATCGCAAGGCGCGAGGACGACGCGAGGTTCGGTACACGCGATATCGTCGATGTTCTCGGCGTACCCGATCGACTCTTTGGCGCGCCGGGAGGACCACATTTTGAAGACGCCGTCTTCGTGAAGCAGACGCCGAGGTCCCTGCCGTACGGGGGTATTCTCGTACGGAGCCCATTGCGTGTCGACGGGCTCGTCGGCAAAGACTTCGGCACAGAAAGATAAGAGCATTAATGACAACAAATACGTAATGTTCTTCATCGTTGTCTCTTTTCTATTCTTTCTTCTTAGGCGTCAAGGCGGGGTAAATATGGCGGGCAATCACTCTCGTTAGGATAACACATCAAAGAGATAAAGAAAAGAAAGTTTTTCAAAAAAGTCGTCTTTTTAACGCAGCTAGCGAGGCGGCGTTAAACGCGTTTCCCAGCGCGGCGCTTATCGAAAACGCCGTTCCATTTAATTTGTTTTGCCGGTTGGCGATCTGGAAATCGCCGTAAACGCTCGCGAGGGACGAAGCGTAGGTTATTGACGACGCGACGCCGGCGTTGAGATACGATAAAATATCTGAAGTCGAATCGGCGTTTCGTATCGCGTTCAAATACTCGGTAAACGTAGTTCCTTGGGCGTTCCAAAGCGCGTCGCCGAGCGCGAGCACGGGTCTCGGCGTCGTAGTTAATTACCAGTTAATGTCCTCGTCTTTATCCGGATAGGGTCCGCATAAATATTCACTATGGATACATCCCAATTCCGACGACCATAGTCTGCGAAAGCCGAACCCCTTCAAATTTTTCTCGCGAACACGTTCGACAAATCGATCTGTAACGTAAATGGATGTAGATTCTTGTAGCACAAAAATCGGAACGTCTCCGATTTTTTCGTCGATAAAATGATGCCATTCTACACGCCATGGGCCTTGTTTCTTTTCTTCATCATAATATGATACAACCGCTTTCTCTTTGTCCAAGGCGTCGAGACAGGTCGGGGGATGAAAAAGAACCACGTCTGAATTTTCTTTGCAATGAACCGGCAAAAACTCTCCGTTCGGTTCAAGAAGGTCGCGTAACTCGTCGGCGCCGCGACGCGATAAAATCAGATTAGGTGAATATCCCGCAAGATCGCTCTTTTTTTTGTTGCTTTTATAAACGTACTCTACCTCATAATCGTTGGGCCAATAAGACTTAGCCGATTTTCCTCGGTTTTGAATAACTTTACATTCGAAATCAAGGAATTTTTTCGGTATGGACCGGAGCCAGCCGTATTTGAGATTCCCCTTTGGGGTATATGCGGTATGTAAGTCGTAAACAATCGTCATTAAAAATTCTCCTTAAATTATAAATATTTCAGAAATGAAACATATATCGCTAATTTTGTCCGTTTACGCCAGTAATTATAACTCGTCCTAAAACCAAAGTCAACGAGATGTTTCCATCCTCGCATACGGATCTTTACCTCTTTTCATTTGCGGTTGTTGTTTTTATCGACTACGCGCTAAGATTTTGTAATTGTCGGCGGTTTCGTCTAAGAGATCTTCCCAAGCGCCGACCGCCGCGCCGCGATAGGCGAGAGCGGCGGCGTTCAATGTGTTTGCCATGTCTCATTATTAAATATGAGTCGTTTTGCCAAAGGTCGTTTATTGATTAGTATTTTCTGTACTTGTTCTAAATGGTTTAGTTATGTACCTACAACCTCTAACTCCTTTCTTTTTTCCTAGCCTTATATTATCTTCTACATAGTCGTCGGAAACCGAAATTTCCATGTAATCTTTAATAATCCTTGATTCGTCTTTCGATTCATTTAGGTCTAGATCACTTTCATAAGGTTGGTCATAATTAAAAATGACGCCACTGTGATCCGGTAATAAATCACACAATTCTGCCGCGCCGCCACAAGTAACGGAGGAATTAGATATTCGGACACTACGTAAATATTTGAAATGCCCTAATAAACAGATTTCCTTGTCAGTCATATATGGCGAATCAATTTTAATTGAAATTACATGTTTTACCATTCTTTTTTTATGGTCTCGCTCGTTTCTATCGACGATATAAGTTTCCACCCAAATCCGTCCTCGTTCTTTGTTTAACTTCATTTCTAATTCATGAACGGCTTGCGCTTCTTTTACATCCAATCTTTCTGCTTTATAAATAAAAATAAAGCAGAGCCATACACAATAAACAATAATAATTGTTATCATTATCGCGTTCAGTGAAAGTCGCCATTTTCTTTTCCTTTGATTCATAAAAAACTCCAATTCTAGCTAAGCAATCCTTCTTATGAAAAACATTACGGCGTAAAATTAATGGTTATGGGTAGACTCCAACTTCATCAAAAAAGATGGCAATGTGAAATGAGCATTTAAATTTGCGATCGAAAATACTATCAATCTCTCCTTCTATTACTCCCCAAAAGTTATCTGGGGCCCAAATATCGTCTTTATTCCAATGATACTCAAAGTAAGAATTAGCGTCAACGTAATCAAACCAACACCATTGAAGATTCATATCATAAGTGCATTGTTGGGTTCGTTCATCAAACGTTATGTCATAGGAAGTCGAATCGGCGTTTCGTATCGCGTTCAAATACCCGGTAAAC
>JAZRWE010000030.1:0-63075 GCA_045599605.1 Thermoguttaceae bacterium
CGTAGTCGACGACGAAGAAGAAGCGCAACCCGAGGAAAGCGAAGGTCTTGCCACCGACGAAGAAGACGCGCAAGAGTCCGCGCCTGCCGCCGACGACGAAGAAGAAGACGCGCTCGACACGGACGACTTCTTCAACGACGAAGACGAGGACGCCAAGCCGCAACCGAAGTCGCAAGCTAAGACGTCGACGAAAGTTGAAGCGAAGCCCGCCGCGAAAGCTACGCCGACGAAGGCCGCGCCGACAAAAGCGGAGCCCGCGAAGACGGAACCGGCCAAAGCCGAGCCGAAGAAGGCGACGGCGACCGCGACGGTCAAGCCTGCCGCGAAAAGCGCGAATTCCGCTTCCGGCGAGAAACCGAGCAAGCAAGGCAAGATCACGTTGAAGCCTAAGAGCTGACGCCGCGTCTTGTTAGCGAGATAACGAAAAACGCCGTTCCCGGTATCTAAGCCGAGAACGGCGTTATTTTTTTGCGTTCGCGTCAAGGTCTCACAGCGATCTCAAATAGCGCGTAAAGTCGGCGCGGAACTTATCTTGCGGTCCGAAACACGCCTCGATATCGGCGACGCGTTCTTCCGCGGTATAACGGTGATGCGGGGCCTTCTCGCGTATGAGTTTGAGGTATTTAGCCAAGTCCTCGGGGCGTTTCTTGTAGAGATAGAAGAAGACGGCCCACGCGGCGGCGTAACCGGCGTTGTCGAGTCGTTTTGCGAACTCGTCGGAGACTAAGACTTCGTCGACGATAGCGCACGACGGATCGTCTCTCAGTTTTTCCTTCAACTCCAACAACCTCCCCGCGTTAGCCGGGAAGATGTTATGCGCGCGCCACCCTAACGCGGAAGTCGGCGCGGTCGGTTCAAACGTCATCGCGAACCCTTCCACGACCCAATCGGGCGCGTAGGATCGCGTGGAGAACACGCCGTAGTTATAGCACAGCTGATGGATCGCCTCGTGGACGAGCGTCCTCGTATTGAGTTCGGCGTTATCGCGGCGTTTGATCTCTCGCGCTTCTTGCGTTACTTGTTTCTTAGTATAACCTTGCGACTTCTTCGCGGCGCTCTTATTCTCCGTTCTGCGTTCCTCGCCGCCGGTGCGGTCGTAGACGATCGAGCGATTAAGGCGATGCGAATAGTAGCCCGTCAAGTCGCCGATATTAGACGGCAAACCGCTTCCGTAAGTCTCGCGAGCGTAAGTCTCAAATTCAGCGCGCGACGCGAAAACGACGATCGTCATCGGTTCGTCCAACGCGTCGACTTCGAGTCCCAGTCGCTCGACGCACGCGTCAAACGCTTTACCGACCTCGTTCATCAGCGCGGCGATCCATTCGATATAGCCGTCGGAAACGTCGTAAACAAAGAGGAATCGACCGGATAGCTTCAAACGCGTCTTCGTTTGGAACTCGTGTTCGGCGAGAAACGCGTTATACTCGTCGCGCAGCGCTCTCCCCACGCCTCTAAGAGACGCTTCCGACCAAGGATACGCGGAGTCGGCGGGCGTTTCACGCGACTGTTTCGCGCGTTCTTCCAACTGTTTGCGCGCGGCGGCTTGTCTTGCTTGCTCGTTTTGCGCGTAGACAGCGTCGCCGTAGTTCAATACGAGCGCCAACGCGAGCGCGGCGGCTATGCGGATAGTCGTCTTCAAGTTCTTAGCGAAGTCGCTCAATATATGTCCTCGTCGTTATTTAAAGCGGTCGTCGATCTTATAGCGTAACTTAAAAAAGCGCTGGTTATCAAAAGAGTTCGTCGACCTTCTCGCGTAACTAAATTACTCTAGTTATCTAAAGAGTTCGTCGACCTTCTCGCGCAACTTCTCGCCGCGCATGGTCGTTCCGATCTTGACGCCGTCTCGTCCGACAACGACGGAACCGGGCAACGAGAAGACGCGGAAGCGTTCCGACATATCGGCGTATTTCTTATCCGCTTCCACGCACGAGAGTTGTTGCGAGAGTATCGTCCATTCGCACGGATTGGCGGCGACGTAGTTCTTAAGCGTGTCGACGCGGTCGTCGAGCGAGTACCCGACGATCTCTAGACCTTGGTCGTGATACTTCTTATAGAGTTCCGCCAACAGTTTCTGTTCTTCTAGCGACTGTTTATTCCAAGTCGCCCAGAAGTTGACGACGACGATCTTATTCTTGTAACGCGTCCAATCAAACGTCTTACCGTCGACGGTCCTCCCTTCGACGCTTATGGTCTGGCGCTGTCTCGCCGGCTTCTCGGGCTTAACGCTCGTCTTCGGCGCGGCAGTCGGCGTCGGCGCATCTTGTTTCGTTTCTTTGGGTTGCGTTTTCTCAGGCTTCTTCGTCTCCGTCGTAGTCGTCGCGTCTTCGGCCTTCGGCGCGGGCTCATCTTTGACTTCGTCGAGCTCGGGCTCTTCGTCGGGAGCGTCGCTACCGTCGCCAAAGATATCGCCGTCTTCGTCGTCGGCTAATTCCACGCCGTCTTCAAGCTCGAAGAAATCGTCGTTATCGTCTTTCGCGGCCGCGGCGGCGGCTTCTTCCGCGGCTTTCTCAGCTTCCGCTTGCGCTTTCTCTTCCGCTTCTTTGGCTTTAGCTTCGCGTTGCGCCTCGCGTTCTTGTTTCCTGATCTTCTTCAACTCGTCTTCCGTCGGTCTCCACGTGAACGAGTCCGGGTCTTGTTGTATCGCCGTAACGAACGCGCAGACTTCTTGATACAACCGATTCCAGTCGTTAGTAAAGAACGACTCGAACTCGAGGATACGCCTGTCGACAGGGTACGATTGTCGGTCGATCGACGCGTTGTAATTGAGGTAACCCGCCAAACGACGAGGAAACTTCTTATACAGATACGTGAACAACGCCCACGACGCGGCGTAAGAACCTTCTACGTCGCCGTTTACATCTTCCAACGAAACGATGCTGCGCAAGAACTGCGCGCCGCCTTTCTTATTCGCGACGAAGCGCTGAAATTCCTCTACGCGGCGTAGATTCGGTCCGAAATCGGTCTCGACTTTCCATCCGCCGTCTTCGATCTCGCCGATCGGCGCCTCGAATAGCATCGCCAACCCCTCGACCGCCCAGTCGGGATTCTTGCCAAAGCGATTGAATAGCCCGCGATTATAGGAAACTTGGTGCGTCGCCTCGTGAACGATAACAGACAGCGATTCAAAGCCTTGCGGATGTTCCAAGATCTCCGAGGCGACTTCCGCGAGCGTCCTCTTCCCTTCTTCAACGCCGCCCATATTGCGCACGGTCTGCGTTACGTCGAACGTCGTCATGCGATTGGAGCCGCTAGCGTAGAACCCGATCGCTTTATTCTGACTCGACTCGTAGCCGGGTAGATTCTTTTTCGCGTATGCCTCGTAATCCGCTTTATTTACAAACAGGATAACGACCATAGGTTCCGTTAGCTCGGCTTCGCGGAACCCGATATACTTCGTGAATTGTCCAAACGTCTGCTCGACGCGTTCGCACAGCATAGCCGCCCACAACGCGTAGTAATTCGTCGTGTCGTAAATATAGATGAAGTTGTTCGTTACGCCGTAACGCGCGTTGACGCCGAACTCTTCGAGCAGCTTCGCGATACGTTCTTCGACAGTCTCCTCTTGTCCGAGATTCGCTTCCAGTTCCGGCGCGACGGGGTCTTGGATGCGTAAGAACCGCGTGTTGATCTTAGGAGTCGGCGGCATAGGAGCTTGCGGGATCTGCGGTATTTGCGGTATCGGAACGTCCGGGATCTGTACCGTCGGGATCTTGATCTGCGGTATCGAGGGCATTCTACCTTGTGCGTAAGCGTCCGCGCCGCCGAAACATAACGCGGATATCGTCAGTAGCGGTAAGAGAGTCTTTAAGTGTTCGCGCATGATACGGCCTATATTTTAATACGACGTACTACAAAGGTTTAACGTAATCTCTTGATGAAACGCAAGAGGTTGTCGGTCAATTTATCCCAGTCGTCGCCAAAATACTTCTCGAAATCGGCGACGCGTTCTTCTTTGGAGTAGAGCGTTCCCGGCGGTCGTTTCGCGACTTCGCGCATATATTCCGCCAACGCTTTCGGATCCTTCTTATAGAAGTAGTAGAACATCGCCCACGACGTACCGTAAAAGCCTTGTGTGTCTTTGGTCAACAATTCCTGCGTAACGGTCTCGCGCAACGGGTCTTTCTGTTGCGTCGTGCTAGCGAAGTCCTTGAAGAACCCGAGTTGTCGCGCGTTCGTCGGGAACGAGGAGCGATATCCCCAACCGCCTTGCGACGCTTTACCGTTCGGCGTCTCGAATAACAACGACAATCCCTCGACAGCCCAGAGCGCGAAAGGACCGGTGCGAAGAAATACCCCGCGATTGTACGCGATCTGATGCGTCGCCTCGTGAACGATCGTCGCCACGTTAAACGCGGCGTTGGGGCGAGATAAAAACTCTTTTGTTTCTAAGAATTGACGCTTGCGTTTCGCGGACGCGGCGTTCGTGCCTTCCGTCTGCGAGAGGTCGTACAACACGACGCGATTCGACGCCATATTGTAATAAGCGGCGATCTGGTCGGCGCCGGGCGTGTCCTTCGACGCGTATTTCACGAAATCCGACTTCATCGAGAAGATGACGACGACCATCGGCTCGACGCGAGCGTTCAACTCGAAACCGTTATGCGCGGCGTAGCGCTCGAAACCGTCGGAAAGGCTGTCAAAAAGCCGCATGCACCATTCCGCGTAGCCGTCGGACGCGTCGTAGACGAACAGATAGCGTTCGGAGGACTTCACGGAAAACCCGACGCCAAATTCGTCGAGCAGTTCCGCGGTCATCGTCTTACGCAGCTCGCCTAGCGTCGTGTCGGGCGCGTCGACGATCGACTCGATAGCGGCGCCGGGGATGAAGCGCAGTTCGCCGCGCTCGTCTTCCATGATATATTTGCCCTGACCGGAGACGGTGCGGTAGTCGGCGATCTCGCGTCCGACGATCTCGACCTTCGCGTCGTTCTTAGCGCCGGGCTTTATGGCGGCTTCGGCGTCTTCAAGTATCGCGGCCTTGGCGACGACGAGCTTCCTGCCCGCGACGACGGTATCGTCCGTCAGTTTCGTCTTCTCGACTTTTCCGTCATTCTCCGCTTTCTCCGTCTTCTCGACGGCGGCTCTCTCTTGTTTAGAGTCGGCGTTCTGAGCGACGCTTGCGGCGCCGGTCGTAAGTAACAGCGTCAACAGTATCGCGCCTGCCAACGCGTCGCGCTTCGTTCTTATCGTCATCTTCATTTTCCCCTTGCGGCGCGCGGTCGACTTCGAGCCGCTGTCCGCCGTATGTTATATGATACTCTACGCCGCGCGGAGTTTCAAGCGTCGAGCCAAACGCGACGGTATTTTACCAAAAAACGAACGCGCTATTCCGCGCCCCCTTGGGCAGAAACGCGGATGACGTAAAATAGTAAAGTCGACGATGCGTCAAACAACAGGAGAAATCACGATGTGCGGAATTTGCGGAGCTATTTGGACTAACGAGGCTAACGCCGTCGATCTCGCGACGCTCGACCTCGCTACCGACGCGCTGACGAAACGCGGACCCGACGATCGCGGAACGCTGCTCAAACCGCTATATCGCGATACGCGACTCGAAGAAAAAGGGTTCGCGTTCGGACATCGTCGCCTCGCTATCGTCGACCTCTCCGCGGCGGGGCGTCAACCGTTCGTCAACGACGACGGCACGATCTTCATGACGTTCAACGGCGAGATCTATAACTACGTCGAGATACGCGAGGAACTGCGCCGTCGCGGGCGAGTCTTCCGCACCGAGACCGACGTCGAAGTCTTGATGAAGCTCTACGAGGAATACGGAGTCGACTGTCTTCCGAAGCTCAACGGGATGTTCGCGTTCGCGATCTGGGACTCTAATAAACGCCGTCTGCTCCTCGCGCGCGATCGCATCGGCAAGAAGCCGCTCGTCTATCGACTTGAAAACGATCGCCTGTTCTTCGCCAGCGAGCTGAAATCGCTCAAATGTTTTCCGCGCTTTCCACGCGAGATCGACCTCGTCGCGTTGCGACAGTACCTCGTCTATCAATACGTCCCTCACCCGCGCACTATCTATCAAGGCGTGTCGAAACTCCCTCCCGCCTCCTATCTCTTATGGACGGAAAAAGACGGCGCGAAGCTCGAACGCTACTGGCGCGCAGAGGAAGTCGCGAACTACGCCGACGCGCCGACGGCGGAAGAACGCCACAAACTGCGCGAGTCCGGCGCGATCGGAGCCGCGAGATTTGGCGAAGCGTCCGACGACGCCGATTATTACGCCGCTAGTTTTGAGGAAACGAAACGCGAACTACGTCGCCGTCTCGAAGACGCGGTGCGCGTGCGTATGCGCTGCGACGTTCCTTTTGGCGCGTTTCTGTCCGGCGGGATCGACTCGACGATCGTCGTCGGGCTGATGCGCCAATTCTCAACAAGTAAAGTTCGGACGTTCTCTATCGGGTTTTCGCATAAAGAATACGACGAGACGCCGTTTGCGAAACGCACGGCGCAACGCTTCGGGACCGACCACACGGAATTCTTTGTCGAGCCCGACGCGGAAGCGATCTTGCCGGCGCTCGTCGCGCAGTACGACGAACCGTTTGCCGATAGTTCCGCGATCCCGACGTGGTATCTCTGCGAGACGACGCGTCGCGAAGTCACGGTCGCGCTCGGGGGCGACGGCGGGGACGAGTTGTTCTGCGGGTACGATCGTTACAAGGCGGTCAAGCTCTCGCAATATGTAGAGCGGCTGCCTCGCGCGTTCCGTAAGCTACTTGCGGGGCCCATTCGCGGGATGATCCCGAACTCGACCGCGCAACGCTCGATCCTTCGCCGCGGTCGTCGGTTCCTCGAAACGCTCGGCATGGACGCGTTGGAACAATACCTGCAATGGATAGCGATCTTCAATCGCTCGCGTCTCGACTCGTTGCTGAGCGACGCGTATTGGCGCGAAGCGAACGCGACGGAAGCGCTCTATCCTTCGGGCGCGCGTCCTAGCGCCGCGGAACTCGACTCGTTGGAATTCCTGCAAGACGCGTGGAAGCGGTTCGACAAACGCGATCTCACAACGTCGATATCGTTCGCCGACGTGTTGACGTATCTCCCGTGCGATATCATGACGAAGGTCGATATCGCGTCGATGCGCAGCTCGTTGGAGACGCGCGCGCCGTTGCTCGACCCTAACGTGACGGAACTCGCGTTGCAGTGTCCGCTCGCGTATAAGCTCCAAGGCAAGCGCGGAAAACATATCCTCCGCGAGGCTTGCGCCGACCTGTTGCCCGAGGAGATCGACGCGCGTCCAAAGACCGGCTTCGGCGTGCCGCTCGACCACTGGTTCCGCGGACCGCTTAACAAGATGCTCCGCGCAAAGCTGCTCGATAAGTCGTCGGAACGCGCCGAGTATTTCGATCGCGAGTTCGTAGAGCGACTGATCGTGGAACACGAAGAACGCAAATTCGATCACTCCGCGCGACTGTGGGCGTTGCTCGTTTTCCGGCTCTGGGAAGAGTTGCGATAAAATGTGCGGATTTTTCCAGAAAAACTCAATATTCTTGGCGTAGTTCGTCGATAGGAACGAGGAATAGGCGTAGTACGCGCTGAAAATGGGGCGTATACGAGCGGACGACAGGAGGTCGCCGCGTAGCGCGCATTTTCGCCAAGGATGGAGAGTATTGAGATGACGGAACTTAGAGAGAACCAAGACGTAAGAAGGTCGTTTTTAACAACGCCGGACCCGCGCGTCTATTTTCCCGGCTCGACGATCGAGAAAGCGCGTCAAGCCGTAGTTCGTTGTCTCAAGCGCGGCGAAGGCGTCGCGACGGTAGTAGGCGCGCCCGGTATGGGTAAGACGCTGTTGGCGAGAACGATCGCCGCCGAGTTGGGAACAGACAGTCTTGTCGCCGTAACTTCCGTAACGCGTCACGTTAGCGTCAAAGCGTTCTTGCAACAATTCATGTTCGGTCTCCATCGAGCTTTCAACGGCGCGGACGAGACGGAACTGCGTCTTATGGCGCTCGACTATCTTGAAAAAGCGCCGCAGAAGCGCTGTATGTTATTGATCGACGACGCGCATAATCTTACGCTGCGCGTATTTGACGAGATACGCCGTCTTATCGACCAAAGCGCCGCCGTGCAAAAGCAGTTGTCGGTCGCGCTCTTTGGCGCCAACGCGTTGGAAGACCGACTCGCTGTTCCGGCGTTGTTCCCGTTCCAACAACGCGTCGTATCTCATTCCTATCTCGACGTTTTCAAGATCGACGAAGTCGGCAAATATATCGACGCGGAACTCAAGCGCGCAGGCGTGCCCGCGGAATTCTCGCTTGAAGCGAAACGCGAAGTCGCGAAACTCAGTTCCGGCGTTCCTCGCGTCGTCACGCAGTTGTGCGACCGCGTCTTGTTCCTGGCGTTCGACGGCGAGATCGAATTTCTCGACCCTATGCGCTCGAGCAAGGCGACTATCTCGACGCTCACTATCGGCATGAAAGAGATCGAACGCGGTTGGAAGCATCTGCAAAGCATTCCCGACGAACAAGAAGAGCAGATCGTCGTCGCGCATGACGCCGGTCCCGTCGTCTCGTACGGCTTGCTTGACGAGGACGACGACGAAGAGTACAATAATACGCAAGTTGAAGCGCAGACTAGCGAACCGCTCGACGCCGTCGAGGAGTCCGCGACGCAAGTTGAGAGCGCGCAAGAAGTTTCCGTCGTCGAAGTCTCGACGGAACTGAGCGACGAAGAAACCGAGCCGCAAGCGGAACCTGTCGCCGAGGAAGCGCAAGAAACCGAAACGCAAGAAACCGACGCGCAAGAAGTCGCTTCCGAAGACGAAGCGAACGAAGCGCTCAGTCCGTTCGCGTTGGGCATGGCGCTCGCGCAAGAGCGCATCGACCTCACCCACGAGGCGCGTCGTTTAGCGGCGAAGCGCGAATTCTGGGGCGAAGACGACTCCACCGTTTTCGTCGCGGGACTCGGCGGTTCCGAAGTCGAAGACGTTGAAGAAGTTGGCGCGGAAGCGGATGAAGAGATAGAAGAACTCGAAGAGGAAGAAGAAGGCGCCGCGGTCGGTTACGAGATCGACGCGGCGTTGGACGCTCGCCTTCGCGAGAAGTACGGGTTCGGTATCGACGCGCTCCATAACGTCGAAGAGGATCCGAATTATAAAGACGAAGAAGAGGAAGTCGAAGGTCCTTACGAATTCGTCCAAAACGGCATGAGATTCGAAGTGAGCGACCGTTCCGAGCTCGACTCGGCGACCGCCGCCTCCGTTGGTCTCGACGTTCTGCTCTCCGCGCAAAACGAGTCTGAAGAACCGCTTCCGGCTCCCGCCGTCGACCGTCCCGACGCCGAGTCGAAACCGGCTTACGACGCGCAATTCGATATGTCCGCGAACCATAGTCCGCGCTACGAACGCAACGAGAAGACCGCGACGCGTCGTCCTATTGAAGGCTTCGACGACGGCTCGCACAACTACCGCTCTGTCAACGGTTTCAAGCCGGAAGACGCCGCCCTGATCGCCGCGTCCTCCCCTATCGACCCGCAATACGTCCAAGAAGACGCGCCGGGAGAATCCGCCCCGACGTTCAGCGACCAAGCCTACGAGCAGATCGTTGCGCTCGAGACCGCGCCCGACCCGACCGATCCCGCGGCTAAGCTCGCAAAGGATCCGTATTTGACCGAACTCGAGTTGTTAGAAAAAGAGATCGCCGAGGAAGAAAACTTACTGCGGCGCATACATACTATCCACACGCAGCTGCGTTCCAAGTTAGCGGCTGAAGCGCAACGCGGCGACGCCGAATAAGCGTCCTCGCGCGACGCGTTTTGCGCTCCTAACGGGGAAGGCAGCCTTTTCGTCATCTTTGGAGGAGCGCGCGATGCAATCCGTTTTAGCGGCTTTTGTTCTCGCGTTGGGGTCTTGGATCGTTCAATTCGATCCCGACGCTCAACAACTATCGTTAACTTGCCCGGAATCTAACGTAACGATCTCGGGTAAACTTCTATTTACCGTCGGCGAACAAGCCTGGCGGATCGAACCCTCGCGCGACGGCGTCAGTTCGCGTCTCGTATTAGTGGACGGCAATAACGACGCGCAAGGGTATATCGTCTTCAACGCGCAAGGCTCTCGCCTGGAAGCGTTAGTCTATCACCGCACGCGCCAATACTATAACGGCCGTCTTTCTTATAACGCCGACGTCCGATTCCGCGACGACTCTTTTCCATGTCGTACTCGCGCCCAAGTGAGGGAACGCGTCTTGACGCTCGCCTCCGGGAACGCCGATTCTAACGATTTCGACTCGTTGTTCGCTCGCGAAGAAGACCTTGCGTTGCGCTTTAACGCCGCGGTATTGAAACTTACGACCGGTTCTAACGGCGTTCTTGACGGGGCTCAATACTCGCTCGAAGCGTCCGGCAGGATCGAAGAAGCCGCGGAAGCGTTATTTACCGTCGAACTCGATAAAGACTATTTCCAAAAGCGTTGGGTTCCGTATTATTCCCCCATCGACCGCAAACGCTGCCCCACTCCGCCGACAGGCTGGCTCTCGTGGAACACGTATTTCGATAAAGCGACCGCGGAAGACAACTTAGCGGAAGCGCGTATCGGCAAGGAATACCTCCAACCGTTCGGTTGCGAGATCTGGTCGATCGAGAGTTGGCAAGGCAATTCCGACCAATTGCCGGTCTCGAATTTCTACAATCTCGGATTGGAAGTCAACGAAGGTCAGTTCCCGGAAGGAATGAAGAAACTCGCCGACGATATCCGCGCGCTCGGTTTCAAGCCGGGGCTCTGGACGGCGCCGTTCGGCACGGGCAACCCCGACTTCTACGAAGCGCATAAGGACTGGTTCCTCCACGACAAAGACGGCAAGCCGATGCGCACTTGGAACGGCGTATACACGATCGACCCGTCGAACGACGAAGTTATCGATTGGCTGCGCCATATCCACGACGTCGCCTCTCACGACTGGGGTTACGAGTACTTCAAGATCGACGGCATGTCCGGTTCCGGCGCGGGCTACTGCGCGCATTTCTTCGAACGTCCCGAAGTACGCGCGGCGTTCAAGAACCCGGAAGTCGAAGCGCCGTTTGAACGCTGCGTCAAGGCGTTGCGCGAAGGTATCGGCGACGATCGCGTCTTCCTGGCGTGCCAAGGGCATTTCACCGGCGCGGAAGCGTATTACGCCGACGCCGCGAGGACTGGCGCCGATATCGTTCATCCTAACGAACCGGTCAAATGGGCGAACCTGATGCAACAAGCGGGTCGCACGCTCAACCAGATCTTCGTCAACAATATCGTTTTCTATTCCGACCCCGACAATCTGCTCGTCAACGACGCGTTATCGCTTGAAGAAGCGCGCGTTACGACGACGATCGTCGCGCTTCCCGGCCAACTGACGTTCTTCGGCGACAAACTCGGCCAACTTCAGCCCGAGCGCATGAAGCTGCTGCAACAAACGTTGCCTGTCTGCGACGTAAGACCCGGCGCGCTCTATCCTTACTTCTCGTATCTACCGGTCTGGGATCTTAAGATCGGTCGCGAATTCGGCGCTTGGGACGTCGTCGCGCTCTTCAACTGGGGCGAAGAAGAAGCGCAGATCGGCTTCACGCTTGACGAACTTGGCTTATCCGCCGGCGAATACGTCGGTTACGAGTTCTGGACGGAACAACGCTTAGACGCGACGACCGAGGGTTACAGCATGACGATCCCGGCGCACGCGACGCGTCTTATCGCGCTGCATAAAGCGGAAGGTCGTCCTCAGTTCCTCAGCAGCGACCGCCATATCTCGCAAGGGGGCGTCGACCTGCTCGATTCCGCGTGGGACGCCGACGCGAAAACGCTGACGCTGAAATTCCGCACCGTCGCGAAGAACACGACGAACGCGAAGATCTTAGTACCCGAAGGCTACGAATTCCAAAGCGCGACTTGCGATAAAGCCGATACGAGCGCCGCGCTCGACGGGCAAGTTCTGAACGTCGCCATAACGTCGCAAGACTCGGAAGACGTCGCGTTAGTCCTTCAATTTTAGTCGTTAAGACAAATAAACAAACGCGCAAACGCGCGCGTTAAAGGAGATATCAAAAATGCAAAGACTATCGTTATTATTGTTGGCGGCGTTCGCGTTGGCGTCGGTCCAAACGTACGCTCAAGACTTCGAGGCGTTGAAGGCGTCGTCCACCTACCCCGGCGCCATCTCGGAATGGTACGGCTACGAGCTGCACGACTTCAAATTCGGAGAACGCGACGCGAAGATCGTGCTTCCGAAACAAGCCACACCGGGCAATCCGTGGATCTGGCGCGCGCGTTTCTTCGGTCACGAACCGCAATTTGACGTCGCGATGCTGACGAAGGGTTACACGCTCGTCTACGTCGATTCCGCGCCGTTGATGGGGTCTCCGAAGTCGGTCGCGTTGTGGCAAGACTTCTATACCTACGTCACGGGCGAATTCAAGCTCGCGAAGAAAGCGAATCTCGAAGGCATGAGCCGCGGCGGGCTCTACACGACCAACTGGGCGTTCAAGTACCCTGACGAAGTCGCGTCGATCTACATCGACAACCCCGTCCTCGATTTCAAGAGCTGGCCCGGCGCATTCGGCAAGGGCGGCAGAAGCGACGGCGACTGGGCGGACGTCCTCAAAAGCTACGAGTTGACCGAAGAACAAGCGCTCGCGTACAAAGGGAACCCTGTCGACAATAAAGAAGGCTGCAAAGAACTCGCCAAGCGCGGCGTCGGGATCCTGCTCGTCTGCGGCGATTCCGACCGCTATGTCCCCGGCGACGAAAACTGGAAGCCGTTCAAAGAGCTCTACGAGAGCGTCGGCGGCCCCGTCGAACTCATTCTCAAACCAGGTTGCGACCATCACCCGCACTCGCTGCCCGACCCGACTCCGATCGTCGAATTCGTCGAGAAGTTCAATAAAGCCGAGAAATGAGCTGAACGCCGTTCCTAAATAAAAGCGAAACGCGCCGCCTAGCGATAGACGACGCGTTTTTTTATTACGACGCGACTACATACGCCGCCACATTTCCTATTAAAACGATAGGTTTTCCGCAGACAAAACAACGCTCGCGCGAACCCGAGGTCCGTACGAACGTTTCAAGTCGATATTCGGAAACGCGACGACGTCTTGCCGAGGTCCCCGAGCAACCTACCTACGATCTCAGTTTCGCGCCAAGATCTGTTCCAGGTCGCCAAACATCTCGTCTTGCGCGAATTGGGCGGCGAAGCGAGCTTGTTCTTGGGGTTCTCTGGCGACGGAGAAGAGCGGGTCCGCCGGACGGGCTTTGCGCGCTTTGGCGACCTGTTCGGCGGCGTTACAGGGAATATTGAGCTTCGCTTCGGAAGTATTCAACGTCGAGTTCATTTCGCATCCTTTAACAAAATAGTACTCGTTTTTGCGGGCATACCCGCGCGACCGTCTCGCGACGGCTTCAACTTCAAAACGACCAAAAACGGCCAGGTAAGAGTATACAATATAAATCGTCTTCTTTTACTAGCCGTATGAAAAAAAACGCGCCCAACGCGAGGTGAAAAACCGCGCGTTGGACGCGTGATGCGTTTATCTAGCACATGACAAATTAACCGAACGTTCGTTCTGTTTTAGCTATTTTATCAGTTGCTTTCGTAGGAGTACTTTTCGCCGCAGTTCGCGGAGCCGATCGCCAAGAAGACGTTGTCGGAGACGGTGTCGGAGAGGAACTTGACGGAGCCGTCGGCCATAGAGAAGTTGACGCCGCCCGGGTGATGCGAAGTCCAGAGACTAGCGACGCGGAAGGGGCTGAAACGTCCGGTGCCGGAGGTCGTGGAGGTATCGCCGCGGGATTGCGCTTGAATACCGGCGTTGAGATAGAATTCCTTCTTGGAGAATTTGACGGAGCAGGTGTTCCAGTAACCGTTGTTCGGGGATTGGTAGTCGGAACCGGCGCTCACGACGTACGTTCCGCGTTGCCAACCGCGGAAACCTTTATATTCGTTCCAAGAGGATTCAAAGAACAATGCGGTGTGGGAAGTGCCGTCGATCGCGTAAGAGATATTGCGGTGATACCCGACGGTGAAAAGACCGTTATCGGAGATCGCGCCGCTCGATTGTTGCGTGGTGATCTGGCCGTACATCTTGGTGGAGTCGGGCATTTGGCCGGTGGAACCGCCGTTGCCGTAGTAGTGCGTGGTGTACCAAGATTCTTCGCCGCCGCCGACGCTATTGAGTTGCGAGCAGCTAGGGCAAAGGAACGCCGTCATCTTCACTTGCGCCACTTTCGCGTTCGTGTTCGCGTCGTTGTAGTTCTTACCGAAGTCGAGTTCTTGGTATTGAGAAGCGCCTTCAATTTGCGGAAGGAGCTTCGCCAAGATACCGAGCCAGTGTTGTTTGTTTTGCTTACCAACAATGAAGTACCCGTCGTTCGGGAACGCGTTGTTGATATCGTGATAGTTGTGAGCCGCCAAAGAAAGCTGCTTCAAATTGTTCGTGCATTGCATACGGCGAGCGGCTTCGCGCGCGGCTTGAACGGCAGGTAACAACAAGCCGATCAAGATACCGATGATAGCGATAACGACGAGCAGTTCGACAAGAGTAAAACCGCGTTTCGTGGAGTTCATAAATAGTCCTTTTTTGAGATACAAAAAGTAAAAAATATAAAACGTTCGCTTTAAGATAAAGCGAATTTTCAGTCTTTCGGAACGTCGATAACGATAGATTTACCGGCTTCCACCGTCATCGAGGTCTCGTAATCGCGGAACAATTTCTTCGCGATCTGGTCGGGGTTATCCTCGGGAACCTCTTCGTAACCTTCGACGACGACGTTATATTCGCCGGGTTGAACGCCGTATTTCCCGACGATATCGAACTTACCGTCTTTCACGGTCTGGATCGCGCGGTAGCCGTCCCCTTTGGGCGTGAACGTGATCGTACCGAGCGCGAGAGGTTCGCCGCCGTACGTAACTTCGCCTTGAATGGCGGTCTTGCCGTCTTTGCCGCAGCCGGTAAGCGTGAACGCGCAACACATCAGGACTAGCGCAAACAAGGCGATCGAGCGCATACGACTCGTCATAAATTCTTCTCCAATAACTATGTAAGAGTATATAAAGACGCGCGGTCGCGTCTGTGGTCGTCTCAAATTATTTCTTCTCGATCTCGTCGAGATAGACTTGGTTCACCTTAGCGCGGTCGAAACACGCTTCGACCTTTTGGCGCCCAAGTTTCCCCATCGTTTCGCGTTCTTCGCGACTGAGCGCCAGGAACTTCCTCACGGCTTGCGTCAACGCCGCGGCGTCGCGAGGTTCAAATCCAACGCCGCTCTTGCCGTCGTCAAAAGTCTCCGCGCAACCCGGCACGTTCGACGCAAGCAGCGGGCGACACGACGCCGCGCCTTCAAGCAATATGTTCGACAACCCTTCGTGGTAGCTCGGCAACACGACCGCGCTCGCGCTCGCAAGGTGCGGAAGAACGTCGAGTTGGTAACCTAAGTATTCGATAACGCCTTCTTTAGCGGCGACGGACACGGCGCTGAATTCAGGACAACCGCGTTCCGGCGCGCCAAGGACGCGGAACTTCACGTCGGGACGCTCCGCGCGTATCGCTTTCGCGCATTCCAGAAACTCGATCACGCCCTTATCGCGCATAAGTCGGCCGATGAAGAGCAGTTCGAGTCCGTCTTTTTCTTCGGGATACGGCAGCGGCCGGAAATGTTCAAGGTCGACGCCGGAACCGGAGACGCGAACGATCTGCTCCTTTCGCGCCAACTGCTCCGCGACAAGTCGTTCCGCGATCGCTTCGTTTTGGCAGAAGACGCGTTTCGCGCCGCGCAGGCCGACGCGATAAAGCTCGGTCGAGACGCGCGCAAGCAAGCCGCCGGCGTTGACTGCGGCGCCAAGTCCGGAGATCGTCGCGATATACGGAACGCGCAACTTCCGACAAGCTCTACCGCAATAGACGTTCGGCTTGATCGTGAACGTAAGCGCGAGGTCGGGGCGTATCTTGTTAAGCGTCTTTTTATAGAAGGAATACAACTTCAGATCGCGAACGGGGCTCATGCCTCGCGGGTCGATGGGCGTCGAGACGATCTTCACGCCCGGTCTATCAAAATATTCCGTGCGAAAGTCGTCTTCAAACGAGAGATAGACGTCGTGTCCGCGCTGCAGTAACGAGTCGACAAGTTCGCGCTTGAAATCGTACAAGACTCGCGCTTGATTGATCGCAATAAATATTCTCATCGAAACTCCTAACTACGCTTATATTACACGAAACGTCCTTTACGTCCGTATTATTGTAATAATACAATATCCGTTCGCAATCAAAAAACACTCACGACGTAATTATATCAAAAAATTTCTATATATGCGCCATAATAATCCCAATAAACGCTATTTTTACCGCATTTCAACATCAATACTGAGGCGCGACGGCGGCGTTCTCGTTAGCGGCGCTTACCTTCGGGAATAGACAAAGAGAGCGCGAAACGCGAAGTTCCCCACTCTCTTGCGTTCTAATTGAGATAGCTCGACGCGATCATTCCGCTTCCGACGTCGCGGCGGGCGCGTCTTCGGGGCGAGGACCGCCCATGCCTTCGGGTCGCTGTCCGCGGCCGCCTTCCGAGCGAGGACCGCCCATGCCTTCGGGTCGCTGTCCGCGGCCGCCTTCCGAACGAGGACCGCCCATGCCTTCAGGTCGCGGTCCGCGCGCGCCTTCCGAGCGAGGGCCGCCCATGCCGGGCCCGCCGCTCATCGCTTGTTTCATCGTCTCGGCGACCGCGTTTTTCGCGTTTTGCAGTTCTTCGGCGTCAAGATATCCGTCGCCGTCGGCGTCGGCGTTTTTCGCGGCTTCAACGACGGGCGGAAAGAGTCTTACTTCTTCGAGTCTCGCGAGGACGTAGCGATCTTCGCCGTCTTTGAGCGGATCGAACATATGTTCCAAACGCGCTTCGCGGTTCTTCTCCTCGTAGACTTTTTGTTCTTCCTCGTCGAGCAAGCCGTCGGCGTTGGCGTCGGAGGCGGTCATCAATTCGCGCATTTCGTCCTTACGCGCGTCGTCCATCATCTTCATCGAGTCGAGCTTCGCGATCTCGATCATGCCTTCTTCATTCTTCAAGCGTTCCAACGGGTTGCGCATACCGCCGCCCATGCCGCCGCGGTCTCCTCGCTCGCCGCCCATACCCCCGCGACCGCCGCGAAGCTCCGATTCGTCGTCATAAGAAACGGCGTGCGCCGCAGATTCCTCCTGCTGACGCTTCGCCTTCATATCGGGAATGAGAAAATCACAGACATAAACAACGACCGCGACTACGACCACGATCAACGCGATTCTTTTCATTGGACTTTATCCTTATAAAAAGCCTTGTCGTCGGAACGGGCGGACGACTACAAACAAGTATTGCCTAACGCGATATTTTACCAGACCGCGCCGTCGTTCGCAAGCAGTCGCGGAAACAAAAAAGCCCGAAGCTCGCTAGGAACTTCGGGCGTATCATGCGTTCCAAACTAACGCGCGGATCAGTTGTTGAGCGCGAAAGCGTCGGTCGTTTCGGTCAAGTTGAACGCGAGAGCGGTGGAATCGCCGGCGGTCAGCGTGACTTTCTTGCTGTCGACGAAGGTCTTGCCGTTGCGGACCGCGACAACTTGGATATCGAAGGAGTAGTTTTCGCCAACTTCGAGATTCTTCGCGGCAAACGTGCGGACTTCGCCCTTTTGCTTCGTGCGGTAGCCGTTAACGTAGACGACGGAATCGGCGGGAACGAGCATACGGATGACGCCGGCGCCGGTCGCGGGAACGGCGGGGATCTCTTCGACTTCTTCACTGTCGAGCAGAGAATCGGCGGGAAGCGCGGGCGCGGGTTGTTGCGGCGCGACGGATTTCAAATCGGATTTGTACGTATCGAGAAGATCGCCTTGGTCCTCGGCTTCGTCGACGTCGACGCCGCCAAAGACTTGAGGTTGGATCGCGTCGGTAGTATTGACCGCGGTGTTTTCCTTATCGGCGTCGGCGTCAAGATCGGGAACGTCGACAGTGCGAGATTCGCCGGTCGTATGATTGACGGCGCTCTTGCCGGTGGTCGGATCGAGCGCGTTGACTTGACCGGGGTAGTAGCCGTAACCGCAGCAGCTGCGCGGAGCGTAAACGACCGCGTTGAACGGCGGGCAAGCGGGCGCGCAGGGTTGACCGACGACTACGCCGGCGTCGCAGTCGGAGCAAGTATCGCAAGACGCGACGGTCGTATCGCACGCGACGCAGTTATCGCAGACGTTCCAGCAAGGATCGCAAACGTACGCCGGCTTGCAGTAGTCGTAGCTGCCGAACAAGAAGTTGCGGACTCCGCGAACGACGTTATGAGAAGCGCGAAGCGCGGCGCGGACGGGACCCGCCGCTACGCGGACCGTGTTGACGACCGGGCGGACCGGAGTCCAACCGTAAGCGTCGGTCGTGTAGACGACGTCGTTGTAGCTGTAACCGTCGCCGACGTAGCTGTTGTAGCCGTACGTCGCGCCGCCGTTGCATTCGGTGCATTCGGCGTAGACGGAGCCGGTGGAGCTCGTCTTATACGGGTTAAAGCTCATATCGCCCATCGTGAGTTTTTGGCCGCCGAAGAAAGAATCGTCGACGACTTGCGGTTTTTCGCCCATCGAGAAGAGACTATCCTCGAAGGAGCCGGCAAACGCGTTGGAAGACGCGGCGCAGATCGCGGCCGCGGCGAGCAAACGCAACATGAATTTGTTGTTAGATCTCATGATCGATACTCCTGTCTCGGTCGTCCGACGCTCTTTTGAACGCGGACGCCGACGCAAAAATGATTTTTTCGGGGCGCAAACAGCGCGCCGCGGCTTATACGGTAGCGCCGTTGCGAAGCCTCTCTCCATGCTCCGCAACAACGCGGTTATACGGTAGTGCGATCGCCTCGATCGCCGTTTGACGCGCGTCGCTTCCACGCGTCTATCTGTTTTCTCTATTCCTCTAATTTCGCCCACTCTTTACACGCTTAATATTTTGTCTATTTTTTGTCTTTTGAAAAGCCCTTTTATTCACTATTTCTTAGAGATAAAATAACCGATCGGGCAAAGTTGTGCGTTTTTTAACGATTATTAAACCGTCGCAAAAATTGTTAAAGTTTTGATATTTTTTGTCGCTTTTCTATTTTCACGTTTCGTAGTTCGATGAGAAAAGCCGTCGAGCAGCCAAAAGGTTCTTAATTTAGCGATATTTCGGGAAACTATGTTTGCATTTCCAAATCAAAAACGTTATAAATATAATAGTATGCTGGAAAGAAATTAAGCCCCTACTCGCGGCTCATATATTTAGACGCGAGATTCCGTCGGAATCGAACAAGAGGTTTTCCATGAGAATGAATTACATGACGCAACTGTGTGACAAGCGGACCGCGAGTCTATTCGCGCTTGCTTGTTTGGTCTGCTTAGCGCTCGAAACGCTCCTAGCGTCCGCTGCGTTCGCCGATCTGGCGATACCGCGAAAAGCGCGCGCGCCTAGACCCGTACCTACTAGAAATATTCAGAACGAAAACGAGGAAATGAAGAAGCTCGACCCTACGACCGAGGAAACGCCGTTCGCCGGGTTAGCCGCTAAGTCCGAGGAGGAAAGAGCCGAAGCGCTCGCCGGACTTACGCCTGAACAACGGCTGCAAGAAGCGGAAAACCTTAACGCGAAACGTATGAACGCGGACGCGATCGCGATGGTCGCCGCCGCGCTTACCGACGACGCGGATGAAAAAACGTATATCGCCGCGCTGCGTCGCTACGTCAGTTTCTCGCTCTCTTTCCGCACGGACGACCAAACGCCCGAGCGCGTCGAAGCGAAATTCGCGAAGGCGTTGGAATCGCGTCCGGAATCTTGGCGCGTGAAGACGGCGATCGCAGACCTGCTTGAACGTCTGCCGCAGATCGGATATCTCGAAGAAGGCGTCTTCAAATACACGTATCAATGGCGTCAAGACTTGCTCTCGACGCGCGACCGCACGCTCGTGCGACGTATGCAATTATACGCCGAAGCGTTGCCGCTAGTGCGAGCGGAAGGCGCGACGCTCGTCGAATACTTCGACGCAAATCCCAACGTCGTCGACTCGAAGTCCGTCGTGTTAAACACGCCGGAACAGATCGAGCAATGGAGTCGTATCTCCATGCTTCGCGGCGAGATCTCGAATTACTTTCAAAGCTTCGCGCTGCTATTCCAACGCCAGCCTCACGAGTACTGGATGATGCAGAAGCTGACGGATATCGCGAACCTGCCCGACTACGTTCCGAACGACTACGCTCACGCGCGCAACCGTAACGCCGGCGCGCCGGTCGACGAAAACGGCGACCCGATCTTCTTTGAGACGCCCGCTAGTTTTGAGGAATCGAAGAACGACGGCGAACGCGTCTTCGCGCTACAAGAAGAATCGCTACGCTACGACCGCTATAACACGTCGCGCGCCAACGTCTTACGCGAACGCGCCAACTACGCGCAACAGCTCTTCGGCGTGCAAACGCTCTCGTCGTACAACTTCTTCTTCAATCGCGACGCCGACGACGACGCTGAACAGCGCCAAGGCGGGATCTGGGCGCTGAACACGCTCGAAGACAACGAGACGATCGCGAAACTCGCCAACGGCGTCAAACGCTTCGCGTTGCCCGCAAATTACGACTACATTGCGTTGTGGAACGAAACGCTCGAATACGACGGTCCCAATTTCCATATCCTCTCGCAACTTGCCCGAGAATACGAGAATCGTCGCCAACTTGACAAAGCCGCGCAAGTCTGGGAACGCGCGCTCGAGTTGAACGACGACCGCGCCAACGAAGCGCTCTCGCAGATCCGCGACCCTCGCGTCGCGCTCGACAATTCTAGCGTAGTCGCGGGCACAAACGTCGACCTCGCGTTACGTTTCCGCAACGCGAAGAGCGCGGAAGTGAATATCCGCGAACTCAACGTCGACGTAGCGCTGAACGTCGTCCGCAACGACTCGTTCTGGCAAGAACAAGGAGACGGCGCGCTCGGCGAAGTCGTGCGCAGCATGGTCTACGACGAACTGAATCCCGAATCGTCGAAGATGAAGAGCGTCTTCAATAAGTTCCTTGGCAAGAAACGCGTCGTCGGTAAAGAGGTCGCGCGTTACAGCGTCGAGCTCGAACCCGATCCCGCGCATTACGATAAGATCAAGAAGATCGGGTTCCCGATCTCCGAACCCGGCGCTTACCTCGTCGAGATCGAAGCGAAGAACGGCAATAAAGACGCCGCTATCGTGTGGTTGCGCGAGACCGCTATCGTGTACAAGCCGTTCCAAAACGGTTGGCGTTGTTTCGCGCTCGACGCGAAGTCCGGCGAACCGAAGCGCAACGCCGTCGTGGAATTCTTTGTCGTGAACCGCTCGTGGGACAACGGCAAAAACCGCGTCAAGACTCGTCGCTTCAAGGAGAAGACGGACGCCAACGGTTCTATCCAATTCAAAGATAAGGATATGAACTTTGACAACAGTTCCGTCAGCGTGATGACGGTCGTTCCGTCGACGACGAAGAGCAAGCGCGCCGACGCGCAATTCGGGTTCAAAGATATGCTCGGTATCTGGCGCGTCTACTCTAACGACGACCGCTTTGAAAATACGCGCGCGTTCTTTGTCTCGGATCGTCCGATCTATCGTCCGAAACAGACCGCGAAGTTCTCGTTCATTCTCGGTACGGCGCAATACGATAAGTCCGCGAACTCGGAATGGGCGGGTCAAGAAGTCGAATACCGCATTACCTCCCCCGCCGGCGAAGAAGTCGCGCGCAAACGCGTAACGCTTGACGAATACGGCGCTTTCAACGACGAATTCGAGATCGCCGAAGACGCGAAACTCGGCGTCTACTTCGTCCAACTCTGCGACGAGTTCGACGAAAACGGCGGCGCGCGTCGCTACTTCGGCGACGGCACGTTCCGCTTGGAAGAATACCGCAAGCCGGAATTCCAAGTCACGGTCGACGCGCCCAAAGACCCCGTCGCGCTTGGCGATAAGTTCAAGGCGAAGGTCAACGCGAAATACTACTTCGGAGCCCCCGTCGTCAACGCCGACGTCTCCTATAAAGTCACGCGTACCAACTACCGCTCGAAGTTCTATCCCCCGCGATACTGGGACTGGTTCTACGGCCCCGGTTATTGGCAATTCACCTACGATTGCCCGTGGTATCCCGGATGGCTGCGTTGGGGCTGCGTCAAGCTCCCGCCGTTCTATAGCGACCACTCGTTCGGCGTGCCGGAAGTCGTCGCCGAGGGCGAAGCTCGTATCGACGAAGAAGGCAATTTCGAGATCGAGATCGATTCCTCGCTCGCGAAGACGCTCTATCCTAACGACGACCAACAATACGAGATAAGTGTCGAAGTCACAGACGAATCGCGCCGCACTATTACCGGCAACGGCAAAGTGATCGTCGCTCGCGAACCGTTCAAGACGTACGTCTGGTTCGATCGCGGGTACTATCGCGTCGGCGACAAGATGGAACTGAACTTCCAAGCGCGTCGTCTCGACGGTAAAGCCGTGGAAGGCGCCGCGGTCGCGAAACTGTATAAAGTCGCGTACGAACAGACCGACGACGCCAGCGTTAAGCCGATCGAAACGGAAGTCTACGCGGAAGAACTTAAGACTGACGAAAACGGCAAAGGCGTAGTCGCGCTGACCGCGTCCGAGCCGGGTCAATACCGCGCTTCGTGCGTCGTGACGACCGCGCAAGGCGTCGTCGAAGAAGGCGCGCAACTTATTATCGTTCGCGGAGTTGAGTCCGCTACCGTCGCGAATAGCGATTTCCGCTTCAACGCGTTGGAGATCGTGCCGGATAAGCCGGAATATAGCGTCGGCGACGTCGCGCATATCCAACTGGCGTCGAATAACCCGAACGCTTACGTCTTATGGACGGCGCGTCCGCAAGGCGGCGTCACTCTGGGCGAACCTCAATTCGTAAAACTCGAAAAAGGCGTCGCTTATGTCGACGTCAAGATCGAGACGGCGGACCAGCCTAACATCTTTGTCCAAGCGACGACCGTTTTCGACGGCAAGCTCTACCAAGAACAGCGCGAACTGGCGGTCCCGCCTGAGAAACGCGTCTTGGACGTCGCCGTCGAGCCCGCCTCCGACCGCGTGAGACCGGGCGAAAAAGCGACCGTCAAGCTACGTCTGACCGATCCCGAGGGCAACCCCGTCGTCGGACAGACCGTCGTTACCGTCTACGATAAATCGCTCGAAGCGATCTCCGGAGGAAGCAACGTCCAAGATATCCGCGAATTCTTCTGGAAGTGGCGACGTTACGCGATGTTGCAATCTCAAGACAACTTGAACGAAGCGAACTACTCCAACGCGTTCGGCTTGCTCTACGCCAACGTCTCGGGTAAAGCCGCGCCGTTGCGCGCGATCGGCGTCTTCGGCAACGAGGGCGTCTACTCCGACCTCGGCGTCCCGATGGGCATGATGACGAGATCGCGTAATTTCGGCGGTATGGGCGGCGGGGTCATGGCTCGTTCTCGCGCCGCTAGGAGAGAATCGGGCGACGTCATGGTGGAAGAAGAGGTCGATATGGTCATGGATGAAGCGTCCGCCGAGCCCGCTCCCATGATGATGGACGCCGTCGAAATGTCGTTCAGCGCCGCCCCGATGGAGGCGAAAGCCACGGTCGCAATGAACGGCGCTATGAGCGCCCCGATGGAAGCTGCCGCCGACGACTCTGACGGCGGCGAACAAGAAGCGCCGATGGTCGAAGCGGTCGTGCGTTCCAACCTCGCGGATCTCGCGTACTGGGCCGCCGACCTGAAATCTAGCGACGACGGCGTTATCGAGATCGAGATCGATATGCCCGACAACCTCACGACGTGGAAGATCGGCGCGTGGACAGTCGGCGAAGGCTTGCGCGTCGGCAGCGGCGAAGCGGAGATCGTTACGAGTAAAGACGTTATCGTCCGTATGCAGAAACCGCGTTTCCTCACGCAAAAAGACGAACCGGTCTTCACCGCCAACGTCCATAACTACTTGACTTCCGAAAAGAAAGTCCAAGTCTCGTTGGAAACTACGGAAGAACTTCAATTTGCGGAAGGCGTCGAACCGGTCCAAACGCTCGTCGTTCCCGCTAACGGCGAAGCGCGCGTCGACTGGGCGCTCAAAGCGGTCGGGTTCGGCGAAGCTACCGTCACGATGAAGGCGTTGACCAACGAAGAATCGGACGCTATCCAAGAGAAGATCTCGATCAAAGAGCACGGGATCTTGAAGCAGATCCCCGTCTCCGGCGTCGTGCCCCCCGCCGATAAGGACGCGAAAGACAAAGAAACGCAGAAAGTTCGCGAATCGAGCTTCACGCTGACTATTCCCGAAGAACGCCGTCCCGAAACCACGAACCTCGTCGTGCGTTTCTCCCCGACGCTCGCAGGAGCTATCTTCGACGCGCTGCCGTATATGGTCGAGTACCCCTACGGCTGCACAGAACAGACGCTCAACCGCTTCCTCCCGCTCGTCATGGCGCAACGCGCGCTCATCGACGCCGGCGTCGACCTTGCGGCGCTCAAAGACAAGCGCGTCAACCTGAACGCGCAAGAGCTCGGCGACGCGCAAGAACGCGCTAAGCAGTGGAATAAGCGCAAGCACGAGCCGGTCTTCGATATCGAAGAGGTGCGCAAGCTCGCGGACGAAGGCGTGGCGAAGCTGCAGTCGATGCAAGTCTCCGACGGCGGCTGGGGCTGGTTCAGCGGCGCCGGCGAACGTTCCACCGCGTATCTGACGGCGCTCGTCGCTCGCGGTCTCGTTATCGCGCGTCAATGCGATCAACACGTCGACCAAAAGGTCCTCGATCGCGCGACGCGTTGGCTGATCGACCACGAACGCGAACAAGTCGTTAAGCTTATACGCGGCAAGGCTTGGACGGACGAACAGAAGAAGAACGCCAATTGGGACGAGTACAAACTCGAAGCCGATTCCACCGACGTCGCCGTCTACTGCGCGTTGTCGGAACTCGGCGTCCAACCTAGCGGGTTCAGCGAAAGCTACGTCGATTACGAGAAAGCGAAGCTCAACGCGAAGGAACAATTCGCGATCCACGCGGTCATGAAGGAATTCCTGTGGGAAGCGACGGACCATCTGCCGCTGTACCCGTTGGCGGCGTTCGGCGTCGCGTTGACGCAAGAGCCCAATAAGACGGCCGACGTCGAGTTGCGTATCGAAACGATCTTGCGCATCTTGTCGCAATACCGCGCGTTCGACGACGAGAATCAGACGGCGTGGTTGGCGCTCGGGCGCTTCAACGGCTGGTTGTTCTGGACGTGGCACGGCGGCGAATTTGAGACGCAAGCCTACTATCTGCGCTTGTTGCAACGCGTGGATAAAGCGACGCTCGAGAAACTCGGTATTGCCGACGACGCCTCGCGGACGATCAAGTACTTGCTGAACAACCGCAAGCACGCGACGTACTGGAACTCCACGCGCGACACCGCGTTCTGCGTCGAAGCGTTTGTGGAATACCTGAACAAGACGAACGAACTCGCCCCCAACGCGACGGTGGAAGTACTTGTCGACGGCGAAGTTAAGAAGACGGTCGAGTATTCGCCCGAAAACCTCTTCCTCGTCGACGGCACGTTGGAACTCGGACCCGACGAACTGACGAGCGGCGAACACACGATCGCGCTGCGCGTTAACGGCGACGCGCCGTTGTATTACAACGCGTATCTCGAATACTTCACGTTGGAAGACCCGATCGAAAAAGCGGGACTCGAACTGAAGACCGAACGCCGATACGACAAGCTCGTCGAACGCGAAAACGCGACGGCGACCGTCGAAGGCGGACGCGGACAAGCAGTGGACCAACGCGTCGAGATCTACGACCGCGTACCCCTTAACGTCGGCGACGCCGTCGTTTCCGGCGACAAGATCGAAGTCGAGCTGATCGTCGATAGCAAGAACGACTACGAGTCGATACTGCTTGAAGACTTGAAGCCCGCCGGGTTCGAGACGACGGAATCGCTCAGCGGTTATAACGGCAACGATCTAGGCGCTTACGTCGAATATCGCGACGATCGCGTCTGCTTCTTCTGCTCGCGTCTGCCGCGCGGTCGCAATAGCGTGAAGTACGTCCTCCGCGCGGAAACGCCCGGCAAGTTCTCCGCGTTGCCCGCGAAGATCTGGGGGATGTACGCGCCGGAACTCAAAGGGAACGCCGACGAATTCAAGACGGTAGTTGAAGATCGCAAGTAATTGCGTTTCGATAACAAACGTTTGTCGTAATTAGAATTAAACGCCGAAACGCGCGCAATCGTGTTTCGGCGTTTATTATTTGCGGCATACCGCGTTAGGAAATAAAAAACGCCCGCGCCGAAATACGACGCGAGCGTAAATTATATCAAGCGAGATCGGCGCCGTAAGCGCGTCAAGATTCCCACATAGAGACGATATCCGCCTTCGGGACGCAGCCGACGCGACGCGAGACAGGTTCGCCGTTCTTGAAGTAGATCACGCAGGGAATAGCGTCGATACCGAACATCCCGGCGAGCTCCGGCGCTTCGTCGACGTTGCATTTGCAGACCTTGATCTTGCCGGCGTATTCTTTCGCGATCTGCGCGATCGTCGGGCTCAACGCCATGCACGGGCCGCACCACGACGCCCAGAAATCGACGATGACTTCGCCTTCGTAGTCAACGACTTCGGCGTTATAATTATCGAGCGTAATAACGATCTCCATAATCTCTTCCCCTTCTAGTCCTTAGACTTATAATACAACATGCAGTGACAGAAGCCCTCGAATTCAGGATCGGCGATCTGGTCGCGGAACTCCTTGCACATACATTTGTTCTCCGGCGTACGCTGTATACGACACGGACAATAACCGTCTTTCAGCTTCAGACCCTCTTTGATCTTCGCTACTACCGCGGCGTCGGGATTTAACGTAACTTTCATCGCTGCCTCCGGATATATAGGTCGTTTTGTATTAGTATGCAAACGCGGCGAGAATATCAACGCGGAAGCGCTACGAGCGCGTTTCTCTCCACGCTAAGCGAGTAAAGCGCGGTCGCCAAGCGCGAAGCTCAGTTATGAACGAGCGTGCCGATCTGTTCGCCGCGCGCCGCTCTTTCAAGCAGGCCTTCTTTACGGAAGTTGAAGACGCGGATCGGCATATTGTGTTCGCGGCATTTCGTGAACGCTTCTTGGTCCATAACGCGGAGGTTTTGTTCGAGCGCTTGATCGAACGTGAGGTCGTCGTAGAGGACGGCGTCAGGGTCTTTATTCGGGTCGGCGCTATAGACGCCGTCGACTTTGGTCGCTTTGAAGAGGTAGTCGGCTTCGAGTTCGATAGCGCGTTGCGCGGCGGCGGTGTCGGTGGTGACGTACGGGGTGCCCATACCTCCGGCGAGGATAACGACGCGGCCTTTTTCCATATGTCGAATAGCGCGACGGTAGATGTACGGTTCGGCGACTTCGTCCATCTTGACGGCGGTCATGAGTCGCGCGCTCTGCTTGAGCGAGACGAGCGCGTCGTGGAGCGCGCTGCCGTTGATGACGGTCGCGAGCATGCCCATATAGTGAGAAGTCGTCGCTTTAAGCGTGTCCGCGCCGTTCGTCGCTTTGAGTTGCGCGCCGCGGAGGATATTGCCGCCCCCCATTACGACCGCGACTTGCACTCCGGTCTTCGCGACCGCCGCGATCTGTTCCGCGAGATGGTTGACCGACTCCATCGAAATGCCGCGTTCGTTCATCGGACAAAAACTCTCGCCTGTAACTTTCAACAAGATCCTTTTTACGGGCTTCAACGGCGTTTCGTTGGAATTAGACATATTGGCTCCCTATTGCTATCCTCTATCTCAATGCGGCGACGGCGTGTCGACGCCTTGACCGCGTATATACAAACTCGGCTAATCTTAAAGCGTACGGCGGATTTGTCAAGCGTCAAAGCGAGAACGCTCGAATTCCGCTCATAAAAAAGCCGTCGACCCAAGAAGATCGACGGCGCTATTTCATATAACTTAACGACTCATAACGTCAACGCTCATTTCGCGACAAGAACAAGACGGAAGCCGTTGTAAGGGAACTTGCGGACGCAAGCGTCGCTGCCGCGATACGCGCTACGGCAGCTGCCCGCGCCGTCGTTCCAACTGCCGCCGCGGAGAATTCGACGCGTGCCGCAGCAAGGACCCGTCGGGTCAGTTTGGTCTTCCGTGGAATAAGCGCCGTAACGGTCGGAACAGAATTCCCAGACGTTGCCGTGCATATCGACCAAGCCCCACGCGTTCGCGGGATAAGAGCCGACAGCCGTCGTCTTTTGGAGCCAAGGACCTTTAGCGTCGGTGCGGAAACCGTAGTTGCCGTCGCAGTTGATCTGCGTGCCGTCGCAAACGTCGCCAAACGAAAATTCCGTCGTGGAGCCCGCGCGACAAGCGTATTCCCATTGCGCTTCGGTCGGGAGCGCGAAAGCCATGCCTTCAGGAGCGACGCCGTCGGCGTTGAGCTTCGCGGCAAACGCGTCGGCGTCAGCGGCGGCGACGTTTTCGACAGGGTTGTCTTCGCCAACGAATTGGCTCGGGTTAGAACCGGCGACTGCGGCGTAGAGCTTTTGCGTCGCAGGCGTTTCCATGATCCAGTAGCCCTTCGTCAACGTGACTTTGTGTTGACCATGGTCGGACGCGGTTCCGCCCATCATGAAGGTACCCGCCGGGCAATAACGCATCGCGACTTCCACTCCGGCTATCGTCAAGACGTTACGAGCGCCCGCCGCTTGTTCCGACCAGTTGTTCGTATTCGACATTTAATACTCTCCTTCATATATTGCAGGAAGCTAAGCGCTTCTTCATTTTCTTTTATTTTAATACCTACCCCAACGACGTCAAGTCAGCCGCGAGGCGCGGCGCCGCCGGGCGCTCCGGGTTCGCGCTGCCGCGCGGGTAGCTGAACGTAATCGCTCCCGTTGGTCGCTTATCGCGGCGACAGTATTACATTTTTTCTTGCGGCCGCGAGCGTAAGCGTCACGCGATAGGTTCGGCTTTGTCGTTATCCCATTTACAGGAGGTGTTTCTAACGACGGCGACGACTTCGGAGAACGCCTCGATCGCTTTATCGATATCTTCGTCGGTGGTGTAGCGGCTGAGGCTGAAACGGAAGTTGCCTTGCAACGCGCCGGCGGGCACGTTCATCGCGGAAAGGACGTGCGAAGGTTCCAACGACCCGGAAGTGCAAGCGGAACCGCTCGATACGCAGACGCCGCGTTCGGACATCAGCATGAGGATCGCTTCACCTTCGGCGCCGTAGACGGCGACGTTGAGCGTGTTCGGCGTGCGCGGGGCGTTCTTGCCGTTGACTACGACATACGGAACGCGCGCTTCGATCTCAGCTTGCAGTCGGTCGCGCATCGCCGCCATGCGTTGACCGCGTTCGACGATTCCGTCCGCTTCAAGGTCGAGCGCTTTCGCGATCGCCATGATGTACGGGACGTTCTCGGTACCGGCGCGCAAGCCGCGTTCTTGGTGTCCGCCGATCATGAAATGCTCAAACGGGGTATAGCGCTTGATATACAGTACGCCGACGCCTTTGGGCGCGTGGATCTTATGACCGCTGAAAGACAACATATCGACGTTGCCAAACGCGCCGGTCATCGCAAGTCCTTCGTCGACCTTGCTGAGATCGATCGGCAGTTTCGTCACCGATTGCGTCGCGTCGACGTGGAAGACGATCTTCGGGTCGGTCTGTTTCGCGATACGCGCAAGTTTCTCGATCGGGAAAACAACGCCCGTCTCGTTATTGGCGTGCATGATAGAGATCAACGCCGTTTTGCCGGGCTGCAGCGCTTGGACGTATTCGCGCAAATTGATATTACCGTTAGTATCGACGCCGACGTAAGTGACTTCAAAACCGTCTTTTTCCAGCTGCTTGCAGACTTCCAACACGGCGGGATGCTCGACCTTCGTCGTGATGATATGACGGCGATTCGCGTCCGCCTTCAGCGCCCCGCGAAGACCGCCTACTATCGCCGCATTATTGCTCTCCGAAGCGCAAGACGTAAAAACGATCTCGTCCGCGTGAGCAGCGCCCAGACGCTTCGCGACCAACTCGCGAGCCGCGTCGATCTCTTTCGCCAACGCGATCGCCGGCGCGTACATCGAACTGGGATTCCAGTACTTCGATTCGAAATACGGGCGCATAGCGTCCACTACTTCCGGCGCGATCGCCGTCGTCGCGTTATTGTCTAAATAGACGTATTGCTTTACTTCCGTCATCTCTGTTTCTCCTGCCGGACCTACGCGCCATCTGGCGTTCTCAATTTCGTTTATTATAACCCGATTTTCAATTAACGCAACAACGCCGCGACGTCGCGAAAACCGACGCGCTATGATAAAAAAACCGCCCCAACGCGGAGAGCGTCGAGGCGGCGATATCGTTTAACCGTCGTCGCGCGACGAACGGCTAGTTAGCGCAAGTCTCACAGTTCGGAGATCTTAACGAATTCCGACTTGAGCGCTTTATACAGGCCTTGATAAACGGCGAACGCTTTATCGTAAGCCTTGGCGGTCTCGGCGACGGGGTCGAGTTCGGAGACGCGCGAGATCGTCGCGTCGCAGGCTTCTTGGATATTGGCGTAATCGCCGCCGCCGACGGCCGCGAGAAGCGCGACGCCGAACGCCGGGCCTTCTTCGGAATTGAGCGTCGTCACTTTGGCGTTGAACGTATCAGCTTGGATCTGGCGCCAGAACGGGCTCTTCGCGCCGCCGCCGGAAGCGCGGATCTCGTCGACAGGAACGCCGAGGCCGCGGAAGATATCGATCGCTTCACGCAACGAGTAGCAGACGCCTTCCATGATGGAGCGCGCGATGCGAGCGCGGTCGTGAGCGAGCGTCAAGCCGATGAAGCAACCGCGCGCGTTGGGGTCCGCGTGAGGCGTGCGTTCGCCGCTCAGGTACGGCAGGAAGAACAAGCCGTCGGAACCGGTCGGCGCGCTCGCCGCTTCTTTGGAGAGCGCTTCGTAGACGTCGACGCCGGTCGCTTCGATCTTTTCGCGCAGCTCCGCGCACAACGCGTTGCGGAACCATTGCAGCGAGCCCGCCGCGGAGAGCGTGACGCCCATCATATGCCATTTGCCGCGCACCGCGTGACAGAACGTGTGCACGCGACCGAGTTTATCGAACTTCAATTCGTCGGAGTGAACGAAAGCTACCCCGCTCGTGCCCAACGAAGTCGACAACGCGCCCGGACGAACGATACCGTTGCCAACGGCGCCCGCCGCGCAGTCCCCCGCGCCGCCGACCACGAAGCAGTCCGTCGTAAGACCGAGCGCTTCGGCCGCTTCCGGCGTCAGCTTGCCCGTCACGTCTTCAGATTCGACGACGGTCGGAAGCAGCGATTCGTCAAGTTGCAACGCGTCGAGCAACGGCTTCGACCATTTGCGGCCCGCCACGTCGAGCAACAGCGTGCCGCTAGCGTCGCTGACTTCGGAGACGTAATCGCCGATAAGACGGCGGCGGATCTCGTCTTTCGGGAGCAAGACCTTCGCGACGCGTTCAAAATTCTCGGGCTCGTTATTCCTGAGCCAGACGATCTTCGGGGCGGTGAAACCGCTCATAGCGGGGTTGGCGACCATCTCGATAAGTTTCTCGCGTCCGCCCGCCGCGGCTTCGATCTCGACGCATTCCTTCGCGGTGCGTTGGTCGTTCCACAAGATCGCGGGACGAATGACTTTATCGTTCTTGTCAAGGAAGACGGATCCGTGCATTTGGCCGGAAAGACCGATACCTTTGACTTCTTTACCGTCGACGCCGGCCTTCGCGAGAACGGCGGGAACCGTCTTGACGACCGCGTTCCACCAGTCGTCGGGATCTTGTTCGCTCCAAAGCGGTTTCGGCGCGTAGCACGGGTATTCGCCTACCCCGCTCGCGAGGATCGTACCGTCTTCGCGGATCGCAAGTACTTTGGTTCCCGACGTGCCTACGTCAATGCCTAAATATACGCTCATGAATTACTCCTTTGATATTTTTGTAGGTTTGATGAGGGTATTGTATAGGAGAATAGTTGAAATTGCAATAAAAAATTACGGAGTATTCTCCGCGCGACTCTCGTCGAACGCGCGCGAAAAGAAAACGCCCCCTAGTCTCTTCGGGAACCCTAGCGCCAAAACGAGCGCGGCGTCGACCTCGCGCGGCGTCGACGCGACGCCTTCTTCCAACAGCCGGCGTCCTTCGTCATAGATCGCTTGCAAGATAGCGTCGGCAAGCCATGCGTCCGTTTGGTCCTTCTTACTCTCCGGCATAGTCGCGGGGACGCTCTCAAACGCGGCGTCGCGCAAGCGTTCCAGCGTCTGCGCGTCCGCGTCGAGCGTCGCGTCGTCCGCCCAGCTGTCGCGCGAGTCGTAGCGATAGAACCCGCGCTGAGTCTTACGCCCAAGTCGGCCTTCGCGGATCAGCCCCGGCAAGACTGTCGAACTGTAAGTGCGCTCGGGAAACGCTTTGAGGAACGAGTAACCCGCGTGCATCGAGACGTCCACGCCGATCTCGTCGATCGCGCGCAGCGGAGGACCGTCGAAGCCGATATCGCGGCAGACGCGTTCCAAGCGTTCCGCGTCGATCTCGCTGTCGAGCAACAATAACGCCTCGTTCAAATACGCTTGCAATAAGCGGTTGACGAGCAGCCCCGGACCGTCGGCGACGACGAGCGGGGTCTTCGCGATACGTTCCGCCAACGCCGCCGCGCGACTGAGCGTAGCGGAACTCGTTTTCGGACAAGGCGCGATCTCGACGAGTCCGCGTTTCGCGACAGGGTGAAAGAAATGGAACGCCGCGAAACGCTCTTGGCATATCGTCGCCGTCGCGTCGTCCGCAAGGCCTTGCGCGAGATCCGTTATGCGCAGCGACGAGGTGTTCGTCAGCAACAAGATCGGCGCGGTCGCGGCCGCGGCTAACGTCTTGTAGAACTTCTTTTTGAGATTCAGTTTCTCGGGTATCGTCTCGACGACGACTTCTTCTTTCGCCAACTCCTCGATCGTCGCGACGACGGTCAGTCTCGCCAACGCGGCGTCGACGTCGGGGCGTTCGTATTTCGTCAGCAATTCCGTCTTGATACGTTGCGGCGCCGCCGCTCTCGCCTCTTCGATCGGGTCGTACAACGTTATCGCCAGACCGGCGTGGAGAAACGACGCGGCTATCGTGCAGCCCATGAGCCCCGCGCCGGCTATGCCGTAACGCGAAGGGAGCGCCGCGGAGGCGACGTCTAGTTCAAATTTCGGCGCGTTCGCGGCGCGCGCGTACAACGCGCGATACCAAGCGGGCGCGTCTGCGGGAGCCTCCGCCGCGTTGAAGCCGCGTCGGAAGTCCTCGATATATGACGCTTGATCGTACATACTTCTCAATGCATTACAGATTCAATAAATAACGCCGGAACGCGCGTTTCGGCGTTCCGACGTCAGTAGTTTATATCATATCGTTCGCGGTTTAAAAGACCTTCGCGGATCCGTCGCGATACGGCGTCGGCCGCGCTACGCGACGATCATTGAGCGGCGTTACGATTATCGTAGACGCGCTTGACTTTACCTTCGCTACGCGGAATGGAGTCGGGCGCGACGAGCGTAATGCCGAAACCGATGCCGATGCGGTCCTTGAGCTTGCCGCCAAGGAGCTTCGTGAACGCGGTCTTCGCGTTTTCGTCGTTCCAGAGCGCGGCGAATTTTTCGGGCGTAGGTTCGACTTTGACTTCGATCGTGTCCATGCCGCTCTTGTCTTTGGCAAGGTGGATCTGGTAGTTGACGAGGTTCGGGTCGACGGCGAGCAACAACGATTCAACTTGGCTCGGGAAGACGTTGACGCCGCGGACGATCATCATGTCGTCGCTGCGGTGCGAGATACGATCGATACGGCGGATGGTGCGGCCGCACGGGCACTTATCGGGCATGATGCGCGTGATATCGCGAGTACGATAACGGATCATCGGGATGCCTTCTTTATCGAGCGTCGTGAAGACGAGTTCGCCAACTTCGCCGTCCGGAAGCGGTTCGAGCGTGTCGGGATCGATAATTTCAGGATAGAAGTGGTCTTCGAAGATGTGCAGACCGCTGTTGTACGGGCAATCGCCGCCGACGCCGGGGCCGGACATTTCCGTCGAACCGTAGATGTCGTGCGCTTTGTAGCCGGTCTCGTGTTCCATATAGGCGCGCATTTCCGCGGTCCAAGGCTCGGCGCCGTGGATACCGTGACGAAGCTTCGTTTCGCTCCAATCGAATCCGATCTTGCGAGCGGCGTCGATGATGTGGAGGAAGTAGCTCGGCGTGCAAGCGATGGCGGTAACGCCGAGGTCGCGCATGAGCATGAGTTGGCGTTCGGTATTGCCGCCGGACGCGGGCAAAACGGCGCAACCCATCATCTCGCCACCTTGGTGCAGGCCGAGACCGCCCGTGAACAAGCCGTAGCCGTAGCTGACTTGGAGAACGTCGCGATTCGTAACGCCGTACATCGCCAAGCAACGCGCCGCGGATTCCGACCAGATCTCGAGGTCTTTACGCGTGTAACCCATGACGATCGGCTTGCCCGTCGTACCGGAAGACGCTTGGAAGCGGACGATCTCTTGCATCGGACGCGCGAACATACCGGTCGGGTAGGTGTCGCGAAGGTCCGTCTTGACGATGAACGGAAGTTTCGTGATATCGGCGATCGATTTGATCGAATCAGGATTCACGTTGTGTTTTTCGAGCAGGTCGCGGTACCACGGAACGTTGGCGTAAACGCGCTTGAAGAGATCGACGAATTTACGGTTTTGAAGATCTTTGAGCATATCGACCGGCATGTAGTCCGGAGCGCTGATGACATTATATTCCATGAAATGAATTCCTGCTAAAAACAAATGCTAATAATACCGCGGGCAAACTTTCAAGTCGCCGCCTTGACGACTGTATCGACAAATCGAGCGCTATTCGCCCAACTTATTTTTACGATAAGCGTTAAAAATTGCGCTTTCTATAAGGTCGCGTCTTGAAATTATAACGCAATATGCGTCGTTGCAAATAGTAAGAGCTTAAAACGCTAAAAAATCCGTGAAAAACGCGGAAAACGCGTCTAAAAAACTCAAAACGCATCTAAAAAACGCCGATACCTACAGCGCGTCAAGAACGCGACTGCGCATTTTGACGCCGCGTCGACGTTATAATTCGGAGTTTTTTATAAAAATCCCGTGTTTTTACGAGAAATCCGCCCTTTTAGCGTTGACGCCGCGTTTTGAAACGGCTAAAACTATTGCCAACGCGGCGCGGAATTATCGCGTTGTATGCGTTGTTCCACTGCGCCGTTTATGTTTCGCGGCGTCTTGACGCTCATCGCTGAGCATACACTTTGAGACGACCCGATCGTCTTATCCGAAAAACTCATGACATTCGAGGACTAATCGATGGCTGAAAAAAAATCTTGCGGCTGCAAAAAATGTGAAACCGTTAAGCCGTTGACCAAAACGCAAATGATCCAAGCTCTCGCCGAAAAGACCGGCGTTAGCAAGAAAGACGTCTCCGCCGTCGTCGACCAACTCGGCGCTCTCATCGGCGAAGAACTCGCTAAGGGCGACAAAGCCAGCTTCACGCTTCCCGGCCTCATCAAGATCGAAAAGCAATACGTCGAAGCCAAGCCCGGCCAAAAGAACGTTCCCGATCCGTTCCACCCCGGAAAGTTCATCGATCGCCCCGCTAAGGAAGCGCACTACAAGATCAAGGTCAAGGCTCTCAAAGGCCTCAAAGACATGGCTTGATCCGCGTCTCGAAAACGCGACCGCACGCGCGATACTCGCTAACTTGCGGCTTGCGTCATCAGACTTGAAATTAAGCAACGCGTTCAATTCGGAAAGAGTTGGACGCGTTTTTTATTGCTCAATAACGCCTACGCGAAGCATAGCGCGTTAACATAGCGCGACGATATCGCAAACGCGACGAGCGCGACGTGACGACCGAAGCAAAAAAAATCGCGCTCGACCGTGTTAGATCGAGCGCGACTCATATTATTCGCTCATAGCGAACGGACTAGCGTCCGCGTCTATTTGCGCAAACTCATTTGGCGACAACGTCTTTGAGAAGACCGAAGTCGATGTATTGACCGCCGCGAGTTTGCAGGCAGTGGATAGCGACGACGTTCTTGCCTTCCTTGAGAGCGGAAGCGAGAGCGGCGACGTCGACGTCAGCCATGTGGTAGTCTTGGTAACCGGTGTAGGACGCGATCTTAACGCCGTTGATATAGATCTCGCAGTCTTCGTCGTGAGAGACGTAGGCGTACATATTTTCGACGTCGGCGATATCGTCGGCGGTGAGTTCGACGGAGCGACGGATCCAGATGTTGTCAGAATCCCAGGTGGTGCGAACGACGGCGCCGGGGGTGCCGGCGGTACCGAAGCCGCCTTCGCCTTCTTTCCAAGCGGAGTCGTCGAAATCGGCGGCCATCCAGTTGTCGGCGGGCTTAGCGAAAGAGTACTTCCAGACCTTGGCTTCGTTCTTGGAGCAACCAATGACGATCTTGGTTTCCGGTTCGGGGCCGCGGAGTTGCAAGTTGGACTTGCGCATCTTGTCGACCGGGTACTTGATGACTTCGCGGTCGTAAGACATGAAGCCGTTGACTTCGATCTCGACGTCGGTCGTTTGCGTATAGACCGCCGCGGAAAGTCCCTTGGTGATAAGCGGATGCATCGCGCGGTTCAAGCTGTTATAGCGGTTGAACAGAGCGTCTTGGTCGGCGAAGGAGACGTAGCCCCAGTTGCCGTTTTCTTTCCAGGAGTGACCCTTGACCGGGAGGCCGAGACCGCCGTATTCGCCGAGGACGGAAGCGCGATCTTCTTCAGCCGGGAACATGCCCGGGCCGGGGTAGTTGTGCATATCGTGGACGTCGCCGCAAGAACGATCGGACCAACCGGAAGCGCAGTTGACCAAGCGCGTAGGATCGAGATGACGGCAGAGTTCGACGATGCGTTGCGTGTCAAATTGGCCCCAACCTTCGTTGAAGGGGATCCACATGACGATGCACGGGAACATATCGAGCGCGTTGAACATTTCGCGGAGTTCGGCTTCATAGTAAGCGACGGATTCCGGAGAGCGTTCGGCGTCGGGAGCGGACGGGCTGATATAGTGCTTGGTGTCGCCGGACGGCATATCTTGCCAAACGAGCATACCCATCTTGTCGCAAGCGTAGTAGTAACGCGCGGGCTCGACCTTGATGTGTTTGCGAAGCATGTTGTAACCCATGTCTTGCAGAACTTGGAGGTCGTAGATCATACCGGCTTCAGTCGGCGGGGTGTAGAGCCCATCCGGCCACCAACCTTGATCGAGCGGACCATGTTGGAAGACGAATTCGTTGTTGAGCATCAAGCGCGTAATACCTTTTTCGTCTTTACCGAGCGAGGTCTTGCGGTTCGCGTAGTAAGAAGCGACGGTATCGACCGTTTCGCCGTCCTTAACGAGGGAGACGGTAAGGTCGTAGAGTTTCGGGTTGGAAGGAGACCAGAGTTCTTGGCCTTTGACGTCGAGCGTGACGACGGCCTTGCCGGAAACGACCTTCGCGGACTTGTCGCCAACGACGACCGTCGCGCCTTCGGCGTATTCGGCGTCAACGACGACTTGCAGCGTCATGTCGTCGATATCGGAGATCGGACGGACCTTCGAGATGTAAGACTTGTTAACGGCTTCCATCCAAACGGTTTGCCAAATACCGGTGACCGGGGTGTACCAAATGCCGTTCGGGTTCTTGACTTGCTTGCCAATAGCTTGAACGCCGTCGTCGGTGGGGTCCCAGACCTTAACGACGAGGATGTTTTTGCCGTCGAACTTGACCGCGCGCGTAAGGTCGACGGTGAACGGGCAATAACCGCCTTGGTGAGCGCCGACCTTAACGTCGTTAAGGTAGACGTCGCAACGCCAATCGACGGCGCCGAAGTTCAAGAGGACCGTCTTGCCTTCCCATTCGGCGGGAATTTCGAGGTCTTTTTTGTACCAGAGGTTGTTTTCTTTACCAACGTTCTTAGCGACGCCGGAAAGAGCGGATTCCACCGGATAGGGAACCAAAATTTGGCCGTCGAGAGATTCGAGCGGTTCGCCAACGGGAAGGATCGCGTAATCCCAAAGACCGTTGAGGTTGACCCAGCTATCGCGGACCATTTGCGGACGCGGATATTCCGGAAGAGGTTGAGACGGATCGACGTCCTTCGCGAACTTCGAGAGAAGGATGCCTTCGGCGGGCTTCCAGTCGGCGGCGGAGACCGTCGCGACGCAGGAAACGGCGCTCAGGAGAGCAAGAGCTCCCAAAAGGAACGACTTTTTCATCGCTAGCCTTTCAGTGAGTTAGGGGGTGATACGTGTAAGCGTCGACGCAAGCCGAAGGAGCGGCTCGTAAGCGCGACGCGGTCATTGACATTGCAAGACGCCGACGCGATACAAATCGATACGCGACGGCGTCGTCCGTGATAATATACAGCAAACTTGACTATATCACAATATCAAACGGCCAAATTTTACGCCGTCCGACATAGCTTAACAAATTTTCCAGTTTTATCAAGTTTACCGATTGTAAAAATTTTTCAGTTCCAACCGCACGCTTCGCGCACTTGGAGCATCGCTTCGAGCACGTCGTTCCACGTTTGAGGGTCTTTCATCGCGCTATTGGGGAACATGCAGCCGTCCCAGCAGATGCTTTGCAGCTTCTTCGTCGGTTCGCCTTCTTCGTCGGCAAGCCAGAACTTAGCGTACTTCGGAATATCGAGTTTCCCGTTCGGGTCCTTCGGGAGGCAGTGACGCCCGGTCTTATCGTGCGCGCCAGAACCGAAGACCGTGCCGTCGTTTTGCGCGACGTGGAAATCGACGAGCCACGGACGAAGCGCGTCGGTCATGATACGGTACGCGAGGTCGTAGACTTCCGTCTGATCCCACGTGAAGTTCTCGGGCAAGATGCGATCTTCCGGCGCGTTCGCGCCAAGCAAGAAGAGGTTCGTGTGCGACATATCCGCTTGCAGACCGAGTACTTCGGGACGATCGACTTTCTCCATGAGTTCGAGACAGCGTTTCCAGCTATGCATGCCGCCCCAACAGACTTCCCCTTCCATCGCGAGCGTTTCGCCGTAAGAAGCCGCGATATCGCACGCCTTTTTGAACGTGTCGACGATCGTCGCGGTATTGCCGACCGGGTCCTTAGACCACGCGTCGACGGAACACGACGTGTCGATACGGACGCAGCCGTTAGGGCGAACGCCGGCTTGACGCAGCGCTTGGCCCGCCTGGCAACCGCGTTCCACTTCATGCAGGAACGTGACGCGCGCGGATTCTTCGCCCATCGCCGAACCCGCCCAGACGTTCGCGACTAACGAGCCGACCTCGAAGCCGTAGTCGGAGCAGTACTTAACTATCTTGTCGACTTCCGCCGACATATTCGAGCAGTCGAAATGAGGGTTGCAGAGGAACAAGTCGAAGCCGTCGAACTTACGTCCGTCGACCTCGGCGCCCTTCGTCAAGTCGAGCATCTCTTCAAGACTCAAACACGGTTCGGCGTCCCCGACGCCCTTGCCGACGACTCCCGGCCATGTCGCGTTATGTAACTTCGGACTGTTGTTAGCGTTCGACATTTTTCGTCTCCTTGCGCGTTGCGGTGATACTGGCTCGCGACGACGATACGCCGCGATATGCGTAATACGCGTGATGTTATACGCGTTATCATATCGAACGACGCGTAACAATCAAGAAAATTTTAGAATTTCGATCGAAAACAGACTATCTTGCTCCGCGTTGGCTCAGACGCCGCAACGCGATCCACGCGAGGACTAGCGCGCAAAACACGAGCGCGGTCGTTCTCGGCGAGAGCGGCGCTTGCGGCGAGGACGACTCTTCCGGCTCCACGCGGTCGACGCGGCCTATCAGTACCGGCGCTTTCGTCCAGTTGGCTTGCGGAAGTTCTTCTTCCGCGGCGTTAGGGCGGTCGGAATTCTTGTACGCCCACGTCTTATAGAAGTAGCCCGTGAATTCGAGCGAGCGACGATAATCGCTTCCCCCGCCCGTCGGGAGATCGGGGGGCAATTCCGGAACGCACAACGCCAGCGGCCAGCCTTGCGAGTCGTTCGTGTAGACGTACAGCTGATAATAACGCTCGATCCCGGTCGCCGCGACGACGTCGGGGTCCTCGACGAGTATCGCGTTGACGCGTCTCGCCCAGCCGACGATCTTAAATCGCCGACCTCGCGCCGTTTCCGGACTATTGAACAACGGCACGACGTCGGTCTCGGGCGCGCGTTTATCCACGCCGCGCGTCATGCGTTTCACGGCGGCGAGCGTCTGATAGAACGGCGCGGAATCGGCGGCGCTCCAACGCAGCGACTTCGCGACGGCGCGTTTCTCGTCGAGCGTCTTTGCCTTCTCCAACGCGTCGCGAGGATAGACCGGCGCGTCGTCGTACGTCGAGAGGTCGAGACCGTTGGCGCTCAGCGCGTCGGCGGAGTCGTAACGTCCTATGCGCGGCGACAATAGCGCGACCAAGTCCTCTTCCGCTTCGCGTTCGTAGCCAAAGCGTAAAGCGTAGCCGGCGTAGAACTCTGCGACTTCGAGCGCGCGAACGTGGTAGACGACGAAACGCTTGCCCGACGGCGAAACCAGCGTCGCGCGATAGAGCTGTTCCACGCCGTAACGCTCTTGTTCCGAGACATTTAACGCGATAGGCTCGTCCGCGACTAGTTTCCCGAGGAAATAACCCGCCGATGACGGAGAAGCGTTGAAGAAGTATTCCCGTCGTTCCGACGACGCGACATAGTCTCCAAGCGTCTCTTTCGGACCGTCGGCTAAGCGCTCTTTCAACACGGACGCGGTCAGTAGCCCGTTAAGGCGATAGAGCGCGTTCAACGCGATCTCGCGGCGTCGAGACTGCGCCGACGCGTCCTCGACGCCGGTCGCGACAAGACTGGGACGGAGCGTCGACGACTCGGCGCCCCACTCCGCTTCGGTCGCGTTGAACGCCGAGGCTAGAAACGCGTCGGAGTCGTCCGCTTGCGCGGGCACGCTCAACGCGAGCGCGGAAACGAGGAGCGCGAGTTTCCCGAGCTTATCCGGTAAAGTCGCGCGTTTGACGTCGCGCTTCGAGTACTGTCGCAACGTCTTGACGGTACGACGGATAAAGAACCATAACGCGAGCAATACGACGACGATAACGACTTTATAGACCGTCATGGCGCGTTTCGCGTCTTGCGTCCGTTCGTCCTCGGCGGCGCCGCGACGAACGCCGGTCGCGGTAAAATCGAGCGCGACGAGCGTCGGAGTCGTATAGAGCTCGTCCCCGGCGTCGTAAGAGGTCGCGCGGTAGTAGATCGCGTCGGCGTCGAACGTCTCTTCGCGGTATTTTAGCGATTTATCGTAAGGCTTGTCGTTTTCCAGTTTATCGTCGACTTCAAAACCGTCGGGCGCGTTCTTGGCGATAACGCGTATCGGGTCGCGCTTGGCGTCGGGCAACAAGACCCAGACGTCGTAGTACCCCGACGGCGAACGCACGGCGCGCAGCAATCTGCCGCGGATATGCAATTTCTTATCTTTATACGCTTTACTCTGTTTGCGCAGTTGGAAATAGACCGCGTCGTCGTAGCGCGGTTCGGCGACGTTTTCAAGTCGCGACCACATCGCCTCGACCGTCTCGCCGTCTCGCGAGAAGACAAATGGAAATCCGTCTTCCACGCGTGTCGCCGCGCTCGATCCAACTTGGTCTTGCGCGAACGTCGACGAGAGGACGACGCAGAAAACAAGCGCGGAAAATAATCGTAACGCGGAGCCGATTTTGTTTAAAGTACGATTGATTTTCATAATCGAACAGCATATAATATTAAAGACGAGACACGTCCCAAACGCGGACGGCTCTCGCGACGCCCGAGGGCGTTTTCATAAGTCGCGATCGACGGACCGATCTGCGGCGCGGCCTTTTCTCCTCGACGATACTTCCACGGCGAAGGATCGTCCCAGCGGCGTGCAAGCGTCCGGTAAAAACCGATGAACCGATACCTCGAACACCTACAAGCCGCCGTTGCGCGACTTCGATTATACACTGTTTTCGCCCCGAACGCGAGAAGCGTCGGGCGCGTTTTTGTTCTTTTTTTAGCGGCGTTCTCGACCGCTTGTTCCGCGCAGTCTTTTGCCGCCGAGGAATGGAACGATTTCCTCGCCGCGTTAAAAGCGCGAGGTTACGACGACGTCGCGCTCGTCTATCTGAAACAGCTGCAAGCTAGCGACTCTGCTCCGCCGGAACTCAACGCGGAACTCGATTACAAGATCGGCGCCGCCGCGTTTGACGCCTGGGTAGCCGCCCCCGCCTCGACGCGAGCAAGTCTGGCGGCGGAAGCGCGCGCCGCGTTCGAGAAATATCTTGCCGACGCGCCCAAAGGCGAAAACGTCTACGAAGCGAATATCGGCATGACGCGACTGATCGTCGACGAAGCGGATCGCGCCTACGTCGCCGCGACGCGCAAGGGCGTTAGCGAAGACGCGAAAAACGCGAAGCTCATGGAAGCGCGCAACGCGTATTCCGAAGCGAAGCCGTATCTTACCGCCGCGACAAAAGTCGCGCAGGAACGCGCGAAGTCGCTGCAAAACGCGGAAGGCGCGCGCGTGGAGAAAGTGCAAGAAGCGCAAGCGGCGTATCTTGACGCGCTCGTGCGCATGGCGACGCTGCAAGCTCAGACCGCGCGGACGTTCGCTCCAAGTTCCGACGACTACAAGACCGGGCTGGAAACGGCGCGCGACCAATTCGAGAAGATAAGCGCGACCTACGGCCAATACGCCGGCGCGTTCAAGGCGCGCTTCCTGCAAGCGGAGGCGTGTCGCGATCTTGGCGACGCCGAACAAGCCGTCTCGTTGCTGGAAGAACTCGCCGTATTGCCGTGGGAAGATCGCTTTGTCTCGCTGAAAACGCGCGCGTTGGCGCTCTACGCCGATATCGCCGACGAGATGAAAGACCCCGCCGTCGATATGAACCTCGTCGTGAAATACAATAACTGGAAGTCCGAAAAGCTCTCCGAGGAATACTACGCCAGCGCGGAAGGTCTGCGTCTGCAACTCCTTGCCGGCGCCGCGACGATCCGCTTGGAGAAGACGCGCAGGACCGATTTCAACGCGTTTGCGCGCGCCGGGAAAAAGACGTTCGTCGACCAAACCGACCCGATGTATAAGACGATGAACGTCTCCGAGAAGAAAGGCGCCAAAGGGAACACGATCGTGCTCTACGCGTTAGAGACGCTCGGCGAACTGGCGGCGGGCAAGAGCTCCGTCGCGCTCGAAGCGCAAGCGCTCCTCAAAGACGAGATCTTCGACGGTATCGACGCGTCCAAGTACTCGTTCGCGAAGAAGGTCGACGACTTCTCGTCCGCGTTCGACGCGGCGACGCGCGATAGCGCGGCGTTCTCGCAAGCGCGTCAGGAATACCTAGGCGCCTCCGCGAACGCCCAAGCCGAAGCTATCAAGGCGATGCAGAGCGCGGGCAAACAAGCGATCGATTCCATCCGCGTCGCGCTCGACTGGGGCGCGAAAGCCGTTCGACCCGACAAAAAAGGCAAGATCAAGGAAGAGGATCGCAAGAAAGCGCAAGACGAGATCGACCAACTCTACTTAAAATACGCCGTCGTCGCGTTTGCGTTAGAGCGTTACGAAGACGCGTTCACCGTCGGAGACTACCTTGTCGGACGCAACGCGGAATTTGAAAACGCGTCGCAAGGCGCGATCGTGGCGATGCGCGCGCTGCAAGCTATGTCGTCGCGCGCTCGCGAGGAAGGCGCGGAACAAGACCAACTCGACGCGCTCAAAGCCAAGCTCAACGCGTTCTCGAATCGCGTCGCCGCGATATGGTCGGAAGACGACGCGTCCGGGGTCGCGCTCGAAGCCGCCGCGATCCAACTTGACGCCGCGGTCGCCGCCGGCGACGTCGAGACCGCGAAGACGCTGCTCGCGCAGATCCCGGAGAACTCCACGCGACGCGCTAACGCCGAATTGAGAATGGGACAAGCGCTGTGGAACGAATGGGCGTCGCGCAACGCCGCGTTCCTGACCGCGAAACAAGAAGGCGAAGAACTAGACGAAGCGACTATCGCCGAAACGAAAGCGAAGCTCGACGAGATACTCGACGCCGCGCGGCAGTCGCTCTACGACGGCCTCGAGAGAATGCTCAATTCCTCCAAGGGCGTTACCGAAAAAGACTACCTCGCCATCTACTCCACCTACCTACTCGCGCAGGTCTATGAAAAACTCGACCAAACCGCGGAAGTTGAGAAATGGCTAACGCACCCCGTCGTCGGAGCGCAGACAATGGTCGAAAGATCCCTCGCCGCGCAACCGCAAGACGACGAAGATATACCCGATTTCATCAACGAGTCCTTCCAACTCGCCGTGCTCGCGCTCGCGCTCAGCGTCGCGATCTCCGATAGCGAGAAATACGCCGACGCCGAGAAGCTGATGACGACGCTAGAAGAACTCGCCGCCGACTCCGAAGACGCGTCCGGCAAGCTCACCGGCGTCTATCTGCGCTTAGGCAAACGTCTTGAAGAACGTATGCTCGAACTCAAAGACGCGGTCGACGGCGGCGAGGAAGACAAACAAGCGGAACTGGACGCGGTCGTTCAAGGTTTTGAATCGTTCCTGAAACGCGCCTCCGATCGCGACGTCGGCAATAGCTACGCGTCGCTGCGCTGGATCGCGGACTCCTATCTCGCGCTAGGTCGCGGGCTGACCGGGGTCTCCGGCGCGCCGTCGAAAGAGGCGCTCAACTACTTCTCGCAAGCGGGCAAGACGTATCAGACGATCCTGAAAAAGATCGCCGACGACGCTAGTTTCGCGCCGAGCGCGCAGACGAAGGTCGCGATCGAGATCAAGACGTCGGAATGTCTTCGCGGGGCGGCGCAATACAAAAAAGCGTTTGAGTTCCTGAAAAATACGATCAAAGAGAATCGCGACAATATCGACGTGCAGAAAGAGGCGGCGACGATATTCCAAGACTGGGGCCGCGTCGAGCCGAAATACTACCTGACCGCGATCGTCGGCGCCTCGCCCGACGCGCAAGGCAAGAACTACGTCTGGGGCTGGAACGGTATCATCCGCCGCGCCGCCCCCTCCATCGATAAAGGCGAACGCTTCAAGACGCTATACTACGACGCTTATCTCGCGAAGACGCGTTGCCGATACCTCTACCTCCGCAAACTCAAGGAGAAAGCGGAACGCGAGAAAGAAGCGCGCGACGCCGAGGCCGATCTTGAACGCCTCTACCAAACTCGCCCGGACTTAGGGGGCCCCGCGACGTTCAATAAGTTCGATTCCGCGTATAAGAATTTCCAAAAAGCGCGCGGAGAGAATAAACCGAAGAGCTTGCGCGAACAGGCGAAAGCCGCTAACGCCGGTTCCGCCAAAACGAGCCCCGCTAACGCGACGAAGAAATAAGACAAGGGAGATAACGATGAGAAACAGCAATTATCGAATCGCGTTTTGCCGCGTCTTACTCGCGTCGCTCGCGCTCGCGCTCGCTCTACCGCGCGTCGCCGACGCCGTCGACCAAGTACGCTTCGTGCAGCGCGATAAAGCGACCGGGGAATATAACGAAGGGACGCGTTCCGGCGCGGTCGACTCGTTCAGTAAAGACGCGGTCGCGTTCGTCTACGAAGGCAAAGACAAAGAGAAGAAGACGATCGAGCTCCCTAGCGAACAGGTCGTGTGGCTGCAATTTGGCGACGAACCGCTGGCGTTGGCGGCGGCGCGCGTCGAACTGCAAGTTGGAAACTACGAAGAGGCGCTGGATAAGATCGGCGAGATCGAGGAAGCCGACGTCAAGACGGATCTGATCGCGTACGAGATCGAATGGGATCGCGCGTTCGCCACGATGCAACAAGCGTTTGCCGACGCCGGTAAGTTGACGAGCGCCGCGTCGATGATGAAGAAATTTATCGAGAACGCGCCCGAGCATTACCGCTACTACGAAGCGAACGCGTTGCTCGCCGACGCCGCTATGGCGCTGAATAAGCCCGCCGACGCCGCGAAATATTACGCCGCGCTCGATAACGCGAAATCGGAAACGTTCAAAGCGCGCGGAAAAGTCGGACTCGCGCAAGTTGCGTACGCCAACGCCGAATACGACGACGCGAAACGGCTATTTACGGATGCGGCGCAACTGGAAACGCTCGACGCGCAACTGGAAGGCTTGAACGTCCGCGTTATCGCGCGTATCGGACTCGCGAAGACGCTGGCCGCGCAGAAACAGGGCAAAGAGGCGTTGACGACGCTGGAGACGCTGCTGGCGGAAACGCCCAATACGGCGACGCGTCAACAAGCGACGATATATAACGCGTTAGGCGAAGTCTACGCCGGCGAGGACCGCGCGCAAGAAGCGATCGTGGCGTATCTCCATGTGGACCTCCTCTACCCCGCCGCTCGCACGGAGCGCGTGAAGGCGCTCAAGGCGCTTGCGGGGCTATGGCGTCAAGTTGGTCGCAACGACCGCGCGGTCGAGACGATAGCGACGCTGCGCGATCGGTTCGGAGTCGAGCTTGACGCGGAATAACGCGACGGGCTGTCGACGCGCGAGCCGCTTACGCGTTTTAGGCTTTTCGTTGACGTCGACAAAAAACTTGATATTATTTTATTGCAACCTCGTCGTTTATGGCGAAACTACACTAGAGTAACCCTCGGCGCGACGGCGTCGATCACACAAAGGCATAGATATGACCCAACTTCTCGAGACGATCGGCGTTTCGGCGCGTCGCGTACTTGTTCCTTGTTTCGCGTTGATCGCGTTGACGCTGGCGGCGTTTGCCAATACCGCGAGCGCGCAAGACGACGACCTGTTTAATTTCGGCGACGAAGCGCCCGCCGCGGCAGCCCCCGCCGCAAACGCCGACGCGCAAGCCGCGCCCGCCGCCGACGCGTCGGACGACTCCGCGAACGCCGGCGAAGAAGACGCCCCGAAGAAGCAGAACTATCTCTCGTGGATGTTCCACGCGCTCGGGTGGTTCTTCACGCTCGTTTTCGCGCTGCTGTCGCTGACGATGGTCGCGCTCATCGTGATGAATATCGTGTCGTTGCAGCGCAAGACGATCGCGCCCAACGAGTTGGCGGAGCAATTTGGTCAGCTGCTTGACGAGAACAAATTCCAAGAGGCGTACGAACTTGCGAAAGACGACGAATCGCTGTTAGGCAAAGCGCTCGCGACGGGGTTGGCGCGTATGCCTTCCGGTTTTGAGAAGGCGACGCAAGCTATGCAAGACGTGGAACAAGAAGAGACGATGCGACTGGAACACCAACTTGGTTATCTTGCGCTCATTGGGAATCTCGCGCCTATGATCGGGCTATTCGGCACGGTCGTCGGTATGATCGCGTCTTTCCAAGCTATTGCCGCCGGCGGGGCGGCGCCGTCCCCGCAGAAGCTCGCGGAAGGTATCGCGACCGCGCTCTTCACGACCGAGTTGGGCTTGGCTATCGCGTTGCCGGCGTTGGCGGCGTTCGATATCTTGAAGAACAAATTAGCGAGATTGACGCTCGACGTCTCGATCGTCTGCGACAACTATATGGGTAGATTCAGCAACGTCGAATCGAAATGAGCGCGACGCGCCGCGGCTCGCCAATACGGCGAACGCGTTACGATTTCGAAGCTAAGAACTTCAAGAAGGACCTTTAATGGCACGAGAACGCGTAAGATCTACTCTGAAAAGCGCGCAACCCAATATGACGTCCATGATCGACGTCGTGTTCCTGCTGATCTCGTTCTTTACGCTCGTGATGAATTTCTCGCAGCAAGAACAACACGAAGAGATCGAGTTGCCCAAAAGCGAATTAGCGCAGCCCCCCGAGGTCGCCGACGCCGAACAGATCACCGTACAGGCGCTTGCCAACGGCACGCTCATCGTCGGCTCTCAGAAATGCGCGATAGAAAACACCGACTACAAAACGACCACTTTCGGCGCCGTGCTTACCGAAGAACTCAATTGGCGCAAGACGATACGACAAGTCATGCCCAACGACGTCACGATGATCATACGCGGAGACGGCGCCGCCGAGACCGGGTTCATCCAGGAAGTCATCGCCGCTTGCCAAGCGCTCGGAACCGATTCATTCGTACTACGCGCAAGACAAGCCGTCGACGAATGATCCGCGGCGCCGCCGGGCGCTCCGGGATCGCGGCGCCGCCGGGCGCTCCGAGATCGCGCTGCCGCGCGGATAGCTGAACGTAATCGCTCGCGTTGCTCGCTTGGCGCAGTAGAAGTGACATTTCTACCCACTACCGCACTCGTCAACCGCGAACGTGACGCGATCTATAAATAATAACGCCGAGGGCTCGTTACTGCTCTCGGCGTTTTTTTATAGCGTATTACAACCGTCGCGTTTCATACGACGTAGGCGTCGGGGTCTTCGCTCCATTGCTCGCATTGCTCGAGGACGACCTTGAGCGCTTCTTCTTGTCCCTCCGGCGGGTACTTGTATTTCTTGAGCAGTCTCTTCACGAGCATCCTCATGCGCGCGCGAGCGCTCTCTTTCTTATTCCAGTCGATGGAGCGCGATTTTCGTAGCATATCGGTCAATTCGCGCGTCATCTCGACGAGTTGGTCGTTGGTATAGAAATCCTTGATAGCGGCGGGGTGCGTGAGCGCGTCGTAGAACGCTTGTTCCTCTTCGGTGAGTCCCATATTCTTGCTATCAAGACTCGCGTCCGTCAGCGCTTGCGCCATTGCGAGCAGTTCCTCGATGACTTTCTCGTTCGAGATCAGGCCGTTGATATAGGAATTGAGCGTCTGTTGGAACATCTCGGAGAACTTCTTCGCCTTCACGAGATTCGTGCGCTTGTACACGTCGATCTGACCGTTCAGCAACTTCTTTCCGTTTAAAAAGAATTGGAATAAATTCACAAAAATCAGTGTCTTAAATATTTTGTCCTATGAATACATGAAGTAGCCCCCTTGATCTTTATTTATCATGAAATGTCTCGAATCTTCTTCTTATAGCTTTCCCCATTCAGTTAAGATGGAGAAAGAGACTTGTCCGAGAAATTCATAAACATCAGTTTTCCAGAAGAATGAATAATTTCTACCTCTTCCTCTGTACAGAGCCATATTTATTGTCTATAAAATGTCTACTGGTGCCTCACATTTGTTTAACAATTGTTCATTCAAGATCTTGCGGTCTTCCACCGTATTGAGCTTGAGAGCCTTTGTTCCAATAAAGAATTATCACCAATGGTTCCACACATAATTCATTAACTCATCAAAAGAAGATTCAATAATTTTCACATCACTTCGAATAATATGTGAATAGAGAACTATTAATCTATATAATGAAATATTTTGTGTCATTCGAATATAATCTCCTTTATTACTTAATACAAAGTTTTGTAACAGTATTAGCTTCTAATACATCTTTTGTTTCGATATCTTGAAATATTTTGAAACATAGGTATCGTATCAAAAGAGCGGCTTCCTCCACTGTTGTAATCATAAAATTTCCATTGCCATCTAGCGATAAATGTAGCATGTCAGCAACATTTTTTCTATTTTGTTTAGTTTTTATTCGGTTAATTCTTTCCTGCTTGAGCGTAATAAATGTACGAGATGATTTGTATTGTAAAGCTAATGATTTGAAAGTACCTACATCACTAAAAACATTGGTCTCAGCTATCTCATCTATTGCTCTTTGCTTGACTTTTGTTATCGTCTTTTCGAGGTTAAAAACAGGTTCAAAGGCATGATTGAAAATATACATTGTCCCCTCGTAGGTAACAAAGTCAACTGTTAAAAATAGTCTGTAAACATCGTCTGTTATTAAATCTAATTCATCATTGATATCAGCAGAAAAAACTACTGATTTCTTGTTTGATAATTTCGTGATTGGATTTGCAACCTTAACAAAAGTTACTGGTTTATCCCCATCTTCAAAAGATTGTCCACATAGTATATACCCGTTGATTTTTCCGTCGATTTTTTGATCGGAGGACATGATGATCGCTTTTGTAAACAACTTCCATTGTTCAGAAATAAGCTCGTTTGTCAATGACAGCTTATCACAGGATACTTTACTATTCTCACCATCATAATCTTGTACTTCACTGATTTGGTCAATCTGAAAAGTTTCAGTGGCATTTAATAGATTTTTCGCATACTGCGCAAGATAGGAGTCATTTTTGAACCTAACTTTGTTTGTCTTGAACGGTTGCTTTGCTCTTTTATCTATTTTGAAAAAATACAGAGACCAACTATAGCTTTCTTTTTGTACTGATGCACAGATATTTTTTAATACTTCTTTACTCATTGTTTTCACCTCCATCTACAGTGATGTAAATATAGTTTTCAAAATCCCAGTACGGTATATCATTATCTTCTTCTTGCGTAAGATCTGTTTTACTGATAACAATACTATCGTGATAAATATATTTAGTATTGGCAACAATACATTCAAAATCGCATATAAACATGCGATAGCCTTTGAATTCTAAAAGAACGTTTGTGTAAATATTATTGTTTCTGATACAAAGGTACGCCAATATAAAAAAGTAAATCAAAAACAATACTAATTTCTGTGAATCACCAAAATCAAACGCAATCATCGGAAGAATATATGCAAGTAGGAACTCTGAAGAAAGCTTGTTCGCTTTTGTAGCTTTCTTCACAGTCCCCTTTGGGGGATTATTTTTGACTGATAATTTCTTTTTTAGGAAGGAATTTACACCAACTATGCTATTGATCACCACAATGGCTATTATAGTAACACTAATCACTTGAATATAACTGTTACATAAGATATTCTTAAAATTCTCAACCAGGCAGATTTTGTTTTCCCATTTACCTAAAGCATGCAAAATGATGTCCCAAACGTCAAGAACGATAATTGATAACCATAAGGGGATAAATGACGTAACAAACATATCCCATTTGAATTTTCGCCACATATTCTCACACCATTTCATGTCTTTTAGATTTACCAGTAAGGAATTCAGACTACCATACGCTGACTTAGATACCACAAGAATTTTTCAGTCAAGAACTCGCCGGGAAGGACATCATACTTCGTAATTTCTTCAATGAATTTCCTATGCCGATGTTCCAATCCATTTCGCAATATCAAGTGCCCAGTATGATTAAAGGTAAGCATTCCTCCATCAAACATCTTGTGGTGGTTTTCACAAAGCCATATACCATTTTCCCCATCTAAGGCATATTCTAGGCGTTGATCCAAGGTAAGGTCAGGAGTTTTTTTAATTGCAGCTACTGGCCAAATATGTGCGCCTTGTATCAATTCTGGAATTTCGCAGTTACAAAGAGCACAACGTTTATTTCCAAGTTTATTGAATAGATTAAGCACATAACGAGGAGAACGCAAACTGTTTTCCTTATCATAGAACTCCTTCTCGAGGGTCTTATCAGTCGAAATTACTTCTATTCCCCCCATTTGATTGATAACCTCAAGGCTTGAAACAGGTAATTTTTTCAAATTACCTTCGTTAACTTCAAATAGCTTGATATCTTGACCTGGTTGCCGTAGTTTAGCAAGCGCATAACACATCAAACTTGTTTCATATTTATTTGCCCCATATGTCTTTCCGTAGATTTCGAATTCACCTGAAATATTTTTTGTTATAAAAGTAGAATTATTTCCACGATTTTTACAAGTGTTACTTTTTCTGTTGAATATAATATCCTCTATGGAACTAAAGGCATTGATTCTGTGGCGAAGCTCTGTGCTTATATTCAAAAACTGGAAACCTATTGTTTTCATTAACCGATAAATTAATATCTGATAATCGGTTTCCACATTGCCTTCAACATTCAAAAAGTAATAATACAAATCCTTTTTAGAATATGGATTACTATAATACATATTAAAAGCGGTTGGAACACTCTGAACACTGGAGTTACGCCCGCGTATTTCCTGTTCTGAAAAACTGATGTAACTCACGCCGTCTTTGTATTGCATTATAGCCATACGCCCTTTGTTATACGTCGCTTCTAAAAAAGAGTCTTGATAAGCATTGTCAACGTATTGATATGTGAAATCTGTTTGCCCTGTAATTAATACACAAACATCCCTAAGAATCTCTGGAGTTACAACATTGCTAAAATACACCCCTGTCTTTTCTGATTTTTGAAGATTCTTTTTTATTACAAAGTGTGGTTTATTCATGTACTCCATAATTTACAATCAAGACCTCCTTTCGCCTACTTCCAGAAATACCTATGATGTCTCCCAATTGAATAATACGGTACTTATTTTTATCAACCCAATCTAAAAGAGCTTGATTAATTTTTCCTTTATGTTCGACAACATAAGAAAGCATAAACGGTATTCCTTTTTGAGTTAGTTGGTCAGCAAAGGAAAAAAGTTCTGATTCTAACGCCTTGTTCCACCCTTTGAATCCTCTTTTTCCATCATTGTATGTTCCAGTGGTCAATTCATAGGGAGGATCAAAATAAACAAAAGAAGAAGGTGATATTTCATTGAAAAGATTTTTATAATTTTCACTGTAAAACTTATAATTTCCTTCTTTTATCCTTCGTGAGAAACTAATCATTTTTTCTAGAATCTTATCATTGAACCATCTCATTCCAACTGGGTTGTTAAAATTATGTTGGCTATTAAAGCGAATTTGTTGTTGGAAGCCATACATAATGATTGTAAATAAAAGTCGGGGATCTCTCTTGTCTACCGGCAAAGAATTGTAGTACTCTCTTGCAGCTAAATATGGCTCGGATTTAGCCTTTTCAAGTCCAAACTTTTTTATTAATCTCTTTATATACAGTAAATAATCATAAGTGTCATACTCTCTAAAGGAACGGATCAAATTCGTAACCAAGTAGTTTACGTCGTTATATACAATCTGGTTTACCCTGCTGTTGATACCCACATTAAATCCGCCACCAAAGGCATCAATAAAAATATCGTAATTTTGGGGCTGATAATCTAAAATATTGGGAACGACTTTTGCTTTGCTTCCAATATAATTTAACGGACATTCATACAGTACTTCTGATGGCTCTCTTTTTTCCACATAAAACAAGTATTCAAAATGCTTGTTTTCATTCTGCGATTTCCAATTCTGATACTTTTTATATGCAAATTTTTTGCATACATATGTTTCCGGTTTACCGTACCGTTTCATAGTGGCTTCAATATATTCTTGTGACATGAATCCATCATTGTTATAACTTAAGATAATATATTTTGCTTTTGTTTTTGCAATGATTCGGTCAAATAAAATATTAACCTTATATTCTTTCGACCAATCCGAACGCATAGGGGCAGTACTTCTGGATCCTGTAATTTTACTTACAGTTGGATGATCATCTAAAACCAATGTTTCAAGTAAATGATATTGTGTTCCATATTGATTTTGAGTATATGGCGGATCTAAATATAAAATATCGCATTCAACATTTTCAATTATTTCTTCAATCTTTCTATTATAAACAGTAATCGATTTGCATTGATCGTTCTGAAAATCAACCCGACTAAATACAATGTTTTTTAATGCACGATTATCCCATGTCTTCAGAAACGCTCCATACACCCCAGCAGTATTAGAAACATCAGACACCGATTCAATAAGGCAAGCCATTAAATAGCAGTACTCATTTTCTGTAATCTTTTCAGTGTTTTTCCAGTCTTCGATTTGCTTACGGAAATAATCAATTCTACTGGCATTCTCCGGAGTAAAATACATTCTTGGCGTTTCTGTCGGAGCATAGGTTTTATAAATGAACCCATGCACAGTTGATTTATTTGAGTTTAGGTACTCAAATGGATCAAAACCCAACGTTTCAAAAGTACAGGATGGCGCACAAAGCCTACCCTTTGCATAGATAACAGCCCAAGCAAGATTATCATTAATTATTATATTATAATAAAACTTTAGGCAATCTGCAACGGATCCAGAACCACAAAAGGCATCAAAAAAAACATAGCCTTTCTTTAAAAGTCCTTTTGAATGCAGCAAATCACGGATTTCAGTTAGAATAGATTCCTTATTTCCCAAATATCTCATTAGGTATTTTTCCGTACTTAATTTTGTAAAAAAATTTCCAATGGTACTGTTAATTCCCCATATCATTAGAGTCAGACAAACGTTCAGTAAATTATCAATTACCTTATTGTTGATTCTAATCTTATAATCAATTGTGTAGTCAGATGCCTAATTTTCACTTGCGTTTCTCCACTATGTAAATCGTCTTCAAGTTTTTCAATATTAGTTCTACAACCAACTAAAACCTTGTCGGCTTGTTTATTAATCAATATGGCTTAATTATACATTAAATGTCCCCCAATACTAATTACCATTTTATATGTAACGTACATCACCATGACCTAAAACATCATAAGAGCCGTGATATTAAAATTCTCAACAGGGACGCGAATGCTCATAATAAGGTTACAGCTTCTGTAACTTTAGTCACCTTGGTCGTACAAGCATCGAAAGTCGGATATTCATACCCAAACATGCGACTACATTACAAGAAGGAAAGTCCCTCTATTTGAGTATTATAACAATCTGAACTTTGGACTGCCACAAAATTACAGTGGAAAAACAAACCTAATTCAGATTTCATCCCCAAGTAATCCAGATTATTACGGATTTTTTCGAGTTCACGAGATTTAGCAAACATTCCCGAAAAATCTGTTGTCAGTCGTTTCATCTTTCTTCAACAGGTTCGCTGTCGTCTTCTTGCCACAGGAAAGTCCCGGAGCAGAGCATAGTCTTGGTTGGCGTTCTCATCGGTAGAGATGGCTCCCCCTCTCGAACGTTTTCAAGCATCCCAATTTCAAATGCTTCAAATGTGTCGGTAATCTTTGTAGATATAGTCATCCATTAGTTTGTGTTCCGTGCGTGATACCATCCCCTCAAGCTTTCAATTGTCGATAAAAAGGATTGTGTTTCTACGTCTTCATCTTACTTAAGAACCACAATGAGACGGAATCAGTACAGAGTAGAAGAGTTGCGGCGGTATCGCACCAATACCTTCCACCAAGTCGGCGTTAGAATCGCCAAGATCGTATTCCAGTCTCCGGATCGCGAGATTCATCTTCGCGAGCTTTAACGTCGTCGGGTTCGCGTCTTGCCCGTAGATCGAGATATTCTTGACGCTCGGCTTCTTATCTCTGGTCGTCGGCGCCGCTTCGTGTTTCTCAATGAATTTCGCGGATTGAACGAACATACCGCCGGAACCGCAACACGGGTCGTAGATACGGCCCTCATACGGCTTCAATACCTCGACGATCGTGCGGACGATACACGACGGCGTGAAGAATTCGCCCGCGTTCTTGCCTTCTTGAGACGCAAATTGGCGTAAGCAGTACTCGTAGACGCGACCAAGCAGGTCTTTTTCGTTGCCGTGGTCGGCGACTTGGACGTTCGTGAAGATATCGACGACTTCGCCCAATCGGCGTTTATCGAGTTCTTCACGCGCATAATTCTTAGGCAACACGCCCTTCAACTTCGGGTTCTGCTTCTCGATCAACAACATCGCGTTGTCGATGATCTTGCCGATCTCCGGGGTCTTCGCGGCGTCCGAGATACGCTTCCAACGCGCTTCCGCCGGAACAAAGAAGATATTCTTTTCGATATACGCGTCTTCGTCTTCCTCGAATCCGTCTCCTTCAGCGACAAGCTCGTTATAACATTCCGTAAAAGAGTCGGAGATATATTTCAAGAAGATAAGCCCGAGCACGACGTGCTTGTACTCCGAGGCGTCCATATTCCCGCGGAGACTGTCCGCAGCCGCCCAGATCTTGTCCTCAAAACCGATACTGCTCGTGTTCTTTTCTGCCATTGCGTTTCCTTCTTGATAGTTTGCGTCGCGACGTCGTCATTTTTACGCGTATTTTTATTATACAAATATCTCGCTCGTTCGCAAGAAAAAATTACCGCCGCGAAGTCGACCGCGTTTTCAGGACATTCTTATAAAAATTTTCTCAGATTTCTCAAAACTATTTTTACTCGTGTTTTCTCGACGTTTTCTCGATCTCGTCAAAACTTTTTCAACAAAATTTCAAAAAATCACGTATTAAACTTTTTTTCTTGACCATATTCCTCTGCCGCCCGTAATTGGGCGCGCGTTTTTTTGTTCATGAAAAAATGCAGGGATGATGGATATGAACGCATTGAAAGTCTTATCGGTAAAATGTCCGAATATCAGCGCGCAACGCATCTACGTGGGTCTATACATGCTCAACGACGACAACTTCGGGACGCTGCGCGAAGTCTCCTACGAATGGCTCGCCGTTAAACTCGAGGAGATGGGCTTCCGCACCGAACGCGGCGATCGGTTCACACGCCGAACCGTCTGGGGACGCGTCAACGAGCTGTGTCGCGCCGGTCTCGCCGACGTCGATAAGAACCGCGACGGGTCGCTCGATATCACCATTTTTGCCGCCGGGGTAGCGAGCAACGCGACGAGCGCTGTCGCGGACGAGCGTAGTAACGCTACTGCGGTTGCTGACGAAAGTAGTACTGTTACTGCGGTAGCGAGCAACGCGAGCGGGTACGTTCAGCGCGCGCGCGGTAGCGCGAACCCGCTGCGCCCGGCGGCGCGTTCCGATATGGAATCCACTACGCAAAATGGAACAGAATTTCAAGAGAATTTTGCTTGCGACACTAAAGAAGAATATAATAATATTAATATAAATAAACAAATAAATAAAATTTCATTAAAAGAAGCTATCGCTAAGGTAGATTTCTCTAACCCGCGCGTCGCAAGATTCCGCGAAAAAGTCGCTCGCGCCGCCTACGAAACGAATATGCACGCCGATCTCATCGACCGCGCCGTCGCCGCCGTCGCGCTAGGCTACGCCACCTCCGCCGAACTCAAGGCCGCAATCGAGGCCTCCAAGGACTCACAACGCCAACTCCAGTCCACAAACGGCTTCAAAGGGAAACGCTACATCTGGCAAACTCTCACCCTCTACGTCAAGAGCTGGTTCGACGCCGTCGGACTACGATGGATCCCAACAAGTTTCCGCCGTGAGCCCGCACCCAAGCCGCTCGTCAAGATCAATACCGATTCCCCCCTCGAAGACGACGTCACCACCGACGAAAAAGGCCGCACCATCATCCGCAGACGCTAATTGCACACGCGCTCCCTGCTGCAAAATGCTTGTCCTCTGCGGCCGGACGGGCCGGTGGCGACGGCGCCACTCCCGGATCGCGCTACCGCGCGGATAGCTGAACGTAACCGCTCGCGTTGCTCGCTTGCTACTGCGATGATACCCGCTCCCGTTGGTCGCTAGCTTTTTTTTGTTGGAGAGGAAGGTGTAAACGCTCGCGTTGCTCGCTTGTTGCGGCGATGGTATTCGCTCCCGTTGGTCGCTTGTCGCGGCGTTGGTAGCGATCGCAATACGCTCGCGTTGCTCGCTTGTTACAACGCCGCCCATATGCATCAGAGCGATCTCCGAGCGTCAGCGAGGTTAACCGTGACTCGCCAGTCACGGGCGCCGCATGGCGTCGGGTACTATGCCTACGACTGCACCTACCCGCAATACGCCAACGTTGTACGCCATACCAACGCCGCCCACATGCCCACGAGCGATCTCCGAGCGCAAGCGAGGTTAACCGTGACTCGCCAGTCACGGGCGCCGCATGGCGTCGGGTACCACGCCTACGACTGCACTCCCATACGCCAATTACCGCAACAAGCGAGCAACGCGAGCGCTTACATTCAGCCATCCGCGCGGTAGCGCGATTCGGGAGCCGCGCCGTCGCGGCCGCGGTAGCGCGATCCGGGAGTGGCGCCGTCGCGGCCGCGGTAGCGCGATCCGGGAGTGGCTCCGTCGCCACCGGCCCGTCCGGCCGCAGAGGACAAACTATTTTGCGGTAGGCGGCCGCGCTGAAATAAAAAACCGCGTTCGACCTTATGCGATCGAACGCGGTTTGTATTATTACTCAGTAACCGAGCGGACGTTTATCACATCATCATGCCCGCGCCGCCGGTACCGAAGCCCATATTGCCGGCGGAGCCGTCGTAGCGCCCGAGTTCGCGAGCGTCTTCTTTGATCTCTTGAACGCGCATCAAGCCGTTAGGTTCGATGATGAGCACCTTTGCGGGGGACGTATAATCTTTCGCGGCGGAGATCTTTTCACCGCCGAGCGCGTCGGCGACGCAGATATTGGAGACGTGGTTGACGGACTTCTTCGTGTTCTTACCGCCCTTCTTGGAGCCGGAGCCGCCGGTCATCATATCCATATTCATCGCGCCGGACATAGCGACCGGTTCGTGGGATTGACCGTAGAAGTTCGCAACTTGGCCGCGCTTGACGGCAAGGTCTTTCACGATAGATTCCGTCCCGTCTTCAAGATCGAAGTAGACGGAAGACAACGTGATGCGCGGTTCGGCGCCGGCGCGAGTCGCGGCTTCGACTTTTTGCGCGAAAACGCGCGCGTCTTCACCCAACGAGACGGGATTGGAAACTTCGCTGAATTCCGACTCGACGAGAGGTTGTTCCAACAACGACGGATCGGCGACAAAGCGTTCCTCAACGCCGTAGTTCGGGTTAGCCAAGATCAATTTGACGCGATAGACGTACGTCTTTTCCGGGTCGACGTCGAAGTCGAAATAACGGAAGAGGTAGTAGTCGACGGAAGCGGATTGTTGGATCTTCATACGCGAGTTGTAGACCGCGTTCTGATTGACCATCCAGGAGTTGCCGCTAGCGTCGCCGCCCATGCCGCCGCCCATACCGCCGGAACCGCCCATATTCATACCGCCGCCAAGACCGCCGCCGAGACCGCCCGACATGCCGCCGCCAAGACCGCCGGACATACCGGTCATACCGCCCGACATGCCCGCGCCGCTACGCGCGTCGGCAAACGGGTCGCGCTTGAGCAAGTCGCTTTCGTCAAACTTGTTCAGCTCTTCTTGCAACTCGTTCCATTCTTTGAGTTGCTCAGATTGCACCGCGATCTGGTCGGTGGAGTTCAACGGGATATTAGGCAAGTTGGCGACTTCTTCGCCAAACGGCTTGTTCTGCATCGGCGGGCAGCTCATCGCCATCGGCGGGTAGCCTTCGACGGGAGGCGCCAAATAGGAATATCCAACTTGGTCGGAGCCAATACCGGCCCAGCGAATGTTTTCTTTACGAATAGCATTGACGGGTTTAAGAGCGGTCCAAGTCACCTTTCCGCCGTTCGGATCGACTTCGCCGCGTTCCAGTTGATAGTAGGTATAGCGAGGTTGGTCGCGAACGTCGTCGGTGTATTGCGCGGAGCCGAACAGGCTGTTGTAGGCTTCTTGTTGCTTACGGATCGGAATAGAGCCGGTAAGCGTGACCCACTTGCGCCCTTTGATTTCGCCGCCGGAGCCCATGCCCATCGCGCCGCCCATACCGCCGCCCATACCGCCGCCCATGCCGCCGCCCATGCCTCCGCCCATGCCGCCGCCGGCGTTGTTATTACCGGACGCGGAGACCTCTTTATAGGCGATAGCGCCGACGCAGGCGACCGCTTTGAGGTTTTCAAGCGGGAGCGGAACGACGTTAGGACGCTTGACTTTGTCCGGGAACAAGGAGGTCTCCCAACGCGTAGGCGTTTCATAAGCGTTGACTTTAACGCCGCTCTTGATCAGCTTCGCGTAGGAGTTGTAGTCGAAATTGACGACGCTTTCGTCGTACTCGACCGCGGTGACCGTGCTGTTCTTGATATTGCTTTCCGCGTTAGACGAGGAAGTATTGATCTGTTCGGGAGTGAGGGTAAAGGGCTTCAAGCCGGTACCCATCGCGAGGATGCCGCCGAAAAGAGCGACAGCGACGGCGACGCCAACTTTCTCGCCGTGAAGCAAGAAAAAGTTGTAATCGTTCGCGCCCGCGTTCTGCTTCTTCTTCGGTTTCGCCTTGTTCTTAGCCTTTTCTGCTTTGGCTGCAGCGGCTGCGGCTTTCTTCGCTTCTTTATCTTCTTTAGATTTCGCGCACATGGCGTACCCTATTTTTCTGTATTTATATCGATAACGTGATCTTCGAAAAGACGGTTAGCGCTCGACCGACGCAAGCGCTTGCTCGCGTCGATCGATCCTATTGCACGCGTCACTCCGCGTTAGCTTCTTCCGGCGTCGCCGTATCGGCGGGAGCCGTAGCGTCGGCGGGCGCTTCGACAGGCGCGACGTCGTTAGCCGGAGCCGCGGTCGCGTCGGCGGCGGGCGTTTCAGCAGGCGCGTTCGCGTTCGCGTCGGCGGCGGGAGTCGCGGCCGCAGCGTCGGCGTTTTCGGCGTCGGCGTCGGCGGCGGCGCCTTGCGCGTTCGCTACGATAGCGTCGGCTTCGGCGTCGGCTTCTTCAGCGGAAGCGCCGGTGGCGAACTTGGCCTTATTAGGTTCGTTATAGATATTGATGACGCCATAGATCTCAACGCGGATAGCGTCGGGACCGTATTCGGATTGGCTGAGCTCGGAACGCCCGATCTCGACGCCGCCCATGCCGTCCATACCGGCCGCGCCGCCCATGGCGCCGCGAGAGTCTTGGCCGGAGCCCGAGCCGGAGCCGGAACCGCCGCCCATCATGCCGCCGCCCATCATGGAGCCCATATTCATCATATCCATACCGCCGGCGCCGCCTTCGGCGGGCATATTTTCCAGCGGGATAGGCATGGTGAACGGGACGTTGTTATCGGGGCAGATACGAACGTGACGAATATCGATCGGCATCGTGCTGTTAGCGCAAGCGGCGAGCAGATCGGGAATACGCGTTTGGTCGATGGCGACCTTCAAGCAGATCGGCATCTTATTGAATTCGGCGTACGGCGGTTTGTCTTCCGCGAGAAGCGGTTGATCTTTCTTGTCGTCTTTATCGCCGACGTAACGTCCGATGATGAGCTTGGTGAGAGCTTGCGTTTCCGCGGAACCGGAGAGGGAGAGCATGCCCATGCCGTCCATACCGCCGCTAGAACTGGCCGCCATCGCCATGGAGTCCATCGAGCCCATCATATCGGAGCCCGACGCGCTCTTGCCGGTGAGGTCGCCGATCGTTTCCGCCAACGACGTGAATTCGATCGCGGCGTTTTGACCAATGAGCATTTGTTCAACGCACTTGACCGGAGCCTTGGCGATGTTGTCTTTATATTCTTCGCTCGTGGCGTTGGTGGCGGCGATAACGCGGATCAGCGCTTCGTATACCCACAACGTCTCTTGCGCGTACCAGATCTCGATAGAGGTCGGGTTAGTCGTCGTAGCATCCCAAGTGGGAAGACCGTAGACTTCGGGATCGGGCCAGTCGACGTTGCCGACGATGCGACGACGTTCTTTATAAGGAGGCAGACCCGGGAAAACGGGAATGGACCAAGACGGGTCTTCAACTGAGCCCGCGCCGCCCATTTCGCCGCCCATGCCGGAACCGCCGGTCATGCCGCCGCGACCGCCGCGCGCGCCGCCGCCGGAACCGCCCGCGGCCATATCGCCGCCGCGTCCGCCGCGACGTCCGCCGCCCATGCCGGAACCGCCCGCGAGATTACCGCCGCCCATACCAGAGCCGCCCATCGCGCCCATGCCGCCCGCGCCGCGTCCGCCCGCGCCGCCCATACCGGCCATACCGCCGCCGGCAAGTTCTTCAAGCGAAGTGCCGGAGACTTGTTCCAACGCCGGGTCGACGCCGTCGCCGGGGACTTGACCGATACCGAGGCCGGCAAGACCGCCGCCCATGCCGCTTTCGCCGCCGGAGCCGCCCATGCCGCCTTCCATCGAACCGCGACCGCCGCCGGAACCGCCGGAACCGCCCATCATCATACCGCCGCCCATCATGCCGCCGGAACCGCCGGAGCCGCCCATACCGCTAACGGCTTGCATGATGTTTTGGAGGTCTTGATCGGAGCCGCCGGAGTACATATATTCCTTAGGCGTTTGGATCCAAGGGTCGACGTCGAGCCAATACGGTTCGGGCTCGGCGATCGCCTTGAGTTCGTCGCGAAGTTGGCTGTCGTCGATATTGGAGATCAGGTCCTTCTTAACGTCGTAGAGATAGACGTCCTTGATGGGGGACTTGGGATCTTCGGGGTTGGAGTAGACGCCAACGTAGGTAATTTCGTTGCCGTCGGCGTCGTGCGAGACGTAGACGGGCCAGAAGCGTTCGTCGAGACCTTGGATCCCGAGGAGCGTCATTTCGTTTTTCTTGATCAGCTTATAGTGCTTGACTTGGCAACGGCGGCGATTCATTTCGACGAGCAAGTCGGGCAAATGGTTCGCGATGAAGAAGCCGTAGTCTTCAAGCAGGTAAGGCTTGCCGCGACCGATAGGATCGCGCCACTTCAATTTATTTTCGACGAGGTCGAGGAATTCGCGCGAGAGTTGGCGAGGCCAACGGTTGCGCATCTTCTGGTCGCCGTACATCAATTCCCAAGAGTTGTAGACGTTCTCTTTAAGGACGTCGGTCTCGGCCTTGATGCCTTTGATCGTATTATCGTTAGGATGTTTTTTATTCGCGGCGACGTCGTCTGCGCCTTTTTTCGCGCTTTCGATCGCTTCGGCCTTCGCGACGTAATCCTTCTTGATCTTCGCTTTAGCGACAAACGTAAAGACGATAGACAAGATAAGGATCAACGGGAGGACGATCCAGAAATAGTATTTCTTCAAATCGGCCGGTTTAAAACCACCTTTTGCTTTTGCCATTCTTATCACCTTTATATCCTAGACGCGCGCGAACGCGTGAAGGAACCGCTCGGATCTCTTGCGGGAAATCGGTAAGAAAAGCCGCCCTGAGGCTCGAACTTTTCTAACTGTCTCGACGCTCCGAATCCGAAACGACGAGGGTTGTTCTGTAAGAAGTCGAATAAGAGTTCCGCGCTGAACGCGCCGCGAGGTCTCGCATACGACTATGTTCAACAAGTCGCGCGCCTCTCGGGTAAGACAAGGAGAGGCGCAACGAGGATCGCGTCATTCAGCCGGTTCGGCAGCCGCGTCGGCGGCCGGAGCTTCATCAGCGGGCGCGGCGGAATCGTCGGCCGCGGGAGCCGTCGTATCGGCGGCGGTATCGTCAGCCGCGGGAGTCGCAGCGTCGTCGGCGGCGGTATCGTCAGCCGCGGGAGTCGCAGCGTCGGCGGCGGCGGTATCGTCAGCCGCGGGAGCCGTCGTATCGGCGGCGGTATCGTCAGCGGCGGGCGTGGTCGTCGTATCGGCGACGTCGACAACGGCGGTGGAGCCGACGGAATCGGCGTCTTCGTCGGAGTCGCTAGAAGCGCTAGAAGAACCGGCTTCAGCGGCGGCGGCTTCCGCGGCGGCTTCGGCGGCGGCC
>JAZRWE010000031.1:0-44368 GCA_045599605.1 Thermoguttaceae bacterium
CGCAAAACATCTGGTCTGATAAAGGATATGCCAGTCCGATCGGCACAGCCGGGTATTTTCGTCGCGCGTACGATTACGTGCTTGAACAGAACAAATATAAGCCTAAATAACGCCTATATAAAAAATCACGCACACATTCGATCTTGTGTGCGTGATTTTTTATTGTGGTCTGCAATCTATACAAATATCGACGCTACCCGTGTGACCGCGCAGCGCGTGCGTGGGGGAGTGCAGTCGTAGGCATAGTACCCGACGCCATGCGGCGCGCGTGACTGCGAGTCACGGTTAACCTCGCCGGGGGCTCGGAGATCGCTCTGATGCATATGGGCGGCGTGGAGATACGCGAACAGCGTTGGGGTATTGCGGGTGTGTGCAGTCGTAGGCGTAGTACCCGACGCCATGCGGCGCCCGTGAATGGCGATTCACGGCTAACCTCGCTGACGCTCGGAGATCGTTCTGATGCATAGGGGCGGCGTTGTAACAAGCGAGCAAGGCGAGCGCCTATCCCCTTCCTCTCCAAAACCACGCAAGCGACCAACGGGAGCGGCGACCCTCGCCGTAGCAAGCGAGCAACGCGAGCGTCTATCCCCTTCCTCTCCAAAAAAATGCAAGCGACCAACGGGAGCGATTACCCTCGCAGTAGCAAGCGAGCAACGCGAGCGAAGATCCGCCATCCGCGCGGCAGCGCGAACCGGGAGTGGCGCCGTCGCCACCGGCCCGTCCGGCCGCAGAGGACAAACATGCAGCATGGGGCGCGTGTGCAGCGTGGGTTTACGCGGAGTGAGAGTGCAGTATGCCTTTACGTTCCGGAGCGGGAGTTTAGGGAGAGTCCTAAGCCGGAGAAGCGTTCGAAGAACCGTCGTAGTGCGTCGATAGCGCCGCGTTTGGATTCCGCTCTTGCGGCGCCGCCGAAGCGCGATCTTGGTTTCATGATCTTATTGATATCGACGCCGGTGGTCTTGACCTCGCCGTTGCGAAACGCGTTTTGGAGATATTCGCGCGTTTCCGCTTCTTTTAATTTCTGTTGCGCGACGATCTCGCGTAGTTGGCGTTCGCTTTCGGCGTCGACATAGGCGCGCCAGCCTTCCATAACGTTCTCTAGCCCGTCGTTGAGTTTCGCGATGAATCCTTCGACAAGCTCTTTCTTGCTACGTAATTCCGGGTTGGAATCTATTGCTTTCGTAATGGATACGAGCGTCTCTTTGTCTTTACAGTTCTCAGCGTGGTATTTCTCGACAAGGGCTAAGATGTAATCGATATTGATCTCGATCTGCCGTACAAGTTCGATCTCAAATACGAGGTCGTCGACGATATCGGCTAGCTCGCCGTGTTTCTTAGGCCGAAATTCGTCGCGGATATCTAGGTATTTGCCCGTATAGTCTTGCACGTCGCGATCGCTGAGCAGTCGTTTGGCGGCAAATTCGTCAAACGAGGATAACAAGTTATTCATTCTCAGAAACGCGCCAAAGAGCGTCACGAATTCGCGTTTATTCTTCTCGCCAACGATCTGCGGTTCCGTCAACGGGTACCTGTCTTGTAGTTCCGCGACGATCCGGCGATACCCGGGATGTTCTTTCCCTTGATCGTCGACGAACCCGTCGTAGTAATCCTCGAACTTCTTGAGCAACACGACCCCGCCGGCGTTCTTGTCGCCAAACAGCGCGATCGCGGAATCCACGCGTTTCTGTAAATTACGAAAACAGACGATATTCCCAAACGTCTTGACGCTATTCAATATCCGATTAGTGCGCGAAAACGCCTGGATCAAGCCGTGGTATTTCAGATTCTTATCCACCCACAACGTGTTCAGGGTGGTGGCGTCAAACCCTGTCAGAAACATATTCACGACGATGAGCAGATCGAGCTGCTTATTCTTCATTCTCAGCGACACGTCTTTGTAGTAGACCTGGAACCCGTCGGATTCCGTCGAACAATTCGTTCCGAACATCGCGTTATAGTCGTCGATAGCGGCGCTAAGAAATTCGCGACTAGGGCGATCGAGCGCGCTTGCGTCCTCGTTATTTTCCTCGTCGAGCAACCCGTCGTCGTTGGCGTCGGGCGTCGCCTCGTTGGCGCCGTAGCTGAATATCGTCGCGATCTTGAGTCGCTTTGTCGGATCGGCTTCCATCTGCTTACGGAACTCGTCGTAATAGAGTTTCGCGGCTTTCGTGGAGGATACCGCAAATATCGCGTTGAACCCGGAGAGCCGTTGTTGGCGTTTGACCTCCTCGATCTTGCCGTTCTTATTTGCGGCGACGTCGGCGATATTCTGCAAGCTGTTGAAGGTATAGGACTTATCGCCGCGATAGGTCTTCCGATCGAAATGTTCTAAGATATAGCGCGCGACCTGTTCGACGCGCGCGGGGGCCATCATCGCGTTCTCTTTCTCGATCCCCCAGACTTCTTCGTCGTCGATATCGTTTTTGGAATCGATCGTCTTGATATAGTCTACGCGGAAGGGGAGCACGTTCTTGTCGTTGATGGCGTCGACGATCGTGTAGGCGTGCAGCTGTTCTCCAAAGGTCTGCTCGGTAGTGTACGTTTTGCGCTTGGCGTCGACGCTTGCTGCGGCGTCGGCGTTGACGGGGAAGATCGGGGTGCCTGTGAACCCGAAGATATGATATTTCTTGAAATGCGTAACGATGGCGTCGCGCATATCGCCAAACTGACTTCGATGACATTCGTCGAAGATCATGACGACGCGTTTTTGGTAGACGTCGTGGTCGGGGTTCTTCTTGATGAACGTGGAGAGCTTCTGTATCGTGGTGATAACGATCCTTGCGTTGGGGTCCTCAAGTTGTTTTTTCAAGACGGCGGTGGAGGTATTGCTATTAGCGGCGCCTTTTTCAAAGCGGTCGTATTCCTTCATCGTCTGGTAGTCGAGGTCTTTACGGTCGACGACGAATAACACTTTATCGATATAGGGCAATCTCGAGGCCTGTCGGGCGGTCTTGAACGACGTGAGCGTCTTGCCGGAGCCGGTGGTGTGCCAGATATACCCCCCGGCTTTGAGCGAGCCGTATAAGCCGCGGTTGTTCGCGTATTCTATGCGTTGCAAGATGCTTTCTGTGGCGGCGATCTGATACGGTCGCATCACGAGCAACAAGTTCTCGGTAGTGAAGACGCAGTACTTCGTGAGGATATTGAGCAGCGTATGCTTCATGAAGAACGTGCGCGTGAAGTCGACGAGGTCGGATATAACGCGATTCTTCGCGTCGGCCCAGTAACACGTGAACTCGAAACTATTGCTCGTCTTGTTCTTCTTCGCTTTGCTCGGTCTCGCGTCTTTGATCGCGTTATCGCGAGTACTATTGGAATAGTATTTCGTGTTCGTGCCGTTGGAGATAACGAATATCTGCACATACTCGAACAGCCCCGACCCCGCCCAAAACGAGTCGCGCTGATAACGATCTATCTGATTGAACGCCTCGCGGATACGCACCCCGCGACGCTTCAACTCGACGTGCGCTAACGGCAACCCGTTGACCAAGATCGTCACGTCGTAGCGGTTGTCGTGTCGCGCGCCCTCCTCTACCCCGATCGCGTACTGGTTCACGACCTGGAGACTGTTGTTATGGACGTTCTTCTTATCGATCAGCGCGATATTCTTAGACGAGCCGTCGTCGCGCTTCAACACCTTGACGTGATCCTCTTGTATCGTTTTCGTCTTCTCGACGATCCCGTCGCTGCCGTTGGCGATAGCCTCGTTGAAGAACCGCTCCCATTCGTCGTCGGAAAAGCGGTACTCGTTCAGCGCTTCCAACCTCTTGCGGAGATTCGCGATAAGGTCCGACTCGTTATGGATCGGCAGATACTCGTAGCCCTGTTCTTCCAACGCGCGAATGAAACTCGCTTCCAGTTCCGCCTCGCTCTGGTATTCCTCCGAACGTCTGCCTACGGGCGTATACTCCGTCACGACCGTGTTCTCGGTCGTCTCCGCTATGATGTTGATCTGCGTCATGGCTAGTCTTCTTGGGTCAGTTGGCTTCCGCGAACGTCAGCAGCTTGTCGCGGTAGTACTCGTATTGCTTTTGGCGCGCCGCGATCTCCGCCGGGAGTCCCGCGGTAAGGTCGGTAACAAGGATATCGAAACTGTCCAGAATACGGATGATTTCGGCTTGTATGGGTAATGGGGGAACTGGAATAGTAACCTTGTTTAATACTGATTGAGTCAAACTTGGAACACCACCGGCAGTATTTAAATTTTCAAGATGTTCTTTTTTGAGACAATAGTAAACATATTTTGGAGTCACGACGTCAGTAAAAATGTCTGTATAATAAATAGTATCTACATTCCAAAATGGGGTTTCTACATAATACAATTTATCAATAGAACCTTTTCTTGGAATCAATACCGTTGGTTTATCAAATACAGCCCTGTCGATATAAGTCATAATCCCTCCTGATCCGTATACAGGAATATCACCTTCTGGAAACGACTTATAATCTCTACCATTTTTAATTTTTAATATCTCCCCAAGCGCTTTATACTCCACGCCATTGGGGCACAACTCACGGATCAAGTTCCTCAATCTCGGATTGATTGATTGATTGATTGATTGATTGATTGATTGATTGATTATAAGCGCCGAAGTTCAACAACGCGTCCCGATAAAACTCATACTGCTTCCGCCTAGCTGTAAGCTCTGCTGTAAGCTCTGCTGTAAGCTCTGTGAAATTGTCCAGGATCCGGACAATTTCAGCCTGTACAGGCAACGGGGGCACGGGGATCTGTAATCCTGCGACAGTCGCCTTAGCTAATGCCGGTATACCCGCGCCATACTGACACTCTTGAAGTTTAGTTTCGTTCGCCTTCAGAAAATGAAAAACATACCTTTTTAATACTTGTTCAGTAGGTTTAACAATATAACAGTGAGCGCCTGCCCAGAATTTAGTTTCAAGCCAGTTAACGTAACCTGCTGAAGCGCCTCCTTGGGAAATAGTGATCGTATTCTCTTCTTGATTGAATACCTCTACATATCCTGATGGATTAATACCGCCATTAATAACAGGATAAGTCCCAACCTCTTTCATATTTGATTTATTAAACTGCACCCCTTTAGAGATGTTACAGATAGAACCTAAATCTTTATACTCCACCCCATTCGGGCACAGTTCGCGAATCAAATCCTCCAACTTGCTCATATCTTAATCCAACACCTTCCCTTGTCCGCAATATGGATGCTCCGCCTCAAAGCGAACCGCTTTTTCTATAAACTCGTCAGAGGTCATCTTGTCAAAATAGTCCCTCTGCCATTGGGTATAGTCCAATTCCTCGCTGCTATCGATAGATATAACCTGTTCAGCCATGGTCACGCCTCGATCTCCGCGACGATCGTATCGATCGCTTTTCGCAGTTCGTCTTCGCGTTTTACGATCTCTGCGATCTCGGCGTTGAGTTTAACGATATCGACTTTCTCGCGGGTATCTTCGGCTTCGACGTAAGTGGAGACGGAGAGGTTGTAATCGTTTTCCTCGATCTCCTTAAAAGTAGCGAGATGCGAGAAATGCGGTTCTTCGGCGCGTTCTGCGAAGACGCGGACGACGCGATCGATATTCTCCGGGGTCAACTTGTTGTTGTTCGTCACCTTGACGCATTCGTTCGTGGCGTCGATGAAGAGCGTCTTGTTGTCCTTCTTGCCCTTCTTCAAGACCATGATACACGTCGCGATCGACGTGCCGTAGAAGAGATTGGACGGGAGCTGGATAACGCAGTCCACGAAGTTGTTATTGACAAGGTATTTACGGATCTTCTGCTCCGCTCCCCCGCGATACATGATACCCGGGAAACAGACGATCGCCGCCGCGCCGTTCGTCGCGAGATAGCTGAGCGAGTGCATGATGAACGCCATATCCGCTTTGCTCTTGGGCGCCAAGACTGCGGCGGGGGCAAAACGCGGGTCGTTGATGAGCAACGGGTTATCGTCGCCGACCCATTTGATGGAATAAGGGGGATTGGAGACGATGAGCTCGAACGGGCCGTCGTCCTCGTATTGCGGGTCGATCAACGTGTCTTCGCACGAGATATTGAATTTGTCGTATTCGATATCGTGTAAGAACATATTGATACGGCAGAGGTTGTATGTCGTGATATTGATCTCTTGTCCATAGAAGCCGTTGCGGACTTTATCGCGTCCAAGCACTTGCTCCGCTTTCAGCAATAACGAGCCCGACCCGCACGCCGGATCGTAGACCTTGTCGACCTCCGTCTTCCCGACCGTCCCTAATCTCGTCAACAAGACCGAGACGTCGGCGGGCGTGAAGAACTCGCCGCCGGATTTGCCCGCGCTCGAGGCGTACATGCCCATCAAATACTCGTACGCGTCGCCAAACGCGTCGATATCGTGTTGCTTCACGTCCCCAAGTTGCATAGCCGCGACGCCGTCCATGAGCTTGCGTAACCGCTCGTTGCGCTTCGCGACCGTGCCGCCGAGCTTATTGCTGTTCACGTCGAAATCGTCAAACAGCCCCTTAAAACGCTCTTCCGATTCGCTACCTTTAGCAGACGCTTCGATATTGCGGAACACGCGTTCCAGCGTCTCGTTCAGATTATCGTCTGTTTTCGCGCGCTTAAGCACGTTGCAGAATAACTCCGACGGGAGAATGAAGAACCCTTTTTCATCAATAAGGTCTTCGCGAGTGTCTTCCGTATCTTTGTCGGTAATGTAACGAACTCCCGGTATCCGTTCCGCTTCTTTTTCAGGAAGTAATCGCGCGTAATCGAACCCCTCTTCGCCGGCCTCTTCTTCGCCTTCGTTAATGTAGTTCGTCAGGTTCTCCGAGATATAGCGATAGAACATCATGCCGAGAACGTAGTTCTTGAAATCCCATCCGTCGACCGCGCCGCGTAGTTCGTCCGCGATCGCCCAGATCCCGCGATGGAGTTCGTCTCGCTCTTGCTCTTTTTTCAGGTCCGCCATAGTCTCTTCTCTCGATTCAGGGTGGAAAAATATTTCAGATACGAAATATAACACAAATTTTCATAGCATACAACCAATTTTTATATTCTCTCGCGCAATTTTTCAATTATGCGTATGGCGACGGGTACGGCGCGCGTTATCGTTATGATATCCGGTATCGATATGATATCTGGTATCGATATGATATCTGTAAGCGTTATGATATTCGGTATCGATATGATATCTGTCGCCGTAATGATAGACCACCGCGGTCGCGGCCGCGACGCGGGCAACCTCGCGTGCGCTCGGAGATCGGTCGTCGGCGTATGGGCGGCGTGGAGATAAGCGAGCAACGCGAGCGGATTGCAGTCGTAGGCATAGTACCCGACGCCATGCGGCGCCCGTGACTGCGAGTCACGGTTAACCTCGCCGGGGGCTCGGAGATCGCTCTGATACATATGGGCGGCGTGGACATGACGGACAACGTTGGCGTATTGCGGGTAAGTGCAGTCGTAGGCATAGTACCCGACGCCATGCGGCGCCCGTGACTGGCGAGTCACGGTTAACCTCGCTCGCGCTCGGAGATCGGTCGTCGGCATACGGGCGGCGTGGAGATGACGGACAACGTTGGCGGGGTGCGGTCTAGTGCAGTCGTAGGCGTAGTACCCGACGCCATGCGGCGCCCGTGACTGGCGAGTCACGGTTAACCTCGCTCGCGCTCGGAGATCGCTCTGATGCATATGGGCGGCGTGGAGATAAGCGAGCAACGCGAGCGGATTGCAGTCACGCCCACACCACAACAAGCGACCAACGGGAGCGATTACCATCACCGCAGCAAGCGAGCAACGCGAGCGTCTATCCCCTTCCTCTCCAAAAAAATGCAAGCGACCAACGGGAGCGGTTACCCTCCGCAGTAGCAAGCGAGCAACGCGAGCGGGACTCTTCATCCGCGCGGCAGCGCGAACCGGGAGTGGCGCCGTCGCCACCGGCCCGTCCGGCCGCAGAGGACAAACAGGGGAGCGCGCAGGCAGTACGCTGTTCACAGCGGGCAAGAGTCCATCGCTAATTCTAGTAGTTCGTCGAAGCGGCGTATGGAGATAACTAGCGACCACACGATCCCTACGGCCATCCCGACCCAGAATATGAGTTCGGCGTATTGCGCGCGCGACCATGCGCGATCGCGCCATCCTAGTCGATACGCGAACGCGGCTTGGCGCGACGCGAGCACGCCGAGGAACCCGAGTATCGGACTGAACGCAAATAGCATGAAGACATTAGACCAGAAATGCGTCTTGAATTGGTACGGCGGAAGCTCGTATGGCGCGTATTGGTACCCGTATTTCCAGCCGTAGACGTTGGCGTCGTAGTACTCGGGCACGCAGTAGATCTCGACGTCGCGGTCGTTTTCGACGCGTTTTCCGCAGTGTCGGCAAAACTTCGCCGTCGTTTCTAATTCCGCGCCGCAATACTTGCAATTCATTGCCGTTATCCTCGTTAATCTCACCTCGTTAACATCGCGCGCGAACGTGTGCGCGCTCATTTTGACGCTATTCTAGCAATAATCCGGCGGCGATTCAATACCCGCGGTATTTCGCGACGGCGGTAGTGGATAATAATTCCCGGCGTGATAAAATGAGACGAACGCGGTATGCCCCGCGTCAACGCGCACGCTTGATAGGAGAACGCTATGCAACCGATACCAAGTCGACCCGAACCGGAGCGTTACACTAACGCTAAATTTGTTGACTCACCTTTTGTCGAGATCGTTGCCGACGACCGTTTTGTCGTCGAGATGATGTATCCGGAACTCGGTATGAAACACGCGGAGCGCCAGGCGCTGGTCCGCGAAGAGGTCTATGCGCGACTTGTCAAAGCGACGAGCTTTCTCCCGCCGGGGTACAAGCTCAAGATCTGGGACGCGTGGCGACCGTGGGCGCTGCAACGCGAGCTCTACGAAGTCTATACCGATCTCATTATCAAAGAATTCCAATTAGAGAACTGTTCCGAGCAAGAACGTAAAGCCGTTATCGGGAAATATATCGCTTACCCGAGCGAAGATCGCGACGTGCCTCCTACGCACGCGACCGGCGGCGCCGTCGACCTCACGTTGGTCGACTCCGATGGTAAAGAGCTCGATATGGGTACCCCGTTCGATTCGTTCAGCGAGAAGACGCAGACCGATTACTACGAAAAAGAAAAAGATTCGATCGTCAAAGACAACCGCAGATTGCTCTACTGGTCGATGACGCGCGCAGGATTCACAAATCTGCCCTCGGAATGGTGGCATTTCGACTACGGCGATCGCATCTGGGCGTATTACAATAACGTCCCCACAATGTTCCGCGGCGCATTTGAGAAATCCGAACTACGCCGCCGCTGATTGCACACTCGCTCCGCGTAAACCCACGCTGCACTCTCGCTCCCTGCTGCATGTTTGTCCTCTGCGGCCGGACGGGCCGGTGGCGACGGCGCCACTCCCGGATCGCGCTGCCGCGCGGACGTCGGATCTTCGCTCGCGTTGCTCGCTTGTTGCGGCGAAGGTAATCGCTCCCGTTGGTCGCTTGCGTGGTTGTGGAGAGGAAGAGAGAGAAAAAGGGTACACGCTCGCGTTGCTCGCTTATTGCGGCGTGGGTAATCGCTCCCGTTGGTCGCTTGCGTGGTTGTGGAGAGGAAGAGAGAGAGAAAAGGGATAGACGCTCGCGTTGCTCGCTTGTTACAACGCCGCCCGTATGCCGACGAGCGATCTCCGAGCGTCAGCGAGGTTAACCGTGACTCGCAGTCACGGGCGCCGCATGGCGTCGGGTACTATGCCTACGACTGCACTCACCCACGTTGGCGCCGACGCCGCGCTACGAACTCACGCTCATCCCACGCATGCCCGCGCTGTTCGCCTATCTCCACGCCGTCCACATACCGACGAGCGATCTCCGAGCGGCACGCGAGGTTAACCGTGACTCGCAGTCACGGGCGCCGCATGGCGTCGGGTACTACGCCAACGACTGTACTTCCATGCCAATTACCGCGGCAAGCGAGCAACGCGAGCGATTACGTTCAGCTATCCGCGCGGTAGCGCGATCCCGCAGGCGCCGGAACTGCGGCGCCCTTGCAAGAAATAAAATAATCCCGATATCGCAACAAGCGACCAACGCGTGTAATAAGAACAACAGGAGCAAGTAATGCCGTCAAAGATCGTCGTGCGCGGTGCGCGCGTGCATAACTTAAAAAACGTATCGGTGGAGGTTCCGCTGAACCGGATCGTCGCGATCGCGGGGGTTTCGGGTTCGGGTAAATCCTCGCTTGCGCTTGGGGTGCTCTACGCGGAGGGTTCGCGGCGGTATCTGGAATCGCTCTCGACCTACACGCGTAGGCGGATGACGCAAGCTAGTCGCGCGATGGTGGACGAAGTACTCTATGTTCCGGCGGCGCTCGCGTTACGCCAACGCCCCGGCGTGCCCGGGATCAGAAGCACGTTCGGGACGGGGACGGAGCTGCTCAATAGCTTGAGGTTGATGTTCTCGCGACTTGCCGAACATCGCTGCCCTAACGGACACTACCACGAACCGACGCTCGACGTGGCCGCGGAACGCGAACTCGTTTGCCCGGTATGTCAGGCGCGATTCTTTGGGCCCGGCGCGGAAGAACTTGCGTTCAATAGCCAAGGGGCGTGTCGGCAATGCGAAGGCGCGGGCATAGTCAGCACAGTCGATATCGCGACGCTTGTGCCCGACGAATCGCTGACGATCGACGAAGGCGCCGTCGCGCCGTGGAACAGCCTCATGTGGTCGCTCATGGTCGACGTCTGTCGCGCTATGGGCGTGCGCACCGACGTGCCGTTCTCTATGCTCACCGCTAAAGAAAAAGATATCGTCTATAACGGCCCCGCAGAGAAGAAACATATACTCTATAAATCTAAGAACACCAACGAGGCGTGCGAACTCGATTTCACGTACTACAGCGCCGTGCGCACCGTCGAAAACGCGTTATCGAAAGTCAAAGACGAAAAAGGTATGAAGCGCGTCGAGAAGTTCCTGACGCAGGGCGTTTGCCCGGCTTGTAATGGAACTAGGCTCTCCGAAGCCGCGCGCGCGCCGCGACTACGCGGTATCTCGCTTGCCGACGCCTGCGCGATGACGCTGACCGACGCGCTGAACTGGGTGCGAGACGTGCCCGCCGCGTTGCCGGAACCAATGCGACCGATGGCGGCAAGCATCTGCGAATCGTTTGAGGGCGCGGCAAAACGGCTGATCGATCTCGGACTCGGGTATCTCTCGCTCGATCGCGCGGCGGCGACGCTCTCTACCGGCGAACGGCAGCGCATGCAACTTGCTCGCGCGGTGCGTAATCGCACGACCGGGGTACTCTACGTGCTCGACGAACCGTCTATCGGACTGCATCCCTCCAATATCGTCGGGCTCAACGGCGTGATGGACGACCTCGTCGCGGACGGCAACTCGGTGTTGTTAGTAGACCACGATCCGCAGATCCTGCGCAAAGCGGATTGGCTTATCGAGTTGGGGCCCGGCGCCGGCGCAAACGGCGGTAAAGTGGTCGCGGAAGGCGTGATACCGCAGATCGCGGCGGATCCGCGTTCACAGATCGGACCGTTTCTGCGCGCGGATCGCGTGGAGCCGAAAAAAGCGCCGCGCAAGCCGACGGGGTGGATCCGACTCTCCACCGACCGCGTGCATACGGTGAAGCCGCTGGAAGTCGCGATACCGCGCGGCGTGATGACGGTCGTGACGGGCGTATCCGGCTCGGGCAAGACGACGCTCGTGCTGGAAAGTCTTATACCGGCGTTAGAAGCGCAACTTGGGAAACGCGTTATGCCGGCGCATGTTAAGTCGCTCGAAGCGGAAGGTATTACTCGCGTTAAGCTGATCGACGCCGCCCCTATCGGGATCAATGTGCGTTCGACAGTCGCGACTTACGCCAACGTCCACGACGAATTACGGAAGATCTATGCGAAAACGCCCGCCGCTAAAGACCTTGGACGCAAAGCGGGCGACTTCTCGTATAATACCGGCTCGCTGCGTTGCCCAACTTGCGACGGTACCGGCGAGATCGATCTCGACGTGCAGTTCTTGCCCGACGTCGCGATACCGTGTCCGCAATGCCGCGGGTCGCGGTACGGTAAAGAGGCGCATATCGTTGCCAGAACAAATAAAGCGGGGAAGACGTATACGTTGCCCGAGATCATGGCGATGGACGTCAATACCGCGTTAGAGGCGTGTTCGGATCTCAAGCTCGTCAAGCAACGTCTCCAGGTCCTGCAAGACCTCGGACTCGGGTACCTGACGCTCGGTGAAGCGACTCCGAATCTCTCCGGCGGGGAAGCGCAACGCCTAAAACTCGCCGGAGAGATGGGGAAGACTCAACACGACTCCGTCTTCGTGTTCGACGAACCGACTATCGGATTGCACCCGTTAGACGTCAAGACGCTGCTCGCCGTGTTCAATACGCTCGTCGATAACGGCGCAACCGTCGTCGTCATCGAGCACGATCTCGACGCCATACGCGCCGCTGACTACATCATCGATATGGGACCCGGCGGCGGCGAAGACGGCGGACGCGTCGTCGCACAAGGCGCGCTCGCGGAAGTCAAGCGCTCCAAAGAAAGCGTCACCGCCCGGTTTCTGTAGCCATCGCACGCTGCACTCTCGCTCCCTTTTTGTCCTCTGCGGCCGGACGGGCCGGTGGCGACGGCGCCACTCCCGGATCGCGCTACCGCGCGGATGGCGGATCTTCGCTCGCGTTGCTCGCTTGCTGCGGCGGTGGTACCCGCTCCCGTTGGTCGCTGGTGGGGTGTGGGGAGAGAAAAGGGGGGAACGCTCGCGTTGCTCGCTTGTTGTAGCGATGGTACCCGCTCCCGTTGGTCGCTTGTTGCGACGAAGGTCGTGACCGCAATACGCTCGCGTTGCTCGCTTGCTACAACGCCGCCCGTATGCATCAGAGCGATCTCCGAGCGCCAGCGAGGTTAGCCGTGAATCGCCATTCACGGGCGCCGCATGGCGTCGGGTACTATGCCTACGACTGCACACTCCCATGCCAATTACCGCAGCAAGCGAGCAACGCGAGCGATTACGTTCAGCTATCCGCGCGGTAGCGCGATCCCGCAGGCGCCCGGCAGGCGCCCGACTTGCTCGCCAGGAGATTGCGGACGGAACTGCGCTGAAATCGCAAGAAAAAACATAATTACGACGCGGACGCAAGCGACCAACGGGAACGGTTTTCTTCATCCGCGCGGTAGCGCGAACCGGGAGCCGCGCCGTCGCGGCAAGAAAAATCATACTTCATTGCATAGAGTGAATGTTGATGAATATTCACTCTTTTTCGCTTTTTGTGGTGAATATTCACTAGTTAGGTGAAAATTTTCGCTTTTACGTGAATATTCACTTTGATTCTATTATCAAAGTGGATATAATGTCGCTAGAAAGTCACGTTTGATATGGAGTCGCTTGGATGAGTATTGAAACTGAGAATGTAGAATTTAAGGAACGTTTTACTGACGAGATCTACAAGGAAGTCGTCGCGTTTGCTAATACAGACGGAGGCGTTATCTTTGTTGGCGTAGACGATCAGGGTAAGACTGTCGGACTAACTGACGTCGACGAAGAATGTTTGCAGCTTACGAACGGCATACGCGACGCCATTGAACCGGACGTTACGATATTTACTCGTTATACGATAAGAGACGACAAAGTCGTTAAGGTCGACGTAAGTGAAGGAACGAACAAGCCTTATTTTCTCAAGAAGAAGGGCATGAAGCCTAGCGGCGTGTACGTGCGTCAAGGAACGTCTAGCGCGCAAGCGTCTCAGGAACAGATACGGCGTATGATCAAAGAAAACGACGGTGATGTTTTTGAGGAGTATCGGTCGCTCGAGCAAGAATTGACATTTGAGTCGGCGAAGCGAGCGTTTGAACTCAACGGCGTCGAATTTTCACCTGAAAAATATCGGTTGTTAGGCGTGACGCATAAGAAAGACGACCTCTTTACGAACTTGGCGAAGTTGTTGTCCGACCAATGCGAGCATACGATCAAGATCGCGGTGTTTAGCGACGACGCGCGGACCGTATTTCGCGATAGTAAAGAATTCTCGGGCTCGATCTTCAAGCAATTTGAGAACGCGATCGACTATCTTGCGTTATGTAATAAGACGAGTTCTGTTATTAAGGGCGTCGTGCGCGTCGATAAGCGCGATTACCCGGAAGAAGCGATACGCGAAGCGCTTCTTAACGCGATCGTGCATCGCGATTATAGTTATAGCGGCAGCATTATCGTCAACGCGACCGATCGCGATATCGAGTTCATCTCCCTTGGCGGCCTTTTGCCCGGGCTAGCGATCGACGATATCAGAGCCGGCGTCTCGCAACCGCGTAACAAAGCGCTCGCCGAGATCTTTCATCGCCTGCGATTGATCGAGAGTTACGGAACCGGGATCCGACGTATCTTCAAGTTGTACGAGGGACGTCGCGAACAGCCCCGTATTGAGATCACCCCAAATACGTTCAAGATCGTTCTACCCAATATGAACGCCGAAGACGCGCTCGACCCCGTCGTCGAGAACGCGTTGACGCCGCAGATGAAACTGATACTTCAACGCGTAAAACAAGAGGGCAGGATCGACGAAAAAGAGATCGCGGAACTGCTCGGCGTCAAAAAGACTCGCGCGTATAGCGTCGCGAAACAGCTGCGCGATCTGGGCGTCGTCAAGGTCGTCGGTAGAGGCGCGAATAAATATTACACGCTATGAACGCGGCGACGCCGTACTTCGCGACGTTCGTCCGCCAATAAAAACGCGCCCCGTCAGGCATGAGTTCCCGACGGGGCATTTTCGTTTCCACGACGTTATCTTGCGCCTCAGACCGTCGTCTTCTTCGTCACGGTCGCGAAGTCGGAGTTGACGTATTCCGGGTTCTTGCCCGACGCCAACGCCTTGACGCGCACTTCGTACGAGGTCCCGGGCTCCAGTCCGTCGATCGTGCAGGAGTCGCCGAGGAAGTCGGGCAACGTGATATACGCGGAATCGCCGATCTTGCGGTACTGCACGCGGTACTTATAAGCCTCGGGGTCGAGCGTCCAACTTACCGCGATCGAATTCGCGGTCGCCGTCGCGGTTACCGTCGGGCGCGCGAGCTTCTGCTTCTCCGTCGTCGTGAACGCCAATTCGACCGCCGCAGATTCGCCGTAGCGCGAAGAGACGCCGACCACCGCGACGCGATAGCTCGTGGAATCGTCTAAGCCCGTCAGCGTCGCGCTTAACGCCGTCGTTTCGTAACTTGCGACCACTTCCGTCATGTCGTGATTATAGACCGTCACGCGATAGGACTGGGCGTCGACCACGCGATCCCATTGCGTGGAGACGCTTGCCGCGGTGACGTTCGTAACGGCGACGTTTTCCGGGGCCGGTAGGACGGTTATCGCTTGCGCCGTCTTCGTCTCGACTACTCTGAAATCGGAGTTGCTGTGGTCGATATTGTCGCCGACCGCTTTGACGCGGATGCTGTAAGTCGTGTTGGCGCGGAGTCCTTCGAGCGTGACGGACGTGCCGTAGACTCGCCCGTAGGAGGTGTACGCCGAAGTCGAGCTTGCAACTTTGTAGTAGACCAGATACGCGACGGCGTCTTTATTGGCGTTCCAAGACGCGTAGATCGCCGTGCTGCCCGGCGCCGCTTTGACGGTCGGGATCGCAAGCTTCGTCACCGCGTCGCTCTTCGCCGCGAACGTGGTGGTCGTGGATTCGCCGTAACGCGTCGAACGCGCGACGACGTCGACGGAATACGAGGTCGACGCGGTCAAGCCGGTCAGCGTGACGCTAGTTTCGGTCGTTTCATAGGACGCTAACAGCTGTGTTCTCGCGGCGTTATAAACGTCGACGCGATAGGAGTCCGCGTTTTCGCCGCTGTTCCACGCAAGTTGGATCGACGTTGCAACCGTTTGCGCTTGGCGGACGTTGCGCGCCGGGCCGACGTATTCCACCGCCTCGTTAGTCGTTACGGCGATCGTGGTATAGTCGGAATTGAGATACGCCGCTTGACTCGATACCGCCTTCACGCGGATAGAGTAGGTCGTACTCGGGTCGAGTCCTTGCAACTCGCATTGCGTGTCGGAGACTTTGCCGTAATACGTGTAACTCGCGTCGTCGCTAGCTTTATAGTAGACGTAATACCCTTGCGCGCGTAAAATGCTCTTCCAGCTGACGACGATAGAATCGCTTGCGATCTGCGTCTTGAGCGCCGGTTTCGTCAGCTTCCTCGCCGCGATAGCCGCGCTTGTGGCTTCCGCGACGCGGTAAGAACCGCTTTGCCGGTATTCGCCGCGAATGACGACGGTGATATATTTTTGGTAATACGTTCTCGAGATCGTGTAAGTCGCGCCAGTCGCGCCGTCGATAGGCGCGCGTTCGCCGTCGGGGGCGTCGCTGACAAACCATTGATACGAGGTCGCTTTGAATCCGTTGGGCGCGACTGCGGTAAGGACTTTGTCGACCTGCGTAACGCCGGTAATGCTCGCTTGCAGCGTCGGGGTAAATTCGTACGCGCCGATATCGACGTGTTCGCCGTAGACGCGCGCGGCGCCGTCGAGGTCGGTCGCGATACCTATTGCGTAGCTGTCGTTACCGGCGTCGATAGCGCGAGAGCCGGAGCGCAGTTTCAGGTCGAGCGTATCTAGGTTCTGTAATTGACCTTGCGCGTTGAATTCCGGCGCGACGACGAAATCCGGCGCGGCGTCGATGAGATCGTTGACGCTAGACGCGGGTCGACCGTAGACGTTGGGAGACGCCGACGCGTAATTCTGCGCGACGATCGTGTTGGCGAGATACAGATCGCTAGGATAGATATAGATCGCGCCGCCCTTAGTCGCGCTGTTGCCGGCGAGCGTCGCGTTCGTAACGTCGCAGACGACGTCCCAGTCGCAGTATATCGCGCCGCCGTAACGCGCGGTATTGCCGTAAAGCGCGCTGTTGGAGATCGTTAGCGTCGACTCGTAATCGTTGTATATCGCGCCGCCGTCGTAACGCGAGCTGTTTCCGTAGAACGCGCCGCTTGCGATCGACAGCGTTCCGAAGTTATATATCGCGCCGCCGTCGCTTGTCGCGTCGTTGTCGTAAAACTTACTGTTGGATATGGTTAGCGTCGCTTCGTAGTCGTTGTGGATCGCGCCGCCGTAGCCGCCGGTATTGCCGTAGAACGCGCTATTGTCGATAGTCAGCGTCGAGCGTTCGGCGTTGTGGATCGCGCCGCCGAGGTTAGTCGAGACGCAGTTATAGATCGCGACGCCGTCGAGCGCCAACGCGCCGTCGACCAGTATCGCGCCGCCGTAGCGCGCGTTGGTTATCGCGAGATCTTTCAACGCGATAGGGGAAGCCGTTGTGCCCGCGTAAACGACGAACGCAGCTTGCGGAACGTCTTTGGCGTCGATCGCGGAGCAGTCTAGCGTTATCGCGTTGCCGCCGTCGATCGCGATAGGCGCGTCGAGGTAGACGATCGACTTGAGCGCCAATTTGCCTTGGAGCTTCGACGCAAAACGTATCACGTCGTAGTCGGGCGCAAGCCATAACGCCTCGCGTAGCGAAGTCTTACCGTCGTCGAGGTCGTAGGAGTCTTCGAGCGTGTCGACGATATTGGCCCACAACGGCGCGTCGGAGCGATCCCCTTGATACTCGTACGCGCCGATATCGACGCAAGCGCCGTAGACGCGGTCGTTACCGTCGAGGTCGGTCGCGGTTTCCGTCGCGTAACGCGCGTCGCCGGCGTCGATAGCGCGAGAAGTAGAGCGCAGTCTGAGGTCGACGGAGTTCAGGTTCTGCAATTTCCCTTTCGCGTTGAAGTACGGCGCGACGACGAAATCCGCGGAGTAACCGACGATATTATTGACGTTGGAAGCAAGTTCGCCGACGATGTTGGAGTAGCTCTGCGCGAAATTCTGCGCGACGATAGAGTTGGCGAGTTCCGGCGCGCAAGAGTCGGAGTAGAGCGCGCCGCCTTGGACGGCGCTGTTGCCCGCGAGCGTCGCGTTCACGATAACGCATTCGTTTTTGACGTTGCAGATCGCGCCGCCGTAATACGCGGTATTGCCGTAGTATGCGTCGCTTTCAACAGTCAGCGTCGAGTCGAGCTCGTTATAGATAGCGCCGCCGTCGCCGATCGCGGTATTGCCGTAGAACGCGTCGCATACGCTCGTCGATATCACGTGATAGGCGTTGAAGATAGCGCCGCCGTTGTAGTCCGCGGCGTTGTCGTGGAACGCGCTATGCTCGACCGCTAGCGTCGAGTAGTGGTCGTTAAAGATAGCGCCGCCGCTACCGTTCGCGATATTGCCGTCGAACGCGCTAGCGACGATCGTCAGTTCCGAGTATCGCGCGTTGTATATCGCGCCGCCGTAGTAATTTGCGCTGTTTCCGGAGAACGCGCAATTCTCGACCGTCAGCGTCGCGTCGTTATAGACCGCGCCCCCCGTCGTCGAGACGCAGTTTCGGATCGTTACGTCGTCGAGCGTGAGTTCGCGCGCGGAATAGACGCCCGCGCCCTCGGAAGCCGCGCCGTTTTGCAAGACGAGCCCGTTCAACGCGACGCGCTCGCCGTTCCCGGTTATGCGGACGATACGCGTCGCGGCGCCGCCGTCGATAGTGACGCGTCCTTCGCCTTCGATCGTAACGCCTTTGGTTATCGTCAATTCGCTCTCGATATTGACGGCGATATCGTCGCCCAGTTCTTCCGCGAACCGCACGACGTCGCCGTCTTGCGCCTCCGCCAACGCCTCGCGTAGCGACGTAACGTCGTCCAACGGGTCGACGACGTCGTCTGCGGTCGTAACGAGTCTGACTTGCGCGCTCGTTTCCGCGACTTCAAACGCGCCAGATAACGCAGTAAGGTCCGTTGCGGCAAGCAGTTCGCGTGATTCTAACGCCTCAAAACGCATACGACGATATCTTAACGACATAAGTAATTCCTTAAAATTCTTTATACTTGAAACGACGGCACATATGTTTCTTTATAAGCGCCAACATATACAGTCTACAATAACTAAAAAAAATATCAAGCGAGCCCCTGTGCCGCGCTTTCTTGCCGTATCGCGGCGTTTGAGCGTAAAAAATTTCCCCGGCAGGCGCGTTGGACCTCCCGGGGAACTTGCTATTACTATCTCAGAACGCGATTCAGACTTTCGTCTTCTTCGTCACGGTAGCGAAGTCGGAGTTGACGTATTCCGGATTCGACGACGACGCAAACGCCTTGACGCGCACTTCGTACGAAACGCCGGGCTCCAGTCCGTCGATCGTGCAGGAGTCGCCGAGGAAGTCGGGCAACGTCGTGTACGCGGACGCGCCGACTTTACGGTATTGCACGCGGTACTTATAAGCCTCGGGGTCGAGCGTCCAGCTTACCGCGATCGAACTCGCCGTCGCCGTTGTAGCGACGGTCGGACGCGCGAGCTTCTGCTTCTCCGTCGTCGTGAACGCCAGTTCGACCGCCGCGGATTCGCCGTAACGCGAAGAGACGCCGACCACCGCGACGCGATAGCTCGTGGAGTCGTCCAAGCCGGCTAGCGTCGCGCTTAACGCCGTCGTTTCGTAACTTACGACCACTTCCGTCATGTCGTGATTATAGACCGTCACGCGATAGGACTGCGCGTCGATAACGCGATCCCATTGAGTGGAAACGGTCGATGCGGTAACGTTCGTAATCGCGACGTTTTCCGGAGACGGAAGGACGGTAATCGCCGGCGCCGTCGTCGCCTCGACCACTCTGAAATCGGAGTTGCTGTGGTCGATCGTGTCGCCGACCGCTTTGACGCGGATGCTGTAAGTCGTGTCGGAGCGCAGACCTTCGAGCGTGACGGACGTGCCGTAGACGCGGCCGTAGGAGGTGTACGCCGAAGTCGAGCTTGCGACTTTGTAGTAGACCAGATACGCGACGGCGTCTTTATTGGCGTTCCAAGATACGTAGACCGCGGAACTGCCCGGCGTTGCTTTGACGGTCGGAATCGCGAGCTTCGTCACCGCGTCGCTCTTCGCCGCGAACGTGGTGGGCGCGGATTCGCCGTAACGCGCCGAACGCGCGACGACGTCGACGGAATACGCGGTCGACGCGGTCAGCCCGGTCAATTTGACGCTTGTCTCAGTCGTTTCGTACGACGCTAACAGCTGCGTTCTCGCGGCGTTATATACGTCGACGCGATAGGAATCCGCGTTCTCGCCGCTGTTCCACGCAAGTTGTATCGATGTTGCAACCGTTTGCGCCTGTCTGACGTTACGCGCGGGGCCGACGTATTCCACCGCCTCGTTGGTCGTTACGGCGATGGTCGTGTAGTCGGAATTGAGATACGCGGCTTGACTCGATACCGCCTTCACGCGGATAGAGTAGGTCGTACTCGGATCGAGTCCTTGCAACTCGCATTGCGTGTCGGAGACTTTGCCGTAATACGTGTAACTCGCGTCGTCGCTAGCTTTGTAGTAGACGTAATACCCTTGCGCGCGCAAGACGCTCTTCCAGCTGACGACGATAGAATCGCTTGCGACTTGCGTCTTGAGCGTCGGCTTGGTCAGCTTCCTCGCCGCGATAGCGTCGGTCGTCGCTTCCGCGGTGCAGTAATAGCCGCCGTTTTGTCCGTCGACGACGACGGTGATATATTTTTGGTAATACGTTCTCGAGATCGTGTAAGTCGCGCCGGTCGCGCCGTCGATCGGGGAGCGTTCGCCGTCGGGGGCGTCGCTGACAAACCATTGATACGAGGTCGCTTGGAACCCCGCGGGCAAAACTGCGGTAAGGACTTTGTCGACCTGCGTGACGCCGTCGATACGCGCTTGTACCGCCGGGGCATACTCGAACGCGCCGATATCGATGGAGGCGCCTAAGAACCGCGGCGCGCCGCCAAGGTCGACGGAATCGGCGTCGAGACCGGCGTTGCGCGCGTTGACGTCGTTGCCCGCGTCGACCGCGCGAGAGTCTTGACGCAGCGCGAGATCGAGCGCGTCGATATTGGTCAGCGCGCCTTGCGCGTCAAACGCGGGCGCGACGACGAACCCCGCGGTTCCGTCGACGACGTTGTCGACGTTGCGGTAGTAAGCGGCGACGGCGTTAGGATATAACGGCGCGCTGTTTTCCGCCACGATCGAGTTATAGACGCTCAATCTCACGTTGGCGGAGTAGCTGAATATCCCCGCCGCTTGACGCGCGGCGACGTTGCCGGCGATCGTGCAGTTGACGAGCGTCGCCGTCTTGGTCGAGTATATCGCGCCGCCTTCGCCACCGGTGTAGTTGCCGTAAAACGCGGAGTTGACGGCGTTTATCGTGCCGTTATTGTATAGCGCGCCGCCGTTGGCGTTAGTCGAGTTGCCGTAGAATCGGACGTTCTCGAGCGATAAGTCGGCGGTATTGAACGCCGCGCCGCCGAAGAACGAGCCTTTGACTTTGTTGTCGTAGAAGTCGGAGCGTACCGCGACGAACGTCCCGAGATTGCAGAACGCGCCGCCGTTGCTCTTTGAGGCGTTGTCGTGGATCGTGGAGTCGTAAATATGGACGACGCCGGTGTTGTAGATCGCGCCGCCGTAGCCGGCGGTATTGCCGACGAGCTCCGTATTGCGCAAGATCGCGTCGCCGTAGTTGTATAACGCGCCGCCGTAAGTCGAGGTGGCGCAGTTGCGTATCGCGACGCCGTCGAGTTCTATCGCGCCGCGGTTCTGTATCGCGCCGCGGTTTTGCGAATCGGCTATCGTAATATTTCTCAACGCGACGCGCGTTTGGTCGTCGCCGCCGCAGACTACGAACGTTTCTCTCGCGCCGTCGGCAATATCCAGCGCGGAGCTATTTATGACGATAACGCCGCCGCCGTCGATCGCGACAGGGGCGTCGATATAGAACGACGATTTCGGCGTTATCGCGCCTTGCAGCGTCGTCGCGAATCGTATCTCGGCGTATTCCGGCGCGAACCACAACGCTTCGCGCAGCGACCATTGTCCGTCGTCGGGATCGAACGAGTCTTCTAGCGTGTCGACGATATTGGACCAGGACGGCGCGTCGGCTCTATCCCCTTGATACTCGTACGCGCCGATATCGACGCGTTGGCCGTAGACGCGCGCGTTACCGTCGAGGTCGGTCTCAAGTTGCGCGGCGTAGCGGTCGTCGCCGGCGTCGATAGCGCGAGAGGTCGAGCGCAGTCTCAGGTCGACGGAATCGAGGTTCTGTAATTGGCCTCGCGCGTTGAAGTACGGCGCGACGACGAAGTCCGGGGAGTAGTTGAGGATATTGGCGTCGTCGGAATCGAGTTGCCCGTAGACGTTGGAGAATGTGGTCGCGAAATTCTGAGCGACGACGGAGTTCGTGAGATTGAACGTCCCGCGTTGGAAATAGATTCCGCCGCCCGACGACGCGCTGTTCCCCGCGACCGTCGCGTTGAAGATATTGCTCGTACCCGAGGTTATCTGTATCGCGCCCCCGTTTTGCGACGCGCGGTTGCCGTACATGGCGACGCCGACCGCGTTGAGTCCGCCGCGCGTGGAGATCGCGCCGCCGTTGGTAGCGCGATTCGCGTAGAGCTCGACGTTCGTCAACGAGACGGCGCCCCCCGTGCCGTTATAGAGCGCGCCGCCCGTCTGCCCGGCGTTGTCGTGGAGCGCGCTAGCTTCGATCGCGAGCGTGGAGTATTCGGCGTTATAGATCGCGCCGCCTTCGCGCGACGCGGTATTGCCGAAGAACGCGCAGTTTTCGATCGTGAGCGTCGAGTACGCGGCGTTATAGATCGCGCCCCCTTGGTCGGTCGAGGTGTTATTGCGTAACGAGACCGCGTCGAGCGCGAGATTTCCGGCGTTGTAGATCGCGCCGCCGGTACTAGCGGACCCGTTTTGCAACGCGATCGCGGTCAGCGCGACGGGCGACTCCGCCGTACCGCCGACGACGTTGAATATCCGCGAAGCGCCGCCGGCGTCGAGCGTCACGCGCGAACCGCCGTCGATCGTGATCGCGGCTTCGATCGGCAATTCGCTCTCGACGAAGATCGTGATATTATCGCCCAGCGCCGACGAGAATCGGATCGTGTCGCCGTCCTCGGCTTGCGCCAACGCCTCGCGCAACGACGTGACGCCGTCGTCGGGATCGACGACGTCTAGCGCGGTCGTGACCTGAATGAGTTGCGGATCGGCTTGGACGCCTTCGAGGAGCGCGGCGCTCAACGCGTCGACTTCCGCCTCGACGGCGATCGACGCAACGAGCGCGTTTGTCGACGATAACGACGCAAGATCGGTAACGGCAAGCAGTTCGCGTGATTCTAACGCTTCAAAACGCATACGGCGCGGTCTTATTGACATAAATCGTTCCTTAAATCTGGCGAGGGTAAGCATATGTTGTTTGTTCACGGCTCGAGGGTATAGTCTACAATAGCGGTAAAAAATATCAAGTCGACGCTTGCAATGGCTCTTTCGCGAGTTATAATCGCTAGAATATTCGAGCGCGCGAATATTTTGATAAGGTTCCGCCGTAGATGAGAAGCGGCGTAGGGGATAAAAGTTCTATTCTTCGTTTGTTTTTTTGAGGATAGTTTTCAGTAGCGCGTTCTTGCAGTTTATGAAGGGGCTAGGGACCAACTATGAGATCGGATTTCTTTTCGTTATGGGAGTCGTTGCGGAATAAAAAGACTAACGCGAAACACGCTACGCGTCGCGCGAGCGTCGAACGACTCGAAGATCGTCAACTTCTTACCGTGAACGCCGTCGCCGCGCTCGACTTCGACGCGCCGTTGGAATCGGCCGCCGAGACGCGCGCTTACGACGCTTGCGACGATTTCGGACCCGTCGAACTCGGCGCCGCCGTCTCCAATAGCGTCAACACGTTCGTCGTCAATACCGCCGCCGACACGCTCGAAGACGGCGCGCTCTCGCTGCGGCAAGCTTTGCGCATGGCGAACGACGGCGATAAGATCGTTTTCGATTCCTCGCTTGGCGACAACGTCGTGATCAATGTGACGAGCGCGCTGAAGATCGACGCCGCGATCTCCGTCAACGGCGCGGGGCGCGTTACGCTCGCCGGCGACGATACGTTCAGCTTGATCGAGATCGACGCTAGCGCCTGGACCGGCGATTCTCACGCCGTTTCTCTCGCCGGCTTGACGCTGACTCACGGCGGAGCCGCTAGCAAGACCTTGATCGCTAAAGGCTTCGCGATCGCCAGCGTCGACGCCGACCTTAGCGTCTCCAACTGCGTCTTTGACAGTAACGGCGTCACCGTTGACTTCGAACAAACTTGGACGGAAGGCGGCGCGATCGCGCAAACCGGCGGGTCGCTGTCGGTCGCGAACTCGTCCTTTACCAACAACCACGCTCGTATTGGCGGCGCGATCTTGGCCAGAGCGTGCGAAAACGTTACGATCCGCTCCTCGGTCTTTAGCGCGAATAGCGGCTACATCGGCGGCGCGATAAGCGCGCAAAACAGTCGAGTAAAGCTCTACGACTCCAACTTCTTCAACAACGTCGCGGGCGGTAGAGGCGGCGCTATCGCCGCGGATAACGGCTCGCTCTATGTCGAGAGCTCTCGGATCGAAGGGAACTTCTCTTACGGTCACGGCGGGGGGTTCCAATTGAACACCGGCGAATTCAGAGCGGTCAATAGCGTCTTCTTCGCTAATAACGCCGAGCAATGCGGCGGCGCTCTCTTCGTCAACTCGGAAATGTTCACCGCCGACCTCTTCAACTGCACGGTCGCGGGAAATACCGCCGATCGATGCGGCGGCGTCTATCAGCAACTCGATAGGTTCGTCGGATTCTATAATAGGATCGTCGATAAAAACTGCTCAAGAAACGGTAGTTTTGACGACAACGTCGAAGGCGAAGTCGCCGTAAAAGAGTACTCCTTGATCGGCGAAGACGCGCGCTTCGTCGTCGAGCCCGCGTTCGACGCGCAACGCCGCTTGAGCAACCGCGACCACGTCGATCTCAACTTGCGCGCGGATTCGCCGGCCGTCGACGCCGGCTCCAACGAGTACGCCGCGTTTGCGGGACTCGATGAAAACTCGTTCGATATCGCCGGACATAAACGCATCGTCTCGTCGACTTTCGGCGAGAAGATCGTCGATATCGGCGCCTACGAATACGCTCACGAGATCGTCGTCAATACCGATCTCGACGTCGTCGACCCTAACGACGGGCTCGTCTCGTTGCGCGAGGCCGTCGCAATGACGCGCAACGACGATCCGATCGTTTTCGCGCCCGCGCTAGGCGACAACGTCGTTATTAATTTGACGAGCGCGTTGAAGATCGACTCCGCGGTCTCCGTCAACGGCGCGGGGCGCGTTACGCTCGCCGGCGACGATACGTTCAGCTTGATCGAGATCGACGCTAGCGCCTGGACCGGCGATTCTCGCGCCGTTTCTCTCGCCGGCTTGACGCTGACTCATGGCGGAGCCGCTAGCAGAGCCTTGATCGCTAAAGGCTTCGCGATCGCTAGCGTCGGCGCCGACCTTAGCGTCTCCAACTGCGTCTTTGACAGTAACGGCGTCGCCGTTGATACCAGCCAAACTTGGACGGAAGGCGGCGCGATCGCGCAAACCGGCGGGTCGCTGTCGGTCGCGAACTCGTTCTTTACCAACAACCGCGCTCGCATCGGCGGCGCGATCTTGACCAGAGCGTGCGAAAGCGTTACTATCCGCTCCTCGGTCTTTAGCGCGAATAGCGGCACCGTCGGCGGCGCGATAAGCGCGCAAAACAGTCGAGTACAGCTCTACGACTCCAACTTCTTCAGCAACGTCGCGGGCAGTAGAGGCGGCGCTATCGCCGCGGATAACGGCTCGCTCTATGTCGAGAGCTCTCGGGTCGAAGGGAACTTCTCTTACGGTGACGGCGGGGGATTCCAATTGAACGCCTGCGAATTTAGAGCGGTCAATAGCGTCTTCTTCGCTAATAACGCCGAGCAATGCGGCGGCGCTCTCTTCGTCAACCCGGAAGTGCTCGCCGCCGACCTCTTCAACTGCACGGTCGCGGGAAATACCGCCGATCGATGCGGCGGCGTCTATCAGCAACTCGATAGGTTCGTCGGATTCTATAATACGATCGTCGATAAAAACTGCTCAAGAAACGAAAATTTTGACGACAACGTCGAAGGCGAAGTCGCCGTAAAAGAGCGCTCCCTGATCGGCGAAGACGCGCGCTTCGTCGTCGAGCCCGCGTTCGACGCGCAACGCCGCTTGAGCAACCGCGACCTCGTCGATCTCAACTTGCGCGCGGATTCGCCCGCCGTCGACGCCGGATCCAACGCGTACGCCGCGATTGTGGGACTCAATAAAAACTCGTTCGATATCGTCGGACATAAACGCATCGTCTCGGCGACTTACGGCGAGGATATCATCGATATCGGCGCTTATGAATACGTCGCCGACATTATCGTCAACACTAATTTGGACGTCGTCGACCCTGACGACGAGTTCGTCTCGTTGCGCGAAGCCGTCGCCATGGCGAGCAACGGCGGCACTATACGATTCGCCCCCTCGATATTGACTAAGACGATCTTGATCGATACGCCTATCGTCGTCGAATGCGGATGCAGAATCGTCGGAGACGGATGGACGCTAGCCGGCAATGGAAGTAACGCGTTGATGGAAGTTAACGCGAAATATCCTCAAAATGAATCGACTTTCACTGTCTCGGGACTCTGTTTTAAAAACGGCTTCTCCGCCGGTATAACGACCGGCTCCGTCGCCGCGAAAACGAACTCCACTTTCGTGAACTGCCGATTTGAAAACAACTTCAACGCGCTCTATAACTCCGGCGCGATGAAGTTGATCGACTGCGAATTTGTGGGAAACCAGTCGCGAAAAGGCGCCGCTACCGTCTTCAATCGCGTCGCTGAAAACGATATGGACCCCGCGCACGGCGTGCTCGCCGTGTCCAATACGCGGTTCTCGGAAAACCGGTCCGACGGCGTCTCCGCTATCCGCAACGACGGACGCGCGGTAAGCGTTGTGAACTCCGATTTCGAAAACAATAACTCGCAATACTCCGCCGCCGCTATCTACAGTAGCGCGGGCAACCTCTACGTCTCGAATAGCCGCTTCGCGATGAACTCCGGCGCGTTGGGCGCTATTTACGCCGGACCCGACGACGGCTCTAACGCGACCGCGACCCCGCGTTCGCTCAAAGTCCAAAACTGCGTGTTCAACGGCAATACCGCCGTCGGAAGTAATCCCGCTATCGCCGCCGTCGACGTCGTGGAGACCGTCGAGATAAGCGACTGCTCGTTTGTCGCCAACGCCTCCAACGCCCACGCCGCGGTCGGGATCGTCGGCGATTCCGCCAAGATCGTCTCGTCGTATTTCGCGGGCAACGCATCCGGCGCGTCCGGGTTTGGCGGCGCGCTGTTTGCGAAAACGCGCGCGTTGACGCTCGATAATAGCGCGTTCGTCGGCAATACCGCTCGCGTCGGCGCCGCCGTCTACTACGACGCGCCTTACCAAACGCTCGGAAACGTCGAGATCCTGAATTGCACGATCGCGGGTAACTCCGCGTTGGAAAACGCCGGCGGTCTCTATATCGCCAACGCCGTTTACAGCGCGAACGGCGTGCTGCTGAACAAAGGAACGATCCAACTCGTTAATAACGTCGTAGCGCAAAATTATGCCCCGAAAAACGCGCAGATCGACGCGCGCGACGTCGTTGTCGACGCAAAAGGAAACGATTGGCGCGACGTCAACATCGTCGACTCCGACCCGCGATTCATCGTCGCCCCTGAGTTTGACGAAGACGGCGCGTTGACCAACCTCGACTCCGTCGACCTCAGACTCTCCCCCGTCTCCGACGCGATCGATCGCGGCGCCGCAAACGGAACGACGCAAGACGTCGACCTCAACGGCGCCACGCGCGTGGTCGGCGACGCTATCGACCTCGGAGCTTACGAATACGCGAGCGCGTTCGACGTCTCGTTCTATCGCTTCACGCGCGTCGAGACCGAGATGCAAGCTATTCCAAGTGTCGACGGAAAATATACTTACGCGTGGTACGTCTCCGATACGCCCGACGGCGAAAAGACGGCGATCGAAGGGGAGAATACGAGCAAATATACTCCCCCGCGAGAATATCTCGGCAAATATATCACCGTCGCCGTCGTCGGAGAAAACGGCTCCGGAGCCGCTACTACGCCCGCGCTAGAAAAACGTAAGTTGACGATGCCCAACGTGAAGACGTATCGCACTAGCGAGACGATCGGATTGACGTGGAAGAGCATCTTGCGCGCCAAGGATTACACGATCTACTACAAGCCGAGCGATTCCGACGCGTATATCTACGCCGGACGCACGACCGACACGCGCTTCGAGTTGACCGGACTTGACCCCAATACCTCCTACGATATCCGCGTCAAGGCGATCTCGCAGAACTCCAAGTATTACGTCAATTCCGACTTCAAGAACCTTACCGTCGTCACGAAAGCGGCTTCGACCGACGTGACCGCGCCGCGACAACTCGTCTCGAGCGACGTTCTCGCCACGTCCTTTGTCGCGCAATGGTTTGCGGGCGAATACGCTAGTTCCTACCGCGTCACGCTCTACAACGCCGACCGCAGCGAAGTCCTCGCGACGTACGATACCGCCGACACGCAGTGCAAGATCGACGGACTTACGCCCTCGACCGCGTACTCTATCGACGTCGTTTCGCTCGATAAAAAAGGTCGCGCTTCAACCGCGGCGTCGCTCGACGTCGAGACCGACAAACCGGCGAAGCTCTTTATCCCGTCGATGACCGCGACCGCCACGAGCTCCACGATCGAGATGAAGTGGAAGCAAGTCGATAACGCGCAAGGCTATATCGTCTACCTCAAAGAGGCCGACGCCGCCGGCGCGCATAAGTACTACAAGACGACGAGCGCCGACGCCAGCTCGCTGAAACTGACCGGCTTGAAGCCCGGGACGGAATACAGCGTCCGCGTTAAGGCGAAAGGGGACGGCGTCGATCGGCTCAACTCCGACTTCTGCACCGTCGTCGTTTCGACGAGATTCGACTGGACGCCCGACGCGCCGACGCAACTTGAAGTCGTCGACGTCGATACGACTTCCGCACAGATCGGGTGGAAAGCCGTGCAAGACGCCGATAGCTACTACGTGAACGCCTACGACTGCGATACGAACGCGTTGGTCGCGAGCGTCGTCGTCGACGCCAATACCGCCGTATTGACCGGACTTGCCGCCGATACGCGTTATCAGGTCGAAGTCGTCGCCGTCGCGGAAGGCGCAAGTTCGCAAAAAGCGACGCTGGAACTGGCGACGCTCGAGAAAAAACGATTGCCGGCGCCGATCGACGTTAACGCGGAATACAGCGGCGATCGGAATTTGGTCGTGCAGTGGCAAGTCGCGCCGGGAGTCGCGGCGACGAGCTACCGCGTCATACTGGAAACCAGTCGCGAGACGCGTTGCTTCGATTGCGTCGATACGAGATTTGAGCAAACTATCGACGTTCACGAAGACCTTGTCGTACGCGTTTTCGCGCTTGCCGATCCCGATAACCCCGAATTTGCCGACTCTAACCCCGCAAGCGTCGTCGTGCGACCGCTTAACGCCGTTAGTAACGCCGTCGAAGAAGTCTTTGCCGAACTCGACCTCGACGACCTCTTCGAGACGCTGTGACGCGCCCGTCGCCGACCCCGACTTGCTAGCGTAGCGAGTCGAGGAACGACGGCTTAAAAAAACTGCCCCGTTTCAAGTACGTCGGAACTTGACCATAGTTCCGACGCTTGGGACGGGGCGGCGTTTATTAGGCGCGATGAAAATAACGAACGACCCTAGGGATAGTTTGGGTCGTAGCGAAATAAGCTTTTTTAACGCATTGTCTAGTTCTATTGGTTTGATTGCAACGATTGTTTTGATTATGCGGGTCATGCGTCTCGGTCGCGCTTACCGTGGGAGTTTGGGGGGTTCCGATAGACGCGACCAACGCGTGGACGAGCAAAAATTTATGACGTATGTTGCGTTTCCGATTTAGTTTAGCGTTGATCTTCACGTTGTGCGATCGTCTCTACCGCTTATCGCGAATTACGGGAACGATCGCGCGAGTATATGCGCAAAAATTTTTATCTGGCTCATTGTGCTAGATAAGTCCTAGGGTATATTGAGATATAACGTGAGTTTTTCACTTATTAAGTAAGGAACGCATGGAACATGAAACACAGAGGAAAACTATTAGGATTCTATAACTACACTGTCGTCCTGACCTATATAGGGATGTTGACAGGTTTTGTCGGAATTGCGTACGCGTTTGAGGATAATCTGTTTCGCGCCGTGATCTGCCTAATGCTTGCCGGATTCTGTGATATGTTCGACGGCGCTATTGCTTCGACGAAAAAAGATCGGACCGAGCAAGAAAAATGCTTCGGGATCCAGATCGATTCGCTGAGCGACCTTGTCTGTTTTGGCGTTTTGCCCGCCGCTATCGTCTATTCGACGAGCGATCAAAATCGGTGGGTCTTGGCGATCGGCGCGATGTACGTCCTGTGCGCGCTGATCCGGTTGGCGTATTTCAACGTCGACGAACAGGAACGCCAGAAGACCTCCTCCGGCTCGCGAGAGTTTTATTCCGGTCTCCCGGTCACGCTGTCCGCGCTGATCTTTCCCGCGATCTACGGGATCGACTGCTTGACCGAACGCAGTATGTATTTCTCCTTCACCGTCTCGCTCTTTGTGACGAGCGCGCTGTTCTTGCTGCCGTTCCCGCTGAAGAAACCTAAGGCTGTTGGAAAAGTCTTGTTCCTGACGTTCGGACTTGCCGTCGTACTGCTGTTGGCGCTCGCGTGCCGACATATGTGACGACCGCCCGCTAACACGCGGATATTCCAACTACTTCCCAGATCGCGCGCGTCGGCAAAGAACGCGCGTAGAGCCCCGCCTTGCTTAATACGAAGAGCCCATGAGCGTAGATTTTTTATATAGTAACCCGATCGGCCGAGCTTCCATTGTGTTGTTACAAAAGGTGGGCGCGTATCGTTTAATAAATAGGTTTCTGCGTTCTAGGTTATCGAAGAGAATGATCCCCGGCTACATTGCGAAACACGGGATCAGTATGAAAGATTTTGAGGGGCAGGAATATCGTTCTTTTGCCGAATTCTTTGGCAGGAAGCTCGACTCGCTTTCTTGCGTTATGGAGCCCGACGTTCTGATCAGCCCCTGCGATAGTTTGCTTTCCGTGTTCCCTATTACCGCGGATATGAATATCCCGATGAAGGGCTCGCATTACCGTCTTTGCGACCTGATACCCGACGAGCGCGTCGCGTCGAGTTTGACCGGCGGCGTCTGTCTGGTCTTCCGTTTACGCCCTATCGATTATCATCATTTCTGCGCGTTCGACGACGCGACGATAGAAAAAGCCAATTTCATTCCCGGTCTACTCCATAGCGTTCAACCTATCGCGTGCGAGAAGTTGCCCGTCTTCCGACTGAACCGCAGATGGTGGAGCTTGCTGCATACCGCGCATTTTGGCGACGTCGTGCAACTTGAAGTTGGCGCGATGATGGTCGGCGGCGTGCATTTTGTTAAAGAGTCCGGCGAGTTCCGTCGCGGCGATGATTTTGGGAATTTCGAGTTGGCGGGCTCGACGATCGTACTGTTGCTCCCCGCGGCCGTCAGAGAACGGTTGGCGTTTGATGCGAAATTTGTCGGCGCTTTCAACGGCGAGAAAGAAGCGCCCGTCTTCATTGGAGAGAGGATCGGCGTCTTGACCGACGCCAAAGAAGACGCCGCGTTCCTGAAATAGAATGTGAGAGAAGCGCCAACGCGGACGCTCAAACCTCTTCTTCGCGTCCCCTTAAACGGCTCCAACGTATGGTTTGACCGCGTCTTGCGTTATCGACGCGGCAGCGTCTTGCGCTTTTTCCGACGTTTCAAGCGGGCATTGCGTCGCTTAGTTGGCGGCTCTTGTCATAAAACAGACCAAGACATATTGATTCTTGGTTAATCCGTCGTTAAGCTGTTGAACAGTCTTGTTAAACTTTATGTCAAACTGTTGGTTATCGATCGATTGATTGAGTCGTGCCAGAACTAGGAATGAAAACGTTCGTTTTGGGCATTTTGTTCTTCTAGTACTTCTTTCTGATTTATCAATTCTTGTAATTCTTTAGGGAGGTGAGATTCTGGCCTTCCAACCATTGGATCCTTAGAATCTTCATATAGTCCAATGGCAAAAGCAATCCATACAGTAGAAACTACACCGCCCCAAGCAGCTCCCATAAAAGCTAAAGCCGGACCGCCGATAAAACGACCGCCTAATACGATGAGTATAAAAAACAAAATGGCGTATACTAGGTGCGCCTTAGACATTTTCAGTCTTCTTTGCTGTTCTTCATTTCTTTTCATGATAAAAGTCTCCTTCCACCATAAAGAGTGCAAATTCCAAACGAGCTTGTAACTGCCTCGCTTCAATATCTCGCGGATCTCTTCATACGCCTCGGAAACGTCTTTTCCGGCTGTCCGATATTTCGCTCTTTGGCTTTCCGAAGGAACCGGGGCGGCGCGGTCGGTTTGCGCTTTGTTCGACGTTTCAAACGGACATTGCGTCGCTTTAACTAGGAATGAAAACGTTCGTTTTGGGCATTATCGTCTTACCTTGTTTTTTTGTTGTAGTCGGGGGGCATTTGTGCTGTTTTACTGCCTATAAGCGGGTCCTTAGAATCCAAATATAGCCCGTAACCCACAGGAAGCCAGAAAGCAGCAATTAAACAACCAAGAAGGGAACCACAAATTGCTCCCAGTGTTCCTCCGATAAATAGACCACCAAGAATGCAGAGAAAAAAAACGAAACCACAATATGTGTAATGGGCTTTCGCAAGTTCCAAAGCTTCTTTCTGTTTTTCGTTTCGTTCAAATTTGGGTTCCATGGTAAAATTCTCCTTCCACCAATAAGTATGCAAATTTCAAACGAGCTTGAAACTACCTCGCTTCAAGATCTCACGGATCTCTTCATACGCGTCGGCGGCGTCTTTTCGTCAGACTGAGTCGTGCCGGAACTAGGAATGAAAACGTTTGTTTTGAGGTATTACTTTTCTTCCTTATTTTTTTCCTGTTGGTCGCTTTTCTTACTCAATAACTCGTTCATTGCTCTTAGAGAAGCTTCTTTCCTTTGCTCTTTGGTCCAATCCTCCGAAAGCGAATAGCAAATCATCGAAGGGATAAACCATAGCGGACATGAACAAAAAGCTAAAAAAGTCGCCATACGGCTTATATCGAGCGCATAAATAAAGAACACAAACAAAGGGTATCCAATTAAAAGACCGATCGAAATATTAAAGTAAAATTTTTGTTCTTCGTTTCGTTCAAATTTGGGTTCCATGGTAAAATCCTCCTCCTACCAATAAGTATGCAAATTTCAAACGAGCTTGAAACTACCTCGCTTCAAGATCTCGCGGATCTCTTCATACGCGTCGGCGGCGTCTTTTCGTCAGACTGAGTCGTTCCTGAACTAGGAATGAAAACGTTCGTTTTGGGCATTATCGTTTTCCATTGTTTTATTTAGGTCGTTTTTACGGGGATCTTTATCGCCAATCATCAAAATTTTCGAATCATCATAATAGCCTTGAGCTACTGCTTGCCAAGGTATCGATAGAAAGACCGCGCTTAACATACCAACAATAAATCCCCACTCAATATCATCGGTAATAATAATTCCTAGCCAAACACAAACAATATGAAAAAAAACTATGCCTTTGAAATGAGCGACCGCCTTCTTGTAACATTTTTCCTGTCTCTCGTTTCGTTCAAATTTGGGTTCCATGGAAAAATTCTCCTTCTACCAATAAATATGCAAATTCCAAACGAGCTTGAAACTACCTCGCTTCAATATCTCACGGATCTCTTCGTACGCCTCGGCGGCGTCTTTTCGTCAGACTGAGTCGTGCCGGAACTAGGAATGAAAACATTTGTTTTGGGCATTACTTTTCTGCCTTATTTTTTTGGCTATTGGCTACTTCTTCTTGAGAACGAATTCTTTTGGGTTTTGAAGCTTCATAGTAATCATTAGCAAAAGGGACCCAGATTACAGAAATCACTGCGCCAGTACACAGTCCGAATACTGCTCCAGATTCCTCGCCGATTCTTATCGCCTGGCCGAAAAAAGCTCCGCCAATAACACAAAGATATACTACAAAGGCGCACGAAAACCAATTAATTTTTGCTATTTTTAACGCTTTCTTTTGTTCTTCGTTTCGTTCAAATTTGGGTTCCATGGAAAAATTCTCCTTCTACCAATAAATATGCAAATTTCAAACGAGCTTGAAACTACCTCGCTTCAATATCTCGCGGATCTCTTCATACGCCTCGGAAACGTCTTTTCCGGCTGTCCGATATTTCGCTCTTTGGCTTTCCGAAGGAACCGGGACGGCGCGTTAGGCTTGCGGCCTTTGGGCGCCCAACCGAATTCGTGATACTTTCCGTAGACGCGGGGATCGCGAGGCTCCTTGGCTTCGCGCTCGACTCGCTCGACAAACATTTCCAACGCGGCTACAAGTTGAGGCTCTATCGCTTCACGCGTCGCGTTTCCTATTTGCGGGGTAAAACGCGCGCAATACGTGAACGCATACCGAGAGCGTTATGAATACCGTTATAAATATCGTAATAAAAATAGGTGCGAAAATAGGTATAAAAACCGGCGGGAAACGATATGGACGACGAGATGCAGAGTAGCGAGCAAAGCGCGTGGAACCGCGTGAAAATGTGGAAACACAAAAAAAGGACGTTTCAAACGACACGCCTAAAACGTCCTAGCACGCCCGGGGGGACTCGAACCCTCAACCTGCGGATTAGAAGTCCGCTGCTCTATCCAATTGAGCCACGAGCGCGTGGATATACCAAAATGGTAAAATCATTATAGAAGTCGATACGAAAAAGGCAAGAGTAATTTTTATAGTTTTGGGTAAATTCAGAAAGAATAACGTCAATATCGTCGCGATTTCTGTTTAACGCTTCTTGACTTTTTATGCGAATGCCGTCATAATGTTATAAGAGCGTAGTCTAGGCGCGCGGTCGGTCGACGGCTTCGCGCTTCGGAACGCGACGTGGTAACGTTGGTCTAGTGGAGCGCCGCGGCGGAGACGTTATGTATAAGAGCTTTTTGAATGTCGCGCAAGACGCGATCGCGCCGGAAAACGCGTTTTTTCACGTCTTGCCCATTCCGTTGGCGTTAGGAGACAAACGCGCGAGATTGGCGGCAAACGCGCCCGAGGCGATACTCGACGCCTCCGCGTTCCTCTCGCCGATCGATATGCGCTCCAAACGCTCCGTACTGCGACTCGGCGTCTATACGCATCGCGCAATACGCGTTGAAAACGTCGACGCGTTAGCCGACGAGATCGAACGGATCGACGCAAAATACGAGCTGTTCTCGCCTAAGCGCTTCCCCGTCGCGTTGGGAGGATCGTGCGAGATCTCCGACGCGTTTATGCGACTCGCCGCGAAACGCTTTCACGAATTGAGCTTCGTGAGGATGGGCGCGAGAGCGAACCTCCGAAACGCGACGACGGCGCTCGCGCCGACGCTCGTCGGCGTCAGAGGCTGCGCGCAAGAAGAATACGACGCCGCGCCCGAGGTTATCGATTCCGCGATCTCGTGCGACGCGATCCTCGACGACTTCGAACGCGTCGTCGAACATATTTTGTGGAAGTGCGAACAAAACGTATACCTGACGATCGACGTCAACTTATTTGATCCGAGCGTCGTTCCCGGCGCGTGTTACCCCGAGCCCGACGGACTGCCTTGGCGACGCGCGTTAGAGCTGATCGAGGCGATCGCGCTGGGGAAATGCGTAGTCGGCGTCGATATCGTCGGACTCGCGCCGCTTGGCGGCGACAATATCGTTTCGGAATACGCCGCCGCGAAACTCGTCGCGAGACTTATCGACGTCGTCGGCCAAAAGAAAGGCGCGTGGCGCTGAGTCGGCGCGGCAATACGCCGAATAACGCCAAGCGCGTAACAATATAAGATCGAAGCCCGGCGGTCTTACCGTCGGTTTTATTACATAGCATTTTTTTAGGAGCTAATTCAAATGGTAGAATATCGTATCGAGCGCGATTCTATGGGCGAAGTCCAACTTCCGAAGGAAGCGTATTATGGCGCGCAAACTCAACGCGCTGTTGAAAACTTCCCGATCTCTCGTCGTCCCATCGCCCCGGAACTCATCCACGCGCTTGGGTTGGTCAAATTGTGCGCCGCGAAAGCGAACGCCCAACTTGGTCGTATCACCAAAGGCCGCGCCCCGCTCAATGAAAACGAACTGAACGCGCTCTACCAAGCCTGCCAAGAAGTCGCCGACGGCAAACTCGACGCCGAATTCCCGATCGACGTCTACCAAACCGGTTCCGGCACCTCCTCCAACATGAACACGAACGAAGTTATTTCGAATCGCGCGTTGGAAATTGCCGGCTACGATCGCTTCTCCAAAGAAAAGAAGATCCATCCTAACGACCATGTCAACTGCGGTCAATCCACGAACGACATGTTCCCGACCTCGATCCACGTCGCCGTCGCCACCGAGATCAAGAACCGCCTTATCCCCGCGCTCGAAAAGTGCCAAGCTATCTTGAAGGCGAAGTCCGAAGAATGGCAAGACGTCATCAAGATCGGTCGTACGCACCTCGCCGACGCCACCCCGATGACCCTCGGTCAAGAATTCGGCGGTTTCGCGCGCCAATTCGAACTCGCCGTCGCTCGCGCTAAGCAAGCTATCGACCAAATTTGCGAACTGCCTTGCGGCGGTACCGCGGTCGGTTCCGGCATCAACTGCGACCCCAAATTCGGCGCCACCGTCGCCGCGATGCTCGCCGAAAAGACCGGCGTCCCGTTCGTTGAAGCCGCCAACCACTTCGAAGCCAACGCGCAACGCGACGGCTTGGTCGCCTGTCACGCGCTCCTCAAGGCGGTCGCCTCCACGATGTCCAACGTCGCCAACAACATCCGTTGGCTCGGCTCCGGCCCGCGCTGCGGCTACTACGAAGTCATCTTGAAGGACCTCCAACCCGGTAGCTCCATCATGCCCGGTAAGGTCAACCCGGTCATCTGCGAAAGCTTGATGCAACTCTCCGCCAAGGTCATCGGCAACGACGCCGCGATGTCTCACGCGGGCGCTTCCGGCGGTCAATTCCAACTTAACATCTTGATGCCGGTCATGGGCGACGTCGCTTTGGAATCGATCCGCATTCTCGCGGGCGGCGCCGAAGTCTTTGCCGACAAGTGCCTCGAAGGTCTGCAAGCGAACCGCGAAAAGTGCGCCGCCGCCGTCGAACAAAGCTTGTCCATCGTCACCGGTCTCAATCCCTACATCGGTTACGAAAAGGCCGCCGCGCTCGCCAAGAAGGCGTTCAAATGCGGTAAGACCATCCGCGAATTGTGCGAAGAAGAACAAGTTCTGCCGAAGGACCAACTTGACGAAGGTCTCGACGTCATGCGCATGACCAAGCCGTTGGCCAAGTGATCGCGCGTTACGACGCTTAACTTGTTGTAATTAATTAGATGAGGGGACTCGCCGAGCGCGTGTCCCCCGTTTCTTATCACGGCGCCAAACGCGCCAAGCTCGTCTGCTACGGTACGCGAAGGAACGCTATGCGCAATCAAGAAAACGCTATATATCAACGCGCGTTGAAATTCTTATATCGCCGCACGAATTACGAGACGTTTAAGTCGATACCCTACGCCGAGATGGAGAACTCGCTCCAACGGCTGCGCGATTTCCTCGCGTTTCTTGGCGATCCTGAGCGTCGCTTTGTGATCGTCCATGTAGCGGGCACCAAAGGCAAAGGGAGCGTATGTCATTCCCTCGACCGCATCTATCGCGCGGCGGGGTACCGCGTCGGACTATTCACGTCGCCGCATCTTGACGACCTCACCGAACGCTTTCAGATCGACGGCAAGAATTGCGATAAGACGTTTTTCGGCGAGACGACTCGCGGACTCGTCGAACGCTGGAACGAATTTAACGCTCGGCGGAAGAAGGAATTAGGCGCCGATCGCGTCGACGCGGAACCGAAGATGACGTTTTTCGAGTGGTCGTTAGTCATTGCGGTCGCGCTATTTGCTCGCGCCGGAGTCGATATCGCGATACTGGAAGTCGGACTTGGCGGCCGCTTCGACGCCACCAACGCCGTCGACGCGGACGTATCCGTCCTGACGAGCGTGAGTTACGACCACTGCGAGCAGCTGGGCGACACGTTGATGAAGATCGCCGGCGAGAAGCTCGGTATCGTGAAGACGAACGCGCCGCTAGTTTCGGGCGTCGGTTTCGCCAAGACGCTGCGCCACGAACCGCTCCCGCCGATCTTGCGTGACGACGAGCCTACGGAACTCGAATTGCCGTCGGAAGTTGAGAACGAAGACAAGCTGCCGCTGGAATTGGCGGCGGAAGAACAGACGTTTGCGACGCAAGATGAAGAACAAGAAGAATTTAAGAAGCCGATAGAGACGGATCCGGCGCGACAATTACAGGCGTTTCTGACGATCGATCCGCAGACTCAGATCGGTGAAGAGGAGTTGGACGAGGTGAAGGCGTTTGCGTCGCGCGTCGCCGCCGACCATAACGCGCCGTTCTATCAGGTGGAAAGCGTTTCGCCGTATGTCGCGGCGCTCCCGACTCCGCCGTTTGATTCCGTCAGAAGATGGAATTTTGAGATCGCGTTGAAGGTCGTGGAGGTCTTAGCGACGCGAGCGGAGCGTCCGGAGGGCAGAACGAACAGCGTCGGACGCGTTGGCGCGCTCAATTTGCCCGTCGCGAGAGAAGCGATCGACGAAGCCGCGAAGAACCTGACGTTGCCCGCTAGATTCGAGATCGTCTCGAACGCCCCGATCGTCGTCGTCGACGGCGCGCACAACCGCGCTTCCGTCGCCGCGTTCATGCGCGCCGCGCGCGAACGCTACAAGACCGAGCGCATCAAAGTCTTATTTGCGTCGACGATCGGCAAAGACACGCGCGGTATGATCGCCGAGATCGCCGCCGTCGCCGACGAAGTGGTCCTGACGGAACGCGATAAAGACGAGCGCGCCGCCCCGCTCGCGGAACTCATACAGACTGTCGAGACGATGCTCGACGAAACGTGTTCCGAAGACGCCCCGCTGCGTAAGAAGTTCCGCGTCGCGCCCGATTTCCACGCGTTTCTCGCCGACTACTGCGCGCGAACGAACTATACCAACGAGATCCTATGCGCGATCGGGTCGTTCTACTTCGCCGCCGAAGTGCGCAAAGACGTCGCTTCACGGTGAGATTTTGCGCTTGCGCGCCCGCGAGCAGGAGACTTCGGGCGCGCGCAAAGGCGTGTTAAGGGATGGAGGAAAAGAAAAATTCAGAATTTGGAGAAATTGTTGCCGGAAAACACCGCCAACTAGGAATTTGCAATATTGTTGAGGTGGTATTTCGCTTGTTATAATTCCAGATATGTATAATTGTGTGTTTATCTTATTGTGACGGAGATGACATTAGGAAAAGCGCTACATCCGTGAAGGCTTTGAAAGCGATGAAGAACTATCCTTGTATGACTTGCTGTTTGAAGACGGATCTAACAAAGACTTAGATCAAAATAATTAAAGAGGTGACCGTCGAACTTCTGCAGACCGCCACAACGCGTTGCGACGTTGCGGCGGTCGTTTATTTTATTTCAGCGGGGCTATGCTCATTTGACCGGCGTAGTGTCGATCATCTCGTCGGGTAGTCTTTCCGGTTCGGGGCCGTCGGGGACGAGCGCGAGACGGAAGCCGATGTAGGAGTAACCCATATTGGAGTTCGTCTTGCTGCGGCGCGCGGAACGGCAGTAGAACGAGTCGACGCTCCAACATCCCCCGCGACAGACGCGTTCGGGGCCGTTGAGCGGACCCAACGGGTTCGCGCGCGCTTCGTTCGGGTACTTCGCGTAAACGTCGTTGACCCATTCCCAGACGTTGCCGTGCATATCTTTAAGTCCCCACGCGTTCGCGGCGTAGCGACCGACCTCGACGGGCGAGTCGGCGCCGATCAGCTTCTCTTTCGCGCTTGTCGGGTCGTCGCCGGTACAGCGCGCGTCTTGTTCGGTCAGCGCGTCGCCGTTGGCGTAGAGCGTGTCCGAGCCCGCGCGACACGCAAATTCCCATTGCGCTTCGGTCGGGAGCGCGAACTTCCAGCCCGCCGGCTTATTCTCGATCGCGTTGAGCTTCTCGAGCAGCTGTTGGCAGTCGTTCCACGCGACTTTCGTGACCGGCAACGCGGCGCCTTTGTCCGCGCTAGGATCGGTCCCCATGAGCTTGAGCCACGCGTCTTGCGTCGTTTCCGTCTCCGCGAGCCAGTAACCGTCCGTCAACGTAACTTCATGCGGGGTCTCGTCGTATGTCGCCATGAATAGCCCGACGGCGTCTTTCTCCATCGCCGCTTTTTCGACGTACGCGTTCCAAACGTCTTTGGAAGCGCCCATCGTGAATTGGCCCGCCGGAATATAGTGGAAGACTAAGTCCACGCCGTTGAGCGTCAGCGTTTTCGCGTCGCCCGCTTGCGTCGCGTCCGTCGCCGCGAAGTCGTCGGTCGTCGTCAACGCGATCGGGGCGTTCGGGTCGAACTCGATCTGAGCCGCTTGGTCGGCGGCGGGCTTAGGCGCGCAACCGCCGATCGCGGGGGCGACAAGCGTCAGCGTTAGTAACGTGAAGAGTCGTAAGTATTGCTTTTTCATAGGATCGGATTCCTGTCGTATGGTGGCGTTTTAGTCTTCGTCCGAGTAGGAGGGCCAGCCGCCGCGATTTCCGCTCGGCGTTGGCGCGACGTCGTAAGTCGGGTCGTTGTCGTAACTTGGACCTTGCGACGGCAAACTTGGTCGCGGTAAGCTCGGTTGCGGCAAGCTCGGCGGCGTATAACTTGGCGCGTCGCTCGGGGCGTAACTTGGAAACGACGGCGTCGGCAAGCTCGGCGCGGTATAGTTTGCCGCGTCGTAAGCGCCGTAGCGCGCCGCGTTATCGTCGGGCGACGTCGCGAGGTCGGCTGCCTTGCGATAGACGGGGCCTTCGTACGACCTGCCTTCTTGTCGCGCCGGTCTCGCTCTTTGCGCCAGAGTCGGGACCTCGGCGCGCGCGATCGCAAGATGTCTTGTGAGTATCTCTTTGACCTCCATGATCGCGGCGGGATGGCGATGCGCGTCGACGTGCTGCGCGGGGACTTCGCGTTCTGTTTCCACGTCGTCGCGATGCGCACTGTGGAAATCGACCACGCCGTCCGTCTTGTAAGGATTTAAGCGCCGATTCGCGATATTGGGAAGTACCCCGACAATGTTATTTAACGCCACGTCTTTCGGGATCTCGCAAGTATCGAGCGTCGCGAATATCGGGCATTTTGGCGACAACGCGTCGACGCTCGTCGTCGTTTCCAGTAGTCGCGGGTCGTCGATATTATTCTTCGTCGTCGCGGTATTGAGCACGCGAGTGACGGCGTGCGGTATGGAGATGACGCGTTCCGCTATCCATTGCGTGAAGTTGTTGGCGTACTCGCTGCCCTCAAACGGGGTGGCGATCGTCACGACGCGTCTCACCGACGGATTCGGCTCGAAGAAGAACCACGAGCGCAAGTCGCGTTTCGTCTCGTCGTCGAGGTCGAGTCTTTCGAGGGGCGCGGAGGATATCGTGTTCCAGATCTTATTCTCGCTGCGCTGGACCTGCATCCGCGAGATCAAACCGCCCATGCTGTGCCCGATCAGGACGATGCGATCTAACGCCGGCGCCTTGCGCCCCGGATCGACCGTCTCGCGCAGTCGCGCCAAGTCTAATCTCAGCTGCGCCGCCGACGCCCAGAACGGTTGGCCCGTCGGATAGAAGTAGAACCAGAACTGATACGCGGTCTGGATATCCGGCGCGTTGCGCAACGCGTTGTACATCTCCAACCACGTCGACGGCGAAGAACCTAGTCCGTGCGTCATCACGACCGGGATCTTCTCCGGATCGTACGGCTCCAACATATACAGCCCTTGCAACGTGCGTTCGCGCGTCGGCAGGTCGGTCGGGACGAACTCGCGCAGTTCTTCCGGCTTGAGCAGTCCTTTCTTTGCGCCGGCGTCGTTGAGACGGCTCTTCTCGTTGAGGAAGTACGCCAGCGGCGCGGTCACGTCGGACTCCAGCTCGGCTCCGCGCGTGTAGCCGTCGATCTCGGCGCATACTAACGGGTCGTAGAGACTCAGCGTCGCTTGCGCGTTTTGTTCCTCGGGCGAATCCGCTTGCGCGTTCGGGACGATAGGGGGCAACGTACCTAGCGACAGCGCGGGATTCGGGCGCAGTATCGCCGTCATCGGGAAATAGAGCCCTTCGGGGTAATACTCTTCCTCGACGCGTTCGCGATTCCGGTCGGCGCGGCGTTTCGCGATAAGAGGGACGCCTACGCCCGCGCGACGGCAATCGAATTCCAGCGAGTCGACGGGGCGATCCGCAACTAACTCGAAAGAATCGAGTTCCTCTTTATGCCAAGAACAGGTCTCGATCTTCGTGTAGATCGAGTACTCGGAGCCGTTCAACGCGATCGAGGTCGTCGAGCCGCCGCGGAACGGAAAACGCGCAGGATCCGCGTCTTGTAGCGCCAGATGCAGCAGTCGTTCGCAAGCGCCGTTGTAGAGCATGCACACGTCCAGCGTCTCGGCGTTGAAGATGGAGACGTTGCGCGAGTTAAGGAAGGGATTGCAGCAGTAATGATAAGCGTATAACGCGGCCGAGATATAGAGTTGTTTCGCAACCGCGGGGTCTTTCTTCTCGAGCGTTCGCGCTTGCAGATACGCGGTCTCGACATACGCGTAAACGAGTTCCGGGGTCGGCGCGGCGTCGAGTTGCGCGGTCAGCGCGTCGAGTTGGTCGGCGTCGAGTCGCGACGGAATATTATATGCGCGAAGAGTTTGCGTCGTTACTTGACTGAGAACGGGGCCGCCGGGAGCCCCGTAAGAGAATCGCGCGTCCGCAGCGTTGAGACGTAGTCGTCCTAAGAACGTCGCGCAGCCCGAAGTCGCGAATAACAGTATCGCGAACATAAGAGCTAACGCGGCGCTCGTCAAACGATAGCAAGCGTGTGCGGCGTCGCGCGTGTGCATAACTTATTTTTCCTCGGAGACGAGCAAGCGCTTGAATTCGCTCAGGTAAGCGGCGATCAATTTCGGCTTGACTTCGTCCCATCCGGTCATCTTATGAGAGAGAATGGCGATCTTGAGCGTCTCGAACGCTTCCGCAAGATCCTCGGGCAACTCTTCGAGCTTGGAGAGCGCGTCGAGCACTTCCGGCGTGCCGAAGACTTCAGTACCGTTGTTTTCCCACGGCTCGGTCTCGCCGCCGTATTCGCCCAGTTCGTCGGTCTGCTTGTTCTTCTTTTTCTTCGACTTCTTTTCGGCGGCGTCGTCTTCGTCGTCGTCGATCGAGACGGAAGCGCGACCGGGCGCGATGGGCGCTTCGTCGGAGAGGTCGGCGTCGGAGTCGTTGTACGGATTGACGTCTTCGTCTTTTTCGGCGTCGACGACGTCTTCCGGCTTCGGTTTATGCGCGAGTTTAGCGCCGTTCTTTTCCCAACGCGCGATACGCATCTGCGCGACGGACGTCTTTTCCTCGGAGGCTTTATTCAGCCATTCGTCGGCGTCGTCCCAGTCCAGCGCGGCTTGGTAGTGGCTCCAATACAGGTTCGGCAGCGGCTTCTGCTCGCCGAAACGTTCGTAGACGCGTCGCAGACGCCCGACGTGTTGAGGGGAGACGTTGCCGATGCGTTGCGCGAGCGATTCGTCGGAGTAGATGCGCCGCGGCAGACCCGCCGCTTGCAGCTTCGTGCGCCACTGGTGGATCACTTTGCCTTTTTCCCAGTTCGTCTTACTGACGAGCAAGTTCCAAAACCCGACGTATTCCGAGGCGATCTCGTCGATGAGCGGTTCTTTTTCCGGCGGCACCGGCGCGTCGTCTTCGCCGGAGTCGAACGCTTGCGGTTCCGGCGCGTTAAATTCCTCGAATTCGGAGAACGCGGCGATCTCGGGCGTTTCGCTCGACTCGGATTCTTCCCAAGGCGCGGTCGTGTTCGACGTTGTCATTCGATCCTTCCTTAAATTATTCTGTGCGTCGGCGTTACGCGCGTCATGCGCCTTGACCGACGGTATTGCGATCGTAATTACGAGCGGCGTCGCTTGAGACGGCGCCAACTGCGATAGTAGCGTATTTTCACGCGCGCGACAAGACCGAACCGCGTCGCGTAGAGTTTGCAAAAATACAAAAATATATATAAACTCCTTGCGCGAGAAAAATGGGGGCGTTAAAATACTCGCGAGGGACGGCGGTTTCGTCGTCGTGTTACGTTAAGAATAACGATCGTCGCGCCTTGACGCGCCACTATATATACTATTATGCAAACAGCCAGCGCTTACGCCGTTAAAGTATCCAGATTATCCGCAACGCAGATCGTCCCGCCGGGGTCGAAGAGCATCACGAATCGCGCGTTGCTCTTAGCGGCGCTGAGCGAAGGCCGCTCGACGCTGACCGGCGCGCTCGACGCCGAAGACGCGCGCATCATGTTCGAAG
>JAZRWE010000032.1:0-125676 GCA_045599605.1 Thermoguttaceae bacterium
TTTTCGAGTATTCTTGTCGCTCTATAAGTTTTGAACTCTTTGATAATATCAAATTCGACAAAATTATAGTAGTGTGTTACTACGCCACTCTTGCATTACCTAATTGTAAAATATCGTTGACTTTAACTCGCTTTCGCTCGCGTCAGTCGTTCGTCGTTTGCTAACGACTTGTGAGAATATAACCGACGTTATCGATTCGTCAACAGGGTATCCCGAATTTTTTTTCTTTTTTCCTTCCCCACAAAAAACGAACGGCGCGTAACGTGTTGTCATTATTACGTTACGCGCCGTTCTAATTTTCTACTTCTCCGTAAGAACTTTTTTCAAAAACCGTCTTCTAGCGCTAGTCGACGGCGTTGCGAAGCGTTCTTTTAACGTTCCAAGCGTCATTTTTTGTCCACGATATTGGGTACCTTCTTCCCCTTGAACAGTAATAGCAAGAAGATAGCGAGCATCGCGATAGGCAGCGCGATCCAGACGGACAATCCGGCGCCGACGGGCAAAAAGCCGAACAGGATCGCGATACCGCCGACGTAAAGCGCGTATTCGATCTGAGTGCCGACGTGTTCGAGCATTCCGCATCTAGCGCTAGTCGCCGAAAGGATCGTCGTGTCGGAGATCGGGGAACTATGGTCGCCGAAAATTGCGCCGGTAAGGACCGCGCTCGTCGCGGCGACGAGATAGGTGTAATCCCCCGGGCACAACGCGTTGGCAAACGGGATAGCAAGGGGCGTGATGATCGCCATGGTGCCGTAAGACGTTCCGGTAGAGAACGATACGATCGCGGCAAAGACGAAGATCAGCGACGGCAATAAAAACGCGGGGGTGCCGTCGGACAACGCGCCGACGAGGAATCTCGCGGTCCCGAGGTTGTCTTTATTGATACAGGTCGAGAGCGTCCAAGCGAGGATCAAGATGACGAACGTGAACGACAACGACTTAACGCCGCTCATCCAAGCGTTTACGGCGTCGCTCATCGTCACGCGCTTCGAGGCGACGCTCATGACGAACGCCACGATACCGGCCAGCAACGCGGCGCGGAAGATGGAGATCGCGGCGTCGGCGGCGCCAAGGATATCTCGAATAGATTGCGCGTTCAAGTGTTCGATCTGCGCGATCTTATCGACGTCGCCGCTCGCAATGATAGCCGCGCGACCGGAAGTATAAAAGAACGAGAACGCGGAGAGTATCAGGACGAGTAGCGGAACGAGCGCGAACATAGCGCCGCTCCAAGACGACTTCTTCTTCGACTCTTCCGCTATCGCGTCGGGCGAGTTGAGCGCGGTCTCTTTCTCAACGTCTTTTTCGGAACCGTTCATCACGCCGGCGCCCTCGACGCCGTCGCTAGCGCCGTTCATAGCGGCTTCGATCGTGACGAGGTTCAAGTTCATATCGCGGAGATAGCCCTCGCGTGCCAGAACTTCGGCTTTATACATCGCGCCAAAATCACGAAGCATAACGGCGCTCAAGAAGATAAACACGAGCATCAAGAGGTTATAGAAACGATACGGGATCGAAGAAACGAATAAGCTGTACGCTTGTATCGAATCGGAGAGCCCCGCGTCGGCGAGACCGGAATTGATATAGGACAACTCCGTGCCGATCCAAGTGGAGATAAGCGCGATCCCCGCGATCGGCGCGGCGGTGGCGTCGAGAATAAAGGAGAGCTTTTCGCGCGACACGCGGTTACGGTCGGTAATAGGGCGAACGATCGGGCCGCGGATCTGGACGTTGGCGTAATCGTCGAAGAAGATAAAGAGTCCGAGAGCCCAAGTAACGATCTGCGAACTTGCGGGGCCACGCGCGAGTTTTACCACCTTCTCCGCCAGCGCGCGCAAACCGCCGTTGACGGCGAGAACGGCGACGAGACCGCCGATAGCGCCGCATTGTAGCAAGATACCGGCGTTACCGGGTTTCGCAACGACGTTGAGCATCTGTTGCGAGCTGATATTAAAGGCCTCCACGATCGCGCCGAGCGGCGAGTGATCGCGCAAGCCGAGGAGATAAGCGGCGGTGAAGACGCCTACCAACAACGACACAAGGACGTTCTTCGTCGCGAACGCCAAGACGATGGCGACAAGCGGCGGAAGAATGGACCATATCCCCGAAGGAGACCAAAACGTAGAATCGGGAAATTGCGTCGACGTCCACGTAGCCGCGCAGATCGCGACGATAATAACCCAGTAAAAAACGACGCGAATAATTTTATTCATCGCTCGAACCGATCGTCTGTGCTAATATCAATGCTTGAAGTATCGCTAAACCTAATAGCGCTTACTCAAAGTATAATTAGACGTAAAGCGATAGTCAAGCGTTCACAAGCGTCGTTTCTTCCCATTTAGTCCGTCGACTCGCCAACTTACGTCCTTCGACTAATACCATAATGAAAATCGATAATGCGGCGGGAAAAACGAAGGAGCGTCAAACCGATCTCATACGCAAAAAACTAATACTATTTCCATTCGCTATGATAGATTTTTAACAATATGTAATTTTATTAGCAAAAAATCAAAAAAATCCGTAATTTTTCGAGAAAAATAGATAAACACTAACCCGCGATAACTATAACGCCCGATAAAAGGCAAGGAAAATTTTTACGAGACGTCGACGCGTGGTCGCAGTCTCTTTGGACACACCTCCACAACCTTTATGGATAAGGTAAAAAAGGCAAAACTAATGAAACGGATTTTATTATTGGCGGCGTTGATGGGCGCCGTGTCCGCGGGTAACTCCGCCTTTGCCTATGATTTCGTCACTCGCGCGGTCCCGAACCTCGACGGTTCCGCTCCGGCTCCCGTCGCGGAAGGCGCGCTTCCTCCTACCGCCGCTAATAATCCCTACGAGATCGATATGGGCGGCGAAGAAGCCGAAGAAGGCTCTAAATTCCTTAGCGGTAGTATCGTCGGCACTTGGGAAGACGGTCACGAACACGAAGGCAACACCTGGAATATGGAACAAGTCTGGTTGACGAGCGAACGCGAAGTCGATTCCAGCCGTCCCGGTCTTGACGTCGGTTATCGCATCGACGCGCTTTTCGGTACGAATATCCTTCAATCCTCCGACGGCTTCGACGGCAAGTGGGGCGTTAGCGACGACGGTTACGGCGCTTCTATCTATCAAGCGTACGGCCAACTTGGTTACGGCAAAATGTCGTTGAAAGCCGGTAAATTCGGCACTATCATTGGTTACGAATCCGTCGACGCTTCCGAAGAAGAATTCGTCACGCACTCCAATATGTTCAATCACGAGCCCGCGACGCATATGGGCGGCCTGTTCACGTGGCAGCTCGCCGACACGTTCAGCTTGGACTTCGGTATGGTCTCCGGTATCGACAATAGCTTCGCGAATCGCCGCGGCGACACCGGTTTCCTCTTCGGCGCTAGCTTAGACCTTGCCGAGAACGTCTCCGTTTCTTACGCCGGCGCCCTTACGCAAGTCCATAGCCAACTTGGCGAAGATCGTCTCTCCACCTCCTACGGTTACTACGACCTCGCCGGAACTTCTATTGGCGACGCCGACGAATACCTGCAGACCGTTACCGCCGAGATCGAATTCACGGATCGTTTCAGCTACGCGTTCACGACGAACTATGGCGTTATGTCCGACCGCGCCGCGCACGACTCGCGCTACGGCCAATTCGGTTTCGCCAACTACTTCATGTACGAACTCACCGAAAATCTTTCCACGAACGTTCGTTACGAATACTACACGCAATGGCTTGACAAAGCGGGCAAGCCCCAAGGCACGATCGGCGACGTCAAACAACTCTGTCACGACGTTTCGTTCAGCTTGAAGTACAAGCCTGTCGAATCGCTCTACATCATGCCCGAGATCCGTTACGACTGGGTCGAGACCGGCGATATCAAGAACAAGATCACCGAAAAAGAAAACGGCGTCACCGGCGGCGTCGCTTGCGGTTTCATCTTCTGATCGCCTGATATACTCGTTATCCTTGATAGCGAACAACGCGTAAACGCAAAAAGAGCTGCGAAGAATATCTCCTCGCAGCTCTTTTTTTATCAACGTCAAGCGTTTAAGCGACGTTCATTCTTGCGGCTCGGCGTTTCCCGCGGGCGCTTCTTCCGCGACCTCTTCGAGGATAAGTTCTTCCGCAGGAGTTTCCGCTTCTTCCGCGACCTCTTCAACGACAAGTTCTTCCGCAGGAGCTTCCGCTTCTTCCGCGACAGGTTCGACGGCAACTTCTTCAACGACGTCCGCTTCTTCGCCTTCGCTACGAACGCCGGAAATACGCGTTTCCAAAGAAGCCCCGTCGGCGCTCTGGAAGAGGACGGCGCCGTTCACGAGTCCGACGTTTACCCCGCAGGCGTGAGGCAGCTCGGTTCCGTTTTCGACATTGTCGTCCAACATCTTACGCCATTCGTCCGCGCTCAATTCGACGTTAGGATCCATCCAGTCGACCGGCTGCGATCTCTCGATGACGAGCGCTTGTCTACGCGCGTCGACGTCTTTGCGTTGGAGTCGTTTCGCCAGATCTTTCCCGACGCCGCTTTCGTCAAAGAGAGTATCCTCGCCCAGCAGTACGGATACGGTCGTTTGCCCCTCTTTCGCCTTAGCGTTCGACGGGCAACGGAAGACGCTCGGCATTTCTTTCGCGAAACGCTTATTCGCATCGGAATCCCAGGGTTCGTTCAGATCGATCTTTTCATAAAGCGCTCTCGCTTCTTCGCCTAAGTACGGTAATATAAGCGTTCGCCAGCTGTGCAATCTCTTTCCGTTGGCGTCGACGGTGAACGCGGGGGGCAGAGCGCCGTTTTCGGCTTCGTAACGCAGTATCGCGGAATCGATAGCGCGGATCCGTGTGAAACACTCCGCGCGTTGATAAGCGCTTTTACAGTGGTCGAGAGCAGGCATGACAAAATCGAAGACAAACCCGGCAAATCGCGTTTCCTTACGCGTACTTTTATTCGCCATAAGGCTTTGCTCGACGTCGTATTCTTCACCGTTTTCAAACGCCTCGACCATCTCGTTCCAGTACTTCTCCACCGACTGCATAAACAACGCGTCGTCAAAGGGACCGCGAACCAAGACGAAGCACCCGGCAAGGAATCCATAGGCCTTTTTGAAAGGTCCGCACGACTGCGGTTGGCCGATTCCTTCGTCGGCAAGGACCTGCCCTACTCTGAAGACGCCGTGTTCGCGACGCACTTTTAGCAAGTCCTGACAAATGGAGGTCAAAAACACATCGTGTTCCACACGCATCTCGTTCGCCAGTATCGCGTCAAAATCGATATCGTTCATCGCGTCGAACCAGACGTTATTTAAACGCTCCCAGTTTTGTAGCGTCGGTCTCACGCCAGGATCGTTGTTGGCGTCAAGTTCGATCGACGCGGCGACGCTTAATATCGCGATCATAACGAGTTGTTCGACAATGCACGCGTTTTGATTTTCCGCAAGATCTTTTGCGAGAATAACGACCGATTCGATATCGTCGATAGCGCCGTCGAAATCGCCTTGTCCGACTCGGTAGTTTGCGCGTATGGCGAAATATCGCGCTATTTGACGCGAGTATTGAACGTCGGGAAGCTGCATCGCAAGCATACCCAACGCTTTATCTTCGTAAACACGCCACATACGAAACTGCGGTTTGCGGACGGCGCTCGAAAAGATATCATAGAGGTCGGCGTTATCTTCGAGCCAACGCGCCGCGGTAGGACATTCCTTCGCCGTCCAAGCTTTTTCCAACACTTTATTGAAATATTTCTCAGCGAGTTCTAGGGTTATCACAGACTCTTTTTCTTGACGATCCTCAAAATAGTGGGAGGTCTGCGACGGATCCTTCTTGGCGTCGATTTCAGGTATTCCGACGCCATATTTTAAGAGATATCCATAAAGATCCTGACGGTCGTAAAGAGTCGGCGGCGTCTTCGGATCGAGTCCGAAACGCTCGCAAACGGGAGTCCAGAACGTCGCAAACCACCGTTCCGTTCTCTCGTCGGTCGGAAACTTTTCCCACGGGATCCTCTCTGCGAAATATTTTTGCTCAAGCGCCAGCGGACCAAGCGTTTGTAAGATCGATCGCCAACCGTTGTCGTCGGTCGCGATAAAGCCGTCGTTCTGTCGGAGGTCGTAAAGCTTCTTCATATCGACTCCCTTGCCGTTTTCGTAATCCAGTCTCGCGTCAATGGAGACGGGCGCCTCGATAACAAGGGGCCTATCCAACGCTTTGGCGCGCAAATAGATCAAGAAGACGGCGACGACGATCGACGCCATAGCGATAGCGAACGCGCGTTTATTCCACGCGCGAGGTCTTTTGTCTGTTACCACAGATACCCTCCATAATCAATTATAAGTTTGTACCATATACGCGTACGTCGTCGAAAGCGGCGACGCCTTCAGACTCGCTTCCGGACGCGGAAAGCAAGACGACTAATTTGTACGTATCTTGCGGCACGACGACGGCGCCGACTAATTCGCGCATTCCGTTTTCGTCGGGCTCGCTCGCGTCGTCCGGTTCGATAAAGACGTCGAGGCCTTCGTTGACCCACTTCGCGTTGCGATCCTGCCACCGGATACGGATAGTCGCCGCGCAGGCTTGACGCTTCGCTTTCGCGACGACGAGATAACGTTCGCCGGGCTTGACGGATATGGTCTGAATGTAGCACCCGTTAGCCATCCCTTTCAGAACGGCGCGACCGTCTTCCGCAACAAATTTCCCAACAGGCTCGGTCTCGATCTGCCAGGTATTCCACGAAGTCGGTCTACCGTCGGCGACGTCGGAGAAATCGCCGTTGACGATAAGGTCTTTCGCGTCCTTCAATTCGAAGACGCGACGCTTTAACCTTTGAATTGCGGCTTTGGGATCGTCGAGTTCGTCAACGAGGTCGGCGACGCCGGGCAGCGCTTCTTCCCAAGAGACCCAATCGTCGTCGGACTTAGCGTTTTCAGGCTTCCACCATCGTTTTTGCTCGCCGTACACCCAGACGTATTGGTCGGAAGCGTTGACGGCGGCGCGTAGGTTTGCGGCGAGGCGATCGAAACGCGTCTCCCCTTCTTCGGGGCCGCGGTAATAAGTCGAGCCCTCGGGATTGGAATACATATCGAGGTAGAATCCGAACCCGGCTTGGACTTGCGCGCGGTACTTCTTACGATTCTCTGGCGAAACGAGCGCGACGCACGGTCCGGTCGCCAACAACATATCGCACGCGGCGCGGTCGTATTGCGAGGAACCGTTCATATAGTACCCGGTCTCGCAGCCGTCGATCAGCAACGCTTCCGGCGTCAACGCGTCGAGCAAGCCGTCGATGAACGCGGGCAACAGGCCGTAGCCGGAACCGCGGAGCGCGCGGTCGGGGTCTTCCATCTTGCCCGCCGCGACGTTGATCGAGTTCATCCACAGACATAAGATCTTAACTTGCGGAAATTCGCCGACGATAGCGGAACACATCTCGGCGCCGCGACGTCGCGCCAACGCCTTCGCGTCCCGGAACGTCATACCGGAACGCGAGTCGTAGCGAAAGAGCGCGGAACCGTACGACTCGAAATCGAAACAGAGCGATCCGTTCGTCTCGCGCGCCGCCCAAGCGCAGATCGCGCTCTTATCGCAGACGTTTTTCCACGCTTCCTCGTCGTCCCACGCGAAATCGGCGGGCGAAAAATTGACGCGGATGAAGTTGTCGCGGTAGCGTTGGAACTCGCAGGAATCGAGATCGCGAACGCAAGACTCAAACCATTCGCGCTCCCAAGCGTCTCGCGTGAAAAGCGTCTGAGACGCGCAACGACGGCCGTCGGGAGAAGTCGCGACGAGATCGTACATAACGCCGGAGAACGGCGCGTTTGCCTCCATCTCTCGCCAATGCTTAGCGATATACTCCGTCGTGGGGATATCCCACCCTAGTTCGATCAACTTCTTCTTGCATACGGGCTCGTCGGCAAACGCCGCGGAAATAGAGACCGCTAAACAGAAAGTCAACACTTGAAGCAATACCGTACGTTTCGTCGTCATTAGTCCGATCCTCCGCGTCGTTTACGCCTTACAAGTTTAGTTAGAATGAAGCAAGTCGTCACAGGACCTAACTTAAATTCTAACAGGTCCCAAGGCAAAATTTCTCCAAAAATACAAAAAAGTCAAAAAAAAAATAAAATCCGTTACAATCGTTAAAATCGTCAACATCAATGATCGTTCAAGTCGCGCGACAAGGATCAAACGTCGCGGCGACAAGATATCATACCTAATAAATAGAGATATAGAAATCTCGTCTTGCGGCAAATTTTCAAATTAGTTATTCTAGGGAGACTTGTAATATCGGCAGGTCCTTTCCTAGTCGCGTCTCGACGGACTGAGACGTAAAACTATCCGACGGTCGGCTAGGTAAAGTCGTCGCTCGCCCGAGCGCAGCCGGAACGCGGAATGTTCCAACGCGCTCGAACAAAGTCGGGAACGCAACGGATTGTATGATGGTCTTATTTTTGAAACAACGTTTAACGGAAGAACGCAAGCGCTTCCTCAACCTCGCCGCGCTCGCGGGGTTCGGGGCGTGTCTCTCTTCGCTCGTATTCTTAACGGGCTGCGCCACTTCTAACGCCACGGCGACGTCGAAGAACGTCCAAGGGGTGGAATCGTTTTCCGCGGGTAATTACGACGAAGCGATCGCATTCTTTCAAGACTCGATCAACGAGAACCCGAATTCCGCGGAAGCGTATTACAACCTCGGGTCGGCGTATCAGCGTAAAGCGAATCAAACGAAGAACCTCAATCTGTTGACGCAAGCTGAAGACGCGTATTGGCAGGCGTTGCAACTTTCACCCGCTCCCGAGACGATCGTGTGCTGCTACCGCGGTATCGCGACCTCGGCGACCGCTCGCGGCGATTCCGCCGGCGCGATGCGGACGCTGGAAGAATGGCGCGATCGCAATCCCGACTCTATCGAGCCGCAATTAGAGATCGCTTATCTACTCGAAGCGCAAGGGCGAGACGACGACGCTTACGAGTTGCTTGAACAGATCGCGGAAGCGGCTCCGAACGACTACCGCGCTTATTACAAGATGGGCGTTTTGGCGGAACACGCCGAGAACTTCTCGACGGCGGTGGAACAAACGCGCGTCGCCGCGCAACTGCAGCCGAGCAACGCGGATATGTCGCGTCGAGTACGCGCGTTGGAAAACCAATACGCGGCGACGCAACGCCGTCAACAAGCCGAGGAAGCGAACGCTCAGGCGCGTCAAAACACGAATAACGAACTGATGGCGAACTCGACGCCGGTGACGGTCCAAACGACGAAAGTCCAATCGACGTCGGCGCAAGGCGAATCGGAAGCCATACCCGAGATGATCCTGCCCCCGGACGACGCGACGCCGGTCCAAAGCGCGCCTGCCGCCCCGACAACGGGAACGAACGATTCCGCCGCGGCGCCGCAATACGGTTTCGGTGAAGTCGTCCTCTTCTCCGCGGACTCTCCCGAAGGCAAACTCGTGAAGACCGAACCGACCGGTTCCGCGACGGTAGCGCGCGCAAACACGACGCGTTTCACGAAGACCGACGAGAACTCGACCGCGGACGCTCCGAAGTCCGACGATTCCGACGTCAAATGGATCTCGGCGACGGCGAAACCGGCGGAAAAAGTCGCGCAAACGAGCGCGGTCGCGCCGAAAACTCAAAGCGCGTCGCAAAACGCCGCGCCCGTCAAGGACCTCGCGACTACCGCAAAAAAAGCGGAGCCCGAGAAGAAAGCGCAAAACAACGGCGAAAACGTCGAACCTCGTTCGCAAGACAATACTCGCTACAAGGAACCGACGGCGAAGCGCGAGAAAGCCCCGCGCGAGATAGGCGCGGGAATGCCTCGCATGAAAGCCGGCTCCTTCTTCTGATCCGCAACCTCGTACGAACATATCAAGAACGCAGCATAGTTAGGTCATAAAGTGGAAACAACGTTATCCCCCCTGTCGTCCAAATTCAGATTCTGCTTGCCGTCGCGTCGCGTCGACGTTCCCAAGCTCCGCTGCCGTAAAGCGGAACTTCAAGACGTCGCCGAACTCACGGAGATCGAGAACCTCTCTTTCGATAGTCCGTGGAGCGCGCGAGAATTCGAGTACTGCATCGCCGACAAGCGCTGCGAGGGCGCTCTCGTCGAAGAAGACGGGGAAGTCCTCGGGTACCTCTTTTACGAGATCAACAACGCGTCGTTCTCGTTGCTGAACTGCGCGGTCTCTCCTTTCGCGCGTCGCCGCGGCGCGGGCACGTTGTTGCTTCGCGAACTGATCTCGCGACTTGGCGAGACGCGTAAAGAGATCTCCTGCGTCGTCCGCGAGAGCAACGTTCAAGCGCAAGTCTTCCTCCGTTCGCTCGGTTTCCGCGCGCAGTGGGTCATGAAGGGCTTTTATAGCGATTCCAAAGAAGACGCGTACAAGATGAGCTTCCAAACGGAAGACTGGGCGTTGGCAACGGAATACATCCGCAAGCGCCTTTTGACGCGCTGACGCGTTCTCCAAGGGAGCCGATCGCAACGATAACGTCGACCTTAGACTAAGAACAAAGAAATGGACGCTTTGACCGAGCGTCCATTTTTTATCGTTTACCCGGACTAAGCAGTCGCTACAATCGTTTCTTTTTATCCAGAATTGCAATTTTTTTACAGAAATTACTTATATTTGAAAAGTAGCGCCCTTGTCGACCTTGCCAACAACGATTATCATAATGTATTAATTGTCGAGAAGTGTTTTCATCGGCAACAGTGTGGTCCGAGCGGCATTTGTTTCGCGCGGACGTTCGTTTGTTTGCATCACGAGGAACGATCCTATGAACGTCGTAGCGGCGCAAGTATTATCGTCGTTTTCGCTTTTTGCCGACGAGGCGCCCGTCGCCCCCGCCGGAAGCGGCGCTTTCACTATGGTGATGGGAGTATTCGTATTCCTTCTCGCCCTTTTTTGCATCTTCGTTTTGCCTAGCAAATCGCGAGATAAGCAAACGCAGAAGTTGTTGGATTCCATCAAGACGAACGATAAAGTCTTGACCTACGGCGGCGTTATCGGAACGGTCTGTTCCGTCGATCGTCAAGCGGGCGAGATCGTGCTTCGCGTAGACGACCAAGCGAACGTCAAGATCCACTTCGCGTTGTCTTCCGTCTATTTCGTCTATAATAAAGAAGCCGCGAAAGAAGCGGCTGAAAAAGCGGCGAAAGAGAAAGCGAAGAAAGAAAAGAAATGATCGAAAGATCGAACGCGTATCGACGCGAACATTCGCGAAGGTATTGCGTTTGTAGCAATATTTGATGTGAAAGGCGGCGTTAGACTTATGTCGAGCGTCGTCCTCATTCCCCCCGACTGACGCAGTTTTTCCGTTTCGACGCGCCTTAGCGCGAATCGGTCGCCTGAGAGAGCGTCGGGAAACCTACGTTACTTATTAACCTATTAGACCCAAATGACTAGCGAAAAATTATCGTTCAGACCTTTTATTTTAGGTCTTGTCGCGTGTGCGGCGCTCGTCGTCGGTTCCGCGTCTAACGCCGTTCTGGCGCAAGACGAAGCCGCCGCTCCCGCCGCCGTTCAGACGGAAGAAACCGTCGCCGAACAACCTGTAGTCGAAGAAACCGCCGCTACGGAAGAAGCTTCCGCCGACGCCGCCGCGTCCGAAGATGCTCAACAAGGCGAAACGGCCGTCGCCGCTCCGACCTCCACCCCGGTCGAAGTCGTCAAGAAAGAATCGAACGCCGCAGCTATTTTGATGGGTCTTAGCGTCGTTCTTTTGATCGTTCTCGGTTGGCTTTTCGGTCAATTCATGGCCAAGAAATGCCGCGTTCCGGAATTCCAAAACGGTTATCTCATCATCTTCGTCTGCTTTGTCGGCGCGTTGATCTCGACGATCATGGGCTTGGCGCAACACCGCGTCAACTTGGGCGTCGACCTCCGCGGCGGTTCTATCCTTGTTTATAAGGTCTCCGCCGTTGAAAACTCCGGTCGCGACACGGTCTCCAACGAAGATATGGACCAACTCAAGAACGCGATCATGAAGCGCATCAATCCTTCCGGCGTTCGCGAGATCGCGATCCAAGAACTCGGCGCTAACGACGAGATCAAGATCACGATCCCGGAAGCGGACTCCGCCGAAGTCGCTCGTCTTGAACGCGTCATCAACGACACCGGTCAATTAAAGTTCCGTATTCTCGCGAACACGACCTCCGCCGACGAAAACGAAAAGGCGTTGATCGCTCTCGCGACGAAAGAAGAACGTATCGATATCAAGACGGACAAACTCGCTGAAGACCAACTCGTCGGCGACGGCGTCGTCATCGGCTACACCTGGTTGCCGGTCGACCCGACGCAAGAAGACTGCATTCGTCAAGGCGTCGTTTTCCGTCCCACCACGTATAAAGCTCACGAGGGCGACACGGGCGTTCCGAACTACGACGTTCTCGTTCTCGAACTCGATCCTAAATTCGAAGTCAACGGTAATCACATCGACTTCGTTCAAGAAAGCGTCGGCAACATGGGCGAACCTGAAGTCGTCTTCACTATGAAGAACGAAGGTTCCAAGCACATGCAACTTCTGACGGACCGCTACAAGGCCAACCCGGGTCGCGACCAAGGTCGTCAACTCGGCGTCGTCTTCAACAACCGCTTGTTCTCCGCTCCTAACATCAAGAGCACGATCAGCGACCGCGGTTCTATCACGTTCGGCAACGATCTTTCCGAAGACGCTCGCAAACGTATCCAAAAGGAAGTCAGCGACCTCATCGCCGTCATGCACGCCGGCGTTTTGCCCGCGAAACTTTCCGATAAGCCGGTCACCAAGCAGACCACCGGTCCTACGCTCGGCGCCGACACGATCCGCAAGGGTAAGAACGCGGTCCTTTGGTCCGGCGTTATCGTCCTTATCTTCATGATCGTCTACTACGGTTTCGGCGGCGTCGTCGCGACGTTCGCGGTTATCATGAACCTGTTCTTGATCATGATGGCGATGATCGGCATGCGCGCCGCTTTCACGCTTCCCGGTCTTGCGGGTCTCGTTTTGACGGTCGGTATGGCGGTCGACGCGAACGTTCTTATCTTCGAACGTATCCGTGAAGAACTTTCCGGCGGCGCCACCGTTCGCATGGCTGTTCGCAACGGTTATCAACGCGCGTTCTCCGCGATCTTCGACTCCAACATCACGACGATGTTGACGGCGTGGATCCTTTACCTCGTCGGTTCGGAACAGATCAAGAGCTTCGCCGTCACTTTGTTCCTCGGCGTTTTGTTCAGCATGTTCACCGCGACTTACGTCTGCCGTATCATCTTCCAAACCTGTGAAAAGGTCGGTCTGATCGGCAAGGGTTGCGTTTCTCCGCTCATTCCCGGCATGAAGCAATTCGGTCGTCCGAATTGGGATTACTTCAAGCTCTTCAAGAAGACGATCTGGGTCTCCGTCGCTATCATCGTCGTCGGTATGTTGGCCGTCTTCGCTCGCGGTAAGGGCATCTTTGACGTCGACTTCGTCGGCGGCGTCGAAGTCCAAATGGTCTTCAACGAACCTGTCGAGATCTCCGAACTGCGCGGCGAATTGAAGAGCGATCTTCCCGACTTGACGGTCAGCTCTTTGAGCCTTGCGACCGACCAAGAAGGCAACGCCGTCCAAGACGACACCTGCTACACGATCAGCGCTTCTTGCCCGCCCGATATGCAAGCGGACGAATTCCAAGTCAAGGTCGAAGATATCCTCAAGGAAAAATTCCAAGACAAGCTTCGTCACTACACCATGGACTTCACCGTTGGCGAACCTGAAGAAGTCAAGACGACCGGCAACGACGCCGTTACGACGCAAACCGTCGTTAACGTTACCGTTTCCCCCGCGCTCGCTCGCGAAGTCATCGACGGTTTCTTCGCCGACGCCAACAACGAATCCGGCCTGACCTACAACGTTACTCGCGAAGGTTATGAAGAAGGTTCCGACGAAGCCGCCGCCGATTGGCAAGTCGTCTTCGAATCCAACGACAAAGCCGCCGTTTCCGCGTTGGCGGAAGCCGCGAAGGCTCACGTTGATTCTCAGATCGCGTTCGAAGCGTCCAACACGGTCGGTTCTAACGTCGCTAGCTACGCTCGTACGCAAGGTATCTTGGCGATCTTGGGCAGCTTGATCTGCATCATCGGTTACCTGTGGCTGCGCTTCAAGCGCGCGGTCTTCGGTCTTTCCGCCGTTATCGGTCTTGTCCACGACGTTCTCGTCACGCTCGGTCTTCTCGGCGTGAGCTACTTCGTCGCCGGCACGTTGTCCTTCTTGGGTATTACGCAATTCAAGATCGGTCTCGCCACCGTCGCCGCGTTCTTGACGTTGATCGGTTACTCGTTGAACGACACGATCGTTTTGTTCGACCGTATGCGCGAAGTCCGCGGTAAGTCCGAAGCGTTGACCGTCGACATTATCAACAAGTCCATCAACCAATGCTTGAGCCGTACGATCTTGACGTCTATCACGACGTTGTTCTCCGCGTTGGTCCTGTACTGCTTCGGCGGCGCCGGTATCCATACCTTCGCGTTCTCGATGCTCGTCGGCGTCCTCGTCGGTACGTACAGCTCGATCTTCATCTGCTCGCCGTTCCTCTTCTGGTTGCTCCAAAAGAACAACTCCAAGACCCCTTCGCAACGCGTCTCGATCGAAAAGAAGGCGAACTGAGGTAAACGCGACGATCTAACGATCTAGCAAATAACATTAGGGCGAAACGTTCACTGCGTTTCGCCCTTTTCTTTTCTTCGCTCGTTTCTATTAAAATTTATAATTATTTACTAAAAATTTCTATTAATACTTTACTTTTATATTTTCATTTAATAAACTAATGCTTATTCGTTCGTGCGGCGGCGTTCACCAAACAATTTTGCCGTCGTACAAAATCATTATTCCTACTACGTTTTCCCCTTCCTCGCCCATTGTTTTTTCCACATAAATTTTAAGGAGAACGTCATGAACACCGTCGTACGTTGTCGTAAGTCGAGCGGTTTTACTTTGGTGGAACTGCTTGTTGTGATCGCCATCATAGGAATCTTGATCGGTCTACTTCTTCCCGCCGTCCAAGCTGCGCGTGAAGCCGCGCGGCGCATGCAATGCACGAACAACTTGAAGCAACTTTCGTTATCGGTGCATAACTTCCACGACGTCAACAATTACTTTCCTCCGATCTGCCAGAACAACAGCAAGTTCTCGCGTATCAGTTGGCAGATCATGATCTTGCCCTACCTTGAACAAACGCAAGCCTGGAACGAATTTGCCTCCGGCGGTAAGATCTATCTTTCCACTCCCGGCGCGGTCAACAGCGCTCGCACGGACGCGGTCTGCGAAGGTTATAAAGCGTCGCCGTGGGACTGGTCGGTGGCGACTTGGTACGTCGAGATCCCGAGTCTGCATTGTCCTTCCGACGGCGCGACTCACGACGTTGCCGCGCAATGGTTTCCGGCGCGTTCCAACTATCGCGCAAGTCTCGGGGACGCCTCTATCGCGTCGTGTTATTTTGGTCCCGACGGTAAGAAATCGCGCGGGCCGTTTATGGTCAACAACGGGGTCGCGGGCGCGCAAACGGTTCGTGATATCTCTTCGATAACGGACGGCACGAGCAACACGGTCCTCTTGGGCGAGATGCTAACGCACCGCACGACTGCGGGTTCCGACGAACAAACGCTAGATATCCACACCGGCATCTTGACCGGTAAGAACCCGCAATGGCCGTCGACCTGCTTAGGTTACGTCGACCCGGACAATCCTAATCAATTCATCTCCAGCGCCGTAACGCGTCCTTGGCTTGGGCGTCGTTGGTGCGACGGTTACTATGTCTATTCCTCTTTAAACACGATCCTGCCGCCGAACTCCGTCAACTGTCTTTACTCGACTTCGGACGCGGAGCGCACGATCATGACGCCGAGTTCGCGCCACGCCGGCGGGGTCAACATCTCAATGTCGGACGGTTCCGTTCGCTTCGTCTCCGATACGATCGACTGCGGGGATTCCGGCGCCGACAACGACCTTTATCGCGGCAAATCGACGAAGAGCGGTTACGGCGTTTGGGGCGCGATGGGTTCGATCAACGGCGGCGAAACGGTCTCCATCAACTGAGTTCAAGGGGGTTTACAATGTATAAACAGATATTCTTTTCCGTATCGATCGTTTGTTGCTTGGTCGGTCTGTTTCTCCAATCCGGTTGTAATAAAAACCCGTTTGGCGTGATCGATATCACGGGCACAGTGACGGTCGACGGTCAGCCTGTCGAAGGCGTCTCCGTCAACCTCTCTCCAGTCGACCCCGCGGCCAATCCTGAACAACGCGCGGCTTCCGGCGTGACCAAAGCGGACGGCACGGTCCGTTTCGTGTCGCCCGGCGCGAAGCAGGCGGGGGTCATGCCGGGGGAATACGTTTTGACGTTCCATAAAGAGATCTGGCTGACGGAGGACGGTCAAGACGCCTCGACGCTGCCGTACGACCCGTCGAAGCCGGAACCGAAGACGCATCCGGAAGACCTTATTCCCGCGAAATATAAGGATCGCGAGAAGTCGGAATGTAAAGTGACGGTGGTCGACAAGAATTCCACTTTCTCCTTCGACTTGGAATCGAACGTGAAATAGTTTATAATAACGGTCGTTAGAACAAGCGACTCCGAAAAGGGATAGGCTCTTGGATTCTATCCCTTTTGTTTTTGTCCACGCGGCGTTTGTTCGTTCAGATCAACTTTGGCACGCACATAGTGAAACGTCATGACTAGAATCTCTCCTTCCGTACTATTATTATTCTCGGCGTTGTTTCTGCTAACGTCCCAAACGCCAACGTATTGCGCGGCTCCCGGCGCGACGACGTCGACGGTCGCGCGCAAGGCGTTGGACCTCAACGACGAGGCGTATTTGAAGCGTCTTGAAGCCAAAGGGCCTTGGGGCTATCAACAAGGCTACGTCGAAGAAGACGGCGTTTATATCTGCGACGCCAAAAACGCGGAAGACCAATGCTACGGCGTCGTCTACACTTACGAGATCGACCAAGAGTTCCCCGCGCCGCTCGTCGCGACAGGATGGAGCCGCTGCGAAAACGCCGGCGGCAATAGAGATTCCAACTACTCGCTCTACGTCGACCTGCTTTACGACGACGGCACGGCGTTGTGGGGACAAGTCTACGCGTTCCCGGTCAAGACGTCGGACTGGTCGAAGGGTTCGGTTACGATCTTCCCCAATAAGCCGGTGAAGTCGGCGACGTTTTACGGCATGTTCCGCAGTCACCCCGGTAAAGCGGAATTCAAAGACCTCGCGCTGTATCAATACGCGACGGACTCGCAAACGGCGTATTTTGACGGCAATCCGATCGAAGCGGTCGACGCGTCGCGCGAACGCGACCAAGCGCCGCGCGTCTATCTTCGCGACGCGGCCAATAACGGCGATTATTTGACGCTTCAAGACCCGACCGCCGCAAGTTGTGATTTCCAAGAACTTGGCGTTATGCTCACCCAAGAAGCCGTCGCGTTGCAAACGTCGCGCGGAACTCGCACTACCGAGACGAAGCTGACGCTTCAAAGCGCGGACGATCGCGACCACGCGTTGCAACTTGCGTATTCGCTGCCCTTCCCCGAGCTCGACGGCGTCGCGCAATGGGTGTGGTACGATTACGAACGCGGCTCCAAGCCGATCGAATACAACGAGGCGTCATTCACGCGCGCGTTAGCGAACGCCGGCGCGCAACGCCAATCCGCGTACCCGTTTGGAGTCGTCGCGGCGAAGAACGCGCAAGGCGAATATATCGCGGCTTACGGTATCGGACTCGACCCTAATTTCCCGGCGTCTTATCGTATCGCGTGCAACGGCACGACGCGCGAGCTCTACGTCGTATTCGACCTCGCGTTGACGCCGGAAAAGCGCGACGCGGAACTGCGCGTACTACCGCTGTACTGGGAAGCGTCCTCGGATTCCGACGCGGTCGTTCCCGTCGACCCGGTAGGCGCGGATAGAGCGAAAGTCGGCGCCGTACCGTTTGGTTCCGCTCCTTTCCGCGCATGTTTCGACGTCTATCGTCAGACGTTCCCCGCAAACTTCTTTGTACGCGCGCTCAAACAGGGCAACTGGATGGCGTTTGCGAAGATCTCTAACGTACCTAATAACGAGGATTTCGGATTCCAATTCAAAGAAGGCGTCGACGAGATCGCGAAAGACGACGCTATCGGCGTCTCGACGTTTCGCTATACGGAGCCGATGACGTGGTGGCAACGTTTTGAGAATTTCGAAGGCGTAACTGACATAGCGGGCACGGCTTACGGTATCGCGAAGAAGGAAGCGCAAGAAAACGCTTATAACGAGGACGGGCGACCGCGGTATTACCAACTTGCGGAAGCGAAGTCGTTGCTGACGAGCGGTTTCAACGACGTCAACGGCGACAAGAGCGGTCTCATTCTCGACACGCCGTGGTGCAAAGGGGTCGTGTGGAGCATGAACGACGCGCCGGGATTAGTCGAACTTGCGCGTCAAGGCAAGTTGCGCGACGCGGAGAACGCCGACGTCGAGCCGGTCGCGGGTTTCGAGGTGAAATGGAGCGAGAAGATCGCGAACGAACTCTATCCTAGCGCGCTCGACCCGGAAGCGACGCCGAAGACGCGCGAGGAACTCCTCAACGCGGAAGCGGCGGAGGGTTGCGACGGCGAATACGTCGATTCTAGCGAAGGCTACGTAACGGCGATGCTCGACTTCAACCGCAGTCATTTTGCGGGGATGACGACGCCGCTCGTCTACGACGCGGACACGTTCAAGCCGGCGATCCTTCGCGGCCTCATCGCGTTTGAATACGTGAAGCGGATCTCCGACGACGTTCACGCGCGCGCGAAGCTGTCGATGGCGAACGCCACTCCCAGCCTCCATTTCTGGTTGACCACGCAGCTCGACGTCGTTGGAACGGAAACGAATTGGAACCACAGCGGCGGTTGGCGCCCTATGCCGGACGACGAATTGATGTATCGCCGCACGCTCTGTTGCGGTAAACCGTACTGCTTCTTGATGAACACCGATTTTGCGGACTTCTCGAAAGAGAAGACAGAAATGTATATGCGCCGCGCGATCGCTTACGGGATGTTTCCGAGCTTCTTCAGCGCCGACGCCTCGACGCGGCATTACTTCGAGAACCCCGAACTCTACGAACGCGACCGCGACTTGTTCAAACGCTACATGCCGATCGTCACGAGCGTCGCGGAAGCCGGATGGGAGCCCGAGACTTGCGCCGTTACTAACGACACGAAATTGTATCTCGAACGCTTCGGCGCGTTGCACGGCGCGGAAGTCGCGTCGAACGCGCTGCGACCTACGCAAGACGTTTATCTGACGCTGTTCAACGACTCCGAAGAAGAAAAGGATTACGAAATAACGTTCGGCAAGGCGTTGGAAGCGCATATCCACGCCGTCGACGGGCGCGTCGTCGAGATGGTCGAAGCTCGTGAGACGCAACTCGACGGCAACGCGCTTCGCGGTAAGATAGGAGCGCAGGACGTTAGGGTATTTAAGATCGTCGCGGCGAAATAAGCGCTTTTGCGAACGTTGATAATATAGACATGACCGTCGGCGGATTCGTCGGCGGTCTTTTTTTCTCTCTCCCTCCGGCGCGTCCTCTTCTCCTTACGTTCAACGCGTTCGTAAAGAAAATTTTTCTAAAAAAACGCGATCGCGTTTCACTCGTAAATTCTCGACAAATTCTCAAAACCATCTCAACTATTTTTAAAAAATTTTAACTTTTTACGTATTAAACGTTTTTTTCTGACCATATTCCTTTGCCGCCGGTATTGGCGCGCGTTTTTTAAATAGGAAAAAATGCAGGGATGATTGGTAATGAACGTATTGCAACTCTTGTCGGTATCGTGTCCGAATATCAGCGCGCAACGGATCTACGCTTGTTTGTATATGCTTAACGACGAACGCTTCGGCACGCTTCGCGAGATCTCTTACGAATGGCTCGCCGTACGACTCCAAGAACTTGGTTTCCGCACCGAGCGCGGGGATCGTTTCACTCGTCGCACCGTCTGGGGTCGTCTTATCGAGTTGTGCCGCGCCGGTCTTGCCGACGTCGATAAGAATCTCGACGGCTCGCTCGATATCAAGATCGTCGCGCCTAAGGGTCTAAAACAAGCGTTAGCGAAGGATCGCGTCGTCGAAGAGTCTCGTCGCGTAGAACCTTGTCACGTAGAAGTTCGTCGCGTAGAAGTTAGTCAAGAAGTAGCGCCGGAATCGGAGGAGTCCACGTCCAACGACCGCGCGCTTTCTTTTGCAGCTCGGCGTTCCAATATGGAATCGACCTCCCATAACGGAACCGATAATTCACAGAAATTCGAGCAAGACACTAAAGAAGAATATATTAAAATAAATAAACAAATAAACAAACAAATTTCATTAAACGACGCAGTCGCTAAGGTAGACTTCACGTCGCCGCAGATCGCGCGGTTCCGTGAGAAGGTCGCGCGCGCCGCTTACGAGGTCGGAATGCACGCCGACCTCATCGACCGTGCCGTCGCCGCCGTCGCGCTAGGTTACGCCACCGCAGCGGAACTCAAACACGCGATCGAAGTCTCAAAAGACGCGCAACGCCAACTCGAAAAGACCAACGGCTTCAAGGGTAAGCGTTACATCTGGCAGACGCTGGCGCTCTACGTCAAAAGTTGGTTCGACGCAGCAGGACTGCGATGGGTCCCGACCGGTTTCCGTCGCGAACCGTCGCCCAAGCCGATCGTGAAGTTCAACGCCGAGGAACCGCGCGAAGACGACGTGATCGTGGACGAAAAAGGACGCACCGTGATCCGCCCGCGACAGCGCGGCTCCCGGTTCGCAACGTCGCGAGGTTGACGATACGCGCCCTCGTTGCTTGCCGGCGGGGTCGCGGCTACCGGTCCGCGCTTTTTAGACCGCTTTCGGGTAGTCGGTCAAGCGCGGTTGCCTAGATCCGCCTCATTGAACGCTTGCGTTACCGGAAGGATCAGCCGCGCATTACAGCCGCCTTTTGAGACCGAAAACTAGGCGGAGCGCTCGTTCGAGTCGAGAGTGAGAGTCATATCGCAAACGCGCTTACAAGGAAACGTCGTTTCTTCGTGAATATTCGCAGAACAAAAAAGTGAAGATCCGACGAATCTTCACTTCTTCATTCTTGTATGAATGTGGACGCGCTTGTCCGCGCCTAGCGACGACGGCTCTCATGAAGACGCCGAAGAACGCTTTCTCGGATCGGCAAGCGAGTTCTAGCAAGCTCCCGCTTTTCCAAAAAATGAGTCAAACGCCTTCATTGATTTCTTACAAGCCTATAACGATCAGCCTCTTATACAGCCGCTACTCGGTCGCCGCTTCGTCCGCGTCTTTCTCTTCGACGTTCAAACGATCCTGCTCCGGCTCAGGCACGGGCGGTTCGCGATCCCAACCTTGGTCTAACGCCAACAAACGATATTTGGCAACTGCTCCGGCGTATTCCTCCGGACGATCAAGTTCTTCATATTCGGCGTTTAAAAAGTCGAGAAATTCATCGTAATTAGCGAAACATGAAAGCGCAGACCGCCATTTTTTATCTTGTTCTTGTTGCGTTATCAGCTTTTGTTCGCGTTCCTTGAAACGCTTCAAAACGTCGTTGTATTTCTCGGGTTTCGAAAAGCTTCCCGATTTCTCCCACGACGCATAATTTTCATCGATCAGGCCGATAGAGCAATACTCAATAAACGCTTCCTTTTTCAGCCCCTTTTTATAAAGAATTCGCGCTCGATCGTACGGCGATGAGTAACGGATAACGGATTCCTCTGCGGGCCGATAAGATTTCATCATTTCTGACAACTCGGCTTCGTACGCAAGCGCTTTATCGTAATCTCCATTGACCTCGTAAGCAAGCATATAATAGATCTTTTGGCCAATCGCTCCTAGCTCGGGAAGATAAGGGTTAGAAACATATGGATGTTTGGCTTTGGCACGCACAGTCTCTCGAGTTATGCGTCGTATGGCCTTCCCTTACCATTTTTCATAAGCTTTTGCGTATTTTAAAACAGCTTCCTTGTTTTCTTGCTCAACGGCCTCAAAAAACGAGTGAGTAATCTCACAAAGATGAGGAGTCAAACAGATATAACCAACAAAAACCGCCGGTCCTAAAAATATACCGACCTCCAAAATAACAACCAACTTCCCCAAAAGCTTTAACAATACGGTCGTCAGGCTTCGTAAATTCATCTTATTTTTCAGTTCGTTTATCATAGCTCACCTCAAAATTCTTCAACCATAGAAACTGATTTGATATGTTCGCGCGATCTTCTTCTTCCCTGTTTCCCACCAAATTCATAGGAGAAGCCTTCAAGCCCGCTTCGCCGATCGTTTCCGGCAAGGCGCCGCGTAACTCCAGCGTCTACCTCTCCCCACCGAGGCCGGCTCTCACAAAGACGTCCAAAAACGCTTTCTCAAAACGTTAAACGGGCGATCCAATAAAAACATTTTCTACTTTTCGTTCTTCGTCATGTTCGTCATCGTTCGCCACACTTTAAACGTAAATCTAGCATTGACATACCAATAACTTACGAAACAATATCGCAACTCATTTTAAAACATTATCTTGTTTTGTTTCTTTGTTTTGGTTTGATTTTGTACGGCATTGTTTTCAGTTCTCGTAAAAACTTAAGATTCTCACTTGACCCAGACGAAATCACAAATCTACTCCCCTGTTTCTCCCCCCAATACTCCTCCACAAATTCAACAAATTTCTCGTAACTCTCTTGTTGAAGTTCAAAGAAATCTCTCATATCGGTATTGTGAGGATCCTCCGACGTCAAAACCAAACCCAACTCAGGACAAATCACGCGTGCGCAATTGTATCTGAATTTCCACAGCGATCTCCATTCCGGATCGTGTATGTAATATACAAACGGACTCTTCCAATCCGGCTCGGCAACCTCACAGTTCTTTTGAAGTTTCTCATTAACAGAATCAACAGAAACAACAGATCCGAGATATTCTCTACGTATTTCATCTACTAAACGTCGAAGCGCATGTACTTTAGACATTTCAATTTCTCCTGCGTAATTCTTACGGCTCTTCTTCATTGCGTAATCCTTACGGATCTTTGCCCAACGTATTTCTTCCCCTTGATCGCCATATGCCATAATATATGCAACCATCGCTCGTTGCCAATCCCCCTTTAATTCATACGTGACAGCCAGAAAACGCTGATATGCCGATATCAAATAAGGACGTTCATCATTATCGTAATCCCTGTCGTTTGCAGGCATATTCCACCACTCAATCGAAATCCTTTTCAAATAGTCTTCCCCCTCTTCGATCGCTTTATCATAATGTCCCTGAGCGACTTCTTCTATTAGTCTAGACTCGATCCTGGAAAAGCTTCCTATACCCATCTCAGCAATAAACACCTCTTTATACAACGTGAGGCAAAGATCATTTCCAGTTATCTTTCCAGGAACGATTGTAACACTGCGCGGTTTTTCAGTTACTATTCCTTCCGCATAGGCTCTTTCCTCTCCTTGCGGGATAGCTCTAGTTTCCTTAGGCGAAATAGTAGTCATCCCCCCTAATACAATAAGACACAACGTACTCCATAAAAAGTTATTAAATTTCATTTCTTATTTCCTTCTCTTGTTAGTTTCGATGTTCCAAGTTCCATTCCTAGTTTCTTTAATTAGAAGAATTATGCCCAAATGGAAACACGTCGCGAGTTATATCGATAATCGTGCGGTCGATAATACGCGTTCCTTGTTTTCCCCCCATTTTTCCAATCTTTCTATCATTTTCTGTTATATCCTCGATCCATCCCCATGAAGTACCAAAAGCATGCAAGTCAGTACTTCTGGTGTAGCCAGAAAAAACAACAAATATTCCCTCGGTACTCACTAACGACTTTGCAGGCGACACATTTTGTACTGTCGTTCCTTGTGTCGGCATCTCTTCGGGGGATTGCTCGTTTAAATTACTCCCAGAGCCTAACGATCTCGTCGATCCATGGCCGTACGTCTTGTTCCGTAAGCGTCAACCTTGATCTCGGCGTGTATTTCTCGTCTATATGACATATACTGCCCGCTTCGCCGATCGTTTCCGGCAAAGCGCCGCGATCGGAACCGATCGGCGGGGAATGCCATTCATCATAGATTCCGCCGTAACGCAACCGAACAATCCCTCAAACAAGGCCGGAAATGTCGTTATTCCAGCAAGTCAAAAAACCGCCCGGCCGCGTTGTAAACACGAATATTTTGAGTTCTAAGCTCTCCAAGCCCGACGCAGCTAACTCATTATAAGTCGCGCGGTAGTTCTTCACCACTCTCGCTCAAACTCAAACTCGACGTTTTCATCTTCGATCGCGCGTATTAACGCCTGCAACTTGTAATTGAGCGGATCGCCTGATTTAAAAGCGATACGTCCGCCGTTTAATTCCTTACTTGGACACAAAGCAAGTCGTTGCGGACGGGGAAGCGTTTTTAACCAATCACATATCTCGTGTTTTGTCAACTCTCTCTCTTTATTAGTACGGGCGCTGTAATACTCTAAAAGTAACCGCGTAAGATGAATCTCGTCGCGCATAGTACTAGGCGAAAGCGATCCTTCTAATTCACGCCACCCTTCGATCGTCGTCGGGTTATTGGGAATACTTGGTTTCCTATTTCCGAAACGAATGAAATGCCAGGGATTATATGCCTTACCTGCGATCTTGATATCGCTTACGCCGCTAGGCTCGTTTTCTAGTCCATACTTATCAACTTTTTCCTTATTACAATATTCAACTCCCCGATCGAACTTATTCTCCGGCTTCTCATTTTGTTCAAGCAAACTATACCACTTGGAGATCGTTTCAGATTCAGTCTCAGGACGCGGTCTTACAAGGACCTTACAAACGACCTGGCGTGATTCATATTTAGGTTTTAGGTCGTTTCGTTCCGTCAAATTAGGAACGAAATAAGAGATTCCAAAAGTTACCGAACACCACACGCCCTCCGGCGTCATTTGCTCCCTCACCTTTTGCCAAAACGAACTTTGCCAATCCTCAAGAGGAGGAAGTTCACAAATATTAAATTGTCCTAACGCAAAAGATTTTGGGTTTAACACCCCGGTTGCGTATCGGCTACTTAAACTATACCACCATTCACATTCCGGTTTCTTCGATTTATACGAATATGTTTCGTCAACATTCTCAGCCGCGAACGTTATACGCATATTCCCCAACATAACATACATTGGATACATCCTATTTTCAAGAAACGGAAAAATCGCTCGATCGGTAAGATTCTCGTAATACGAAGCAATATAGATAGGATCGCCTAAATATACTTCTTTAGGATAAACCTCGACAACGTGTTTATACGAGCCTTGTTTTGCTTCTACAACAACTTCGTCAAAAAATGATTCCCCATTAAAAGTCTCATATGAGCCCTCACAAGAATCGATATTCGTCATATTTTCTGCCGTCATTGCCTTACATTCTATAAAGCAAGAGCTAAAACCAAGCATCAAGATCGCAACGCTAATAAGTAATTTTTTCTGGAATAACATTTTGTAAATACTCATTATCTCAATCACCAACACAACAAATTCATTAACTGAAAAAACACGATTTACGTCCTTTAATAAACATAATACACCTCGTGATAATATAAATAGTCAAAATGGAAGTATGTCAGGCGCGTAACAAGATGAAGTTATCTTTCCAATAAATCGTTTACACACCCTACGCAAAAATTTAAAACATCGGTACGATCCCAACGTTTTGCTCTATGTAGACTCCGGTTTCTCTTTTCCTCATAATACGAGGGATCGTCCCAGAGCCTAACGATCTCGTCGATCCATGGCCGTACGTCTTGTTCCGTAAGCGTCAACCTTGATCTCGGCGTATATTTCTCGTCTATATGACATATACCGCCCGCTTCGCCGATCGTTTCCGGCAAGGCGCCGCGATCGGAGCCGATCGTCGGTATTCCGTTGATAATAGATTCCGCCGCAACACGAGCAAAAGATTCCTCAAAAAACGAGGGAACGATCGTCAGATCGACGTTAGTAAAAAGCTCTCGATCGTTATACGCAAAATTATGTAACGTAAAGACGGACTTCACGTCATTGTTATGAACGATACGCAATAGTTTTGACGCCAACCAAAATCCGCCGTAGGCGATCGCCACGTCGGGTCTGATACTTTTGATAGACTTATCGACAAATTGTAAAAACAACTCGCCCGTTATTGGATCAGGAATATATTGAAATACCCTAGGACGAAAAAGCGCGGATCGAATCTTACGATCGTTAAACCAGCTGATTTCAAACGAGTTGGAAGATGGGTCTTGAATGCGTTTATTTACCGTAATATTATGAGCACGTAATACGACTTCCGCATCCGAGACGGAAGAATTGTCCACACACGGACCGCAGAGCGTTTTTACATCCTAACCATATTGCGAAAAACCATGTAACAGCTCACGAGTGGAGATCGACGCGCCGTTTGAACCGTCTAAGTAAAAATGCCATGAAATAAACAGGACCTTGCGTCTTGTCATTTTTACACCTTTGCGATATCCTGCGTCAATTACGACCGGGCTCGCCCCCCCCATCATATCGACGTTCAAATCGATAACGTCAATATCAGATCCTCAAGAGTTGAAGACGAACAACTGATAAAATTATTACAAAAACAATTACCGATTTCAAGTTTTTTTAAAAATTTTTTTTGTTTTCCAAAGAATGTACTTTATGAAAGATTTATATTTATCTAAGCGCGATAATTTACCGTTAGCGTTCCGGCTAAGTCGCCTAACCGGTCTAACGCTCAACAACACGGTAATGCGCGCATAGCAGGCTAGTAGGTTAGAACACGTTAAGTTGCGAGTAAACAATCAGAAACCCAATCATAACAAGTTTAACCTTGCTTCCAGGATAGCCGTAGGAGCGTTTGATGCGTTCGTAAACGCTACCAACTAAAACGTCCCGATAAAAAAATACGACCGTTGCGGACGGTCGTATCGTTATTTATTCGTTATTAGGGCTAACTTAGTTATATTACGCAACTAAGCGTCCAACTGATCGGAAATTTACCACAGTATTAAGTCGACAACCGGGAACACTTAAATTGGCTCCGATTTTTTCTATATGTTTCGACCTTCTCCAATTAAATTCAGTACGGCAGACTCCTCAACACTTTAAAAATTCCAATTTTCTCGAATAACCATATATTCCGTTGTCTTGGAACTTATCTTCAATACAAAAACTTTCGAAAGCCTCGATAAAATCTTCGTAACTTTCTTTATTGGGAACTGCAAAGTACGGCTAATTTTTCTTTAACGCAAGCGTCCGCTACGGACGTCTTATACAACCGCGCCGATCCGTCCAACAATAGGGCGAGGAGTTAAAGATCGCAAACCATGACACTCATCGACCGCGGATAGTAAAACCGCGAACCGTGCCGTCCGGCGTCCGGGGTACGGCTACGCGGGCGTTCAGAACGGGTTAGATTCCGCCATTTCCCAGACGCGGACGTCGGCTGTCGTTTGCGCCTCCCCATCGTTCCAGAACGCGGCGTTTTGCGCCTTTTTCGGACGAGTCGGGTAAACGCGTCGACAGATCGCTTGTTTGTCGTTGGCGTAGACCTCGACGACGCTGCGGTCGACGAGAACGCGCAGTTCTAGCGGTTCGTCGCGCTCGAGTATCAGCGGCGCGCGTTCTAGCGCGGGGCGGCCTTTTTTCCCGCTAAGTCGCGAATCGAAGACAAGTTCTCGCGCCTCGGCGTCGTAGTAAAGCGTCGTCTTCTCGCCTAGCTCTTTATCTTCGCGAACGACCACGCCGACGCGTTTCGCTTTCGTAAGTTCGGCGGGCTCGACGCGCAACTCCATATCGAAGGAATCGCCGGGAAAGCCGGAAAGCGATTTGACGCTCTTCGCAGCCGCGGAAACGGCGCCGAGCTTATGTTCGTTGATCCGCAACGTCTTCAGCTCCTCGACGGGTCGCATCCTCAACTCGCCGTCGTCGCCGAGCCATAACGTTCTCGGAACGCCGTAGACGCCGCACCAACCGCCGTCGAGTTCGTCGGCGCGGTTATCGAGTAGCCAAGCCCACATGATCTGTCGGCCTTTCGCGTCGACCAGCGCTTCCGGAGCGAAATAGGTGTTGTCGACCCACGTCATTCGTCCGTGGTTCTCGGGCAAGAATCTGTCGTTGGCGGCGTCGTAATTCCCGACGTAGTATTGGCAACCTTTGTTATGGCTGATGAACAACAAGAGATGTTTGTCGGACGGCTCGCCGCCGTCGGGCGAAGTCGGGAGCGGCAAGAAACTTGGGCACATATTGTCTTCGCTAACGTCGGTCCATTCGTCGCGACGTTGATAGAAAACGCCCCTGTATTCCCATTTGAGCAGATCGGGCGACTCGAAGAGATAGAGCCTGTCCCCTTTCATATCTTCGGGGGAATCCTCTTCGCGCCCGTATTTGTTGAGCAGACAAAGGTTTCCGGTCAAGACGTAATACTTGCCGTCTTTCTTCCAGATATTGGACGGATCGGCCGAACCGCAAAGGATCTGACCGTCGGGCGCGGCAAGTTCCGTGATACCAAACTCGGTAGACGCGACGATCGGTTCGTCGAATTTTTTCCAGTCGTAATACGGCGCGGAGCTCTTCGCGGCGCCGACGCCGAGGTCGCCGAGCTTCCAGTACGTCAGATACGCGATCCCGTCGTCGTCAAGAAACGCGCCCCCGCTGAAGCAACCGGTATCGGCGCCGCCGGGACCGATCGCGTCGGGACAATGCCGCCAATGGATCAAGTCGACGCTCGTCATATGCCCCCAAGCGAACCCGGACTCGGCGCGGTCGTAGAGATACATCAGATGATAGCGACCGTCGGCGTAGAAACAGCCGTTAGGGTCGCCGGGAACGCCGTTGTCGTCGGGTATCGCGAAATGCCATCGCGGGCGATACGGGTCGGCGAGGAAACGTTCGCGTAGACGTCGACTTGAAAGCGCGACTTCACGCGGGATCTTACCGTCGGCGTCCCAGCGATCGGGCGTCGCGTAAGTTTTCTTATCGGGGTCGACGCGTGTGAAAGTTACCTTCCCTTTATTCGGACCAAGATTCAACGCGCCGGCTTCCACGGCGGCGTCGCCGGAGATAGACGCGGTATTGAAACGCCCCGCGCGATCGTAGAGACCCGTCGAAGCAAAATCGAGCCAGAACCAAGGCTGGACGCCGTCGAGCGGCTTGCCGGGCTTCAACGCCTTGATCTGCGTTTCCGTCAGCGCGCACGGGTAAATACGAGCGTCGCGTATCTTTCCGACAAAGACGTCGCGCTGGTCGGCGACATGGCGCGGACCGATCAGTATCGTCGCGGAGTCGTCAAATCGTACTTGCGCCTCGACGTCGTAACTAGCGGAACGCTTATCGTTGCGATAGATCTCGACTTTCTTTCCGCGATAGACGACGCAGATACGCGCGTATTCGCCGTTCGCTTCGCTTTCTTTGAGCCAATCGTCTTGTTCTAGCGCGGAGCGACGGTAGCCGGTACTGCCCGCCATCCACGTATTCTTAGCGAGTTCGGCAAAGACGACGGCGTCGAAATCGTCGGGATCCGCCATATCGATCGTGAGCGCGCTTCCGCCTTTTTGTTCGAGCGTCGCGGGAGCGGCCCAAACGACGAGCGTTTTATCGAGCAAACCGGACGCGTCGACCTCTTCCGCGTCCACCCTCGTCGCTCCTATAAACGCCGCCAATAAGACGACGCCGCAGAGCGCGAAAAATACGTTTTTCATGATATATACTCTACTATATATAGCAAATATTAAATAAACTAAATATCATAACGCGCGCGGCTTATCCCAGTCGCGCGACTTGGGCAGGAACGAAAACGCGCGCAATCAAACGTCGACGTTCTCGCGTATTTTTCGATAAAAAACGCCGTAAAAAGTTCCCTTTTCCCCACGGAAACGCGGAAGTCGTCCAAGCTGTACGAGGAATAATAACGATGTTGCGCAATATAGCGCTTGGCGAGGTCGCCAACAAAAAACGGCGCGTAAAACCAACGTTCTACGCGCCGCTAGTCGCAGCGTTACCAGAGAGGTCGCCAATCAACGTCGCGAGGCCCGGCGTCTAGTTCGGCGCTATTGAGCAGCGTGAAGTCGTCGGCGGCATAATCTTTGAATTTGGGTTCGATCCAGCGCGAGCGTTGGTCGTGCCCCGTCGCGGCGCGAAATTCGTCAAACGTCATCGGCGCTTTGCCATGGCCGGCGTCGTAACAGAAGTATTTGTCGTCGGATTCGTGCTTTTTGGACGCGTCGATCCAATAGACGTTGTCGTCGATCTTGTATTCGCCGATACGATCGTGCCAGCACTTGATAAAGAACTGCGCGGATTCGCAGAAGACGTTTTTACGTATCGTGATATCGACCGTCTTCGCGTCAAGTCCGTAACCCAAGATAGGCGTGGAGATCTTGTTCGGGCGTTGGATATGGCTCCAATCTCGTCCGCAGTCGACGCAGAGATTATGTTCGAAGACCAGTCCCTCAACGACGGTCTTGGGGTTAGTAAACCAGATTTCGAAGGCTTGTTCGCAGCGATACATCAAGTTGTCGCGCATTACGAGATTCTTGGAGACGTCCAACTCGGGACCTTGCGTCGTAATAGCGACGTCGTAAACGCGCGAGAATCGGCATTTCTCGACGACGCAGTCCTCGGAGCCGTCCCAGAACTCCACGCCGTTGCCGTATCGCACGCGCTTATCGGGGCCGGAGAGATCGCCGCCGCCGATCCAGTCGAAGGCGCAGTTACGCACGACGGCGCGTTTCGTCTTCGGCAACGAGATACCATGCGAACCGGTATGCGAGAACGTGATATTTTCAATAACGACGTCGTGACCGCCCGCGGAACAGGTGTTTTCACGCAGGGGCGCTTCGACGGAATCGTAGAGCTTTCCGGGATTATCGGGGGCGAACATGAAGACGCGATGCGACGCGGGGTCGTACCAGAAATCGTAGTTCGCTTTGAGTTCGTCGCGAGTCCAGCGTTTGAACGCGCAAAATTCTTGTTTATCGCAAGTCGGCGCAAAAACTTTTTCGGCAGGGTCGGCTTCGACGCATTTCTTCGTCATAACGATATTGCCGACGTCGATCTTCAGGTCGAAACCTTCCGCCGTCTTTATCTCGGTCGCAGGCAGCGGGACAAAGTCGAGTTTGACGCCCTTCGGCAGCGTGTCGCCGATGAAGAACGTCAGTCGGCCGTCTTCGGCGTCGGCGGTCGTATGGAATAAGACCTCAAATTCTTTCCATTCCGTCGTAACGTCTAATTTGCAGCTCCTCGTGTCGGCGTAAGAGCTCCACGGCTTATTCGTCATCATGACGGAAACCGCGGAACCAAGATCGCACGGCTCGCTGGCGCGCGCCTTGAAGCGGAAGACGACGTCGTGCCCCGCGCGAACCGAGAAGCCTTGCGTCGTCAGCTGCAAATACGTGCGCTTCGTCCCGGGCTCGACGCATTCGAGCGCGTACCCGTCTTTTTGCAGGTCGTCAAAACGCGTTTTCTTGAAATTCGCTTTCGCGTCTTCTTCGGCGTAGATATGCCAACCGCCTTGCGCAAACGCGTTGACAAACTCGGCGGGCTCTTCCAGAAAGACGAAACGCGGGGGAACGGTAGCCCAGAGCTTCAAATTGGGATCGGAGTCGTCGACAAGCGTCCAAGCGCTCTCGGCGCTGAGGTCGGCGCTGTTCATGATACGCGGCGGAACCGTTTCATTGCCGACGGCGTAATCGGTATAGACGAGCGGGGCGTCTTGCGAGCCGGAACGCGTGACGAGTCTTCCGCGCCATACGCAGCCGCAACGGAACTTTATCACGTCGCCGGGTTCGTATTGCGCTTTATTTACGCGCTCGAGCGAACGCCAAGCCTCGGCGGGAGTTAAGCCGGAAGCGGAATCGTCGCCGTTGCGAGCGTCAACGAAGTAATCGGTCGCCAACGCGGCCGAGGATATTGAAGCCAATAAGGCCCAAACGGCAAGTAAGATCGATCTTTTCATAACAGTCATTCTCTAGGTGAAACGTAATTCAAACGCTTGGCTAAGATTATAACGCGCGTTCACCGGATAATCAAATCGTTATAGAAAAAACATGAATAATAAGTTGCGTCGGTTCGTTAAATTCAAATATTGAATTACGATTTAAAATTGATAAAATAAGCGAAACACAAAAATTCAACCGAACCTAACGCGTCAAAAGCAAAAAAGGAGAACGCAATGTCTGTCGAATATTCGTTAGTCGTACCGGTCTTTAACGAAGAAGAGAGTCTGCGTATGCTCTACGACGAGATCGTGGAGACGGCGAAGTCGCTCGACGCCAAGATCGAATTGATCTTCGTCGACGACGGCTCCACGGACTCCAGTTGGTCTATTATCGAGAGTCTCGTCAAAGCCGACTCGCGCGTTCGCGGTATCCGCTTCCGCCGCAACTTCGGGAAAGCGGCCGCGCTCGACGTCGGTTTCAAGAGCGCGACGTTGCCGATCGTGATGACGCTCGACGCCGACCTGCAAGACGACCCGCACGAGATCCCGGAATTTCTGAAATTGATCGACTCCGGCTACGACGTCGTCAGCGGTTGGAAACAACGCCGTCACGATCCCTGGCATAAGGTCTTGCCTAGCCGCGTCTTCAATAAGATGGTCAGCAGTCTGACCGGCGTGAAGCTACACGACCACAACTGCGGTATGAAATGCTATCGTCGCGAGATATTCGACGAGATCACGCTTTACGGCGAACTACATCGCTTCGTTCCGGTCCTCGCGGCGGCTCGCGGTTACAAGGTCGGCGAGAAAGTCGTACAACACCGCGCGCGTAAGTTCGGATATTCTAAATACGGCTTCAACCGCTTTGTCAAAGGTTTCCTCGACCTGCTCACCGTGAAGTTCGTGACAGGCTACGGTCAACGTCCTCAACACTTGTTGGGCACGGTCGGACTGTCGTCGTTCGCGATCGGCGCGCTCACGCTTTGCTGGATGGCGTTGCGTTGGGTACTCGCGAGACTGCCGTTCCTAGGACTCGCGGAATACCATCTTGGAACGCGTCCCGCCGTCGTGTACTCCGCCGCGCTCATGTTGCTCGGAGCGCAGTTCCTCTCGATCGGGGTCGTCGCGGAACTCGTGGTCTCGTACCAGAACCGCAAGGGTCGCGAGTACTCCGTGAAGACGACGATCGGCAAGGCGCAAGACGAAGAAAACGCCTGAGAATACGAAAAGCCCCTACTCCGCCAAACACGGAATAGGGGCTCGTTTATTCGTTCTCGATATAGCAAGATCGGTCGTCATTCGGCGCGAAAGATCTTCAACCTCGGGCGTTCTTCGGCCTCGCGATAAGCCTCGACGCGTCGCGCGCGTTCTTCATTGCGACGCGTCAGGATCTCCGCTTTCGCGCGTTCAAAATTGATGACGCACGGTTCGACGTCGTAGTATTCTCGCCGAGTTCTTCGCGGTTGCTCGCGGAGATAGGCGTCGTCGCGCGGTCCTTCGTCGCGTTCGTCGTAGTATCGCACGCGTAATCTCGCGGTCTCTCTGGCATTGAGATCGTCTTGCCAACGCGGGACGGAACGGTCGACGAGGAAGGATAAGACCTTCAACACGAGCGAGACGTCGCGAGCGGGGTCCCTTTTAGGGTCGGTCAATCGCTCCGCCAACGCTTCGCGAATATACGCCATATTAGCTTCCGTGCCGTATCGTACTTCCATTGCGCGTTCCTCCGAAATTTAAAGTCGGCGCCGCACTCGACGCCTATGCCCTCGCGCATAAGAATAGCGATTTCCGCATACCGCTTCAAGAGCGTTCGAGCAAAAACCGCGCGCTTAACGCGAAGAATGAAAAAGAAGCGAACATCGGGAAATTACAATTATGCGGGTAAATACAAAAATACCGAAACACCCATAGAAATTCGACCGAAATTAAGACAAACGCCTTAAGAAAAAGGACGCGCCCCCTTGTAATATTGGAAAATTAGTTTAGAATGTCAAAACTGAACGTCCTGCCTACAGCTTGCGGTACTCGCCGAGTTTAGGCACATAAAGGTCGTTTCGCGGGCGGATCGCCAATCTCGGCGGTTGCGTTCGTCGTTTTGTCGCGCAAACTAGACGTCGGGGCGAACTCGAGAGATCGATCAGCCGCGTTATATTGTTTGGAGATTTTGTTATGACGATCGATAAAAGCTTAAAGATCAAGAAAGGCGTTTCGCGTTCGCGTAACGTCTTGACGAGAGTCGAACGTATTGAAAAAATGCAGTCTCAAGATCGTTGGACTGAAGAAACTTCCCCCTTTGCTCTTCCGAAAATTCGCGTCTATAAGGTCGTTTTGAAGAAGAAGAAGAAGGTCAAGGACGCCGAAGACAAGAAGTGATCTTGATAGTTTCTACTTGATAGGTCGCCAACGCTTCACTGCGTTACGATACACAAAAAGCCAAACGATCCGTCGTTTGGTTTTTTTGTTTTCTTGACCCGCTCAACGCGCATAAAAAAAGACGGCGTCGTATTGGCGTCCGTCTTTTTCTATATCCAATTTCATTTCTCGACATAGTCGTCGAGGACGTCGAGTTCGCCTTGACTCGCCAAGTAGCGTTCGAGAATGGGACTCAACTTCTCTTCGAGCCGCTCGGCGTTCGCTTTCTTGAAATCGCATTCCCAGATCCTGACGACGAGATAGCCGAGCTTCGTCAGTCGTTCGTCGACGGCGGCGTCGCGAGCGCGATTGCGTTCGATCTTAACGCGCCAGTACTCCGCGTGGTCTTTTGGTTTCGTATTGCGGCAGTCGTGTCCATGCCAGAAGCAGCCGTCGACAAAGACCGCGACGCGCAGCTTCGGAAACAGGAAGTCCGGCTTGCCGAAGACGCGACCTTGACGCCGCCAGCCGGTGATGTGGAGGCGTTTGAACTCGTCGCGAAGTCGCAGTTCGGTGGAGCGGTTCTTCGTCGACTTCACCTTGCTCATGATCTCCGAGCGTTTCGCCGTCTCGAAAACGTCGTGTTTCTCGGCGCCGGGGTCGTCGACGGGCAACTTCGGGAGCTTCTTCTTACGCGCCGTATCTACTTGCCGCGATCTCTTTTCAGTCATTTCTTTTCAAAGACGAGAGGCAAGAAGCGTTCCAGCGCGGCCTGCACCAAGTTGACGGGGGCGGCGTTTCCGGCTTGTTTTCGTATCTGCGTATCGGAGACGACGATCTTGAATTCGTCGGGGAAGCCTTGCAAGCGCAGCATCTCGCGCGGCGTGAGTCGTCTTTCGCCGTTGACGAGCAAGTAGTTATAGCTCGCGCCGGCGCGTAGAGCGCAGCTGTACGGGTAGGACGAGATGTTGCCCGACTTATTCTCATGCCATATGCCGGGGAAGAATTCGGAAGTGTGCGCGGCCTTGCGCTTCGCCACGATCTCAGGAGACGCGAAGTAGCGTTTATCAACGTCTTTATCGTCTTCGAGGATATCGGCGAGCGTCTTCGGCTTGGAATTCGGTCGCGGCCATTCCATGACGAACGGGTCGACGCATCCGACGACGACGACGCGTTCGCGCTTCTGCGGCAGTCCGCAATCGAGCGCGTTGAGGACGCGCCAATCGACGTGGTAGCCAAGTTCTTCTTGCAATACGCGTAAGATGATCTCGAACGTCCTGCCGTTATCATGCGTCGTCAGTTGTCGCACGTTCTCCAAGACGAACGCTCGCGGGCGTTTATCTTTCAAGATACGCGCGATCTGGAAGAATAGCGAACCTTTCGTTTCGTCGGCAAACCCCTTGCGCAAGCCGATGATCGAGAACGTTTGGCACGGAAAGCCGGCAAACAGGAGATCGAAGTCGGGTATATCTTCTGAAGGGAGCGTCGAGACGTCGCCAAAAGGAGTCTCGCCGAAATTCGCGGCGTAGCTCTTGCGCGCGGGCGGATCGATATCGCAGCTCAACACGCATTCGCTATCGCGACGCATCGCGGAAAACGCGTTTTGCGCGGCGAAACGAAACCCGCCGATCCCGCAGAAAAGATCGAAATAGCGGACGGGATGAGAACTCGTCGGGTCGACAAGGCCTTCCGGCGTCTCCGCTAGCCCCTCCTCTTCCGCAGTCTTGGAATTCGTGAAAGATATCTTTCTACTATCGCGCGGAGCAAAGACGAATCTCGGAGCGTCGTCCTCTTCCGCCTCGTCGTCCCAGAGCTTAGACTGCGCGATAGGCGCGTCGTCTTTCGCGTCGGTCTTAGCCGCGGGAACAGTTTGCAACGCTTCTTCCTCGTCGATCAGCTCGTCGAGCGTTTTCTGAGTCAGCTCGGTGGCGTAAGGCGCGACGCGCGGTTTGGATTCGTCAACTTCGGACTTCGCTTTACGCGTTCTCGTCGCGGCGCGGCGTTTCTTCGGAGTCTCCGGTTCCGGCGCAACTTGCTCTACCTCGTTCGGCGTTTCCGTCGTTTCTTCCGCATCAGCGGGAACGGGAGTCGGCGTCTCCGCCTCGACCTCGGGCTCGACGACTTCTAGGACTTCGGTCTCCACTTCGGCGCATTGCGGCGCGGTCGGCGCGGAGACAGGTTCGACGTCAGCCGCGGCGTCGTTTGATTCCGCGAGTTCTTCGATAGAGTTCTCAGGTTCGTCGGCGGCAAAGAGCGTCTCGACGGTGGAATTGAGGACGCGCGCGAGCTTCAACGCGACTTCGACGTCGACCGAACACGCGTCTTCTTCCACCGCAAATAAATACCGCGACGTCACGCCAACTTGAGCGGCGAGCGCGTCTAATTCGAGTTGTTGCGTTTCTCTGACCTGCCGAACGCGATTCCCCATAACTAAGTTCTCCTTCAACTTAATTATGGTCACGCGACGGCGTTTTGTCAACGCAGTCGGGCGATTTCTCGGCGCCTTCCAGCGTTTTCAGCGCCTCGTTTCGTTCCGCGATCGCGACGACGGCGGAGGCTATCAGCTCCTCGACTTCGGCGTCCAACGCGGCGGGCGAAGTCGTGACGCCTCTACGACGCGCGATCTGCAACTGCCGCTTGACGGCGCGAGCGTTCTCCAACGCCGATTCGAAATTCTCGCAAAGGAGTTCCAGTCGCGCGTAAACGTACTGCGCCTCGATATAGACCGAGCGCATGAAGAAATGCCGAGTCAGGAACGCGCCGCGACACCCGCGCAAAGCCTCGGCAATAAAACGCCGAGCAGCGACGAGATCGCCCGGACGACGACGCTCCATCGACGCTTGCGCAAGAATACGATACGCGTCTATAAGGAACGGAGTCGCGTTGTCTACAAAGACCCCGACGTTCAACGAGTTCTTCGGGAACTGGCGTTTGACGTAACGCGCGGCGCGGATACTCTCCGTATACCGACCTTTACGCAGCATCGCGTCGCCGATATAGTACACGCAAAGTATCTCGACAAACGAGTCTTTACCGTATACCAATCTCACGTCGGCGTACAGTTTCTTGAGCGCCGGCTTCACATCGAGTTCGGGTCGCGCGTCGAGGTCGTATAATATGCGGAAGAGTCGGAGCATGAAACTCGTCATCAAGACCTGTTGGTCCATCGGCGAGACCGCGACGTTCGCCTCCTCGAGCGCGTCTTGTTCTTCCGGTTCCTCAGCTTCCTCGTCGACTTGCGCGTCTTTCTTGTTAAACCGAGATATCGCGGCTCCGAATTTCGCCTTCAAGATATCCCAAAACGTTTCCGCCCAGTACTTGCAGAACGTCTTCGTCTTATCGAACGCGGTAACGCGCGGGAACTCTTCCAAATTCACGACCGGGAAAGTCGCGACGATCTTTTCCGCTTCTTCGATAGTAGCGAGCAAGGCGGGTCCGACGCCGTTCGGGTCGGAAGGCGCTTCCTGTATCGTCATGAGCTGCGCCTTCAACATCAACGCCAACGAGAGTTGCTGTCGCGAGTCCTTCAACGCCTTCTCTTTCGATTCTTGGATCGTCGGGAAATCGAAGCTCTCGATCGCTTGGAGATGCTTACGCAAAATGACGATCGCCTTGTCGAGCGAATCGTTAGCGCGCGTCCAGCTGTTTTGTCGCACCCAGAAATTCGCGGAGAGCATATACGTTTCGACCTGCTTCAACTCGTAAAGCGCGGGGTTCTTCACGAAATGCTCCAACAGGCTTTCGAGTCGTTCTATCGCGCGTTTCGAAGCGATAAAGCAATGTCGTTCGCGTTCTCGCCACTCTTTGATCGCGTAGGTCATATCCCAAAACGCGGGCGCAATTTGTCGCTTGCGGCGTTTCGAGGCGTTCTCAAACGCTTTTTCGGCAATGCGATACATCTTCGAGCAGGCTCGACCGCGCCCTTCAAAGTCGTTGAGTAAGACGTTGACAAAGAGGTGAGCGAACCGAATAAACATCTGCGTTTGCGGTTTGCCGTCTTTCAACGCCTTCGCGTAGTTCTCTAACGCCTTGTCGTAGTACTCGCTCTTCTCGGGCGCGTCGTCGTCATACAGACTCCCCATACGGTCGTACAAGAAGCCGGTCCGTTCCCAGATCGTCGGGTTCTCGCCGACGACTTCACGCTCGCGACTCAACGCCGTCTCGACCTTATCCAACATCTTGCGAATAAGTTCGTTATCGTCGGCGTTATCGAAAGCGGCGGCGGCGATCGTGTCGTAGAAGACGCTCGTCGCCAACAAGTCGAGCGGGCCTCGGCGTTTCGTCGAGCGCTCGAGCTCCTCGGATTCCGTTTGCAGAAACGCCAACGCGTCGGCCTTGCGACCGCAACGCAGCAACCACGCGAAATACTCCGCGACATACGAGCCGATCTGCAACTTCGTAGTCGGGTCGGCGGGGTCGGCAAACTTGCTGAGCTTTATCCCGAGTAAAAACGTCTTTTCAGTAACGAGCGTAAGCGTGTCGAGCGCTTCTTTACGCGCGGCTTCCGTCGCCTCGTCAAGCTTCGCGTCGTTCTCCGTCTTTTCAGCGACAATACGTTCCTCGACGTCTTGTCGCGCGCGATCAAGCGCCGCGGCGTCAAACGAGAGCAGTTGCGCGCCTTTGACCATATCTCCTAACAACTTAACGTCGCTTTTAGAATCGACTTCCAACTTGGAGACGACTTCGTTGAGTATCCTCGCGGACTCCGCGGCGTTGGCCAATTCAAAGGGCAAGTCGTCAAACTCGCGAACGAATTGCGCGAGCTTGTCGGTGAGCAGGACAAGGAAGATGGAGAACCCGTATTCGCCTTCGGCAAAACGACGTCGGAAGACGCGGATCGAGGAATCCAGATCGGCAAACGTCGCCAACGCTTTCGGGTCGGCTTCAAGATGTTCGCAGATGAAGCGTTCGCGTTCCGCTTCGTAGCCGGCGCCGGCGACGACCCTCGTAAAGCGCATAAGGCGTTGGTCGACGGTATCTTGTTTCGCGCTCTTCGCGTCGCGTTCTTTGGCGTTGGCGATCGTCTCTTTTAACGCGCGCAAGTCGTAATAGCGTTCGAAGCGCGGTTCCCAATCGCGCCCCTCCAAGTAGCTGCAACGCATATTCTTAACGTCGATCAAAAACGCTTCGACGCGTTGCAGGAACTTCTTGTTATCGCCGGAATCGTCCCCTTGCGCGTCGACTTCCCAACTCGTCTCGACGTAGTTGCGTCGCAAGCGTTCGATATATCGCAGCCATAACCTTGCGATACGTAAGGCGTAAACGCTGTCGGTAGAGTCGGCCGCCAACTTCATAGAGACGCGCGAGAGCGCCGCCAGTTGTTCGATATAATCCCACTGCTTAGCGCGTAGTTTTCCCCAGACGGTCTTTACGGCGAGCCGCATATCTTCGCGCGCGACGTCGCGCGCCCCGCCTTTGGCTTCCGCAAACGCTTTTTCTTCAAGCAGTTCGATCAGTATCTTCGTCGTCTGCTCGTCCAGTTGGTCGTTCTCTAACCCGTCTTCCAGCAACATCTTGGAGCGACGGAGGTCGGGAATGGAGACGAACGCGGCGCGTTTTTTATCGAGCTTAACGAACCCGCGCTGCGCCAACGCTTTAGCTAAAACGAGCCGCACCGCGACATTGGAATCGTCTTCTTTATACGCGTCTTCGAGCAATTTGATCGCTTTATCGCTAACGGCGCCGGCGTCCTTGCGCTTGTCGACCGCCATCAGGATATTGCGGCGTTGCATGAGCAACTGTCCGTAGATCGGGACGATCAGTCTAAGATCATCGGGCTCCATCGAGTCGAACATGCGTTGCAACTCGGCGTCGACGCGTTCGTAGACCGGCCATAGTCCCAGGAAGGCGCAGAGGTCGGAAAGCAGACACGCGACGATCGTAGTCTGCGCGATCGGATCGAACTCGGGGTCTTTTTTCGCGGCTAACCCGATATATTCCGCGGCTTTGCAGATATCGCGAGCGGCAAACGCGAAACGGCGTTGTCCGAGAAATACGGTGGCGCGACGTCGCAACGCGTTTTCCAATCTCGCGTAAGCTAAGACGCGACGCGAGATAGGCGAATCGTAGGAGAGGAAGTTTTCCAGCGTGCTGATAGCGCGATCGAGCGCGGCGAGCGCTTCTTGCGTCTGTCCACGCATCGCGAACGCGTCCGCTTGCGCCTCCAACAGCATAGACAGCGGCGCGAAATAAGTTTCTTCGTTATAAGACAATAAGCGTTCTTCGCCCTCGATAGCTTCTTCGAGAACGGCGTCGGCTTCTTCGGTCTTACCGAGGTTGCGTAAAGCGATGCTGAGTCGGAATCCCGCGTTGACTTTTTCCGATAAGAACCCTTCTTGCGCGGAGAAAGCCTCGAACGTTTCCAGAGATTCGCGATAGTATTTCGCGGCGCGTTCGTTGTCGCCGATAGCGTGATAGGCGTCGCCGATCTCGAGACAGACTACCCCGATCGAGGGACGCGCTTCCTCGACGCCGCTTTCAACTAGCTCTTGGAAGATACGACGCGATTCAAGCAGCGAAGATAACCCCGCCGATTCGGCCCCGGACGCCATGAGCGATATGCCGTGCACCTGCCACGCGGTCGCGAGCATTCTCCTTGCCTCGTCGGTCTCGGTCTCGTTAGCCCACTTCTTGATGCGCGACAACGCCGCCTTCGCCAACGCCATCGGCGGCTCTTTACCGTTGCGCAGGAAATAGAACGGGCGTTGCAACAACGCTTGCGCGCGCAACGTCTCGACGTCGAAATCATAGGAATCGCCGTCGAAACCGTCGCCAAGCTCATTACCGGCTTCGAACTCGTCGAGGATCTTCTCCACCTCGTCGAGCGCGTCCATCGCGATCTTTTCTTCGTCTTTATTCGCCATAGCGGCGCGTTGGACCAGCATCTGCACGAGCGTCGACGTCGATTCTATATCGTCGGGGTCCATACGTTTACGGAGATAGGCGATCTTTTCGTCGAGATCGACCGATTCGTCGTCGAGATAATCGTAGTCGGGTTCCAACTCGTTTTCGTTCTCGGCGGGCTCAAATTCGTCGTCCTGTTCGTCGTCGATCGCGCCGTTGAATAAGCGATCGAGTTCTTCGTCGGTCAAGACGGAAGCGGCGTTAACGTCGGCAGTTGCGTCCGCAGACTCGGGAACCGACATCGGGGCGTCGGCATTATCGAGCGCGTCGTCCTCTCGGCGCTCGTTCTTCTTGTTCTTACGCCAGCGTTTCGGGGCGTCGAGATCGTCGTCGCGTTCGTTTTCCTCGAAGACGTCGGAGGGGTAACGTCGGCTGCGGAAGAATGACCCGAAGTAATTTGCGCGACCTTGCGGGCGTTCCGTTTCGCGTTCTTCTTCGTCGGTCGTATCGCGCTTCTCGCGTTCGTCTTTTTCGTCGAGCGATTCGCGCCACTGCTCTTCTTCGTTTTTCTTTTCTTGTTCTGCGGCAAAGAGATCGCTCTCGATACTGTTTTCAAAATTCCAGTAATCGTCGCGCCAGTAGCGTCCTTGGTTCACGACGACGCCTTTCTGCGGCGGTTGCGCGTCCTTATCCTCGTCGTCGGCGTTGAGCGGCGCTTCGTCGGTCGTAGTAGCTTCCTTGCGTTTAGAGACGACGAACGAGACGATATCGGAAACAAAGCGAGCGGCGGAATTGACGCGTTCCTCGGTCTCCTCTTTACCCTCGGGGTCGTCGGCTCCCATCCACGCGCCCAACACCCCGACGCAGGCAAACGCCGCGCCAAGGAGGTAGAAGAATTCGCCGTAACCGACGTTATTGAAGGAACTAAGTATTCCGTAAACCATGTTTCCCCTTTAATTCGCGACAAAACGTCGTTCCGTCGTGTATCGATAGAGTAGCGCGCGCTATCCCCGCGCCGCGCAAACGCGACCTAGAACATACTAAGTCGTTACGCAAACGCGTTTTCATTAACGCGTAATTCTTTTAACCAGTCGATCTGTTCGTCGTTCCACAACGCCAAATCCGCGTCGTCGTCGATCTTCTTTGCAAACGCCTTTTCCGCCAACGCGGTAAAGAAGCGTTCGACGCCGAGTCCGTGTTTAGCGCCAACTTGCACGACCTCGGGCGCAAGCTCGTTCCAACAGCTATGCCAATTCTCGCGCGGCAGATCGATCTTGTTCAGCACGAGCAGACATTTAGACGCGATATCTTTGGAGTAGTCGTCAAAGAATCGCGCAATTTCTTCATCTTGTTCGTCGCGGCTCTTTTGGCAGTCGTATACGACGACCGTCACATCGGCGCGTAAAGCGCTTTTCGCGGCCAACATCGCGCCCTCGCGTTCTATCAAGTCGGACGTTTCGCGCAAGCCGGCGGCGTCGGTCAGTCGGAAATTCCAGCCTTCCAGCGTCATCGCGGTCTCGACGAGGTCGCGCGTCGTGCCGGAAGTCGCGGAGACGACGGCGCGGTCGTAGCCCAACGCGGCGTTGAGCAAGCTGCTCTTCCCGACGTTAGGAACGCCAAGTAGCGCGACTTCGATCGGGCGAGTCAGGAATCCGCCCCATTGAGCGTTCTCCAAGACGCGGTCGACGCGTTCGCGCAACGTCTCGGGCTCGCGCTTTACCTCGTCCCAGAACCGTCGCCATAACGCGCGCTGCTTCAACGCGATACGCGCAATGCGTTCCGTAGTCGCCGAGACGAGCAGTTCGTCGGCGGCGCGATAGAACAGCGCGTCGACTTTCGCGTCAAATTCGGATCTAGCTAACGGCGAACCTAACGCCAACGCGGCTTCGTCGTCGTCGACCGCGCTCTCCCAAGCGTTGCCGTCGACTACGCGCGCCCCGCGTTGCGCAAAATAACCGACGAGACGCGACGTCACTATCGAGCCACCGTGCCCGCAGAGCTCAAACGCGTCGGGAGTACGACGGCGCAATACGACCTCGTCGCTCGCTCCGCCAAGCTCGTCAAAACGGAATAGTCCGAAATACGGACGCTTCGAACTCGCGTCAGTCCAACTGTCGAATTCCTCGCCAAGCGGTCGTCCGTCGGCGCGGCTCCAACGTTCGCGCAACAACGCCCACGCGTTCTCGCCGCGCACGCCGACGCAAGCGACGGCGCCGGGTCCGACGGGCGTAAGCCGAGCAACTTCTAAACGGTTATTCTCACACATAGCATCGCTCACGCGGCGGTATCTTCGGCGGCCTCGGCGGTCTTTTCCGCGGCTCTTTCTTCGGCATTTTCGGCGTCGAACGTCGGGGCGCCCTTGCCGTCTTTCAGGATCTTGCGCAATTCTCTCGGCTTGCGTCCGGAGAGGTCCAAGACGCAGGAATCGTACGGGGTACCGTCGACGCTGCGACGAAGCGCGACGTAGATCGCGGCGCTATAAACAATAGCGGAGATCGCGCAATAGACGTACGGGAGCAACATGACGACGAAGCGCCAGAAGTCGACCCAGAACGAATCGCGTTGGAGATAGGCGTCGGAGAGCAGGTGTTGGGCGAGCTCGGCGACGACTTCGACGACGCACGCGCCGATAATCGTCAAGATCGCGGAAAAGAACGCGTAGAAGATCAGGAACAGGAAACGCTGAGTTACGTAGGATACCCCGCGAGAGATCGCGTCGAAGCAATCGCTGTTCTCGGCGGCGACGGCGGTCAGCGACAACGGAAACGCAAGCGCGACTACAGCGCCGGCGACGACCAAGCCTAATTCGACGACCATGAGTATGGGAGCGCAAGCGACGCCAAACGCGCCGGCGCGACCGGCAAAGAACGCGGCAAGCGCGGTAGCCAACGCGAAGAATAGCGGTAATAACGCGGAGGGCACGATCGAGCGCAGCTTCACCGTCGCGAAGAGCATCGACGCGATCGTGGACGAGCGCGAAGTCGTAGTCAAGCCGACGACGGCGGTACGCGCGACAGCCAACGCGAACCACAACGCGATAATAGCGCTAAAGAGCACGATCCCGGGGAAGATCGGCGAACGTCCGAAACAGATCTGTCCGAGCGTGCAGTTGTGAGCGAGCTCGTTAACGCACGGGAAAACGGGCGCGCAATCGACGGACTCAGGCGTGACGCCGTCCATTGCGGTAAAGAGAGTCGTGCAAGGCGCGGGAAGAGGATAGAATCCGAGGAACGAGGCGAAAAACGCCGCCAAGACGGCGCCGACGACCAAGAACGACGGCTTAAACGTCGCGGAAAAAGCGCGTAAAAGTATCGTTGGAGGAACTAAGGCTTGCCAATCGACGCGGCGGATCGTTCCTTCGTCAATGTCAGAGATACGGTTCATATCTACTCCTTTTGTTACGCGCGAGACCACGCTCAGCTAAATAAAAGTACTCGATAATTTTATACTATGCGTAAAAAAAAACAACAAAAAGCGGTCGTCAAACCGCGGATTCCCGCGAAAACGGCGGCGCGTCCAAATATTTGCCGACGCTATTATTAATCAAAAAGCCGGAACTATTAAGTCCCGGCAAAACTTCGCGCGCGATCCGCGTATCAACGTCGCGCAATCATTTTTCGTCTTCGTCTTCGTTGTTATCGACGCCGGCGATCTGTTCTTCCAAGCGATCGATATTCGTGGACTCGATCGTGTATTCCTCGCCTAGCCAGCGTTTCAGGTCGATCTGCTTACAGCGCGGGGAACAAAACGGCAACGCGGCGTTCGGGTCCTTGGAGGAAAACTCTTTTTCGCAAATAGGGCAACGCATAGAACTCTCACTTCTTAGCTGTTTTATCGGAACTCTTTTTCGCGGCGGGCTTTTCCGCGGGCTTCGACTTCTCGGAGGACTTGCTCTCCGACTTCGCCTTAGGCTCGGAATCGGAATTGATGCTCGCGGTCGCGGCGCTCGACTTCTTGTAATCGGTGCAGTAGAACCCGGAGCCTTTGAAGATGATCCCCGCGCCGCCGCTGATCAGGCGATGCAGCTTCTTCTCGCCGCAATTCGGACAAGTATCCTCCGGCGCGGCTGTCATGGATTGGAAGATTTCGACGTTTTCACCACACGCGTCGCAATGGTATTCGTAAGTCGGCATGTTATGCGATCCTACCGCGGCGCCTCGAGACCGGCTCGAAGAGTCGCGGAAAAAATTATTGATAGATGAACGGCGTCGCGGAAGGCGCCTAGCGCGTCAACGGAGCGCTTATTCCGCTTTGGACCCGTCTTGGGCTTGCGCTTTTTGCGCCGGAGCCGCCAAACAGACTTGCGCGGCGCGTATAACGCGGTCGTGCAACATGAACCCAGCCTTGATCTCGACGGCGACGGTGTTCGCGGGGTATTCTTCGGAGGGCACGAACGCGACGGATTCGTGGTACTTGGGATCGAACGGTTGTCCGAGCGCCTCGATCTTCTTAACGCCGTTCTTGTCCAAGACGTTGAGGAATTCGTTGTAGACCATCTTGACGCCGTCGACGACCGCGGCGGCGTTCTTTTCGGGTTCTTCGATGCTCAGCGCGAGCCCGAGGTTATCCCATAACGGCAGAATGGCGCGCGCGATATCGGCGGCGGCGTACTTGCGTTCTTCTTGCGCCAGTCTATTCGTGCGATTACGGAAGTTTTCCAGTTCCGCTAAAGCGCGCAGGCCGCGGTCCTTAGCTTCGTCAAGTTCCGCCTTCAATTTGTTATACTCGGCGACGGAGATCGTCATCGTTTCTTCTTCGGCGGCGTTATTCTCGGCGTTTTCCGCGAGATTGGCGGCCAGTTCGTCGGTCAAAGCGTCCGCGTTTTCTTCAAACATAGCGTCGTCGTTATTTTTGTCTTGCATAATACGTCACCTTTCGGCCTAGGACGCGGCGGCGGTCATGCACGACCTTCGCGCCGCGTTCGTATTCAAGCGAGTTGTAATTATTTGTTGCGTCTTCCGGCGCGACGATCACTTCTTAGCGTCGTCGCCGTCTTTCGATTCTTTACGATCCGGAAAGAAATCCTTAACAAATTGTTTCAAGTTGGAGGCAAAGGACTTGCGTTCCTTCAAGACGGATTCGCCTTCAAATTCCGCGAGCTTACGCAAGATCGCGGCGTGTTCGCCCTTGACCTTCGTCGGCACTTCGATAAAGACCTGAATGAGCAGGTCGCCGACGAGATTGCGTCGCGGAGTAGTCATACCGCGCCCTTTAAGGCGAATAACGGCGTCGTTCTGCGTGCCGGCCGGTATCTTGACCTTCTCGACGCCGTCGAGCGTGGGCACTTCGATCTCGGCGCCCAACGCGGCTTGCGCGTAGCCGATCGGAATACGGCAGATCAAGTCTTGTCCTTCGCGTCTGAAGAGCGGGTGTTTCTTGATCTGGATGAAGACGTAGCAATCCCCCGCGGGTCCGCCGTTCGGGCTGTGGTCCCCTTCTCCTTGCATACGCAATCTCACGCCGCTATCGACGCCGGCGGGAATACGCACTTCGCGAACGACGTCTTTGGCGACGAGCCCCGCGCCGCGGCAATCGGGACACGGATCCGTGATGACGGTCCCGCGACCGCCGCATTTCGGACAAGTCGTTTGGATCGAGAAGATACCGCTGGATTGTTGGATACGTCCGTAGCCGCCGCAGTACTTACACGTTTCGGGCTTAGTGCCAGGCTTGGCGCCGGAGCCGCCGCAGGTCTGACAGACTTCGTGTCGACGGAAGCGCACTTCCTTCGTGACGCCCTTCGCGGCTTCATGCAGATCGAGCGTAACGCCGCATCGGACGTCGCCGCCCTGAGTCGCGCCGCGTCGACCGCCTCGGCCGCCAAAGAAGTCGCCGAATCCGCCGCCGCCAAAGATATCGCTGAACGCGCCGAAAATATCGCCGACGTCTTGGAATCCGCCACCCGCGCCGTTGCGTTCCAGCCCGGCTTTACCATAGCGGTCGTAGATCTCGCGCTTCTCTTGATCTTTGAGAACGTCGTACGCTTCGGCGCACAACTTGAACTTCTCCACGGCTTCTTCGTTGCCGTGATTCAAGTCGGGATGGTATTTCCGCGCCATCTTGCGATACGCCGACGCGATCTCGTCGGCCGAGGCCGTGCGTTCCACGCCAAGAATTTCGTAATAATCGACTTCTGCTGCCATCGTGTGCAATCCAACCGCGTTCAAAACGAGAGTCACTTCGTTATTGAACGTCGCTTATATCGTTTAACACAAGCGCTTTGAATTTCGTAATTCGAAAAACGTAAGCGCTAAAAATCAAAAAAATCAGATCCGTCCGGAACCCGAACGAATCTGACGCGTTCATAATCATTCGAGTCGATCGACGACTAGCGTATCGCCGTTAGCCGCCGACCTAAATCGAGCTTCCGCGGCTTATCAAGCCTTCTTATCCTTCTTGACGTCGGTAACGAGCGTTTCGGTCGTGAGCATGAGACCGGCAACGCTAGCGGCGTGGGACAGAGCGGCGCGGACGACCTTCAACGGGTCGATAACGCCGGCTTCGAACATATCTTGATACTTGCCGGTAGCGGCGTTGTAGCCCATGGAGCCGGTCTTTTGAGCGACTTCGTCAACGACGACGGCCCCGTCGGCGCCGCTATTGTCGACGATCTGGCACAAAGGCGCGGACAAGGCGCGGCAGAGGATGTCGACGCCGATCTTTTCGTCGCCGCGAGCGTCTTTACGACACTTTTCAACGGCTTCACGGCAACGCAGCAACGCGACGCCGCCGCCGGGCAGAATACCTTCTTGCGCGGCCGCGCGAGTGGCGTGGAGCGCGTCGTCGACGCGGTCCTTCTTTTGCTTCATTTCAGCTTCGGTGTGCGCGCCGACCTTGACGATGGCAACGCCGCCGGAGAGCTTGGCGAGGCGTTCTTGATACTTTTCGCGATCGTAATCGCTTTCGGCTTCCGCGATCATGCGACGGAGCAAGTCGGTGCGGCCTTTGATGTCGGCTTTCTTGCCTTTGCCGTCGATGATGACGGTCGTGTCTTTATCGACTTCGATCTGCTTAGCTTGACCAAGTTGGCTGAGGTCGACGTTGTCGAGCTTGACGCCGAGGTCTTCGCTGATGACTTGCGCGCCGGTGAGGATCGCGATATCTTGGAGCATAGCCTTACGACGATCGCCAAAGCCGGGAGCCTTGACGGCGCAGACGTCCAAATTGCCTCGGAGGCGGTTGACGACGAGCATGGTGAGCACTTCGGCGTCGACGTCTTCGGCGATGATGAAGAGCGGCTTGCCCTTGCTGGAAGTCTTTTCAAGCAACGGGATGAGGTCGCGGATATTGGAGATCTTCTTTTCGTGAAGAAGGATGTAGGCGTCTTCCATAACGCACTTCATTTCGGCCATGTCGTTGATGAAGTACGGGGAGAGGTAACCCTTATCGAATTGCATACCTTCGACGACTTCATAGGTCGTTTCGGAGGTCTTGCCTTCTTCGACGGTGATGACGCCGTCGTTGCCAACGGCTTCCATCGCGTCGGCGAGGAGTTCGCCGATCTCGCGGTCGTTGTTAGCGGAGATAGAACCGACGTTGGCGATCTCTTCTTTGGTGGTGACGGGCTTAGCGATCTTTTGCAATTCGCCGATAGCGGCGTTGCAAGCGCGATCAATACCGCGACGGATAGCGGTCGGGTTGCTGCCGGCGGTCACGTTGCGCAGACCTTCGCGGAAGATAGCGCGAGCGAGGACGGTAGCGGTGGTGGTGCCGTCGCCGACGACGTCGTTCGTCTTGGAAGCGACTTCGTTAACGAGCTTGGCGCCCATATTTTCAAAGGGGTCGTCCAATTCGACTTCTTTACTGACGGAAACGCCGTCTTTGGTGACTTTCGGACCGCCGTAAGCTTTGCTCAAAACGACGTTGCGGCCGGTGGGGCCCAACGTAACGGCGACTACGTCGGCGAGCTTGTTAACGCCGTCAAGCATCTTACGTCGCGCGGCGTCGTCGAAGATCAATTGTTTTGCCATGGAAAACACGTCCTTTATTCGTTCGGTAGGAGCAGCGCGTTATCAAGATGCGCAGACTCTCCCGTAGATATTGAAAGGTAGAAAAGCGATCGCGCCGAAAGAGCCGTCGACAAATACCGTCGCGGCTCAAATAACGGTACTTCGACGCGATACGACAACTCGCCGCTATCAGGCGGTCTTGACGACTTTCGCCAGGACGTCGGATTCGCGCAGGATCTTGTAAGAGACGCCGTCGACTTCAACGTCGGAACCGGAGTACTTACCGTAGATGACTTCATCGCCGACGGCGACGCTCATATCGGCGAGCTTGCCGTTGTCGAGCGTACGACCGGCGCCGGCCGCGACGACGATACCGCGTTGCGGCTTTTCTTTGGCGCTATCGGGAAGAAGGATACCGCCGGCGGTCATTTCTTCGGCGTTCAACGGTTCGACGACAATACGATCTTCCAACGGCTTCAAGTTCAAGGCTTTCTTAGCAGACATCGTGAAATCCTCTTTCAATATATGTTATTCGATTATTTTTTTGAGTAATGAGTTCGCGCCAAACGTCGCGCGAACGCGGAGGGAAAGGCGCGGCCGATAAAAGCTCGACCGCGCTAAGCGAGGCAACGAGGCTCGTTTATCAGAAGCCCATGCCGCCCATACCGGGCATACCGCCCATGCCGCCCATCGCGTTGGGGTCGGCCGGCGCGGCGGGTTCTTCTTTCGGGATCTCGGTCATGAGGCAGGAGGTGGTGAGCAGCAACGCGGCGACGCTAGAAGCGTTTTGGAGCGCGGTGCGGACGACCTTAGCGGGGTCGATGACGCCGGCTTCGACGAGGTCGCAGTAAGCGTCCTTATCGGCGTCGTAACCTTCGTTCTTACCCTTCATTTGGCGGACGCGATTGACAACGACGGAACCTTCGATACCGGCGTTCTTGGCGATCTCGCGGATAGGCGCTTCGAGAGCGTTCTTGACGATCTGGACGCCGTAAGCTTCGTCTTCGACGTCGCATTCGATGGATTTGAGCGCGTCGGCGCCGCGGAGCAACATGACCCCGCCGCCGGGAACGACGCCTTCTTCCAACGCGGCTTTGGTCGCGGCTTGGGCGTCTTCATAGAGGTACTTGCGCTCTTTGAGCTCGGATTCGGTAGCCGCGCCGACGTTAATGCGAGCGACGCCGCCGGCCAATTTCGCCAAGCGTTCTTGGAGCTTTTCTTTATCGTAAGCGCTGGTGGTCTTTTCGATCTCGGCGCGAATTTGAGAAGCGCGAGCGTCGATATCGGCCTTCTTGCCGGCGCCGCCGACGATGGTGGTGGAGTCGCCGGAAACGACGATCTTCTTGGCTTTACCGAGGTCGGCGATCGTGACGGCGTCAAGTTGGACGCCAAGGTCTTTGTAGACGGCGGTGGCGCCGGTCAGGACGGCGATATCGCCAAGCATGGCCTTACGGCGATCGCCGTAGCCGGGAGCCTTGACGGCGCAGACCTTCAAAATGCCGCGGAGCTTGTTGACAACGAGCGTGGCAAGCGCTTCGCCTTCGATATCTTCGGCGACGATGAAGAGCGGCTTGCTTTGCTTGCTGATCTGTTCGAGAAGCGGGACCAACGATTTGGCGGTGGAGATCTTGTCTTCGAAAACGAGGACGAGAGCGTCTTCCAATTCGACTTTTTGGTCGTCGGCGTTGGTGACGAAGTGCGGAGAGAGGTAACCACGATCGAATTGCATACCTTCGACGACGTCGACGTAGGTCTCGAATTGCTTGCCTTCTTCGACGGTGATGACGCCGTTCTTACCGACTTTGACAAACGCGTCGGCGAGAATTTGGCCGATCGTCGGGTCGTTGTTGCCGGCGATAGAAGCGACTTGCGCGATCTCTTTGCGGCTCTTGTCGGAGACGGGGGTGGCTTGTTTGTCGATATATTCGCCAACGATAGCGGCGGCTTTTTGAATACCACGAGAGAGGGCCATCGGGTCGGCGCCGGCGGCGACCATCTTCAAGCCTTCGAGGTAGATGGCTTCGGTCAAGACGGTGGCGGTGGTGGTACCGTCGCCGGCCGCTTGGTTCGTCTTGGACGCGGCTTGCTTGACAAGTTGAGCGCCGAGATTTTCTTCGGGGTCTTCGAGAGTAATGTCTTCCGCGACGGTAACGCCGTCTTTGGTAACCTTGGGAGCGCCCCAACCTTTGTCCAGAACGACGTTTCGCCCGCGGGGACCCAACGTGCTCTTTACGGCGCGAGCCAACTTAACGACGCCTTCCGCGATCGGGCGACGCGCGGCGTCTTCGAACGACATTTTCTTTGCCACAGTGTTACTCCTTATATATGCGATAAAGCCGAGAGCTTCAACTCTCGTCGGTTACGATCCGATTCAAAGCGCGAAGCTATAAACGTATTACGCTCGTACTCGCGCTTTCATTCAATCTTTTCCGCGTTTCCGCGAGCTTATTCATTATTATGCAGATTTGACGCCAAAACAGAAGTATCAAATTCCCTTTTTTGAAAAAAATTTTTTAGCGGCGTATTTTAACGAATTTACTAGGGAATTTGCGTCAGTTTTGGCAGAAAACAGAGACTAGCCAAAATGGCAAGACAAAAAAACGACAATATCAACTCGCGACGACAAATTGTCAGCCCGGTCTCGGAGTCGTTTGCGACGTCACGCGATCGGAGGAAGGCAATAAAAAAACGCGATCGCTACCGACCGCGTTTTCATAATATTGGCGTCTCGTCCGATCTCGACGTTACGGCTCAAGTCCGATAAAGTCGTCGTACTCGGAGACGTACCCGGGTTCTTGGGCGCGCACTTTTTCCTTCTCATACTCTCCGATGATGGCGCGATGGATGGCGTCGCGCGCGGCGGAGTTGATCGGGTGAACGATGTCGACATATAATTTGCTAGACGCGGAATTGACGAGCCCGGCGTAAGGATCGACTTGCGACAGATTCATACCGCAATGCGTGCAGAAATTTGACGCGACCGTATTCTTTTGGCGACAATTCGGGCAGCGGAACGTCAGTTTTCGACTGGGCATCGCGACGAAGTAGCCTTGGTTTCCTTCAAGGATCTTGACGTCGCGAATGACAAAGGCGTTGTCAAAGGTAATGGAGCAAAACGCTCGCAAACGTTGGCGCGTGGAATCGCCGTCGATCAGTTTAATTCGAATTTCAGTAATTCTCATTTGAAGCCTAAATGCTTGATCAAAAATTGAAAAATCATCCACGAGCTTCGGAACGTCGACCTCACACGCGCCTACGTCGCGCGTCTCACAACGTTTTTGCGACGTAAACGCGATCGGCGCAATCGGCTTGCAGCCTCAACGCGGCCTCGCGCGCTTCCCTTTCACATTTATAGATCGCGAAAACAGCCGTGCCGCTGCCGCTCATCTGAACGGCAAGCGGTTTGGGATCCGTATTCGCAAAGAGCGCTCGGCGTAATTTCAATCCGTTCCACAGTTCCTCGGCGGGGTCTTCGAGACGGTTTGACAGCCCTCTCGCAATAATTTCCGCCGCGGCGGACGCTTCCAAACATTCGCGAGCTCTTTCGATACGCGAACAAAAATCTCTCAGCGATCTTTTTTCGTCATGCGTCGCCTCCGCATAACGTTTATAGACGGCGGGAGTGGAAAGTCCTTCGACAGGTTTCAAGATAACGAGCCAGAGTTCGGGGAGCGCAACGGGTTCAACGACTTCCCCTCGCCCACGACCGACGGAGGCGCCGTTCTCTAAGAAGAGCGGGCAATCGCTTCCGACTTTCGCGGCTATTTCTTGAAGCTTGTTCTTACTAAGCTCGGTTCCGAACGCAAGGTCTAAGACGGCTAACGTCGCGGCGGCGTCGGAGGAACCGCCTCCTAAGCCCGCTTGCGCCGGAATGTGTTTATATAAATTGCAGCTTATTCCAATAGAATCGTATTCTATCTCAACCGCGTCGCAAAACGCGCGGACGGCCTTCGCGACAAGATTACGCTCGTCGCAAGGGATCTCCGGGTCAAGTTTGGCGTCGGCGTTGTAACACGCCAACGTCAAGCCGCCGTTCGTTCTTTCGAACTCGAGTCGGTCGAACAGCGAGATAGTAGCCGCGACCGTCTCGATCTCGTGGTAACCGTCGGGACGCTTACCTAAGATCTCGAAGAACAAATTGACTTTTGCGGGCGCGTTAACGGCCCACCGTTTCCCGGGTATCAACGTCTCTATTCGCATCATGGTTCAACATCCTCTCCGAAAGAATCGCAGGAACGCGTAAAACGCGACCGCCAACTCCGCGGCGACCAAGATCGTCGCGCACCAAAAAGGACCGGTAAACCCGAACGCTTTCAATATGACGACAAAAAACGTCATCAAAGACTCCAATACAATTTTGGGTACTACACAAAGACGTATAGACGAACAAGTGTATTTCCGATTACATCATTTTTTGAAAAAATACCAAAAAACTTTTTCTTAATTCGTAATTGCGGAAAATAACGTTTACTTTTCTTCTTTTTCTCGCAGACTCCAGCGCAATTGTCCGCATGCGGCGTTGATCTTGTCGCCCTTACGGAAACGCACTTTGACTTGGATCCCCTCGCCTTCGAGCACGTCGACAAAACGCCGCACCGCGGCGTTAGAAGGGGTCTTGAACGGCAATTCAGGGGCGGGATTATACGGAATACAGTTTACGATAGCGGTCTTATTTCGCAACAGTCTCGCCAATTCCAGCGCATTGTCGACGGAATCGTTGATACCGCTCAGGAGAATATACTCGAAGGTAACGCGGCGTCCGGTCGTATGGAAGAACACGTCGGCGGCGCGCAACACCTCCGCGATAGGATGCACGCGGTTTTGCGGCATGATGGAGTCGCGGATGCGATCGTTCGGGGCGTGCAGCGAGACCGCCAATTTGTACGGCACGTTCGCTTCGGCCAACTTGCGTATACCTTGCGGGATCCCGACGGTCGAGATCGTCACCTTGCGATTCCCGATATCCAAGCCGTCGCCGGAAGTCGCTTCCGCCAACGCGGGCAAGAGCGCGTCGAGATTGAGCGTCGGCTCGCCGGTACCCATGACGACGATATGCGTCAGACGTTCGTCTTTCGGCAACAGCGCGTTGAGGCGCAGCAGTTCTTCCAGTATCTCGCTCTTCGTGAGATTGCGCACGAACCCGCCCATCCCGCTGCAACAGAAGACGCAACCCATCGCGCAACCAACTTGTACGCTGATACACGCCGTTCGGTGGTCGCGATCGTCGCGGAGCAAGACGCATTCGACGCGTCGACCGTCGCGCCATTCGATAAGCAGCTTCTCCGAGCCGTCGTCGGAAAGCGATTTCGCGACGACGCGTCCTTCGTAGAGCGAATCTTCGGAATCGTACGCGTCTTCGGCGACCGGCGTCTCTTGGTCGGCGCGAATGAGCAGCGGCGCGATCGTCGTCTCGCTCTTGGGACGCGCGAAGAGTTCGGTCAGACGCGCGCGCACGTCTTTGGAGAGGTCGCTCATCTCGGAGAAGCGGTCGGTCTTACGCGAGAAGATCCAGCGTCGCACTTGTCCAACGCGATACGCGGGCAATCCCAGCGTCTTGAAGAAGGCGGTCAGTTCCTCTTTGCTATACGATAGTAGCGGAACATATTCTGTCATATAAACTCACAGCTCCGGTAGTTTGTCGGCGTCGCGGTAGGCGTCGAGTTGTTCTTGCGTCCATTTTTGCGCGCCGATACTCTCTAATTCTTCGGCGACAGCGTCGACATGCAGTTCGAAATCGTTAACGCGCTCTTGTCGGAGACGCTTCGGACGTCCTAATATAGGGTAACACGCGAACGCGATCAAGACGGCGATCGTAAACGCGTGCCAAACAAATACGGTATAAGGAGACGGTATCGCCAACGAGAACTTGCCGCGCTCGTGTTTTGTCTCGATCTTGTTCGATTCGGAAAAGCCGCCGAAAAATCCGTCCACGAAAGCCACGTCGCTCTTCTTCGGTATCTCGCAAGCGATCCTCGCGGCTAGCGCGCGATCCGACTCGTCAAGTAGTCCGAAATTCGTGAAATAACACGCGGAATCGACGATCAGTAATCGGCTCTCGCCGTAACGACGTTCGAGAACGATCGGGCGGTCGCCGAGGGACAGTAGCGTCTTCGTCTCGCCCAACGGTCGCAACGCGAACGCGGACGAGGAAACGCCCTCGGTGGGCAACGCGCTCGTCCACGCCGGCTCCCCTTCAAACTTCGACTTCTCAAAGAAGCGTTCGCGCAACTCCGCGATCTCGCGTTTATCGTCCCCGCTCTCAAAGCGTTGGCGATAGCGCGTCAGGAACACAGGTTCGGTCTTTTGATCGTCATCGGACCACATCTTCGCAAGCGCCTCGTCGACGGCTTCGCGGAGAAAATCGTTGTTTCCAACCGGCGCCTCGGGAAAGAGTTCCGTCACGGTAACGTCGGAGTCATCGTCGTCCCAGCCGAACTTTTGCGCGCTACCGCGTTCCGGGTCGAACCCCCTTTCCGCAAACACGCCCCATTGCGTCATACGCGCGTCGGCGTCTTTTATCTGTTCGGAGCCGTAGCCGAGAGATTTAAGCTCTTCAATAACATTCTTAAACGGTTCGACTAACTTGTCGTCGCCATTGCCTAGCACGGGCGCCAGAACGGCGTTCCATCTCGGCGCGCCGTTCCTTTCCCAGTCGTCGAGAAAACGCCTAGCGAATCGCGCGCGCACTTGGAAGGTTCCGCGTAGAAAGACGTCGTCCAACAGCTCGTCGGCGACGTAGTTACGGAGCCGCATATCGCATTCTTCACGTTCGCTTTGTTCCGTAATACTCTTACGCGATTCCAGTAGGTAGTTCGGTCCCATGTTGAGTTCTTCGGCGACATAGACAAAGACGCGTCCGGGACGTTCTCGCAACCATTTTTCTACGACCGCTTGCTTTTCGTCATAATGCACGCAGGAGGTTCCGATCGCGAAATCTCGCCAATCCTTAGGATCGGCGTCGACATATCGATGAAGCAAGTCCTTGCAACGCTTGACGTTCGCGGGGTCGTTCGCGTCTAAGCCATTCCTTGGACAGGTCTCCCAATGAGTTAAAGTTAAGTTATAACGAGTTCCGCGTCCCCCCGAATTATCAAACCAGAAGACGGCGTCGAGATCGGGCGAGTTCTTCACGAGCCCCCAATCGTCGCGTCGTTCTTTCCACTTCCTCTCGGAGACGCAATACCTTTGGAACAGGTATCGAGAATTTAAGCTCTTTCTGTATTTTTGATAACCGGGAGCGTCATACTCGGGTCGCCACGTCGGCTCGCGCTTACAGCCGCTCAGCGCGCACGAGGCGCCTAACGCGCAGATCAGCGCCAACTTCACGATATTGGCGTTGGGAGCCAAACGCGCTTCGAGCTCGGCGTCCTTCTTGCGCAATATCTCCTCGAATCGCGGTCGCAACGCCCATATCTTATCGAATTCCTCGCGCGACAGCGGCACGGCGCCGAAATAGGTGTTTTCAAAAACGCGCATCGTCGTTCGATATATCGCGCGCAATTCGTCGACTCCTTCAAGTTCGCGCCAGTATTCCAGATTCGTCTTTCCTTTATCAAGATAGACGAACTCGCGCTTATCCATCTCGACAAGCAGCCAACTGAAATAGAAGATCGTCGCGGCGCGTAGATCGCCTCGCGTCAACGCGTCGGTCGCGGCGTTCAGGAGGTCGTCGTAGCGTTGCGCGGATTCCTCGGTCAACGCGTTCAAACGTCTCGCTCTCGCGGCGGGATCCTCTTGCGGCTTGCGCGCCAACGCCGCTTTCTTCCAAACATGACGTACGATCCAGAGTATCAAACAGGCGAGCGCCACGCACGCGATCGTTCCGATAACGTAATACAAATCTTGAAAAATCTGCCCCACCTCCGGAAACTCGAACATCGGCGTTTTGCGCTCAGGTCGTTCTTTCACCTTCTTCAGCGGTAGATATCGCAGCCGCTTTTCTTTACTCGAATACCACGGCGCGGTATTACGTTCCGCGACCTTTTCCAACTTCTGCGCCTCTTCGCGCGGGTCGTCGGCGTTTTTGGAATCGCGCGCGTCGGCGGGAACGGCGGCCAAGGCGCATAAGAACGCTAGCGCGGGCAGCCAATATCTCCAAAGTTTTAGTAGTTGCGTCACGGCGTTCCCTCCGTTCCCGCGTTAACCGCGTCCGGCTCGGCGTCGATATCGGCTTCAAGCGTCAACGCGCCAAGTTTCTTATCGTTGTAAGGACGTCTTCTCGCGAGATCGACGTCATCGTCGTCCTTAGTAAGCCGCGCCACTTCCTCGACAAACGCGAGATCGATATCCCATCCCTCGTTCACGATCCTGTAATTGATATAGGAAAAGAACTTATACGCGACTGTATACAATTCGCACGCGATCATGAATAACGGCGCGAGAATATAATCGAGTAAAAACGTAGCGGGCTCCGATTCCGGCACGAGCGCGTTGACGCACCCCGCCAACAACCAGTAACCGCCCCAAACGCCGGAGAATAAATAGAATCGAGTCGCGAAGTTTTCCCCTCCGAACGGGTATAACTTGTTGATAACGCGCACGCGACGGTAAGTCGACGTCTGTTGCGGGGAATCCTTATAGGGAGTCTGCTCCAACAAGATCGCTTCCGTATAGAAGAAGCGCGTTCTGATCAACCGCGTGAACACTAAGTAGTAAAAGAGTTGCGGCAGACGTTTTTTCCAAGCGGCGACGACTTCTTTATGCTTGATAGGCTTTTCCGGGTCTTGGAAGAGCCAGATCCCAAGATACTGCGTCATGAGCGAGCCGATGAAATCAGACTGCAACACGACGACGAACCACGTCGTAAACAACACGACGCGTCGCACAAGTTGGTCGTCGAGATCGAGACAGAAGCCAACGAGCAATACGACGTCGAGCAGATAGACCGGCAACGCCAACGCGCCAAAATAGCACAGCAGCGTCTTAAAGTTCTTCCCGACGGCAAGGAGCGCCAGATCGCGCGTTTCGTTTGGAGTTCTCTTTCGCACGACGATAGCGCGCGGGGTCATTCCTCTATCCTCACGAGCGTTCATCGTATTTCTCCTCACGTTGCGCGATCGTATTATTATTCGCACGTCTTGCTTTTTGTTCGGCGAGCCAATTCTTTAACACGGGTATTCCCCCTAAACCGAAGAAATAGACGAGGAGCAGCCCCGCCGTGACCGCGCGCACTACTCTCTTGAAAAACACCGAATCGCTGAGTCCGAAAGTCGTCCACGACATATCGCAAGGCGAGATCAGCGCCTCGATCGACCCCGCAAGACAGAACAAGATGAACGTTAACGCCAACATCGGAGTCGCGTGCACCGCCGCGCGACGCATCGAATCGAGTCGCGAATAGCCTTGCGTGCGTATGAGCCCGAAACCTATGCGCAACCCCGCGGCCGCGGACATAACGATCGCCGTCAACTCGAACGAGCTGTGCGCCGTCGTAAATTCTAGGAAATGCAGCGTCGTATTCGGAGCTACCTCGGAACTTATCATGTAGCCGAAAACGGCGCCGAGAACGATCGCGTTGCCCAATAGGATGTAAAGCCCGGGTAAACACCCCGCGCAGCTGAAACAAAAACAGGCGAAACCGATCGTGCCGTTGTGATACGCGTACCACGTGACCATCGGTATACGGTCTATCGGATCGGCGTCGATCTTGTCAATATACATAGTCTCGATCGCGACGACTTGCGGAAACGCGTCGACCGCGAATTGGGGATCGTACTTGCATTTCGCCATGCACACGAAGAACGGGATCCAGAATAAAGCGAACGCCGTCCAGAACATCGGGTCGGACACGATCCAGCGCGGCGAATCGATCAAGAGAAAACGTCCGAGGTCGACCCACTTCGAGCGGCGTCTGCGATATAAACGGCTATGCGCGCGCGCGACGAGTTCGTTGAGATATTCCACGACCTCGCTAGGGAACTGATGCGATTCGGCAAGCGCGAGATCGGCGCTAACGACGCGATACAGGTTCGAGAACCGTTCGATATCCTCGGGCGTGCGTTCGTATCGCGGCTTGGCAAACGAGTCCAGCAAGTCTTCCAACGCTTTCCAGTCCGGTCTTCTCGCGGCGATCAATTCAGCGACAGTCATAGGAATAGGCTCTTTCGTTTGCGACACGTTTTTGTTCGGAGTGAAACTATTGTAATCCTCTGCGCGTCTCATTATACTATAGAAGGCGGTTCAATACAACTTTTCACGCCGAACATTTTGTAGTTTTCAGTTATGCTTACGGAGGAGGAAAACTTCATGCGTCCTAAGAAATCAGACGTCGCCGATATCGAACAAAACAAAGCGCGACTTCGCAACGCGCCTAGCTACCGTTTGTCGACGCAAGACCCCGACTTCCTTGAAGGGGACGACGGACGCGAAGCGAGACTGCTCTCGGAATTCCTGAAAACGGAACGCTCGTTGCGTCGCGAAAACGTCGCGTCGACGGTCATCGTTTTCGGCAGCGCGCGCATCATGCCCCCCGACGTCGCGAAAGAGAAACTGGAACAGGCGGAAAAAGCCGCCGAAGCCGCGCCGTGCGACGAGTCGAAACAACAGGCGCTCAAACGAGCGCGACGCGCGGTCGAGCTGAGCAAGTACTACCAACTTGCGCGCGATTTCGCGGAACTGGTCGCGAGAGAGAACAACAAATTCAACGAGACGATCGGGCCTCGCGGCGAGATCCACGTGAACAAGAAGCGCGAATACGTGATCTGCACGGGGGGCGGCCCCGGTATCATGGAAGCGGCGAACCGCGGTTCTTACGACGCCGACAACGCCTCGATCGGTCTCAATATCGAGCTGCCTTTCGAGCAAGAACCTAACGCGTTCGTTTCCTCGTCGCTGTGCTTCAACTTCCACTACTTCGCGATGCGGAAGATGCATTTCGCGTTGCGCGCGAAGGCGTTGGTAGTTTTCCCCGGCGGTTTTGGCACGTTCGACGAATTCTTCGAAGTGTTGACGCTGCGTCAGACGGGTCGAATGCAGGCTTGTCCGATCGTCATCTTCGGTAAAGAGTTCTGGACGCAAGCTATCAACTTCGAATACCTCAAAGACTCCGGCCTGATCAGTCCCGAAGACCTGAACTTGTTAACGTTCGTCGACACGCCGGAAGAAGCGTGGGAAGTCATCGAGAAATTCCACGAAAACGCGTAAACGTCGAAACCGAGTTAGTCGCGCCGTCTAGGGGTTGTCGAGGCGCGCGACGGCGTTATAATATAGAGTCGAGCGCCGTTCTTGTGAGCGACCGCTCGACGTTGGCGTCAACCAATTATAAAGAGAATACGAATATGAAAATCAATGCTTTTATAGCTCGGATCCTTTCCGCCGTAACAGTCGCGTCTTGTTTCGCGCTGACCTCGCCGATGGCGATGGCGGCGACGGAAGAGGCTGAAGAAGCTCCGGAACCGGTATGGGTCCTCAGTTACGCGAGTTTTCTCATTTTCGGCGGTCTCACCGTCTTTCTCTGCGTATTCTTCTCTCGCCGTAACGAAACGATATTGAGCCTTGAAGAACAAAAGAAGGCGGGCGAAACGCGCAACGCGCGCGCGAAAGAGCACCGCAAGCGAGAGATGTACGAACGCGTCCACGGTCAAAAGAAACATTGAGCGCGCGCAGTTCTTCGCATTACGTTGTACAGTATTTGAATCGCGGCGTTTTACGTCGTTCGCGTTCGCAGTCGTTCCAGACGGCGGTATGAGTCGATCGCGACGCGGAAACGCCGCCAATTTTTTTGTCGACGCGAAACGTTAAGTTCGCGCGACGACGGATATGAGTATCGAGACGACCGTGGAAAACAACGTCGCAAAAGGATCGGACTCTAAATCGGAGTTCTACGGTACCGCGTTAGGTTTCGCGGCGTTCTTTATTTGGGGCTTGTTCCCGCTCTATTTCTACCTCTTACGCACAGTGCCGCCGCTCGTCACGCTGTCTTTTCGCGCGGTATTCGCGACGATCGCGTTACTGCCGCTCGTGATCCTCGGCGGCAAAGGTCGGGTCGTGCTCGCGACGATACGGCAACCGAAATACGCGATCGGGCTGTTCACCTCGATGCTGCTAACGGCGGCAAGTTGGGGATTCTTCATCTGGCTCGTCGCGGTCAATCGCACTATCTATTGTAGCTTAGGGAATTACGCTTGTCCTCTTGTCAGCGTCGCGTTTGGCGCGCTGTTGTTCCACGAGCGTCCTAGCAAGCTCGCGTGGACGGCGGTCGTTATCGCGACGATCGCTTTCGGGGTGTTCGCGCTAGGCGTCGGGCGACTGCCGTGGGAGAGCGTCGTGGTCGCGTTCGTTTTTCCGTTCTACTCTATCATTCGCAAACAGCTGAAAGTCGATAGCGTAACGGGGCTTACGATCGAAACGCTCTTCGCGACTCCGATCGGGGCGGCGTATATCCTGCTGACTGGCTACGCTTGCGCGGCGCGACCGGAATGGGCGGCCAGTCCTTATTTCCTCTCGCTGCTGATCGGCGCGGGCGCGCTGACGGCGGTCCCGCTGCTGCTCTTTGGGGCGGCGGTAACGCGCGTGAAGCTCTCGACGATCGGCCTGCTCGACTACCTCTGTCCGACGGGTCAGTTCCTTTGCGGGGTATGCGTATTTCACGAATCGACGACCGTTTATCAATGGATCAGCTTCGTACTCATCTGGATCGCGTTGACGATCTTCACGGTCGACCTGCTTCGCTCGGAATACAAGAGTCTTTCCGCGGAAGAAAAGCTCCAACACGAGGGCGCCGCGCAACAAGACGCGCAACTCTCACAACAAACACAGGATAACTAACATGGGCGCAATTAACGCATACAAACCGGTCCTTCTCCTCATCGCGGCGTTCGGCGTATCGGAAGAGGCGTTGACGTTAGGTAAAGCGAAAGCGGAAGCGGAGTTCGGACCTATCGCGTTGGAGAGTCCTACGTATCGTTTCGACGACTTCACGGGCTACTACGCAAAAGAGATGGGTTGCGCGTTGCCCAAACGGTTCTGGGTCTTCGAGAAGCTCGCGGACCCCGGCGAACTCGCGCCTATCAAGATCAAGACGAACGGCTGGGAAGAAGAGATCGGCGCGAAGCTCTACGCCGAAGGTAAAGTCCCGACGCCGCGACCGCTGAACCTCGACCCCGGCTATATCGAGTTGGGCAAACTCATCTTAGCGTCGACCAAAGACCACGCGCATCGCATCTACCTCCGCGACGGTATCTACGCCGAAACGACGCTCATGTACACGCAAAAGCAGTGGAAAGCGCTCCCGTGGTCCTACTCCGACTACCAAGACGAGAAGAATCAAGAGTTCTTTACCGAATGTCGCAACTACCTGCGCAAACGGTTCCAAGAAGCCGCGAAAGAACAGAAAAACGCGTGAGAAACGCGGCGTTCGTCGTCGGTATTGTAAAGAATAAGAGGTCGGCTCTATCCGAAGTAGAGTCGGCCTCTTGTGTTATGTTATCGTCGGAAAAGCGTTCATAGCGCGGTTTCAAACGTCGCGAACGCGTACTTCTCGGCGGGTATCGTAATCTCGACGACGGCTTCGCGCTTGTCGTTAAGCTCCACGATCGTCGGTTCGCCAAGTTCCAGATCGGAATCGCCGATCCGGACTTGCGCTTTGTCTTTTAACCCCGCGTAGTATAACGGGATAACGATCTTTCGCGTTATCGGTTCGAGCGTCGGGTTATATAGGAACGCCAACGCGCGCGTCTTCGCGTTCGTATCGGGGTCGACGTGGAGTATGCCGTCCCAATCGCGCCCCGACGCGCGACGTAGATGGACGATATCGGAGTCTAAGATCCGTCGATTCTCATGATAGAACGACGTCCACTTTCGCACGACCGCTTTTGTCTCCTCGCTATCGTAGAGTCGCGGACCGCGCCAACACGCCTGCACGCCGGCGCCGATGAGGTCGGCAAACCGAGCGTCGTAGTGTTCAAGATGGTCTTTCAGCGGCTCGATCGTCGCGGCGGCTCCCCCGCCGTGGTATTGACTCAGCGGTACGAACATCCACCCCATCGACTGCGTCTTCGTCCACGTTCCGTCGTAAACGTTTTGCCGTTCGATAATTACTTGCTCCGCGTGCGGCAACGACCAATTCGTTTCGCGATAGCCCATTCCTGTCTTATTACCGCCGTCGAGGAAATACGCGTCGGGCTGATTGACGTAGATCCCTCGCGCGCGGCACCAGCGATAGAGTTCGGCTTGCGCCTCGCGTTGCGTCCAAACGGAGTCCTCTTTTCCGCGATGTCCCGGATGTTCGCGCGACTCGCAATAATCGCCGGGATAAGGGCCGTCGTTTTCAAACACGCCGAAATCAGCCTCTTCCATAAAATCTTTTAGCGATTGAAGATACTGTCGTCCCCAAGCGGATCCTAAACACGGTCCGACGCCAAACTGCGGCTTCTCGTTCAAGACGTTGTCTTCCTTATTCGCGGCGCCGCGAGAAGAGGTCAGCGAATAGCCGCCAAGCGCGACGGACGCGCGTTTGGCTTCATCGCTAAGTTCGCGGTACGTTTGCCGATACGTCTTATCGTCGCTCTCCAGATCGAAACCGGAGCCGAAACTCATGATAAGGACTTCGTACCCGGTCTCGCGGCATTGCTCGACGCCGTCGCGAACGTCGTCGGGGGCGGAACGGACCATATGGAACATCAACGGGTTCTCGTTCGTCCACGGCGCTAGCGTTCGCATAGCGCGTCGCATCGCGAGTCCGCGACGTTCGCGTTCCGTGTTGTCGTAAAGTAGCTCGTATATCGTGTTTGAGGCGAAGTCGTGTTCTGCGTCGACGACTTGCGCGGGCCCAAATTCGGGAGAGCACTCTAATAGGCACAACGTCTTACGCAAGTAATTGACTTGCGTCGGGTAGTCGGGGTCGCTCTTCACGCGGTAAGCGCGGTTGTCGACGATGCTAGAAGTCGCCATTCCCCCGCAAACGTAATCTGTGAGGAGACCGAGGTTAAAGGGCGTCTCGTGCGCGTATTCGTCGACGATCGAATCCGTCTCTACCAGTCGCAATTCCTCGTTGGTAAACGTATCGACGACAAACTCTTTGACCTTGCAGTCTTGCGGATAACGGACGTACAAACGCTTCGAGATGAGCGGCGATCCGTCGTATATCTCGTAACGCACCTCGACTTTGGGCAACGCTTGCGGCGCTTCGCGTTGGCTCTGCGTCAACGGGGCATAGAAAGCGACGCGCTTCAAATGCGAGCGACGATACTCGCGCGAATCGGTGGGATAGTCCTTACCGGAACCCCCCTTCCCGACTTTACCGACGCGCAAGTATTTAGGCGTTCCGGAGACTTTGACTTCCCCAACGGTCGTGCGAACGCCGGCGCCGTCGAACGCGTCGAGCTTCAAAACGCCGTCGTCGGCAAGCGCGAGCGTGAACGTAACGTCTTTATCGCGATCGAACGAACCGACGAGCGCAACCTCTCGACCGTCGACGCATAACTCGTATTGCGCGGAATGAGGACGCGCGACGACGGACACGACCTTAGCGGCATCGTCGGAGTCGGAGTCTGCGGTAAAGAACACGGCGACGCCGGGGCCCCAGGAATTAGCGAGTTCGTCGTCGCCTACGTCGAGCGTAACGCTAACGGCGACGGCGTTTTCCACCCATTCTCGTTCGAGATAAGCGCACGTGTCGGGTATAGCGTAGATCTCGCCGGGCTTGCCTTCGTTCGCGACGGAAGTTCTTTCGCCAATACCGCTAACGACGGCGCGCCAAGAATCGTCGAGCGCGGACGTAAAAGGTTCTTCCAAGAGCAGCGCTCCGGAAGTCGGGGGCGCGATCTTCTCAGGCGGGTCGTAGAACATCACGACGCGCTTACCCTTTGGCGGCCAGGGGTATTCCTTCGAGAGCCATTCCGGTCTCGGTTTGTACTCGAAACGCGGTTCGATCTCGCCGACTTCGTAACGCGTGAAGCGATAGGAGTTGGGAAGTACGCGCGCGTCTTTTGCCCACGTCTCCTTCCAGTAGTTCGCGACGGGGAACCCGGTCAACCCGCCGACGCAGTAGGACTCGCCGTCGATCGTGACGCGCGCCTCGGGCGCAATAGCGCGGACCAGCTCTTCCCCGGTATAGTCGTTGCGTAACGAGATCGTCGCGGCGTTCGGAGCGAGCAAGACGCGGCGCGAGATCAAGCCGTTGGACAATTTGAGCACGGAATTTGTTTCATCGTAAGAAATCTCGGAGACATACGGCGCGGGATCGAGCAACCAATCTTTATCCTCGCCCCACGCGGTCCCTAGACACGCGCAAGCGACGACTAACGCCGACAATATAAAACGTCTTAGCTTCATCATGACCTCTCTCTCAACGCTTATAACGCGTAATATCTCATTATAAGAAACGCGAACGACAATACAACAAAAATGTTTGACTTTATGGAACGCGCCAATTATAATACGCTAAATTTAGGCCGTTTGACCGCGGCGATCCTTGATCCACCTTTGAAAAACCGGAAGAAACTATATGTCGACATTAACGCAAACGCTTCGTCGCGCGGCGTTTTTATGCGCTTTCGCGACGAGCGCTTTGGTCGGAACGCTCGTCAACGGCTCCGAACCCAAAGCGATGTTTTCTTGGGACTTTAACACGCAACAAGATATCGCGGCGTGGAATTTCAACTGCATGACGAAGCCGACGCTCAAAGACGGGGCGCTGAGCGCGGATTACACGAACTGGGACCCGTTCGTCGTCAGTCCGATATTTGAATTCAAGCCGCAACCGGGTCAATATATCGAGATCCGTATGAAGTCGACGGGCAACTATCTTGGCGAGATTTTCTACGCGCCGACGACGGAAGGCCCTTACGGCGGTTTCTCGCAAGCGAAGACGACGTCGTGGCGCATCGTGCACGACGGTAAATGGCATACGTATCAGATCCTCCCGTCGTGGCTTGCGGAACCCCAGATCGTCCGTCTTCGCGTCGACCTTGGCAGACCTACCGACGACGAGATCAAAGACGGCGCAAGCGTCGAGATCGATTATATCCGCATCTACGACCTTGATATCGCGAACACGCAAGCGGTCGCCAAGGCGGAATGGGACGAAGCCGACCTCGAGAAATTCCAACTTGATTCCGACAACGAGATCAAGAGCTGGGTCAGCGATATCGGCGCGATCGATCCTCACGAGACCGGTTCCAACTTGTATTTGGAATTCACGCAAGACGCTACCGGCGAAGCGGTTCCGTTCCCTCGCGCGAACCTCCGTCTTCTTACCGGCACGGGCAAAGGCTCGGTCGAGTTACAGCTCCCGCTCTTCAATCTCGGCGATAACGGCGGCGACAAGTTCTCGAAGAACGTCGACCTCTCCGCTTTCGGCGAATGGAGCGCGATGCTGAAAGATCCGGCGTTCCGCGCGTATCGTTGGGAGATCTCGACGCCCGGTCAATTCACATTGAAGAAATTGGCGTTCTCTAAGCAACCGCTCGGTCCCGGCGTCGTTGAAACGCAAGGGAACGGCAACCAGACCGCGTTGGCGCGTCTGACCGACGGCAAAGCGGCGGTGCAATACGAAGCGCTCGTCCGTAACGGCGGCGGCGACAAACTCGCCAACTTCCAATTTGCAACGACTTCCAAGACGTCGGCCGCGAAACTGCTCTCCGTCTCGATGCAGAAAGTCAACGTCGACCCGTTGCTCGGTTTCAACCCGACGGGCGACCGCCTCGCCTCTAAAGGTCTCGACAACGCCGAACCTGCCGCGCCGATCGAACTCCAAGCGGACGCGACAGGCGCAGTCTCCTTCCCGGCGGATCTGGAACTCCTTCCCGGCGAAGCGTTCGCGATCGTTATGAAATACGAAGTGACGCAAGCGGGCAAGACTAAGACCGGTCTGAAAATGACGGCGAACGACCAACGATTCTCGTTCGAGCCCGAATTCAACGTGTTGTCCGCTATCGACGTTCCGAAGATGGATTACGTCGCTGCTCCTCAGAAACTCGAAAGCGATTACGAGATCGGCGCGTTCTATTTCCCGGGTTGGTCGAGACGTTCCGGTTGGGATAAGATCGACGAAGCCGCGCCTATCCGCAAGCCGCTCTTGGGATATTACGACGAAGCGAATCCCGAAGTCGTCGACTGGCAGATCAAGTGGGCCGCGGAAAACGGTATCCAATTCTTCTTCGTCGACTGGTACTGGAAGCACGGTCAAGTCAACTTGGAACACTGGATCAAGGCGTTCCAACAAGCGAAATATCGTTCCAACTTGAAGTGGGCTGTCATGTGGGCGAACCACACGGGCTACGGCACGCACTCTACCAAGGACTGGGAAGCCGTTTCCAAGTACTGGATCGAGAACTACTTCAACACGCCGGAATACTACACGATCGACGGCAAGCCGGTCGTCGTCATGTGGGACCACACGATCGTCGACCACGATATGATCGAAGAAGCGAAAGCGGAAGGCGTCGAGCTCAAAGCGGGCGAGGGCTGCAAACGCGCGTTCGAGATCGTTCGTAAGGCTTGTGTTGACGCGGGCTTCCCGGGCGTGTATTTCATCGCGATCAAATGGCCGGAACACGGAGTCGATCCGGGTACCGTTCAGAAGTACGCCGACGCCGGTTTCGACGCGACGACGATCTATCACTTCATGTACGGCGGTAAAGAACTTAAAGACCCGAATCTGTATTCGTTCGATCAAGTCGCGGCGGCGCAAAAGCCGAACTGGGACGAACGCGCGAAGACCGGTATCCTTCCGACGATCCCGAACATCTCGACAGGTTGGGACTCTCGTCCTTGGCACGGCTTCCGCAATACGGTCGTCTACGGTCGTTCCGTTGAAGCGTTCCGTCGTATCTTGAAGGATTACAAAGAATACGCGAAAGAGACAGACAACAAGCGCGTCGTCCTCGCGCCGATGAACGAATGGGGCGAAGGTTCCTACATCGAACCTAACAACGAATTTGGTTTCGGCATGTACGAAGCGATCCGCGAAGAACTTTGCAAGGAACCGGAAGGCGGCTTCCCCGTCAACTACGCGCCTTACGAAGTCGGTCTCGGTCCGTACGACCTTCCCAAAGACAAATGAGCGCTAACGCGTTAGTCGTTTATTAGTCGTCATCCATTATAAGGCTGAGAGCCGAACGCGTTTCGACTCTCAACCTTTTATATTATCCCACCTATTATCAATGAAACACGCTAAATCTATCTCCCTCCTAACGCTACTGTTTTTACTCTCGCTAGTATCCTTCTTGCCGTCGCTTCAAGCCGCGGACGCGTTTTGCGTCTACGATATGCGCGCGTTGCAAAACGTCGATCGCGCGAATCCTGCCGACGTGAGACGCGTCTGGGACGAGACGCTGTTAGTCTCCGCGCTGCAAGGCCTTGCAAATCGCGACGACGCGCGGTTGTATCTGCTCTACTGTAACGGTTTCAACGGTAACTCCGACGTTTTCTGGCTCGATTTGTTCTCGAAAGAGATTCCGTGCGATCCGCCGAAAAAGGGTTGGTTGCAAGATCGCGAGCGCGTCGAGATCGGTTCTCTCGACGAGCTGTTGACGACGTTCTCCGATAGCTACGACGGGGTCGTGCTTTACGACGAAAAAGTCTATTCGACCGTCAACGCGGCGCTCACGATCGCGGGCGTCGAGAACTTATTGCCGGTGCGCTACGATCCTAGCGCAGGTACGATTTACGATCGCTACGTCGCGAACGGTCCGAAATTGCCGGTCAAAGCGCGTCTCGTCGCGGAAGACGGCTCTTCGCTCTTCACCGGCAAAGGCAAGATCCCGGGGACGACGCTCGACTCCACCGGTTCCGCGAAAGCCGACGCGTATTATTGGCTGATCGAGAACTATATCAAGACGGGCAAAGTCAACGCCGCCGAAGGTGGTTACTACATCGACGCGTACTGGCTCGACCATCCGATCGGAGCGACGCAAAACCACTGCCTTACGAATCGCGACTTCACGCTCTCGCGTAAAGGCTTCTTCTTCGACCTCTCGCCGTGGGACGACGAAACGCCGAACGACGACCGCGAACAACCGCTCGGCACGGACTTCAAAGCGTTCAACGCGATCATGCGCGCGGCTTACGACGCGACCGCGGGCAAGCAAGTCATCCGCGTTTGCGGTTTCACGCCGTGGGACACGAAATACACCGACTACGGCCCCGCAGGATGCAAACACGGCGGCGTCCCTACGGAATGGCGTCACGCCGAGATCTTGTCGAACTATAACGGTTATCTCGACGCGGACGCGTTAGGACTCGGCGCTATGGCGAACGCGTCGTTCTATCAACACTACAAATTGGACGACGTTTATCCGTTGAGTCGCCCGACGCTCGAGGAACTGCAAGAACGCGGCTTCGTCGACGCTAACGGTCAAGTCGCGAACAAGACGTTCGTCGCGATCTACGCGGGCGACTACGATTCCGCCGCTTGGGTCTATCAAAGCCAAACGTCGTTCTGGTTCGACGCGGCTCGCGGCGAGGTCCCGATCAACTGGGCGTTTAATCCGAACTTGGCGGACCGTTTCGCGCCGGCGTTCGATTATTTCCGCCGCACGAAGAGCGCGAACGACTACTTCGTCTCAGGCGACTCCGGCGCGGGATACGTTAACCCCGAAGGCTTCGTCGAACCGCGTAAGTTCTCGGGTCTGCCCGACGCTCTCGATATCTGGATCGAACACTCGCTCGAATACTTCAAGCGCTGGGATCTCGGCGTTATCGGTTTCATCATCGACGGCGACGCTCGCACGAGCTCTCGCGAAACGCTCGAACGCCTCTCGAAGTATTCCCCCGACGGGATGATGACGCACCGCGGCAATATCATGGGCGTCGTCGACAATCCCTACGGCGGCAAGACGGCTTATCGCTCGATCAACTTCGATATCAACGACCCGGCGCAAGGCGCGAATATCGTTCTCGGCGACGTTCGCGCGGACAAAGGGGCGCAATTCAACACGTACCGTACGATCTTGTGGTCGCCGTCGAAGTTGAAGGAGCTTTCCGACCGCGTGCATCAAGACGCTCGCGGATCGCGCGTCGAATTTGTCGATTATTATACGTTCTGGATGCTGCTTCGTCTTGAAGCGGAACGCCTCGGCGTAAACGAACTCGACGTCAGACTGTGAGTCTGCGTTAAAGGCGCGAGTTCTGTAAGGAACCGTCTTGACGTCTTGAGTTATTGTGGTATAAAAAAGTTTCACCAAGTGTTTGGACGCGCCGTTGACGCGTTCGCACGAAACGAATATATTTTTATCGACCTCGACCGAGGTCACAAACTTGATCGTCGTAAGACTGACGCGGCAAATAAGCGAGTTAAGCGCAGGGCGAGTACCGTCGGCGCGTCGCGAGTCGATCTCTTCGCTTATTGTGTGACGCGAGTCGCGCGCGATCGTCATCCTAATTTGGAGATTAGTAATGGTCAAACTTACTCTGCGCGATAAGGAATCGATCCAAGACGCCGTTCGCCGTTTCCGCAAGCTCGTTGAACGCTCCGGCATCAAAAAGGAAATGCGTCGTCGTGAAACCTATGAAAAGCCGAGCGAAACCAAACGCCGAGCTCGCCTCCGAGCTGAACGCCGCGCTTTCCGCGCTTCCAAAATGGCCCAACGCTGATCTCAGCTACGTTTCTTTCGGCGGTTGAACTAACGCGATAGCGCCGGACGGAAACACGAGATACTAGGTCGTCTCTCTATTGAGGACGACCTTTTTTTATCGCTCTTCGTTATTCTTCTTGCGGAAATTCTGAAACCTCTCTTGTCTGTTTCCACGAAAATAATTATCCTTCTCCCGACTGTCTACTAGTCTGCACGGACGCGGACGTAGACCTTGAACGCACACTTTTATCGAGATCGTCGATCATGATTCGTAATGACCACGAAACCAACGGCGGCATAGTTCGTCGTCTTAAAGATAACGCGCTAGCGAAGATAGCGACGGTAGTACTTGCCGCGCTATGTTCGTTGCCGGGCTGCACCTCGCCTGTCTGGTACACCGACAACGAGATGTTGCTCTATCTTCCCGGCGCGGGGCGAAGAAGCGATAAATTACCGGGCTATGTTCCTCCTCGCGAACGCTTCAAGTTGATCGAAGAAAAAGGGAAGAAGGGCGTGAAAGCGCCGCCGGAAGAAAAAGATATCCTGCTCGTGCAACTCGTGCAAGAATACGAGAACACGAACAGTCCTCATATCCGTCGCTGCAGTCTCGACGCGATCGCGCGCATCTCCTCGAACTACGCGAACCCCGCCGCGGAAAAGATCTTCCGCTCGGCGTTAGAAGACCCGGATCGTAATTTGAATCTCTCCGCGGCTCACGCGTTGGCGATCTACGCGAATCAAGGCGCGATCGCGAAAGATAATAAAAAGGAACGCAAATTGGCGATCGAGCTTCTTGCGTCGCGTTATCGGTCGTTGCCGTATTTGATCGACGCGGGTTCCGAAGAAGAAAACGCGGATCGTAAAGACGTGCGTATCGCGATCCTTCACGCGCTTGGCGAATTCAACGAAGACGATTCCACCGAGCTGTTTGACATACTTGAAGAAGCGTTGGTAGGCGAGAAGCTCGACGACGGCGCGTTAGAAGCGACGGCTTGTTCCTCGTTGGAAAAGATCACGGGCAAGCAATACGGCGTGGACGGCGAGAAGTGGTTGCAATACATCTCGTATAAACGCGGCGACGGCGATAAGCCGAAAGAAGAGAACATCCTCGATCGCGCGCCGAAACTCGAAAACGCGACCGGTATCTTCAAATGAAATAAGCGTAATCGTAGCGATAAAGCAGACTAAGGAACTCGAAGATGAAACTTACCCCTCAAAACACTACGGCGTTGCTGATCGACCTTCAAGAACGCCTCGTTCCGGCTATGGACGACGCCGAACGCTTGCTCGACCGCTCGAAGTTCCTGCTCTCCGGTCTCAACGTGTATAATATCCCGATCGTCGTCACGCGTCAGTACCCCAAGGGGCTCGGCGATACGGTCGAAGAGATCCGCGAGGTAACGCCCAACGCGACGCTCTTCGATAAGACGACGTTCAGCTGCCTCGACACGAACGAGATACGCGACTACTTCGTCAAAGACGATCGTCCTAACGTCTTGCTCGCCGGTATCGAATCGCACATCTGCGTCTTGCAGACCGCTCTCGACCTGTTGGCGCTCGGAAAGAAAGTCTACCTCGTATGCGACTGCCTCTCCTCGCGTAACCCGTTCGACGGCAAGATCGCGCGTAAACGCATGATCCAAGCGGGCGTTATACCGACGACCTCCGAATCCGCGTTATTCGAACTGACGGGTAAAGCGGGCTCCGCGGAATTCAAGGCGATCAGTAAACTCGCCACCGGGAGAAAATGAGGCCCGACAAGCAGTTAGTCGACAGAACCAAAACGAAAACGAGCGATCGCGCAAAACGACCGCTCGTTTTTTTATTGCTCGCACAGCTTTCAAGCGCGATAGACGACGCGACCCGTCACTAATACGTCGGGCCCAATAACTTCGATCTTTTGGTCTTTGAGCGTCGCCGCGTCGGTCATCAGCTCGAGCCCTGCCCCGCCGACGGGAACGATCGCTTCATTACCGCCGACGATCTTCGGACTAATGAAGACGCGCGCTTCGTCGATCAGTTGGAGGTCGAAGAGACGTCCAAGAAGTTCCCCGCCGCCTTCGACTATGATGTTCGTCATCCCGCGTTCGGCAAGACGTTCCAGTAACATGACGAGGCGTCGTTCGCGTTCCGGCGCGTCGAGCACGATAACGTCCGCGCCCTTCTCTTCCCAGAACTTACGCGTTTCTTCCGTCGCTTCCGGTCCGAACGCGAGTATCAGCGGCGCTTCTTCGATCGACGCGGCGAGCTTCGAGTTCGGGGAAAGCGTTCCGGCGGAATCGAAGACGATGCGCGCGGGCGTTCTGTTCGGCTTTTGTCCCTCGGGCAATCTTACGGTCAACATCGGGTCGTCCAGCGCGGCGGTGCGACTGCCGACGAGAATACCGTCGACGTTGCCGCGCCATTCGTGAACGCGTTGACGCGAGGCGTCGGAAGAGATCCAGTAACTTGCCCCGGTACGCGAAGCGATCTTGCCGTCGAGCGTCATCGCCCATTTCGCGATCGTCCACGGACGCTTATTTACAACGCGCATAAGATAAGGCGCGTCAAGCGCTTTTGCTTCGTCTTCGCAAACTCCGACCGTAACTTCGATCCCGGCGTCGAGCAGTTTCTTCATTCCCCCGCCGTTGACCTTCGGAAAGGGGTCGCGCATCGCCATCACGACGCGCTTTGCGCCCGCGGCTATCAACGCGTCGGCGCAGGGGGGCGTTTTGCCGTAATGCGAACACGGTTCCAGCGTAACATAGAACGTCGCGCCCTTAGCGAGTTCGCCGGCGTCGCGCAACGCGTTGACTTCGGCGTGCGCTTGTCCGAATTTCTGATGCCAGCCCTCGCCGACGATATGGGAGGCCAACGCGCGTTCTTCCGAGTCTTCGGGCCAATCTCCTCGCGGTTCGACGCTAACGTCGTCGCGAACGACGACGCATCCCACCATCGGGTTAGGTTCGACGCAGCCTTGGCCGTTAGCGGCTAATCTCAGCGCGCGACGCATATAAAATCGATCGACGTCAACGTTCATATTCGCCGTCTCTTTCTCTTTTGCAACGAACGCGTTAGGCGTTCTCAGTCTCTTGAATAATAATCAGTAAAACGCGGCGACGCAACGAGTTATTCGTCATAATAAAAAAGCGTCAAGCCTTCCTGTCCGGGTCGGCAAGACGCTTCTATCATGCGTCAAAACGAACGCCTAAACTCAGTTCTTCGCGTCTTCCGCGGCCTGCTCGTTGCGTAGGCGGATGAGGTCGGCGGTAGTGCGCATAGCGCAGAACTTCGGACCGCACATCGTGCAGTAATTCTCATTCGCGATCGTGCCGTCGGGATTGAGCGTCGGATGAACGCCGCGAGGACAGCTGCGCGGGATATCGGATTCTTGCATCCCGTTCTTAGCGGCGTCTTCTTGGCGCGCCTTGTCGGAACGTTCTTTATCGTCCGGGTTAGAACGCGCTTCCTCGTAGTATTCTCTCGCGCGTTCGGGGTCTAACGCGAGCGAGAACTGCTTTTCCCAATCGAAGGCGAATCTTGCGCGCGCCATCTCGTCGTCGCGTTCTTGCGCGCCGGGACGCTTCAACGCGATATCGGCGGCATGAGCGGCGATCTTATAGGAGACGCAGCCGACGCGCACGTCTTCCATATTCGGCAAGCCGAGGTGTTCTTTCGGGGTAACGTAGCAGAGCATCGACGCGCCGTGGAACGCGGCGGCGGTGGCGCCGATCGCGCTCGTAATGTGGTCGTAACCGGGGGCGATATCGCAGACGACGGGCCCGAGGACGTAGAACGGCGCCTCGAAACATTCTTCCGCTTGTCTGCGCATATTATCGGCGATCTGGTCGTACGGGACGTGTCCGGGACCTTCGATCATGACTTGGCAACCGTGTTCCCAAGCGCGTTTCGTAAGTCCGCCCATGACGGAGAGTTCGCCAAATTGCGCGCCGTCGCTGGCGTCGTGGATACAGCCGGGACGCATGCCGTCGCCGAGGGACCACGAGACGTCGTAAGCCGCCAAGATCTCGCACAGCTCGTCGTAGTGTTCATAGAACGGGTTTTCCGACTTATGCGCGATCATCCATTTCGCGGTCAAAGAGCCGCCGCGACTGACGATACCGGCCAGACGCGTGTCGATGAGGTCGATATGTCGGCGGAGCAACGCGCAGTGGATCGTCATGTAGTCGACGCCCTGCTTCGCTTGTTTCTCGACACAGTCCAAGATATTTTGCGGCGTCATATCGAGGATATCGTCCAACTCTTCGCAGATCTGATATAGCGGCACGGTCCCGACGGGCACGTTGACCATATCGATCATACGCGTGCGCAGCGCGTCAAGGTCGGCGCCGGTGGAGAGGTCCATGATCGTGTCGGCGCCATATTTGACGGCGCAACGGATCTTATCAAATTCGCGATCGGCGTCGCCGGCGAGCGAGGACACGCCTAGGTTCGCGTTGATCTTCGTCGTCGCTTTTCTTCCGATCGCAATAGGATCGAGGCCCTTAGCCAAGTGGTTGACGTTCGCGGGAATAATCATTCTACCGGCGGCGATCTCGGCGCGAATCGTTTCTACGTCAAGTCGTTCTTTCCGAGCGACGATCTCCATTTCGCGAGTCACGTTGCCCGCGCGCGCTTCGGTAAGTTGAGTCATTATGAACCTTTCGTTTCATGTTGTCCGCAAGAGTAGCCGCTCTCGCGCAAAGTTATTTCCGATCCCCGATCGAACTACATTTCCAATGTTCCAATAATCTCCGACAAGTCGTTGATACCGGCTTCCGCCATGACCTTGGGCATCTCGTCCAAGATACGCATCGTGACGTCGGGACGGTAGAAGTTGGCCGTGCCGATCTCGACCGCGCTAGCCCCGGCGACAAGGAAATCAAATACGTCGTCGACGGTAGCGATACCGCCAATACCAATGATAGGCAGTTTTACCGCCTGCGCGATCTGCCAAACGCAACGCAACGCGATCGGCTTGACCGCCGGGCCGCTGAAACCGCCGCAACCGTTGCCCAAGCGCGGCTTACGTTTACGCCAATCGACAGCGAGTCCGTAGCAGGTATTGATAGCGGAGATCATATCGGCGCCGCCCGCTTCCGCCGCTTTCGCGATATCGGCGATCTTCGTCACGTTGGGAGACAACTTCACGGAGAACGGGAGTTTCAACGCCTTGCGCATCTCGCTCGTCATTTGTTCGCAGAGCTTCGGGTCGGTGCCGTAGTCGACGCCGCCGCTGACGTTAGGACAGCTGACGTTGAGTTCGACGGCGGTCACGCCTTCTTGGTCGTTCAAGCGTTCGCCAAAGATCTTGCAGTCGTCGAGTTTCTTAGCGGCGACGCTAACGATCACGGGGCATCCGAGAGTGCGAAGATAGGGCAGTTTCTTCTCGACGAATTCGTCGATACCGTCGTTGTCCAATCCGATAGCGTTGAGGAGTCCGGCGGTCGTCTCGACGGTGCGCGGCGGCTTGTTGCCGGGACGCGGGTCGACGGTGACCGTCTTCGGCACGACGGCGCCAAGACGCGAGAGATCGAGCATACGCGCGGCTTCTTTGGCGTACCCCAAGGTACCGGAAGCCGTCATGATCGGATTGGGAAGCTTGACCGAACCAAGCGAAACAGCAAGCGAGGTCATCAAATATTACTCCTATGCCAACTCAACGCGGATATCGGCGCACGATCTTTTCGCGTACTTCGCGCGGAGCCCAGCGATACTTCTCGTAGGCGTCGTAGAGCGAAAACAGGATCGAGCGAACGTCGTTATGGAAATTATTCAGTAAGATAGCCAACTCGGAAGGATCCGGCACCATATCGGGATCTTCAAGTAGGAAATCGAGTATCTGTTCGAGCGTCTCCACGGAGGGATTAGTTCGGAACAAGACGGGCACGCCGATCGCGGGCGTATGCGTCGTCAGCAGTAGCCCGAGATGGTTCAGGCGACAGAACGAGCGCACGATGATGCGATTCGCGTACGACAATTGTTCAAATCCGTCGAAGAAGACGACTTTTTTTTCAAAGAACGCTCTGTTCCTCACGGGGTTATGGTCTACCGGCAGAGGAATAGCCAATTTCTTTTGTTCTTGTAAAACGGCGGCGGTCAACGAAGCGGCGTCGATCGAGAATTTCTCTTGCGGCTTCTCGTTCGGCGCGTCGTTGGAAGGTTCCAAGTCTTGGAAAGGCGCAAACGCCAACGGTTCTTCACGCGGAACGACCGATTCGACGTCTTCTTTGGTGCGATTGAATCCGAAACGCCCCGCAGCGTTGAAACCAAAAACGCCTTTCGCGCGCGACGCCGTAGACTCCGACGCGTGAACGGCTTGCGCGGGCGAGTTGCTTGCGCCGCTCGCCTGAAATTCTTCGACCGTCTCGATCTCGTCCAGTTCTTCCTCGTCTTCGTCGTCGAGCGAGGGCGCAAACGCGGCGCGCTCGTCGATATCGCCTAACACGCCGCGCAACGATTCGCGTTGCTGAGCGATATATTCTTCACGCGAGACGACGGGGGGCGGCAACAGACACTGCGTGGGCATGAACTTCGGAGCCGAGCGCAGGAAGTCTTGCAATTCTAGCCAGAAGAGGTCGGGCAAGAAGTTTTGTTGGTCGTGAAGCTCCCAGTAGAAGATCTCGTAACCGAGATCGGCGAGCTTCGTTTTCAAGACGCTCATCAACGAACTCTTACCGGTCCCGTGAGGACCGACGATCTGTCCGCGACAAGAATGTTTCTCAAATTGATCGACTAAGAAAAGTAGGCTGACGGCGGTCCTGACGTCTTCTTGACACCCTAGCGAGCGCGTAAAGAATTCTTCAAACTTCGCGGGGTGCGCGGCCTTCTGTTGGCGTAAAAAAGAACGCTCAAAGAAAAAAGGCATTTTTCCCGGCGCGACGAAACGCGTCGAAAAAGGATTGCGCTGAGTTGAGTTAAAAAAGAATTCGTTCATTCAAACGTCGTCGCCTCGACGTCTCGACCGAAACGCCAACTTTATCCGATCTGAAGTATCATTAGTAAAACGACAGTTAAGAAGCCTCGAAATCGACGCGCAGTTTCAACGCTCGCATATCCGGCTGATCGCCTAAGCGGAACGGCGCTTCCTCCACGAGTTGTTCGCCGTTGGCTAGGAACGCGCGAACGCGAACGTACCAACGCAATTTGATGAGGTTGCCTTCATAACTTAACGGGCTTCTCGGCAGTTTCGCGCTGAATCTTCCGGGTTCAAGCGGGTCGATCCAGTCGCCGTTAGCGGAGGAGAGCTTCATGAAGTAGTGAACGCCGAAATCCTCGTTACCCTTGCCTTCGGTCTCCCACATGATCGACGTTTCGATCGCCTCCACCGCGGAACGTCTGACGTCGCGGATGGAGTAACTACCGGCCAACGTCTCGCCGGGATAATAAATTCGAGACCCGCGACCGTCCAAACGCAGATAGATCTGCTCCGGCGTGTCCGCGCAAACTCGCAGAGGAGCGTAAGTTCGATAAGCGTACATTTCTCCTCGTTCCTTTCCCAAAACCGAGCGTTTCCGTCGAATACACATACCAACGCGTCGGAAGCCGCTTCGACTGTACGCGCTTCGACGCTTATTTCAGAGTATACCCCCTCAACCAACCGCGTCAAGTTATCAAAGCCGCGACGGCGTCATTCTGAGAATTGACGCCGTCGACATATTCGTTATAAACAGTACCGCAAATACGGCGCCGTTTATGTGTTTTAACGCAAATACGATATCGCGCTCATTTCGGGATCACGACAAAGCGGAAGCCGACGAACGGACCTTTACGGTCGTGGTCGTAGAAACCGCGATTCGCGACGCGACATTCCTTCGCGGTACTATCCCAACATCCCCCGCGATCGACGCAGACGTTGCCGGGACATTCCTCCGGAGTCGCGCCGGTCGGGTCGACGGCGTCGACGCCCTTGCCGGCTTTGTCGGTCTTATAAGGGGCGTAGAGGTCGGAGCACCATTCCCAGAGGTTGCCGCACATATCGTAGATTCCCCACGCGTTCGGGGCTTTCGTGGCGACGTTGTGCGTGCCGCCGTCTTTATTGGTATCGCCGAACCACGCGATCTCGCCCAGTTCCTTACCGGCGTACATTCCGGGATCGCCGGCGCGCGCCGCGATCTCCCATTGCGCTTCGGTCGTGAGTTGGATAACGACGCCCTCGGGAGCGCGTTCGTTCAACTTCGCGCAGAATTCGTCGATCTCGTCCAGTCCGATAGAATCGACGGGGCGTTTGTCTCCGGCCCACTTACTGGGATTCTTCCCCATAACGCAACGCCACATCGTTTGCGTCACTTCCGTTTCGAGGATCCAGTATCCCTTAGTCAGCGCGACGTTATGAAGCGCTTCCGAATCTTCGCGATCTTGTTCTTCCGCGGGACTACCGATCGCGTACTCGCCGGCGGGAACCCAGCGGAAAGCGTATTCGATACGATCGCACTTCAAGACGGCGCGATCGCCGGCCGCTTTGCCTTGCTTGAAGACGTCGGAATGAAGTCGCGGAGCGTGAGGATGCGAGGCGTGCATCATCACGGCGAAATTCGCGATAACGACAAGCGCGATAGCGATCGCGGGAAAGTAACGTTTCATAACCTACTACCTTTATTTTTTATCATATCAACGTTTCCGACGCGTCAAAAGCGGGGGACGCGTCGGAAACAGCGTAAAGAAATCGCGCGAGTCAAGACTCAGGAAAGCGTCCAACGCGCGGAGCGTTGTTTCGCGAACCAACCTTCTTGAACTTCGTACCAGACGGTGAATAACGAGCCGTCGTCAAGTTGGACGGTGGACGGATAACCGAGGTCGCCGGTCTTGCCTTCGCCGTAGATCACCATCGCGTCGGACCAAGTGTCGCCGTTGTCGTCGCTGACGCGCGCTTGCACGCCGAGCGGGTCGCGACGATGTCCGTACGTCATAAGCAACCGGCCGTCGGCAAGGCGGTTAAGGAAGGACGGGAGTCCCCAGACGCCGATAGAGCGCGGTTTTTCCCAAGTCTCGCCGCCGTCTTTGGAGATCGTTTGCAACGTCTCGCCGACGTTGTTCGGATTACCGTTGCGGATCTGCGCGACGATACGACCGTCGCTAGCTTCGCAGGCGTGCAGTTCGTAATACGCGTGACAGTCGTCGCCGTCGCGCGGTTCGATGTAGCTCTTGACCTTCCAGGTGACGCCGTCGTCTTCGGAGATAGCCGCGCCGACGCGATGTTCCTTCGTGTGCAGCTCGTCGCCGACGTACAGCAACGTGCCGTCGGAGAGTTGCGACGGACCGTGAGGGCTATTGAACGGCGTGGAATAGCGTTCGGACCAAGTGACGCCGCCGTCGGTGGAACGGAACATATAACATCCCAGTTCCTTCTTGCGTTGCTCGGGCGAGACGCGCATCGTCGCAAGTCGCCAGCGTTCAAAACGGCCGTCGGACCAGACGGTCGGGCGTCCCTTGCCTTGCGCGCGCAATTCCGCTTCTTCGTTAAACATATTGACGTATTCGTCGGACGTGAACGTCGTGATCAGGATCGTGCCTTTATCGGTAACGCAGATACCGCAGTCGCGATCGTCGATCGGGGAATCGTACACGACTTGCGGATAAGCCCAGCTCGCGCCGTTGTCGTGGGAGCGGAAGAGCTCGACGCGTCCAAACGGGCAGACGTGGCCCTCGCGGCCGCCGGACGTCGCGACAAAGAGTTCGTCGCCGCGTTTCGCAACGGTCGACCAACCGTAATAACAGTCGTTCGGGAAACTGAACGACTTGACTTCTTGCACTTCAAACTTCGGCGTGATAGTCGCGCCATAAGCCAATTTACTGAGATAAGGGACGCCAAGGCCGACGACGGCGGCGCTAGCGGCGCTCGCGAGAAATTCTCGACGATCAACACGATTCTTCATACGATCGATCTCCTTCGTTGCATATAAATAACGCGGCGACACGCGCCGACGTCAACATAGTATAAGCGAGCGCGCGTCGCGTTGCAACAAAAAACAAGAGAAAAAGTCGAATAAGGGCATAAAAAAACCTCGACGAAGTAGATGCTTCGATCGAGGCTTTTATTCAGATCGCGTCAACCGCGTCCTGTCGCGTCATCCACGCTCATTTGGCTTCGAGGCCCCAAGCGGCGATGAGGTCTTCGGCGCCGGGAGTCATGCGACGAAGTTTTTCAGCGAAACGAGCTTTACCGGCTTCGTCAAGAGTCGGGAGCTTGGACTTCATGCGAGCGAGTTGAGCTCGGCGTTTACGACGGCAGTTGATTTCCTTTTTTCTTTCGGAAAGGCCCACGATAATCTCCTAAGTGATAGCGCTATCCAACGCGCGACCCTTTTACGCGACGCTCGGCGTAACGAGCGCTGAATAAAACGGCGACGCGTCGGGAAAAATATGTTCGATAAAACGAGCGTCGCGCGAAAAACGTCTTTAACGCGCAGACTACTCGACGAAACTCCAATAAAATTTCAGACCATTTTAACGTAAAGCACGCGAGCGTCAAGGTCGAGCTTGACGTCTTTTTGCATTTTCTTCACATTTACGCGCTTTACCGGCGGTCTGAGCGCCAGTTATAACGATTACAAGACGTGCGCGCCTTGCGCGGGACGCGTAACGAAGATGGTCGCTTCCTTATTCGGTACGGCTTTGCGATATTCTTCGGCGATCTTCTTAGCGATCTCGTCCGCTTTGTCGGTCTTAACGAGCGTGACGGTGCAGCCTCCGAACCCGCCGCCGGTGATACGCGAGCCGATGACGCCCCCTTCCCAACCGATATTGCGAGCGATCTCGACCAACGCGTCGATCTCGGGGCACGAGACTTCGAAATCGTCGCGAAGCGATTCGTGACTGGCGTACATCTGTTCGCCGACCGTTTTCCAGTCTCCGGCAATGAGCGCGTCTTTCATCTTCAGCGTGCGGACGTCTTCGCCGACGGCGTGACGAGCGCGCTTGAAGAGTTGTTCGCCGTTTTCCGCGGCGAGGATCTTGTCTTTCGACGCCATGAGCTCGTCCATGGAGACTTCGCGCAGCAGCGTATGCCCGAGGAGTTGAGCGGCTTTTTCGCAACTGGCGCGACGTTCGGGGTATTCGCTGCCGCTGAGTTGGTGCTTGACGTTGGAGTTCGTAATAAGAACGGAGACGCTCGGGTCGCTCATCGGGACCATCTCGGGCTTTTGACTGCGGCAGTCAAGCAACATCGCGCAGTCTTTTTCGGCCAACGCGGAGATGAATTGGTCCATGATACCGCAAGCCATCTTCGCGAAGACGTGTTCCGCTTTTTGGCAGAGGAGCGGTTTCTCTTCTTTGCCGAACTTGTGGCCGCTGAGTTCTTCCATCAGCGTCGCGACGGCGACTTCCAACGACGCGCTGCTCGACAGCCCGCCGCCAAGAGGAACGTTAGAGTTGATGACGGCGTTGAATCCGCCGACCTTGATCCCTTTTTCCAACGCGCAAGCGATCGTGCCTTGAACGTAGGAGGTCCATTCGACTTTGTCGGCGGGCTTGATATCGCCGGAGATCGCGAATTCGGCGGCGGAGCGCGCGAAACCTTCTTTACCGGAGTTGTTCGTCCAGATGGTCGCGGTAGCGGCGTCGGTCGGTCTCGCGGCGATAACGGTGTAGCGTTCGATACCCATCGGGAAGACGTAACCGCCGTTGTAGTCGGTGTGTTCGCCGATCAAGTTGACGCGTCCGGGCGCGGCGACTACGACGGTCGGTTCGACGCCGTATTTCTCAATGAAAAGTTGTTTCGTCTCGGCAAGTAATTCGTCAAAAAGTCGATCGGCCATATCAGCTCCGCCCAAAGCGTTATTATTGTTAACAGTAAAATAAAAAGCGTCGACGCGCCATGTGCCGACGCGTCGTATCGTTATGTAAATTTACAGAAATTTGGCGCGTTTTCAAGCGTTTCCGCGCAAAAATTCTTGTCGTTCTTCCTCAGACGTGATCAAACGGACGTTCCAGCCGTCGCCTTCGCGGATCGCGGCTTCGAATTCGTCCCATTCCTCGTCTTCTTCGTCGTCCTCTTCTTCGTCTTCGTCGTCTTCCTCATCGTCGTCGACAAATTCGTCTTCGTCGAATTCTTCTTCAAATTCGATCTCGGCGGGGCCTTCTTCGTCCATATCCTCGTCGTCTTCGTAATCGTCGTCTTCGTCGTCGAGGTCGACGTCGTCCGGCACGTCGAGAATAACGGCGCCGTTTTCGTTGGTGATGAGGCCGCTATCGGATTGTTCGATACCTTGCGTTTCGTCGCGCAGCCAACTAGCGAGAACGGACAATTTATCCCAGTTCGCGATCTCGAAACCGGCTTTTTCAATAGCGATAGCGTAACACGCGACGGTCTTATTGAGTTGTTCGTGCGCCCACGCGCGATTGACGGCGGGTTCCATAACGTCGACAAATTCGTGGAATTCTTCGATCTCGCCCTTCAAGACGTCGGAGGACTCGAGTTTGTCGTAGAAGATCTCCGCGACGCGGCGGTCGGCGTCCATCAACACCAAGCTGACGGGAACGGCGTCGAGGTCTTCTTCTTTATCTTCTTCAACGACGCCGTAGACGTCGAAACCGAGTTTGTTTTCTTGGACGAACTTTTCGATCTCTTCGCCCCAAATGTTCTTATCGACGGCGGCAAAAACGCGGTAAAAATACACTGACTTTATTCCTTAATATGATTGTTTGCTTAAACCCCAAACGACGAAACAATTCTACCGAAGCGTTAGTCGTTGACAAGCAGGGGCGTCAACGTTTCGTTCGGATCGACGGCAGGCGAACGGTCGCACCAATGTCCATGTTCCGCGCCGGTAAATACGAGTTCTCCTTGTCGATACGCGAGGACGCGCATCTTCGGGACCGGTTCCCAAGTCTCGTCGTCGAGCGGCCCGGTCGCCCACAATACGGCGCCTTCCGCGGTCTTACGCGTATAGATCGCGACGGGCAACCCGGTATCGTAGTTGTTGCTATTCGCGTGGACGTAGAACATATCGCCGTCGTAAGCGATATAATTGAAGACGTTATACGGCGCGAGTTCTGCGGTCGCCTCCTCGACGAGCTCAAAACGTTCGCGTTCGTCGAGCGCGCGTCCGAGTTCCTTTATCTTCGCGTCGATCTTTTCGACGATATACAGCGCCGCGCGTTCGCTATCGGTCGAGCCTTTCTGCGCGCCTTTATAGCGTTCGATCTTGCTTTCGTCAAAGAACGTTCCGTTGTGCATGAACGTCCAGATCCTGCCGCTAACGTCGGTCCGCACGAACGGATGACAGTTCTCGACGCAGACTGTCCCGCGAGAACAGAGGCGGATATGCGCCATCGCGTTCGCGCGACTCAATTCCTGTTCGAGCAGTTCTTGCACGCGCTTGCATTGCGCCGCGGATTCCTTTTTCTTGATCATGACGGGCCCCGCGCCGTCGAGGTCGGTGAAGCTCCAGCCGTCTTTATGAACGGCGGCGCGAGCGTAGAAGACGCGCAGCAACGCGTTTAAAACGGTCGGTCTCTTTCCGCATACGGCAAATAGTTGGCACATGAAGTCTCCTTTGTAGCGCGAACGCGCGTATTTGACGCCGTCCACTATAAACACGTTGTCGAAGTTTACAAGACGCGCGCGCGTATTTCGCGTTAAAAAATAGTCTCGCGTATAAAAAAAATGAAACGCGACGCGGTTGTTGAATTGCGGACGCAAAGCTATTATAATAGTAGCGAATAACTATGCACCTTGAGGAGAAAATAATGCGCGCCTATTTGTTCACGCTAGCGTCGATCGTTATGTTATTCGGAACCGCGTTTGGTCAGGAGCCCGCGTCGAGCGCGGATCGCGAACCGAACGCCGACGTTATGTCGTCCAAGTACTGGGAATACTGGAACGCGGACGTGCAACGCGAGATCGACGAACGTATCGAGAAGTATCGTAAAGCGGATCGCGAATTTGAACTTAAGAACGTCCAACCGGGTTCGACGATCAAGATCGAGCAGGTCTCTTCCGAGTTCATGTTCGGGGCTCATATCTTCAATTTCGACCAACTTGGCTCGGACGAGTTGAACGCGAAATACAAGGAGCTTTACGGCACGTTGTTCAATCAGGCGACGGTGGCGTTCTACTGGAAGACGCTCGAACCGACGCAAGGCGAACCGCGTTTTGAACAGAAATACGAAGACACGGCGGAGTTCTGGAACAACGTCGCGGAACCGAAGAAGCAACCGCACTGGCGTCGCCCCGCGCCGGACCCGGTCGTCGAGTTCTGCCAAAGCAAAGGTTTGCAGACCACCGGACATACGCTCATTTGGGGTAATAGACAATGGCAACACCCCGAATGGCTCCCGAAAGACGAAGCGCAAGTCGACGAGATGGAACGACTCTTTGAGAAACGCGTCCGCGAGATCGCCGAACGCTACCAAGATCGTCTGAGTCGTTGGGACGTCGTGAACGAAAGCAGTATCGACTACAAAGCGCAAGGCGTGAAGAGCGCTTACGGCCTTATGCCCGAGGATTACGCGTATAAGACGTATATGCTCGCGAAAGAAGTCTTTCCCGCAAACGTCGAATTGAATATCAACGACTACAACGTGAACGAGAACTACGCGGCCCAGATCGCGGACCTGCGCAAACGCGGCGCGCGTATCGACAACGTCGGTATCCAGATGCACTTATTTAACCCCGCCGACACGCTCGGCGTCGCGGAAGGCAAGCCGATCCAAACGCCGGACGTACAAAAACAACGCCTCTCCGACGCGGATAAAGCGGGGCTGCCGCTGATCCTGAGCGAGATCACGATCACGGCGCCGAACAACGACGAACGCGGTCGCGCTATCCAAGCGATAGTCGCGCGCAACCTCTATCGTTATTGGTTCAGTTGGCCGACGATGCGCAGTATCGTGTGGTGGAACGTCGTCGACGACTGCGGCGCGCCGGGCGAACCTACGACGTCGGGGCTGTTCACGCGCCGGATGGAACCTAAGCCGTCGTATTACGCGTTGGAAAAGCTCATCCTCCACGAATGGCGCACGAACCTCGAGATCGAGGCGGACGCTAGCGATATGCAGATCAAATTCCGCGGCTTCAAAGGGGGTTATCGCGTCTCGTATAAGGACGCGCAAGGCGTCGACCAAACGTTGGAACTCTCGGTTAAATAGGGCGAAAGCGACACGACCATGAGCGACGACAACGATAACGACTTCGATAACGATATCGATAATGATAACGATATCGATAACGACTTCAATAACGTTCCCGATAACGACCGCTATTACATCGGCGTGAACGGGGGCGAGTTCTGCGTTCCCCCTATAGAAGACGAAGCGGACTTCGAGTCGCCGCGTTCCGAGGAATGGCTCGACCTTCCTTTCGCGCCGCGTTCTCTCGGAGCGACGACCTATCTCTCGTTGCTGACAGGCTCGTCGTACGGTTCGGGGATCGGGCTGGGGCTCCTGCTCTTCGTCTGGATATTCGTCTTCTTTTTCATGGCGCAGGGACGTTCCCTCGTCTCGATCGCGGAACTGTTCATGAAGTGGGAGCCGTACGCTACCGCAGTCGTAACGAGCAATGAAGAGGAAAACGTATCGATCAACGGCAGCAGTCCCTACATGATGCGATTTGAAGGAGACGCGCCGGACGGTTCGCGCTTCCACGGCGTCTCCTACTCGTTCCGGTCCGTCTCGCCGGGAACCGAAGTCGCGATCGAACGCCGCGTCGGTTCGCAAGACGTCTTGCGTATCGAAGGAACGTCGATAGCGCGGTACGGCTCGTTCAAGACCCAAGTCTGGTTCGTAGCAGTCTTTGGCGCGCTCGTAATATTCGGGGCATACGTCGGCATAATAAACCCTATCAGAAAAGGGCTTATCAACGTCAAGTTATTACGCGACGGCGCGTTGGCTTACGGTAAAGCGGTCGCGTGTCGCCATACCGGAGTTAGTTACAACTCCAACCTCGAATACGCCGTTACGATACGTTTTCAAACGGACGACGGCGCGCTATGCAATATCGACTTCAAAACGTTGCGGCCGGGAGACCTCTTCAAGAAAAACGCGATCGCGATACTGTATAATACGGAAAAGCCGTCGCAGTTCCTACCGCTCGACTCGCTTCCGCGGGGCGTCAAGCTCAAGCCGAACGAAGGCTTTACGGCCTCGGCGCTCCGTCCGACGCTCGTCTTCCTTCTGGTCGCGGCGTTGTTCGGTATGTACGCGTGGGCATGTTACGAGTCGACGAGATTCCAACACGCGGAATTCACCATCTCTTCCACGGAAGAGCCGTCTTCCGCGCCGACAATAATTGAAGAACGTGAATAAACAAGACTTACAACGCCTCTTTCCCGGTAGCGCGCTCGCGGTCGGGACGCCGTCCGACGTCGCGGATTGCCTCGCGCTACGCGCCGCGACGACGCTCGAATTAGAACGTCTTGGCACGCCGGAGTTATGTCTGGCGCAAGAATCGCCGACGGAATTCGGCAAGTTCTTTGCCGACGCGGACTCGCGCGCGCTCGTGTTGCGTTCGGCTTCGCGCGAGCTCATCGGGTTCGGTATCGCGACGTATACCGGCGAATCGTTGCAGCGCTTTCGCCCGTTGATCGCCGATTTCGACGCCGCGCCTCGACGCGTCGGGTATATCAAATTGATCCAAGTCGCGAGCTCGTTTCGCGGGCATAGGCTCCAACAAATATTCTTTGCGGAGTTGGAATCGTGGCTACGAGCTTGCGGCTCGAGTTACGCCTGCGGGACCGTCTCGCCGAACAATATCGCCAGTCTGCGCAACTTCATTAACAGCGGTTATCGCGAAGCGGAACGATTTACACACGCTTCCAGCGGCTACGCGCGGCTCAGAATGATCAAGAGGCTCGACCTCGAACCATAACCAACCTACCTACCTTCTAATACTCGCTTGTTAACTATTTGAAAGAAAATTAAATTATGAGCGCTAAAAAAGATATCAACGTCGGGCTCTACGGTATCGGTCTCGATACGTATTGGCCTCAATTTGAAGGACTTTACGATCGTTTGGTCGGCTACCAAAACCAATTGGAGCAGAAGCTGCGCAAGCTCGGCGCGAACGTCGTCAACGTCGGCTTGATCGACGATCCCCAAAAAGCCGGAGAAGCGGCGGAACGTTTCCAACGCGAAGACGTCGAACTCGTCTTCCTTTACGTCTCGACCTACGCGCTCTCCTCGACCGTTCTGCCGGTCGTGCGCAAATTGAAGAAACCGGTCGTCGTGCTGAACTTGCAACCGACTTCGAAGATCGATTACGCGACGTTCAACGCGCTTGGAGACCGCACGAAGATGACCGGGGAATGGCTCGCGAACTGCCAAGCGTGCAGCGTGCCGGAGATCGCCAACGCGTTCCTTCGCGCCGGCGTGCAATTCCATCAGATCACGGGCGTGTTGAACGACGATCCGTTCGTGGACAACGCGATGGCGGATTGGCTCGAAGCGGCGCGCGTCGCGTCGATCATGCGCACGAGTCGCGTCGGGCTCGTCGGACACTACTACAACGGCATGCTCGACGTATACTCCGACCTTACGCGTCTACAAGCGCAAGTCGGGCCTCATTTTGAGATCCGCGAATTCGGCGAGATCCTCGCGTTGCGCGACCAAGTAACGGAATCGGAGATCGACGATCGCGTCGCGCTCATCCGCGAGCAATTCGACGTGCAACCGGACTGCTTGGAATCGGAACTGCGTCGCGCCGCCAAGACGTCGGTCGCGCTCGATAAGTTCGTCGAGCTCAACGACCTCGACGCGATGGCGTACTTCTACAACGGTCACGGCGACGAGCGTTATTCCGACCTTATCGCTTCGGTCATCGTCGGGAACTCGATCCTGACGTCGCGCAACGTTCCTGTCGCGGGCGAATACGAAGTCAAGAACTGCCTCGCGATGAAGATCATGGATTCTTTCGGAGTCGGCGGCGCGTTCTCGGAACTTTACGCGCTGGACTTCGACGACGATATCGTCATGCTCGGTCACGACGGCCCTTGCCATCCCAAGATCGCGCAAGGCAAGACGAAGATCAAGCCGTTGTACGTCTATCACGGCAAAGTCGGTCAAGGCCTTAGCGTCGAGACGTCGGTGCAATACGGTCCGGCGACGCTGCTCTCCGTCATCGACGCGCCCGACGGCAACGCGAAATTCCTCATTGCGGAAGGCGTTTCCGAGCCCGGCCCCATCCTCGAGATCGGCAATACGAACAGCCGCTATCGATTCCCTTGCGGCGCGCGCGAATTCATCGACGCGTGGTCGAAGCGCGGCCCGTCGCACCACACCGCGATCGGCGTCGGACATATCGCGAAGAAATTAGAGATCCTCGCGAGCATCCTCGGTATCGAAGCGATCCGCGTCTGCTGATCTAACGCGATACCAACTACGACTTACGGACCGCGTTTTCCGGCGCGGCCCGTTTCTCTATACTCGCCTAACCAACTAGAAAGAAACGTCATGACTAAATTATTATCGTCGCTATTATTAGCTTGCGGTATCGCGCTATGCGCTCCGGCGTTCGTGCCGGCGCAATACTCTGTCGACTTCACGCAACGCGTCGGAGAAGTGCGTCCTATCAACGGTATCAATCTCTGGGCGAATATGTCGATCGAGACGCTCGAAGACCGCAACGCGGAAGCGGCCGCGTGCCATTTCTCGACGGTGCGGCTCCACGACGCGCCTTGGGACAACAACGGAATCCGCCTCGTCGACGTCCATCAGATCTTCGGGAACCTCGACGCCGATCCTAGCGACCCGAAGAACTATTATTTCGGGCCTACCGACGACTATATCGCGAACATCCGCAAAGGTGGCGCGGTCCCGATCTATCGCCTTGGGACGAGTATCGAACATACCGCGACTAAATATTTTGCGAAAGAACCGAAAGACCCGGCGCATTACGCGGAGATCTGCGCGGGTATCGTCCGTCACTACAACGCGAAATTCGCTGACGGGTACGAATGGGATCTGCCGTATTGGGAGATCTGGAACGAGCCGAACCTTTCCCCGCAGATGTGGGACGGCGACTACGCGTCGTATTGCCGATTCTATATCGTCGTCGCTAAGCGCCTGCGCGCGGAATTTCCGAATATCAAGATCGGCGGCCCCGCGTTGACGCACGCCGGACTCGATATGATCAAGCAACTGGCGGATTTGTGCAAACAAGAAGGCGCGCCGCTCGACTTCGTCTCTTGGCACTGCTACGCGCGCACGCCTTCCGAATTGTTGGATCCGCCGGCGCAAGTCCGCGCGACGCTCGACGCAGCCGGTTTCCCCAACGCGGAACTGCATCTCAACGAATGGCACTACTTCCCGACGGACTGGAACGTCATCCACGGAACCGACGGAGGCGACCAAGCGAAGCGCGAACTTGCTACGTCGCCGACGGGTCTCCACGGCGCGGAATCCGCGGCCTTTGTCGCGTACGTCTTGACGCGTTGGCTCGACACGCCGCTGACTATGTCGAACTATTACGCGTTCGGTCTTGAACGCTGGGGATTGCTGGATATCTACGGCAAACTCCGACCCGTCTACTACGCGCACCGCGCTTTCGGGGAACTGCGTCACGAAGCGCCGATCCGCGTTAAGACGGAAGATCCCGGCGCTTGGGTCTCGTTGCTCGGCTCGGTCGACGCCGACGGCAATAATAAGAGATTGCTCGTCGCGGCGTATAAGCAAGACGCGCCGCAGAAGATCGAGATCAAGCTCGTCGGCGTTCCCGCCGAAGGCGAAGTCCGAGTCGATCGCGTCGATTACGACCACGATATCATATCGGAGACGCTCCATTACGCCGACGGCAAACTGGTCCTCGACGCGCAACTCTCGTCGACGTTCCTCGTGAGATTCTAAAACGTCGGAAAAACAAAGGTCTAACGCGTGTTTCAACTTGACGCCGCCCCCTATTTTTTATTATAAATCCGGGGGGTGGCGTTATTGTTTTTTGGTATCGTCCACGCGACGTTCCAACAGCCTTTCCCAACTTCTAACGCACATCATCGCAAAAGGAAGAAACTATATGACTAGATCGTTACGCACGTTATTGTTAGCGGCGGTCGCAACGACGTTCGCTTTCGTCGCCGCGACCGGTTACGCGCAGACGCCGAAAGACGCCGGCGACGTCGCCTCCATCAAGAAGTTCTCGCAAGGTTTTACTAAGATCTTCTCGTCCAAGCCCGCAACGGAACAGCCCGCGGAACCGGAAGAAGTCAAAGAAGTCGCCGAGAACGCCGCAAACGCGCCTAAGGCCGACGGCAAGCTCCTCGCGCCTATTCCTCGCAACGTCGGCGTCGTATTGCGCGCCGCGTCGCTGAAGAAGCTGGACGCGACCGCGGAGAAATTCTTTGAGCAAACGAGCGGGAAACAGTTCAGTCTCCTCGCGACGCTGCGTCTTACGGATTATCGTCAAGTCCTCGGCGCGATCGATCAAGACGCCGAAGTCGCGATCATGGCGTTCTGCGAAGCCGCTCCCCCGCAATTCGTAGTCGCGCTTCCGGTCGCGGAAAAGAATTTCAAAACGTTCGTCAACGCGTTGGGACAAGCGACGCCCAAGGAATCGCGCAACGTCTCGATCGGCAGCGACGGCAAGACGGCCAATATCACGATCGCGTTGGGAGAACCGACGGTCGTGGTAGCGAAACAAGTCTCGTCGCAGTACGTGGCGTTGACGACGTCGACGGCGGCGTATCTGCTTAACGAATTTTCCGCGGACAACCTCGTTCCGAATTCCGCGCCGATCTTATCCGCCTCGTTGGTCGAGCCCTCGCTCTCCGTCGAAGCGACGCCGCTCGGACTTAAAGAACTTACGGAACAAGACCGCCCCTTCTGGCAAGAAGTAACGGCGATCCTGAGCGAACTGCAAGAGACGTTGAAAGAGAGCGCGCTCGACGCGAATCTTGTCGAGATCCGCGAATACGTTCGTCAGAACTTGTTGGCGCTCCGTCTTGACGTATCGATCGACGATTACGGGGTCTACGTCGCGACGAAGACGATCCCGCGTCCGGGTTCGACGGGCGAAAAACGCGTCGCCTCTTACAAAGGTCTCTCGCCGCTGAACATCGAAGCGGATCGTTTCTTCCTCGTCCTTCCCGAAGTCGAAGCGCCGCTCTCCGGCCAAAACGAGATCGCGCCGCAACTTGCCTCCACGCTTCCTAAGCCGTTCAATCGTCTGCGTTTCGTCGAATACTCGCTGAATCTGCCGTTGGAATCGGAACTTGCGGCGGAATCTTGGCAGTTCTTCTTGGAAGTCGACAACGCGGAAGAATTCGTTAAAGAGATGATCGTCCCGAAAGCGCGCGAAGTCGGCGCTTATATCGGTTCTAAACAAGTGGAAGACGTCGGTTCTCAGATCTTCGGCGCGTTGGCGGAACGCCGTTTGGATCGTCAGACGGGTCGCAATCGCCAACCTCGTCGTCTTGTGGATCCTAACGAAGCGGCGGCGCGCGGCGCGGCGTTGGGCAACCTTCTTGGCAACGCGATCGGCGCGGATTCCGGCGAACAGATGGCGATGAAGAAATATAAGTTCGACGATTACACGATGTATATCTCGGACCTCGAAACGTATACGCGACAAATGAATCTCAAGCGCGCGGAAGAAAAAGGCGAAGCCGCCCCGCAACAGGGCTCCGACTTGATCTTCAGCCGCGATCGGCCGCTGCTCTCCGCGCTCGACGTGTTGATGGCTAACGTCCAAAACGGCGACAACTTCCAGAACTCGTTACTGCGCTCGGCGAACGAGAAAGCGGAACAAGTCGACAACTCGCCGCTATTTGCGCGCAAGAGCAATATCATCGTCTTGGACAAGACGCATATCCTCGTCGGCTTGGGCAACGAAGACTTGCTGCATTACGCTTGTAATAACTGGAAGTCGCTTGGTAATTCTTCGATCCGCTATCTCTCTCTGACGCACGAACCTACCGGCGTCCATAATATGCAAGCGATCGGCAAGCAGATCCCCGATCTCGCGGGCTCGGACTTCGTCTCGGCGATCCGCGTCGACCTCGCGGAAGGTCAGGCGTATTATCGCTGGATCGCGCAGAACTATCTCCCCGGCGCGCCGCAACTTAACGAAGCGACTTTCCCGGACGATATGCCGAAAGCGCTGATCCTCTCCTCTGTCGCCGGCAACGAGGAATGCACGCGCGTCGTGGCGCCGCTTAAAACGATCGAAGGCGCGTTCAAGACGTATTCCGGCGGTCAAACTCCGTTGCAACTCATCTTGAGCGCACAAGCAAACGCGAAGAACGCAAGCAAAGCCGACGACGAAGAAGAGGAATCGGAAGACCTTGACGACCTCTTCGACGAATGAACCCCATATAAGCGATAAGACACGATAATGAAAAGAATTACGATATTATTTACCGTTCTCGCCGCGTTGGCGTTGACGACGCAAGCGCGCGTTTTCGCGCAAACGCCGGCGTTCGACTCCAACTGGTCGGTCCAAGGCAAGCGCGTCGTGAACATCAACACGATCGTCCGCGTTAACCAGATCGAAGTGGCGCGCGATAGGAATGTTGGAAACGACGAAGCGCATCTGCATACGGTGGAAGCGGCGGAACGCTTTCGTCAAGCGGTCGCGGACGCGATCCCGGAAGCGAAAGTAACGTGGGCGTTTTCGTGGCTCGCGTTGCAAGACGACCGTCCGAATTACGTCGCGTTGCGCCAACGCATCGTCGAGTACCATAAGCAGTACGGGGACGAGATCACGTTCATTCCCGGGGCGTATTTCGCGCCGATGTACAACTCTCGCGAACAAGTCAACGCCGACTTGCGCGACGGTCTGAAACTCGTCGAGAAGATGGTCGGCGACGGCTATCGTCCTCACGGCGTCGTCGGCGGTTTCCTCGCCGCGGACAACTTGCGCTATCTCGCGGAAGAAGAAGGGATCCACGTCGCGCAAGGCACGATCTGGAGCCAGTACGGCATCGACAACGGCGACGGCGACGGCTCGATCTGCTACCCTTATTACCCGAGTAAAGAACACGTCTGCAAGCCGGCGCAAGGCGAAGACGACTTCATCGACTGCGTCAATCTCGACGGTTGGACGTGCGACTTCCTGTGCGCTCGTCGCTTCGGATTTGAAGACGGCGCGAACAGCCGACTGGGCGTCGGTCCTATCGAGGCGTATCATAACCTCGGCGCGGAAAACGGTTTAAAAGAATCGCTCGCTATTACGCGTTCTCATTTCGGCGAGAACCTGAAACGTAACGGTTTCGGCTGGGTGGTCGTCGCATGGGAAATGTCGCTTACCGGCGAACTTAAACCCGACGTGACGGACTGCCTGACGGCGTGGTTGAAAGGGATCCGCGAGGAATTCCCCGACGCGATCGTACCGCTCATGAGCGAATTCGGCGAGGCGTGGCGCAACGAGAATCCGAATAACGAGAAGCTGGACTACCGCTTTGTACAACGCGGCACGGGCGTAGAAGGCGCTCACTCCGAACCGGAACTCGAAATGCAGTGGTTCATGAATAAGTCGTTCCGTTTGGCGACGATACGCGACTGGACGAAAGACGAACCGCTCAACGTGCTCGACTTCACGCGTTACGACTTGCCGGCGCAAGAACCGGGCGACGCGACGCCGGACGAACCTAGTCGAAATTGGAGCTTGATCAACCGCATCAACCAGAAACGTCGCCGACCGGAAGACGCGACTATCCCGTACTCGCAACTCACCGAGGAAGAAAAACAGTTCGTCGAGAAACAACTTGGCGGAAAACCGTGATAAAGAACGTCGATACGGAATTTACGACTAGGTAAAAAGCGACGCCGTCGCGCGATACGAAATTGCGCGGCGGCGTTTTTCTATTCTCACTACGACGCTCGCACGTCATTCGACGTCGGGCAACGCTTGTTTGAGCATATCGGCGACGGCGGTCACGACCTCGTCGCGCGTCTTACGCTCTTTACTTAATCTCTTGACGATAGGCAATTTACGCCAATCTCTCGGATCGAAGTTCTTACCGGCCTCGGTCCCTTCGTTCAATTTGGAGTACTCGGCGTGCGCGGCGAAGGATTCCAGCATCCCTTTGAGCCCCGCGATCTCGATAGCCGGAGGCGCGACGCCGATCTGAGACTGTATCGAATCCTCCAACGCCTTCCCGCGCGTCTGCAACTTCTTCGCCAGTTCGACGCCGCGAGCGAGCAACGCCTCGACGACGGCATATTGCGCGCCGACCGTGAGTTTCTTCCCCTTCGGATCGTACTTGGAATTATAAGCGAGCGCGCCGCCGCCTCCGAGCATCCCGCCGACGATACCGCCGACAAACATCCCGAGCCCGAAACTTAGTCCGCCGACGCACGCGTCGATAGCGCCGCCGACGACCGCGCCGACAGTCGCGCCTACGCCGCCGCCGACTTTGACGTGACGTTTCGCTTCCGTGCCAAAGAGTTGGTCGGCGCCGCTAGCGTCGTCGTCGACGACAAGCATCTCGCGATCGAGCACGCCAAGATGGAATCCCCAAGACGCCAGCAGTTCGAGTTGCGCGTCGTGTTCGCGCTTGATAACGTTTTGTTTTAGCGTCTCTTCCAATCGCTTCAAGACGATCTGCCACTCGTTTTGGTCGACGTCGGTCTTGACCTCGCGATACGCGGCGACGTCGATCAGCAGTTCCGCAATAGCGCGACGCGAACGCTCCAAGCGACGCAATTCTCTGGCGCGGCGTTCTTTGATCTCCAAGCGCAAGACGCGTTGCGTCAACGGTCCTCGCGCCAACGCGGTCAGCTTCTCGAAGAGCTCGATCTCGTCGGTGAACGACCGGACGTGCGCGTCGTATTCCTGCACTAAGAAGAAGCTGTTCTTTCGCAACGCCTCGTCCCACTCCTTGCGGTAGTCGGTAACGACGGGCTTCGGCGCCGCTTCCTCCGCTTCCAAATCGACGTCAAGTTGGACGTTTTCGAGCGTATGGACGTTGTTGTAGGCGACGATGACCGGCTTGCCGATATTCTTCAATAACGCAAGCGTATATTTTAGAAGGGATTGCTTGGGGTTCTCCAAGACGTTGACGACAAAGATCACGACGTCGCTGCGAGACACCTCGCGCCACGCGCGGAGGTCGTGTCGGAAATCGTCGTCTTGTTGCGGCACGACGCGCAATAGGTCGTCGAGATCGAACGTGCCCAACCTGTCGTTGACCTCGGGGTCGTCCATAAGCAACTCATAGATATCGCCGGAGTTCTGGAAACCGGGGGTGTCGACGAGCTGCAAGATCTCCGCGACGCCTTTATAGAATATCTTTTGTATCTCGGCGCGTACGGTCGTACCGTTATAAGCGTTTACCAGACCGAAATTTGGATCGCTCGTCAACGTGCGTAGGATCGAAGTCTTGCCCTCGTTTGTCGGCCCGACAACGGCGACGACGAGCGGCTTCAATTCGCGCAGTTCTTCGTTTGTAACGTGCATGGCTTCCTCAAATAGTACGGAACGGTTTGGTAATCAATAAGTTAACGAAATTAAATAGCTCAGTCGCTCGGAAGCAGCGCGCGCGTTTCCGCTAACGCTTTCTCGACGACTTCCAACGAATCCAGCGGCGAGTTCTCGATCGGGTCCAACGCCTCGGGCGTCAACGCGGCGATCTCGTCTTCCGGCAGACCTTGCAATTCCAGCACGACGCGCCATGTCGTCGTGACGCAGACGAGCGCGGCGACCGATTCGATCTTAGCGTCCATGAACGCGTCGACAGGTTCGGGACTCGCGACGTCCGCAACCTCGGAACTCGTTGGCGTCTTGCGTTTTAGAGAGCCTAATACGTCGCCGGCTAACGATACGATCTTCTTCTTGCACGCATTCAACGACATTGGAGCAACGGCGCCAAGCGCGCCCCCGGCGATTCCGGACGCGACGCTCGTGGGCAACAACGCGCCTAACGCGCTGAAAGTCGAAGCGACGGCGGTGGCGGTGGCGGCTCCGCCTAGCAGCGGCGCAAACGCGACGAGCGCGGGTACCGAGAGTCCGACCGACGCGGTCGCGATCGCGCACTTCGGACTGAGCTTGGAACAGAACCCGCGCATCTTCTCGCTGAGGCCCCACGCGCTCGTGAGCTTCTGCTCGATGAAGTCGGAACTAAGGCCTTGTTCTTTACAGCGTTCGATCAACGCGTCCTTGACCGCCATGCTCTCTCTCGCGACGGAAGAGGAGATCGCGCTGCGTGCGTTCGCGGCCGCGGTCTGCGTCTTCTCCAAGATCGAGGAATAACCAAATATCTTGCGCAACTCGTTAGCGCCGGCGTTGGCGACGTTCGTCGTTTCCTCGCGATAAAGTTCGAAGATATCGGCGCATACGCGCGCGACGCGACGGCGTTCCTCTTCTTCGTCGGCGGAGAACTCCGCTGCGGAGAATATCGACCGACATTCCGACAACACGAGGCGGTTCGACGCGTCCCATTTGCCGTAGTTGCGACGTTTCGCGACGCCGATATCGGCAAGATCGCCGTTCGAGCGCACCAGATCGCGCAGTCTCGCGCGTTGTTCGGGCAGATCGAGATCGGCGTCGTAGAAGAAGACGGGCACGATCGTTAACGCCGACGCTTTCGCCAACGCGTTGAGCGCGTTCGTCCAGTCTTCCAGACGTTCGGAGACGGCGGAACTCCTCTCGCCGTACTTCAATCTCAGCTTCTCGCCGCCGCTCAAAACGACGTAGACACGCGCGTTAGGTATCGCGGGCGTTAGAACGTCGCGCATGAATTTCGAGTAATGTCGCGCGGGCGAGAGTCCGACGTCGGTAACGTAAACGCAGCGCGAGACTTCGGCGCCGCGGTCGTCAAGAAACGCCTTTAACTTCTTGCGCAACGCGAAATCGCCGGCCACGTCGCCGAAAACGATAGGCGCGGGCGAAGTCGGAAGCAACGACTCCCATTGCGCTTGCGATAGATCCGCGTCGTAACCGAACGCAAGCGTTTGCTTGGGCTTCGGCGGCTTCGGCGGTTCCGGCGCTTTTACCGGTTCGACGCGAACGGGCGCGACTTGCGCCGGCTCCAACTTGACTTCTTCCGTCTTGACTTGCGGAACCGCTTCCGGCGTTTTTTGCTCGACGCTTACAGGCGCGATCGGTCCTTGCGTTTCAGCGATCTCGACGACTTCGACAACTTCGACTTCTTCTCCGGCGTTCTCGGGACGCGGTTCAACGCTTACTTCCGCGTTATCTTCAACGCGCTCTTCGAGACTCGCGTCCTCGTTTTCGCTTGCGAGCGCTTCGGCGTTCGTTTCTTCCGTATCCGTGGGCGCGTCCGCAACTTCGCCCTGCGCTAGCGTTTCGCCGCGCGTCTCTTCCGCGTTATCCGTTTGCGGCGCGGGCGTTTCCGCGATAGGTTCGATATCGAGCGTCTCAGGAATGATATTCGACGCGATCGGGTCGTCGACAAAAGACGAGGCGGTGGAGGTGGTATATGCTTCGGCGTCGGCGATCAGCTTCTTGTAATACTCGTCTTCGAGCGCGGGTCGATAATCGCGCAACGCTCTGCGGAATAAGAAGTAATAGACGCCGACAAGTAGCAATCGCGGCAAGACGCACCAGACGAACACGACGCTCAGGAGGAAATACGACCATCGAGCGCGCGTCTTCGCGGCTTTCTTGAGCGTCTCCGCGCGTTGTTCTTCGGTCTCGGCGACATTTTTCTTCGCGTGCGCTTCCCCTACCCCTCTATCTTCAAACAGGCTGACGACGTCGGCGTCGTCGGGCACATTTCCTCCCAGCCACGCGATCGGCGCGCCGAGAATATCGACTCCGCGCTTGACGGCGGCTTCGTCTTCCAACGACGTGCGCCAGCAATAATCGTAGCGATTCCCTTGCATTCTGCCGCATAAGACGAGCAGAACGCAGAGCGAGCAGGAAGTCCAGAAGAGGTGCGAGAGGAACCCGCCCCAGAAGAACAGGAACCGCGGACGCGAGAAGAGCGTGTCCCAGAATAGCCCCGCGCCCTTTTGCGAGGCTTCGCGACGACGTTCGATCTCGAGTTCTTTCGGCGTTTTTTCTCGTTTGGTATCTTTACGCGAACTCTGCGCCGGACTCGTGCCGTTCTTCCACGCAAATCGCACGTTACTTCTACCGCCAAAGAGTTTATAGAACACCGGCGCGCATTTCTGCAATACGAAGAGTACGATCGTCCCGACAAGGCCGGAAAGTCCTTCCAACCATCGTTCCGTCAGCGTTTCCGGGCGTTGGTCGTGACGACAACGGCGGCGCAGCGTCTGGAAGCAGACGACGCACACCATGACCAACGAGACGGTCAGGAAGAAGATCTGCCCGAGGATGAAGAATAAGAAGGGCCCCGCAAGATTGACCCCCGCGCCGAGGATGTTGTCGACGCGCGCAAATGGGAAAACGATCGCGCCCAACGCGACGACGAAGAGCGTCGAGGCGAGCCAAACGGCGACGGAGCGTTCCAACCAGCGTTTACCCGACAAACCGATAGATTCGAGGACCTTATTCGCGCGCGAAGTCAGATACGCCAACGGATCGACTAAGCGTCCAAGATCGTCCTTATCGCCGTCGAGAGTCGGCTCGACGCGAGCTTGGTCGACAATATCGGCTTCTTCGCAAGCGCGAGCCCAGCGGATCAACGCCCAGTCGAACGGATTCGTTTTCGTGCGTTTCATTCGTCAGATCAAACCCTTTTAAACCTTTGACATACGGAAAAATATTAACGTTGTTGCGCTCTCGTCGCGTACTCTCCGACGGCGGGCACGTCGACGACGACGGCTTGCGCGGTGCGATCTTCGAGATTCGGTCTGAAGACGGTCAGTACGGTGAGCGGCAGGTACCACGCCATGTATAGCCCGCCTTGTCGTCCCATCCATAACTGCGACGCGAGCATGAGCGCGGCGGAACACGAGACGAGCATAGCGAGGTCTTTTCGCGGAGTCCATATGGCGAATCCGACGCAAAAGACGCCGAATAGCGAGATGAACGGAATGCGGTAGAATCGCGGGAGATATTCCCATAGTCCGTCTGCGTCGGCGAGGAATAGCGAGTGTCGTCCAAACATCGCGCCTAGCGCGGAACCGTAGGAGCCGAGGTCGGTCGGGTTCATGATAAAGAACAACGCGACGGCGAGCGTCAAAACAGTGGCGGAAAGTCCCAACGCGAACCGCACCGCGCCCTTCTTCCAATAGAACGCAAACCATAGCGGAATAAGGAAGAAAGGATAGAAGACGAGCGTGCCCGCGACGCCCAACGCGACGCCCGCGACGACGGGACGCCGATACCATAACACCGCCATAAGGATAGCCAACGCCGGCGCGATATGGTCGAGTCGCGCCGAGAATTGGTTGATGTACGGAAGTAGGAGGTAGAGTAATCCGCACGCCGCGCCGGTCTGCAACGAGCCGAAATGGTAGTAGCCGATAGCGACGATCGTCGCGACGATACCGATCTGCAACGCGGCGACAAACAAGACGAGCAGCGCTTCTTCCGCAGACAGCTTCCGCGCCGCGGCTTCCGCGTTGGCTGCGCGAGCGTTGGCGTCGGAGTCGCGCGCGTCTTCCGTATCGCGCTCGGGCGCGAACGCGTCTTTGGGCTCGGGGGCGTCAAAAACGTCGCGCGGACGTTGCGCATTCGGCGTTGACGCGACGGGGGCAGAAGGAACGAACGGGGCGGCTTTGAGGCCGTTGAGACTCGCCAGAGGCGCGGTCGATCCGCCGTAGCGTTCGGGATCGTCTTCGAAATCGAACGCGGCTCCGTCGATCACGCCGGCGGCCCACTGGACGGCTCTTGCGGCGTGTCGGCGTTTGGAAAGCGCTTTTTCGTCTAAGTCGATCGTAACGCCAAAGATCTCCACGACGCTCGCTTCACGTTCGTCGCGCGATTCCGAGACGGCGCGTCGCCACGCGTCTTGCGACGGCGCGAAGAAGTTGTCTAATTTCCGCGAAGCCAACAAGAACGGACGATACCCCGGCCAATCTCTGACGTCGAAATCCCCTTCCGCCTCGGAAGCGGCGGCGACGATCTGTTCCAATCGCCAAGCGCGCTGTTCTTCGCAAGCGTCTCCGCGATTGATAAACAGATTCGGGATGATGAACGCGCAAGACGCGACGCAGGAAAACATTAGCCCCGCATAACTGAGGTTCGGTTCGAGAAGCGGACGACGACGCAAGAACAGATCCAAGACGAGTCGCGCAAACAGCAGTATCCCCGCGATCCATAGCCAGAGATACCCTTGAAACGTCGCGCCCATCGCAAGATAGACGAGCCCCGGCGTGAACGCCATGAGCAACAAGACGTCGCCGTTGCGGACGCCGAATACGCGATTGAAGCGAAAAAACACGGCTAAGATCAACAACGACGAGAGATAGAACCACGTCGTCGGAAGCATCTCGTATTGAAATAATGAGGAGGGCATATTTTGATCAAACCGCGTTTGTATTGAAATTACCGGGCGAATCGCGCTCTAACGCACGACGTCATTATAACTTTATACGTCTAGAGAGTCAAGCGTAACCGCCGACGCATAAATGAAATAACGACCCGCGACTAGTAACGAGTCGTCGCGGATCGTCGTCGATAGTCCGAGTCGTCAAACGTATAGCGACTCGGGTGTAAACTTGTCGTCAGTCGGTCTTTACGCGCCAACGCAGAAATTCTTCCATGAACGGTTGAACGCCGCCGTCGAGCACTTCGTGGAAACTACCGACCGCGAACCCGGTGCGCGAATCCTTAACGCGTTGCTCGGGATGGAGGAAGTAGTTGCGGATCTGCGAGCCGAACCCGACTTTGGAGAGGTTCTTATAGCGTTCCGACATTTGTTGTTCGCGCTTTTCTTCTTCGCGTTGCAAGAGTCTCGCGCGGAGCATCTTCCAAGCGGTGGCGCGGTTCTTGTGCTGGCTGCGTTCGTTTTGGCACTGAACGACGGTGTTAGTCGGGATGTGCGTCAAACGGATAGCGCTGGAGGTCTTATTAACGTGTTGCCCGCCAGCGCCACTAGCGCGGAAGACGTCTTCGCGAACGTCTTCGGGGTTGATATCGACGTCGATAGATTCGTCAATATCGGGGTTAACGTCGACCGCGGCGAAACTCGTTTGGCGTTTGCCTTCGGAGTTGAAGGGGCTGATACGCACTAAGCGGTGCGTGCCGATCTCGCTCTTGAGATACCCGTAAGCCATCGGGCCGCGAACCATGATGGACGCGCTGTTGATACCGGCTTCTTCGTTGTCTTGACGGTCGAGCAGTTCGACGGCGTATCCGCGACCTTGCGCCCAGTTGATGTACATACGCAGCAGCATTTCCGCCCAGTCGTTGGCGTCGGTGCCGCCGTCGCGCGCGTTGATAGTCAAAATGGCGTCGTTGGGATCGAACGGGCCGTTGAGCAACGCGGCGGTCTGGAGGTCTTCGAGCGTCTTCTCGATCTGATTAAGTTTTTCGGGGATCTCGGCGGCGGTCTCTTCGTCTTCGCGACCTAATTCGAAGAAGACGTCGAGCTCTTCCAATTCGCTCAAGATCTCGTCCATAGGACGCACGAGCGCTTTGAGCGCCTTGATACGCGCGACCACGGCTTGCGATTTCTCTTGATCGTCCCAAAAACCGGGGGCCGTCATCTGTTTATCGATCTCGGCGATCTCTTCTTTCTTCGCGTCGTAGTCCAGCGACTCTTTAAGCTGTTGAAGCCCGGCGCGGATCTGGTCGGCTCGATCGAGCTGTTCATTTTCTACCGGCATTGAAAAACGTCTCCTGTCAATAATATCACAACGCGCCGCAATACGGACGCGACTTAAGTCAACTTATTTTATCGTAAAAATAGCGTTGCACAAGGGCGCGCGCGTTATTTCCACGCTCGTCCGCGACGAAAATAGCGCCTCAACGCCCTCCTATCAGCAGATCCGCAAGTTCGGAGACGCGCACCTCGGGGTTCTGCGGCTTAAAAGCGCGCGAGCACGCCGCGCCGGAAGCGCAGCCGCAACATAGTCCTTTCTCGCGATCCGCCGCTAAGACGCCGTCGCGTTTCCCAAACGACTCTCTAACGGCGTGCGCGTCCAATTCGACGTCGGGTCGAGTCCAGCAGACCGGGTTCGCTCTCTCGACGACTAGCGCTTGCAGGTTGGTGTAGACGCCGGTCCTAGCGCGCATCGCGTCAAGATCGCGCGCGAGTCCGCCGTACGTAAACAACGCGTCTTGTCCGAGTATCGTCGAGTACCTCGTCGCGTCGGGCGCGTCTTCTCTGCCGGGACAGCGATAGACTCGCGGTATCTCGTTCTGCAACGCGGCGTTCGTCTCGGAATCCCACGGCTCGTCGAGCGCAAACTTCGCGTAAAGCGCTTCCTCGCCAAGATACGGCAGCAACAAGACGCGCCAACTGAGCGCCGGATCCCCCTTCGCGTCGACGGTATACGCCGGCGGCAACGCGCCGTGGTCGGCTTGATACGCCAACATCGCCGCCGTGATCGCGTGCAGTTCGACAAGACAGCCGATACGCCGATACTCTTGCGCCAGTAGCGTTAACGGTTTGGCGGTCGTCTCGACGAGTTCAAACGCGACCCCGGTCTCCATGCGTCGGCTCTTCGCGCCGGGTCTCTTCAACACCTCTTCAAACGCGCGTTCCGTCGAGCTTTGTCGCAAGATATTATCCGTCAACGTCTGAAAATCGGCGACGATCGTCTCCAACATGTATTGGTCGTCGAACGTCGGACGCAATAAGAAGAAGCGTCTTAACGCCGCGTTCCCCTTCTCGTCCTCCGCCGCCTTATCCTTCCACTCTTGCCTGTCGCTCATCTCGGCAAAGAGCTTCGCGACGCTACCGTGTTCGCGACGGAATCGACATATCTCCTCCGCGCCCGGGATCAACGACAGGTCGCGAACGCTCGTAAACGCGCGTTGAAGCAAGACGTCAAAATCGTCGTCGAACCTCCCGCGCCATAACGCGATCCAGCGCGCCGTCTCGGCTTTCGACGGTTGGCGCGTCGCGTTCGCGTAAACGCCAATCGAAAGCGCGTTGTCAAGTAGCGCGAGCGCGGCGGCGCGTTCTTGAACGAAGCGGTTGTCGGATAGCAACAACGGCGCGGCCAGCAACAATATCGTCTCGACGTCGTCGATCGCGCCGGATATCTCGCCCGACGCCACGCGGAGATTAGCGCGCGCGGTGAATAGCGTTCCCAGCGTCAAGATAAAGCGCAAGTCGACGCAATCCCGACGCTCCTTGATCTTTAAACCTTCTGGAATAACGCGATACGGGCCAAACTTCGGCGTTCTCGCGGCTTTCGCGCAGAGCTCAAACGCGTCGGCGTTTTCACGCATCCACGCGGCGGTCGTCGGAAACTGTTTCTCTTTCCACGGATTAGAGGTCAGTCTCGCAAAATGCGCGTCAAGGTCGCTCAACGTCATGCGTCCTCGTTTCTTAACGCCGTTCTCGTAGTACTCGACATAGTCGCCTTCATTCTCCGGCGTAGGCGCGGGCTCCGTCCCTGTCGCGCCGTACTTCACGAGCGTCGCCGCGAGACTGGAACGCCGAAAGAATCGCGGTTCCGCGTCGGGGTCGATATCCAACGCGGCGCAAGTCGGTCGCCAAGTCGTTTCTAACCACGTCTTAGCGTCCTCGTTCGCGGCCAGTTCCGCCCAGGGCGTCGCGGCGTATTGCTCTCGTCCTAGCGCGACGGGCCCAAACGCGGCGACGATATCGCGCCATCCGTTTTCCGTAACAGGCGTTAGCTCGGCGTTTTGACGCGCCTCAAACAGCGCGCGACCGTCAAGCCATTTCCCGTCTTCGCGAGGATATTGCGGCGCGTCGTCAAGTTCCTCGGCGCTCGGAGCGATCGTCGTCAGCGCGCGATCCATATGTCGTATCGTCCATAACTTTACGGCGACTATCGCAACGACGGGCAGAACGAACATCACGACGATCTGGCGAAATAAAGACGGCGAATTACTCGTCATAGCGTAGATCCCTCGATCACAGCGTCAATTTCCACGGTTCGCGATACGCGACGGACAACAACTCGTTAGCCGCCTCGTTATTCGTGATACGTTCATTTTCGGCGTCCCATTCCAGTCGTTGTCGCGTCTTCAACGAGATGTTCGCCAAATGACTCATCGCCGTGCTGAGATGCGCTTCCTCTACGTCGGTATTGGGGCGTTTGCGCGAACGCATACAGTCGATGAAGTTCTGCGCGTGCAACGCCGTCGCGTCCATATTCTGTTGCGCCTCGCCTTCCAGTTGGTAGACTTCCTCTTTCGCGCGCGGTTCCTTAGACTGGAATTGTCCGGGCTTCTCCGGCTTGATGATATAGCGATTATCGTAAACGTAGCACGTGCCTTGCGTTCCGCGATACTCGACGTATCCGAGAGCGCGATAGTTTTCGTCGGTCGCCATGATCGGGTTGCCGTTGCTCTCGAAGTGGTTGAACGTGACGAGTCGGCCGGACGCAAATTCAAAACAGACGGCGAGCGTGTCGGGAATAGTTCTATCGTCGTCGACGGCGAATTTTCCGCCCATCGCGCAAACGGAGGCGGGCGCTCTTTCGTTCAACGCCCAGCGGATGAGGTCGAAGAAATGGACGCCTTGATTGGCGATCTGCGAGCAGTACTCGTCCCACCAACGGAATTTGTACGGCGCGATATTTTCTTGGTACGGGCGTTCGGGTCGCGGGCCAAGCCACAACTCCCAATCGAATCCTTCGGGCGGAGTCGTCGGTTTCGCCTTGCCCATCCCGGCGGGATACATATTCGAGCAATGCGCGGTCCTCGCGACGGTCACCTTGCCGATCTTGGCTTCGAGCCCGTCGAACGCCGCTTGATATAAAGGCGCGCTACGGCGATGGATACCAACTTGAACGACGCGTTCGTATTTACGCGCCGCTTGCACCATGATCCGACCTTCCGCGATCGACGTGGAGAGCGGTTTCTCGCAGTAGACGTCTTTACCCGCCTTACACGCCTCGACCGTTTGATACGCGTGCCAATGGTCGGGCGTCGCTAAGACGATACCGTCGATATCGTTACGGTCGTACAACTTACGGAAATCGCCGACGCGCGTTTCCGAACCGTCGCCAAAGCGTTCCGCGGCGTTCGCGAGCGTCTTGGCGTCGATATCGCAAAACGCGGCGATATTCAGATCGGGAGACTGCTTAAACGCCGTGAGCAACTGACTCCCGCGGTTGGCAAGCCCGACAAACGCCAATCGCGCCTTGTCGTTCGCGCCGAGGATCCGCGCCTTCGAGGTCGAAGTCTGCAACGCCGCCAAGCCGAAACCTAGCGTCGTCGCGGAAGCGTTCTTCAAAAAATCGCGTCGATTACTCATCTTATGTCTCCTTATATTTCCCGACGTCGCAAACGCAGTCGTCCGTCTAGCGACGTCGCTTACCGTCTAGCGGAGGCGCAATATTATTCCGCCGCTTTATTTTATTTATGCTTAAAGACGCTCAACAGCCGTCCGAAAAAGCCTTTACGTTCCTTCCTCTTCGCTTTCCTCTCCTCGTTCGCTTGCGTGAACTCGGGGGACATATAGATCCCGAAACAACGCTTGAAGACCTCCGCGTCGTCGTTTCTGGCAAACGAGTAGACGCAGAACTTACCGTCGCGCCACATGCCTAAAATCGGGCGACCTTACGCGCGTTCGTCACCCTTCGCGAGTCCGAAATAGCCGATCTTATCGCACGCGTCGTCGTAGAAGATATAGGCGCGATAGCATAACAGCGGCGCTTCCGGCATGGAGTATATCAACTTGATCGTGTTGACTTCCCCGAGCTTGCCGAGTTCGACGGTCAAGTCTTCCTTCGCGAACAATAGCTCGTCGCGCTTACAGCGAAAGAATTTTGCCGCCGCTTCGAATACGAACTCTGGGTCGCTCGCCAAGCCCTTCACAAAGCGGCCGTCGGTTTCCAAGACCATCTGGGGCAGGAGAATATGTTGTAATTCGTGTAATTGTTCGTTGCGCTGCATTTGCGTTTACGATCTAACCATGAGTCGTTTTCGCGACGCGGTCCGTCCGGCGTCGGCGTCGTTTTTCTCTTATCTATAGTATATCAGAGCGAGGACGTAGTCGCAAGAAAATATTATGCCGTCGCGGCGATTCCGCGGTATTTTTACGCCGTTGAAATCAACGCCTATTTTGGTATACTTAGAGAAACACGTCAAAGGAACGCCCATGTCCACGCAACGACCTCAACTTACGGCGGAAGAACGCCGCCTCGCCTTGATCAAGACGCAACGCGAAACGGCGCGAGTCGTCAAACGCACGTTGATCGCGATTGCGCTACTCGCCGGCGCGTATTACCTGTATTTAGTGAAAACGCAGCCTGCCGACGAACCGCCGACGCGCTCGACGACGCCCGTCGTTACGTCGGAAGCTTCCCCGTCATAACAAGATAATTCGCGCGGCCCTTCGCGCTTGAGATAACGCCAATACTATGAACGACGCACTACTGTTAAAAGCGCTTCGCCGCGAACCTGTCGACCGTCCGCCCGTGTGGCTCATGCGCCAAGCGGGTCGCTATATGGCGGAATACCGCGCGGTCCGCGAAGGTATGACCTTCTTGGAATTATGCAAGAACCCTAAGCTCTGCGCGGAAGTAATGCAGACTGCGGTCGAGAAGATCGGAGTCGACGCGGCGATCATCTTCTCCGACTTATTACCTATCCTCGAACCGATCGGTTTCGACTTGTCTTACCTGCCCGGCGACGGTCCTAAGATCGCGAACCCGTTCCGTGAAGAAGCGGATCTCGCGCGTGTTAAGGAGTTGACCGACGTTAGCGCGCTGGATTACGTCTACGAAGTCGTCGCGGAAACGCGCAAACGACTCGATCCGATCCCGACGATCGGTTTCGCGGGCGCGCCGTTCACGCTCGCCGGCTACGCGATCGAAGGTGGCACGAGCCGTCAATTCCTGCGCACGAAAACGCTTATGTACACAAAGCCGAGAGCCTGGAAGGAACTGCTCGGTCGCTTAGCGCGTTCTTCCGCTCGCTACCTCAACGCGCAGATCGCGGCGGGCGCGCAAGTCGTGCAGATCTTCGACAGCTGGGTCGGTTGTCTCGGCGTCGAGGATTATCGTCGGTTCGTCTTACCGGCCATGCAGGAACTCGCGTCGGCGCTCGATCCTAGCGTTCCCGCGATCTACTTCGGGACGGGCAACCCCGCGTTATTGTCGTCGTTCGCGGAAGTCGGCGCCGCGTGCGTCGGCGTCGATTGGCGTATCCCGATCGAAGAGGCGTGCAAGCTCGTCGGACCTAACGTCGCGGTGCAAGGCAATCTCGACCCGGTCGTCCTGCTCAGCTCGAAAGACGTTATCCGTCAAGAGGCGACGCGCATCCTCGACGCGGTCGGTTCGCGCCCCGGGTTCGTGTTCAATCTCGGGCACGGAATACTCAAAGAAACGCCGGTCGAAAACGTGATACATTTAGTCGACACGGTCAAGAACTGGCGCGCTAAGAATTGACGGCGCAAGTCTTAGGAAATCCATCATATGAACAGATCGTCGAACGGCGACACGCTAGGCTGGGTCCTGCTGCTACTCCTTATGACGTTCGAATTTGCGGGCGCGTTCTCCGACGTTCTCGCCAATACGAGCGTTAGGGAAAGCGCGTCCCAACACGCCGCGCTCGACGACGTCAACGCCGAACTTGCGCCGTATCAACTTGGCGCGGCATATTGTCTACACGACGCGTCGCGCGCGCTCTCCCATGCGACGCGCGCGCTCGTCAAGACGCGTATCGCGGTCGGTAGGGGTGGCAAATCCCGCGGAACGTGTCTCAAAACGCGTCTCGCCCACGCTTCGCGCTTCGCGTTTCAGCGTTCTTATCCGAGTCTCTGCAACAACTTCTTGACGTCGCGTTCCCAGTCGACGCCGCTCTTTTTGATCTTATTGACGCTCCTGAATTGAGCGACGCTCTTTTGTCGTCTCTATTCATTTCTTAAATTATCGAATCAAGACAAAGACGGTCTTCATAACGTCGTCAGCGCGCTCAACGCGTTTATTACCAGGCGTTATAAGACAACGTCTTTGTCGGTTATTGGAGCTATCAATATGCATATCGCTTCTATAGTCTGCTTTCTCCCGTTGATCCCGGCCTTCATTTACGCCTGGTACGTCGGTTACGCCGCGCAACGCCAAGTCGACCGCTCTTCCAAACACGCGACTTCGACGCTCGCTTACGAGCTGTTGGAAAGTTTCTTGCGCTCGGTAAACCTGAACGACGTCAAGGTGACGCGCGGAGAGAACTATCTCAAAAACGAGTACGACGCCTCGGAAAACGCGATCGAGCTTAGCCCCGACGTTATCGATTCTATCGACGTTCACTCGTTGGCTCTCGCGCTTCGCGCCGGCGCCCAAGCCGCGACCGCGAAACAGCGTCCGCATATCTTGGCGACGCTTGCGAAGATCCGTAACGCGCAAACGCTCTTGTTCTGGACGACTTTCTGCATCCTGTCTTTCGGGATCATGGCGAGTTCGTACACGATCTCGGCGATCGGTTACGCCGTTTTGGCGTGCGTCTACTTCTGCGCTCATACCCAACGCAATCTGAAGCGCGAGATCGACGACGTCGCGATCGCGTTCATGCGCAAGAGTAAGGTATTGCCCGAAGCGCAACAAGAAGAACTTGAACGCGTCTTCGCGGCCCAACGCCGCCTCGACTGAGCGCCGTAATTAGTTTCGGCAGACATAAGATCGCCCGCGTCATACCGAATAAAGTATGGCGCGGGCGTTATTTATTTACGTTCTCGGCGTCAGCGGCTTCTCCAGAATTTCGGCGAGAGCAGCGTCAAGACGGTCCATATCTCCAACCGTCCTAACAACATAGCCCACGCGAAGATGAATTTGGTCCCTTCTGAGAGCGCGCCGTAATTGTCGAATGAGCCTAGCGCGCCAAGCGCGGGTCCGACGTTAGAAAACATCGATACGGAAGCGAGAAGCACGTCCCACATCTTCTCAACTTGAGATTCTCCTCGCGCGATCCAGATCGCGTCTTGTTCGACGACAAGCACGACCGCGGCGGTCATGAGTATCAGCATCGTCAGCGTGAACAGGTAAGTAACGCATACGCGCAACTCGTCGCGATCGAGATTCTCGTCGTCGAGCCTCATAACGCGCACGATATTGGGACTAAACGATTCCGAAAAGCAATGCCACCATGCTTTTGAGGCCAACAAGACGCGGTATACTTTCGCGCCCCCCGCCGTACTGCCGACGCATCCTCCGACGAACATAAGGTATAGTAAGACGACGATCGAAGCGGCGTTCCATAACTCGTAACGGTCGGTGGCGAACCCCGCGCCTGTGGCGAGCGAGACGACTTGGAAGGTAGCGCGACGAAGCGCGGAGCCCCAAGACGACTTCGGCAACGCGGAGTTATGCGTCGTCGCCGGCAATCGGTTTAGCGTCGTGGGATCGTCGGAGCCGTCGGTAACGAGTTCCGCTGCCGTAGGGTCGTAATCGGCGCTCGTATGAAGGAAATCGCCGTGTCTCATTCCTAAAATGGTGACGATCGCAATACCCAGGAGCAGCGAAGAGACGTACAATCGCCACTCGGAGTCTCGGAACAACCTTCCCGGCTTACGCGCTAAGACCCAGTATAGCAACCAGTAATTTGTGCCCGCGACCACCATGAAGAAGATCAAGATACATTCGATCGCCAGTCCGTTCGTTCGCGGATCCAACGAGAAATACGCGACGCTCGCGTTATGCGAACTGAACCCGCCAAGCGCGACGACGGAAAACGCGTGAAAGATCGCGTCAAACACGTTCATCCCGCAAAATAGGAACGCGACAAAACATATGCCCGTCAAAGAGACGTAGATCCTAAACAAGCACGAAGCGAATTGGCGTATCTTCGATATCGGCACGGCGCTCGAAGACGAGTGTTCGAGTTTCAGTATCGTCTTCCCGCTCATGCCTTGTCCTATGAGCGCGACGAAAAAGCACATAACGCCGAGCCCGCCAAGGAAGTGCGTGAAACCGCGCCAGAACAAGATCGTTCTCGGCAACGTCGAGGCGTTCTCTAATTCGCCAAAGACCGTCGCGCCGGTCGTAGTCAATCCCGACGCGGACTCGAATACGGCGTCGCCTAGGGACATACTGACGCCGGGAACTCGTTGCGCGCCGCTGAACAGATACGGTAGCGCGCCCAATACGATCGCCAATATCCAGCTGAGCGCGACGACCACGATCGCTTCTTTACGGAAGAGTCGTCGGTCTTCGGGGGCGTTCCTAGGATCGATATCCGCGTAACTCACGTCTTCGATCGCGGCTTTGGCTTCCTCGACTTTCGCTCTTGCGCTCTGTAATTTCTTTTCGGCGACGGCGATGCGCGCTTCGGCGATCTTGACGCGATGCGGTTCCGTCTCGTCAGCGGCTTCCTTGACGATCCTTGCGACGTTAGCTTCCATAGTCTGCACAAAGACGGCGGCTTTCGCGGCGACGGCTCTGCGCTTACGCCTGACGTCTCGCATTGCGATAGCGCGACCTAGAAAGATCAAGACGGCTCCGAGAAGTATCGAGAACGCGCCGCTGAACAACAACGCCTCCACGCCTTGACGTTCAGCGTCTCCGCCGCCGACGGCGGGACTGCCCCAAGGTATGCATAAGAACATACAGAGGCCTAAAATGACGGCGACTAAGCCGAGCGTTCGCGCCACGTCGCCGTAATTCAACGCGACGCGCGGAAATTTCAGCAACGTCCGTTTTATAAACTCTCTCGCGACACTCTTCTTTCTCATACGCGTCGACGCTCCACGGTATTGCCTTCTAAGCGACGCAACACCTGCTTAAATTCCAAGACGGCGACCGTACCCAAGACGCGCGAGGCGGGTTGACCGGTCGCGCGTATCAATTCGTCGATCGAGACGCGCGCCGCGCCGACCGCTTCCACAACGGCGCGTTCCAACTCGTTTAAGCCTTCCGGCAACGGCGCCGGTTCGTCGGCGGCTTTTTCCTCGCGTCTTTCCTTCGTCGCGCGTTCTTCGGGGTCGTCGGCGCGAGAACGTTCGCGTTTCTTCTTTTTCTTGTCGAGTTCTTCTTCGTCTTTATTGCTTCGCGTGTCGATCGAAGCGAGCGAGGCGGGGTCGATCCCCAACGGGTCGACATAGTACTCGCGTTCGACTCTTGGCTCGGGCTCGCGTCTCGGCGCGGGCTTCTCAAACGCGGGCAGCGCGTCGAGGATATCGTCTACCGTTTCGACGAGCGTCGCGCCCTCGCGTAAGAGTTGGTGACACCCTCGCGCCATCTCTTGTTCGACTTGTCCGGGAACGGCGAAGAGTTCGCGATTATGCTCCGCGGCATATCGCGCGGTGATGAGCGACCCGCCGCGCAACCCGGTCTCGACGACGAGGACGCCGAGCGACAACCCGCTGATGATGCGATTTCTAGCGGGGAAGTTTCCGCGCAACGGCTGAGTCAGCGGATGATACTCGCTGATCAACGCGCCGTTGCCGCTCACGATGCGTCCCGCCAAGTCGGTGTGTTCACGCGGAAAGATGCGCGCGACCCCGCCGCCAAGAACGGCGATCGTTCGTCCGCGACGATCCATCGCGCTACGATGCGCGCAACCGTCGACGCCTAACGCCAAGCCGCTGACGATCGTGAACCCGGCGTCGACGAGTTCCGCCGCCAATCTCGAGGCCTGTCGCCGTCCGTACTCGGTCGCATGACGCGTTCCTACGATCGCGATCGACCAATAGTCTTGCGGTAAAAGCGTTCCGCGGACGTACAAGATCCGCGGCGGATTGTCGACCTGTTTCAATCTCGCGGGATAACGCGCGTCGTTGAGCGTCAGCACGGAGATCGCGTTGTCGTTGCAGAAGCGTACGAGCGCGAACGGGTCGTAAGTCCTTCTCGCCTCGACGATGCGCTGCGCGAGTCCGGGGCCGACCTTCTCGACGCGACTGAGTTCGGCCGCCGACGCGTTCAGTACCGCCGTCGGGTCCCCGAAATAGGTTACTAGCCGTTCCGCGGTCAGAGGGCCTACGCCGTCGACCATCGACAACAAGATCTCGTCGACGATCTCTTCGGGCGCATATTCGCGTAACGCGGACGCGGCGCCGTTAGGATTCGCAGGTCGATCGCGATCGCCGTCTTGAGCGTTTCGAGGATCCGTCATTTTTCACCTATTTCCGTTGATATTTTGTCGCGAACGTATCGTCTCGCGGCGGTTGATATACCGCGTTATTGTAACGACGCGACGCGCTTCTTACAACCCCCCGTAAAAAAGGAGAAACGACCAAGGACTGACCTGCGACAAATAAATAAAGAAAGGACGAAACGCTTACTCTACGTTTCGTCCTCAAGGATCTTACTTGTCCTATGTGTTCCCGTCGTCTTTTGTGTCGTTCAATAGAAGCGTAGCTCGGGCGAGCTCATATCGCGAAGAACGCCGTCTCTTGCCGACGCTCTTCGAACCTCACGATCTGTGTATGTTTCAATAGTAGCGCGTTATTCTTCAAACAAACTCGGGGCTTCTGTCTTTGAGTTGTTGTTGCAGTCTCGCAATGATCGCGCTATGCATTTGGCTGACGCGGCTTTCGCTAAGGTCGAGCGTGGCGCCGACTTCTTTCATCGTCATCTCTTCGTAGTAATACAGAATGACGATCATGCGTTCGTTATAGCTGAGTCCCTTGGTGACCATCCGTATCACGTCGGATTTTTGCAGTCTAGCGGTCGGGTCTTCGCCGCGCACGTCCTCGACAAGATCGAGTTCGCTGACGTCCTTAGAACCGTCGGTCTCAAACCATTTCTTATTCAAGCTGACAAGGTTGGCGGCGTTGGCGTCGCTCATAACGCGGGAGAGTTCGACCTTGTCGACGTTGAGGCGTTGAGCCAGTTCGTCTTCGGTGGGCAGTCTTCCTAACTTGTCGGAGAGTTCTTTATTGGCTTCGGCGAGCTTGCGAGCGCGAGAACGCACCAAACGCGGCACCCAGTCCATATTTCGCAATTCGTCCAGCATAGCCCCGCGGATACGCGGAACGCAGTACGTCTCGAATTTGACCCCGCGAGAGGAATCGTAAGCGTCGATCGCGTCCATCAGACCGAAAACGCCGGCGGAGACAAGGTCGTCAAGATCCACTTCGTCGGGAAGACGCGACCAAACGCGTTCGGCGTGATAACGAACGAGCGGCAGATACGCCTCGATCAATTCGTTACGCAGAAATTCGTTAGAACGATCGGCAATAAAGTCTTTCCACGTTTGAGCAAGAGCTTCGGGCTTAGACTGCGTCGCGACCATAATATCCTCCATGAATCGGGTCAAACCGAGCCAAATTTATCGTCGACGGCAAGAGTTCCGAAGTCCGTTCGGAGCCGTCGGCGTAGTATTCAAAAAATGTACAAAAATCGATATTTACGACGATAATGAATTTTTGTAACATTTATCGCCATAAAATCAGAACGCGTTACGTCCGATCGACCGATCGCGACGCGTTCTCATCAGACAAGACCGCCGCTACGCCTATTGCGCGGCAGTATTAAGGAAAAGGAAGCGCTCTCTACGCCCGACTTGAGACTTTCGCCCCGGATCCGACGTATACCAAGCGTTTGGCTTTATTTAAGCGAAAGCGCCCCCTAACGCGCGACCTGCCTATTACGATCTCGCGTCTGACATTCGGAAGCTCTCGCTCCTTGAAAAGCAGTTTATTCAAGTTCTTCGGTTCGTATCGTTAACCCCAATTCTAACGATTTTCACCTCTGATACTTTTAATATCGGATTCATTCGACAAAACATTAGGATTTTCTAAAAATGAAAAAGATTTTCGCAAGAACGCGGAGGCGTTGGCCGCAAGGTCGGGAAAATACGCGATCGCACGCTAGATATAGCGTTTTCTAACGCCGCCAAACACTATACGCCGAAACGTCGCGCTATAAAAAAACGTCGGAAAGCGCTAAGGGCTCTCCGACGTCGTTTCCTATTCATTACCGTCGTACTTTCAGGTTCATCTTCCGCCGTTATAAGGGGTCTTCTTCAATCCGCCGGTAGAGTATTGTCTATCGGCTCCGGGGTTGGCGGCGCTATTCGCGTTTTGTTGTTGCGCGGGGTCGACGCGGCGAACCATATCGCGCGGTACGGCGACGATATTGCGAGTCTGCGCGGGGAACATCCCGGGGTCGTAAGACGTCATCGAGAGATGTATCGCGTCGACGTCGCCGTTTGTCGGATCGTTGTTCTTTGCGGCTTGTTCGCTCGTCGCGGGGGGCTGCGGCGTGGAGCGATCGACCGTCGGGTCGACGATCGCGCCGGAATTTTCCAGCGTAGGCTTTTGCGAGGCCGGGTCGCTTGCGTTCCCTTGCGCGTAGGTCTTAGGCGCGTCGTCTTTCGCGGGCTCGCAGGGCTTGACCGATTCGCACGGCTTGACGGAGTCGGCGCCGTTAGCGGAGCTATTGGCGGGGTTCTTAGCGCGTTCCTCGGCGGCTTTCTTCGCCTTCTTCACTTCGGGGTCGTCCGGTTCCAAGACTCTGATAAGGACGGGTTCCCACACGATCTTCTCGACGTTGACGGGACGGCCCGAGACCATCTGCGTCTCGACGACGCGACGAGGTTGGACGGCGCGTTCGTAGTGATAGCGATAACGCAGTCCGTCGGTGCCAAAGACTGTGCCGACTTCTTGCGCATGTTTCCACAGCTCGCTGCGGTCGCGTTCCGTAGAGCTCAGCGGGTCGCGCGATAAGTCGTCTTCTTCCAGCCGACTTATCTTCGGCGCCATCATCGCGTTATACGGTCCAATGTAGGTAGTGCGCTCGCTCGACGTTCCCCAGATCAACGCGCCGTTGCCGACGTCGTTCATCAACGGCCCGGTAGCAAACGCCGACGACGCCGGCATAAGCGAACATAAAGCTAAGATCGCGGCGCTCCAACGCGCGGAAAAGGCTGTGTGTCTCATTTCGTCTCTTTACCTATGCAATACGCGTGAACGACTCGTCAAAAAACAAGTCTGCGGCTTATTACGATAGTTTGAACTGACGGCGTTAAAACCGTCTTTCCTATTCTAACAAATATTAAGATACGTTGTTTAGATAGAAATACAAGACAAATTCAGAATATTCAGAAAAAGAAAGTCAAACAAATTATAAGAAGTCGATCGATAGTATCGGTCCTGCGGGTTATACAAATAAAAAAACGACCGACAACAAAGTTATCGATCGCTAATTCCAATCTAACGTCAAGCTCAACCTTCGGCGTTTTCGACGTTCGTTTCCACGACCTCTTCGACGGATTCGTCGTCGGGCAGATGGTCGTAAACAGAAGGGCAACAGCTTCCTCGTTCTCAGCGTCGACGTTTTCGACGACTTGCGCGGCGTTTCGCGCCGGCTTCATATGCGCTTTCATATTGACAAACGCGTTAGCCTTATACAGTACGAACAGGATCGCGGCGATCCAGATCAACCATACAAAAGTCGCCTTCAACGAGAAATGCGAACGAGTTCCCTTTGCTTTCTTCGTCTTCCAAGTTGAATTACAAAACTTGCACTTCATCTTCGATCTTGGAAAATACCTTCTCCAAGTTCGACCGCACCGCGGGCATACGTAATAATAAAATTTCATGGGTCAAACTACACAGGCGAAGCGCGTCGCAAAAACGCGCCAAATTCTTGTAACTACCTCTCCCCTGTAAACAGAGCCGCGTCAGTACGTATGAGCTATCTTCAAATGAGGAAAAATCGAGCGCTCCTCACACGCCAATGCCGCGTCATGAACTTTTATTATAATTTTAAAGTACGTCGCGTCAAGCAATAGAAGCCGGGATAACGACATTTTTTCAAAAAATAGTCGTTAAAGCCCCTACTTTACTCTCCCTATTTTGTATTACGTTTTATATTTTCTATTTTATCACATCATACGTCGGCGACCAAGAAGCGTTCGGCGTCTAACGCGGCGCACGCGCCCGAGGCCGCGGCGACGATCGCTTGACGATAACGCTCGTCCGCGACGTCGCCGGCCGCAAAAACGCCGGGAACGCTCGTCGCGCTTTGGAACGGAATAACGCGTTCTATCGAGCCGGAAGGCGTCAACTTCAACGCGCCGTTGAGGAACGCGGTGTTCGGTCTTCTGCCGATCGCGACAAACACGCCCGCGGCTTCGACTTTAAGCGGCTCTTCCTCGGGCGCAAGGACGTTTCGCAGCAAGACGCCGGCAACGCCCTCTTCGTCCGTCCCCAGAATCTCGCAGGGAACGCGATTCCACAAGAACTCGATCTTCGGGTCCGCGGCGGCGCGTTCCGCCAGTATCTTCGAGGCGCGTAGCTCGTCACGACGATGGACGACGTAGACCTTGCTCGCGTATTTCGTGAGATAGATCGCTTCTTCCAACGCGGAATCGCCTCCGCCAACGACGACGATGGGACGATCGGCAAATCGCGGGGCCGCGCCGTCGCATACCGCGCAAGCGCTCACGCCGTTGTTCTTGAAACGCTCTTCCGACGGCAGTCCGAGCCAACGCACGGAGGCGCCGGTCGCGACGATCGCCGTCTTCGCGTAGATAGTCGTCTCGTCGGAGATATATAACTTGAACGGGCGTTCGCTGAGATCGACGGAAACGACGTCTTCCTCGACGACGCGCGCGCCAAGATCGATCGCCTGCTTGCGCATGAGTTCGACAAGCGCGGCGCCGTAAACGCCGGTCGGGCCGGCTTCTCCCAACGCCTCGGGAGGTAGGCCCCAACGTCGTTCTTCGTCGAGCGCGGAACCGATATACGCGCCGATATTACCGACGGGGAACCCGGGATAGTTCTCGACGACGGTAGTCGTGGTCAGCTGCCCCATCGGCAAGAGTCCGGCGTCCTGATTCTCCGCGGTCAACGCGCCTTCGATCACGACGGGTCTCAGCGCGGCTCTCGCGGCGTAGATAGCGGCGGTCCAACCGGCGGGTCCGCTGCCGACGATCGCGACGTTTTCAATTTGTTTATCGAGCGTATCCATATTCGTCGTCTCTTTGAGTTCTAGCGGTAACGCGTATCAACGCGAGCGAGTCGGGGGAGCGATCTGCATTGGCAGTCCGTCGTCTTCGAACGCGTTGGCGTCGACGCGGCGGTTGATGGAGCTGGGGAGCTCTTCGATCTCTTCGGCGTCGGCGGCGTCGGCTTCTTCCATCGCGGACGGTTGTTCGGCTTGGTAAGGCCCGAGCGAACCGCCTTGATATCCGGCGCCGGTAGTCGTGCGAAGCGCGTTAGTTCCGTTAGCGGCGCAATTAGGAGCGTCGCAACCGGGGACGTCGCAAGACGGAACGCCGCAGTTCGGCGTATCGCAAGTCGGAACGTCGCAAGACGGGACGCCGCAGCTCGGAACGCCGCATTCGCTCGTCGGAGCGTAGCAGTCGTTGGGAGCGTAGGTCGTTTGATAGCCGTAATCGTCGGCAAGACCGCCGTCGAAGTAAGCGCCGTCCATGTACGCGCCGTCGACATAAGCGTCTTGGTATTGAGCGTAACCGGCTTGATCGACGTAGTCGTAAGCGCCGGGATAAGCTTCATAGCCGACCATGTTGACGCCGTCGTCGGCGTATTGGGCGTATTCCAATTCTTGCGCGGCGCGACGATTCGGGGAGAAGCGTCCGAAGAAAGAGTCGAGCGACCAGCGGATGCGGTTCGTCTTCTCTTTGACGGCGGCGCAGAACCCGTTAGCGTCGGCGACGGGACCGGCGGGAACGACGTTAGCGTAATCGGCGTAAGCGCCGGCGTAGTCGTCGTAGGAGCCTTCGCCGCGCAGCGTTTCGCGTTTCAGTACTTCATTTTCGTAGACGGCGCGCGTCTTGGAGTCCATGAAGTCGACGTCGGCGAGAGGTCGGTAGTAGTTGCGTTGGCAGATCTTCTCGCCGGAGGGAGTTTGGCGATACAGCGCGGAGCTGACGCCGCCGGTGGGAGACTTCGCTTGCCAACCGAACTTTTCGGAGAGCGTTCCGCCCTTCGTTTGGTTCTTATCCCAGATGAGCGAGCTGGGCTTATGCGCGATCTTGTTCGAGAAGACGCGAGCGTCGTCCATGATCGGATAAGCTTTCTCGGTCAGTTCTTCGATATTGGCGACGATATTGCGGATCTCGGCCCCGATCTCGGAGTCGGAGAGTATCCCGATGGGCGAATCCGGGTCGTCAAGTTTCTCGTTGAGGTTGCCGACGAAAGAAGCGATATTTTCGATCGCGCCCTTAACTTCGTCGATCGCGCCTTTGATCTCGGCGGCGCCTTCGTTCAACGACGTCATCATCTCGGGGCCGTTATCCGCCAACGAGGTCGTGAACACGTTGATGTTGTCCAGGTTTTTGTCGACGAGGTCGAACGTCGTGTCGGCGCGAGAGAGCGTCTTGCGAACGTCGTCGCTCATCGAGGAGGCGTTGTCCATGAAGACGCTAGCCTTAGACGAGATCTCTTCGACGCGCGCCATGATAGCGGGGATCTTGTCGGTCGCTTCGAGGATATTCGCTTTGAGGTTTTCGTCGGAAACGACTTCGTCCATATGCGCGGCAAGTCCGCGGATCGAAACGAGCGTACCGTTCAGTTCGTCAAAAATTCCTCTAATACGATCCGCCTTGATCTGACGTTCGTCTTTATCGCCAAGAAATTCGTTGACGCTGTTCATGAACGTCGTGATACCGGCGGTCGCGGTATTAATATTCTGCAACGCGGCGCCGAGGTCGCCCTCGAGGCTCGAAACGGTGTTCATAATGTCGGCGGTCTTCGTGCTCTTCAAATTAGCGTCGGGCCCAAGCGCGACAATAGGACCGTCGCGTTCTTCGTCGTAATCCGGGTTGTCGACGATCTCGATCGAGGCGTCGCCTAAGAACGTGCGATTGATCTTCGCGATCTCGTTAGAGTAGATATTCGCTTCCGGTTCCAACTCGAACGCAACGCGGACGCGAGAGTCGTTGACTTCGTCCAACAAGACGACGGAGTAGACGCGCCCGATCTTGATACCGCTCTTCATAACGAGCGAGTTCTGACTGATACCCGCGCCGTTCTTGAATTCGATATTCATGCGTCGACCGTGATTTCCGCCAACAAAGAAACCGCTCTCGGAACGGAACAAAAGCGTCATCACGAATACGCCAATGACGATCCCGATAACCATCATCCCGATGAAGAATTCCATTCTGCGGCTGTTCATCGCTATACTCCTACGGCGTCGCGAGGCTCCAACGTCTATAAAAAAAGTTAAGGACAAGGTAGACGTCGTTAAGCGCGTCGCGTTTGCTGTTACGACTATTAACAATTGACGAGCAAAAGACAAGACTCGTCGGGCCTCGCCGAAGCGCGGCTTAAAGCGTCGCGCAAGAGGCCCACTTAGACTAATCGGCTATAGAAGAAATACAGTTTAGAACAATTTTAACGTTTATTACAATTTTCCCATTTCTCTGATGCGATCTCCCGCCTCGCCGCGTATGAACTGAGCGACGCGCGGATCCGTGCAGCGTTCGATCTCTTCGGGAGTGCCGTCGAAGATGATCTGCGGTTCGTCGGATCGCAAGCGCGAGTGAGGGTAAAGCATGACGAGTCGATTTGCGACTTTTACCGCCGACTTCATATCGTGAGTGATGAGCACGCCGGCGACGTGTCGTTTATCGCGCGCGCCGATCATCAATTCGTTGATAACGTCGCTCATGATGGGGTCTAGTCCGGTGGTAGGTTCGTCGTAGAGCATGATCTCGGGCTCCATCGCCAACGCTCGCGCGAACCCGACGCGTTTACGCATACCGCCCGAGATCTCGGCGGGGGTCTTGTTCCAGACGACGTTCGGATTGAGTCCGACTTCGATGAGGAGATTGCGAACGCGCTTCGCCATCTCGGAACGCTTCATCCCTTTACGGTGTTGCTTCAACGGGAACGCGACGTTTTCCGCGATCGTCATACTGTCGAAGAGCGCCGCCATCTGGAAGACGAAACCGTAGTGAGCGCGGGTGGCGGCAAGGTCTTTATCGGAGAGTTTTGCAAGGTCTTTACCGTTGAACAGCACGCGGCCCGTCGTCGGCGTGATGAGTCCGATCATGTTCTTCAACAAGACGGTCTTTCCGCAACCGCTCTCGCCGATGATCGCGATCGTTTCGCCGCGTCGTATCTTCAAACTGATATCGCGCAGAACTTGGTTGTCGTTAAAGACGACGTTCAGGTCTTGGATCTGGAGAAGCGGGGGTCGACGTCGCAAGACCTTCTTTCCCCCTTCCGGATCGACGTAGACGCTTCCCTCGATAGACTTCTCGTCTTCGGCGCGTTTCGTATTGCGCGCTTGTTGTTCGTCTAGATTCGGGAACGGATAATCGTTCGTTCGATCTTGCGTCATAATTAACCGCGTCCTTTCGCGTTATTGTCGATCATACAACGTCTATTAAGTCGATGGTTCAGACGACCGAGCCCGAGCGTCCTCCCATAAGCCAAACTTGCGCTTGGTCGAGGAAGACGTCGAGAAGAAGGTCGAGGAAGAGGATGGACACGAACGAGATAACGAAAGAGCTCGTCGCCGCTTTTCCCACGCCTTCCGCGCCGGCTCCGCAACGGAAGCCTTGATGGCAGCATATCAACGCGATCGCGCCGCCAAAGAACACCGTCTTGAACATCCCGGCAAGAATGTCGAACATCGAGACGGCGTTGCGCGACCATTCCCAGTAATAGCTCCAGTCGACGTTGAGCAACTTGATACTGAAAAACGCGCCGCCGGCGACGCCGAGCAGGTCGGCGAAGAGAGTCAGACCGGGAATGAGGATAAGACACGCCAAGAACCGCGGCGTAACGAGGTAATGTATCGGGTTGACGCCCATGCTCGCCAGCGCGTCGATCTGCTCGGTAACGCGCATGGTGCCTAGTTCCGCGGCGATCGAACTGCCGACGCGTCCCGCAAGCATCGTCGCCGCGAGAACGGGGCCCAGTTCTTTTACAAGGGAGAGGTTGATCGCCGCGCCAATGTGCGTTTCTAGGCCGACGACTTTGAATTGCGGGTAAGATTGCACCGCGAGCACCATCCCGATGAACGTTCCGGTCAACATGACGACGGGCAAACTCAACACGCCGATATTATAGAAGCACAAGGTCAGCGTCTCGCGTCGCGGCCCCTTGGCGAGAAGCCAGAATACGGTCGACAACGAGAAGACGGCGAGATTGCCGGCAAACGAAACGCGACTGGAAATCGAATGTCCGATCTTAGAGACGCTGCCGGTGAAACGTTCCCACCAGGACGTGTCTTCAATACTGACAGTTTTTCTTCTCCCCATCGCGTTGCTCCGAACACCGTTCTTATATCCAAAATAACTAGCCGACCACTTATAACGGTAGTCAATTGTTACTATCGGACAAAAAATCCGTTACGTTAGCAATTATTAGCAAAATCGTCAAAATCGTCAAGTTCTATCAAGAAATCGCGTCGAACGACCGACGGAGGCGCGAAAAAATCATCTTGCGCGCGAGAGGAAAAATGACTAGCATAGCAATCAAGTCTTTTTATGGGCGCGTTAGATAGTCGTTCCTATTAAGGACTTACGCGGGGCAGGAGCCGTCTTTTCACGATCGCGCGCTCTTCTCCCCAACCTCGTCAAAGAAGCGCAAAAGCAGAAAAATAGGAATATTTTACCTAATTCAATCTTTTTTACTTTAGTTTTTTTGTCGAGTTCCGATAAGGAAAGTAACCGCACGCATATTTTCTCGCGCCTTTCGGGCCGAGTCAACGGTGATAACGCAAGCGCGCGGCAAACGATAAGGAGCGATCGTCGATGCGGCTCGCGAGCAGACGCGGCGCGTTTTTCGACGTATCAGACACAGACAGGGAAGTCCATCATGTTTTCGATGAAGTCGTCTATTAGAACCTATTTAGCGCTTACGATCGCGTTGGCGCTGACGACGGGTTCGGTCGGATGTAAATCCGGTTTCAGCATGCGTAACCCTTTTTCTAAGGAACCAAAAGCTTCTCACGCGGATATGCCCGACGAATTGGACGAACTTGACGACCTGACGCCTCCGCCCGAGAATTACACGACGAGCGACGCCGACGAGAAGAAGTCGAAGCGTTCCGAGTCGTTAGCGCAACAAGGCAAATACGATTCCGGCGAAGAAACGTCCTCCGAGATGGAGAACTATGTCGCCGCGACCGACGCGAACAAAAGCGCCGCGAGCTCTGAAACGAGCAAGAACGACTCTTTCTCGCGCGATATTTCTAGTTCCGTAGCGGACGCGACGACGCTTCCGTCCGCGCCTATCGCGCCGGTCAGCTACGACGAAACGCCGGCTCCCGCCGCTGCGCAGACTTACGCCGACGTCCCCGCGCCTAGCGCGCCGAGCGCCGACGCCGTATCGTTCGCGCAAGTCGGTTCCGCGAGTCCCGACGTCGCGTTCGAGTTCCCCGAAGTGCATCCGTTTCCGCAAGCCGACTTAGACGTCCCCGCGCCGCAAAGCTACGCGCAGACTACGCTCGACTCTCCTTTCCCGAGCGCCGACGCGTTCCCGACTCTTGCCGACAACTTCCCTAGCGTTGACGACGCCTCCTACGCTAGCGCACCCGTCGCCGCGCAAGCTCCGAAAGTGGCGCTGAATTACGAGCCTGTCGCTCGTCCCGCGCAAGCGCCGGTCGTCGACTCCTTCCCGAGCGATCCCGATCCGTTCTCCGGCGTGGTCTACGAACCGCAAACGACGTCCTCCGGCACGATCTATTGAGTCGGGCGTTCGCTAGTCTCTCCAAACAAAAATCATGTAGGGAACTCCTGAAAATGGGGGTTCCCTACTTTGTTTTCTTGACAAGGCGTTATAATTAACATAATATGCATTTCGATCTTCGGCAAAACCACGACAATAGAACGGGAGGAAAGATGCCTAACGCTAAGATCCAAAGTTTGTTGAACAAACGCGCCGTGCTGCTTGACGGCGGTATGGGAACGGAATTCCAGCGTCGCGGAGTCCCGGCCGGCACGCATCCCGACCTGCTCAACTTGACGGATCCCGAGATCGTCAAGGCGGTGATCAAGTCGTACGCTGAAGCCGGTTCCGATATCGTGTTGACCAACACGTTCGGCTCGACGCGCTTCGTCTTGGAAAAGCACGGCGAAGCGGATAAGCTCGCGGATATCAACCGCCGCTCGGCGCAGATCGCGCGCGAAGTCGCGAACGAAGTGACGGACCACGAAGTCTTTGTGTTCGGTGACCTTGGTCCGACCGGCGTAATGCTGATGCTCGGCGAAGTCCCGGAATCGGCGATCTTCGACGCTTACGCGGAACAGATCGCGGCGCTGAAAGAAGGCGGAGTCGACGGTATCGCGATCGAGACGAGCAGCGATCCTAACGAAGCGGTCCAAGCGGTCAAAGCGGCGAAATCGCTCGATATGTTCGTTGCCGTGACCGCGACGTTTGACAGCGGTAAGAAGAAGGATCGCACGATGATGGGCGCGACGCCGGAAAAATTCGTCGAAGCGGTCGTCGCGGCAGGCGCCGACGTCGTCGGTTCAAACTGCGGTCGCGGTATCGAAGGGTTCCCCGCGATCTGCGAACGCATGACGGCGGTCACGGATCGTCCTCTTTGGATGAAGAGCAACGCCGGTCTTCCGCAAACGGTCGACGGAGTCACGATTTACTCGCAAACGCCGGAGGATTTCGCGGCTCAAGCGGTGAAATTGCTCGACCTCGGCGTGAAGTTCGTCGGAGGTTGCTGCGGCACGAATCCGGACTTCATCCGCGCGTTGCGCGCGCAGATCGACGCGCTTTGATAGTAAGCGTCAAACGCCCCCAAACAAAATGACAACGCGGCGAATAACGTCGCATAATATAGCTCGATAGGAATCAAACATGACGGCAGAACCGAATCTCACGCCCGCCGAAAATAACGAAGAAGCGCCGCGTTCGCTCCATTTCATCGAACAGATCATCGAAGACGACAACAAGACGGGTCGTTTCGACCACCGCGTCCACACGCGTTTTCCCCCCGAGCCTAACGGCTATCTCCACATCGGTCACGCGAAGTCGATCATCCTGAACTCCGGCATGGCGAAAGAGTTCGGCGGCAAGTTCAACCTCCGCTTCGACGACACGAACCCGACGAAAGAAGACGTCGAATACGTCGAATCGATCAAAGAAGACGCGAAATGGCTTGGCGCGGAATGGGAAGACCGTCTCTTCTTCGCGTCGGACTATTTTGAACAAATGTACGAATACGCGATCCAACTGATCAAGAAGGGCAAAGCGTACGTCTGCGACCTCACCGCCGACCAGATCCGCGAGACGCGCGGCACGCCGACGGTTCCCGGCACGCCGAGTCCTTGGCGCGATCGTAGCGTCGAAGAGAACCTCGACCTGTTCCAACGCATGCGCGACGGCGAATTCCCGGACGGCACGAAGACGCTCCGCGCTAAGATCGATATGGCGTCCCCGAACTTCAACCTCCGCGACCCCGTGATGTACCGCATCGTTCACGCGAATCACCACCGTCAAGGCACGAAGTGGAACATCTACCCGATGTACGACTGGGCGCACGGTCTTGAAGACTCGATCGAAGGGATCACGCACTCCATCTGCACGCTCGAATTCGAACACCATCGTCCGTTGTACGACTGGTTCCTTAACGAACTCGGAGTCTATCATCCTCAACAGATCGAATTCGCGCGTCTGAACCTGACGTACACGGTCATGAGCAAGCGCAAGCTCCTGGAACTCGTCAAGAACAACTACGTCGACGGTTGGGACGATCCTCGTATGCCTACGATCTGCGGTCTTCGTCGTCGCGGCTACACTCCGGAAGCGCTGCGTCTCTTCTGCAAGACGATCGGCGTCGCGAAGTTCAACAGCACGATCGAAGCGACCGTACTCGAAAACAGCGTTCGCGAAGTTCTTAACAAACAAGCGTTGCGCCGTATGGCGGTCCTCGACCCGATCAAGCTCGTCATCGACAACTACCCCGAAGACCAAGTCGAGACGCTGACCGCGATCAACAACCCGGAAAACGAAGCGGACGGAACGCGCGAAGTCCCGTTTGCCAAAGTACTTTACATCGAGCGCGACGACTTCATGGAAGACGCGCCGAAGAAGTACTTCCGCCTTACTCCGGGCCGCGAAGTTCGTCTCCGATACGCTTACTACGTCACGTGTAAGAGCTGCGTCAAAGACGAGAACGGCAACGTCGTCGAAGTGCATTGCGAGTACGACCCGGCGACTCGCGGCGGTCAAAGCGCGGACGGTCGTAAGGTCCAAGGCACGATCCACTGGGTCGCCGCCCCGACCGCGCTCGACGTCGAAGTTCGTTTGTACGACCGCCTGTTCAACGTCGCGAATCCGGACGATCCTCAAAACACCGGCGATTACAAGGATTACCTCAATCCCGAGTCGTTGAAAGTCGTCGAACACGCGAAAGTCGAACCTTC
>JAZRWE010000033.1:0-237294 GCA_045599605.1 Thermoguttaceae bacterium
ATATCAAATTCGACAAAATTATAGTAGTGTGTTACTACGCCACTCTTGCATTACCTAATTGTAAAATATCGTTGACTTTAACTCGCTTTCGCTCGTATCAGTCGTCTGTCGTTTGCTAACGACTTTGGAGAATATAACCGATGAAATCGTTTTCACAAGGGGGCTTCAAAAATTTTTTTATCTTTTCATCCATCTCATCCAAGAACGCACCGTCTTAACCAGTTTATTTGCATAAATTTAGCACATTATGAAATTTTTGTTTTCGTCTTTATTTTTTTAAACTACGCGCATTCCGCTCTCCTGAAACATATCGTTTACAAAAGTCTCCCTTCAATATCGCCAACAAAGAGCCCATGCTTCCCCCCACGTATCTTAATATTATAAATCTCAACATCTTATAATTCTTTCAACGTCGTCGTATACTTCAAACAAACTCGACTTTTCAGGCGCTTATTAAGAACGGCGACGTGTCGAAAGAAATTTGATCGGAGCCCGCGACGATAGAATTATTTTTCAGCGTCTTTCTATGCGTTTCAAACGGTTCGCGACAATACGGCCCGCAATCGATCGCAATCGATCAGGTCCCTTTCAGTTTCGTACGCGACGACCTAAAAAAACAGCCGCGTAAGAACTATCCTACGCGGCTATCCATCATTTGTTTTCACAAGTTCTCGGCAACGAGTCTCATTCGATGACGAGTTCGAACACGTTGCTCTTCGCGTCTTTGGTGACGGTGATGCTCAACGGGGTCGAGTTCTCATCGAGATAGCGTCTCGGGGTAAGGAGTTCGCTACTAGAAGATTTTGCGTAAGCGCCCTTCTTAGCCTTGCGTTCTTGAAGTTCGTCGTAGGTAATGGTACCGTTGTTATAAGCTTCTTGGTCTTCGTCAACGACGGAGGAATTCTTCATCGCGGTGACTTTGTATTCGCCGGGCTTCAAGCCGGTACCGCCGTTTTCCGCGCCTTGCGAGGTCGCAGTGAAGTTGCCTTGCGCGTCGGTCTTACCACTGCCGTTTTCCCCGTCAGGACTTTGCGCGTAGAAAGTCAAAACGCAGTCCGCCAACGGCGCGCCGTCCATCATGACGGTACCGGAGATCTTGGTATACGCCTTATCTCTGCTACCGCAACCGGTCAAGCAACAGAGATTGAGAGCCAACGCGGCGACGAAGAGATATTTTACGAGTTTCATTAATTTACTCCTTAAATCGTAAGAAAGGCGTTGACTAGAACGCAACGCCTTTCCACAAAAACGATTATTTATCGTAACGCTAGCTCAAGCCTAGCGTTACTAAACGATCTGACGATAGCGTTAGATCACAGAGCGACGGTTTCACCACCGAAGCTAGAACCCATAGCGCCCCAGACGCCGTAGACGGACTTACCGCTATAATCTTGCGGACGAGCCTTGTTACGAACGACGTTGTAGAGGTCGTTGGATTGATCGCCGCAGTCAACGGTGTCGCTGACGAAGCGAACGGAACCGTCGCCCATGCAAGCGTTGACGCCGCCGCTGTGGTTAGAGGAAGCGGTCGTGATAACGCTACTTTCGTTGCCTCTAGCGCAGGTGGGAGCGTTCGGGGGAAGAATGGTGTAGAACATGGTGTAGGGGTTTTGAGCATCAGCCCAACGTTGACCGGTAAGTTGGTCGCCGGTGGTGACAACGTCGTAACCGCTAGCAATTTCGCCTCCGGTACCACGAGCCGCGGCACAGGTGGACGGCTTGAAGTAGAAGTTTTCCCAGTCGGAAGTATTGGAGTTGAAGGCGCCGCCGAGCGCAACTTGACCGCCCTTGATCTTACCGGTGGAGCGTTCGGTACCGATAACGGCTTCACTGAAGAAGACGGTGTTGCTCAGACCGTCGGTGATATCGGAGAAGTCCATCTTGTGTTGAGCGCCATTGGAGAACGCGCCACGATATTCGTTCCAGTCCCAGTTGAGGGTGATGTCGCCACGGTTGAGGTGGTAGTTCGTAGCGGCGCGATCGCCTTCATTGGTTTTGCCGCTACCATCGGACGGGCAAAGGAAAGCGTCGACCTGGTGACAAGCGGCCTTATCGGTACCGGTGTCCCAAGGAGAGACGCCGTTTTCGATGTTGTTGACGAGCATTTGGTACAAGGAAGCTTGTTCCAATTGCGGAAGCATAACGCAGAGACCGGAGTAACGGCCCCAGTTGCCACAAACGCCTTCGTAAGATTTGAAGCCAACTTGATAACTGGCGTTCGGGAGGTACTTGTTAATGTCGGTGAAGGTTTGGGCGGCAAGACCGAGTTGCTTCAACTGGTTCGTACATTGCATACGACGAGCGGCTTCACGAGCGGCTTGAACGGCGGGCAGAAGCAGACCGATCAAAATACCAATGATCGCGATAACGACGAGAAGCTCGACAAGGGTAAAACCTTTTTTGGAAAGCGTAGTTTTCACACTAATCTCCATAAAATAAAAATATATATATATTTTTCACCGATAGCGACAAATAACGAAAGATGTAGTCGCAACGGCAAAACAGAGTCTTCACATGTAAATCTCTCGCGTCGATACGCAGAGGACGTCTTAGACTGTCGATCTACGATAGCAGACCAACGTTTTCAAAAACTTCCCTTACTTCCCCGCAAGTGTATTACACAATTTTTTACACAATTTTTGAATTGTAAAAAACTCCGTAATGATTTTTACATTAAGAGAGACATATTGTCAATAAGTTCCACATTGTATTTAATAAATTTTGCTAAAATTTCGTATAAAAGCTCTTGTTCCTCAAATCCTTATTTCTCCAAATAACCTATTCTCTCAAAATTTCAATTCGATAAGCGTAATATGTGTAATATAACGCGATAGTAAACGTGAAAACGTCGCCATTATTACGCGAACTATTACACCGACACAGATAAATACGTTGGTTTCACGACGAAAAATCGCGGGTTCTTTAAATAATATTTCTTTCCACTAACGCGTCCAAAAAAAAACGCCGCGTCGATAGTAACGCGGCGTTATCACGATAAAGCTATTTCGCTAGCGCGGCAACGAACTTACAGCAACGCGGTCGTTTCGTCGAAGCCGTGGATCACGTTGAAGTTCTGAACGGCGGCTCCGGCGGCGCCCTTGACGAGATTGTCGATCGCGGAGATCGTCATAACGCGCGAGCCGACGACGCGGACGGTCAAATGGCAGCGATTCGTATGGATGACGTCTTTCGTGGACGGAAGCGCGTCGACAACTTGAACGAACGGTTCGTTCGCATAGAACTCACGGAGATACGCGAGCAATTCTTCTTGCGTAGCCGCCTTGACCGGCTTGGAATACGTTGTCGTCAAGATGCCGCGATCCATAGGGGTAAGGTGAGGCGTGAAAATGATCTTGGCGTTTTTCCCGCTCGCGGTCGTAAGGACTTCTTCGATCTCGGGCGTGTGACGGTGCGCGCCGACGGCGTAAGCGGAGATCGCTTCGTTACATTCCGGATAGAGGTTCTTCAAGCTAGGCTTGCGGCCCGCGCCGGAAACGCCGCTCTTGGAGTCGATGATGATATCGTCTTCGGCAATATATCCGCCCTTGAGCAACGGCGCAAGAGGCAGGATCGCGGAAGTCGGATAGCATCCGGGATTGGCGATCAACGCGGACTTCTTGATCTCTTCGCGGAAGAGTTCCGGCAAACCGTACGGCGTAAGCGGGAGACGTTCCGGGTCCGGATGCGTCACGTTGTACCACTTGTTAAAGACGGCGGCGTCATTGAGACGGTAGTCGGCGCCAAAGTCGATGACTTTCATGCCGAGTTCAAGCAATTCCGGCGCGACGGCGGCGGTAGCGGTGTGCGGGAGGCAGCTGAAAACGGTATCGACGCCGCGCGCTTTGAGGTCGGCGGGCTTCAAGTTTTCGCAGCAGATCGTATATTGACCGGTCAGCGAGGGATGGACGTCGGCGATGCAGCTCGTGTTTTCACGGCTCGTAACGGCGACGACTTCGGCGGCGGGGTGACGGCGGAGGAGTTTCAGTAATTCTAACGCGGTGTAACCGGTGGCGCCAAGAATGGCGATCTTGATCTTTTCCATGATATACTCGATCTATCTCTTTATGTGACAAAGAGTAAATTTACTCTTATCGTTATTGTTCGTTATAAACGTTTGTTCCAATTCCGCCGCGAGAGTTAGTCTCGCCCGCTCTGTTTGAGCCAATCGCGCGTCTCGATAACGATCTCGTCGAGCGTATGCGACGGGTTCCAACCAATGATGCGGCGCGCTTTATCGAGGCACGGGAGCCGGCGTTGCATATCGTCGAAATTCGGGCCGTACGCTTCGGTATAGCTTATACGCTCGATCGTCGATTTGGAATCGCACAACTCGATCACGCGTTTCGCAAGATCGGCGATAGAGATCTCTTGGTCGCTGCCGAGGTTGATAACTTCGCCGATCGCCTCTTTCGATTCGGAGACTCGCGCAAGTCCTTCAACGATATCGTATACGGACGAGAAGCAGCGCGATTGCTCGCCGGTGCCGTAGACTTTCAGCGGTTCGTTGCGCAGAGCGGCGGAGACAAAACGCGGAAGCACCATGCCGTAACTTCCGGTCTGACGCGGTCCTACGACGTTGAACAGACGCACGATATAGACGGGCAACGAGGTCTGATCGCGATGCGCGAGGAGATAGAACTCGTCAAGCAGCTTCGCGATAGCGTAAGCCCAGCGGTTCTTACAGCTAGGTCCCAGCGTAACGTCCATATCTTCGCGGAACGGGGTCGATTCCGATTTACCGTAAGTTTCGCTCGTAGACGTGAGCAAAACAGGTTTGCGATATTTTGCGCAAAGGTCGACGATCGTCTCGGTGGGTCGGACGATGCGACGTATCGACTCGACGGGCTCGGAGACGATGAGTTTGACGCCGACGGAACTCGCAAGATGGAAGACGAAATCGGCTTCGCGGATCTCGCGTTCCATGAGCGTCGCGTCGGCGGCGTCGGCGACATACGCGCGGAAATTGGGATCGCCGTCGTGATGCGCGACGTTTTGCCAAACGCCGGTCGAAAGGTCGTCGACGATAGAGACGCGATCGCCGCGACGTAAAAAATATTCCGTCAAGTGCGAACCAATGAACCCCGCGCCTCCGGTGATGAGATAATGCATGGTCGTTTCCTTTGTCTACTGCGCGAACGCGCCGCTTCGGCGTCAATAACTCGCGTCGACGACGCGAACTTCTTATTATTGATTTTAACGCCGGAACGAACTGACGCAAGGACGCCAAAAGCAACGAAACGTTTTCGTTCTGTCAAAATGGCAGTTTATGAGGATAAACTAAAAAAAGATAAGGACGGTCGCGTAAAGTTCGTATAATATGAAAGAGCGACGCGAGGTATAAAAAACCGTCGTCGCGAGCTGAAAGAAAAAATTTTAGGAATTTCTGTTGTAAAATTTTTCTGGCGCCATAATTGCTTTAATAGAAGGCAGAGACGCGAGCGAGACGCAAGTTTGGCGCGCGGCTCTTTAACGCAAGAATTAAACGACGGCGTCGATGCGCAGGGAATCCGCGAGAGCGGGAGCGGATCGAGTCGCGGAAAGATATATATTGTAAGAAGGAGAAACATCATGGCTCAAGGCGAAAAAATCATCGGTATCGACCTCGGCACTACGAACTCGGTAGTAGCGGTAATGGAAGGTCGCGACGCGAAAGTCATTCCGAACTCGGAAGGTTACCGCACGACGCCTAGTATCGTCGCTTTCACCGACTCCGGCGAGAACCTTGTCGGCGAATTGGCGAAACGTCAAGCGGTCATGAACCCGACGCGCACCATCGCTTCTATCAAGCGTTTCATGGGTCGCAAGCGAAACGAAGTCGGCGTTGAAGAGACGGCCGTTCCTTATAAAGTCACGGGCGTCGGCGAAGATTACGTCAAAGTCGACGTCGACGGCAACACGTACACTCCGGCGGAGATCTCCGCGAAGACGCTCCGTAAGCTGAAGGAATCCGCGGAAGCGTATCTTGGTCACAAAGTGAACAAGGCGGTCATCACGGTTCCCGCGTATTTCAACGACGCGCAACGTCAAGCGACGAAAGACGCGGGCCAGATCGCGGGTCTTGAAGTCGCTCGTATCGTCAACGAACCGACGGCCGCGGCTTTGGCTTACGGCTTGGATAAGAACGTCAACCAAAAGATCGTCGTCTTCGACCTTGGCGGTGGTACGTTCGACGTTTCCGTCTTGGACGTTGCGGACGGCGTTTTCGAAGTGGTCAGCACGAACGGCGACACGCACCTTGGCGGCGACGACTTCGACCAAGTTTTGATCAACTACATGGCGGACGACTTCCAAGGCAAGTACGGCGTCGATCTTCGTAAAGACCCGATGGCGTTGCAACGTCTGCAAGAAGCGGCTGAAAAGGCGAAGTGCGAGCTCAGTCAACAACAATCGACGAGCATCAACCTCCCGTTCATCACGCAAGACGCGACCGGTCCGAAACACCTTCAGATCTCGATCACTCGCGCTGAATTCGAACGTCGCGTCGACAGCCTGATCGAACGCACGAAGGGCCCCGTCATGCAAGCGCTGCGCGACGCGAACCTCTCGCCGTCCGATATCGACGAAGTCGTCTTGGTCGGCGGTTCCACTCGTATTCCGAAAGTCCAAGAAACGGTCCAAAAGATCTTCGGCAAAGAACCGCACAAGGGCGTTAATCCCGACGAAGTCGTCGCGGTCGGCGCGGCGATCCAAGGGGGCGTTTTGGCGGGCGAAGTCAAAGACGTCTTGTTGCTCGACGTTACGCCGTTGTCTCTCGGTATCGAAACGCTCGGCGGCGTTATGACGAAGTTGGTCGAAAAGAACACGACGATCCCGACGGAAAAGAAACAAGTTTTCTCGACGGCCGACGACAACCAGACCGCCGTTACGATCAAGGTCTACCAAGGCGAACGCGAGATCGCTTCCGCGAACCGTTTGCTCGGCCAATTCAACCTCGAAGAGATCCCGCCGGCACCGCGCGGCTTGCCGCAGATCGAAGTCACGTTCGATATCGACGCCAACGGTATCTTGAACGTCAAGGCGAAGGATCTTGGCACGCAAAAAGAGCAAAAGATCCGTATCGAGCAATCCTCCGGTCTGACCGACGCCGAGATCGAGCGTATGCGTAAAGACGCGGAAGAACACGCTGAAGAAGACCGCAAACGCAAGGAACTCGTCGAGTCCAAGAACAAGGCTGAAGCGATGTGCTTCGAGCTCGAAAAGCTGTTGAAGGAACACGACGACAAACTGCGTCCGGAAGACAAGAGCGCGCTCAACGCCGCGATCGAAAAGACTCGCGAAGCGTGCAAGACGGACGACGCCGACAAGATCAAGTCCGCGTTCGCGGAACTCGAACAAGCTTCTCACGCGATGAGCAAGGCGTTGTACGAAAGCGCGCAACAAGCTCAACAAGCGCAAGCCGCGGCGGGCGCCGGCGCGAGCGAAGCGAAATCGAACGCCGACGACGACGCGATCGACGCCGACTTCGAAGTGAAATGAGTTTGAATCGGACCTAGTTCGATAAGAGCTAACATAGCTCGACGACGTAAAAACCGCGTCGTCGAGCTTTTTTCTTTTTTCGCGCGGTCGATAGGCGACTTGAATCATACGCGCGTATTTGTTATACTGACGACGTTGCGGAGATTCTTGGGACGCGTTGTCTTGAGGCGCAACGAAGCACGGAGGCGCGCGCCGCAATGAATTTTACAACGTTTTCTTTTTTTCTAGCCGGACTCGCGGCGACGCTTATCCCGATCGTCATCCATCTACTCTCTAAGGGGAAGCCGAAAAAGATCGTTTTCCCGGCGTTACAATTCGCGGCGGCGAAACTCTCGACGAATAAACGCAAATTCACGTTGAAGAAGCTGTTGTTACTCGTCGTGCGCGCTTGTCTTTTCATCTTATTGGGTCTGATCTTAGCGCGTCCGTATTTTGCGGACAGATCGGCGAACAAGACGCTCGTGGAGACGGCGGAGGAAGCGGCGTTAGAAGAAGCCGCCAACGTGGAAGAAGGAGAAGAATCGCAGGTCCCGACGAAGCCCGAGACCGCGGGTATCGCGGGTCGCGATTCCGCCGTAGCGGCAATCGTCTGCGTCGACACGTCGCCGAGAATGTTACGCGTGAAAGAGAACGCGACGTTATTCGACCGCGCGATCGAGACGGCGCGCACGATCTTGGACCAGACGCCTAAGGGGAGCGATATCGCGATTCTAGACGGTTCTTACGACGGCGACGCGTTTTTACCGGACCGTTACGCCGCGAAACAGCGATTAGAGAAACTGTTGCCCGCGGCGACGGGTCGCACGATCGCGCAAACGGTCTTGGAGGGAATCGCGTTGGCGGAACGCTCGGAACTGGGAGCGCGCGAGATCTTCGTCATCACGGACGCGACGCGCGCGGGCTGGGCGGAACGCGATATTCGCAAACTCGTCAATAAGCTAACGCCTAGCGCCGCGAACCCGACGCCGCCGACGCTCTATTTCGTCGACCTGGGCGACGAAGACTATCGCAACGTCTCTATCGTGGATCTCGCGTTATCCGCGGAAACGATCTCGCAAGACGCGACGTTGCGCGTCGACGTCGATATTGAACGCGACGCCGCGACTGCCGGCGACGTCACGTTGGAGCTCGTCGTCTTTGACGCAAAGAAATCGCCAGCCGACCTTAGCGACCTTAAATTGTTTAATAACAAAGACCTTATCCTCCACCGCGAATCACAGACCGCGTCTTTTGGCGAAGGGCGTTCCAAGCGTTCCGTCAACTTCCAGACCTCCGGACTGCCGCTAGGGCCGTGTATCGGCGCCGCGCGCGTCGTCGGCGGAGACGCGTTGTCGGTCGACGACGTCAGATGGTTCGCCGTCGACGTAGCGCCCGAGAGAAAGTTATTGGTCGTGGCGCCCGCCCCGTGCGCGGAAAAAGCGTTGTTCTTAACGCAAGCGCTCGCGCCTGAGGACCTTCGTCGCGCGGGCAAAGCGCCGTTCGACCTCGACGTCGTCCCCTACTCCGCCAAAGGTTCCGCGAAGAACAGGACGGAGACCGCGCCACGCGATCTTGCGACGGCGACCGCGGCGGAGCTCTCGCGTTATCGCGCGATCTTTTTACTCGACCCGTTGGCGCTCGACGAGAAAGTCGTTAAGCGTTTGACGGCGTTTGTCGAAGACGGCGGCGGGCTCGGAGTATTTCTCGGTCGCAACGCCGCGCCGATCGCGCCGTTCCAGTCCCCCGAGGTCGTGGATCTACTCGGATGCAAGCCGACAACGCAAGTCAAAGCGCCGAATTGGGATCGCCAGTTGCTGCCGGTGGATTACAATACCCCGTTGTTGGCGACGTTCAGACAATTTGAGTCGTACGGTATTCCGTGGGACGCGTTGCCGATCGCGAAGTATTGGAAGCTCGAAGACGTAAGCGAGACGGCGACGGTCGTCGCGCATATAACGGGAATCGGCGCGGACAATACCGACGCGCCGAACGAGGCGTTGCCCGGTCTTATTGAGAATCGCGTAGGTCGAGGGGTAGTCGCGACGTTAGCGACGCCGATATCCGACTCGACGCAAAACGATCCTTGGAACGCGCTGACGTCGACGGACGCGGCGTGGGTCTTCGTGGTCTTCGCGGACGGCGCGGCGAGACGCTTGGCTTCGAGTTCGTCGTCGATCCTGAATTACACGGTCGGGGAAGTCGCGACGCTTAGTTCGCCGCTGAAAACGTTCCCCGGCGCCGCGACTATCGTAACGCCCAACGGCGAAGAGATCTCCACGCCGACCGACGTGGAACGTCGCCAAATACGGTTCCCCGGCGTGAAAGCGGCGGGCGTGTACCGCGCGCGCACAACGGCAAATAAAGACGGCAAAACGATCGACGTCGCGTTTGCCGCCTCGATCGATCCTAGCAAATTCGATCTGACGCGTTACCCCGAAGAGGAATGGGATCGCTTATGGGACGGAGCGCCGTACAAGAAGCTCGACCTCAAAGCCGCGGGGAAAACGCTCGACGCCGCCAGACGCGGAAAACAAAAAGACCCTTACGCGTTCTTAGTAATACTGCTCGCGACGCTGTTCGTATGCGAGACGTGGATCGCCAATAGGTTCTACAAATAACTAACGCAAAACGCGCGCAAGTACGCACGACCAAGTCGACTTGCGCGCGTTTTCTCGTCTCTAAAAACCGCTTGACGTCGGCGACGATAATATATCTCTTGCGTCGTTTACCGTAATTCGTTATTCTCAAACTCGGCGCGTAGTCGTTTCGCGCCGCACGCGTTAAGTTTTATCCACGGAAATCACAGTCGCGCCGACGTCCTAACAACAATGTTAAAATCGATCGAAATATACGGCTTCAAAAGTTTTGCCGATCGAACTCGCATGGAGCTCGACGAGGGCGTTTGCGCGCTTGTCGGTCCTAACGGTTCGGGCAAATCGAACGTCGTCGACGCGATCAAATGGGCGTTAGGCGAACAAAGCGCGAAACGTCTGCGCGGAGACGAGATGACGGACGTTATCTTCAACGGTTCGGCGTCGCGCTCGCCGCTCGGTTCCGCGGAAGTTACGCTCACGTTCGACAACAGCAAACGTCTTCTGCCGTTTGAAGCGGACGAATTACATCTTACGCGCCGCGTCTATCGCAGCGGCGAATCCGAATATCTCATCAACGGTCAAGCAAGCCGTCTTAAAGATTTCCGCGATATCATCGGCGGCGCCGGGCTCGGTTCGCAGGGTTACGCGGTCATCGAACAAGGCCGCGTCGAAGCGTTATTGCAAAGCTCGTCGTTGCAACGCCGCGCCGTGCTCGAAGAAGCGGCGGGCGTGTCGCGTTTCAACGCGAAGAAACAAGAAGTTGCGCGACGTCTGGAACGCGTCGAGCAGAACTTATTGCGTATTTCCGACGTCGTCGGGGAACTGGAAAGCCAACTTCGTCGCACCAAAACGCAAGCGGGTAAAGCGGAACGCTATCGCCAATACACGACGCGCTTACAGAAGCTGCGCACGGAAGTCAGTCTCTACGAATGGCGTTTAAAGACCGCCGAACGCGATAAGCTCAACGCCGAAACGACGGACTACTCCGAATTTGAGACCGAGTGCGCCAATAAGATACAAGCCGCGGAAGCGTTGCAGACCGAGTTGAACGCGAAGCTGACGGCCGTCGGTCAAGAACTGCGCGAGATCGAATCGGAACTCTCCGTAACGACGGGCAAGATCTTGGCGGAAAGTTCTAGCGTCGAATTCAAGAGCGGTCAGATCGCCGAATGGACGACCGAAGCCGCGAAGAGCGCCGCGCTCGCCTACGAACTCGTCTCTAAGGGCGCGGACGCCGACGCCTCCACGAAACAAACGCAACAGGAACTTGACGAAGCGCGCAAGAACGTCGCCGATATCAACGCCGATTACGCTCGTGAAAACGCCGACGTCGAGAAACTAGGAAGCGGCGTCGCGGAATTGACGCGAGAACGCGACGAAGTCAAAAAGGAATTACAGAGCAAGACCGAGGAATCGAGTCGTTACGGCGGCGAGCTTGCCGGACTCGACACGCGTCGTCGCGCGTTGGAGCAAGCGGAACAGCGCAAGAAGACGCAATACGAAGAAGCGCTCCGACAACAATGCGAATTAACGGAGACGGTCCAACAACTTAAAGCGGACGAACAAGCGCTCGAAGCGGAACACGACGCCACGATGACGCGTCTTGGCGAACTGAAGAAGACGCGCGAAGAACTGCGACGCGAATTAGGCGCGAAGCAAAGCAACTTCACGGAGTTGGAACGCAAGCGCGCCGCGTTTGAAGAACGTTCCGCGATCCTCAAAGACTTACTGCGACGCTACGAAGGTCTTAGTCCGGGCGTGATCGAGACGATGCGCGCGAAGCAAGACCCGAACTCGCCGTTCCATAACGCTTACGGGCTAGTCGCCGACCTGTTGCGCGTCAACGTGGAAGCGGCGCCGCTCATCGAACTCGCGTTAGGTCAGACCGCGCAATACGTCGTCGTTCCGCCGGAACCGGAATTATTTCGCTATATCGAACGTCGCGGCTCGCAATTCGCGGGTCGTGTCGGCTTCATCTGGCTCGATCCTAATCCTAGCGCGAATATTCCGTTAGACCCGAAACTCGAACACAGCGAAGGCGTGCTCGGGCGCGCGGACCAATTTGTCGAAACGGAACCGCGTTTCGCGGCGCTCATGCAACGTTTACTGCACCGCACGTGGATCGTGGAATCGATCGCGGTCGCAAAGCAGTTGTATCGCGATTGCGACGAACCGACGAACTTCCTTTCCGCGGACGGCTCGCTCTTGACGGCTGACGGCACGCTCGTCGTCGGCGCGTCCCAAGGAGGCGCGGGGCTGATCTCGCGTCGTAGCGAACTGGCGGCGTTGTCGACGGAGACGGCGAAACTCACCGAGAATTTCGAAACGCTCAGCGACGAAGTAACGCGTTTACGTCAAACGCTGACGCAAGCGGACGCGGAATTTGAAAAAGAAGCGGCGACGCAGCGCGAGAAATCGCAAGAACTTAACAAGTTGCGTGCGAAACAGATCGCGTCGACGGAACGCGAATCGCAGCTCTCTAAGCGCGTCGAACAACTTGCGAAAGAAACGCAAGAGACGTCGCGCGACCTTAACGCCGTTACTAAGGAATACGAAGAGAAAAAAGAAGCGAAAGACAAATTCGACGCCGGTATCGAGGTCTTGAAAAAGCGCGAGACCGAATTACAAGCGGAACTCGAACGCGTCGGCGAGGAACGTCAAGAGAAGACCAAGCGCATCACCGCGTTGAAGATCGAGCTCGCCAAGGGCGAAGAACGCATCGTGTTGTTGGAAGAGCGCGTCAAGAATCTCGAGGAGACGCAAGGCGAACAAAGTCGTCGCGCGGCGGAACAAGAATCGCGCGCTAAGGAACTGCGCAATAAGATCGTCGAAGCCGAGCTTACCGCGCTCAATAGCGAATCCGCGATCGCGACGCTCTATTCCCAGAAAGAACGCTTGGCGGCGCGACAACGCGAACTCGTCGCGGCAAAGCTGCAAACGGAACGTGCGCTTAGCAAAGCGACGTACGACGCGCGCGCAAATCGCGCCGAACTTGAAGAACGTCGCGAACATAATCGCACGAAAGAGCTCTCGCAAGAACGATTCGCGCAAGAGATCAAGACGATCGAAGAACGGATGAAAGAAGATTACGGCGTCGCGTTAGACGAACTCGAATTTAAGATCGAGGGGATCGACGACGTGACGCCGGTCGACGCTCAACCGGACGCGCAAACGCTGCGCGCTATCGCGAAACAGAATTCCAAGAACGCGGACGAGGACGAAGAAGAACCGATCGACGACTCGAAAGAGTTGATCGTTCCCAACGACCCGCAAAGCGCGAAGAAACGAAAGCGAGAGATCGACGAACTCAAGAGGAAACTCCAAGAACTCGGTTCGGTCAACCTCGAAGCGATCGAGACGTTAGAAACGCTCAAAGCGCGTTACACGACGCTGTACAATCAGTACAAAGACTTGACGACGGCCAAGAAATCGATCTTAAAGATCGTGGATCGCGTAAACGCGGACTGTCGCAAGTTGTTTGAAGAGACGTTTGAAGCGGTGCGCGAGCATTTTAGCGCGATATTCCAGAAGCTGTTTGGCGGCGGTAAAGCGGACCTGAAATTAGAGGATCCGTCTAATCCGTTAGAGAGCGGGGTCGATATCGTCGCGCGTCCTCCGGGTAAAGAGTTGAAGAGCTTGACGCTGATGAGCGGCGGCGAGAAATCGCTGACGTGCGTCGCGTTATTGCTCGCGATCTTCCGTTATCGCACTAGTCCGATATGTATTCTGGACGAAGTGGACGCGGCGCTCGACGAAGGCAACGTGCATCGTTTCTCGAACGCGTTGCTCGATTTTATCCCGACGACGCAGTTCTTGGTGGTAACGCACTCTAAGAAGACGATGTCTTCCGCGAAAGCGATCTACGGGGTCACGATGGAAGACTCGGGCGTTTCGAAGATCCTTTCGGTGCACTTCGACGACGTTGGCGACGACGGCGAGATCCTGATCAAAGCGAAGACGCCGGTAGCGCAGAAACCGAGATTGATGCGCGAAGACGCCGCGTAAAACAGGGTCTGAAATTAGCGGCGCGGAAAAATTATGACGAATTTGTTTTTTTGCGCTTTTTGCTATTCCTATTTAGTTTTGAGGACGATATAATCAATCGCGTTAAAAATAGGCGCGAGACGCTTGAAGAAGTTGGCGTCGACGAGCCTAAAATAACCGATTCTCGCGTAACTTTTTCGCGTTTGGATCGTCTTAACGTTCAGATTAATATTTTAATTGATCCCGACGCCCGTTGACGAGCCGTATGCCCGAAAACGAATCACGTAGTTCGTTTGAAGACGGCGATGATACAAGCGTTGTAAACAAATTTTTTACCGCCTGACTTTTGTAAGGAGTCGAATCGTGAAATTTGACATGACCACCGCTTGGAAACGAAACCGCGCTACCGTTTCTCCCAACGACCTCGTTTACTTCTTGTACTTCAATCCCGATCTCGTCGCTTCTCATGACGACGACGATGAAGAAAACACCTGGGATGACGACGACGAAGAAGAAGACGACGACTGGGACGACGAAGACGAAGAAGACGGCGACTGGGACGAAGACGAGGACGACGACGATTGGCTCGAAGACGACGAAGACGACGACGATGAAGAATGGGAAGACGAATGGGAAGAAGTCGACGATGAAGACGAGGACGACGAAGAGTGGTCCGACGACGATGACGACGAAGACTGGGAAGACGACGAAGAAGATTTCAGCGAAGACGACTGAGCTTCACGAAGTCGTCGCGGCCTAGTTCCCGACATATTCCGACAGCATCTAGATTCAGTTGTTTGAGGTCGCGTTCGATCTTCGAGCAACTGAATTTTTTTATAATATCCAAGGAAGAGTCACACATGTCGTCCGAAGCAACACTCGCCAATAAAACAGTATGCGTTCTCGACGCTTACGGTCTTATCTACCAAGTATTTCACGCCCCGGGAATGGAGATGACGAACAGTCGCGGCGAACCGACCGGCGCCGTCTTCGGGTTCGTTCGCGACGTGCTTTCGATCATGACGAAGCTACGTCCGGACTACCTTTTCTGCGCGTACGATATGCACGCGAAGACGTTTCGTCACGAGCTTTACGCGGAATACAAAGCGACGCGTTCCGCCACGCCGGACGACTTGTTGTTACAATTTGATTTCACGCGCGAATTTCTCAAAGGCGTAGGCGTTCCGGCGTTAGGCGTCGTCGGTTACGAAGCGGACGATATCTTGGCGACGGTCGCGAAACGCGTTGAAGAACTCGGCGGGCAAACGACGCTCGTCACCGCGGATAAAGACGCGCGACAACTCATCACGGACGCCACGTCGATCTATCTGCTGCGTAAAGAGAAATACTATCGCGCGGCGGAGTTAATGGAAGACTGGAAAATCAAACCGTCGCAAGTCGTAGATTTTCAAGCGCTTGTCGGCGACTCTTCCGACAACGTACCCGGCGTGCCGTTGATCGGTCCGAAAGTCGCGAGCGAGCTATTGGAGAAATACGCGACGCTCGAAGGCGCGATCGCCGGCGCGGAAGGCGTTAAGGGCAAACGCTTTGAGAACCTACGCAACTTCAAAGACCAAGCGTATCTGAGCCGCCAACTCGTGAAATTGAACGCCGACGTCCCGGTCGAACTCGATTGGGAAGCGGCAAAACTCGGCGGGATCGACCCCGACCGACTGAAGAGATTGTTCCAGTACTGGGGCTTCCGCTCGCTGACCGCTAAGATCGACGGGCTCGTCGAAACATTTGGAACCGCGCAAGCCGAGCCGTCGGAATGGTTTGACAAGATCGAAGAACAACGTCTTGACTTCCTCGCCGGCGCTAGCGTCGCGGACGCAAGCGACGCCTCGACGACCGCGACGTCAAGTGAAACGTCGAGCGAAGGCGCGGTCGAATTTGACGCGTCGACGCCGCTGATGAAGCGATTTAGCGTCTCGCAATACGGTTCCGGGGTAAAAGACGCGGCGCTCGCGGAAGGCGCGTTGGACGCGTTTGAGTTAGTCGCGACGCGCGATTTCCCGACGCTAGATTCGATCGAGTTACCCGAGACGGTCTCGCGCGAGAACTGGAAGAAGACGGTCGTAAACACGTCGGAACGACTTGCCGCGTTATGCGAGAAACTGGGATCGGCGAAGACGTTGGCGTTATCGGTCGTTACGCCGGAAATGTCGGAACTTGGTCGCGTTCGTCCTCGTTTTGCGTCGTTACGCGGACTAGCGTTGGCGGTCGACGCCGGCGAAGCGTTCTATCTGCCGTTCCGAGCGCCGTTAGGGGAAACAAGTCTCGATCGCGCGGAGGCGTTGGAGACGCTCAAGCCGTATCTGGAATCGCCTAAACTCGCGAAAGTCGGGTTCGAGTTGAAATACGACGCGTTAGTCTTATTAGACGCGGGGACGCAATTACGCGGTCTTGCGTTCGACGCGGCGTTAGCGGACTATCTCGCGCGTTCGGGCGATACGCGTCGCGATTTAGCCGACCTTGCGCAAACGTATCTCGACGCGGAACTTTACGATATTAAAAGCGCGTTAGGCGTCGGTAAGAAGAAGGTCGCGCTCGACACGCTGCCGTTCGAGATCGTCGCGGAATACGCGGCGGACCAAGTCCTTGTGCCGTTCAACGCGGCGTGTCTGCTACGCGCGAAACTACTAGAGTCGGGCGCGTTGGAACGACTCGCGATGGAATTGGAATCCCCGCTTGTTGAAACGCTCGCCGAAATGGAATATAATGGTATCGCGATCAAGCCGGACCATTTCAAAGAAGCGTCGGCGCGCTTCCTAACGCGACAAGAGGAACTGGAACGCGAGATACGCGCGATCATCGAGGGCGCCGACCCCGATCCGACGTTCGCGCAAACGATCAATCTCAACTCGCCTAAGCAGTTGCAACGACTGCTCTTCGACGACCTTCAACTCCGCGTTATCCGCAAAACCAAGACAGGTCCTAGCGTCGACGCAGAGGTCTTGGAGGAATTGGCGTGCGAGCACCCCGTCCCGGAAAAGATCGTCGAGTTGAGAAAGACGATAAAATTACGAGGTACTTATCTCGAACCGCTTCCGACGCAAACGCTTCCGTCGACGAACCGCATCTGCGCGACGTTCAACCAAGCGGCGACTTCGACGGGGCGGCTCAGTTCAAGCGATCCGAACTTACAAAATATCCCCGCGCGCTCGGAAGACGGAAAATTCATCCGTCAAGGCTTCGTGCCGGACGAGACGCTCGGTTTCGACGCGTTCGTCTCATGCGACTACAGCCAAGTTGAATTACGCGTCTTAGCGCATTACTCCGGCGACCAAGAACTGCAACGCGCGTTTGCGGAAGACGGCGATATCCACGCCGCGGTCGCGGCAAAGATCTTCGGCGTGAAGTCGGAAGACGTCACGTCGGATATGCGTCGTAAAGCGAAAGTCGTCAACTTCGGGCTCGTTTACGGTCAAACTTCATTTGGATTATCCAAGGCGTTGGGTATAACGCCGGGAGACGCCGCGGCTTATATCGACGCGTTCTTCGCCATGTATCCGGGCGTATTGTCGTTCTTCGACCGCGTGTTGGAGGACTGCGCGAAACGCGGCTACGTCCAGACGGCGCTAGGACGTCGTCGCGCGCTTTCAGGCGTCCGCGGCGCGCGCGGGCGAAAGACGCTGAATTTCCCGGAGCGCGCGGCTATCAACGCGGTAGTGCAAGGCACGGCGGCGGATATTATGAAGCTCGCGATGCTGCGCGTATGGAGTCGCCTGAAACGCGACGGCTGGATCTCCTCACGCTGGGCGCCCAACGCTCAAATAGCGGCTATCGCGCCTAAAAACGAAGCGTCGATCGATTTTGCCGCGTCGCCGTTGCTGCTATTTGCCGCGGAACCGGAACCCGAGCCGACGCCGGTCGTTACGCCGACGCAAGCGCCGCGAGAACGCGCGAGATTGTTATTACAGATCCACGACGAATTGCTATTTGAAACGCGCCGCGAAGACGCCGACGAATTAGCGAAGATCGTCGTCGAGGAGATGAAGCTCGGCGACCCGTTGTCCGTGCCGTTGAAGATCGACGCGGAGATCGGGTCCAACTGGGGCGAATTATAATATCGTAAAAAGATCTTACCGCGACCGCCGTTAACGCGACGGTCGTTAACACAACCGCAGATACGAGGACAAAGACTATGAAGAAGAGATTATGCGCGATATTGACGACGACGGCGCTCGTGTTGGCGTCAAGTTCCGCTTTTGCTAAGATCGCTCTCTGGCCGTTGCCGGAAGGCGAGCCGAGCAGCGAATACTGGGGCGTCGAGATCAACGGCAAACACGCCGACGCGTTGACGGCTCGCACGGCGGACGCGCCTTTTGAGAAATACGACTACGGCGGGGAATACGCGTTTCTCTCCGTCGACGCCGACGAACCGCTCGACCTGAAACTCACGGAAAAGACCGGCGCCGACCTGAGCAATCTCACAATCCGTCCTCAATCGCTCGGCTTGAAACCGACGGTAAACGCCGACGGCACGATCTCGGTCAAGGTCGACAAGCCTTGTCAGTTCTCGGTCGAATACGACGGCAGAGTCCATCCGTTGCTCGTCTTCGTCAATCCGTTGGAAGAAGACGTTCCTAACGCCGACGATCCCAACGTAATCTACTACGGTCCGGGGCTGCATAAGCCCGAACGCATTGCGCTGACCGATAACCAGACGCTCTACCTCGCGCCGGGCGCCGTCGTTCAATGCGGGGTCGTCGTCCAAGGCAAGAACGTCAAGATCCGCGGTCGCGGCGTCATTGATAGCAATCCGTGGGCGTGGACGAAAGGACCGACCGGTCATACGCTCTCGATCTGGGGTTCGCAAAACGTCTCCGTCGAAGGTATTATCATTCGCGGTTCTTCGCGTTGGACGGTCGTTCCAGTGAACAGCGACGACGTCGATATCCATAATATCAAGTTGTGCGGCGGACGCGTTCAAAACGACGACGGTATCAATCCTTGCAACTCTCGCCGCGTCCACGTCTCAAACTGCTTCTTGCGCACGGACGACGACTGCATGGCGTTGAAAGGTCTTGACGTCGACTACGGAAACTGCGAAGACGTCACCGCCGAGAACTGCGTATTCTGGTGCGACCGCGCTCGTATCGTCTTGATGGGTCACGAGAGCCGCGCGCCGTATATGCGCCGCGTTACGTTCAAGAACTGCGACGTAATCCACTCCCAAACGCGCAACTTCCTGCTTGAACCGGGCGAAAAAATGCGTATGGAAGACGTTACGATCGAAGATATCCGCTTCGAGACGGGCAAAGAGAACGCGTTGCCGCCGGAAGCGCTCGAACAGATGAAATCGCTCAACACGAGCAAATTGCGTTTCGATATCGACGTCGCCAATAAAGACAACTGGCTCTTTGTCGGCCGTCCGACCGTCAATATGTACATGGAGACGCAAGAACCCGGCTATATCAAGAACGTCGTTATTCGCAATATTACCGTCGACGGCCCCGCGTCTTACTGCGGTATCCTCTTCGGCGGCGCCGATAAAGACCACACTACGGAAGGTCTGACCATCGAAAACTTCAACGTCTTCGGCGAAAAACAAGGCCCCGACTCCGCATTGATCCATATCGGGGAATTCATCGACGGCGTCGAGATCAAATGAGCCTTCGGCTTTGATAAGATCGTAAACAGAAACGCGGTCGTAAACATCAGGTTTATGACCGCGTTTTATTTTGAGTATTTAGTCAAGCCTATACCACGCAAATCAATACGTCTATCAACGCAAGACTTTATCTCACGCCGCTAAACTTTTCAAAGAGTTCCAACGTCATTTTCTTAACAGTATCTTCATTATAACGTTGCGCGTTTAGAAAGGCATTTTGCGCATAGGCGTTATATAACTCTCGATCGTTCCAAAGTCCTACGATCGTTTTGACCCAGTTGTTTAATACAGCGCTATCGATCGGTCCATTATAGGTAGAAGTAATATGACTTGGAATATGTAAAGCGACGCCTCCGTTGCCGACTGTTTCCGGCAACGCTCCGCGATCGGAACAGATCGTGGGAACATGATTTCCCCCTGCTTCTACGATAACTCTTCCAAAAGTCTCTTCTTCTAGCGACGGCATAAACAACAATCGCGTAACGCGATAAAATGTCTTTGGAGCTACTGAGCCGCGAAAAATCTTGATCTTCAAATCGTCATGTCTACCGATCGACTTAGCCGCCTGCAATAACGACGCGCGCCCTTGAACAAGCAAGATCGGTATTTCCGCGTCCGTTTTCGCCAGCTCTCTAAATATAGCGGCGGCGAATTCTAGTCCTTTTTCTCGTGTTGGGTTGACAAAAGTTAGATACCGCGGGTCCCGATCTTGGACGGTCGCGCTCCCTTCATCGATCAATGGAGGAACGACGAGCGTTTCGAGCCCTAAACGATATTTATAAGCAGTTCTCGCAAATTCAGACGGAACAATGACATAATCAAAATTTTTGAATACAGAACGTTCCTTGTAAGCTAAATTACAAAGATAGAAAACCGTCGTTACGCTTCGTTTCTTAAAATACGCGGCGCTAGCATAAGTCGCAAATTGACCGCCGTACGTCATAAAAACATTGGGACGAAACGTTTCGTAGGCGCGATCCTGTAAATATAACAACAGATCGCTTTCCTCACGGAAAAAACTTTGATTACTCTCCTTCCGCGATCTGTTCAAGATGAATATCGCCGAACTGTCTATTCCGGAATCGTTAAACAAAACGTTTCGGTATTCAAATACGCTTCCAAGGCCGCGAAGCTTTCTTGACTCCACGGAGTAATTCAAACCGCGTCTTTTCAAACCGGAACAAAATGTTTCAACATCTTGTTCGCCGTTATCAAATAAAGAACCGCACAGCGTTCGTACTTGCCAACCGTTTTTCGCTAACGCTAGCAAAACGGCGCGGGCTGAAATGGCCGCGCCGCTAGTTTGATCCATGTAGTTATGAAAAGACGAATACAGAATATTCTTCATATATTCAACAATGTTTATTGATCAGCAGCAGTAAAAACGTCGTCTAACGTCGTCTTGGTTGGCATTCTGTTATATTCTTTCAAGTATTCTTGTAACCTTACCGGATCTTCCGTTTTTAAGCGTTCAATAAATTTTTCTTCATAAATTTTATCAAACTTTTCCTTAATTTTCGGTTCTTCAATATCGCGCACCTTCATGTAATCAAGTTGGAACGCTAATTCTCGAAGGCGCCAAGAAAAGCGTCTTGTTTTTTCAGAATCATTTTTAACCTCCTCCAGAAGTTTATTATAATTACCGATCTGTCTAAAATTATTAGCAGTCTGTTCAGGAGGAAAAGCGTTGACAAGAAAAAGCTTTAATCCTTTAGTATCAAAACTCTTTTTTTCAATAGAGTTGTCATCATCCTCTGTCCCGTCAAATGAGACTCTATTCAGAGACGCGTTACCGTTGGTAGACGTGGCTCCATTCTGATAAGCTTCCACGTTGGCTAAGAAAGAGTTATTCCGCCGACGAATATCTTCATTGGTAAAGGAAGAATAATTCTGTTCAGACTGACGGAATTGATCGCGGAGAACTCTATTCTTTTCATCAATAAAAAAATTGGTGAATCGATCAACAACAATGTCAGTAAAAACCAGACGCTGCGCTTCCGGTTGCGATCGTACCCAAGCAACCAATGAATCAAGAGCCGATTTACACGGTTGTCCTTCTTCCGCGTTATAATATTCTAATTCTTTGACAATAAATGTTATTTCATCGCGCAAAGTACTTGGTTGCAACGACTTTTCCAATTCTTGCCATTCAGTAAGACGACTCGGATTATTGTTATCGCCAGGCTTACGATAACCATAGCGAGTAAAATAACATAATGGAAAAGAGCCATTCGATAATTCTATTGGAGTACATTCAATATAACGTTCGGAAAAATATCCACCATTACAACTGATTTTATGTCCAAATGGAATATCGAATTCTTTACATGGCAACAACTCACTTGGAGTTTCGGCGAACCATCGATCCAACAAATCCATTTCTTCCGCTGGACGAGGCTTTATAACAATGTCAAAATTATAAATATCCCCTTTATATTTTATCTCGACCTGGCATTTAACCCCATCGGCAGTCATCAAACCTCGAACAGTACGCCAAAAAGGTTTATTCCAATCTTCCAAAGGTGGAAATTCCAAAGCCAACGAATGTTGGTAACAACCTTGTCCACCGGCAACAAAACGCTTACGATAGCTCTTCCAATAATTTTCAGAATGCCACGGAGCCCCACCGGTCCATTCTTTAAATACGTCGTTCAAATCTGGAAATAAACGACACGAACTCCAATCTTCCTCATATAAAGACGTAGGCGGTTCAATTTTGTCACAAGACACAGAGATTTCAGATGCGGGATCAAAAAAATCATATTGTTTAATAGGCTCTATCTGATCGGTTACATTTATATCGTTCCACACCAGATAAACAGGATCGCCGTATAAAATTTCTTTTGGATAGACCGTTAAGCAACGATCGAACTGTTCCGTAAAATGCTGAGTAATCTCGATAGTTGGTTCTTCACGTGACACTAACGAATCACCTTGCTCGTCGATATTCACACGCTCGCTTAGCTCGCAAACAGTGTTTTCACTATTTTCAGGCGACTGGGCGAAAGCGCTACCGACGCTTAAGCAAAGAAAAAATACAAAACCCAGAAATGCGTTTAAAAACTTCATTTCCATCCTCCAAAACTTATAATAAATTATTCTAAGTTCAACGCACCGGCGCTAATAAACTCTGAATACTTTTTAGATTATCGACCGTGAAAGTACTCATTCCATCTAGCAAATCATATGTAATATTAGTTTGCATCACCCCCACCGTATCATGCGATAATCCTAACGCATGACCAATTTCATGCAAGGCCGTGATTCGTTTAAGTCTGGAAGTGTCTACAGTTACTGAATTTTCTCGGCTCCACTTAGAAGCTAGCGATCCAATATAACTATTAGCCACCAAAATATTATTTCCAGCCTGCCCCCCTAATAGACTATGATTATTATGAACACAATAGAAACCGCCGATCATTCTCAATGTCCAAAGATGTTCAGTCGCAACAGGCGAATTCCTACCTTCTTCTAGTAAAACAGATAAATTTGTATCACAGTCTAACACAGGGCTATCTTGGGAAATAAGAGAATCATCATCATCATCGTTTTGTCGATATTCCCGAATTTCAACACATGCTTTTGCTAATTCTCCTGCTACTAAACCATCTATCAAAGGAAGATCAGCCCTAATTCCTGCGTTAATAAACCGGTCGCGTTCCACCCAAAGAGTACGCCAGACAGTCAACGTTTTAGACTGTAAATTACTAGGAACCACAGTCCAAATCTCATTGTTAGTATTTTCAAATGGAGCATGTTTTACAACAGAAGAAAAACTTTGACCTTCACTGGAATCCTCAATTCGATATTGAGTCGTTATAATGTTATTGGGATGAGCGACCAAAACATAGTTATCTCCCGGATTAGCTTGGTTAAACGTAAAATTGGTATGCGCACCTGAGGCGCCGGATGGAATGTGTAAATTCGTCGCAGACAAACTTCCGTTCCCATTGTTATCCCGAGCTCCAACAGAACTCTTTACAGAACCGTTAACAATAGGTATTTGATGGTTGCTCCCTAGCGGATTTCTCGGATCAAAATAGTTTATATAAACAGTCCCCGTCATTCCCGCAGGAATATTTGCCGCAACTGAAACGTTAACTTCTATACGATTTTGCACTTCATCACTCAAAGCGCCATTCTCATCGAAGACGTCAGTTCGTTGCTCCGGAAAGCAACGAACATTATCGATATTATTAGGATCTTCGCCCCAATTGATCTTATTATCGAGGTCGATAGACGCCCACCACACGTTGACGATCTTATTATATCCAATTCTAGGACAAATAGAGCGATTTGAGGATTGTTGCAAATCTAAATGTATAGAATTTCTGCTTACACAAAACGAATTTTGCAAGTTACGGTTACCGCCACTCAGGGAAACTTCAACGTCAATATCGTTCTCTCCCCAAATCGTCGGATTTCCTTTTGCGCAAGGCCAAAACACTTCCGGAACATCATAGGTACACGAACCGCCTCCGGAATTATTATTTGAAGTTCGATTTCCATATCCAAAATCGGTGTACGATTCGTAGCTCCCCGTCCATCGAGAAGAAACAGTCATAGAATTTACCAGGAAATTATCAGGCGCTACGCCATTTTCAAAAATCGGCTTCCATAAGTATTCATTCTCTTCCCAAAGTAAATTCCAATCAACGCCGCTATCATGAACGCTACTCCAATCATTTCCATAAGTGCGTTCCATGACGGAATATCCGATCACTCTTCCACTGTAAACATATACCGGAATAGAACAACTTCCATTAGAATTACTTGCGGTTACCGTAAATGCCCCGTTTCCGACATTACCATTTGGGGTTACAGATAAAAGACCGGTACCAGAATCAATCGAAACGTTAACAAAAGACAAAGAACTATTAACAGAGTAAGTTAGTTCACTAGACGGGTCAGGATTGACAAACCAACTTGCAGAACGTTGAAAACCTTGCGAATCCGCCGATAAAACGTAATCAGCATAACAAAAAGCGTTAGCGACGCCACCGCTAACGTACGGACGTAAACCGCCGCTTCCGCCGCTTCCGCCACTTCCGCCACTTCCGCTGTCCATATTGAACAATTGAATACCGTTGTCGTCTTCTTCCTCAGAAGAAACTAATAAATCAACGATATCATTCCATTCGTCACTCTCGTCGTTCATTCCAACCGAAGGATCGTCGGTAACCATATCGCTACCATATAGGATCTCCGAAGAAGAATCGTCAATAAATGCGTCGTTTAAGGACTGAGGATAATCTTGCAACCAACAGGAAAGCTCGTCCTCTATCTCAGCGACAGAACTCTCTATCCCAGTCAGATCCATCGGCGACGATTCCGATTCTGACGAAGACAACAGAGTATCAACGGCGTTATCAACTAACGACACAGACAACGGTTCATTCCCGGAACACGTAAAACAAAGCCGCGTTTCCAATACTTCGAACAGTAAATTCCTCGCATTGTGTTTGTAACCATAAAAGCGACGCATACACGCCTCCACAAAAAAAAAGATTGAAGAATAAGGAATAAATATTCTAAATTTCATAATATCTAGAATAATAAGCGCGTCAAGTCCGATTAATATTCAAATTATCATTTTCTTCAAATTTTCAACGAGTTATATAACCTTTTAATAATACCCTGCTTCAATATCATTATTATTTTTAATTTCCAAAGTCTCATAATGTTCCCAAACACAACATTACGATTTCATAAACATTGTAATTAATAGAGAAGACGTTATCAAATTTTTTCTTCCCAATAATTTCAATCAACAATAATTGCAAACATTTTTCTACGTCTACACGTTTTACCCTAGAACGCTATAAGAAATACATAAAATATATTGTATCGAGCTTGAATAACGATATATTCAAGCTCGGCCCCCCTGAGCCTACGCTCGGACGATCGCGCAATACCCCTCTTTTAAAGGAGACTTTATGAATAATATCAGTAGAACAGAAGCGTTCGCTTTATTGAAGAAATACAACCAAGACCCGTTCCATATCCAACACGCGTTAACGGTGGAAGCGGTCATGAAATGGTTCGCCAACGAACTCGGACACGCCGACGAAGCGGAGTACTGGGGACTCGTCGGACTGCTCCACGATATCGACTTCGAAGTCTATCCGGAGGAACACTGTCTCAAAGCCCCGGAAATGCTTCGCGAAGCAGGTTTTAGCGACGAATTTATCCACGCGGTCGTTTCGCACGGCTATGGTATCACGGTTGGCTGCGGCGCTACGATCGACGTCGAACCTACGCTCGAAATGGAGAAAGTTCTTTTCGCCGTCGACGAATTGACCGGCTTGATCTGGTCCGCGTCGCTCATGCGTCCTTCTAAGAGCGCTAAGGATATGGAACTTAAATCGCTAAAAAAGAAGTACAAGAGCAAGGGTTTCGCGGCGGGTTGCTCTCGCGAAGTAATCGAACGCGGCGCGGCTCAACTTGGTTGGGAACTCGACCAACTTCTGGAAAAGACGCTGCAAGCAATGGCGGCGACGGAAGACGATCTCAACGCGGCGCTCGAGGCGGAACGCCAAGCGTAAGCGCTCGGCGTTTAAAGCGATAGGAAAGAAATTTAGGGACGAAACTAGAATACCGGCTTCGTCCCTTTTTTTATATTACGCGTTTACGCGAGAACTCATTTATTACAGCAGATCTGCATGATACGCAAGGCGTGACCGTTGCCGCGTTCGTCTTTATCTTCCGAAACGCGGATAACGACTTGATGTTTTCCGGAAGTCAACGCGTCGGCGAGCATGACCGCGCGAGGGTAATGCAACCCGCCGCTGTAATCGTGGTACGCGTTAGCTTTAGTCCATTCGCCGCCGTCGATCTGCGTCTCGACCATGCCGGCGTCGGGGCCCGCAAGAACGTAGAGCGCCAACGCGTTGCCCTCAAATTCAAATTTCGCTTCCGCGCCCGGCTTATCGGCGCAAAGACAAGGAATACCCGCAAAACGATCGCGGAAACCGCCCGGGATCTGCGACCAGTCGGGGACCAAGACGTTAAAACCGCCGCTAATAACAAGTCCGTCGAAACCGCGGAAATAACCGCCGGCGTAGGAATACTTATCGATCGCTTCGGGCAACTCGTGAGCGACAAGCGCGTCGGCGGTCGGTTTCGCCCAGGCTTTATCCAGCAACGCGGCGATCATATCGGCGCAGATCCGATTTCCTCTCGGCGCGGGGTGAACGCCGCCGAATTCGTCCCAAGTAATCTCTTTCGCGTCGATCTGTTCTTGTATCTCTTTCGCGAGGTCGATCGTCGAGATATCGTAACGCTCGGCGACCTGTTTATGAGCCTGAATACTCGTCGCCACGGAACCTTCGCGATATTTCTGCATCAAGTTCTCGTTGACGAAATACGTCATAACGATATCCACGTTAGGACAAGCCGTGCGGATATGGCGCACGACGCCTTCCATACCGCGAATAGAGTGTTCCAGTTCAAATTGACCGTCTTGGTCGTCGTTGACGGCAAATTCGACGAAGAACAGGTCGATATCGCCGCGCGACAGAACGTCCGATTCCAAACGGAAGGCGCCAACGTCGGAATTCGTCGACGAGATACCGGCGGCGATAAACTCAAATTCCGTATTGGGATATTTCTTTTGCAAGTACTCGCAGACCATCGGGCGATAGCCGTCCATCTCGGTAATAGAACCGCCCATGAACGCGACGCGACCTTTTCCGGTCGTTTCAAAAACGCGCTTGGAGTTACTATAATCGCCGGCAAAACGAACGTTCTTCGGGAGTTGCGTATCTTCTGCGATGCAAGCGGCGTTCCAACAAACGGGCGCGCATAACGCGGCGGCCGTCAACGACAGAAATTCTCTTCTTTGCATAATAACTCTCTCAGCGTCAAAAAAACAACGTTCGGCGCGTCAAATACGCGTCTTAAATTATTCAAATACTATTTTTTACGTTCTGACTCGCGAAATTCCGCATCTTTCATACTCATCACCACGCGTTCCAGTTCGTCGCGCGTCATCCCGGCTAAACGTTGCCGCATCTCTTCTTTCACATTGAGTTCCTTCTCCACCTTTTCTTCCTCGGACTCGTGTATCGGGAACAAGAAGCGGAAGACGTAGTAGAGCGTCGTGGCGACCATCGCGACAAGAAACGAGGCGGCAATACCCGGAGGACTGACAGGTTCGAAGGCGTCGTTATTGGAGTACGCGCGCGCAATGACAGGACCAAGACTCACGCTGATGTACCCGAGCGTTAACGCAAGCCACGGCTGCTCAAACGAGCTCTTGTGTAGTCTCGCGTCAAAGAACTGAACGATAACGCCGACCCACGCCGCAAATCCCGACCAGAAAAAGACGATCGTGATCCAATGCCGCGCACTCTCGGAAAACTCGTATTTCAGTAATTCTTCCATTACGTTTATGCTCCTGCTCCTTTTAACGCGCGACGTCGGGCCGCGAGCGTCCTTCTGTTAAAGTATAGCCGAGGAACACGCAAATGCAAAGCAAAAAAAGAGAAAACCGCGAGAAACGACGAGCAATCAGAAAATTCGCTCGGGCGATGCAAACAACCAATAAAAAAACGCGCTTGGTACGAAGACCAAACGCGCTTTTACGATAGCGGTAACTCGACTCGCACTTACGCGCGAGCCGAAATACGTTCGTCAATATTGTCCATACTGAGCGGCGGCCGCGGCTTTTTCAGCGTTAGCTTTGTTCATGTAATCGACTTCTTGTTGGTATTGGAATTCCGTTCCAGACGGATGATATTGGATATCGTCTTCCAAATAATGGGGGCTCGGCAGCGTTTGACCGTTGCGCGTAACTTGGCAACCGACCAACGGCGCAACGCACATCGCGACGACCGCGAAGGCAAGAGCCATACGTCCTTTTGTTTCCATTGATTTCATCTCAAATCCCTTATTTTATGAAAACCCTGAGACGAGAACATTGCTCCGCTCGCGTTCTGGAACGCCTTCGTCTAGCCGATCTAATATCGCCGACTTCGTTCGACAAAACGCTAACAGAGACGCATGAACCCCGCATGGGAAACGTCTCCTTGTCTCCGATATTCGGCGTACGCCATTCCATTAACGTCCGCCGAGTTTTATGTCTGGACAGAATATCGGTTATCCCCCTTCCGACTCTTCAACAAAATCACAAAATTTCCTGTTAATCGAAATCTGATCGAAAGACTTGTAAAAATAAACAAGATAAACAATTTAAGAAAAGCAAGATTTCGAAGTTTTACGTTGTTGAGCTCGCCTTATTCCGCCTAGTGCGTTGTCATATTTACGCCGACTTTTAAATATCTTGCGGACGCGACGCGCTAATGAAACAAAGCCGCCCAACGTCAAGTCGAGCGGCTTCTTGTATGCTGTCTACGCGTCGTTATTCACGCGTCACGGGGTAATATTCAATTCGATAACGTCGCAATCGTGAATAACGTAATCCCCTTTGACGACGGTGCCGTCGTGAACGGCTTCGCCCCAGACGCGCGCGGACTTGAATCTCGCGGCGTAATCCTTATGTATCTGATCGCAGAGATCGAAAACGCAACTACCCTCTTTGAGCGTGAACGGCTTATCGCGATCGGGCTCTTTTTGAGTAGGCTGTTTCGTGTAAACGCGGATGACGCCCATCGATTCGTAGATCGCGTCGCGCAGTTCTTCCATGCCCGTTCCGTCGTTCGCGGAGACGTAGAACTCGCGTAATTCCGGCGCGTTGCAGAACTCGCGGAAGAGCTCGAGACGGTCTTGGAAGTCGGGAAGATCGCACTTATTGAAGACGAGGAACGTCTTGGTATAAGAAAGCCCTACGTCGTCTTCGTCGAGTCCGGATTCCTTAGCCAAACGCGTTTTCCCGCCTTGCAAGCGATCGAGAACGTCCTGGCATTGCTGAATGCCGTCGTCGTCGCCTAGATCGACCATCAGCAACACAAGTTCCGCGCCGCGGATGTAGCCGTAGAGGTAGCTCTCAAAGAAGTCGGGCGTGATCGGCGGGGTGTCGATCAACTGGACGAACACGTCTTTCCACGCCATCATGCCGGGAAGCGAGTTCTGCGTCGTGAACGGATACGGCGCGACTTCCGGCTTCGCCTTCGTGAAGAACGTCAGTAATTGGCTCTTACCGGCGTTAGGACCGCCGATAATGACGCAGGTGCCGGCGCCTTGACGCGGGATCTTGACCGACTTGCCAACGACTTTCTTAGGCTGCCCTTTGGACGTTTCGATCTCCTTTTTCACGTCGGCGATCTTCGTCTTGAGCATGACCTGCATCTTCTCGCTCGCCTTGTGTTTCGGAATCTCGGCGAACATGACTTGCAGCCATTTCAATTCTTCTTCGGGAGTCTGAGAACGGCGGTATTCTTCTTCCGCGCGCAAATATTGAGGTGTTAGGTTCGCTGCCATAAAAAGACTTATATCTTGCTAACGTTATCAAAGTAGCCGCGACGCCGTAACACGACGCGCGGCGAGATCTTAAGAATACTAATGCTTACGCGACACGCTCATTTGACGTCGTCGAGCTTGATCCAGCAACGCTCGCGGTTGGAGCGGCGGATCGCTTCGATGAGGCGTTCAACTTCGTAAGCGTCGCGGAACGTGGCGATCGGAGCGACGTTATTTTCGCCCGCGATGGAGAGCATATTCTCGTAACAGGCGCTCGTGAGGAAGTCGCGATAACCGTCCATGTGGCCGCCGGAAAAATGGTTGTACGCCATACCGCCGGCGTTGCACAAAACGCGACGCCAACCGCGGCCGCGAATGCTAGGATCGTAAACGTCGAGGTAGTTGACGTCGTCGTAATTCCAACGGATCGCGCCGTTTTCGAAATAGAATTCGTAACCTTGCGTGTTTTCCGTTCCCCACGCGTTGCGCGTGCATTCGAGTTGTCCGATACCGCCGTTGGGAAGATTATAGATAACGCGCGTGCCGTCGTCGACAAAGCTGTCGATAGGGCCTCTCGTTCGCGAGCCATCTTCGTTGACGATATCGCCCATACGTTGTTTAACGTGAGTAACTTGCGTAGCGCAAACTTCAGAGGGACGCATACCGGTCACAAAGTACAGCATATCGAGCGCGTGAGAACCGAGATCCCCTAACGTGCCGCCGCCCGCTTTGATATCGAAGCGCCAACCGAACCCCGTGCCGGGACCGCCCCAACATTGGTTGTAGTAGGAACGCGCTTCAAGCAACTTACCAAACCAATTTTCCTGCACGATCTGACGCGCAAAGACGTTGGCGGGGCAACGACGATAGATGAAGTTAACGGAATTGAGCAAGCCCGGACAAGCTTCGGCGGCTTCCGTCATTTCGCGCGCTTCGTCAAGCGAGATCGCCAACGGTTTTTCACAGAAGACGTGTTTCTTCGCTTCAATAGCGGCAAGCGCGGCGCTATGGTGGAGCGCGTTCGGCAAGCAGATATCGATATACTTCGACTTGCTATTCTTGATCGCGTCCATCATATCGAGATTGACTTCCCAACCCGCGGCTTTCGCGGCGTCGGCTTCATTAGGAAGGACAAACGCTTGAGCCATCGTCGGCTTGATAGGGCAATTCGGATAATACTTCGTAACGTTTTCATACGCAGCGGCGCGCGCTCTACCCATCCCGCCAAAACCGAGAATGGTAACCGGAAGTTCTTGCATGTATATCGATCTCCAAAACGGACGTTTTAGTACGGTAATCAACGCGCCCCATCGGAACGCACGGGGACATTATAACCGACGCGGCGGTATAATTCTATACAAAAATACCGACATAACGGAAAAATTACGTCGTTAAACGGCGCGAGGTCAATAAACCTTGACGATTTCAACGTATGTATATATAATTCGGGGATATGATCGCGCGCCGAACCTCTCGACGCGCACGAAGACAGAAACGCAGATCCAGGAGCTCCACAATGGCGTCACGTCTTTCCTCCGGTATTCCCGGTCTTGACAAACACTTAGGCGGCGGACTTATTCCCGGCACGACCACGGCGGTCGTCGGCAGTTCCGGCGTTGGCAAGACGCAATTCTCGTTGCAATTCCTCAACGGCGGTGTTGGCGTCGAAAAACAACGCGGGGTCATTCTCGACCTGACGGCTCGCGGCGATAGTCAAAACCACGCCGATTACGCGAGATCGATCTTCAACTGGGATATCACGGAACAAGACGCTGCGCGCGTCTTCGACCCCGACGCGTTCTTCAAAGCGCTCGACGCCGGCGAACGCTATTCCGCCGACTACTTCCAAGCGTTTCCGTACAGCGGTCGCCGCGTCACGAAGCGTGACCTCGACGAAGACGAATGGCGTGAATGGAAATACGACCTCACGCGCCGTCTCGACTCCACGATCGCGTTTCTGTACACGAATTTCAGTCAAGGCGCGAGAAGACTTGTCGTCGACGGTATCGAACCTGTCGAACACCAGGGCGATTCGATCCAATTCGAGTTGCTGGAATACGTCGACCAACAGATCATGAAGAAGGAAGCGTCGTGGGTGGCTCGCGACCTCTTCCGTCAGAACTTCGGCAAATACCAAGCTCAGATCGAAGCGCACGCGTATAGCTCCGACGACCTTGGCGCGATCTTGTCGTACACGTCTCGCGAGACCTCGCTTGAAGCGCTGATCGAAAAGCCGCTTGAAGAAGGCGACTACTTCGCGCAAGCCAATACCGTCATCTATCTCGGCAAGATCCGCGACGGATTAAAATTCCGACGCGCTATGTATATATTCAAGCACCGCGGCAGCGCCTGCTCCGACGAGATCATCCCGTACGAGATCGACGACCGCGGACTCCACGTCGTCGAATGACGCGCGACTCGCATCTATCGAAAAATCACAAGCATTATACTAACGCGCTTACGCGTCAATGATAAGGGACAATAGCAATGTCCGAAGTCCAAAAACAAGAAGAAAAAAAATCCGGTATCGTAAAGATCGCTAGCGGCGGCAGCGCCGATCGTTTCTGGAATCCGAGATTCTGGGACGGTATGACGATCTCCGCGTGGCTCAAACTCCTCAACTCCGGCAAGTGGGTCATGTCCCCTAGCCGTTGGTCGATGTGGTTCGTCGTTTCGTGTTTGAGCGTCAGCAACTCGGCGCTCGCGTGTCTGCAAAAGCTCCGATACGGTAAGAAGCTGCGCGAAACGAAACTTGTCGACGAACCTATCTTCATCATCGGACACTGGCGTAGCGGCACGACGTTGTTGCACGAATATATGATGCGCGACGACCGTTTCGCGTGTTCCGACACGTATGAATGTTTCGCGCCGGCGCACTTCCTGGTCTCGGGGCCGATCTTCCGTCCGTGGGTCAAATACCTGATGCCCGCCAAACGCCCGATGGACAATATGGCCGCGGGGCTCGATCGTCCGCAAGAAGACGAATTCGCGATCTGCGCGCTCGGTATGAACTCGCCGTACCGCAACGTCGCGTTCCCGAACGCCAACCCGATCGACGCCGATTACTTGACGCTGCGCAACGTCTCCGACGCCGACCGCAAGCGTTGGCTCGACGCGTTGGAATACATCTTGAAGGCGTTGACGATCGCGTACGACAAGCGCGTCGTCTTGAAGTCGCCTCCTCATACCGCGCGCGTTAAAGCGATCCGCGAACGCTTCCCGAACGCGAAGTTCGTGCATATCTCGCGCGACCCGTACACGCTGTTCCCGTCGACCGTCAATCTTTGGACTAAGCTCTCTATGACGCACGGTCTTCAAGTTCCCAAACGCGGCGTCGCTCTGGAAAACAAAGTCATCGACGATTTTGAAAATATGTACGACGCGTTCTGCGAAGACGTTAAAGATATCCCCGAAGGGAATCTCTGCGAAGTCTCGTACGACGAATTAGTCGCGTCGCCGGTCGAAACGCTTGAGAAGATATACAAGTCCCTTGGTATCGACAAGTTCGACGAAAAGAAAGAAGCGTTTGAAAAATTCGCTTCTACGCAAAAGAGCTATAAAAAGAACAAGTTTGAGATCGCGCCCGAAACTAGAGAGACGCTCTCGAAGCGTTGGAAGAAGTATATCGACCGATACGGGTATTGATTTAACTCCAATCTTAACTCGTTCTTTTGAAAAGAAATAAGATAACGACCGCGACTTATTGCAAGCCGCGGTCGTTTTTTTATTGCGTTAAGCGAGACGCCGTCAGAGCGACTTCGTTTCACCGCCGGCGATCGTCGCGGCGGCGTGCCAAGGCGTCAGGTCGACGGTATCGGAAACGTAACGCACGCTGCCGTCAGCCATCGCGACGTTGACGCCGCCGGCGTGGTAGCTGCGCGCCGCGTAGAACCCGTAGTTCATGTAGTAGCAAGTGGCGGCGGTAGAGTTCGGAGGCAACGTGGCGTCGAAAGCGGTGTAGACGGGCGCGCCGGACAACCAGTTGACGCAGCGGTTGAAGTACCAAGTCTTAGAACCGGCATTTTGTTGGACAGCGAGGATCGCGGACGGATCGGTCAATTTGCACTCGTCAAAAGAACTAAGCGACATAACGTATTGTTTGAAGGCGACGTTTTGTTTCTTCATATCGTCGTAAGTGGAGGTCAAGTTCCCCTCGGTACCGGGTCCAAGCGCGGATTCCGCCATAAGCAGCGTGTTGGACGTGCCGTCGACGATACCCGCCAACGTCGTCTTGCAACCGTAATAGAAGAGTCCGTTGGTCTTTAACGAACCGTCGACCTTCGTGCCGATCTTGCAGCACGAATCGCCCATGCAAACGCAGTAGCTGCAAGGATAGAACTTCCCGACTTCCGTAGTCGTATTGGCGGCGTCGGTATAGATCTTCAACGAGCCGGGAAGCGGATGGCCCGCGGACGGATCGCTCGGGCAAGCAAGGAACGGCGCGTTCGTTTGAAGCGCTTCGTACAGGTGGTTATAGATGATGCTATTCCCCTTCGAACCGGCATAGACAGGCTTCGAGTAATCGATAAGGCTCGCGATCTGCGACGCTTCCATATACGGGAACATACGCGCTTGGACCGAGACGGAATTCTCGGAAGACTCGGCGAGCGGAGGAAGCGCGTCGTTGTTCGCGCCGATGTAGTTATGGAACGCCAGCCCGAATTGCTTCAAGTTATTCGAGCATTGCATACGTCGCGCGGCTTCGCGAGCGGATTGTACCGCGGGCAACAACAGACCGATCAAAATTCCAATGATCGCGATAACGACCAACAACTCGACAAGAGTGAAACCGTAAAGATTACGACCGGACAGATTACTTCTCAAGAAATTAGGCAGACTCTTACGCACTTTAGATCTCCTCGGATCTTCAACGTTTCCTACTAACACAGAACCAGAAGTTAGACAAAACTAACTTCCTAATTCCCACACCCGTAGTCGAGGATCCATAACTTGCAAGAACGCCCAAGCGGGCGTCAATTCTTGCGAGTGAGTGAGGGGAGTCAAGACGCGCGCGTCACCCAGACGCAACCGCGGTTAAAGTACTCCGATTGAACTGCTACGGGGCGTGTTTCTCGTAGGAGAAACGTTGATACAAAACGAGGCCAATGTCGGATACAATTTTAAACGCGCCGCGCGTTCTGTCAATAAAAAAAGTCTTCGTCGCGCTTTGACGTCAAAACATGTAAAAAAGTCGTATTTTTTCGGATGGATCATAGGTTGAAATTTGTGAAAAAATCTAAAAATGAATAAAAGGCTTCTTGTAACGAAAGTTATTATTTAGTACAATACCGAGACAAAAGCGCATATTGTGCGCAGAAATAGATTTTAACTACGCGAACACACGACGCGCGCGCCCGCCGCGTCCTCTTTGATTGACGCGTAACGATCCACCCGCGCGAAAGCGCGAAATATAGGCGCCGACGGCGCATGGAGATATATCAATGGCTAAAACGTTGAACGTTAGTATTCTTGGTTACGGTATGATGGGCACGGTCCGCGCGGTCGCTTACGAGGCTGTCTCTCGTTACTTCACCAACACGCCGATCAAGCCGGTCCTTTACCAAGCTTTCACTCTTCCCGTCGAAGCCGCGGCCGCTAAGGAATCCGGTTGGGACGCCAAATCCGATCTCGACGCCGTCATCAACGATCCCGGTTGCGATTACGTCGACGTCTGCTTGCCGAACGCGATGCACCACGACGCCGTTATGAAGGCGATCGAAGCCGGTAAGCACGTCTTCTGCGAAAAGCCTCTCGCCGTTACCGTCGACGAAGCTCGCGAAATGATGACCGCCGCGGAAGCCAAGCCTGAGCTCCTCAACGCCGTCAACTTCATCTATCGTCGTTGCCCGTCCAACGTCTACGCTCGCCAACTCGTCAAAGAAAACAAGTTCGGCAAGCTCCTCGAAGCTCGCTCCTACTACAACCAAAGCTGGGGCGGCCCGGATACGCCTTATAGCTGGCGCTTCGGCAAGACCGGCGGTACGCTCGGCGACCTCGGCTCTCACGCGCTCGATATGCTTTACTACGTCACCGGCCAACGCCCGATCGAACTCTGCGCCATGCAACACACGCACGTTCCGTATCGTCGCGACCCCAAGACCGTCGGTTCCGACCTCGCCGCTCGTATGAACCGCGGCGCTAACGCCGATCAAGGCAACGTCGAAATGGTCAAGGTCGAAACGGATGACGCTACCCGCATCATGTACACCCTCGCCGACGGCGCTATCGGTTCTCTCGAATGCACCCGTAACGCTTGGGGTACCGAAAACACCCACGGATACGAACTCTACTTCGAAAACGGCGCTATCGCTTGGGATTACGACGACGTCAACTACCTCAAGATCTACGACGCTTCCAAGCCGGAACGCGGATGGTCTCGCGTCCTCACCAACCGCGGCGGCTTCGGCTATCCGTCCTTCGCCGACGGCCACATGTACGGCTACCGCGACTTCACCGTCAACGCCTGCTACGAAAACATGCTCAAGATCGCCGGCGCCGACGAGATCGCCCCGATCGCTACCTTCCGTGACGCTTACGACGTCGAACGCACGATCGAAGCCGTCCGCAGCTCTTGGGAAAATCGCTGCTGGGTCAAGCTCGCCGACTTCAACTGATCTTGACGTCGACGCAGTTTGCTGCGTAGCATAAATAAATTCGCCCGACGGACCGTATTGGACCGCCGGGCGTTTTTATTGCTCCTTATCAAGTATTAACGAACAAACTTACAATTTATCGCTCGCGAGACGTTTAGGGAAACGCCGCGCCGTATGAACGCGCAAATATCAATGGCGGCGACTTACTCGCCAATGATATCGCGGCGTTAATCGCGACGTCACACCCTTTCTCGATAAAGCCGCCCTCTTCCGGCATGACAAAGTTATTTCTTTCGTCAACGCCCCAAGCAAGGTCGACACAACGTATTTCGACGTCGTCGAAATAAGTCAAGCGCGTTTGTTCATTACGATCGGAGTTACGTCGAGATAAAAAATATAAATAATACCCTGCGACATAAAGCGCAAAAATGATGACGATAACTTCCATAATTACAAACTCGCTTCCCGGTCTTTCGGTACGACTAACGACGTTAAAACGACCTTGATCGACTCTTTGCCGGTTTTCACGCGCTCCGGTTCGCCACTGAAAGCGTATTCCAGTATCAGACCGCGAAAATATCGAACAAACACCAACGCATATTCTCTATCGCTAAGCGCGAGATCGACGTTTCGCTGTTCTCGAAGATTCTCGAGCAACTTTATCACGGGCTCGACCGTGTTGTATTCAATGACTTTAAAGATCCGGCCTTGGTATATTGAAAAAACCGCGCAATTGAGCAACACGATCCGAAGCAGTCTATACGGCGCGCTATCCAGAATATCGTCGAGCATATTCTCAATAACAGCTTTCACCGTATCTCCTCGAAACTCTAATACGTTGAGCCGATCGCGCAACGTTTCCATCTGCCGACTGACGACGGCAAACACCAAGTATTCCTTACTCCCAAACCATTTGTAGACGGTTGCGAGCGACCCGCCCGTCTCTTTGACTATATCGGAGAGAGGCACGTCCAAAGTCCCTCGTTCGACAAATAAACGAGCCGCCGTCTCCACGATCTTATCATAACGCGCCCTTCCCCTTGCCGTGCTTGGAAATTGGCAAGCGTCCGACGCGTCATAATATGAAACATTACGTTTCACTTCATTAGTTTGTTTCATCACTTGAGATCCTCCTAAAAAGAGAAGTTATATTCAAAAGTAGCAGTCGCGCGTCGCGCAATAATCATATGATGCAATTCACAAGTGTTCTACATATTGGGTGATCACGACCTATCTATCGTCGTATCGACGAAAAACAAACAATATCAAAATATTATCAACTACTTTTGAACGTCAAGAACTTAGACGCCGATCCTCTTAGCGCGTCGCGACGTCTAAGTTCACGATCATTATATAAAACATTCAATAACGTGTTTTACGTATTCTCACTTCTTCGATTTCGAGAGAAGCCAATCGTAAAGCATCGGGTTATTGTAAGTAACGGTCCAACTATCGTGTTGGAGACCGGGGTGCACCGTGAAGATAACTTCGGGATTGCCCGCGGCTTTGACGGCGTTAACGCTATCCACGCCGGTCTTAAGCGGAACGACCGGGTCGGCGTCGCCATGGAACGCCCAGACGGGGATCGTTACTTTATCGGCTTGGCGAAGATCGAGACCGCCGCAGATCGGCGCGATCGCCGCGATCTTGTCGCTAGCGGCTGCCGCAATAGCCCAAGAGCCGAAACCGCCCATAGAAAGACCGGTTACGTAGATACGAGAACGGTCGACAGGATAGGTTTCGCAGATCTGATCGATCAACGCGAGCATTTGCTTCGGGGACCACCATTTACCGTCGCGGCATTGCGGGCTGACGGTAATGAATCTCCAAGAAGGTTGGACGCGCGGATTATCGCACAACTTGGCGGGACCATGGTTCTTAACGATCGTCGGATCGGAACCGCGTTCGCCGGCGCCGTGCAGGAAGAGTAACAACGGGTAACCGGCGTCGGTCTTAGCGGCGTCGTTACTCGGGAAGAAGAACCAGTAATCGAACGTTTCCGTCTTGGATTCGTCGACCGTGTCTTCTCCGCGCATCGGACCGCCGGTATAAGCCGGAAGTTCGGCGTGTTTAAGGACTTGCTTGCCGGCTTCAACGTCTTGCGCGCTAGCTTGCAGCGCCAAGCCGAGAACGAGAGCTAAACTCAGTAATAACACCTTTTTCATACTCATTTCTCCAATTTATGTTCAAGTAACCAATCATAGAGTTCCGGATTCGCGTAAGTGCGAGTCCAGATATCGTGTCCCGCGCCGGGGTAGGTCGTGAAACGAACTTCAGGATTGCCAAGTTCGCGTACTTTGTCGACAAGGTTGCGGGAATATTCATATTTGACGGCGCCGTCGGCGGTACCGTGGAACGCCCAAATGGGAGTCTTCGTCATTTTTTCCGCAAATTCAAGCGGATAACCGCCGCAAAGAGGCGCGGCAGCGGCAATGATATCGGAACTATGCGCGATCAAGCCCCACGTGCCGAAACCGCCCATAGAAAGACCGGTTACGTAGATGCGAGAGCGATCGACCGGATAGGCGTCGCAGATCTGATCGATCAAAACGCGCAGTTGCGCGGGGGACCAGAAACGAATACCTTTAGTTTGCGGGGAGACCGTGATGAATTTCCAAGTCTTCGCTTGTTCCGGATCGGCGCAGAACTTGACCGGGCCGTGCGTCTTGACCGCTTCCGGATTATCGCCGCGTTCGCCGGCGCCGTGCAAGAAGAGCAACAACGGGAAGCCGGCGTCGGATTTAGCGGATTCGTCGACCGGCATGAAGAACCAGTACTTCAGCGTTTCCGTCTTCGTTTCGTCGATCGGATTCGAGCCGCCCAACGGCATCGCGTCGCCGCCGGTCCATTCACCGCCAAGCGCCAACGGCAATTCAGCGGTCATCAAAACTTGTTCTCCGGGTTTCGCGGCATTTTTCATATCTTCAGCCTTAACAATAGTCGTGCCCGCGACTAACGCCGCAAGCGTAACGACCGACGTAATGATCGTCGATTTTTTCATTATGACGCCTTCCATTATATAAAAACTTTCCACTACGTTAAAAGTAGCGTTATTAAACGATTTTTTATTTTACAGTTTCTCAACGCAACAGCGCGGGCACGCCGAGCAAAACGACGACGTAATCTTCCAACACGGCGTTCTTGGGACGATCGAACCGCACAGTCCAGAACCCGGACTTCGGCGCGATCGGTTTTTGACCGGTCTCGTCCAACGGGGCCGTCCAGACGCCCAACGAGTCGACGTCTTCCATTTTCGCGACTTCCACGCCGTCCGGATCGAACAACGTGACGTCGACGTGTTCAGCGGGACTGCCAATGACGCGTAATCCGAGGTCTTTCGCGTCTTTGGGAACATAGAACTTGAACGTTCCCGTCGTACCGCAGACATTGAGGCTCGGACGCGCGGCGGTCATGATCGGATATTCGCTCGTCAACTCGACCGTACTCGCGCCAAACGCAAGATCGATCCTATACCAACCGTCTTCTTTCGCTTCGTAGAAGTAACGCGTCGGTTCGCAAGTCGGCTGCAGATCCTCTAATTCTTCCTTAACGCCGGAAGGGAGCGTAACCGTCGTTTTGACAGGTTCGACAGGGTAATTCCCGATCTTACGTTGTTGTAATATCCACCAGAACTTAGCGCCGGCCTTCGCGTGGAAGTAGTACGGTCCCCCGCCGCGAACGCGGAAGCCCCCCTTCGTCATCACGTCGCCCGACCACGCTTGCGCGAGTTCTTGCGAGAGCTTCGCGTCTTCTTGACGATTCAACATCGAAAAATCATACGCGAGGACCTTGCGCGCCGCAAGTTGCGGAAAGAGTTTCAAAAAGCTCTCGTCGTTCATATCTAAGACCGCGCTCGACTTGACCGAACCGTCGGCGTTGAGTTTCGTCGTCGTGAGCTCGCCGGTAATTTTGTCATACCCGACGCATTCGCTCGACACGTCGCGCAACAACAGCAACGGATCGGGCGCGGACTCGCACGCGTCGACGATCTCGACGTTTTTGAACGAGAAACCGCCGTTGGTATAAACGTCGTCGCCGACCGCGACTAACGATATCCCCATATCGTACGTCGTGTTCAAATTCTTATCGAGCTTTTCGTCGGTTACGACGTTGAAATCATAATCGGCGTATTTTTCAGGCTTTAACGCCTTATATGCGCTAGGCGTAACGATCTTGACGTTCTCCAACGCGAACGGCGCGCCGTTAGCCCACTTCGCGCGGAAACTCATCCCGATAGCGTTCGCGACAAAGTCGGTATTCTTAACGACCATCGCTCCCGGCAAGAGCGCGTTTTCTTCGTTAGCGACATGCATAGCCAACCCGGCGCGCGCGTTGCGATACGCTTCGCAATCTTCGAGCGTGAAACTCAATTCGTGCCCGAAATCGCGGAGATTGATAAGATAGAAGGAAAAACCGTCGCCGTTGTTGTTAATACACTTCACGCGACGCATAACGACGTTGGAGATCTGTTCGTCGTCTTTATTCGGTTCAAAATCGATACCTGCCTCCGGCGCGGTACCTACAGTGTCGCGTAAAACGCAGTCTTCCATCAGCAATCCGTCGACGCTGATCACGCTGACGCCTTGGCGGTTATTCGCGACGCAATCGACGTTTCGGATCGTGATATTTTTACAAGGAACGGACTTGGGCTTAACGGTCCCGACGCCGAGATATATCCCGTCGCCTCCGGTCTCGGCGATCGTAAGATTCTCGATCGTAACATTTTCAACGCTGAGCAGCGACACGCCGTGGCGCCATTCCGATTTTTGGTAGGGTTCCGCCCAGTATTCTTTTTTACGCATACGCAGCGTCGCGCCTTTTCCTTCGCCGCGTATCGTGATATTGGCGACGTTTTGCGCGCGGAACATCACTTCGCCCGTACGCAGGTATTCGCCTTGTTTCGCAAGTATCTCGACGCCTTCTTGTAATACGAGTTCCAGATCGCCTCGAAGAACGATCGGACGCACGATCCACGGTCCGTCTTGTTTATCGACGACGACTTTCTTAGCGCCGGAATCGATCGCGTGTTGTAACGCGTCGGTGGCGTCGTCGGCGTTCCAGCCAAAACTCGACGCGACCACTTCGTCTTCGACCGCCATACAATCCGTAACGAACGCGGGAAACGCCGCGACGGCCAACGCTAACGCGTATCTGCTTAAAGTTGCGCGAAACATATTATATACCCGTTTTTTTGTGATACTTAGAAAGCTCGTTAGTTGGGTCTTAGAAGCCCGAGACGCGAAAATACTCGCGAACTCGCTCAATAGAAGAAAAGCTATAATATAAAAACGAGCGCTAGGAACGCCACTACGACGTTCCCGGCGCTTTTCATCGATCAAAAAATTCGGCCTATCACGCTTTTTGAGCGGCGGCTTTACGCTCTTCTTCCTCGCGACGCAGTTCCGGCGACGCGGCGTTGAAGATCAACGCGAAGAGGATAAGAGCGGCCAACGAGGAAATGACGAGCATACCGAAGATACGCGGCCAACCGGCGTTGGAGATCTTAGCGCGACCCTCGCCCGCCGCGGCTTTAACGTCGGCCTTAACGGTCGTAAGATCGACTTCCGACGCGTTGTCGCCAACGATCTCGGTAAGCGCGGCGTCAAGAGCGGCTTCCGCTTTCTCGGATTTCTTCGCGAGCGCGACGCCCTTTTCGGAGTCGGCTTCGCCCTGGAAGTTATTGAGGGAACGCTCGGCGTCGAACGCGCCTTCGGACGCTTTGACAAGACTGCCGATATTGGCGGGATCGACGGCGATATTGACGCCGGCGGCGTTGAGGTCTTCTTGAACGACAGCCGCGATGTTTTGGTCGCGTTCCGCTTTGACGGGCGCGGTGGCGCTGTCGACGATGAGACCAACGCCGAAACCGGTAACGATCGTAGCGAGATAGCCGAACAAGCCGGTCAAACCGCTAGAAGCCGCGCCGGCTTTCTTCGTGGCGATCGTGGAAGCGACGCATCCGATCAAGCATTGCGGGCCATAAATAAAGAACCCGATCAAACTCATGATAAGGATATTCAGGACGAGCGATTCGGAATCGAGCTTCCAGAACATGAAGGACGCGAGCAAGCAGCCGAGCATATAGACGAAGCACGCCTTAGCGCCGCGGCCTTTAAAGACTTTATCCATCAAAACGCCGCTGAGGATGATGCCGAACGCGCCGAAAACTTCGTAACACGCGGTAGCCCAACCGGCGGATTTAAGGTCGAGTCCTTTGGATTGAGAGAGGAACGTCGGCGCCCAGTCGAGGATCGAGAAGCGGACGATATAGACAAAGAAGTTGGCGAAGCAGAGGACCCAAACAGCCCAGTTCGAGAGAACGTGCTTGCAGAGGTCTTCAAACCAACCGGTCTTCTTTTCTTCTTCGACGGCGACAGCCGCGGCAGTCTCTTCGGTGGCGATACCGTGTTTGCGGTTGTAATAGACTTCGACGGGGTCGAAACCTTCCTTTTCAGGAGAATCGCGCAGAGCCCAGAACAGGCCGACGGCGCCGAGAATACTCAAGCACGCGGGAACAAGGAAGCAGTACTTCCAACCAAACGCGACGACGAACGAGTTGAGCAAGAAGACCAACCCCGCGCCGAAACTATGCGAGATGTTCCACGTCGCGAATTTGATACCGTGTTCGCGAGGCGCAAACCAGTGCATCAAACTCTTCGCGCACGGCGGGAACCCCATGCCTTGCACCCAACCGTTAACGATCCAGAACGAACCGATGATCCACGCGATAATATTCGCTTTGGAACCGTCGCTAACGCCCATTGCGGTCGCAATATCCGAGGAAAAACCGCAGAACACGTTCGTCAACGCCGCGAGCAATAACCCGATCGACATGAAGTAACGAGGATTGACGCGGTCGCTCCAAACGCCGTTGACGAAACGAGCGAAGCCGTACAAAACGCCGTGGATCGTCAAGAACAGACCGAGCGTCGTTTTGGTGACGCCGATCTCTTCCAACCCGGGCATCGCCATCGTGATACTCTTACGAACGAAATAGAAGAAGATATAGCCGATCATCGTACCAATGAGGATACGCCATCGCCAATATTCATACGCGTTATCGCTGCGATCAGTCGCTTTATTTGCCATTATGCACCTACGATCTTGGAAGTATGTTCTTTCAATAACTTAACGCGCAGATCACGACTTCGCTTTGACAAGCAGATCGCGCAAAACGGAGATATCGTCGAGAACGAGTTCGGGCGTAAGACCGCTTTCTTTCAGCGTTTCAAGCGTCGCTTCGCCGGTCAAGACCATAACGCCGACGACCTTAGCGCGACGAGCCATCTCCATATCGGTGTAGATACGATCGCCGACCATCATAACTTCGTCAGGCTTGAGCCCGTATTTATCGAGAACGCTGCCGATCATCGCGGCGTCCGGCTTACCGGGCACGGCTTCGGGAACGCGCTTCGTGACGTTTTCGATCAACGCTTGAACGGCGCCGCAATCGACGAGGATCGTCGGGAGGTCGGTCGGGCAAACGGTGTCCGGGTGAGTCGCGACATAAGGCTTGCCTTCGCCGATCCAGTACGTCGCTTTGCAGAGACGTTCGTAAGTCATCGTGACGTCAAACGCGACGACGACGAGTTCGGGTTCGTCCGTCTCGTTATCTTCGTTGATCAGCGTGTAACCGTGGTCGGCAAATTCTTCGCGGAGACTCGCGGTGCCAAGAACGTAGACTTTTTTAACGTTTGGATAGTGTTGTTTGAGATAGAAGAACGTCGCCGTGGCGGAGGTCGCGATATTATCGGGCGTGGCCTTCAAACCCAGCTTCAAGATCTTCGCAAGGTAATCTTTCGCGCTCTTGGAAGAGTTGTTCGTCAGGAACGTGTAATCGACGCCGATCTTTTCCAACGTTTCAAAGACATTGACGGTGAACGGAAACAACGTCCCGCCTTTGTAGATCGTTCCGTCCATATCAAAAACAACGCGCTTGATCTTTGACAAGTCGACCATGGGGTTGAGATAATGAACGGGATGCTCGTTAAGTTCATAAGGATCGGTCATCAATACACCTCTAAGTAAGTAATATCACATGAAGCCGCAAAAGCGACGATGATTACCGTTAAATTATACGCCAGACAAGGCTATCTTTTCAAGACGTTAGAATCAAAAAATAGTAATAATTTTATCGATTTGAAAAAATTGTGCGCTAACGCTCAATGAAAAAAGACCCCGCGCCATTGTAGAGGGTTAACAAAAATTACAAAAACGTTATAATATCTCGACAATAGTTTGAATCACGCGCTCGACTCACGTCCTGCGCCGAGTAGGGATAGAGAGGACCATTGACTATGGCTTCGGAACTTAACACGATCGAAGAAGCAATCGAATCGTTCCGCAAAGGCGAGATCGTTGTCGTTATGGACGACGAAAACCGCGAAAACGAGGGCGACTTCATCTGCGCCGCCGAAAAAGTTACGCCGGAACACGTGAACTTCATGTTGAAATACGGTCGCGGTCAGACCTGTGTACCGTTGTTGAGCGACACGTGCAAACGTCTCGAACTGCCGCAAATGGTAAAAGACAACACCGCGCCGTTGCAGACCGCGTTCACCGTTCCCGTCGACCATATCAACGCGCGCACCGGCATCACCGCGCAAGAAAAAGCTATGGCGATCCGCGCTCTCGCCGATCCCAATAGCAAACCGAGCGACTTCGTTCGCCCCGGGCATCTTTTCCCGCTCGAAGCGAAAGAAGGCGGCGTTCTTCGTCGCGCCGGTCATACCGAGACCGCGGTCGACCTCGCGCGTCTTGCGGGTCTCTTCCCCGCCGGGCTCCTTACCGAGATCCTCAACGATACGGGCAACCGCGCGACAACTCCCGAACTCATCGAGATCGCGCGTAAGTTCAATTTGAAGATCTGCACGGTCGCCGACCTCATCAAGTACCGCCGTCAACGCGAACAACTCGTCGAACGCGTCGCGGAAGCGAATCTCCCGACGAAATACGGCCTCGGACGCATCTACGCGTATAAGATCAAGTACGAACCGGAAGAACCGATCGCTATCGTTTACGGCGATATCTCCAAAGTGGAAGCTCCGCTCGTCCGTTTGCACTCGTCTTGCTTCACCGGCGACTTAGTCGCTTCGCTGCGTTGCGACTGCGGCGACCAACTCCATATGGCGTTGCATAACATCCAAGAAGCCGGCGCCGGTATTCTCGTTTACCTTCCGCAAGAAGGTCGCGGTATCGGACTCACCGAAAAGATCAAGGCGTACGCGCTGCAAGACCAAGGCATGGATACGTGCGAAGCCAATCTCGCGCTCGGTTTCCCGGTCGATATGCGCGACTACGGGGTCGGCATTCAGATCCTTAAAGACCTCGGAGTCCACAAGATCCGCCTCATGACGAACAACTCGAAGAAAGTCGACGCGTTCATCTACGACGGCTTCGATCTCACCGTCGTCGAACAAGTCTCGATCCAAGCGCCTTGTAACGAATACAATCGCTTCTATCTCGACACGAAACGCGAAAAGATGGGTCATAAGCTTTGATCCTTAGCTAGCGACGTTCGCTCGAAAACCAATACGCCCGCGCGGTTACGATCAACTGCGCGGGCGTTCTGATTAACACCTCAAAATAATTCATAACTATGCAATACAGAAGACTTGGCAAAACGGGATTAAAGGTCAGCGAAATAGGTTTTGGCGGCGAATGGCTCGAACGAATGGAGCTTGAAGAATGTCGAGCTATCGTTCGCGAAAGCGAACGAACAAGGAATCAATATCCTCGACTGCTGGATGAGTAACCCGCAAGTCCGTAAAAATATCGGAGAATGTATCAAAGAAACGCGCGATCGTTGGTATATCCAAGGTCACGTAGGTTCAACGTGGCAAAACGGTCAGTACGTCCGCACGCGCGAATTTCCCGTCGTAAAAGAAGCGTTTGAAGACCTGCTCCGCTTCATGCAGACCGACTATATCGACTTAGGCATGATCCACTACGTCGATTCCGAAAAGGATTGGGACGATATCGTTAACGGTCCGTTCCTCGAATACGTCCGCGAACTCAAAGCGGAAGGCAAGATACGACATATCGGTCTGAGCTCTCACAATCCGAAAGTCGCGAAAAAAGCGGTCCTCTCCGGTATTATCGAAAATCTAATGTTCTCGATCAATCCTGCGTTCGACGTTATGCCGCCGTCGGAAGACGTCTACGACTTCTTCAAAGCCGAGAAATACGTCGACTCGCTTGCGGGCATAGACCCGGAACGCGCCGAACTCTATTCCTTGTGCGAACAAAACGATATCGGCGTCACCGTCATGAAGGGCTATGCGGGCGGCAGACTCTTCAAAGCGGAGACTTCGCCGTTAGGCGTCGCGCTCACGCCCGTCCAATGCCTGCATTACGCGTTGTCGCGTCCCGCCGTCGCCTCCGTCATGTGCGGATTCTCGGAGCCCGCGCACGTTAAAGACGCCGTCGGATACGAGACTGCGACCAACGCGGAAAAAGATTATACCGCCGCGATCGCCAACGCGCCCAAACACGCGTATAAAGGGAAATGCATGTATTGCAACCACTGCAAACCCTGTCCGATGGATATCGACGTCGCGATGGTCAATAAGTATATCGATCTCGCAACAATGCAAGACGAAGTCCCCGCGTCCATTCGCGAACACTATCACGCGCTTGAACATAACGCGTCCGACTGCCTTGGTTGCGGCTCTTGCGAGATCCGTTGTCCGTTCGAGGTGCCGGTCGTCGACCGTATGGAATTAGCGCGCGAATTATTCGGCTGATCGAACAACGATATTCGTTTTCCAACAAAAAAGGCTTCTTATCTCAACGACAAGAAGCCTTTTCTTATTTCAGCGCTCGGTACGCGACGTCATTTCGCAATAGCGGTGGTGCGCGATTCGCGAACGACCGTTACTTTGATCTCGCCCGGGAACTGCAGACGCTTCGTCAATTCTCCAACGATGCTATGACACGTCTTCGCGGCGCTTTCGTCGGTAGTCATTTGTGAGTTGACGATGACGCGCATCTCGCGACCCGCTTGAACGGCGTACGCTTGCTCGACGTGATCGAATTCCAACGCGATACGTTCCAACTCTTCCATACGCTTGACGTAGTGTTCGAGCGTTTCGCGACGAGCGCCGGGACGAGACGCGCTGCAGGCGTCGGCGGCGGCGACGATCGCGGTATACGGATCGGCAAGATGCGGGTCTTCGTGATGATTCAACGCGGCTTGAACGACTTCGGCGGGCTCGCCGTAACGCTTCAAGATATCGGCGCCGATCTTCGGATGGCCCCCTTCAAGCTCATGGTCGGCGGCTTTACCAAGGTCGTGAAGCAGACCGCAACGACGCGCAAGACGCTCGTCCAATCCCATTTCCGCGGCAATAGCGCCGGCAATGAACGCGACTTCGATCGAGTGACGCAACACGTTTTGACTGTAACTCGTTCGGAAATAGAGGCGTCCAAGGAAGTTGACCACGCGTTCGTTGGGCCAAGCGACTTCCGCTTCTTGACAAGCTTCTTCGCCGGCGCGTTGAACGAATACTTGGATATCTTCGGTCGTCTGGCGGAAGATCTCTTCGATACGAGACGGATGGATACGGCCGTCGGCGATCAGGCGTTGCAACGTCAATCTCGCCGTCTCGCGACGGATCGCGTCAAACGCGCTGACGATAACGACGCCGGGCGTGTCGTCGATGATAACGTCGACGCCGGTAATGCGTTCAAAAGCGCGAATATTACGACCTTCGCGACCGATAACGCGCCCCTTCATATCGTCGTTGGGAATATCGACCGTACTCGTGGTCGATTCCGCGGTATGCGCGGCGGCGTAGCGTTGCAAAGCCAAGACTAAAATATTCTTCGAAATAGCTTCGCAACGTTCGTTGACCTTCTTCTCGTGGCGCATGATGATCGCGCCTTCTTCTTCGATCAACTCCTTATCAAGCTTTTCAAATAAGAGCTTGCTCGCTTCTTCCTTCGTGAGATTCGCGACTTCGTAAAGTACTTTGTCTTGCTCGGCGATCTTCTGTTCGAGGTCGGCGTTTAATTGTTCTTGTTCCTTGATCTTGTCGTCTAGCTTCTTCTGCGTGTCTTGAACGGCGCGTTCTTGCTTACGCAGCGACTCCGCTTGAAGGTCGATAACGTCTTGACGCTTATCCAACATTCGCTCTTTTTCAGCTTGCTGTTGTTGGACCTTGCGTTTTTCCGCCTCCAACGTCTCTTTCTGCTTCATCGAGGCTTCTTTAAGCGCGATCTCAGATTCTCTACGACGATTATCAGCCTCTTGTTTAACAAGTTCGGCGTCTTGCCTGGCGCGCTCGACTATGGCTTTAGCTTCCGCCTCAGCGTCCCTTTTACGTAGTTTGTTAAGATATTGCAAACCGAAGAAAACGGCGACTCCGGAGACCAGCGCCGTTACGATCAAGGCTGCTACTAATGCAATAGGGTTGTTCACAAAATATTCCTCGTCCGCAAACGCGACGAAGACGATTTCCAATCAAAAAAGCAAAATCTAAAAGTAGCTAAACTGAAGTAGCTAATCGCGCGCGCAAGCCCCAACGGACTCGAACGCGTTTACAAGATTCCCTTCAAGGTCGACTATAAGGCAGGTCGCGACCGGTCGACGGAAAAGCGACGATATCGTCGCTTAACGAATATATGTAACTCGCTTGACAAGCAAGCGCCGGCAGGCGACAAAACGAGGTTCCCGTCGGAACGTTCGTTCTTATATGACGTCAAGAAAAGGAGTCAAAAAGACTCGCGTCTTGAAGTGGAAAAACGTCAAACTTACGTTTAACGGTTAAAATCTTCACAGTCAACAACAAACAAACGTTGTCAACTCACAATTATTATAATAACGCGCGTCAACGCGTCGGTCTTCGACGGGGCAAAGCGCGTTTTCACGCGAAAAAAGGCCCGCGCCACTTGTCTCATTTTAACAAAAAAAAGACGCTCTAGCAAGCATAAAAGAAATATTTTCACTAAAAGAAAACGCCGACGCTCGTTATTTTGTTTACGCGCGTCGGCATATTTATCACAACTTCAAACGTCTATCGTAGTTACGCGACGCTTAGAAGCTCGGAACTCATTCGTCCATAACATCCTTTTCACGACTCTTCGCAAGTTCGGTGGCCATTTCTTCATACTTCTTGGTCAGGTCTTGAACTTGTTCCTTCGCGTCGTCGCGTTCGTCCTCGGAGATCGTTTTCGCTTTTTCTTCGGCGTCGATCTGCTTGTTGCCGTCGCGGCGGACGTTACGAATGGAGATCTTGCATTCTTCGCTCAACTCGGCGATCATCTTAGCCATCTTGCGACGAACTTCCATCGAGAGCGGCGGAATGTTCAGACGGATGACTTTACCGTCGTTATTGGGAGCATAACCGATATCGGAGTTGATGATACCCTTTTCGATATCCTTCAACGTGCCAACGTCAAACGGACGGATCAAGATCTGTTGCGGTTCGGGGCAAGCGATAGTGGCAAGCTGTTTGAGCGGAGTTTCGCAGCCGTAAGCGATAACTTTAACGGAATCGACCAAGCCGGGGTTAGCGCGGCCGGTGCGTACGCCCGCTAAGCCTTTACGGAGGTGCGCGACCGCCTTTTCCATTCTATCTTCAACGTCGAATAAGATTTCTTCCGTCGACATGACTGTTCTTTCGTTCTCGGGTTTGTCATACGCCGCCGCTCTCGCGTCGCGACGCGTTTTGTTTACGCGGACTTAATGCCGCTAAATAAAATAAGACGGTCTAAGTATAAAACCAAATATATTGAAAAGCAAGAGGCGACGCGCGCCTTTTACAAAAATTTCTACGCGACTTCTTGTCGGCGTCGCCGCATATGCAATAAAAAACGTCCTTAGATAGGTTGACCTAAGGACGTCTTTTTCATATCGCGTTACCGCGTGTCGTTACGCAACGAGGAAACTCATTTCTTCGCGTCGCCCTTTTGGTCGCCGCCGTCTTGTTTCTTCTCGTCTTCGGGGTTGTAGCCGCCGCCATAACCGCCGCCGTAGCCCCCGCCGTAACCGCCATAGCCGCCGCCGTAACCGCCGCCATAGCCCGCGCCGTAGCCGTAACCGCCGGAACCCGCGCCATAGCCGTAGCCGCCATAGCCCGCGCCGTAGCCGTACGCGCCGCCGCCATAACCATAGCCGCCGCCGTAACCGTAGCCATAACCGCCGCCATAGCCGTAGCCGTAGCCGCCGCCATATTCGTTAGAAGAATCGTCGGCCGCGAAGACGTTATAGAACCGATGCTTTTCGTGGCAGTTGACGATACAGCCGAGCATATTCGCTTGAACTTCCATCAAAGCGCGAACGCCGGACACAACGTCGGGACGACCGCGACGGTGGATACGGAAGACGTAGAGAACGCCGTCCGTATGCGGGACGATCGTTGCCGCGTCGTTGGCGTACAACACCGGCGGGGTGTCGACGAGGATGACGTCGTACTTATCGCGCAGTTCCTTGATGAGCTTATCGAATTCTTGACCGGCAAGAAGTTCCGCGGCGGAAGTCTTCGAGCGAGGACCTGCCGTCAATACTTGCAAGTTCTTGACCGGCAGATCTTTGATCGCGTCTTCGACCGTGCATTGTCCCATAAGGATATTGGATACGCCGCGATCGTTCGTCAAGCCAAACATCTTGTGAACGTCGGGCTTACGCATATCGCAGTCGAGCAACAAGACGCGCTTGCCGGCTTCCGCGACCGTGACGGCCAAGTTGGAGAGGAGCATCGTCTTACCGTCGGTCGGGTGAGGACTCGTATTCATCACGACGACGCAAGGACTACCGGGACGTTGGTTGAACAAACGCGTACGCAATTGGCGGAAGACTTCGCAGACCGTATCGGTAGGGCGATAGTACGTAAGCAATTCCGGTTCCGGCTTGTGTTGCTCGCGCAGTTCTCGTCGCTTCTTCGGCGATATATCCTTCAAGCAATACTTGAACGAAACCAAGTGCGTGAGGATCGGAATACGCAACGAACGTTGAATTTCCGCGGGCGTGTGGAACGTCGCGTCCGTAACGTCGATCAAGTATGCCAGCGCAAGACCGATAGCAAGACCGACGGCAAAACCGGCGAGGACGAACTTCAAAACGTTCGGGTAAACGGGACGCTTGTTTTCAACAGCGGCGGTCAAAACTTCAACTTGGTACGTATCGACGTCGCCCATCAACGCCAGTTGCTTCAAGTTTTGATCGAGGTGTTCTTGCATCGACTTCAGCGATTCGATCGACAACTTAAGCGTGTTGATGTTTTCGCGATAACGCGTGATCTCGCGAACTTCATCGTCGCGCGAAGCAATGTATTCGTTGATCTTATCTTTTTCTTGCGTCAATTCGTCGACGCGACGTTGCAAAGCGCCTTGATAAGAGCGGAACAATTGACTGTAGTTAACAACGCCGATCTTACCGCGCGTTTCGAGATTGTCTTCAAGCTCGTCGCGTTTGCCTTCCAAGTTTTTGATCTGCGATTCCAACAACTTGACGCTCGGGTGCTCGTCGCCATAGACGCGTTTCTTATCCATGAGCTCCAAGTTCATATTGGTGATCTTACTCGCGATCGTGTCGTGCGCCATACGCGCGTCCAAAGTACGCGTGTTAACTTCGTAGTCGTTACCGCGCGCCAAGCTCGTGATCGTGGTCAAGATCTTTTCGCTATCGCCGCCGCCCATCAATTCAATGAGTTGATCGTCGGAAATATCCTCGATCTCGCGACCGCCGACCGCTTCTTCCAACGCGTTGATCTGATTTTCCAAACGCAGCTTTTGGAAGTCGATCTCGACGAGCTTCTCGCTCATCCCGATCAACGACGTCAACAACGGGTTATTTTCGTCGCTACCAATGAACGTCGTCGGAGATTCCTCGATATACGAGAACAATTCCTTCTTCTTTTCCTCGATCTCTTTTTCAATATCGAGTTTCGATTGTTCGATAGCGTTGCGAACGTCTTTATTACTTTCGTTGTACTTCTCGATGAAGTGACGCTTGTATTCGTCGACGACGGTATTGACGATCATCGCAGCTTCCGCCGGATCGTTAGAGGTACAAGAGATCGTGATCGTGTTCGTATCTCTAAAACCGCGTTGGTCGGCGCCGACGCGAAGACCAATAAGATTGGTCAACGCCATAATAGCGCGATCTTCATCCAATACTTCGGAGTTAGGGTCGATCGTGACCATCATCCCGCGTCTCGTTTCGTCGCTAACGATCGCGTGCCACGTCTTCGACATAATATCGTAGGACTTGATGATCAACGCGTGCGTCTCGATAGAATCGCCGCGCAAGTTCTGCATTTGCGACGTTTGACTACGCGCCGTTACTCCTAAGATCGACATCTGATTCATCTTAGGAATATAAAGACTCGACGACGCGGAATAACGCGGCGTCACCGTCTGAGAATAATACCCCGCAAGCACTACGCCAACGAGCGCGCATAAGATCACGATCCAGATCTGACGCTTGAAAATGCCGATGATATCGAACAAGTTCATCTCGCGCGCGATTGCCGGCGCGGTAGACCCGCCGCTTGAACGGCGCAACGCTTCAAGCGATTGACGATCCAAACGTACGCTATGAGAACCGTGAGAACGACGAGAGGAACCGGAACCGTCAGACGACGCTCCACCTCCTCGCGAGCGTTGAGACGCGTTTACCGCGTCGTTATTTACCTTCGAAGGATCGTTTTCCGGGATGTTAGCCATTTATAAATCATCCTATCATGTACAAACCAAGTTGCCTATCAGCTCCATACTAGCAAACGTCGGCCGTAAGATCCCGCCGTTCAATATGTTTGAACGAAAAGATCGCCGAAAGTTTCCCTGTAAAGAGTCGTGAATCATTATAATAACCATCGACGAATAAGAAAAGAGGTGTTTTAATAACCCTTTGAAAATCAAGGAGTTTAACATCTAAAAGATATAAAAGATAACAACAAGAAACAAACTTTACCAATTACAAAAAACAGCAAAGAAATTTAAACTCGATAAATTTTCAAAATCGATTTTTCAAAAAATAGATAAACGTCATAAAATCAATAATTTAAAATAGTCAATAAACACAAAGCGTCAAATTCTCAAAGAATAACCAATCAACCGCAACTTTTCCGATTACACAATTAAGACAAAGATTTTCAATTATCAGTTTCACAACAAAAATTTCTTTTTATTCGTGAACGAAACACTCAACAATAACGCAGACATTAAGCTCGTCGGTTCCCGGTTCTCTCTCCTCATGACTTATCGGCAAAAAGACATTACAAACTAGAAAAACTATCGCAAACCGACGATTTTCGTATAGACGTCGTTGCGCTCGCGGATAAAAGAAATTACCAGATCGCCGGATATCTCAATAGACGTAAAACAAAACTCAGCTCGAAACAATAGAAGAAGCCGCGTTCCGCGTCAAACCGGATCGGGCGTTATTCTTGGAAGCGATATTATCGGAAACCGACCTCACATCCCTTCGCCCTTCTCCGACTTCTTATCTAACTTCACCCGTCTCCAAAATTTTCCCCAAAGTTCCCCGCTACTCGACAAACAAGAAATAAAAAAAGGAGTCTCAAACGAGACTCCTCGAATAGGTACTATCCACCCTCACTTACCACGCGGTTCGTCTATCCAGACTGTTAAAATCTAGCAAGCGAACGTGAAAAGTAAGTAATCTCACTTCTTCGCCGGGCACTTGCAAGGAGTACACGGGCAAGGCTTTTTGTCGTCGTCAGCGAGAGCGACGATAGCGCCGGCGAGACCACCGACAGCGGCGAGACCAGCCCAACCCAAACCGGAGCCATAACCATAAGCATATTGAGCGGCGGGAGCAGCGGGAGCGACAGGCGCAGCAACCGGGTTGCAGCAAGCGTCGGTGCAGTGACAAATACGATAGGTGCAGTTTTCTTTCAGGATCTTGCAGACGCAGTTGTCTTCGCAGTCGTTACCATCGACGATGCACTTGCATTCGTAAGCGCCTTCGAGGTAATCGAGACCTTGACGAGTCAAGAAGAACAACATGGGGTCTTGATCGTAAGCGCCGGGAACAGCGTTGTCGACGTCGTCGACCTTGAATTTGCAAGAACCGGCGAATTCCGTAGATTCTTGTTCAACACTGAGGGTGTACACGCCCGGATCAAGGGTGACGTCAAGTTTGTATTGATCGTCGGCCAAGGTTTGATCCATAACGACTTCGCCGTTCTTTTCAACGACAAAGTGAACGCCTTCAGCAATGTCGGCAGGTTGATTGTCAACTTGATACAAGAAGACCAAAGAGGTATCCGTAGCACGAACGGAAGACGCAACCATCATGCACAGGACCGCGACCAAAAGCATAGCAGTACGTTTCATCTAATCCACCAATTTCCTATTTATATAATTTGTTGCAACAATTTTGTTTCACAACTAACACGACGAGGAAGTCCTAAAAGCCTACCCCATCGACTATCACATAGTTTAACCACAACATCAAAATTTTACAAGTAATAAATAGCAAAAAAAACGTATTTTTTGTGAAAATTTTACGATTTTACCGACGCACAATTTCAAAAATTTCACCGAGTTGTGATTTTTCTTCAATGTTCGTTTTCAGCGTCTAATACGATCGTTATTTCAATTCCACATACTTCTAAGTTTATCAACGGCGGAAGCTAATTCTTCCGCTGCGGCTATCTTTCTATCTCGCAAAACTTTAACGATGGAATCCCAATACCAAAATTCCCCTTCTCTTCCCCCTTTAAATCTCGTTAAGATCGATCGATCGTCCGAGATAGTCAGAGTGCGCGTCAACGAAGTTACGTTATCCAATTTATCGCATGCCGCGATCAACGCGGCGGCTTCCGAGTCGGTAGCCAGCTTTTCGATATAACGTTCTTTTCGTTCGCGCCACGGCGCTTTCTTTTCAGGATCGGCGCTCGTGGAATCCGACGTTTCCAAAACAACGCTAGCGACAAAGTCGCCGAATTCTCTACGGACTTCTTCGTAAGCCCGCATACCCCCTTGGTCCTCGACAACGTCGTGAAGCAGCGCCGCAATCGCGACTTCTTCCGACGCGCCGTAATCGAGAACCAGTCCGGAGACGCGCAGTAAATGAGACAGATACGGAACTTGGCCGTTCTTTCTCATCTGCGCTCTATGCGCGTCCGACGCAAATTTCAACGCCTTGTCATATTGAGAACTCAATTTCCCCGCGCCAAATTCCAACGTCATTCGCTTTCTCCAACTTTGCTTTCAAAACACCGGAACGTAAGTTTACACGCGTCAACGCCGCATTGCAACACTTTTTTCAACGATTTTTCGAAGAACGTGAAATTTTTCCGCTTTTGTTCTTCACTTCAAGCGCGTCAAATTCCACGACGCCGACTCCGTCCAAGATCCCGACCTGCATCGACGCCTCTTCCGCGCGCGCCGGCACCGCGATCTCTTGACTGAACTCCGTCCAGGGACAAGGCGAATCAGACGCCGCCAAGACGACGACGTCGCCGCCGTTACGGATCGGCTTACGATCTTTGTCAAAGAAATACAACTTGATCAACATGACCGTGCTGCGCGTACTGACGTTAGGATGTAGTTTCTCAACGCGATACGCGCCGCTTACCGTCAACTTTTTGACCGCCGAACCGTCGATCGCAAAATTCTGACGCAAATGGCATGTCGTTTCCTGAGCGCGTTGGCGTTCTTTCACGCTCGACGCGGTGGAATTCAGCGTTTTACGATTCTCGGGCAACGTCGCGGCGTTAAAACGTTCCTCGTTTCTGTCCTTCTTGCGTTGTTCCTCTTTAACGCTCGCGTTGTCGCACACGCATACTCTTCCGCCTTCATAAGCGTCTTCGCGGTCGGCGACGTAGATATTGCGCGTGGAAAACCAACCTTCCGGAGTTGGGCGGCGCGCGGGCAACTTGATCGTCAACTCTTCGCTATCTTTGAGATCGCTCTTCGCGCCTTCAAGCATCGCGTCGGTCTTCCAGGTCGCGGTAGGCGCGACTTCGCCCGGAGTCGGATTGATCTTCTCAAAACCGCCTCCGATGATACTCGGATCGGTAGGATCGGGCAAATCGCGGCGTTTAGATTCCGCTTCGCCGGTCATAGGAACAAAACTCGCCGGCGTAAGCGTCGTCTTCACAAGTTCCCCGTTCTTTTTCTCGCAAAGAACGAAGTATTGGAGATAACGTTCGCCGATCGGAATGAGCATCTTGCCCCCTTCCTTCAACTGATCGATCAACGGTTGAGGAATATCTTCCGGGGAACACGTCACGATGATCTTATCGAACGGCGCGGCTTCTTGCCAACCTTTGTATCCGTCGCCAAGACGAACGAAAACGTTGTCGTAACCAAGTTTTTTCAACACTTCCGACGCGCGACGACCAAGCGGCTTGACGATCTCGATCGAATAAACTTCCGAGACTAAACAACTTAAAACGGCGGCTTGATACCCGCTACCCGTCCCGATCTCTAAAACGCGATCGGTCGGCTGCGGATCGAGCGTTTCCGTCATATACGCGACAATAAACGGCGGCGAGATCGTTTGACCTTCGCCGATCGGGATCGCGGCGTCTTGATACGCGTACTCGCGATAATCTTTCGGAACAAATTCAACGCGCGGAATACGCGCCATCGCCTTTAAAACGCGGATATTGCGCAATTCTTTCGTCGGAGTCAATTCCTCTAACGTCATCTCCAACGCGGAGGGTACGACCGGATACTTACGATCGCGTTCCTCGTCCGTCATCGGTTTCAACGGCGCGGACGGGATAGTCATAAGGTCTTCGGCGTCGACATTTTTCGACGTCGACGCGTTCTTCGACTTAGAAGTCGTTTCCGGCTTCGCGGGCGTTTCTTTCGGTTCCTCCGCTACTTCGATCGACATATCGATCGTTTCATTTTCGGCGGAGTCCGTTTTCTCGGCGCCCTTTTTATCGACTTCCTTCGTGGAAGCTGTCTTCGACGATCTCAACGTGATCTTCTGGGCTTCAACTCTTGCGGCATTAGAAAAGAGCGCAAACGAAGCGACGACTAACAAAACGACGAGCTTTTTCAATCCGATCACCTCAAACTATTTATTCTCGCTATTTAACGCAAACCGACTTAATATAAAAAATCTCGAACGCGCGTCCAAAACAACTCGCGTCCGAGACTTTCATCCGATTACGGCGCAACCTTACGCCGTGACGCCTCTCGTCAGCGTCATGAACGCCGTTTCGAGGTTGATCTCTTCTTCCGCAAAAGATTTGATCCTAAATTTTTCTGCAATGAGTCGCGTCAATAGTTGCGAATATTCGTCGAGTCCCATTCCTTTCTTGATGAACGTGCGGATCGCGCCGCTCTTATCCAATTCAACTTTGTCGACAACTTCGTCGTCGGAAAGGAACTTCATGCATTTTTCAAGTTTCTTCGCGTAAGCGTCGTCTTTCGGTTCCGCCAACTCGATCAGCAACGCGATCTGGTCGCGAACGCGACGCATAACGTCTTGAACGTTCGCGTCGACAAGCAGCTTACCGCGTTCGATAATACCGACCTTGTTACAAACGTCGGCTAATTCGGGAAGAATATGACTCGAGACCATGATCGTCTTTCCCTTGCCGCCGAGACGTTTCAACAATTCTCGGATCTCGATACGCGCGCGCGGGTCAAGACCGCTCGCCGGTTCGTCAAGTAGCAGTACTTGCGGGTCGTGCAACAAAACGCGCGCCAATCCGAGACGTTGCGTCATACCGCGACTCAAACTCGTTACCAGCGCTTCGCGTTTGTAACCCAAGTCGACGCGTTCAAGAACCTCGTTGCACACCTTGCGACGCGCTTCGCCTTTGATACGGTACGCGGCGGCAAAGAATTCAAGGTACTCAATGACCTTCATATCGTCGTAGACGCCAAAGAAGTCGGGCATAAAACCGACAAGACGACGTATTTCTTTGGCCTTGGTGTAGATCGACATTCCGCAAACGTACGCTTCGCCATAGGTCGGTTGAAGCAACGTCGCCAACATTTTCATCGTCGTCGTCTTACCGGAACCATTCGGACCAATGAAACCAAAAAGGTCGCCTTCTTTAAGCTCAAGCGACAAGTCTTTTAGAGCAAAGAGTTTGCCGTATTGTTTCGTTAATTCTTCAGTTTTGATCATCGGTATATCCGCGACTCTGATGTTGAGGTTATGATTAAAAAAGTATTCGAAACGCTCGCGCTCTCTCGCTTCAAAGTCAAAAGAGCGTACGCTCGTTTCAGGAAAGCGGCACGATCAAACGCACGACAACGGTGCGTTTATTCGCCGCTTTAATTTCGGGATCGGCGCCGGCTTCGCTCCATTCCACTTTGGTCGGTTCGAAACTTTCGCTCGTTCCGTTCAAACCGTATTGTTCGATAGCCGCTTCCATCCGATTTTCGACTTTCTCTCCGCGTTGCTCGGCAAGGCGGCGTTCCAAGCGCGCCATTTCCAACGCGTCGGAAGAACGACGAGACAATTTGTCTTCAACTTCGTAGCTTTCAAATTCCGGATCGACGATCGTCCCGAAGATCACGGCGCGACCGCAGCGAAGCAACTCGCTCAAATCGACGTCGCGTTGAAGCTTCATGCCAATACCGAAATTATCTTCCCCGCCCGCGAATTCATAGAACGACGCGGCGCGGAAGATGTAAGGCAGACGCGTGGAGACCGTGTTGTACGACGTGGAATCCCAGTTCTTGAGTTTAGCGGTCGGAACCGAACTACGATGTTCGTTAAAAACGCGATTAGGTTCAAGACGCGACATACCGCGTTCAATACGCGTTTCACCGGGCGCAAGCGTGCCAAGAGAGTACGCGCCCCCCTTGTATACGATAAACGCGGAATAGATCGGCACGTCGAAAGGATTGATAACGGAACCGCGCAAAACAAGTCCGTCGTCGGTAAGTTCCGGCGTCGCGGGCAAGCCTTCCATAACGCCGGTCCAACGTCCAAAGAAACTTTTACTTGAACGCGTCGTCAGCGGCACGTTGTCGATCTTCGCCGTTTCGTCGACTTTGTCAAGAGCGTAAGATTTATCCCAAATACGCGTAATATAAGACTTTTGTTCGGCTCCGCCAAACCCGTCGCCGGCCAAGGTCAACGGCATGATATCGGCGGTAACGTCATGGAGAGCGAGTTTATTATCCTTTTCGAGACCATTAACGGCGTTCGCGCTAAAGCTTATTTCGTAACGTTCTCCGACCGGCGAATATACGCCAAACCACGAAGAATCGCGCGTTACGCCGGTCGCCATATCAACGTCGAGAACGTCGGCCTGATTCAGTATCGGAGCTTTCGGAGTCGAGGCGCGGAAAAGTCCGACTCCGATCGCGCAGAATATTACGGCAAAGAGAGGGAACGTGATCCACGTCGCGTTCGGTTTCTTCCACAACTTCTTTACGCCGAACCAATCAAACGGCGCGATGCACAGGAGATATACGAAGATCAAGCCGGCGATAATGGAGAAAGAAACGGTCTTCACTCCGTCAAAGACGTCCAACGCGCTACGCGCTTGCCCGGAAAGATCGGAATATCCGCGTTTCACGAAACCGGAACTTGACGCTTTGGCGATCGCTTGATCGGGATCGACGCCAAGGAGCTTCAACATCAAACGTCCGCGTCCAGACCAACCGTTCAAAGGCGCGACGGAGAGGTCGGCGGCAAAAAACACGACCGTTCCCAATCCGACGGGTCGAACGACCAACAACGGCGTTTCCACCTCGCGCATCTCGACCTTGGAGTATTTTTTCAGCTCGGAGAGTACGGGAACGCGAAGATAAGGCTTCGATTTTGAACCGGTCATCGCCAAATTCTTGACGTTTTGAAGTTCCGACGTAAACGCGTTGATATTACGAAATTCTTGCGCGCGCTCTTCGACTTTGGAGCCGGGAGAGAGAGCGGCAAGCGCCCCGCCTTCTCCCAACAACGGAATAGACTTCTCTTCCGCCAGCAATACCAACGAACCGCCGTTTTTGACCCAATCTTCGATCGCGCGAAGCTGAACGTCCGAGACGTTCTTAAAAAATTCAACGGCTTTATCGGTGGAAATAAAGAGTTTATCCGCCGCTTCATAGGCTCGAAAATCGACGGGCAACTCGTTCGCATCCTTGACTTCGACGATCGTGGGACGACGTTCGTCCTTCCAACGCATTTCCGCAAACGCTTCCGAGAAACCAAGGTCGCTCGAGCCGATCGTGAGATAAATAGGTTTCGTAGAAGAAGCCGGCAACGCAAATTTAGCTTCGTTATCCTCGTTCTTCTTACCTTTAGGTTCAAAAACACGCGTATAGACGGTCCCATCTTCCGCGATCAAACGAACCGTAATATTACCGGTCGCTTTGGGCAACGTCACGCAAGCCTTAAAGAGATTCCCTTCCGACCATTGCGAACGTTGAACAAAAGGCGCTCCGTCGGAATCGCTCGTTTCCAATTCCATCGAAGCGGGTCGACTAAGTTCGCCATTGAATACAGAGTCGTCAAAGCTTACGGTAACTTGCGTTCTATCGCCGCTTTTATAAACGCCGCCGATCCCTACGTCTAAACTAATAGAGCTCTCGACCTTTTGTTTTTCACTAAGTTGCGGCGCGCGTCCTACCTCCGCGTCCGCAAAACATTGACTCGACGCAAATATGAACCCCACGCTTAACGCTAAGACGCTCAACGCGACGAACGACGCATGTCCGCTCCAATTGTTTCGAGCAATATTCATAATAACTCTCGTTGCTTTCACTAGCGACGCGTCCAACGCGCCGTATCGGTATACTCAATAAATGTCGATGTTAACTCGTTATATCACGGCTTTTCAGTGTTAGGACACTCACAAACGAGTTTGCCGCAACCGGGACAACCGGAACCGTATTTGTCGATCAACGCTTTATTGAGGTCGACGCCGACTACGTTGGCGATCGTCGTTAACCACGCCAAAACGTCGGCAAATTCTTCTTCGCATTCTTTTTTAGTACCGCTACGAAGCGCCGTCGAGAGTTCGCCAACTTCTTCGATCAGCCACATAAACGTTCCGGCGACTCCGCGTTCTATGTCCTTTTCAACGTACATATTACGGATAAGTCGTTGAAAATCAACGATAGACAATTCTTTTTGTTCGCTCATGATCTTATGCCTTCGTGTTACGGTCGAAAATTTCGGGCGCAAAGTTTCTCCAAACGCAAAGACTTCGCGCCAACTAACATTATATATAAAAAACACTCCCGCGCCAGTACCCTACCGCGGCTCTTTGTTTCTCCTAAGACGCTTAAGCTGTCCATTTTAACAATTATCGTATTTTCTCCAATTCCTTTTGAAAAAACGGAGTCGCATAGACGTCCGTATTCTCATCGGTATAAGGCGGTTCCGCGTCAAGTTTGACCTGTATCGTCAAGAATTCGATCGGTTCGGTAGTCTCGCCGGCTCCAAGATCGTTCGTTTTAACGCGCTCGGCAACTTTTGCAAAATCTTCGCCGCCTAAAACACACAACGAACTCGCCAAAGCGTCGGCGATCGTCGCGTTCGGAGCGAGAACGGCGGAAACGCAACGCCGCGTTAGCGGTTCGCCGTCGCGAGGATCGATGATATGCGAATAACGTACGCCGTCGATCTCCAAATACCGATTCGCGTCTCCGGAACAGCATATGCCGACATTAGCTAAAACGCAGAAACACGCGGGTTTATCGTTTAACGACGCGATCCCGACATTCCAGCCTTCCTTCCCCGGCGGCGGGTTGCCGATACGCAGATCGCCGCTCGCGTCGATCAACGCGCGGTCTATGCCGCGTTCTTGGAGGATACGCAACGCTTCGTCGAGCGCGTATCCTTTCGCGATCCCGCCGACGTCGAAACGAACGTTCTTTTCCGCGGTCACGCCGGCGTCGTCAAGCGTCCAAACGCCGTTTCCAACAAGTTTTTTGGCGGCGCTTAATACGCTCTCCGGAGGACGTTGATGGAAGTATCTACTTCTACGCCATAGCTTTACAATAGGACTGACCGTAATATCGAACGCGCCGTCGGTCAATTCGCAGAAACGACGCGAATACTCCAAGACCGCTCTAAGATCGTCGCCGATCTGTACCGGTTCGCCGGATTCGCCCGTCTTACGACAGACTTGAATTATCTCGCTATCAACGTCGTAGTCAGACGTCTTCGCATTGAGGTCGTCAAAACGTTCCCACACGGAATCGGCCGCCGCATTCGCTTGTTCTTCGCTCTCGGCGTAAAGCAGGATACGCACGGGAACGCCCATCTTTTCCGCGGAAAATTCGTAACGCGCAAGTTCGGCGCAGAACCCCACGCTGTTAGATATCACAACATACGTCGTTGCTATGCAAAGAGTTAACAACGTGTTTATAAAACGTCTAGTCATAAAAAAGCCGCCGAAAATTTTTCGCTCTATTCTTCGTATTTAATCGCAAAACGCCGGCTCAAACATCGAGTCGGCGTTTTTATAAACCAGTTAATATCAACGTGTTATCAAGTCAACGGCATAACGACGTAGGAATAATCGTCCGTCGTTTCAAAGAGCGCGGGCTTATCGGGTTGGAAGTAGAACGCGAGCGTGTCTTCTTGCGAAATGATGTGCAAGAATTCCGTCAGGAATCGCGAATCCAAGCGCAACGAGGTCTTTTCGCCTTCAAAAACGATCGGGATCTCGATATTCGATTGACCGACTTCTTCGCCTACGGCCTCGACGCAAACCTTGCCTTGTTCGAAGTTAAACCAAATACCCGGTTTCTTTTCCGTCGCGACGATCTCCGCTTGTCGTACCGCGCTAAAGAGTTGTCCCGCAATGAAATCGACATGAAGTTTGCCGCTCTTGTCGGGCATGATCGAACGCCAATTCGGGAAACGACCTTCCATCAAGATCGTGGAAACAACGACGTTGCCAAGACGAACGAGAGCTTGACCTTCTTTAACGGCGATCAATACTTCGTCGACTCCGGACGCGGCGCTAGCGAGCAGACGCAAGGTTCTCGGAGGCAAGATCGTTTTGTTCTCGGAAAGATGTTCGTTGACCGATTCCGCGGCGCATTTTTGATACGCCAAACGTCGTCCGTCGGTCGCGACGGCGATCATCGAATCCGCTTCGAAGTTGAAAAGGACGCCGCCTAACGCGTAGTGCGTGTTTTCCGCGTCGGTGGCGAACGAAGTACGATTGATCATATCGCAGAAAGAACGAGTCGAGACCTTATGATAGGCTTGCGCGTCAAATTTCGCGACGGACGGAAAATCGTCAGCAGACCAAGTCGCCAATTGATAACGGAAATTGGCTCCGCGAACATTGAGATTCGTTCCGTTCAGTTCAAGCGTAAATTCTTCGTCTTTGGTTTCCGCGAAGATCTTATTGAGCAATTTGGTCGGCAGGATAGCTTCGCCGGCGCTTTCCACGACAAAACCGTCTTCAACTTGTAATTCGCCTTGCGCGCCAAGCGATCCGTCGGTAGCGGTCAATACGACGCTCTTCTCGTCGGCGACCATCTTCACGTTTTGTAAAGCGGGACGAACGTCGCGTACGGCGGTAAACGAAGAGATCAATTTAAAAAGCGGCACGAATTTATCGCGACGGCAACGGATTTTCATAGCTTTCCCACCATGTCTATTTAAAAAGGTTGTTCTCATAACGCGAAACGATCGCGCCATTATAAAGAAGTCGACCAAAAGAAGCGTTTCTTTGAGCGGATACTTCTTCCCACCTTAGAATACTCATTCTCGTCCTTTTTTACAATACCTATCTATTACCATGCGTTCTTCTCATTCTATGAAGTCGTTACTTTCCGACCAAGTTCGATCGATCTACCCACGAACATACGCCTATCTGGGATATTTCATAGACTGCTAAATAAAACAGGATATATAATAAATTTGATTATGTATAAAACAAAAGAAACCGATTGAATTATCCTTTTATTTAATTATTAATATAATAGTAATAGTAATGATAAAACATTTTTTGTAAATAACTCTGTAAAAATCCGCGTTACTGTATAGTAGTAATCGATTTAAAAAATAAAAATCGTTGTAAATAACTTGATATTATTTTTAATTATTGATGTAAATGAATGTTTTTTGACGTCAGTAGAATTTTAATAAAATAAATCAATTTTAAATAATAAATAAAATATTTACAAAAACTGTAAAGTTATTTACAAAATACAAACACAAGAAACGAGAGCGAAAAGAGCCGCGTAAGCCCGGAAAGCATGATGGGAAACGGGTAGAGGAATAGTAGAAAAACGATCTTGTCGTCGGTTTCTTGGAAGACAAATAGACTGAGTCGAAGACGAATTCAATAAGAACGTATGATTAGATAACGACGTTAGAAGAAAGTATTATTGGGGAGATAATTTCTTGGCTTCTACGATTACGCCAACGGCGGCGTCAATGAAAAGTTGGTATACGACGTTATTGACGCCGTATTCGAGCGCAAGGCGTTCGCGAGAGCTTTGTTCTAGATCGACAGATATTCTTGCGTCTTTGGGCGCGATCGGTTCTTGGACGTTAGAACTCTTATATAGATAATTGACAAGTTCGAGCTCTTGGAGTTTCCAGACGACGCGACCTTGCGCGTCGGGAGCGAAAGAAATTAGCGCGGTCTCATACTGTATGTCGACGTTGGACGCTTCGCCGACTTGATCGTCAAGCGGAAGAACGTTTCTTTCTGTGAGTAAGAAATAGACGCGCCCTTGATACTCGAAACCTTTTACGCGTTTGAAGACGGGGAAGGGCGTAGGATCGAACGCGGCTCGCGAGCGATAAACGATTCCGCTTGGCGACCATAGCGTTTTGGCGGGGACGGCAAGATCGAAGACGGAGATAGATCCGGAAACGCGGTCTACTCGCCATACGCCCGACGAGGTCTTTAATTCGTCGATAAGAGACGAGGGGACTTCATTGGAACGTTGCTCAACGAGGCCGGAACGTTCAACGATGTTTTGCGAGGATTCGGCTCCAAGAGTATTGAAAGACGGTAAGACAACGCATAGCGTCGTTATTACATGAAAAGGATACAAACGTCCGGCGACTTTATTAAACGACGTCAATGATGTTCGAACGGCGGACGTCATTGTTTGTCGGCGCCTTCTGAGACGAGCGCTTCGTCGGAGTTTTGCGCGTCTAGCGCGTTACGAACGTCGTTGCGCGCCAATAAATAGTAGACGACGCCGACTAGCGCGACAAAAACGGTCGCGAGACGATAAGCCACGCCGATCGTCATTCCATGACCTTTTTCAAACGCTTCGCGCCCGACTATTGCGAAGAGCGGATAAAGTTCGTCTAAAAAATATTCGAACGGACCGGCGGAAAGGGGAATTATCGAGCCCACGTTTCCGACGCAATACAAAATAAAATGGTCGACCAACGACGGCGCGACGCCAAAGAGCGCTTTTGCAAAGAAGAATAACGAGATCGCGAAGAAGGAATGAACAAAAAAGGTCGCTAAGAAAGAAAGGAAAAGGATCTTTTTTTGATTACGATAGATAAGCGTTGCGGACGTAAGCTTTTGCATGACGCCTCCGATAAACGGAACTTTTGACGCCAGCTTTAAACGACGATTCTTTTCACTCGTGGGAGCGACGACGAACGCTAAGAATATCGACGTCGCGATCGTCAGCAAAACAAGACCGTGAGTGGCGATCCTTGCCGTAGGAGCGGGGTTGGTATAGAACCCCGTGCCGAAAACGACGAGAAGACCAAGAATAAACATCGCGTAAAGACCAAGCACGCGGTCTACGATGACGCTTGCCGTCGCGCGTTCCACCGCGATCTTGTTCTTTTGTACGAGTAAGACGACCTTGATGGCGTCCCCGCCGACGATCCCGATCGGAGAGAGATTGAACATGAATCCGATGAAACCGTATTTCAGCGCGTCGGAAAGAGACAATTTAACTTCGAGCGCTTCGACGAGCGCGCGCCAACGCACGATCGTTATCGTCGTCGCGGCGAGGTTGAAGAAGAAACCGAGCGCTAGGAATAATATATTGACGGAACGAAGGTCCAATTCGGAGAAAGCGGAACCTTGTAGGGCGCGATAGATCAGGTAGGCAAACAATCCGGCGATCAGCGCCAACTTGACAAGGAAGATAAGTATCTTGGACATGGCTAACTCTATTGGATTATGGAACGCGCGAAAAATAGCGGCGCGTTAAATAGAGTGTATTTTAATCGGATTTGACCGCGTTTCAATGACCGCATGAAAGAACCTCTATTTTTCTCAGAAATTATTATCCGTTGTTTGCGTTTAATTATTTCATTTGATACGATTAGACGCAAATCGGGCGTTTAAATAAAAAAATATCGATATATTAGTCACTTTTTTTAGTTTAGTTCTTTTATTCAAAAAAAATGAGAGTATAATTGTTAAGAATAGGAGCCTAAGTCTTTTTGCAATGTTTGAGTATAGGTGTTTCAAGCATTGTAAATAAAAGAGTTATAAGGCCGATTGCTGCGTGTGTGAACGTAAAGAATAAGAGGAATTTTGGGAATATGAGAAACGTTAGTAGAGCGGCGGTCGAAGCGATCGTTCGTCAGCTTCTCAAAGAGACCGAAGGTAATGCGGACGGCGTCGCCGACGCGGTCGTTTCGGCTCTGACTAAAGAAGCTCCGGCGCCCGCCGAACCGGCGATCCAACCGAAGAAATCGGAATTGGTCGTTAGTATTTCCGCGCGTCATATCCATTTGACCGACGCCGACGTTGAAACGTTGTTCGGTAAAGGCAAGACGCTGACGAAGATGAAGGATCTTTATCAAGACGGTTTCTTTGCCGCGAACGAGACGGTCATGTTGATCGGTCCTCGTAAGAGAATGCTTCCCTCCGTCCGTATTCTTGGCCCCACGCGTAAAGAATCGCAAGTCGAACTTTCTTTTACCGACGCGATCTCGTTGGGTATCGACCCTCCGGTTCGCGAAAGCGGTAAACTTGACGGCACGCCCGGTTGCGTTTTAGTCGGTCCCGCCGGCGTCGTCGAGCTGAAGAAGGGCGTTATCCGCGCCGCTCGTCACGTCCATATGTCGCCCGAAGAAGCGGCTTACTATGGCGTGAAAGATAAAGATATGATGAAACTTCGCGTCGAATCCGGCGACTGCACGATGGTGTTTGAAAACGTCTTGGTGCGCGTTGGTAAGAATATCAAGTTGGAAGTCCACCTTGACACCGACGAAGGCAACGCCGTCGATCTGGAACACGCGACTAAGATCGAATTGATCAAATGAGCCGCTAACGGCGTCGTTTGATAGAATATATAAAATATTATAAGATATAATGTTAAACTGGGTCCGGTCTAGGTCGGCTCGGTAAAAATGTTTTTCATAACTGGAGAAAGAAATGGCAAAACCGATGCAAGCGTTGGGGATTCTCGAAGGCAAGGGTTTCGTTACCCTTTTTGAAGCTACGGACGCGATGATGAAGGCTGCGAACGTCGAATTCCTTGGTTGGGATAAACCGGGTAGCGGCATTGTCACCGTCTACGTTACCGGCGACGTCGCCGCCGTTAAAGCCGCCACCGACGCCGGCGTTGCCGCCGCGACTCGTATTGGCGAAATCACCGGCGTTCAAGTTATTCCGCGTCCGAACAGCGACGTTGAAAAGGTTCTTCCCGCCGTCAAGAAGGCCGCCGCTCCCGCCGCCAAGTGAATGCGTGAGGACGTAATCGTTCCGGAAAATTCTCTTCCTCATACGAAGAGAGTTCGCAGACGCGATCGCTCGAATAGAAAAAAGAAGAAGTAGAAACGAATTCTGAAGTTCGAAGACGACGCGTACGAATTAAACACGAATACAATATAAATATATATAGGGATAATTATAATGAACGACGCGATTGGATTGATCGAAACGAAAGGCGTTCTTGCTCTCGTTAACGCTACCGACGCTATGGCTAAGGCCGCGGACGTCGAAGTTGTCAAACGTATTCAAATTGGCGGCGGTCTTGTTGCGACTATGGTTCGCGGAGACGTCGGAAGCGTTCGCGCCGCGGTCGACGCCGGCGCCGCCGCCGCTGAGTCTGTCGGCGAATTGAAAGCCGCTCACGTTATTCCGCGTCCGTCGGAAGGCTTGATCGACGCTTTCATCGCGTGATCTAGAGGCAAACGTAACTCGGAGCGCGTCGGAGCGTCGGTTCTCGACGCGCTTTGGAAACGTAGTTCGCGCCGTTATGCGAGCGCGGATCATGCAAAACAATATAACCGCGTGCGAACGTCGAAAAGCTTAGCGCGTTCGAGTCGAACGTCGGTCGGAGATAAAGAGACAGCAATGAAGATCTTAGTTGCGAATTTGGGATCTACGAGCTTCAAGTATAGCTTGTACGATATGGACGGCGAACAACTGCTGGCGCGCGGTCGCGTTGAGCGTATTGGCGAAGAATCGAGTCCGTGCCAAATTACGATCGGCTCTTTCAAGAAGGAAGAAAACGTTTCGGCTCCCAACCACGGAGTCGCCGTACGCGAATGCTTGCGCCAACTGACCGATCCGGAAACCGGTTGCATCAAGAGCGCCGACGAGATCGCCGGTATTGGTTTCAAGGCTGTTTTCGCTAAAGGCTATACGGGCGTTCAACCCGTCACCGACGATCTCCTTGCCGCGATGGAAGAATTCAACGCCGTTTTGCCGGCGCACAATCCTCCCTACGTTCGCGCGATGCGCATGCTGAAACAAGAATTGCCGGAAATTCCGCTCGTCGCCGCGTTCGAGACCGGCTTCCACGAAAATATTCCGGATCGCAACCGTTACTACGGCGTGCCTTACGAATGGGCGCAAGAATACGGCGTTCGTCGTTACGGTTTCCACGGCGCGAGCCACCGCTATATTGCGACTCGTTGCCGCGAGATCTTTGGCGAAAACAAACGCATCGTCAGCTGCCACCTTGGCGGTTCGAGTTCCGTTTGCGCCATCGCCGACGGTTGGAGCCGTTGTTCCAGTATGGGCGGAAGTCCTCAGACCGGTCTGATGAACAACAATCGTTGCGGCGATTTTGACCCGTTCTGGTGCTCGTACCTGATGAAGAAACTCAACGTTTCTCTCGACGAACTTCTTCAAACGCTCGCCACGAAGAGCGGTCTTCTCGGCGTCAGCGGCGTTAGCGGCGACGTTCGCGATATCGCTGAAAAGCGCGACGCGGGCAACGATCGCGCGCGTTTGGCGTTGGAAGTCTTGGTCGGCGACGTTCGTCGTTACGTCGGCGCTTCTTTGGTCGAACTTGGCGGCGCGGACGTTCTCGTCTTCACCGGCGGTATCGGCGAATTCCGCAACGACGTTCGCGAAGCCGTCGCGTCCGGTCTTGAAGAACTCGGTATCGTGTTGGATAAAGAAGCCAACGACAAGGTTCGCGGCGTTGAAATGAAGATCAGCGCGCCGAACAGTCGCGTTGAGATCTGGGTCTTGCCCACCAACGAAGAGATCATCGTCGGTCGTCAGACTAAAGAACTGTTGGAAAAGAAAAACGCTTGATGAACGCGCGTTCGCGTAAAGCGATAGTTCAAGCGTAACCTGAATTGCCTTGACTTTTTAGGTCGGGACGTTTAACAAAAAGGCGGCATAATGTTTATCGGTAAAATTGTCGGTTCCGTAGTCGCTACGCAGAAGACGGAGTCGATGCGCGGTTCGAAGTTGATGATGATCGAACCGTATGTGATCGATCCGAAGACGCGAGATCGTTTGATCACGACGAGCAGATCGTTGGTCGCGGTCGACGTCGTCGGCGCCGGCGAAGGCGAATTCGTTCTCGCCGTGCAGGGATCGAGCGCGCGTATGACGCCGGAAACTAAGCCGTTGCCGGTCGACTGCACTATCATCGGCGTCGTCGACACGGTTACCGTGCAACATATGCAACTACCGTTAGAATGACGTTTAGCGTCGTCGGTAACGTTTGTTGCGCGCCGGTTGACGTTTTGTCGCGCAAGTCGAGACGATCCGTATTCAAAAATATATAAGCGAGAACCTGCGATGAATCGACAAGAGGAAAAACGCCGACGTCGCGCCGCCGCATTAGAGGCGCGCGATAAGGAACGTCGGCATTCCGAACGTTCGAAGACGGCTCGTTCTTTTTATCATAGGAGCAATAATAAAATGGCGGAAGTTAATGAAGCGCTGGTTCGTAGCGTTTTGCAAGAGGTTTTGTCGCGTTTAGGCGGTTCCGCGTCGAGCGCTAGCGCCGTTGGAACGGCCGCTCCGAAGAGCTACGCCGGTCGCTATGGTCTTTTCGAAGATCCGAACGAAGCCGTTGAAGCCGCGAACGAAGCTTACGATCAACTTTCCCGACGCACTATTGCCGAACGTAAAAAGATGATCGACCAAATTCGTCGCATCTGTATCGAACAAAGCGTCGAGCTTGGCACGATGGAAATGCAAGAGACGAAGATCGGTCGTCTCGAACACAAGATCGACAAATTGCTGAACGTCGGTTACAACGCTCAAGGCGTCGAAGCGCTGTCTTCCGAAGTCTTTAGCGGCGACTACGGCCTCACGGTCATTGAACACGCTCCGTTCGGCGTCATCGGCGCCGTTACTCCGGTCACGCACTCGCTTCCGACGATCGCCAATAACTCGATCAATATGATCGCGGCCGGCAACACCGTCGTCTTCAACCCTCACCCGAGCGGGCGCAAAGTCGCCGTTGAAGGCGTTAAACGCTTCAATCAAGCTATTTACGCTGAATTCGGTATCGACAACCTGATGTGCGCGATGGTCAACCCGACTCTCCAGACCGCCGACGTCATCTTCAAGCACAAGAACATCAATCTGTTGGTCGTAACGGGCGGCGCCGGCGTTGTTCGCGCGGCTATGTCCCAAACCAAACGCGCCATCGTCGCCGGTCCCGGCAACCCGCCGGTCGTCGTCGACGAGACCGCCGATCTCGATCGCGCCGCTCGTTGCATGATCGCCGGTGGAGCGTACGACAACAACCTCCTCTGCTTGGCTGAAAAAGAAGTTTTCGTCGTCGATTCCGTCTTCGATAAGATGATGGACGCGATGGAACGCGCCGGCGCGGTCCGCTTGAACTCCGTCGAAGTTTCCGCGATGACCCAAAAGGGTATTATCAAGGTCGGCGAAGGCGACGCTCGCCATGACGCCCCGAACCGTGAATTCCTTGGTAAAGACGCTTCCGTTCTCGCCGCCGGTATTGGCAAGAGCGTCAGCGACGACGTCGAAATGCTCTTCGGTGAAACGGATTACGAAAACCCGTTCGTTCCGACCGAACAAATGATGCCGTTCCTGCCGTTCGTTCGCTGTAAGGACGTCGACGAAGCTATCCAACGCGCGTACGAAATGGAACACGGCTTCCATCACACCGCTATGATCCACTCGAACAACGTCGTTAACATGACGAAGATGGGCAAGTTGCTCAACACCACGATCTTCGTTAAGAACGGTCCGAGTACCGCCGGTAACGGCGGCGGCGGTGAAGGCTATGGTTCCTACTCGATCGCCGGCCCGACGGGCGAAGGCATCACGCGTCCGTTGACGTTCACGCGTAGTCGTCGTTGCGCGATGGTCGAAAGCCTCCATATCCTTGGCAGATGAGCTTGAATATATGATAAAGAGAGTGAACGCCGACGTTTAATTACACGCGTCGGCGTTTACGGCGAGATCGCGAGAGCGATATCGAACCGATTCGGCGAGACGTTGGAATACGGCGTCGCGCTGATTTCCACGGGGCGCAACGATACTACGAGGTCTATTATGATCCCGATGACTATTCATGATTTTGAATGGCGATATTTTTGCGAAACTTATCGTAACGTTACTTGGTATGAATGTGCCGCGTATTTTTGTTTCGCGTTGGCTTGGTTCTTTTTGATCAACAAGACGCGAAAGTCTTCCGGAGGCGACGTCGTTAGCGGTCGTTTTTTGATCCTAACGATCGTGGGTTCCGGTTTTGCGATCGCTTATAAGTTGCTTCACGACCTTGACGTTCGCGTCTTCTGGTACGTCTTCTTAGCGATCGCGGCGTTTGTGGAGATAGCCGTGTGTGGACTTGCGCAGGAACGCGAGTTCAACGATATGAGACGCGCGGAGTTATTGAAGCGAGCGGAAGACAAGGGACATAAACATTCGCATCGTCGTCATCGATCGAGCGAAGGCCATTCCCATTCGGAGAAGCACGAAGGTCGGCTTCATCACCATCGTCACTCTTCGAGAGAGGAACAGGGCGAGAACGCGGGCGAGATGAAAAACAACGAACCTGCGGACGACTTGAAATCTGACTCTAACGCGATGTGAAGCGTTAAGTTACACGCATAAGACCATAGAGAAACGTATCGATAATGAACCGCGCAAGGATCATTGGTTACGCGACTTCCGTCGTCAAGCATCAGTCCCTCGTCGGACAGAAGATGTTGATCGCCGTTCATGTTTCCAACATCGACGATTCCCCGCAAGGCGATCCGCAGATCGTTTTCGATAAGATGGGCGCCGGGATCGGAGACCTCGTCTTGCTTACCAGCGACGGGTCGTACACGCGCGGCGAGATCGTCGGCGCAAAACATTCGCCGGCGCGTTGGGGCGTGATCGGCGTCATCGATTCCGCGAAGAAGTCGGAAGACGACGCGATCGAAGAATAACAGTATTTAGAATATCACGACGGTATTGCGAGCTATACGGATAGAAGGCAATGAGCGAGTTGAAATGGGATCTTGACGAACTTGTGAAGAAGGTGATGGACGACCTTCGCAAGTCTTCCGTCGACTCCAACGCCGCAAATACGGCGGCGTCCGAGGTAAGCGCGGCGTTGTCTCGCGACTTCTCCTCTGTTCGCGCAAAGTCCGCCGAGGTCGTAAACGAACGACAGGTCGAGGAAACGACTTCCGACGACGTTTTTATCGTTTCGGAACGCGTCCTGACCGCCGACGTCGTCAAGAGATTGGCGGCTAACGCTCCTTCTCGACGCTGGAACGTACAAAAGAACGCCGTTGTGACGCCGTCGGCAAAAGACGAATTAAAGAAGCTTGGCGTGAAATTGATCGTAACGTCAAGCGACGCGGTCGTTTCGACGACGTATTCCAATAGCGTCGCGCACTCTTCTCGCGTCACGTTTTCCGCGTCTAACGCGGCTTACGGCGATTACGTTGGAATGAGAACGCAAAACGTCGCTAGTAAAGAATTTAAACGCGAACTTGACGCGCAAAGCGTCAAAAGCGCGCGCGTGTTGATCGCGACGCATCTTCCCGACGCGGAAGCGTTTCCGCGTTCGGCTCGCGAGTACTTGACGCGCAACGCGGAGACGACGGAGATCAGACTCTCCTGTTTGAAGGAGACCTCGAAGCGTATTGCGGAAGAGATCGCTAACGACAAGTCGTTGAAGGTCGTTTTGGCGACGCACGACGCGGCGATCGGCGCGATCTGGACTAACAGATTATCCGGCGTTCGCGCGGTCGTGGCTTATACGTTCGAGCAAGCGAAGCGCGACCTGACCGCGACTAACGCAAACGTGTTGATCGTCGATCCTCGCGACGTCGGACCGTATCCGCTTCGACAGATCGTCGACTACTTCTTACGTTGAATCGAGTAGAAACAGGCGTCGTTCGTTAAAGGATCAAATCATGCGTATTGGCGAAGTCATCGGCAAAGTCGTGCTGAGTCGCTGTCACGAATCGTTGATCGGTTCGCAGTTCAAGATCGTGTTGCCGTTGACGTTCAACGACATTGCGGAGCAACCGGTGGACGCGGCGCGTAAGCTCGGCGAAGAAGAGGCCGGACAAGGCTCGGAAGAACGCGTTGAAGCGGCGGCGAATAGGTTGCTGAATCCTAATTTCCCTCGGAAGTGGGGCAACGAGTTGGTCGTGTTCGACGACTGTTCCGCGGCTATTGGAGAATGGATGGCGTTTAGCGAAGGCGCGGAAGCGGCCGCTTCTTTCGGTTCGCAACAACGTCCGGTCGACGCTTTTGGCGCGGCGATCTTGGACACGGTCGCGATCGACGCTCCGACGGTAGACGCGTTAGTCGAGTTGAAGAAGAAATAAGTTCTCGCCGCGACTCTTTTTCGTATTGGGTAATTTAGCGCGGAAAAGAGGAAAACGCCGCCGCGTTTGAGGAAACGAGCTTGAGTTTGTCGGAAAATCGTCGAGGTTCAAGTCGTTTTAGCCGTTAAGAGATACGGACGAGCCTCTAACGAGGACGTTCACTACGATACAAAATCAAAAGAACAAAACTGGGGAACTACGGCGAGCGATCGTCGTTGTTCGTGGCTTATAATAGCAAAAGGAACAGCGTATGCTCAATTTGCATCAAGTTAAAGACGAAATTTGCGACATGGGTCGTCGCTTGTACAATCGTGGTTTTGCCTCTGCGAACGATGGTAACATCAGCTATCGTATCGACGAAAATCGCGTCGTCTGTACTCCTACCCAAATCTGCAAGGGCTTCATGAAACCTGAAGACCTCTGCGTTGTCGACATGGAAGGCAATCAGATCGCCGGTACTCGTAAACGTACGAGCGAGATCTTCTTGCACCTGACGATCATGAAGGAACGTCCGGAAGTTCGTTCGGTCTTGCACTGCCATCCGCGTTACGCCACCGCGTTCGGTATCGCTAAGGAAGCGATCCCGCAATGCGTTCTTCCGGAAGTCGACATCTACATGGGCGACGTTCCGATCGCGAAATACGCTATTCCCGGCGGTCAAGAATTCGCCGATACGGTCCTCCCGTTCATTCACAAGTCCGACGTCATCATTTTGGCCAACCACGGCACCGTCAGCCTTGGTCCTACGGTCGAAAAAGCCTACTGGCTCACCGAACTTCTTGACGCGTACTGCAACATCTTGATGCTGACTCGCGAATTGGGCAAGACCAGCTACTTCAACAAAGACGAAGCTGAAGCTCTTCTCCAACTCAAGACGAAGTGGGGCATCAAAGATCCGCGCCTTGACGTTGAAAACTGCGAACTCTGCGCCAACGATATGTTCCGCGACAGTTGGAAAGAGACCGGCGTTGGTCACCGCGCGTTCGACCCGCCGCGATTCCGTCGTAACGACGATGACGACAAGCTTTCTTGCGGTTGCGCTTCCAACCCGATCCTCGCCAACAATGTCGAACTTGGCAAGGACCCCTCCACCGAAGCTATGATCAAAGCGATCGCCGACCGCGTTGTCGAAATGCTTGGCAAAAAATGAGTTGAACTCGTTTTGAGTTGACATAAAATATTAAACGGAAATTGACGTTGTTCTACGGCGTTGGTTTCCGTTTTTTATTGCTATTTTTAGAGTTAAACGCAAGCGCGACGAGCGCGCTATAGGATCGAAGATGAGCGAACGCGAACAACTACGTAGAGATAGATTTTTTAAGACGTTAGAGAATAACGCTTTGGACGGGTACTTGGTCGTCGACCCCGTAAATGTTACATATCTGACAGGGTTCAATGGCGAAGATTCTTATTTGTGGGTCGGAGACGCGGGAACGTGTTTGTTGAGCGACACGCGTTTTGAGGAACAGATCAAAGAAGAATCGCCGGACGTCGGGGCGTTCATTCGCTGCAGCGGTCAAACTACTTTTGGGTTATTGAAACAGGCGTTGGAGGATAAGCGTTATTCCTCGAAAGCGCCTAAGCGCGTTGGCGTCGAGGCGTCGTCCATGACGCTGGCGTTATATAATTCGCTTTGCGAGTCGTTTCCTGATATCGAGTTTGTCGCAAGAGGCTCGGACGTCGAGAAGTTGCGCGAAGTTAAAGACGCTAGCGAAGTACAAGCAATACGCGAAGCGATCGACGCGACGATCGACGCTTATAACGATCTGCGCGGCGTTATGCAAGGCGACGCGACGGAAGTCGATCTGCGAGACGAGTTAGAATTCCGTATGCGCAAGCGCGGCGGGGACGACGTCGCGTTTCCGTCTATCATCGCTTATGACGCGCGCGCGGCGTTGCCTCACGCTATCCCGCAGCGCGGCGGACGTTTAGCGGACGCGTCGATGGTCTTGATCGACTGGGGCGCTAAGAAGAACGGATATGTTGGCGACTTGACTCGTTCGTTCTTGACTGAAAAGGGGTTGAACGATTCTGCGGAGAGTCGTTCGTATCGAGCGCAATTCAACAAGGTCTTTGAGATCGTTCAAGAAGCTCACGATTTGGCGATCGCGGCGATCAAGCCGGGAGCTATGTGCGACGAGATCGACAAGATCGCGCGCGAGCACATCAAAGACGCGGGGTACGGCGATTATTTTGGACATGGGCTAGGACATGGTATTGGACGCGTCGTTCACGATTACGGCGGGTTCTCTCCGCGTCATCACGTTACGTTGGAACCGAACATGATCTTGACGATCGAGCCCGGGATCTACTTGCCCGGTTGGGGAGGGATCCGCATCGAAGACGACGTTCTCGTTACCGAGACCGGCTACGAGATCTTGTCGAAACGTTTGCCCGACTGAAAAAGGATAGAAAGACGCGCGCGAGCGTAGGGGATTTTGAATCTTTTTAAAATAGGAGTGAATGTATCGATTATAACAATAAATAAGAGCCGATTTTTTTGCGAGCTCGATTTGTTGCGTTTTTAGACAAGTCGCTTGGAGTCATGGACGATACCTCTTCTACGACAAAATTGTTTGTCGAAAACATTCAATCCCCCCCTAACGAATGTGCATGAAAGCGCGAACGTATCAGAGCGATCTTCGTATTGGAACGATCGTTCATTAGTGATATTTTGCGCTGAATTGCCGGACGATATCCTATGGTAAACGACAGTATTTCTTCTATCAAGACGTTAGAAGAACTGCAGGACTACGTTTATACGACCATTTGCGACGACAACGACTTGCTTGTCGACGCGTTCCCGAAATCGAGACGCGCGCTCCGTCATTCGAGCGGCGAGCTTTGCGGCTTCATGTTTTGCGTTCACGGTCCTCGCACGGTAGATTTTACCGCGATCTGGGAACGTCGCCAAAACAGGATCTTCTTTTACGGGCCAACCGGGGAACGATATCGTCAAACGATCGTCGAAGGCGCGGTAGCTGATTGCGTCGAGCATTTGGAGCGGTCGTTAGAAGTTAGCGATATAGCCAACGCTTGAAAAGCAGAGGCTTACGATATATTTTTCGGAGCGCGTTTCCTTGTTGAGGAGACGCGTCGACGTTCCGAAAAGAACGCCGCGTCGAAGGAGTCGACGCGAATCACTGAAAGGAGTTGTTTGATGCTTGTTGTTTCACGCAGAAATGGCGAGAGCGTTTACTTGGGCGATAATATCAAAGTAACGGTCGTTGAGATCAAAGGTTCTAGGATCCGTATCGGCGTCGAAGCCGGCGAAGAGACTTTTATCTTGCGAGCCGAGAAAAGAGACGAACAAGAATCGTCCGAGCCTTGCGAACGAAGATTGGCGAAAGCCGCTTGATAAACGCCGTATTTTAAATCCCTTGAACGCCCTAGCGTTATTCAACGCCGGGGCGTTTTTTATTGCGCTTTCGGCGTTGTGTCGACCGTTCGAGGAAATATTGCGCGTGATGCGATAGTAACTTCGTATGTCGTTTAATGACAAGACGTAAGAGAACGTCTGAAAGAAAGCGAAAAAAATAACGCCCTTAGAACGATATCGCTCTAAGGGCGTTTCTTATTGTTTCACGTGAAACTAATGTAGTTTAACGTTTTAGGATCACTTCTTCGTGGTCTTAGGAGCGGCCTTGGTCGTCGTCTTAGCGGCGGGCTTCTTCGCGGGCGCGGCGGCTTTCTTAGCGTCGGCTTTCGCGGCGGGAGCTTTCTTAGCGGCGGCAGGTTTTTCAGCGGCAGCCTTTTCGGCGGCGGCTTTCGCGGCGGCTTCAGCGGCGGCTTTTTCTTCAGCTTCTTTCGCGGCTTGTTCCGCTTGGGCGGCTTCAGCTTGACGCATTTGAGTCAGGTAGACTTCGAGGTTTTGAGCGAGCGAGTTCAGGTCTTCGTTATCGGAAGCTTTGCAGAAATCGATGACGCCGTCGAAGGTCTCTTCGAACAGTTTTTCGTTCTTATTGGCTTGACCGATCTCGTCGATATCGGCGCGGACCATGATCAGACCGGTGATAGCGCGCGGGCAATCGTTCAAGTCGGCTTTGAATTGTTCGATAGCGGCGTTGAATTTTTCGAGGTCGGAACCGTTTTCAGCAACTTCGGAAAGCGCGCCGCGGAAGCGAGCGATGTAGATTTGGGAAACGGCGGCGCCGAATTGTTCGTCGTCTTTGACGGTGGCAAGGAAGTCTTTGAATTCGTTGAAGCGCGTCGGGTCTTCGTTGACCAAGCGGCTGACGACGGAGACTTTGACGTTGAGAAGGTTCGGCTTCAAGGATTCGTCTTCGTTGGATTCAAGTTGAGAATCGACGTATTGAAGGAGACCGGCGTAATCTTCTTGCAAGCGGTACGCTTGGATCATGAGACCGACGGATTGAGTCGCAAGGTTCTTCTTGGTCTTAGCTTGTTCGGCAACTTCATTCGCGTATTCGACGAGCGCGGGAACCGCTTCCGGTTCTTTCATCGCGGCGTTAAGAAGCGATTGACCTTTGACGGCGACGCCAAGCGCGTAGAGTTCTTCGTCTTCTTGACCGAGGAGGTTGGCGACGACGGCGTCGATCTTAGCTTGATCGGGTTCGGCGGCGGTCATCAAGGATTGAACGCGAAGTTGGTAAACGGACTTCTTGAATTCGAGGGAGTAATCGCCTTTGAGAAGTTCGTCGAAGAGCTTATCGGCTTGCGCGGCGAAATCGGCGGCTTTATCTTCTTGCTTGGCGGCGTTTTCGGAATCTTGTTCTTCAGCTTCGACGCCGGCGTTTTCTTTCGCGACTTCGGAACCGACGATCAACGCGACGAGCTTCATTTCCAAAGCCTTTTCCTTGACTTTGACGGCGCGCATTTCATCGTCGATGATGTTTTGAACGAACGTCAAGATAGCGTCGTCGAATTCGCCGGTGCGTTGGACGTTGGTAATGAAGGAGTTCGCTTTGACTTCGATGGCGAAGAGTTGGAGTTCTTCTTCTTCGAGCTCGAGCGCTTCATTGGCGAGGGCGTCGATCTTAGCCAACGGGTCTTCTTCCGACGCGGCAAGGACTTGCAACTTGAGTTGGTAGGCCTTGACTTTTTCTTCGGAGGTGACGGCGTCTTTGATGTTTTGGTCGACGAATTGTTCAAGTTCGGTCGCGGCGTTCGGGTCGACGTTAGCGCGAGTCGTGAGGGAGACGACCTTGAGTTGAACGGCGCGTTCTTTTTGTTCGGCGGTAAGATCGGACATAGCGAGGATCTTATCGGCGACGGTCATGCAGGTTTGCGAGAAAGCGTCGACGAGCTTGTAGAGTTGCTCTTGAGAAGTCGGTTGCGGGAGCTTATCTTGCAGGGATTCGACGAATTCGAGGAGTTCGTCGGCGGTCGCGCCTTCGGGCGGCGTCAAGATCGCGGGATCGATGACGAAGGAGTCTTCTTCTTTAGGAGCGAGTTCGTCGTCCATCAAGAGGTTCGAAGAGAGGGACGCGGGTTGTTTCGGGGCGTCTTCTTGCGCGAAAGAAGCGACGGAACCTAGCGCCAAGGAAGCGGCGAGGCTAAGCACGCAGGGGAGGTAACGTTTGGTCATTGTTATGCATTCCTTATTTGTAGGCGTCGCCGTATCGAGCTCGCAAGAGTTCGGCGCGACGCAAGTGTGTTTGATTTCGGCGTTTGTCGCTAATAAATAGCGACACGGCGCGACTTAATTCATTATTCTAACGTAACGAATTAAAAATAATAGTCGATTATAACGATTTTTACGAATTTTTTAATAGCAATATGCCGACTTAGCGCGCGAAAATCTCGATCGCGCGTCGCGGCGTTACGATCGCCGATACCGGGCGGTCGAACGCGTCTGTCGGAATTTCCTCGATAAGTTGTTCCTCAAAACAGTACCCGATAAGCGGAACGCCGGGACGGAGTAGGGGAAGGTAACGATCGTAGTAGCCCGCGCCGCGACCAAGACGACGACCTGAGAGATCGAAACCTAAGCCGGGAACGATCAATACGTCGATCGCGTTAGGGGCGACATAGTACGACTCGTCGTCGCGATAGCGTTGCGTAGGTTCAAGTATTCCAAAAGGTTCCGACGGCGCCAGGTCGGTGAAGACGACTTTGCCGCTAGCGTCGTAAGTCGGCTTAACGAGTCGATGGAACTTCATACTTGTTCCGACGCAGTACGGAACGGCTACTTGTTCGACGCGTAGTTCGTTATGTTCAAAATATTTAGGTAGCGTTTCTTGCGTCGGCGCTTCCGTTTTGAAATCGACGTAAGTCCCGATCGTCTTGGCTTCTCTGAAACATTGCAACGAACAGAGGTTACGGAACAGCGCGTTCGCGATCTCGGCGCGGTCGTAGCTCAACGTTCTTAGACGGCGTTTTAATTCGCTTCGCCACGCTTTTTTCTTTTCAACGATCGCCGCGTTTGGTACTTGTGACACGTAACGAGTCCTTATTCAAGCATAGTAAACATTTTATCGATAGCGTCGTATGCCGGGCGCGCTAGGTATTCCGGCGAGGAGACAAGACTTGCGGCGGACTGAGACTCTAATGAATCAAGCGTCGCCAGTAGTCTGACGGGGTTAAACGTTCTCGCTTGGCAGGTGCATACGACGTCTTCGTTGAATAAGATGAACGAACGATCCGGGAATCGTTTTTTCAATTCGCGGATATGCGCTTTTTCAAATCCAATAGCCCAAACGGTCTGCGGATCGGTATTGGCTATCGCGTATTGCACGTCTTCAAGGTCTCCGACTGCGTCCGCTCTTTCTTTGACTTCTTCCGAGCAACGCGGCGGCACTGCTATCTTGATATTGGGACGCGTTTTGCGTAGTTCGGATATCTGGTTAGGAGTCAGCGCGCCGTAAGTAGGACACCCGCTATCCCAGAGTATGAGGTTTCGTAAGCGCAAGTCGTTGACGTTGTTGAAATCGAAATGCTCTTTGGAACGCGTCGTAAGGTCTTGCGGTTCCTTATCCGCGCTTTCGGGACCGTTTTCTTCGTGATTCCAGATAACGACGTCGGATTCGCATAAGCCGACGGAAAACGCCGCAAAGCGTCCTAAGTTGGAGTCGGGGACAAATAAGACTTTTGGACGTTGTTCAAAAGCTCTGTCGAGGATGACGCGAGCGTTGACGGAGGTGCAGATCGCGCCTTGATGTTCCCCGCAAAACGCTTTAACGGTCAAGGAAGACGATAAACACGCGATGGGGAATACTTTGGAATCGGCGTCGAAGAGTCCCTGCAACGTGTGCCAGCAGTCGACTAACGCGTCGCGAGAGGCGTAACTATTTAACGGACAATCGGAATGCTTCGTGGGAGAATAGACTTGTATCCTGCGTTCTTGACGTTCCGGAAGGACTTGCGGCGCGTTCAGTAAGACGTCGATCGTGTCGGATAGAAATGAAGGGCCGAGGACGAGGAGCGAATCGATCTTAGGATCGGCGCGTAGTTCCTTCGCGCTCATTAGGAGTTCGTCAGACGAGCCGAGCACGTCGACGGCTTTCTTGAGTTTTGTGGGCAAGAAGGGCGTCGAGTATATCTTTAAGGTTTTGCCGCGCTCTTTACGCAAGGCGGTCAAGCGTTCAAGTATTGCGTCTATTGATTCGACGTCGACAAGATCTGGGGCCGCTTGGGCTTGATTTGGAAAAGTCATTAAGAGTTCTCGCTATAAGGAAAGAGGCGGGGATATCAAACGTCTGCGTATAATAACCGTTCCTCTCGATACAACTTTCGTTAGTATATAATACTTGGTTTGCGATTTCAAACGTTCAAAGATAATTTCTCAAAATTTTTATAAACTTTTGCGGATAGTCTTACATTCGTCGTATTCGTTTCGATTTAATAGAGACGCTTGTCTATGAGTCGTTAGCGATGTTCCACGTGAAACATTACCTGTGGAAACGGATTCGTGTTGTAAATGTTCCACGTGAAACATTGAACTCGATCAAGGCGCCGGCGTCGATGTTTCACGTGAAACATTAAGGGACTGTATGCGGAAATCCTTGGGGTTCGTTTTAAACGTGTTGTAATGGCGTGGATTTTGCATAAAATTCTAGTGAAGGGCGAGAAAACTCGTTCTAGTTGATTATAATATATAGAAAGCAATAGCGTCGTTTCACGGCGCGTAGCAGATAGGAATATGAAGATGAGCGAAGAACACGAAGGTTGCTGTTGCGGTCATAACCACGGCGAAGGTCACGAAGGATGCTGCGGCGGTCATGGTCATGGCGAAGGTCATGAAGGTTGTTGCGGCGGTCATGGACACGGCGAAGGCGGATGCGGTTGCGGTCGTCATGCTGAAAACGGTGAGAACTCCGAATCTAAGGGTTTCGACTACGACGCCGCGGACGTCCCGCTTCCGAAGCCGAATCTCATTATGCATATGACGACGCTTGCTCAACAAGCGATGGTCTCGATGGGGATCATTAAGAACCCGTTGACGAATCAAGCCGTTATCATGCTGAATCAGGCGACCTACCTGATCAACACGATCGAAATGCTCTTCGAAAAGACCGAAGGTCAACGCACCGAAGAAGAAACGAAGACGATCGAGAACATGATTCACGAACTTCGTATGCTCTTTGTCGCCGCCGCTAATGAAAAGAAACGTCGCGACGAAGAAGGTAAATGAGTTAGAGTTCGCGTCGAGCAATATCGGCGCGGAAATAAAAGCGGAAATAAAAAAAGGCGGTCTTTCGACCGCCTTTGGCGTATTGGAGTCAGATAACTTTCGACTTCTTTAACAGTCGTTCGATCGCCGCTTCCGTTGAATCGGAATGAAGTTCCGGCTTGTAAAACGTCTCGGGCGGCAGAAGGTAGCGCGGGTCGAATGAAGCGTCTAACGTATCGCTTTGGAAGTTCTCGGTGAATAGCCCGGGAGTTATATAGCGATAGGCGTGGGAATGATCGATAAGCATCACCGACGCCGGCGTTTCGAGTTCTTCGTCGTTAGTAAAAGAGACGAAGATCTGCGCGGCCGTAAGTTTGGAGACCGCCCACCCGTGTTCGGCTAAGGAATCGCTAGCTTTGCTAAGCGTTTGCCGGACGTGTTCGAGTAGCGAGGTCGTCGCTTTGTTTTGGCGAAGGTATTTCGCAAGCGTATGACCTTGGAATCGAGGGTATACGAGGTAGCCGCGAGTCGCTTGCGTCTTGGAAACGCGCCGCGTGTAAGCGTGTTCGACAAGGGGCTGAATGTAAGGCGAATCGATGGAACCGATCGCGCGTTCGCGTTCGATCAACGCGACTCCGAAGGTCGATCCGCAATACTCGGGTCGGAGCGCTTTCAGGATAAAGGAAAAGGGCGTCGCGATACCGCGAGGTCGCGCCAGGAACGTTTCAAAGTATTGGTTCGACAGCGACGGTCTGCTCCAGGACGTTTCCCAGCGCGAGAATCCAAGGTCGATAATACGTGCGTTCTTGATATTTTGTGCGCTTTCCTCGACGGACATACGCGGCATGACTTCGTTTAACAACATTGTCGGTCTCGTTTGGTCCGTTATAATAGAAGAAAAGGGGCGAGCAAGTTGCCCTGCTCTATTGATTCTTATCGACCCTAGATCTGATAATTTTAGAAAATCTCTATAATCGGAAAATTTTTACAGGAATCTTTAGGTAATCTGTAAGAAAAGAGCGTATTTGTTGCCGGACTATTTATCGCGTCCGTAAATACATATAACCGGTCGATCTCTTTCTTCCCCAAGCAAGAGAACGATCGGTTACTTCTTATTTACGCCATACCGGCGTAAAAACTATATGGAGCGTATGGGATCGATAGATCACATGCCCGCGTACGCGCCGGCGGGATAACCGCTAGCGGTGGAACCGGTAGGAGCGGAACCGCAAGGCGAGCAGGGTTCGCACGGCGCGCAAGGATTGCATTGCGTCGGAGCGCACGGCGCGCAGTTGCCATAGGCGCTAGTGGTATTCATCATCATGATCTCGCCGGTGTTGGCGGCGTTGACGACGGGCGCGCCGGTAGAAGCGAACGTGCCGTCGTTATAGCTCGACGTAATAGCCGAGGTGGGTACGCGGGAACCGTTTCTGGTGAAACAGCTACCGCCGCTAAGGCAGCTACTTCCGCTCTTGCAACCGACAAACATAGGGGAAGCGAGCAATACGATCAACGAGAACGTGAGTACTTTTTTCATTTTAGTCGCTATCTGCCGACAAAATCGGCTCTAAAAATATCGAAACTCGTAAGCGGTTCTCGCGATCGTTGCGGATCGTTATGTTGAACGCGCTTTATACGATTATACTTCCAATTACAAGTAACTATAATAATTGAATCGGCAGTTCTTTCAATTTGAAATTCTTTCCTATTCTCCTGTTTCAGCGTTTTTCTCTAGTTTCTAATTAGCTTTACTAACACAATCCTTTTGTCTGTTTTTGTAGTCTTTTTGCGTCTTTTTGGTAGAAGCGGAATTTTTTAACAAGACGTTACAGTTTAAAGCGCGAGCGACTCAATTACTTTTGCTAGTCTACTGAATGAAAAGAAATGGAATAATCGTTACTATACGAATAATAGTTAAACCTTTTTTATGTTTTTGATTTTTAGTAGACGTTCTTTTTTATTTGTAGATCTGAATAGTCGTTATTGGAACAGATGTTTCATCTTCTTTATTTTATGATTGGTAAAGAGAAGATCGATTATGAGTGTTTCTTCCGGCATGGAAGCAGACGTAGTCCGCGTCGAGAAAGAAAGGACATTGCAGTAAGGGACGGATACAATGAGACGCTTTGACCTTAAATTTGCTTTTGCGGCCGCCGTTGCCGTTTGTTGTAGTTGCGTATTTACCTTAACGCCGAGTATGAACGCTTGCGCGTACGGTAGCGACGACAATGATTCCGAGATCGTCGTTGAGAACGATTCATGGATCCTTGACGACCAACTTGAAGGTCTCGACGTCGAATTTGACGCCGTTGACGAGCTTGTCGACGAAGAAGAAACCGATGAAGAAGCTATCGATATGGACGACTTCTTCAGCGACGAATCTGCCGCCGTCGACGTCGAAGAATTTGAAGATTCCGCCGAATTAGACGTTGTCAACGTCGCGGAAACGTTTAAACAAGACGCTGTTGAACTTGAAGACGAAGAAGTCGTCGAATTCCAATTTGAAGAACCGGTCCTTAACGTCGTCGAAGAGACCGCCGACGAACCTGCCGACGTCGTAATCGAAGAAGTCTCGGAAGAAGCCGTCGAAGACGTTGTTGAAGAAGTTGTTGAAGATTCCGACTCTTTGGACGTTGATTTCGATCTTGTTGAAGCGTTTGGCGAAGCTGAGACCGTTGAATTGGAAACTGAAACTTCCAACTCCGAATATGAAAGCGTCGACGATTCCGTCGAATTGGATTCGCTGTTTGAAGAAGAGGCCGCCGACGAAGTCGAACTTGACGACGAGCTTGTCGGTTTTGAAGTAGTAGAAGACAAAGTTGAAGACGCCGTCGAACTTGACGAAGTTTTCGAAGACGCCGAAAACGTTGAAAACGAATTAGAAGAACTTGCCGAATTGGACGCCGCTTTTGAGGAAATGGAAGCCAATGAGGAAGCTCTTGAAGAAGAATATGAAGAAGTCGTAGAACTTGACGCTATTTTTGACGAAGTCGCCGACGTTGAAGAAGCTGTTGAAGAAGAAATTGAAGAAGTCGAAGAAGCGATCGACGACCTTAGCGACCTGATCGACGTTGACGAAGAACCGATCGCGGAAGAAGAAACGGAAGACGTCGCCGCGGCGATCGAAGAAGCTGTTGTTGAAGAAGTCGCCGAGGAACTTGTCGACGAAGTTATTGAAGAACAAGACGACGAGATCGTCGACGAAGTTGCTGAAGAAGCCGACGTTGAAGAGTTGGTCGAGGAAGTTGTTGAGGAACAAGCTGACGAAGTCGTCGACGAATTGGTTGAAGAAGCCGCCGTTGAAGAGTTGGTCGACGAAGTTATTGAAGAGCAAGCGGAAGAAGTTGTTGAAGAACAAGTCGAAGAAGTCGCCGAGACTGTAGTTGAAGAAAGTTCCGACGTTGTCGAGACTGCCGACGTTGCGGAAGTTGAAGTTCAAGAATCGAACGAAGTCAGTTCTATTGAAGATCTTGGTCGCGCCGTTTCGGGCAATCCTGAACCCCCGCTTGCCGAATCTGAGTGGGTCGCGGAAGAAAAGGTCGAGATCGAGAACGGCGACGTTTCCGAAGTCTCTTATCTTGAAGACCAATACTGGATCGTCATGGCGAACGGCAACGACTTCTTCTGCCAAGTTCTTGACGGCAACGTTTGGCGTCAGGTTCCCGCGAGCGAATTTTTCGCGAGCGACAACGCCCAGCGCAGCACGATCGTTTGGGTCCACGGTTTCCAAACCGATATGTCCGGCGCGGCTCAAAGCGGTTATGTTTTGCGCAACGTCGTCGCGAACGCTCGCGCGGCTTCCGGCTCCGATCGCGCTTTCCGTCTCGTCGTCTGGAAGTGGAATTCTGAACGCAATACGATGGCGATCCGTTATGACGCGATGCAAAAAGAGCGTCTTGCCGATATCGAAGGCGTCGCGCTTGGCAGATTCGTCGGTATGATCGACGGTTCTAACAACGTCTCGTTCATCGGCTTCAGCTTTGGCGCTCGCGTTACCGGTTCCGCTTTGCAGACCCTTGCGACTTGTCAAAGCAAATATATGAGCAATAAGACCGGCAAGATCTCGTTGGTCCTCGCTAGCGCCGCCTGCGACGCGTGGGCTTTCGACAACGGCGTTTACGCCAAGGGCGCTCGTATCCCGTCTTATGTTTTGAACGTATACAACCCCGCCGACCGCGCGTTGCGTTTTTATCCCGCCGTTTCGGAAACGCGCTCCACCGCCCAAGGCGTTATGCCGATCTCCGGTAACGCGTTCGTCTCCGCGCAAGGTTCTACGTTCAATCTGAACGTTAGCGGTTCTCTTGGCAACGAACATTCGTTCCAACGCGAGATCCAATCGATTCCTTGCAACGTGATATTCAACGCTCTTTTCTGAGCCTTGAATAGACTCTCCTAAACTGCAAATAAAGAACGCCGTCGATGTTCCACGTGAAACATTGGCGGCGTTCTTTGTTTTTCAAGACTTGAAAAGGTGAATGTTTCACGTGAAACGTTATCGCGATTTCGAGCTAGCGGCGAGTGTTCCACGTGAAACGTATAAGGGAGGACGTTAGGATAACGACATGCAGAGGAATAGTAGACTTGTGAAGTTTAGTCCGACGTGCATGCCGACGACGGTGGGATAGCTGTGCGTTTTGAAAAAGACGACGCCTTCCCATAGCGCGAAGACTAGTATCGGGACCGGGTCTACCACTACGTTGGGAAGAATGTTCTTCAACGCGTTTTGGGTGAGGTAGATCAACGGCAATGAGAAACAAAACAGGATCGCCCCGCGAGCGAATTCGCCAAGGTATTGACGGAAGCGTTCCTGAATTTTCTCGGCGAACGATCCAAAACCAAGATCTTGTTTATTGGCGCCAAGACTTCGTTTTAGTATCGCGAGGCCGATCGCGACGACAAAGATGTTGCCGATAACGCTGCTCACCGTGGTCTTGAATAACGTCGCGGACTTTTCCGGATCGTTGGGGTCTTCGGGAAGCGAGAAGTGAAGTATCGCAAAGATCAACGCCGGGGGAAGGACGACGCGGAGAAAGTTCTTGAGGTTTAAACTCAACGCCGGAAGGAGCGCGGGCTCTTGTATTTCTCCGTCGACAACGATCCTGTCTCTACCTTGGCGATCGTAAGTAAGTTTTTCAAACGCGCCTTGGAGCACGACTCGGAAGATCAATTCCTCGACGATAGGAGCAATAATGACGACCGAGAGCGTGAAGAGGATGAAAGCGATCCAGAAATACGGTTTTCCTTTCGCGCGTAGCAACATTCTCGCGAAGGGATGTTGCGTGGCTAGGTCGCGGTCTTCTTTGGATAATTCTTTGACGTCTTTCGCGTCGGCGGTAGTCGCGTTCTCTTTGGCTTCTTCTACCGCTGTTTCTTCGCTTGTCTGACGAGCGATATCTTCCGTAGAAGTTTCTTGGGCTTTGTCTTGTTCGTCGGCATTGTCGACGGTTTGTGCGATAGTTTCTTGCGCGACGCTTTCCTGCGCCTCGTTTGCCGATTCGGACGCGTCGTCGTTTTCTTGCGACTGCTCTATTTGAATTTCGTTGTTGGTTTCCGTTTGGACTACTTGCTGTTCGTGGAAGTTGGGCGTCAGGTAGCGTTCCAACGGCATAACGGCGATCACGCCGATCGTGGGGCCGACGATCGTGAAAAGTAAAAAGAATCCAAACGCGACTCCGATCGACCATGGGACGGGCTTATATAGTTGAGGTTTGGAATCGTCTTTGTGAAATATTGAGAAACCGTACCGCCAGTTGGTTACCGAGAGAAAGACGTAAGCGCATACGATCGCGGTCGGGATCAGGAACCATGGCGAGCGGGTATTGAATGAAAATTCAGCGAAGAGACAGGCGTTCAACATAGTTTTACAAGGAATGGTTTTGAGAAGTCTTTATAAAAACGCCGGGGTCGACATAGGCGCCTACCCCGGCGAACAGAAGAAAACGAGTTGTCGTTCGCTCATTTCTTATTGAGCGTCATCGCGGCGCGGATATAGACCCAGCCGGAATAGAGCGTCAAATAGACGACGACGTACAACAACAAGACGAACGCGACTTTGAGCCAACACGGCGCGGCGTCGCCCATGATGAGAATGAGGAAGCCGAGAGGCAGGTCGACGCATTGCAACGCCGTCTTCCATTTTCCGACCCACTTCGCGGAGAAGTCGCCGCCGCTAGATTCGACCATCGAGCGGAGCATCGTGACGAACATTTCGCGCATAATGATCGCGACGACCATCCAAGTGGCGACGCCGATAGGAATTTTGCACATCGGACAAGACCCCGTCGCGCAAGCGCTATTGAAGAGGTCGTGTAGTTCGGGCACGGCGACGAAGTAGATGAACGTGCCGCAGACGAGCGCTTTATCGGCGAACGGATCCATGATGCGTCCGAATTGCGTCTTCTGGTTGAATTTTCTCGCCCACCATCCGTCGACGTAGTCGGTCAACGCGGCGATAACGAACAGAACGAGGCAGGTCTTATAGTAATGGAACGGGAAGATCGCAAAGAGAACGAGCGAGAGGACGATACGCGCTACAGTTAACGCGTTCGGAACATTGTACAGTTTGCTATTCGGAGAGGCTTGTTGGTTCTCGGACATAGTTTTCGCTCCTTGATTTTTTTATTGCTTGGTGGGTTTAAGCGAAAGTCATTCCATGACGATAGTCGGTTCGCCGTCTTTGAACGCGTCGATCTTATTGACGTCGGCGAGCGCTTGAACGAGCGCTTGCGTGCCCTTGCGTTTTCCGCCTTGGGCAATGAGCGCGACGTAGAGTTGTTTGACGAGCGCGAGACCGGGTAACGATAGTTGCATAGCTTGCGCGTCGTCGAGCGCGATACCCATATCTTTAACGAAGTGTTCGACGTAGAAGCCGGGCTTGAAGTCGCCGCGCAACATTCTCGGACCGTAATTGGAGAGCGACCAACTTCCCGCCGCGCCTTGGGATACCGCCGCCATCACGTCTTCAAGATCCAAGCCCGCGCGATACGCGTACAGGAGCGCTTCGCAGACGCCGATCATACCGCCGGCAATAAGGATCTGATTCGCCATCTTGGTGCGTTGCCCCGCGCCGGAACCGCCCATAAGACGGATGTTGGTTCCAAGGTTTTGGAGGATAGGCGTAACGCGGTCGAGCGTTTCTTTTTCACCGCCGACCATGATGGAGAGCGTTCCGTTCTTAGCGCCGACGTCGCCGCCGGAGACGGGCGCGTCGAGAGAACGGAAACCCGCTTTGGTAGCGGCGGCGTCGATCTTCTGCGCTAGCGTCGGGGAACTGGTCGTCATATCGACGAAGATCTTAGGTCGACCGTCGGCGCAGAGCGGTTCGTCTTTCCACGCGTTAAGGACGCCGCGTTCGCCGAAGAATATCTCGTCGACGTCGTAAGGATAACCGACGGTTGAGAAAACGACGTCGCAACGTTTCGCGAGTTCGTAAGGATCTTGGCTCCATTCGGCGCCGGCGGCGAACAGCTTTTCAGCTTTCTCGCGAGTGCGCGTATAGACGGCGACTTGGTAAGACGCGTCAAGCAATCGCGACGCGCAAGACCCGCCGATGACGCCGGTCCCGATCCAACCGATTCGAAGACTCATAGTGGCTCCTTACATATATGGACGAGACGAAAGGTAGGGCGTCTCGAAATTTTTGATCTGAGCGTCAAACGTTTCCGGAACGCGTTTGACATTGCGTTAATAATTGTGGTCGAAAAGGGGGCGGGCGTCAAGCGTCGAAGAAGCGCGTTAGTGAAGTTTTATTCTAGAAATTGTGGATGAAAAGAAAAAAAGAAAATTTTTAAAATAACCCCTTGCGTTAGGGGGAAGGAGTGGTATACTTACTCGTGTTCTAAGCAACGCGCGGGCGTGGCGGAATTGGTAGACGCGTCAGGTTGAGGGCCTGATGGGAGCTAATCCCGTGGAGGTTCGAGTCCTCTCGCCCGCACTGAGAAACCCGGTAACTTCGGTTGCCGGGTTTTTCTGTTTCTTGTTGGTATTCATGAGTATCTTACTGATATATCTAGTTATGATTGAATAGTGAAACTTGGAAAACTGGGAGATTTAATAGCTTTTGAGATATACGTCGAGTCGAGTTGTTGTTTCCCGTCGCGTTGTTCGATACAATCGCAACTTCTGTCATTATTGCTCTTGAAAACCTGATAACTTTTGATTAGTATTGGATTTGTTCTATTCTCTCAAGGCGGATAGTCGATTTGATGACCACGCGTCGCAGAAACGTTTTCTGTTGAGAGCGTTTTCTCCGTTGAGGAAGCGGCGCGTTTGACTTAGGATGAGAATAACAATGGTAGAAAGAAATAGAGACACGAACAGATCTTCGCAAGCGCAAGATCGCCGCCAATTTTGTCGCGTTTGTTTTGCGGCGTTGGCTAGCGCGTTAGTATTGCCCGGTTGCAAAACGCTGAACGAAGATCCTAAGAACGACCGATTCTGGTTCCCGACGATCGCGCCGCCGTCAAAGAAAGAGCGCGAGTTACGAGGGCGTTACGCCGAAGGGGGCGATCCTTACGTCGACGCCAACGTCGGACCGAAATCGTTTAACACGCGTCCGAAGGGGTGTACCGACCAACGCTCGCGAACTTATTACGACGATGAGATCGGCGGTTATTAAGTCGCGGAAATAAAGCGTTTCGCGAGCACGCTGAGACGCCGGTTATATAATAATGAGAAACGTCGCTTAATGGCGGCGTTTTTTTATTTAATCGAAAAAGCTTTCTTTTTTGGAAAAATAGGTAAAAAGTTTTAAATTCTCTTTTCTTTTGCATTAAAAAATGATATAATCGCGACGACTATCGCATTTATACGTAGTCAATATTAATAGTAGTCGCCAAGGGAAGGCGACTGCGAACCGTTGAGACTCCTACGGTCCCCCCTGCACTTTGAAGTAATAAACTATGAAGGAGACGGACGTTATGAAACGCCTGGCTGGAACGACTTATAATAAATCCGGTTTTACGTTGTTGGAATTGCTTATCGTATTGGCGATCTTGATCGTCATTATTGGTATTCTTGGAACGACGATCTGGGGTTCCTATAAAAAAGCGTTGATCCGCGCGGCTACGGTCCAAGTTCAGACGACGCTCCAAAACGCTTGCGAAGACTTCCATATCGAATTTCATCGTTATCCGAACCAACAAGAAGGACTTTACATTCTTGCCGACATGGATAATCCGGAAGCCCCCGCGATGAATATGATGGACGCCAATAATATGAATAATATGAACGGCGGCATGAACAATATGGGCATGGGCAACATGGGCATGACCGGCGATATGAACGGCAACATGGGCATGGGTAACATGGGCGCCGGCAACATGGGCATGGCCGGCGACATGAACGGCAACATGGGCATGGGCAACATGGGTATGGCCGGCGACATGAACGGCAACATGGGCATGGGCAACATGGGCATGGGCAATATGGGCATGACCGGCGACATGAACGGTAACATGGGCATGGGCAACATGGGCATGGGGAACACCGGTATGGGCGACATGACCGGCATGAATAACAACATGACGGGCGTTTCTATGACCGGCGACATGAACAACATGAATAACATGAACAATATGCCCGGCATGAACAACATGAACAACATGAACGGCACGGCTAATTCGACTATGCCGATGAATGGTTCCAACACGATCTACAAGCGTCCTAAGATCAGCGTCCCGCTCATCAAAGAAAAAGACCTCATCGACCCGTGGAACAATCCTTACAAGTACGAATACCCGACGACCAAGGGTGACGGCAAGAAGCCCGCGATCTGGTCTTGCGGTCCTGACGGTATCGACGACAACGGCGACGGCGACGACGTCATCAACTGGGACGCCGAAGATACTACCGGTATGATGAACGCTCAGCGTCAACAAATGCAACAAAACAACATGAACAACATGAATAACATGACCGGCGACATGAACAACATGAACGGCATGATGCAACCGAACATGACCGGCGACATGAATAACATGAACGGCATGATGCAACCGAACATGACCGGCGACATGAACAACATGAACGGCATGATGCAACCGAACATGACCGGCGACATGAATAACATGAACGGCATGATGCAACCGAACAACATGAACGGCGGTATGGGCGGTATGAACGGCGGCATGATGCAACCGAATAACATGAACGGCGGCATGGGTGGTATGAACGGCGGCATGAACGGCATGGGCGGCGGTATGACCGGCGGCATGTTCTGATCGTGAGCTCAGGTTGTTGTTTTGATTTGACGCCGCTTCGAGAGCGAGGCGGCGCGTAAAGATATGACGCGATACGGTCGTTTGGCCGAATCGCGCCTTTTTCTGTTTCTAAGGCGAGCGCGACGGAGCCCCCTTTTGCCGATCGCGCGACATTCGTAGATATAGCTTCACGGCGAGGTTGGAATGAGAAGAACCGCGTTCACGCTGCTTGAACTCTTGTTAGTTTTGGCGATCATCATCGCGATCGCCGGAATGGGAGTTATGGGGTACCAGCGTCAATACGCTCGTTCTCAATTCAAGAGCGGCGTGATACAGTTGCAGGTCGATCTGACTTGCGCGCGCGTCTTGGCCATGCAGTCGGGCAACGCTTACGTCTTTCGCTATGTTCCCGGTTCTAACGTCTATGAGATCGCGCCTCTGAAAACTCTGCAAGAAACTCTCTATCGCGTTAACGGCGATCTTGCCCAAGCGGACGGTTACGACTCTCTCGGAGGTTCGCTTACGACTTCCGTAGGTCCGACGCCTTCGCTCGGCGTTTCCGCGTTAGGCGCGAATCCTCTCGGTATGGATCTTCTAGGCGCGAACTCGTTGAACATGGGCGCGGGGACGACTTCTATCGGATTCGATACCTCGGCGCTCGGCGCGTTGACCGGAACCGACCCCGCCGCCGCGATGATGGGGGCGATGATGGGCGTCAATATGGGATCGGGCGCCGCGACCGCGTATACCGACGACCTTTTCTCGCCGGAGAATATTGCCGCCGATATGGCGGAGGCGATGAAAGCCAACGAACGCGACGCGCGCTTGGGCGCAACTAACGTCGATCTGACCGGCGGTCTTGGCGGGAGTTTGAATTCGATAGCAGGCGTGCCCGCGCTTGCCTCTAATAATATGACGCCCGGACTTGGCGGTTCCGCGCTTGGCGGGACGGCGCTTGGCGGCGCCGCGATGATGAATGGCGCCGCGACTTCGGGCGTTGCGAGTCCTTACGGTTACGCGACCGATTACTCCGGTATGGGAGGCGAATTTGGACTTGATGCGACGGGTATGACGACCGGACAAGTTCCGTCGGCGATACAGACGCTGCGCGATCTCAACGGTACCGAGAAATTACTTGCCGACGAACACACGCTAATGTCGCGAGTCAATCTCGACGGTCTTATCATTCGTAAACAGATCGCCGGCGACGTCGTTTTCACTTTCATGCGCGTCTCCGATTCGACCTCGTCGCCGTTGCGCGCTCGACGTCCCGGCGCAGCGAAAAACGATTCGGCTAGTCCGATCACAGGCGCGAGCGAAGGCGAAGACCTCGGTTCCGCGCTCGGCGGATCGTTGCGCAGTATCCCAGTCGCTTCTAATAACGACGCCTTGGGCGGCGCGTTGAGCGCGATACCGGGAACGGATCCGACCGGTATGACCGACGCCGAGTCTTATGAGGAAGATCCGCTTGCGACGAGCATGTGGTCGGAACCGCTCGTGTTCTTTCCCAACGGTAAGACGTCGAGCGCCGTTCTCGGCTTCGCGAGTATGAACGAGTACTCGTTCTATTCCGAGATCTCGTTGCGCGGTATGACCGGCGTTTCGCGTATCTCCGCGATCTCCGCGGTTCCGCCGGAATACGACCCCGCGTCGACCGCGTTGACGCAAGAACAGCTCTTCCGACTCTATAATCCCGGCGTCGCGTATTCAGGAAACGACCCCGCAAACGCAAGCGCGACAGGCGGCGCGCTAAACTCGACGACTCCAAACGCCGCGCTTGGCGTGGACGCGCCCGACGTCGCGACGACGTCCGGATCGCTCGATACGCTTGGCGGACTTGGCGCGAGCGACTTGTCCGCTCCTTCTGTGAACTATGGTCGAGCGGGCGGAGGCGGTTACGGCTCTACGGAACGTCGCTCGGGCTACAGCTTCAACGCGACCGGCGGTCGCAACGGCGGCGCGCAAGGCATGCCCGACGCCGGCGGACTTGGCGTCGCGAACGGCGGTATGGACCAAGGCGCGTTAGGCGGAATGAACAACGCGAACGGCGCTCTTGGCGGCATGAACGATCCGACAGGCGGAATGAACAACGCGACGGCCGGAGGCGGACTTGGCGGTTTGGGCGGCGCTAATAACGGCGCGCTTGGCGGTAACGACGATCCGTTTGGAGCAGTCGACGCGGCTATGGGCGGTCTTGGAAACGACGGCGGCGGTCTTGGCGGTAACGCGAACAACGCCGGCGGCGCGCTTGGCGGCGGCGAAAACGATCGCAACGACAGAAACGAACAAGATATTATGGGAGGCGGACTGTGATCGTCAAACGAAGTTCCGGACTCTTGCGCCGCGAGCGCGAACGCGTTGCGGCGACACGTCGCGCGTTTACGTTGTTGGAGATCCTTGTCGTGCTCGCCGTCCTCGGCATGGGTATGGGGCTCATCACGCAGATGACGCTCGTCGCGTCGCGTCACTCCGAACGCGTTGAAGAAGACACGTTCGTTCAACTTGCTTGCGAGAACATGATGAGTTCGATCCTTGCGGGGAACATGACCGCGACGGTCGGCGTCTCTACTCCGATCCCCGACGCGCCAAATTGGGAAACGACGATCGAATTGCTCGACGGCCCGATCGAGAAACTTGTCGCGATACGCATCACCGCGCAGCGATACGCGATCGAAGAGTACCCGTCGCAAGACGGTTCCGGGTTCCCTATTAGCGTGCGCGAACCGGAAGACGGTCGACGCTTCGTGATCAAGGAATACGCGCGTCGCGCCGACATAAAAACGCGCGTCGTCCAGACGAACGCTCAAGGCGAAATGACGGCGACCGACGGGACCGGCGAAACGTTCGCAAACGATCTCTTGGGTCAACAAAACGCGATGGGCGGCGGACTCGGTATGGACGCGCTCGACCCGTTTGCGGCGGTAGATCGCGGCATGGCGGCGACTAACGGCGGTAATAATAACGTCGGCGGCGGTCTAGGCGGCGGAGTCGGCGGTCTAGGCGGCATGACCGGCGGCTTTGGCGGCGATAATATCAACGTCGGCGGCGGTCTTGGCGGCGGTAATCTCGATCGGGGATTCGGAAACCTTGGTTTCTGATCGTAACACAAAAATGAAGCGCGAGTTTCGCGTTATACGATATGAAAAAGCAAGAAGACGATACGATGAGAACGAAATTGCGAGTCGAACGCGGCGCGGATCCAACGCGTCGTGGGTTTACTTTGCTTGAAATTCTCCTCGTCTTGGTGTTGATAGTCGTTCTACTTGGCGGTCTTGCTTCGTTAATACGCGTATTCACCAATAGTTATTTCTCAAATGAACGTCGCGTCGGTAGAGCGCAACTTGCGCGTTCGATATCGCAGATGCTTGAAGACGATCTTGGCGCCGCGATACAGGATCCAATACAAGCGGTCGCCGAAGACGCTAACCGCCAATTTATCCGCCACTTCGGACTTCGCGGGGACGCGCGGTCGTTACAGATCGACGTCGTGCAACCTAGCCTGTTTGCGAAGACGGCCACCGTCGACGAGAATATCCGCGTTCAATCCGGCGGGGATAAATCCGCAGCGTCGCGACAAGCGCCGGAATTGAAAACGATCTTCTACGAATTTGTTCCGATCAACGCAAGCGAAGTTATTGAAGGACAACAAAATACGACAAACGGAACCGTCGCCGCGCAAGGCGAGGATCTTGGTTCTTCGCTGACCGGCTCGCTTTCCTCGACTTCGCCCGACTCGGCGTTGTCTAACGTTAACGGTGACGTTCTCGCCGACTCGTCTTCTTTCCGCGATCCAACGCTTCCGCTCGCGCAGAAATACGGCTTGTCGCGTCGCGAACTCGATTTTGAGACGCCGGAAGAAGATACGGAAGAAACGGACCAACTAAGCGCGTACGATCTTGGCGCCTCTATCGATCCTGAGACGGGGGCGGCGACCTCGACGTTGAGCGGTTCGCTGACGTCCGCGCCGACGACTCAGAACTCTACGCTGACGTCGACCGATCCTAGCGTCAACGCCGCGCTCGGTATCGTCGACGCGACGCAATACGTTTACAAAGAACCGCTTACCGCCGTACAGATCGCGATGGATTCAGACGACGGCACGACGTGGGCGCCGGAAGTGCTCGATTGCCGTTTCAGCTACTTTGACGGCGAAAAATGGCGCGATTCGTGGGATAGTATTCAAGATAAAGGACTTCCGATCGCGATCAAGGTCGAATTGAAGATGGCGCCGCTCGACGACGTCGATCTCTATCGCAGCGCGCCGATCTTCGCGATGTTGCCCGTAGCGCCCGACCTTGAAACGCTTTCAAAACTAGCGACCGCGGGAGACCAACTTGTCGATACCGACGAAGTTAACGTAAGTCGTTTGGCAGGCTCGCTTACTCGTACCGCGAAAGAAAAAGGCGAACCCGTCGACGTGTTCAATTCGTATCGGCCTCTTGCCGCTATTCGCGCCGCGATGGAAGGCGTGGTCACCAATCGCGACGGCGCTTCGACGTTCGCGGAAGTCGCCGCGTCCGCTATGCTGTTGCGTGCCAATGAGTTAGAAACGCAAAACGCGAGTTCGCCCGGCGATATGGAAGGCGGTCTGGCGTTCAGTAGCGGACTTGGCGGTTCGCTCAACGGTTCTTCTACGTCGACGGACGGCGCGTTAGGGGGCGGCTTGACTTCCGGAACCGCTAATACCGCCAACGTCAATACGGGCGACCCGAGTCTGGACCCGTCGATCGCGATCGTGCAGGAAATGATGGCGAACGGCGCCGTATTTAACGAGGCGGGTATCTGCGTCGACTTCTCTAACGACGGTTCTTATGTAACGCTCGAACAGATCGCCGAGGAGATCGGCGTGACGGAACCCAATGTTTACGAAGTGATCGTCTATCTCCCGACGACTCCGCTCAGCCGCGCGACGACGGTCCAACGCCGCGTCGCGACGACGGTGCGCCAAGGCAATGTCTCGCAACGACGTAATACGAACGCCGCCGGCGGAAATAGTCGCGATCGTCGCGCGCAAGGTCAGAATCCTTACGCCACCGGTAGAGCGCGACAATCGCAACCTCGTGAAAGAACGGAACGCACAAGAAACGAGCGCACGGCGCAAGATCGTCAACGCGCGGATCGGCAGACGGCGGAACGCGGACGCGCCGATCGTCAAGCGGTCGACCGCGGCGGCCCCGTCGAGCGACAAGCAAATAATCGTCAAGTTAACGAACGCCAAGGAGGCGAAGCGCGAACCGCAAATACGCGCGAAACGCGAGAACGCGTCGGACGCAACGGCGGTTGGACCGACGATAGCCCCAATACGGTCAACTACGGGAATCGTAACGCGAATAATAGAGCGCAAGTAGGAGATACTAACGGCGTCGGCGGTTTCGGTAACGCCGCCGCGGATCTCGGCGGTCTTGGCGATCGTAACGCGGTAACGCCGTCTCTTGGTCAAGGGGGCGGGCTCGCGGGCGGACTTGCCGGCAACGGCGGCGCCACGCAGATTCAGACCGATCCGTTTGCTATCGTCGACCAACAGATGAACGCCGCCTCGTCTGCGCCGTTTGCGTCGCAAAACGCTGATATGGATATTTTTGGCGGAATGACTACGCCGGGGTTGATCGAGACGCCTAACGGAACGAACACGGTCGCTTCTCCGACCGCGCCCGCCGCGCCGCAACGCCAAGGTCAGCAACAAACGTGGATCCGCGGTAAGAAATAACGCTTGTTAACGCGGTAATTACGATAGTTCGGATGTGAGGAACGCTATGGAAAACGACGCTTTAAATACGCAGACTGCCGCGAACGACAACGGCGCCGACTACGACGCCGCGGAACGCGAAGCGAAACGCGTGCGCCGCGCGATATATAATCTCTTGATATTCGTAGCGTTAGGCGTCGGTTTTGGTAAGATCGCCTCCGTCGATTCCGTTTACGATCGCGCTATTCAGAATTTCCGCTTGCAACAGATCCCGAAGACGTTGGAAGCTAAGGATAAAGAATTGCAAGACAAAGGCGTCGAACCGGAACGTCGACAAGCGGAATTAGAACGCGTCTACAACTCTTTACTAGCCGACGCAAATAAAGCGCGTCCAACGCTTTGCGCTAACGACCGTAGTCGTTGGGCGACGATCCGCGCGCTCGTTGAACCGGATATGCGCGTCTATCGCTACACGCCTGTGTTCTCCGACGAACAAAAAGCCGATCGTATCTCGGAGCTGTCGATGCGAGAACCGAACAGCGCGAAGAAGATACGCTTTAAGTTCTACGATAACGAGATCTTACGAAATTGCGCGTCCGATTGCTCCGAACAATTTTCCAAAGAACACGCCGTCGCGAAGCGTTACACGCGAAAGCTAGTTCCTTACGCCGTCGACAAAGTCTGGGAAACGCCGGGTTGGGATTCTATCGACGTTGTCAAACATGGACTTAAAGACGAAGTTTACGTTCCTGAGAACCCGTCGTCAGGTTATATCTATTCCAGCAAACCGACCCTATTGCCGACGCTGATGGCGGCCCCGTATTGGGTCTTGTATCATTGCTGCGGATTGTCGCTCTCCAAAAATCCGTTTGAAGGCGTGAAGATACTACTTGTTTTCTATAACCTTATTCCGTTGGGACTTGCGTTCCTTTGCCTGACGTCGTTAATCGACTCTGTTGGGAAGACGACGTGGGGGCGGTTGTTCGCGGTCGCAACGCTGCTGTTCGCGTCTTTCGCGTTGACCTTTGTAGCGACGTTAAATAACCATATACCGGGTTTTGTGGCGATATCGATCTCGCTTTGGGCGGGGATGAAGATCTTACGCGACGGCAAAGATTCATGGATATACTACGCGTTAGCCGGGTTCTTTGGTGCGTTTGCCGTCGTCTGCGAGTTGCCCGCGCTGGCGTTTGCAGGAACGTTGTTCTTGTGCCTCGTTATAAGTAAAGCCAAGAAAACGCTTGGCGTTTCCGTCCCGTTTGGACTCGTCGTCGCCGTCGCGTTTGTTTCGACCGACATGATCGCGCATCAATCGCTCAAACCGGCGTATTCTCATAAACGCGATCATATGGCGTTGGCGGAACAAGCGAAAGCCGCTACGGATGAGACGGCGAAGAACGCCGACGGCGCGCCGTTATTTGAATTCGATCCTAACGACTGGTATTACTACGTTTATTATCCCGCGGGGAAGACTCGCGAGATGAAGAACGCGCGTATTAGCCACTGGGCTTATCGCACCGGTATCGATCGCGGGGAACCGTCGATCGCGCGTTACGCGTTCCATTCGACGATCGGCAGTCGCGGGGTATTCTCGCTTGCTCCGGTCTGGATATTCAGTATCTTTGGCGCGATCGCGTTCGCGTTGACAAAAGGAAAGACCGATCCCGGAAAACGCGCGCTCGGCGTAATGACGCTGGTGTTGACGGTCGTATTTTTTGCGTTCTTCCTGACGCGCGATCAAGGGGACCGCAATTACGGCGGGGTATGTTGTTACCCGCGTTGGTTCTTCCCGTTGATACCGTTGTTTGCGCCCGCGCTTACGCCGGCCGCCGACGCGTTGTCGAAACGAGCGTTCGGACGATGGATCGCGTATTTGGCGTTATTTATCGCGGCGGCTTCCGCGTCCTATCCGACGTGGTCGCCGTGGGTCTCGCCGTGGTTCTATCAATTCGCCGTCGATTGGAATTGGATGGAGCCGTATTGATTTCTTAAAATAATGGTATAATAAAAGAAGCAGACGGCGCGACGCCGTACCGGGTCGAGCGATCCGAGACAATAGATACAAATATAGAAGAAAGTCCCCATGGCGGATAAAAATAAGAATAAGAAGAAGGAAGACGACGGTATCGAGCGCGTCGTCAGCGAGAATCGTAAAGCGCGTCACGATTACGATATTCTCGAAACGCTCGAATGCGGTATCGCGCTTGTCGGTAGCGAGGTCAAGAGCCTTCGCAGCGGCACGGTCTCGTTGTCGGAATCCTATGCGCGCGTTCGTGATAACGAAGTATTTTGGGTCAATAGCGACATTCCGGAATACATCGACGCCAATCGTTTCAATCATAAGCGTAAGCGCGATCGTAAGTTGTTGATGCATAAACGCGAAGTGCAGCGTTTCGCGAAACGCGCTATGGAAAAAGGGTTGACGCTCGTGCCGTTGAAACTCTATTTCCGCGGCGGACGCGCGAAGTTGCTCCTTGGACTCTGTAAAGGCAAGCAAGATTACGATAAGCGTCAAACGCTGAAAAAACAAGACGTTGAACGCGGTCTTCGCCAGATGAAGATGTTCCGTAGATGAGTCGCGATATCGATAATGCGTCGTTCGATAACGCAAGCGCTCGCAAGGCGTTATTGGCGTGGTTTGAAAGTTGTGGAAGAAAATTTCCATGGCGCGACGACCCTACGCCTTATCGCGTCTGGATCAGCGAGATAATGTTGCAACAGACGACGACGCAGACGGTTATCGGGTATTTCGAGCGATTCGTTACGCGTTTTCCCGATGTCGCGACCTTGGCGGCGGCGTCGGAAGAGGAAACGTTAAAATATTGGGAAGGCTTAGGTTATTATCGTCGCGCGAGAGCGTTGCGCGCGGCGGCGATCGAGATCGTAGAACGCTTTAACGGCGTCTTTCCCTCTGATTACGACGACGTTCTATCTCTTCCCGGCATAGGACGTTACGCGGTCGGCGCGATACTTTCTTTCGGTTTCGATAAGCGCGCCGCTATTCTTGAAGCGAACACGACGCGACTCCACGCGCGGTTGTTGGGCTTGCGAGAAGAGACGACGCTCGCTGATTCTCAGAAAACGCTATGGCGTTTCGCGGAAGAATGGTTGCCCGAAGAATCTAAACGCCGCGAGTCTGGCGTTTATCGTAATATCAACGCGGCGTTGACCGATCTTGGGAGAATGGTCTGCTCCCCTAGTTCGCCTAATTGCGGCGCGTGTCCTTTGGCGCGGTTTTGCGAATCGAATCGGCTCGGGATACAAGACGTCGTGCCGGTCTTGAAGAAGAAACAAGAGACTATCCCGCGCGTCGACGTCGACGTATGGATAACGCGACAAGAACTTAGCGACGCGAAGAATGTGAAAGACGACCCCGGGATTACAGCCGGACTCTTGGAACCGAAGCCGACGGACGTTTTACTTGTTCTGCGTCGACAAGGCGTTCTTTGGGCGGGGCTCTGGGAGTTTCCTCGTTTTGAGGCGGCGCAAGGTCGGAAATATTCGCTAGACGAGTTGCCGCGAGACGTGTATCTCAAAGACAGATTGCAATATTTTTTAGAAGAGGAAGTCGGCGCGACCTCGGGCGATCGCGGACTGACGCCGGCGGAAAAAACGATACGGCATAGCGTAACGCGTTACCGCGTCGAACTTGCGTTATGCAGATCGACCGCGGAAGGCGTTAGCGTGGACGAGCGACAAAACACGCTCTTCGAATTGGAACCGCGAGCGGAAAACACGAGTCGAGCCGAGGATACGAAGCCGGCGTTTTGCGCGCGTCAGGCGGAAGAATTGCGCTGGGTCCCGGTAGAGAAATTGGCGGAATATCCGTTGAGTTCGCCGGGTCGACGACTTGCGGACTATATCGTGAAGAAGTCGCAAAAAAATAACTAGTCAACAGTATAATAATTTTAAATTATTTGTGGATTTTTAATTCTAGCGCTTTGCGTAAATTCGTAAATTTGGTAGAATAGCATAGAAAATTGGCGCGTGTCGCCCTGACTCGCGCGTTTGGTAAATAGTCTATTTTGAAAGGACTTTAATTATGAAGTTTTGGGCTACTTTAGCCGCCGTCGCTCTTATGTGCGGTTCCGTCGCTTTCGCTCAACAACCCGGTCAAGCTCCTCGTGGCGGCATGATGCGCGCCCCGATGATGATGGGTATGACCCAACCCGAACCGCTCTTCGGTGAAAATCTCGAAAACGGCGATTTCCCGGAAGGCGTTTGGTACCTCGACGAAGACGGTTGCCTCTGCGCGAAGAAAGACAACGTCATTTGGACGAAACAAAAGTACTCCGCTTACGTCTGCTCGTTCGAATTCAATCTTTCCGAACACACCAACGGCGGTTTCCTCATCCAATGCTCCGATAAGGACAACTGGATCCCCAATACGATCGAGATCCAACTTCTCGACGATTTCGGTCAAGAACCGGATTACCACACCTGCGGTTCTATCTACGGTTTCCAAGCTCCTCGCGAAAACGCGACGAAGAAGCCCGGCGAATGGAACAAGATGGTCGTAATGGTCAATGGTCGCGATATCACCGTCGTCCTCAACGACAAGTTCGTCAACCACATCAATACCGCTGAATGGACCGACAACGCTAAGAGCCCGGCCGGCACCGATATTGAAGAAAAATTCCATGGCCGCACCCTCGCGTCCTTCGAACCTTACGGCTACATCGGCTTCCAAGGTCTGCACGGCAACTCCCCGATGAAGATCCGCAACGCGGTCATCTCCCCCATCAAGAATGCCGATACCTCTCGCGAAGGTTGGGTCTCCCTCCTCGGCGATAAGCTCGAAAACGCTGAATTCGATCCCGAAGTTTGGTCTATCGACGACGAAGGCGTCCTCCACGCCACCAAAGACGAAGTCATTTGGGCGAAAGATAAGTATGAAAACTTCTCTCTCGACTTCGAATACCAAGTTACCGAAAAGGCTAACTCCGGTATCGTTATCCAATGCACCGACAAGGCCAACTGGATCCCCAACTCCTTCGAAGTCCAGATCTTCGATTCCTATGGTCGCGACGTCGATATGAGCGACTGCGGCGCTATCTATGGCCGTTGCGCTCCCGAATTCAACGCCTGCAAACCGGCCGGCGAATGGAACCACATGACCATCAACGTCATGGGTCCTCGTATCTCCGTCATCCTTAACGACCAACTCACCACCGTTATGGATAAGCGCCAATGGACCGAAAAGGATAAGAATCCTGACGGTACCGAACCTTACGGCTGGCTCATCAACAAGGCCCCGGCTGAAACCGAAAACGCCGGTTTCATCGGTCTCCAAGGCCTCCACGCCGGTCAACCCGTTGTCTATCGCAACGTCAAGATCCGCAAGTTCGAATTCCCGCAACGCGGTCAAGGCCAACGCGGCCAACGTCGCGGCAACTGAGTCCAACTCAGTTTAACGTCTTTCTCTGAACGACGTTAGATAAGAACAAATGCGCGCTTCTTCGTCATCGAGGAAGCGCGTTTTTTTATGTCTACATAAGTAGTTTATCGTAAGATAAGTCGTTTGCCGCAATGCTTTTATACGCGTTCAGAACTTTCGCGAGATCGAAGGCGTTGAGGACGCGTAAAGCGTGTTGAGGTATGCGTTAACGCGCTAACGCAATAAGCGCGGTTCGCGTTCCGTTTTGGAACAACGAGCGAGCGCAGAATATTTTTATATGCGTAAAGTAATGAAGCGAGCGTTCAAGAAATGAAAAACCCGTGAAACTCTAACGAGCGTCACGGGCCTCAATATGATCATCAGCCTAGAAAACTAGGCCGGCTAATCGACTTGCGTCAATCTCATTCAGCAGCGGCTTCAACTTCGACTTCAGCGTCGGCTTCAACAGCGTCGGCGTCGGCGGCAGCTTCTTCGGTAGCGGCGGCTTCGTCAGCGGCGGCTTCTTCGGTGGTGGCTTCTTCGGTAGCGGTAGCTTCAGCAGCGGGTTGATCGGCAGCTTTGTCGGCGGGTTTGCAGCCGAAAGAGCAGAACGTGGCGCAAGCGGCGACGAGCATCAAAGCGATGAACTTTTTCATTTTAATTTCCTTTTAAAGCGCTTTGAAAATTGTGTCAGAACGAAATGTCCTGACGTAAATTCATATACTATATGATAAATCGAACTATTTTTTATTCAATACCTAGCGCTGTGTTTTTTCCCATTTTTTCCGATTATGCTCATTAAATCGCAGTCTGTTTAACGACTAGGCAAAATAAAGAAAATGCAAGAGTTACGCTTTGTCTTGTATCGTTTTATTGAGACAAACGGTCTTCCGGCGCCACTTGTAAGTCTAGTATTTAGGCTAATATCGCGTTACTGCCGTCGCGTCGACGCGTTTTAATGTCGCTTGAACGGTAGGGATAGCGCGTAGAAGAGCGCGACGACGAGAATGATGACCGGACCGGTCGAGCAGTTGAGTTTCATGCTGAGCCAGATACCAAGCCAAGAACCGACGAAACATACGGCGATCGAAGCAAGGACCATCGAGCTAAGTCTTTTCGTGAACCTACTTGCCGTAGCGGCGGGCAACGTCAGTAACGCGACGATCATCGCCATACCGACTAGACGCAGCATCAAGACGACCGCGATCGCCGTTAAGACGAGTAATAAGCGGTTTTGTCTGCCAACGTCGATACCGCGTAGGCCCGCAAATTCCTCGTCAAAACAGACTGCTTCTAACTTCTTGAAATTCCCAAAGATCAACGCGACGATCAACGCGCCGAAAACACCCGCCATTACGACGTCGAAAGACGTTACAAGTAATATCTCTCCAAAGAGATAGGTCGACGCCGAAGACGCGTTGCCGCTGACGCGCTCCAAAAAGAGTAGACCGAGCGCCATCCCGATGGCCCAGATCGCGCCTAAGAGCGTTTCTTCGCGTTCTTTAGCGTGTCGGCGTATCCAGTCGACGAGTAACGCCGCGAGTATGGCGAAGACCATGGCCGCCGCGACAGGATCGATCCAGCCGCTAATGCGTTGACATACGGCGAGTTCTTTGCCTTCTTCGGTAAAGAGCCCGATCAACCCCGCGCCAAATCCGGCTCTTATCAGTTGTTGTAACCATAATCCAAAACCGACTCCGCCAAACGCGCAGTGCGAGACCGCGCCGGTGAGGTACCCAATGCGGCGAGCGACGACAAACGCGCCGATAGCTCCAAATGTTACGCTAGCGACGGCGCTTAGAAGATATACGTTTTTCAAGAACTCGGGCATTGCGGAACCGTTGATAAGTGAAGAGTGATTGCAAGCGTTTCGATAAGTTATGCGACGTCGATCGTTACGCGTCGGCAAAGACGCGGTTCGGCTTTGTACGCGAGAACTTGACGACGCAAATATTAACGCGACGACATAAATAGATATCGCGCGGTCATAAATCAAAAAAACGGGAGCCAACGATTGCGACGTAGCGCAACGGACTCCCGTTTCTTATTTCAACACGAACACTCGTAAAGCGTTACGGCGTTACGAATATTCGATTCGGCGAATCTGATCGCCGTTTGATCACATATTGCCCATACGATAGATGAGGTCCGCGGCGCGGTTGGAGTAACCCATTTCGTTGTCGTACCAGGACAGGATCTTGACGAGGTTGCCGCCGATGACCATGGTCCATTCGGGAACGAAGATGGAGGAGTAGGTTTGGCCGACGATGTCAGCGAGGACGATCGGGTCTTCGCAGTAATCCAAGATGCCCTTCATCTTGTCGGATTGAGAAGCGGCCTTGACGGCGGCGTTGACTTCTTCAACGGTGACGTCTTTGGCGAGTTCGGCGACGAGGTCGACGATGGAGCCGGTCGGGGTCGGGACGCGGAGGGAGATACCGGTCAACTTACCATTGACGGACGGGATGACAAGGCCGACAGCCTTGGCGGCGCCGGTGGTCGTCGGGATGATGTTGACGGAAGCGGCGCGACCGCGGTAGATGTTCTTGTAGGGGCGGTCAAGCGTGACTTGGTCGTTCGTGAAGGAGTGGACCGTGGTCATCAAACCCTTGACGATACCGAAGTTGTCGTTGAGGACCTTGGCGACCGGCGCGAGGCAGTTGGTCGTGCAGGAAGCGTTGGAGACGTATTTCTTGTCGGCGGTGAGTTCTTCGTCGTTGACGCCGAGAACGCACGTGAAGACGTCGTCGCCCTTAGCGGGAGCGGAGATGACGACCTTGTCGACATTGTGGCTGTCATAGCCTTCTTTGTCTTCGGTGGAGTGAGCGGTGAAGAAACCGGTGGATTCGAGGACGATCTTGGCGCCGAGTTCTTTCCACGGGATGCAGGACGGGTTTCTTTCAGCGGTGACCGGGATGGTCTTGCCGTTGACGATGAGGTTCTTTTCATCGTAATCGACGGTGCCGTCGAAGCGACCTTGCGAAGAGTCGTACTTGAGAAGGAGAGCCAACGTTTTCGTATCGGTCAAGTCGTTGATACCGACGACGTTGTACTTTTCCGGAGCCTTCGCCATTTGACGGAAGACGATACGACCAATACGACCGAAACCATTAATACCAACATTAACAGCAGCCACAGTAAACTCCTTGATTGGTTAAAATAACCTTTTATATGAATCGTCTTCCATTTTTAGCGCGGAAAACCAGGACGCTTCCGGCTTGTGAAAAGACGGAACAATTATCGTGATCGCTCGCGGAGAGGCCTATCGGCTCTTTCCGCCCGATTAGATAAAATCGTTCTCATTATAGGCGTCCGCGCCCCTTCTTCAAGCCCTAGGAACGCTGTTTTAGAATAAAATCTCAAAATTTTCAATTTTTTGCAAATATTGAAATTGTTTGAATTACCTATTTTAACTAGTGTGAAAACGAAGAACGCCGAGCGCTCGTAGGAGACTCGGCGTGTTCTTGTGTTTTCTTATTGAGAAATTACGTTTTGCGTCTACGTTTTTGAAGTATTGCGCGCGCGAAACGTTCTTTTCCAACTTTCATACGACGCGGATGGGGTCGCTTTCTTTTTCGCTAGCGCAAACTTTGAGGCCGGGGAACTTGCGCGCGATACGATCCGCCATGATGCACATGGAGAAGCGTTCGGTGGCGTAGTGCCCGGCGAGGACCATGCCGAGACCGCGAGCGCGACCTTCGAGACACGCGTGGAAGCGAGATTCGCCTAAGAGCAGCGCGTCGGCGCCTTCTTTCGCGGCTTGTTCCACAAATTCGTCGGCGGCGCCGCAACCGATGGCGACTTTACGAACGACGCGATTGTCGTCCCCTTCGACGAGGAGGCGTTCGATCTGGAGCATATCTTTGATCTGCGCGACAAGTTCCGAGAATTTCTTCGGTTTGGCGAAACGTCCAACGCGGCCCGTACCGAGAATCGACGCTTGTTTGTTCGCGTCTTTCTTGTCGTTGGCGGCGTACAGTTCGCGTTCCATCTCCGCGGCGTCGACGGGGTCGAGACCGTCGAGCATCTCTCTTGTCGCGGCGATCTTGCCGGGATAGAGCGGCTTCACGTCGATGAGACCGAGCCCTTCCGCAAGTTGGCGATTGACGCCGAAGAACGCGGAATCATGCGCGGTGTGAGGGCTATAGACGGCGATCTTCGCGCCGGCGAGTTTGAGCAACAGTTCGCCGTCGGGCGTGTCGGTCGTCCATTTTTTAGCGGCGTGGAACGGGAAGGGGTGATGCGAGACGATGCAGTCGACTTTCTTCTCGATCGCTTCTTCGACGACGGCGCGATCGATCGTCAAGCAGGTCATGACGGAACCGACCTCTTGATTGCGATCCCCGAGAGACAATCCGACGTTGTCCCAATCCTCGGCGAGTTCTAGCGGACAGATTTTTTCAAGGTATTCGATCAGCGATTGCAGCTGCATGACGGGGTCCTTAGATTATGACCGGATATGATAAATAATAACATAATAAAACGATAAGGCGGGAAAACGCGTCCCCTTTACAATCGTTTCTCGCGCCATTATACTAAATGATAATGATTTTTACTAGTAGCGCGCGGCTTTTTTCATAAAGACGCCGATCGACCCGCGCGCTTGACGTCGATCCAACCATTTTTTAGAGAGCTCGCCGCCATGACGTCCAAAGACACGACGATCGCCTCTCGCGTTCCCGGGCGCGCCGCGTTATTCAGCTTCGCGGCGTTCGTCTTGTCGTTATGCGCGCTCTCGGTCTTGGAATCCGCTTATTGGAACGATCGACTCTCGCCCGAGGCGTTTGAACGCGCCTCCGCTCGATATCTCGTTTCCGGCGAACTTGCGTCGCGCGTTTCATGCGACGACGCTATCTTACCCGCCGCTCTTGACGACCGACTTCTCGATTCCGCGTCGAAGTACGCGCGTTTTCACGGCTCCGACGCGACGACGTTGCAAACGATCGCCGTCGGACTCGCGCGTTGGGGCGTCGACTCCGAGAAAACGCGCGACGCGTTAGGCGCTCCTACGGCGGAGACCGACTGCGCGAGATACGATTTCGTCGAAGCGCGATTCCGCGATTCGTTGGCCTCGCTTGACGCGAAAGACGCGCTGAACGCTATGGAGTCCGTCGATTCCCTCAACGACGCCAATCTGGCTGCCGCGCTCGATTTTCTTAACGCGTTAGACCCTTCGTCAGACGAATATCATAACGAATATGAAAACGAAAATCATAACGGAAATGATAATGGTTATGATAATAGATATGGTTATGAATATCGATATCGTTTTCATAATGAAAACGGAAACGATAACGCAAGAGTCTATCTGTCGACCGCGGCGGTCGAGGGGAGCGATCCTATCGATTCCGTCCTCGTCGTATCTTCCGACGATATAATACCTTGTGAATACGCGATCTACGCGCGTCGCGCCTGCGAGGCGTCTTCGCGACTCTTCTTCTTACTTGCGTTGGGAACGTTGTTCTATCTCCCTGCCGCGTCGAGAATTAGCGATTCAGCGTTCGGCGTCGTTTACGGCGTCGCGAGTATCGTTCGCGCGATCGAGGAATACTTGAAACGTCTTAACGAGGCGTCGACGCGATTTCTCGCGATGATTCGCGTCTATCTTGTTGCCAATACTCGTCTTTTGAAAAACTCAAACGCTTTGGACGCGCTTGAGTCCGTACGTCTTTTGATCTGATCGTCGACAGCTTGGATCGACGTCAAATTCTTCGTTTTTTTGTTCCAAATTTTTCTGTTCCAAAATGGAACGCAAAATGCGGATCTTGTCTTTAGTATTTATTTATTAATTAATAAACAAATTAATTAAACAAACAAACAAATGAAAGATCGTTTTGGTTTTACTTTGGTAGAACTTTTAGTCGTTATCGCGATAATCGGAATTCTGATCGGCTTGCTGTTGCCCGCCGTTCAAGCCGCTCGCGAAGCCGCTAGGAGGATGCAATGCCAAAACAACGTTAAGCAGTGGTGCTTAGCGTTGACGAATTACGCAGACGCGACGCTCGCGTTTCCGACGTTCACGAGCTGGGGAAACAGCGTAAGCGCGGGAACGACCGGACTCAATACCGGTTTTTCGATCCATGCGCGCATCTTGCCGTACATCGAGCAAGGTTCGTTTATGCTCGGGATAGATTTCGGCGACTACGACAAGTATCGCCTCTGGGCCAATCAGTCCGCGATCAATTCCGCGCTCTTTGAGAAATGCGATTTCCCTTGCGCGACGCTGTGGTGTCCTAGCGAAGACCAGGAAAAAAAGGCGTTGCAACCGCGCAACGACAACTTGTACTGCAATAACGTGAACTACGTGTTCTGTTCCGGAACAAGCGTAGGGCGCGCGAACAACCTTGACGGGCTCATGAACGACGGGACGTTTCGTTACGCGCAGACGACGTTTGCGACGCTCGTCGACGGGACCTCGAACACGATGGTCGTCTCGGAAGCGCGTATGCAGCTTGCCGCGTTTTCCGACGCCGAGAAGACTATGGATCGCATGAGCGTTTTAGGCGAGGGGACTTGCGAGTCGTATATCGACCCCGACTTGACGGCGATGCGTTCTCAAGCGTCGTTGACGCACCGCGGTTCGCCGTGGCTTGCGGGCAGACATTACGCGACCGGGTATTCCGCGTACTCCGCGCCTAACGCGAAAGTTCCGGGGATATGGCTGCGCGGATCGGAATTGCTGTTCGAGGGCGCGGCGTCGAATCATCCGGGCATAGTCGTCGTGGGATACGCCGACGGCAGCGCGCATATCGTCTCCGAGACGATCGCGCTAGACGTTTGGCGCGCCGCCGCGACCGCCGCGGGGGGAGAGACCGTCTCCGCGCTGTGAGCTCGTCTCCGGTATTTTTTTAAGAAATTTTTTTAGAAATCACGAATGAAATGAAAAATATTTACAATCTTTTACTTGTTGCCGGCGCTTGCGCGTCGTTATGCGTTCCCGCCGTTTACGCTCAGAAGCCGAGCGACGCCGAGAAGCCCGCGAAGAGGTCGTTCTTCTCGTTCGACACGATGGTCGACGCGTTTCGCACCAAAGACGGCAAGATCGACGTTTCCAACCTCCCCGAGTTCTTTATGCCGGAACGCGTGGTGACGGCGATCAAAAAAGCGGATAAAGACAAAAACGGACTCATCGACGCCGAAGAAGAAAAAGTCTTGCGCGCGCTCTTCCAAGACGAAAAGAAAGCCGCCGGTTCCGAGACTCGACCCGCGACTACGTCTAACGCCCAAAGTAACTCCCAAACTAACGCGCGCGGAGGTCGGCCCGCTAGCGCGGCGGGACAAAGCGGCGGCGCCGGACAAGGCGCGAACGGTCGCGGAGGCATGGGCGGCCCCGGCGGTCCGGGTATGGGCGGTCGCGGAGGTAACGGCGGCCCCGGCGCGTCCGCGCAAGTATCGCCCGCAAAGAAGATGCGCAGCGAGTTGAGCAAGGAAGAGAAAGCCGACCTCGAAGCGTTGCGCGTGAAGATGATCGACGACGGCGTGAAGCGGCTTGCCAAGTCGCAGGGCGAAAACGGTTCGTTCTCTGCGTCTCCTCGCGCCGGTATCGGTCCTACGCTCATCGACGCCATCGGGCTATTGCGCGTCGGCGTGAAGTTGGACGAGCCCGTCTTGGCCAACGCGATGAAATTCCTGGAAGCGTCGGTCCACGACGACGGCGGCGTCTATTCCGAGGGGATGCATCTTTCGTCGTACGAATCCTGCTTGGGTCTTGTGTGCTTCATGCTCGCCAACGAGCAAGCCGGCGACGGGCGTTACGACGAGGTCGTGAAGAACGCGGAACGTTTTGTTCGCGGGTCGCAGTACAACGAGTCGACCGGCGTTTCTCGCGAAGACGAGTATTTTGGCGGGGTAGGTTACGGCGCGGATAGTTCGTCGCGTCCCGACCTCTCCAACACGCAGTTCTTTATCGAAGCGTTGCGCGAGATCGGCGTCGAGGAAGACGACCAAGCGATCCAAGACGCGCTCGTCTTCGTTTCGCGTTGCCAGAACCTCGAATCGGAACACAACGCTAGCGGGCAAGTCAAGACGAACGACGGCGGATTTATCTACACGTTCGTCGACGGCGAAGAGAACCCCGCCGGACAGGAAGTCAGCGGCGGGCTGCGAAGCTACGGCAGCATCACCTACGCCGGACTCAAAAGCCTGATCTACGCCGGCTTGAAAGCCGACGACCCGCGCGTTGACGCCGCGACGGGATGGATCAAAGAAAATTATTCGATGGAACAGAATCCCGGGTTGGGAAAACGCGGTCTGTATTACTATTATCATACGTTGTCGAAGTGCTTTAAAGTCATCGGCGACGAGACGATCGTCGACGCGAAAGGCGTCGAACATAACTGGCGTTCGGAGTTGATCGAGACGCTTGCGCTCGCGGAAAACGCGGACGGTTCTTGGGTCAACGAGGATCGCATGTGGATGGAGACGGACGCTAATCTTGTCACGGGCTACGTCTTGATCGTTTTATCTTATTGCTCTAAAGAATGATATTTACGAAAGGTCTTTAATGGAAGATATCAAAGCGCCGGCCGTTCAGACGATCGGCTTGACAAAGCGATATCCGCGCGGCGACGCGGAGTTTGACGCGGTCTCGAATCTCGATCTTACGGTCGAACAAGGCGATTTCGTCGCGATCATGGGAGCGAGCGGCTCGGGTAAGAGCACGGCGATGCACCTTATCGCGGGCTTAACGCGTCCCACCTCGGGCGAGGTCAGGATCGAAGGTGAGACTATCTCGAAGATGAGCGATCGCGCGTTGACGATCTTTCGTCGACGACGTATGGGGATCGTTTTTCAGAGCTATAATCTCATTCCGCACTTGACCGCGGAAGAGAATATCTTGTTCCCATTACGCGCCGATCGTCGCAAGATCGATTCGACCACGATGGATAAACTCCGCGCGTTTTGGGAAGAACTCGATATCGTTAAACAGCTTGGGCAATACCCCGACGCGTTGAGCGGCGGACAACAACAACGCGTCGCGCTGGCGAGAGCGTTGGCGACGGAACCGGCCGCGCTGCTTGCCGACGAGCCGACCGGCAACCTCGACTGGACGAGCAGTCAGAATATCTGTCGATTCTTCGATAAGTTGAATCGCGAAGAATCGCGGACGATCGTGCTTGTTACGCATGAGCCCGCCGTCGCTATTTGGGCGAAGCGCGTGGTCGTTTTGCGCGACGGCAAGATCGCGATGGATTATCAGACCTCTCAATTCTCCGACGCGGCGGAATTGGCGGCGACGTATCAAAGCATAGCGCGCCGCGCCGACGAATGTTGACGAAGGGAGACGCGTATGAATTTCATCTGGAAACTCACGCTGTCGCGGATGTTGCGGCAGAAGGTGCGGCTCTTGTTCGTCTTGCTCGCGATCGCGGCTTCGTCGTGTTTAGTCGTCTGGACGATCGGCGGATTCCAAGCGCTCTTTATTGACGCGACGACCGGCGACGTCGACCACCTCGGCAATTACGACCTCCGCGTCGCCGCGGCGTTGCCTACCTCTATGCCCGACTTGCAAGCGCAAAACGCGCAAGGAGGCAAGGGAAACGAACGCGCTTTTAAAAGTCCGTTGGCGCGACCCGACGACAAGCAAAAACAGAACGCCGAAAAAGACGCTAAGAAGCCCGTTGCGGAAGAAAAAAATGAAGAGAGCGTAAATGAGCGTTCCGAATCGGAAAACGCTAGCGGCGAGCCTCAAAACGGCGCCAATGGGCGTTCTGAGAACGCGAACAAGCCTCGCGGAGGCCCTCGCGGCGGTTTCGGAGGACGGATGTTCGGCATGGGCGCGCCCGCGCTCGAGATACCCGAGACGCTAGCGGCCGAGATGCGCGCCGACGACGCCGTCGCGATCTGCGACGAAGTCTCGACGTTGAGGATGTACGTCTATTCCCCGGGCGTTGAGACGTCGATCTTAGAAGATTCCGACGGGGTCGACGAGGGCTTGAAACCGACGCTGAAACGCGCGTTGTCGATCACCGACGAAGAACTAGCGGCGGTAGGCGAAGCGCCGAAAGGCGTCGATCCGGAACTGCATCGCAAGGCGTTGGCGGCGTATCGCGCGACGATGGGAACGCCGTTGGGCAAAGGTTCGACTTTCCAAGCGACTACCGCCGGAAACTCGCCTTACGAGATACAAGAAGGGCGATGGTTTGAAAGTAAAGCCGCCGACGGAACCGTTCCTTTTGAAGCCGTTTTGACGACGAAGGGCGTCGCGAAATTTAACGCGAAAGTCGGCGATACGATCTTATTGCTCGACAACTCCTCGCAGCTGGGGATCTCCGCGGAATATCAGTTGAGCGTCGTCGGGATCGTCGACGACGTCGAGACCGATAGCTTTTACGTCTCGCGAGAATTGGCGAACGCGATATCCAAGTCGCCGGTCAAGACGAACTCGTTGTATGTGAAGTTACGCGGCGACGTCAACGAATTTCGCGATCGTTGGAACGCGAGATTTGAGAAGGAACTGCCCGGCGCCAAGGCGGTGACGAAGGAAGAGATCAAAGAGGCGATCGCGAACGCGATGCGCGATAATCAGGCGTTCAAGTACCAATTTGCGAGCGGGACGTTGCTTGCGGCGTTGGCGGCGTTATTGATAGTCTTCACGGCGTTGAATATGAGCGTCGACGAGGAAAAGCGTCTTATCGCGTTCTATCGTCTTGCGGGTCTAACGCGTTCTCAAGTCGGGCGATCGATCTTGATCGAAGCGACGATCTTGGCGTTGCCGGGTTGGGTCGCGGGGATGCTCAGCGGTTGGGCGTTAGTCTCGATCAACGCGGGCAAGGTCACGGGGCTCAATCCTCAAACGGTCGGGTATTCGTTCGTTTGCACGTTCATCGGCGGCGTGCTCGCGGCAATGTACCCGATATTCCGCAGCGCGAGAGTTAGACCGCTCGACGCGATCGGCGCGCCGGAGAAGAAATACGATACCGCGAAGACTCGCCGTCGTCAGAATATCAACTGCTGTATCGCGACGGCGATCGGCGTGTTGGCGATAGCCGCCGACTTGTATTTGGTCCACCATTTACCCGGCGATAGTTTGAAACGCGCGGCGCTCCATTCCGGCTACGGCGTGGCGCTCCTCGCCGTCGGAGTCGTCTGCATGTTGCCGCTGACGATACGCTTAGCGGAAATGCTCTTATTGCCGATACTCGCGTGGATATTCCGTTTTGACGCGAAAGTCTTGCGTCGCGAATTGTCGGGCAACGCGAGTCGCGTTATCGCCGTTTCCGTGGCGCTTAGCGTCGGCGGCGGTTTATTCTGCACGATGCAGATCTGGGGATATTCGATGCTCGATCCGTTCCTGCCGGGTAGACGCACGCCCGACGCGTTCGCGGCGTTCTTGCCTAACGGCTTGCGACCCGAGATCGTCGACGAGTTGAAGAAGATTCCAAATATCGATATGGAACGGTTTATACCCGTCGCCGTCGAACAAGCCGCGTTTACCGCCGATCTGATCCCCGACGACGAGAGGAAAAAGGAATTCGCCAACGTCGTCTTTTTTGGCGTCGACGTTGAAAAAGCGTTTCTGGGAAGATCGCCGCTCGTCGGGATGCGGTTCCGTCAAGGCTCCGTAAAAGACGCCGTTAAAGCGATGAAAGACGGACGAGGCGTTATCGTGACCGATTCGCTGCCGGGCGATTATAACTTGAAACTGGGAGACACGCTGAAAGTCATACATCCTCGCGATCCAGAGAAAGTATTGGAGTACCCGATCGTCGGGGTCGTGTCTTTCCCGGGATGGCAATGGTTGTCGAAGACGGGCGGCGTGCGACGTAATTTCGGCCGATCCGGCGGCGTGGTCTTCGCTCGCGAGGATATTATCGCTAGCGACTACGATATCGAGCGCAGGTCGTATTTCTGGTTCGACTCCAAAGACGGCAAGATCGATTACGCGTCGACGGAATTTGCTTGCGACTACTTAGCGCGTAAGAACTTAGCCGCCGACGTCGCCGACGGGACTATCGATATCGCCGACGTGTTCTCGCAGACCGCTTACGTCAAGTTGTCGACGCGAGAATCGTTGACCGAGTCGATCTCGAGTCGCGCGGATTCCGTGATCTGGGCGTTGTCCAAGACGCCGCTCACGACGCTGATCATCTCCGCGATCGCGGTCGTCGGCGCGATCGCCAACTCGGTGCGCGCAAGACGCTGGGTCTACGGCGTGATGCGCGCCGTCGGGATGACGCGTTGGGCGATAATTCGCGCTATCCTTGTGGAGGCGATATTGATCGGGGTCGTCGCTTCGATCGCGAGTTTTTCTTTCGGGTTCCTAGCCGCGCACGGCGTGTTGAAACTCGGACAGAGCATGTTCGGGTCGTTCGATCCTCCGCTCGTCTTGCCGTTCAAGGGGTTGGCGTTAGGTTTCGGCTTGACGCTCGCGCTGTGCATGGCGGCGGCTATTTATCCCGCGATCAAGACCGGTAGAACGGAAACGCTCAAACTCTTGCAAGGCGGAAGATCCGTCGAGTAACGTCTAGCCGTTTACGGTAATGAAAGAAGCCTTAGACCGAACGTAGAGTCGATCTAAGGCTTCTGTTATTTAACGAACGACGTTAACGTCATTCCGCTACTTTCATATCCGGCTCGACGGCTTCCGCGTCGACGACCGGCGCTTTTTCAACGGCTTGTTCCGTGCCCGCGAGCTTCGCGAAAACGTCCGGGAACTCGACGCCGCCGACTTCCTTCATGACTTCGAGCATCGGCGGCAGCGTCTTCGCCATATTGCGCAACCAACTCGACGTGGCGGTCTCGCCGTTGGCGCCGCCGTTAGCGCCGTCCCAGACGACGACTTTATCGAATTTGATCGAGGAGATCGCTTGCGCGGACGCGGCGACGAGTTCGTCGAAGTGATCGAGCATGAGCATTTGGAACGCTTCTTTGGCGCCGCCGCACGCTTCGACGATAGCCGCGAGACCTTCGCCCTTCTTCTTCAAGATCTCAAATTGACCGCGCGCCTCGGCTTCGAGCTTGGCGTAGATAGCCGCCGCTTCGCCTTCCGCCTCGATGCGTTTTTGTTCCGCCGCGGCTTCCGCCTCGACGATGATGCGCGCTTTTTCAGCCTTAGCCGGCGCTTCCAATTCTGCGCGGCGTTCCGCTTCGACGCGTTCCGCTTTCGCGGTCGCGGCGACGGCTTGCGCTTTGTGCTCGGCTTCCGCGACGGACGCTTCAGCTTGACGTTTGCGCGTTTCGGAGAGTTGGAACGCTTCCGCTTTCTTGATCGCGAGTTCCGCGGTGGAGTTGACGACGACGGCTTGCGCGACGTTTTCGCCCTTGACCGCTTCCGCGTTGGCGTTAGCGAGTCGTACGCGCATTTCGCGTTCCGCGTCTTTGATCTGAGCGTCTTTTTCAAATTCCGCGGATTGTTGACCAACGAGCTTGACGCGTTCGAGGTCGGCGAGGCGCACCGCTTGTTCTTGGTCGATCTCGGCGGTCTTGACGATCTGTTCGCGGTCCGCTTCTCTCGTACCGATGACTTGGTCTTTCTTCGCGTTCGCTACTTGGATCGCCTTTTCTTTTTCGGCGTCGGCGACGCGGATCTCGCCCATACGTTCGTTGTCGGCGACGTCGCCGCGCGCTTTTTGGATCGCTTCGGAAGCCGCTTTACGCCCGATCGCTTCGATATAGCCGGATTCGTCGGTGATGTCCGTCACGTTGACGTTGATGAGAACGAGACCGAGCTTCTTGAGTTCCGGTTCCAAAGACGCTTGGATGTTGGACAGGAACGCGTCGCGGTCGCGGTTGATCTCGTCGATCTTCATCGACGCGATAACTTGACGCAGTTGCCCGAAGATGACGTCTTCCGCTTGTTTCGCAACCGCTTGTTTCGGCATGCCGAGCAAACGAATAGCGGCGTTTTGCATAAGTTCCGGGGTCGTGCCGATAGCGATCGAGAAGACGCTAGGGACGTTGACGCGGATGTTTTCCATCGAGAGCGCGCCGCGCAGCGGGATCTCGATCTGCATCGGTTCCAAGCTCAGGAACGCGTAGTCTTGGAACAACGGGACAATGAATTTCGCGCCGCCGTGGATGCACATCGCGGAGGATTTGCTCGACGAACGACCGAAAATGACCATGATCTTGTTACTGGGGCATCTCTTGTAGCGCGTGCTGAAGAGAATGAGCGTGCCGAAGACCAGGAACGCGGCAAGAACCGCGCCGCTCGCAATGACGCCGGCGGCTCCAAGCAACGGCGTCGAAACGAAGGATAAAGCTGAAAGCGTCATCTGAATGTCCTTGTTTGTAAAAAAATATTGGATCTGGCGGATAATTCTTTCGATCGGGAACGCGACGTCGTATAAAGACGGTATCGCGCTTATGAATGATATCTGCTAAAATAGTTAAAATAAAAAGCGAAGAAAAAATATTGCAAGATTGTTTGATTGTATCAGTTTTGTCGGAAAAGCGTGTCTCGGATTTTTCTCGAAAGATTGAAAATCAGGGCGAAGTCGTATCTTCTATCCTCGTAGAACTCCTAGCGCTTTACGCGTTTTATGTAAGACGGAGAAAAATTTTTAGGAAATTTATAAAATTGATATTTATCATAACAGTAATAATCGCTATTATCGCGAAGCTATTTAGGTAATGCGGCGGAGTCTGCGCGCGAGGGTGCGACGCGGAAAGCCGCGGAATGGAGTGCTCACATGGTATTGATCGTACTTGCGTTGATCGTCGTCGCCCTTGTCGCGTTGAACTGCTTTTATGACGTTTCCGGTCTGCTTTGTTATGTCGCCGGAGTCAAAGGACCCGCTTACGACGACTTCGCGCGTCGTCGTGAAGAAGTCAAACCGTTTAGCGATTCTGATTTCAATTGATCGTTATCGCTTGTATCGACGGTAATATCGTCGCCTAGAATACTGACCTCGTCGCGCTCGTATTGAGTACGACGAGGTCTTTTCATATCGTTTTCAGTTCGTTTTCCACGGATTTTTGTTGCGCGACCCTGTTTTTGCGCTTACTATATTAGTATAATATTCGTAAAGTCTCGACGAAATTACGTCGAACGACGCCGCTATCCATATTTACGAAAGGTAAGATTGATGGAAAAACTCTTTTTCTTTTGCGCGATCTTTGGTTCCGTGTTTGTCGTCTTGCAGTTCGTAATGTCGTTGTTTGGCATGGATGGAAACGTCGACGCGGACGGCTCTTTTGACGACGGCGCGTTGGGCGACGTCGACGGCGACGGTTTCGCCGACGCGCAACACCACGTCGATTCCAACGGTTCGCTCTTCTTGCGCGCGTTTACGTTCAAGACGGTGACCGCCGGCGTCGCGTTCTTTGGACTCGCCGGGATGGCTTGCCGTAGCGCCGGATGGAGCGTCTCGGCTCAGTTGGGCGCCGCTTCCGCATGCGGTCTCGTCGCCGTCTACGCGGTCTATTTCATGATCCGCGCTCTCTCCTCGTTCAATCATAACGGTTCGATCAAGACTGCTTCCGCGGTCGGCGCGACCGGCAGCGTTTACCTCACGATCCCCGGCGCTCGTCAAGGTCGAGGGAAAGTTACGATCGTCCAACAGGAACGCTCTATGGAGTACGACGCCGTTACCGACGCGAAAGAACCGCTGCAAAACGGCGCGCCTATCGTCGTACTCGAAGTTCTGAACGATTCGCTTCTACTTGTCGCGTCGTGTAATAATGGCGTCGCCGCGCCTTCACTCGATAAATGAGCGTCGAGTTAACGCGTTGAAAAAGATCGCCATATCAAGACCGCCGCGCCGTTGTTGGTTCGACGGTCTTTTGATTTGGGACGTTTCATCGGAGCGTCGAATTTCTTTTCTTCATTTTTTGAATTTCGTTGTTGCTTTTTTCCTCGAACCGCTTACTAATGACTAGACGACGCGAACGACGTCGGTTCCACTAACTTGCGTAAATGCAAAACATAAGGAGAATGAAGATGAATATCATTTTTGGAGCCGTTAATGTTATGGGGATGAATTGCTGGGTCGCCGCGGCCGCTATCGTCGCGATCTTTGGCGGAGCTTATTGCGTTTTCGATCGAATGGAACGCGAACAAAGCAAATGAGGGACGCAACGAGCTGTCGGATAGACGACGCCGACGAAAGGGAATCGGTATAAGGAGCAGATAGTGAGAACTTCATCAACGCGCGACGCTTTGAACGCGTCTTAGACCGCCGGTCTTCAATAAGATCGGCGGTTTTTTATTATCTTACGCGGACGTTGCGACCTCGAATTTCCGCGAGCGCGTTAGACCTTAACGTCTATGTTGAACTATTGATTATTACGGTTGTCTTTTCTTTTGAAAAATTGTGAAAATTCCTTCTCGGCGCTTGCATAGAGATTGATAATTTAGTATCATTGACTATCGAGCGAGGTTGCGTCGGCCTTGCTTTTGCGGAGGCGCGGGCTTTGCGTTTTCGCTAAATGTTTTTAAAAGGTCTGCGGCAATACGATGAGCGATAATTTGAACGAGTCTCGACTTGAAAGCGCGCAAGACGACGGAGCGAAAAGCGCGCCCGTTCGCGAGCAACAAGGTCTATTAAAGTATGCGGTCATCTTGGCTTCGATGGTCGTGATCTTGGCCGGCATACACTTCGCTCGCGGGGTGCTTGGTCCTTTCTTTCTTGCGACGTTCTTCGCAGTATTGCTGACGTCCCCTATCAACTGGCTGAAATCCAAAGGCTTGCCATCGTGGTGCGCGTTGACCGTCGCGGTCGTCGGCGTTGCGATCGTCGGTCTTGGCACGATGACGGTAGTCGGCGCGCAACTTGCGCAATTTGCCGTCAATATCCCGACGTATCGCGATCGTTTTAACGCGACGTTGGAGAGTTACGACCTCGATATCGGCGAATTTATTCCGCTCTTGAAATCAGATAAAGCGAAAGAAGAAGGCGAAGAGGTCGAGGAAGAGACTCCCGAGGAAGAAGCGTATCTCGAGGAACTGCGTTTACGCGCCGAATACGCGAAAGATCCGGTTGCAGGAAAAGACGCCGCGGTCGAGAAGGAAACGGTCGAGACAAATAAGCCGGAGCCCGTTAAACAGACCGCCTATTTGAGCGATCCCGTTACGCCCGTCGCGCCTGTCGCGCTACAAAACGAGCTGCCCCACGAACTTGCCGCGGACGCGGAGCCCGTCGTCGCGACTCCGACCAACGAGGCGATCGATAGCGACTTGCTGAGCGGCGGTCTTACGCCGATGAATCCGCCGGAGTATTTCTCTCATCCCGACGCGATGACGCAACATATCGACACGACGATCGCCAACGCGCTTGCCGGCGAATCCGAGCCGAACGCCGAAAAAGAGAACGGCGAAGCCGCGAGCGCAGCCTCCGACGCCGACAACGATTACGAAGAATACCTCCGCGCGTTGCGCGAGCGTAAAGATAAAGTCAAGGTGAGCGCGGTCAACGCGAGCTCGCAAGAATTGTTCCGCTTCTTACGCGGTCTTGTCGGCGAACTGAGCTATCTCGGTTCCAACGCGTTTTTGGTCACGCTGCTCGTTATCTTCATGCTGTGCGAAACGGCTAAGATACCTCAGAAACTTGTCGCCGCGTTAGGCAAACGCCGTTTCACGAACACGCATATTGAAGGCGTTATCGCCGATATCCGCAACTATATGGTCATCAAGACGCTGATGAGCGTTTTGGTCGGTATGCTCGTCGCGGTCTTATGCGTCGTGTCCAACGTCCAGTACCCCGTATTGTGGGGACTCGTCGCGTTCTTGCTGAACTATATTCCGAATATCGGCTCCGTCGCCGCCGCGATCCCGCCGATCGTTTTGGCGACCGTCGATCACGGTCTGATGGTAGGTTGCGTCGACGCGATCTGTCTCGCGGCGATCAACTGCTTCGTCGGTTACGGCTTGGAACCGCGGCTCCTTGGAGACGGCTTGGACCTGTCGCCGTTGATCGTTTTGATCTCGTTGATCTTCTTTGGCTGGCTCCTCGGCCCCGTCGGGATGTTCCTTTCCCCGCCGCTAGCCGTCGTTATGAAGATCATTTTCCAATCCTTCCCGGAAACGAAATGGATCGCGGCTTTGATGGCGTTGAGACCGCCGAAGGTCGCCGTCGACGACGAAGAAGTCGCGGAAGCCGCCGCGTGAAAGATACTAGAGTTTTAAGAAAAGCTCGAAAGATAAATAAAAAAAGGCGCGTTCCGAGCGAACGCGCCGCGCATGCCGAGATGACGAACGTTTACCACTTAGGTTTATCGGCTTGAAGGAAATCGTCGACCGTTTTGTCGTTTTTAGCGCTCTTGGTCGATTGGCATCCGACGCAACAAGCTCCGAGGAGAACGAGACACGCGAGCGACGCGAAACGTTTAATGGTTCTGCGTTTAGCTTCGTCGACGCGATCGTTCGAGTCAATATTTTGCGTATCGTTGTTATGAACGCGCATTTTCAAGTCCTTTTCGATCGATGAGGGGTTGAAACGTGATCGGACGTTATAACCTGTTTAATAACGATTATACGTAAAAATCGTTCTTTAAGAAATATCGGATTTTTTATTCCATTTCTTAACGAGCGTCTCGTGATTTGTTGCGAATACTACGAAATTATCGTCGAAATACAGTCGCAAAAGCGCGCCTTCTCGCGTCGAGGTTCTTTTTTACCGGCCTCGTTTCGCTGAGTATCGCAACCGTGCTTAGCGCAACCTACGGCGCCTGGTGCGCTTGGAATTTTATTATAGGAGTTTTGTTTAAGATGAGTAAAGTTGAACAAGCGTTTGCTCTGGCTAAAGAACGTTATGCCGAACTTGGAGTCGACGTTGACGCCGCTATCGCGAAAATTGAAAACACGGCGATCTCGCTGCACTGCTGGCAAGGCGACGACGTTGGCGGTTTCGAAGCTGCCGGCGAAGCGTTGAGCGGCGGTATCCTCTCCACGGGCAACTATCCGGGCAAAGCTCGCACTCCGGACGAACTTCGTCAAGACGCTGAAAAGGCGATGTCGTTGATCCCGGGTAAACTTCGTTTCAACCTTCACGCGATCTATCTTGAAAACGGCGGCAAGAAAGTCGACCGCGACGAGATCGAACCTTGCCATTTCCAAGGCTGGGTCGACTGGGCTAAGAAACAAGGCATTGGTCTTGATTTCAACCCGACGTTCTTCTCTCACCCGAAGGCCGCCGACGGCTTGACTCTTTCTCACCCGAGCAAAGAGATCCGCGACTTCTGGATCCAACACGACAAGCAATGCCGTAAGATCGCCAACTATTTCGGCGAACAACTCGGTACCGAATGCGTTGTCAATCACTGGACTCCGGACGGTATCAAAGACACGCCGGTCGATCGTCTTGCCCCGCGTCAACGCTTGGCCGAATCCTACGACGAGATCTTCTCCGTCAAGTACGATCCCAAGAACATCCGCGACGGCGTTGAAAGCAAGTTGTTCGGTATCGGCGCTGAAAGCTACACCGTCGGCAGTCACGAATGGTGCATGGGTTACGCGGTCAAGAACAACCTTATCGCGACGCTCGACGCGGGCCACTTCCATCCGACCGAATGCATCAGCGACAAGTTGACCTCGATCTCGATGTTCACCGAAAAGCTCTTGCTGCACGTCTCTCGCGGCGTTCGTTGGGACTCCGACCACGTCGTTATCTATAACGACCAAATGCGCGCTATCGCCGAAGAATTGGTCCGCAACGACCTGCTTCCGAGAACCTATATCGCGCTCGACTTCTTCGACGGCTCGATCAACCGTATCGCCGCGTGGACCGTCGGTACTCGCGCCGCGTTCAAAGCGCTCCTTATTGCCGCGCTCGAACCGACCGCCGAACTTCGCAAGCTCGAAAACGAATTTAACTACTCCAAGCGCTTGGCTCTTCTCGAAGAACTCAAGTCCGCGCCGTTCGCCGCCGTTTGGGATTACTACTGCGAAAAGAACAACGCCCCCGTCGGCGCCAACTGGATCGCCGATTGCGAACAATACGAAAAAGACGTCCTCAGCAAGCGCTGCTGAATCTAGCGTCGTCGCGTGTTGAGCGCGACTAGGAAATAAGAAACGACCTTGCGTTCTCGTTGACGCAAGGTCGTTTTTGTTTTAGCTCGTTTTACTTCGACGCTTTATTATTTATCGTTTTGCAAGCGTTTATGTAACGCCGCGACGGTCTCGACTAAGCTCTCGATAGTCGCTTCTTCCGCGATCGCGTCGACTTCGACGCCTTCTTTACGCATCGCGTCCGCCGTTAACGCGCTTAACGCGACCCAGCGCGTCTTCTTTACGTTTTCGCCTAAGAGGTTGACGAGCGCTTTGGCCGTCGCGGAACTCATGACGGTCGCGTAGTCGATCTTGCCGGCTTCCAACGCGCTCACGACTTCGGGCAAGGGCGTCGTCGCGTCGACGCTGCGATACGTTTCGACTTCGCGTATCTCGGCGCCTAGCGCGGTAAGTCGGTCGCGTAACGTCTTGCGCCCGCGGTTGGCGCGAAAAGATACGAATCGTTGTCGCGCGATATCGTCCGCGTGGAGCGCGACAAGCGCGTCGACGATCCCGTCGGCGTCAAATTTTGCGGGGACAAGATCGCATTGCAGTCCGGATCCCGCCAACGCGTCGCGCGTGCCCGAGCCTACCGCCGCTATCTTCACGTTATCGAACGCGACGACGTTTAACGCGTTTGCGCGTTCGAGCGCGTATTTGACGCCGTTCGCGCTGGAAAATATCGCCCACTCGTATTCTCCGCGCGCGAGTCGAAACAGCTCGTCGTCAAGATCGGCGTAGTCGTTGGGCGGAAGTATCTCGATACCCGGCTGCACTAGCGTTGAACCGCCGTACGACGCGACGAGGTCTTGAAGGTCTTGAGCTTGTTCTTTTGCGCGAGTGATCAGCGTGACGGTTCCGAGTAGTTCTGACGACATAGCGTGCTTTCTATTTTTTTTGCAAAGAGCGCGTCAAGCAAGCGTATTGCTCTTGACGCTACGATCGATATTTTATCAAATAAAGATAACAAAAGAATGACCCAAACGGCGTAAGACGCATAAAAACGCGGATAGTTCGACAAAGAAAAATTTTTCCAACTGCTGTTGACGAAGTTTGTGAAAATGTTCACAATACGCAAAGTTTTACGGAAACAATTTTTCAAGCGTCGGCGTACCTGATTCGCGGCGTTTTGACTGATAAGGGATCATTTCACATGACGAGATCGTTTCGACTTTGCTTTGCGTTGGCTGTGGCGTTGTCGCTGCCGTTGACGGGTTGCGGCAAAGGTAAGGCGACGGTAGGGCCAAGCGTAAGCAACGAAGCCGTTGAAGTTAGCGACGAAAAAACAGAAGCCGTTCCCTTGGACGCTCCTGAACTCGACGAAACGCCTCTCGATTCGGAGAATCCCGACACGCCCGAAGGCGTTGTCAATATGTTCTTTAAGACGTTTTTCAGCGGAGACGACGACGGCGCGTTCGCCTTGTTGACTTCTCGAGCACAACGCGCGAAGCGTGAACACTTTAACGCGCAAGAGAGCGACACCGTTCGTTGGCGTATCACGAAGAAGATGAAGCCCGTGCGCGGAAGAGTCTTGGTGCAAGTCGAAGTTGAAGACTATACCGAGACCGGCGCGATCCAATTGGACGAATTGACGTTCGTGCTCACCAACGACGATTACGTCTGGCGTATCGCGGGTTTCAGCGTCGGCGAACTGGCGATCAATTTTGAAGAACAAGCCTCCGACGACGAAGAGTATTACGTCAAAGACGACGAGGATTCCGCGCCCGCGAGAACGGCGCGTGCGATCGAATCGAGCGTTCTCGTTCGATGAGCCGATCAAAGAAACACTAACGCTGCGAGCAAGGATGCTCAATGACATGGACGTCGAAAGCGTTTTATTACCCAGCGGTACGCAAGGATGCGATCTAAGCAAGGATGCTTTTCCGCCGGGTTTTTTGTATTAACGTTAGTCCGCGTTTGCAAGCGCGGCGCGTTCCGAGACTTGGGAAACGGTTTCCCGGTTTTGTTCTATAAAGCGTCGATAACCTCGGCGCTTTTTTTTATTGCGTATAAGATCGGATATCTTTCGCGGTCGAGCGTCGTAGCGATAGAAATGCGGCGCAGGCGGCGATTAGATACCGGCGGGCAGATCGGCGACTTGTTAGAAGGAACCGTCGGAACCGGCGCAAGCTCTACGCCGTAAGAACGACGGCGAAGGGTAGGCGACTCTTCGACGCTTTGACACATTTCCTTCACGCGCTCGCGTCGACAATAAAAAAGCCGGAAGACCTGTGAAGATCTTCCGGCGTATTTTATTTACGATAGTCGAACGCTAAGCGTTTATCTATCGAGCGTTGGAACTCAGTCCCACCACCAAGCGGTAACGTCGTTGTTTTCAGCTTGGGCGCGTTTGGCTTCGACCGTACCTTTTTCGTCGTACTTCATGTGTTCTTGATCGAGCGCGACTTGGGGTTCGATGGAGACGCCGCCGCCGGTCGGGTAGGAGACCATGTTGTTACTACGACGAACGGTGTTGACCGCGGTTTGCGCGAATTCAACGGCGTTGAGGTTTTCAGTTTGGTATTGCGCTTCGTCGGCGAAGAATTCGGCGTTCCAGTTGGTCTTGCCGTAAACGTTTTCCTTTTGGAGGTAAGCGGCGACGATGGACATATCGATCAAGTTACGGAGGTTAGCGTAGACCGGAACTTGGTCGGCGATCTTTTCGAATTTTTGCGTGAAGCTCTTAGCGTAAGCGCGAGTCGCGGGGTTGCCCTTGCCCTTGTTGGCGGAACGAGTACCGTCGGCGGCGACGAGTTCGTCTTCGCCAAGGAGGTTGACGCCGTTGCCAACGAGTTGCATCGCGTTGCCGTCTTCGGTCTCAACGACGCAATCGTAGTTGGGTTGGAAGTACCAACGAACGAGGGCGTTGGAAGCGTTGTTGCGCGGGTTAGATTTATCGACGTAGGTAACGAGCTTGACGGGGGATTCTTCAAGACCGATACCGATGAGTTTCATACGATAGTCGGCGGCGACGAGGGTCACGGCGAAGTTGGTCTTGGGGGAGACGCCCCAGACGGTGACGTTTTGGAGCCCGAGCGCTTCGCGGATACCGGCGGCGTATTCGACGCAGTCGGCGTCGTTAGCGACGTTCGGTTGAGCGGCGGTGTTCAAGTAGGATTGCATCGAGCGGAGACCTTCTTCGGTCGGGTCGATGGAGCAGCCGACTAAGCTCGCGCCTTTGCCGTTGGCGGGATAAGCGCGCATGGCGACGACGAGGTCTTCAAGGCGAAGAGTCGGACGACCGCTCTTCATACCGACGGTGGCGCCTTCAGCGCCGACGGTCCAACCTTCCGCGGGACCGGCGATAACGACGTCGCCCGTTTCGGGATAAACGAAGACGTTTTCAATACGAGTAAGACCGGCAAGATTCGCCATTTCGTCGGAAACGACGCCGTTGTTGGCTTGGATCGCGGCTTCAAGGCGATTCAAGGAAACTTTACGCATCTTGCTGACGGCGCGCATTTCGCTCGGGACGCTGCGATAGGCTTCTTCGCGGATCGAAGCGAGAAGACCGTCGTCCATGGAGACGCGTTGCAAAACGCCGTTAGGATCGACGACGACGCCGGAACCGTAGGAGGAACCGTTGCCGCTGTTACCGCCGTTGTTGTTATTGTTATTATTGTTGTTGTTACGGCCGCCGTTGTTATTGTTGTTATTATTGTTGTTGTTGTTGTTACGGCCGCCGTTATTATTATTATTATTATTATTATTATTGTTGTTGTAGTTCTGTCCGAAAGCCGTCGACATAGGCGAATTCGACATAGGCGCGGAAAAGAGAACGATCAGCGCCAGGATCGCGCTTAAACGAAGGACGAAATTACTCCGACTCATGAATATCTCCTAAATCAACTTAGGCTTTTGACGGTGATGATCTATCTAAATAACGGACGTTAAACCGTCCTCTCGTTCGCGCCGACGCGGAGTCGAAACGATCGATCGATCCGCATTGCGCTGCCGGACATAAAGTCGGCGTCCGATCGACGAGCGAACCGGCGGCATTTTTGCCGCGCGTGTTTTCCTATACCGGACCGCGCGTCGTCAACTTGAGACTACGGCGCCACAATCCTACTTTATAATGATAATTTGAGCGCGCCTTTTCTACAAGTATTAAGTTATGAAAATCCTTTTTTTTTGCTGAAAATTTTTCAAAGTAAGATTGAAGTATCGATTTTAACGGCTGGTTAAGTAAAAGGGAATAGCGTGTTGTGTTTGTTAGGGTAAGTGAGGTTGATTTTACGCGACGCTTTATTATCTTGTTTTGTTTATTGAATTCGTTCTATCTTACCGCTTTTAAACAATAGGATTAAAACTCTTTTATATTTTTGTCGTTAAGCGAAAAGTAAGTCTGAAGTATTTTGTAAAAGACGACGAAAAAGAGAAATGAATTTATGTCGAGAAGTCTGTCGCGTAGACGGCTTCTTGAATTTGCTCGAGAGATTCGAGCTATCCGGTTCAAGACGAGACGCGCTTTGTTTCGTCGCCCGCGCCTTGTTATTGGCGCAGATCGATCGCGGCCGCGTTCCTGTAGACGGAATGATAAGTAGTCCGCGTATATAAAACGGAATATGGATATGACCTTTATTACCAAACTCACGACGTTCCGAGCGACTCCCGCTGTTTTGGCTTCGCTTGTCGCTCTTTTTTTGAGCTCCGCAGCCACCGCGCAAGACCCCGTCGGCGCGAACGCTCAGCAGAACGTTGTTAAAGTCGCTCAACGAGGAGTCGTTCGTTCTTTATTAGGCGTGCGCGATAACGAAGCCGGGACGCGCGACGCGCGCCTTGCGCCCTCTTATAACGCGAGCGCTAATAACGCCAATACGACGGAACGTCAATCTGCGCGCGCGACGCGTCGCAATTCCGACGCGATTCCTCAAGGCACGGTTCGTATGCGTTCTAATAACGCGGAACAACAAGCGAAGGATACCGCTCCCGCGTTTACGCCCGTCTCGATGACGCGAACTGCGGACGCGCAAGACGAACCGCTTCCGACGCTCGATATAGTCGAAGAACCCGCCGTTGTTGAAGAGCAACAAGTTCCCGGCGACGGCGAAGACGATCGCGTTTTAGAAGAAATGCAACAAGCGGCGGCAGAAGCGCAAGGCGCGGACGTACCCGCGGAAGTCAAGACGCGCGCGTTGGCTAACGTCGACGAAGACGCGCCCGACGCCAAAGTGCGTTTGACCGATCTCGACGTTACAGAAGAAGCTATTGCCGAACATACGCAAGACGAACCTCAAACGGCGGTTGAGATCCCGGAACCGAAGACGATCGCTTCTAACGCGCCTCGTCAGACGAAGCCGGTTCTCGGTTTTGCGGATTCCGCGCGCGCCGTTCGTGATATGAGTTCCGACCTCGTCGAACAACTCAAGGCGCACGGCGGTTCCGAATTATACGCTCGTTGGCGCGCGTATAACGCGAGTATTCGTAGTCGTACCAATAGTTTGCAGACCGGCAACGAGTTGAACAACCGCGCTCGTTTACAATGGTATGAGAAGTTGTATCAAGACCCGTTGAATTCCGTTAACGAAGCGGAAGCCGTTTCTCGCGCGTGGGCGGAAGAATTTATGGGGTCCGCCGACGACGTAATCGAAGGCGTTCGCAACGCTCGCGCGCATATGGGCGTTTCCGTTCGCGGTGAACGTCCGAAGCGTAAGGCCGTCGCTTCTTCTAACGACGCGCTCGATCAACTCAAGGCGGTATTGGTCGAAGCGGCTTCTTTACACGCCAAGGCAGTCGCGCCTTGCAGTAAGAACGATCTTGCCGCCGTTATGAACGAAGCGTATTCGATCTTCTGCGGTCAAGTTCAAAGCGGTCACACGATCCCGAGTCGCGGTCGCGGTCAATACTTGATCGACGCGATGGAGAAGATGAACAAGGCCGCGTTGTACGAAGCGGGCGAAGCCGTCTTGTCGTTGATCGACGAAGATATGAAAGCCGCGTTGGCTAATATCGATTTCAATAGCTTAGAGAAAACGAAGATCGGCGACAACCAGATCGTCGGCCTTATTTCTACGGAAGCCGGCGATATCCTTATCGGCGATTCCAATCGCACGGTCTGGGATCTGGATAAATACCCGAAAGCTTGCTGCATTATCGATCTTGGCGGCAACGACGTCTATCGCGAAGGCGCTTGCGTTTTGGCGCGTCCTCTGCTCGTCGTTATCGACCTTGGTAAAGGCAACGACGAATATACCGGTAAGAATTACGCGATCCAAGCTGGAACCGTTCTCGGCGTCACGATGTGGTACGACGACGGCGGCAACGACTACTATCTCGCGAAAGATATTTGCCAAGGTTCCGCGATCGGCGGTTTCGCCGCGTTGATCAACGAAGAAGGCAACGATCGTTACGTCGGTTTCCGTCGCGCCCAAGGCGCCGCGCTTGGCGGTTTCGGCTTGTTGCTCGACCGCGCCGGTAAAGACGATTACCGCGCCGCGTTGCTCGCGCAAGGTTTTGGCGCGCCCGGCGGTTTCGGCGCTATCGTCGATAAGTCCGGCGACGACCACTACTATGTCGGCGGTTACTTCTTCGATTCTTATCCTGAACATCCCGGCTACGACGGTTGGGGCCAAGGTATTGGCGCGGGCATCCGTCGTTGCGCTTGCGGCGGTATCGGGGTTCTTCTTGACGGCGCCGGCGACGACGCTTACGAATGCGACTATTTCGGCCATGGCGGCGGTTACTGGATGGGCGTCGGTATCGCTCGCGACTTTGGCGGCAACGATATGCGTTACTCCGCGACCTCGACGATGTACGACGGTTCTCGCCGTCGCGAACAACGTTGGACGCGTTTCACTAACGGCTTTGGTTGCCATTACGCGGTCGGGTACTGCTTCGACGACCTCGGCGACGACGTCTACGGCGGCACGATCATGGGACTTGGCATGGGCTGGGACCTCGGTTCCGGTTTCCTCGTCGACTTCGACGGCAACGACTCGTTCGAAGCGACCGGCGGTCTGACGCAAGGCGCGGGCGGCGAAGGTAGTATCGGCGTCATCATGAACTATCGCGGCAACGACACGTACTTGGGCAACTACCAAGGCTACGCCAGCGGTCAGCTCTCCTATCACGCTCCTTCGAACTGCGGCGCGAACTTCAGCTTCGTCGTCGACCACGGCGGTAAGGACGTCTACGGCGGCGTCGGCAACGATCGTCGTCCGATCCAAAACAACGCGATCACCGTTCGCGGGTATTCCACCGGTCTCGTGATCGATCGTCCGTCCCCGACGGAAGAAAAAGATACGGCGAACGCCGCCGCGGCGACCGGTAAAGCGCAGATCGCTTCGTCCGGCATGTCCGCGAAGGAAGGTCAGGTCCGTACGATGGTCGAACCTCCGCCGCTCTACGACACTAACCCGCATCCGACGAGCAGCGGCACTAACGCGTTTAATCCTCAACCTGAATCCGGCGGTTTCGGCGGAGGTTGGGGCAACGGCGGCGGCCTCTTTGGTCGCGGCGGATTATTCTAAGATCTAGCGCCTGGTCTTATGAGAGCGCGGCAAACGTTTTCGAGCGTTTGCCGTGTTTTTTTTATTTTCGTTTTGACGCCGCGTCCGGATCGCTTGAAAGCCAAGTTCCTTTTTGTAAAATATTGACGCGAGTTTGGACCGGTTAAGAAACTGACGAAACTTAGTCCTCCTTCATGATCAGAAAGCAATACATTTTTTAGAACGATCGTAAGTATTCGGAGCAACGATCTTGCGCCGACCGGTCGTTCCGCCGTTCCTATGATCGAAAAAGACGTTGAAGTATCCGATTACGTGTCGCCGTCGAAGTTGTGCAATTACACGATCAATCCGTATGTCGGTTGTCCGCATGCTTGTCGGTACTGTTACGCGTCGTTTATGAAGCGTTTCACGGAACATGAAGAACCTTGGGGGGAGTTCCTTGACGTCAAGCGTTGTTCTAAGCCGTTAGGCGCGAAGCGATTGACGGGCAAGACCGTCTTTATGTCGTCGGTCACGGATTGTTATAATCCTTGGGAGGCGAAGTACGGAATAACGCGTAGGATCTTGGAGGAGTTGGCGCCGATCGAATGCGAGCTGTCGATCACGACGAAGTCCGATCTCTTGTTGCGCGACCTCGATCTGCTGAAAGCGCGAACGGAGTTGTTTCGACGTCCTAAGACATTATTTGACTTTGCCGAGCCCGACGAGCGTTGCGGGATACGCGTTCTCGCGTCGGTCAACACGCTCGACGAAGGATTCAGAACGGATATGGATCGCGCTTCCCCGATCGCGAAGCGGTTGGAGATGTTGAAGGTCTGTCACGCGGCGGGTATTCCGACGCTGTTGTTCATGTCGCCGATATTTCCGCATATCACCGACTTTCGCGCGATCGTCGACGCCGCGGCTTCTTATGTCGACGCGTTTTGGTTCGAGAACCTGAATCTTCGCCCTGATTTTGAAGACGCGATATTGTTTTATATTCGCGAACGTTATCCGCAATATTTTGAAACGTATCTCGATATTTATCGTCGCGGCGATCTGTCGTATTGGCGCGCGCTAAAAGAAGAGATCAAAGAGTATTGCGAACATAAAGGCGTCGCGTTTCAATTATGTTTTCACTATTGACCCAACCCCTTAAAAAAAAGATACTGTTAGTTATAATATAGGGACGCTCTGTCGCGAGTACGCGCGCGTTAGCGAGGCGACGGAGAACGCTGTACGTTAAAAGAATCACTCAGGGTGGAGGAAAGCCCAAATGAAATGGTCGCAAACGCTTATTCCGACGATGAAAGAAACTCCGAATGGAGCGGAAATTCCTAGTCATATCTTTATGCTCCGAGCCGGTATGATCTCTCAAGTAATGGCCGGCGCGTACGCTTATCTCCCGCTTGGATGGCGTTGTCTGCATAAAGCGACGAATATCGTTCGCGACGAAATGAATAAGGCCGGCGCGGTCGAATTGTTCATGACGGCGCTTTGTCCTCAATCCCTTTACGAACAAACGAACCGCGTCGAAGCGTTCGGCAACGTTCTCGTCAAGACCGCGTTGGTACGCGGCGGCACGAAGACCCCCGTCGTCTTCTGCCCGACGCACGAAGAAGAGATCACGAGCCTCGTTTCGCAATACGTTTCCAGCTATCGTCAACTCCCGTTGCTGCTTTATCAGATCCAAACGAAGTTCCGTAACGAAGAACGCCCGAAGTTCGGCGTTTTGCGTACGAGCGAATTCCTGATGAAAGACGCGTACAGCTTCCACACCGACCTTGAAACGCTCGACGCGACGTACAAGAAGATGTACAACGCGTATTGCAAGATCTTCTCGCGTTGCGGTCTGCCTTATCTGCCGGTCGAAGCGGAATCCGGCCCGATCGGCGGCGACGGTTCTCACGAATTCATGATCCCGTCTCCGAACGGCGAAGACGACGTCGTTTTCTGCCCGAGCTGCAAATACGCCGCCAACGTCGAAAAGGCCGAGATCGGCGCCGTCGATTACGCGCGTCCCGCCGACGCCGTCCTCAAAGAAGTCGCCGAATTGGCCACGCCCGGCGCGCATACGATCGAACAAGTCTGCGCGTTCTTGAAGGCTAAGCCGAAGAAGGTCGTCAAGACGCTCATTTACAGCGTCGACGGAACCCCCGTCGCCGTCCTCGTTCGCGGCGATTGCGACGTTAATGAAAACAAGCTCCGCCGCTTGCTCAAGGCGGAGAAAGTCGAACTTGCCGACGAAGCGACGATCCAACGCGTCACCGGCGCTCCTGTCGGTTTTGCGGGCCCCGTCGGACTCAAAGAGAAAGTCAAGATCGTCGCCGACCCGACGATCAAAGAGATGGTCAACGTCATCGTCGGCGCGAACAAGGCGGAAGCGCATTTGGTCAACGTCAACTTGGATCGCGATTTCACGGTCGACCTCTTTGGCGACGTCCGTAACGCGATCGTCGGCGACGCTTGCCCGCACTGCGGTCAACCGCTCACGATGGAAAACGCGATCGAAGTCGGTCACGTCTTCAAGCTCGGCACGAAGTACACCGACGCGTTGAACGCGAAGTATCTCGACGAAAACGGCACGTTGCAAACGATCATCATGGGTTGCTACGGCATCGGCGTCAGCCGCATCATCGCGGGTCTCGCGGAAACGAGCCACGACGACTCCGGTATCATTTGGCCTGTCGCGCTCGCGCCTTACGAAGTTTGCGTTTGCCCTGTCAAGGCGAGCGATCCCGTCGCGATGGAAGCTGCGGAAAAGATTACGGCGGGTCTCGAAGCGGCGGGTTGCGACGTCATTCTCGACGACCGCGACGAACGTCCCGGCGTGAAATTCAAGGACGCCGACCTCATCGGTTTCCCGTGCCGCGTTACGATCGGCAAGGGCTTGGCGGACGGCAAAGTCGAAGTCAAATGGCGTTGGGATTCCGAATCGACGCTTATGTCTGTCGACGAAGTCGTCGAAACGCTCGCCGCTCAAGTCAAAGAAGAACGCGAGACCTCCGCGCGCTTCAACGCGGCGAAGAAGGCGAACTGACGCAACATATTCTCGTATAAGATTTTTCCGCGCGGACGCGCCTTGCGTCCGCGTTCCATATATAGCATAAAGCCAATAAAAAACGAATAAAATGTTTACGACTAACGAAATTCGTGAAATGTATTTGACGTTCTTCGAATCGAAGGGCTGCGTTCGCCGACCTAGCGACGTGTTGGTTCCGTATTGGGATCCTTCCGTCTTGTTCACGCCGGCGGGTATGAACCAGTTCAAGGACCACTTCCTTGGGCGTTGCAAATTGGATTTCACGCGCGCGACCACTTGCCAAAAGTGCTTGCGTACGGGCGACATCGACAACGTCGGTCGCACGGCGTTCCACCACACGTTCTTCGAAATGCTCGGTAACTTCAGTTTTGGCGACTACTTCAAGCGCGAAGCTATCCACTGGGCTTGGGAATTCCTGACGAGCAAGCAATGGCTCGGCATCGACCCCGCGATGTTGTCCGCGACCGTCTATAAAGACGACCACGAAGCCGCGAAGATCTGGCTTGAAGAGATCAAGCTGCCCGCCGAAAAGCTCCAATACCTTGACGAAGACGAAAACTTCTGGCCTTCTTCCGCCCCGAGCCAAGGTCCCGACGGCGTTTGCGGTCCGTGTTCCGAGATCTATCACAAGACCCCGCAAGGCGAAGTCGAGATCTGGAACCTCGTTTTCACGCAATTCAATCGCGTTGGCAACCCGCCTAACAACCTCCGCCCGCTCCCGAGCAAGAACATCGACACCGGTATGGGCTTGGAACGCGTCACCTCCGTTCTCCAAGGCGTTGAAACGAACTTCCATATCGATTCTCTCCGTCCGCTCGTCGAAGCCGCCGCAGAGATCTGCTCGCAAAAATACGACGACGTCGATCTTACGAACGAAAACGGCCGTCGTCTGCGCCGTATCGCCGACCATGTCCGCGCTTGCACGTTCGCGATCCACGAAAACGTCTATCCGGGTCCGAAAGAAGAGAAGTACGTCATCCGTCGTTTGCTTCGTCGCGCGGTCCTCGACGGCGTCCAAATGGGCATGAAGAAGCCGTTCCTGCACCAACTCGTCCCGGTCGTCGCCGACCTCATGAAGGTCCCGTATCCGGAACTTGGCGAAACCATCGAACGCGTTCAAGGCGTTATCTCCGCTGAAGAAGAACGCTTCATGAGCAGCATCGACGGCGGTCTTCGTCGTCTGGACCACGTCTTCAAGACGATGGAAGAAGAAAAGCGCGCGACCGTCGCCGGCGCCGATGCTTTCGAAATGTATCAAACGTACGGTTTCCCGCCGGAATTGTTTGAAACGCTTGCCGGCGAACGCAACTACGGGTTCGACTGGGACGGTTTCGGCAAAGAGATGGAACGCCACGGCGAACTCTCCGGTCTGACCGAAAAGAACTTGCTCTTCAAACGTGACCCGTTGGAAGGCATTAAGAAGACGACGAATCCGCCGGAATTCCTTGGTTACGCGACCACCGAAACGACCGACGCTTCCGTCCTCGCTATCCTTGACGGCGAAACGCTCGTCGACTCCATCGAAGCCGACGCCGCTAAGAAGATCCGCATCGTCTTGAACAAGACCCCGTTCTATGGCGAAAAGGGCGGTCAAGTTGGCGATTCCGGCGTTATCACCGCCGGCAACGCGGTCTTCAACGTCGAATCCGCGCAATACGACGGCGAATTCATCGTCCACGTCGGCACGCTCGTCGAAGGCACGCTCAGCGTCGGCTCCAACGCCGTCGCTAAGGTCGATTCCGCTCGTCGCGCGGCTATTTCTCGCGCGCACACCGCGACGCACTTGCTGCACTGCGCGTTGCACAAGCTTCTTGGCGAACACGCGAACCAACAAGGTTCGAAGGTCGACGCCGATATCTTGCGTTTCGACTTCACGCACCACAAGGGCTTGGATCGCGAAACGTTGATCCAACTTGAAGCGGACGTCAACGCGATGATCTTGGAATCCTTCCCGGTCTGCTGCGAAGAGATGCCGAAAGAAGAAGCGTGCAAGCTCGGCGCGATGATGTTGTTCGGCGAAAAGTATCCCGACGTCGTTCGCGTCGTCAAGATGGGTCCGTCCCTCGAATTCTGCGGCGGCACGCACCTTAAGTGCGTCTCGCAAGTCGGTTTCTGCAAGATCGTCGCTGAAGAAAGCGTTAGCGCGGGCACGCGTCGTATCACTGCGTTGACCGGTCTTGAAGCGCTGAAGAAGATCCAAGCGGCGGACGAAGTCGAAACGGCTTTGGCCGGCGTTTTGCGCGTTCCGGCCGCCGATATCGTCTCTCGCGTCGAAAAGCTCGCCGCGGAAAACAAGAAGCTCCGCAAGGATCTTGAAGCCGCTTCTAAGAAAGAAGCCGTCGACGTCGACGCTCTTATCGCGAAGGCTGAAGAAGTCGCCGGCGCTAAGTTTGTCGCGTTCACTTGCAACGACGTCGACGCCAACGCGTTGCGCGAAGCGATCGACCAGATCCGTCGCAAGACTGAAAACGCCGCGATCTTCATCGCTAATATCGACACGAAGGCCGGTAAGGTCGCTCTCATGACCGCCGCGACTCGCAACCTCGTTGAAAAGAAATTCAGCGCGGTCGAATGGGTCAAGGCTGTCGCGTCCCTCGTCAAGGGCGGCGGCGGTGGTCGTCCCGATATGGCGCAAGCCGGCGGTAAAGACCCCGCGGGCGTTCCCGCCGCGATCGAAGCCGCGAAGAAGTTCCTCGCCGAAAAACTCGCGTGAGTTGCAAGATAACTTCTTGTTGAAGTGAAATAAAATAAGGACGTTTGGATCTTTGGTTCAAACGTCCTTTTTGTTTGGTTAGGATATTGGCGCGGCTAGAAAAAAGTCGCGCCGTCGTTATCGACGAATCTTGATAGAAATTTCTTTCGCTTTTATCGTCTCGATACTAAAAGGGGATCACGGTTCCGTTCGCGCGTTTCTGAAACCCGGTCTATCGGCTTCGGGGCGTTTGTCGGCGAGGGCTTTTCCTTTAAGTATAGCGTTGTACAGCGCTTGCCATTGCGCGTCGTCTTTTGACTCGAACACGAGCGCGGGCGAATCTTCCGGCGCGTTCTTATCGGTGGAGAGTCCGCGTCCGCCTGCGGCTTTGGCTAAGTGCGCGTTGAGTAGCGCGCTCTTTTCAGGTCGCGTGAGGTCGATCCAGCCGAAACGTCCTATCCAGTCGGTGTTCGGACCTTCAAAGACTTCGGAACGATCGCGATTTTCGCCCGTAAGACGTTTATGGCAGTCCGCGCATTTCTCGGCGTAGATCGGCGCGAGTTCTTTACTGAACCAGTCTGCGAGTCCGGCTTTATCGAGCGGCGCCCAGCGGTCGCGTCTGCCCGCGGATAGCGGCCGCGCGTTGGCGTAGGTCCCTTGATAGATCGCGTTAGAATCGAGCCAGAAATAGACGCGGCGCAGCGAGACGTCGTCGACTTCTTGACCGCAATGCTCTTTCGTGAAATATTCAGGCAAACGACTAGCGAGCGCGCCCGTCGTGTACGGCATATTGACCGCGGAAGTCGTCCATAACAGCCAATAGAATTGCACTAACGGCTTGCCGAGCGCTTGTTGGTCTTCCGGCATTTCCCCGGTAAGCATATCCGCTTGACGATACGAACGACTCTTTAATAACAACGATTCGTAACTTGCGCTGAAATAACGAGTAGCGTCGCCGCTGAGATCGTATCCGCCCGTCGGGTCGGCGCCGTCGTGACAGGAAACGCAGTAGCGATCCAGTACCGGTTGCATCAGCGACGGATAATCGACTACGCCGGCGTCGAGCGAGAGATTGCCGTCGTGCGATTGGCGGTATTCGTACGCGTCGTAGATAAAATCAGGCAATACGGGCATATCGGGACTACGCAGCGCGGCGGTCGGGCGACGGCTCTCGTCTTGCGCGGTCGCGGGTATCGAGTCGCGATCTTCGTGACAGCCGACGCAGCCGATCGATTCTCCGGGCATGAATTGCGCGGCGCTCGTCATGCGCTGTATCTCGCGTCCTTCCGCGTCTAGCGCTTGGAAATAGATCTCGCGCAACGCCGGGACGTAGAAATTCGCGCTGCCGTCTTCGTCGACCGGGACTTCGCCCCAGCAACGCTTGGCGTAATACGTCGCCACGCCCATCGACGGCGATTGGTCGAACGAACGGTCATACAGTTCTTCCGATTTGCGTATCTGTTCCATAATGCGCAGCTTCTTGACTTCGCCGCGCTTCACGATCGGTTCGAGCCCTTGATAGACGTCCGCGAGAACGACCTGTCCGACGGGGTCGCCTTCAAGCAGATCCATGCGTTCGGGGATCCCCCATTCGCCGACGGCAACGGCGGCGCCGTCGATCTCGCATTGCGATTCGTGCGAGACGTTATAGTATTCCGCGAGCTTGGAGTACTCGTTGCACGCTTCTACGCCGTCAGTCTTGCGCAAGCCGCTAAATACTTCCGCGGGTTTGAGTTCCGGACGGAGTTTCGCTTTCATGTCTTTCTCGACGATACGCGTAGGCAGCACGGGCGGTCGCGGCGTCTCTTCCACCGCGATCGGGCAAAACGCGTCGAATTCCGGGTCTTCCCAGAGGAGTCGCTTCTCGCCGTCGCAGTCGAGCAACCAGATGCGATAGCGTTGCGTTTCCGCGTCGTTTTCGTCGATACGCGTCGCGCCGCCGTAAGCGCATAACGCGCGTTCCTCGTCTAGCGGGAACGGGTCGCGATACGCGTAGTCTCGCGAGACGTCCACGACCGTCGGGAACTCTTTCGTCCAGTACTTGTAGCCGCCCTTATCCGCGCCGGCTTCCACCCCCATCGCGCGGTCTACGACGCCGATCGCGCCGTGAGGATAGCCATGGTGAGGCGTGAAGGTCGCAAGGACTCGCGACGACGGCGCGCCGGGAATAGGACGCGCTTGTAGGATCGAACCGAAGTCGCGCAACGTGTTGCCGTAATAGAGTTGGTAGAGCGTTCCCTCGGGATTCTGCGTCCATAGCGATTGTCGGTACGTCAGGTCGCGGTCGACGTATTCCCAACGCGTGAAGATAACGCGTCCGTCCGCAAGGACTTGCGGGTTAAAATCGGAGAGCGTGTTCATACTGACGCATTGGATATCGTCGCCGTTCTTGTCCATGCGGAAGAGGTTAGAGGCGGGACCGGGTTGACAAACGGTGCGTCCGAAACGTCGCGAGGAGACGAAGACGATACCGCCGTCGGGTAATTCCGCGGGCGAAACGTCGAAGAACGGGCCGTTGGTCAGTTGTCTTAACCCTTTACCGTCGACGCCGACGCTCCAGATGTTCCAGTAGGAGTTGTTCTTAGGGCGGTACGAGAAGTAGACGGTCTTCGCGTCGTACGACAAGTTCATATCGTATATCGAGCCGTCGGGGTCTTCAAATATCGTCTTGACTTCCGCGGTCGGGTCGGCGGGATCGACCATGCGTATCGCGCAACCCGGCGTTTGCGGCGTCGCTTGCCAGAAGTCGTTGCCAACGGAATTAGGACGTCCGCGCATCGCTCTCGCGACGTAGATGAACGGCGGTAAGTCGTCCGTAGCTAGCGTTTCCGGATAATCGCTCGACTCTTCTTCCGGCTTAACTAAGTCGACGGCGGTGAAGGGCGCGTCGACGAAACCGTCGGTCGTGGCGTCAAGACGAACGCGGAGATCGCGATACTCGACGTCGTTTTGCCAAGAACGGAACGTGAATGTGCCCGCGCGTAATGGATCGGTCGCTTTCAGTTCCGCCTCGTGGTATTCGCCTTTATAAACGCCGTCGAGATAGAACGCGAATCCTGTTTCGTCGAACTCGACGCGTAACGTGAAGTATTCGCCGACGGGCACGTCGTACGGCACGCGCGTTATCGCGGTATAGTTTTGGCGATGCGCGCCGACATTGACGTGTTTCTCGGCGGGATTGAATCCCAACTCGTAGCCGTTGAACGCGTCGGCGCCGATCCCGGAACCGCTTATCTTGAAACATATCCCGGAGTACCCCGGCGTCGCGGCGTTGAAACGCAGGTCTACTTCGATCGCGCCGCGCGTCGCGTTAGCCCATTCCTGCGCGTCGTAAGTCAGTCGCGAGCCGGAATCGCCCTTGCATAAGAGAACGCCGTCGTTAAGCGTCCAAGAACCGCCGTACGCCTCGAAACCTTCCAACGGTCTTGCGGGGCCGCTCGGCGTAAACGGCATAGCGAGTATGCGTTCAAGTCGAGTAGATTCCGCGGCTTGTAACATAGCGCTCGGCGAAGCGACGAAGACGAGAACGAGTAATATATAGCGTAGGCGTTTCAAGTTCATTTTTGGAACCTATATTAGCGGCGTCGAATAAAATGCGACAGTTTAACTCTAACGCCTAATTATAACTTGCTAACGCGTAATATTCAAGAAAAAATAGTCGGGTCTTTATGTTCTGGCGCGGAAGAAATTATTTGACTTTCTAACGTCGTCGGTATACAATAACGTGGAAAATTTTGAACTGAACGTTCCCGTCGGAGCGTCGAATTATATTGGGATCAAGTCCCCCCGCCTCAATGATAAGTAAAGGAATAGACTCGTGAAACGGTCGACTTCTATATGTGTTCTAACGCTATTGTTGACTATTGTCGTTTCCGGTTGCGCGCCCAAACAAGACGCGGACGATAAGAAGAAAGAAGAAGGTCCGGTTCCCGCGCACGTCGTTCCGGTCGTGACTCGCAACGTCGTCGAGTACGCCGAGTTGACCGGTCGCACGGCCGCCGTCGAATCTGTCGAAGTACGCGCTCAAGTCTCCGGATATCTTGAATCGATCGACTTCAAGCCCGGCTCGATGGTGCGTAAAGGCGACGTGTTGTTCAAGTTAGATTCGCGCGTTTATAAGGCGGTATTCGATCAACGCCAAAGCGACGTCGACGCGAAAGAGGCGGAATTGAAACAACTTGCGTCCGACCTCAAACGCCAAGAGACGCTCGATACGCGCAACGCGACCTCGAAACAACAAGTGGAACAAGCGCAGACGAATTACAACACCTGTCTCGCGCAACTTGAAGCCGCTCGCGCTAATCTCGAACGCGCTCGTATCGACCTCGATTACGCGACGATCGTTTCTCCTATCGACGGCGAAGTTAGCCGCGAACAGATCACCGTCGGGAACCTGGTCTCCTCCGGTACGACGCTGCTGACGAGAGTCGTAGCGGTCGACCCCGTGTATATCTTCTTTGACGTCGACGAACGCTCGTTACTACGGTTCCGCGAAGAATCTAAAGAGCTTGCCGCCGATGAAACGCTCACCGTGAAATTCGCGATCGGCGACGGCGCGTTTGACCGCGAAGCCGCGATCGATTTCTCGGAACCGCGTCTCAATGAAACGACCGGCACGCTCGAATTTCGCGCCGTCGTCGACAATAAGCCTAATGAAAAAGGGCGTCGCGACCTCATTCCCGGCTTGCGTCTGCGCGTTTTGTTCCCGGTCTCGCCGGAGTATGAGGCGACGGTCGTGCCCGAGGAAGCGATCGTGACCGACCAGAACGTCAAGCGCGTCTGGGTCTTGGGGCCCGACAACGGCGTTATCTCTACCCCGATCGAATTAGGACCGTTGCAAGACGACAATATGCGCGTCGTCAAGATGGGCTTGAAGCCGGGCGATAAAGTCATTGTCGACAACTTGTTGAAGATCCGTCCTAACTCTACGATCGACCCGACGGAAGCGCCCGCCGCGTCTACCACGCGCGTCGTTCGCGAAGACGGCACGATCGTTAATCCCGACGGCACGATAGAATACGACGGTATTTATGAATGGTCGCTAGAACGCGGCAAGGAGAAAGATCCTTCCGATTCCGACGACGCTTGAAGCGTTTCGGTATTGGATCTCTCGCGAATAACCAAAATTGCAGATAAAGGGTCGTTCTCTTGGCACGTTTTTTTATCGATAGACCGATTTTTGCGAGCGTGCTCTCGATCTTGATCGTCTTGATCGGGGCGCTCGCGTATTTTAAACTCCCGCTAGCGCAGTATCCTAACGTGGCGCCGCCGACGATCAACGTCAGCGCGTCGTACACCGGCGCGAACGCTCGCGCAGTCGCGGACTCTGTTACGACGCTTGTTGAAGAGCAGATCAACGGCGTCGAAGGGATGCTCTATATGGAGTCTAACAGCTCCAACGACGGGCGTATGAGCATCAATATCACGTTCGAGACGGGTACAAATCTCGACGACGCGTTAGTTCTTGTGCAGAACCGCGTTTCACTTGCGACGGCGAAGTTGCCCGAGCAGGTCAAGAAGAGCGGCGTCACCGTGCGTAAACGTTCCCCGACGAACTTGATGATGATCAACTTCATCTCGCCGGATAAGAAATTCAATCAGGTTTACCTCAGCAACTACGTCTCTTTACGCGTCAGAGACGCGTTGTCGCGCGTCGAAGGCGTCGGCGATATCTCCATCTTTGGCGAAAAAGCGTATAGTATGCGCGTCTGGCTCGACCCCGCCGCTATTGCAGCAAGACATATGAACGCGTCGCAAGTCGTCGCGGCGATCAAAGAGCAGAACAAGCAGGTCTCGGCGGGCACGCTCGGCGATCCTCCGATCGACAAACCGATCGTCTTTCAGATCCCGACGAACGTTCGCGGACGTCTTACCGAACCTGAGGATTTCGAGCAGATCGTCGTCAAGACGGACGACGCGGGGCGCGTCACGCTTCTTAAAGACGTCGCGCGCGTCGAGTTGGCGGCGTTGAGCACGACGATCACCTCCGCGTTTAACGGTCTTCCCACCGTCACGCTCTCCATCTACCAGTTGCCCGACGCGAACGCCGTCGCGACCGCTAAGCGCGTGCGTAAGACGCTTGCGGAACTCTCGAAGAGCTTCCCCGACGGACTCGTTTACGACGTTTCGTTTGACACGACCCCTTATGTCGAAGAATCTATCCGCGAAGTGAAGAAGACGTTTATCGAAGCGATCGTTCTCGTCGCGATCGTCGTTATTCTGTTTTTACAGAGCTGGCGCGCCGCGGTCATTCCGTTGCTTGCCGTTCCGATCTCTTTGATCGGGACCTGCGCGGCGATGTACGCGTTAGGGTTCAGTTTGAACAACTTATCGCTCTTCGGACTTGTGCTCGCGATCGGTATCGTCGTCGACGACGCGATCGTCGTAGTTGAAAACGTCGAACGGCATATGGCTAAGGGGCTTTCTCCGAAAGACGCGGCGTATGTCGCGATGAAAGAAGTATCCGGCGCGTTGGTGGCGATCGCGCTCGTCTTGGCGTCGGTATTTGTGCCCGCGTCTTGCGTTCCCGGTATCGTCGGGATGTTCTATCGCGAATTCGCGTTGACTATCGCCGTTTCGACGCTCATCTCGTGCTTCGTCTCGTTGACGCTTAGCCCCGCGTTGTGCGCCGTCTTCTTGCTTCCGAAAGGCGCGAGACGCGATCCTATCACGTTCCTCGTCGACGTTTGCTTCGGTTGGCTGTTCAAATTATTCAACGGCGTTTTCAATATCACGACGGCGGTCTATGTCGGGATCGTGCGCTGCTTATTGCGCGTCTCGTTGTTGGTATTGATCGTTTACGGCGGCTTGATCTACCTTACCGCGCAAGAATTTACGAACACGCGCACGGGCTTCATACCCCAACAGGATAAAGGCATCATGCGCGGGGCCGTGCAGCTTCCCGACTCCGCGTCGTTGTTCCGCACGCGCGAGATGATGCGCAAGGCGTATCGCTTGGCGTTGGAAACCGAGGGCGTTAAGAACGTCATTGGATTTGAGGGACGCAGTAATCTCGTCGACAGCGCCGCGTCTAACGTCGGCTCGCTGATGTTCATTCTCGCACCGTTTGAAGAACGCGCGAAGAGCGGACGCACCGACGTCGTCATTCAAGAAGAATTGTTGAAGAAGTTTTCGCAACTTCAAGAAGGAAAAGCGTTTGTTTTCCGCTCTCCGCCGGTCGACGGCGTCGGACTTGGCGGGTTCAAAGTCCAGCTCCAAGACAAGAGCGGCTCCAAAGACCTTTCCAATTTGCAAGCGGTCGGCGATATGATCGTGGACGAGGGAACGCAGGTCCCCGAGATCTTCTCGCTGCAAAACGCGTTTCGCGGGGCAACTCCGCAGCTCTTTATCGACGTCGATCGTAAGAAGCTCAAGTCGATGAACGTCTCGCTCGACGACGTATTCGACACGTTAAATATCTATCTTGGCTCCGATTACGTCAACGATATCACGTTCCTTGAACGCAGCTTCCGCGTCACCGCGCAAGCCGATTGGAGTCGCCGTTCTTGCGCCGACGATATCTATCGTCTCTATGTCCAGAACAAGAAGGGCGAGTCGGTACCGCTAGGCTCGTTATTGACGGCTCGCGATATCACCGGCCCTATGGCGATCAAGCGATTTAATATGTTCCCGTCGTCGGCGATCAGCGGTCAGACCGCTCCCGGCTATTCTTCCGGCGAAGCGATGAAGGCGATGGAACGATTGCTAGACGAGAAGTTGCCCGACAGCATGGGGTACGAATGGACGGAATTAGCGCTCCTGGAAAAGCGCGCGGGCAACACCGCGATCTACGTCTTCGCGCTCGCCGTCGTCCTCGTTTTCCTGCTTCTCGCGGCGTTGTACGAGAGTTGGTCGTTGCCTTTCGCGATCGTCTTAGTCGTGCCAATGTGCTTGTTATGCTCGCTCGTTGGCGTGAATATCGCGCAATCCGATATGAACGTGTTTACCCAGATCGGGTTCTTCGTCTTGATCGGACTGGCGTGTAAGAACGCGATCCTTATCGTGGAATTCGCAAAAGACTTGCAAGAACAAGAAGATATGTCGAGCTTCGACGCGACGCTGCGCGCTTGTCGACTGCGCTTGCGTCCTATCGTGATGACGTCGCTCGCTTTCATCTTGGGCGTCGCGCCCTTGATGTACGGTATGGGCGCGGGACACGAGATGCGCTTTGCGCTCGGCGTCGCCGTATTCTCCGGGATGATCGGCGTTACTGTTTTCGGCGTCTTCTTGACCCCGGTGTTCTACTACGTCATCAGAAAGTTTTCGTGGAAGAAACGCCGCGAAAGCGTGAAATGACAATAGCGTAGACCTTGGAATCTGCTAGTCGCGCTTTAATGATAAAAGGCGTCGCGTATTTTGCTCGCGGCGCCTTATTTTATTTCTTGCAAGACAAGACGAAATGAAGAACGTTGGCTCGCCGAGGGTTCCGCATAACGTGTCGAGTTCTCGTGAAGAGTAGGGCGCGACGAAGAAACGCCGCCGTCTATGCGTCTAAGAACGTTGGTAAAGAAACGCGTAATTCAGCCGCAAGAAACAAAAAATCGGCGCGGTATCAAATGAAACGCACGCCGATTTTCAGAATACTATATATTGCTTATCTGGACTCTCTCGTAACAAAGAAGACGCGGAAGCGTCGTCTTTGTTCGATATTACGCCAAAATGGGTAAACACCCTAATAAGACGCTAATTCTCAAAGAATCAGCGTAACGATCAACGTATCGTTCGACGCTCGCATAAAGCGAGGATTGAGGCGCGACAGGACTAGGTCCTATCGCACGTGTGAAAGCGAAGGCGCGAGCTAACGCGCAACGACTCATTCTTCGTCGGCGTCGTCTTGGTCGATATCACGACCGGGGTCGTATTCAGGACGAAGGAGAGCGGACTTGTCTTTATCAAGTTCTTGGTAGTCGTTGACGTTTTCTTTGGCTTCGAAAGACAAAACGGTGCAGACGGGCGCGGCGTACTTTTCGCGGTTGGCAAATTTCATCATAGTGTTCCTTTTTATAAGCAATATTGTCGACGTAACAGCAAAAGCTGATCCCCACGTCGGCTGTTAAGGAGAAAGTCTCCTGTAATAGCCAAGCCTATTTCTCAAGACTATACGCCTTTGTATTGTATTATCTTTTTGGATAATGGCAAGGGCGCAGAAAGACTTTTTATAGAGTTTTGTTTTTTCTTTTTTTAGAATACAGTAAACAGTTTACGATTATGTGATTTCTGTAATATATTGATTTTGGGTAATTTGTTAATGTGTTGATAAAATACGGCGTCTAGGAAATGTTTTTGTTATCTTTTAACTCTCGGAATAGGCGCTTTTTTACCGAATACGCTTCTTTTTATAGCCCCGAGTTTACGCCGAAAGAACTTCAGAGTTCGTTTTATCATCCGCCGCGTTTCCCTTTGCGCGTATAGTATTCGCGAATAGAGTTTGTAAGCGCGTGAACGTTCGCAATCTATGCGTAGCTTACCGCGTTCGATCGCGTAGACCTTGGCGTAGATATCTTCTTTATTTACCGGCGGTTCCGGATTCACGAACGCGTCGCCGCGAAAGATAGCGTCGCCGTTCTTTAATACGGCGACGACGCGATGGAGGTTGTATTTGCCGTTGGCGGCGCGATAGAGCGCGATATCGTATTTCTCGATCTTGTCGCATAAGCCAAGATAGACGACGTCTTTACGGTCGCGCAACGTCGGCTTCATACTTGTTCCGCCGGGACAAAACGCGACGCGCTTCTCCTTATCGCCGTCGAGCGTTTCTAGCAATAGCTTGAAATACTCTTCTGCGGGAAGCGTTAGATTCTCGCGTTCTTCGGCGTTATGGGCGTTCATTCGCTCAGCGCTCCATTTTCACGCAGCTGAGTCAGGAACGTTTCGACGTCGCGCGCGGCGGTATCGTTATCGATCTCAAAGCGTTCGACGACGGCTTCGACGATAGCTTCCGCCGTCGTTTCTTCTTGCAGTTTCTCCGCGATGAACGCGCCGACTTTATTGAGCGTCAGCATTCCGTTGAATTTGATCATCTTCTTACCAAACGGCACGAGGACGGCGGAATCGACGACGCGGCGAAGTACGAAATCTGAACTGAGTTTCACGTTGCTGCCTTATTGATCGAAGTGTGAAGTTGGAGTTATTGGACGTTAGGAAAACGCATAGCGCGATAAGACGCTTGCGCGGCGTTTGGCGTGTTTGTGCAGCCGACGCGGTAGACGGGCACGGTCGTCAAGAGGTCGACGATCAGATCGAGCGCCTGTTCTAAAACGCGATGCTTCAACGGCGACATCGATTGCTTCATGAATAGCCCGATCGCTTCGTCGGCGCCGATACGCGCGACGCTATCGACTTTGGCGCGTTCCAGGAAGCCTATGCCTTGTAACGGTACTTGTTTATTGACGTTGATGAACGTCGAACCAGCCCACGGCGTACCGCAAGCGCGCCAGACGCCGTCGAATTTCCTGAGCGCCGGAGCGTCGTCGTTCAAAATATACGCGCCGTTTGCGCCGAAGTTTTGTAGCCAGTACCGCGTGTGCGTCGATTTGCCTACCCCGCTGTCCGCGGAGAAAAGATACGCGCGATCCTCGTAAACTACCGACGAGGAATGGAGCACAAGCGTTCCGAAGCGCGTCGACTCGCGGTGGAATAGGTAACGCATGAACGCGTATTCCGCAAAATCCGGTTCGTTGCCGCTATACTTCAACGCGTAGGCGATATCGTCGTCGGTCACCTTGAAGACGACGTCGGGCGCGAGACTGTCGTCGACTCGATACGGTTCCGCCTGTTTCAGCGATAATTCGTATCGCGCGTCGAACGCGACGGTTATGCCCGCCACTTGGTAATTGCGCATCAGTCGTCTTCCTTCCAGTCTTGGGCGTTGAATCGGCTAGGATCTAACCCCGCGCGACGTTGGAACGCCGCCGCCGCGGAGACTTGCTTCTCGTTCGCGCTTAGGAACGTGCGGAGATTGCGATAGAAGTTCTTGCGCGTCAGGCGCGTATGCCAGAACTTAAAGAACAACTTCGTCGCGACCCAGGGCTTTTTCCACGTCGGGACGCCGCGCAGACGATGCACGACCTCGTAATTGACGCGTTGCGGGAAGATCGTTAATAGATGCCGTATGCGCGCGAAACGTTTTTTCTTCCCGTCCGTCGCGGAACTCGCGAGATACGAGGAGTAACAGCAGACGGCGCCTTCTTCGTCGGAAGTCGCGTTCGTCTCGTGACGGAAGAACTGGTAGAGCGTCATCTCCGTCAATACCGCGTCGAGCGGCTTGTGTCCAAACCAAGCGTCGACAAGACGTTCGATATTTTTTTCGAATTCAAGCGTTCCCGCGGAGTCGAGATCCGCGTCGAGCTTCTTGCGATCGAGAGTCGCGCCGCGAGCGCGGAGATAGAGCGCGACGTCGAGATAGTCGCGCAACGCCGTTTGGCTCTGGATCCAGTGCTTGAGTAGGTGTTCCAGCATATAGCGATAGAAGTCTTCGTCGGTGAAGCGGTATTCCGTCGACTCATACGCGACGAGCCGTTTCCACGAGACGCTTCTCCCGCGCTCGAACGCCCCGGAAGCGTTGAAGAGCTTGTAGTGCTGTTCGACCATGAATCGTCCGGCTTTGAGGAAGACGTCGTGATGCTCGTCTCCTTTGACGTATTCGTAGCCTTGGCGTTCAAGCGCTTCTCGCGCTTTATCAAAATCCTCCGGCCGAACTAACACGTCGTAGTCGGACATCGTCCTCAGATACGCTTCCGGATAAAGGTCTCTCATCAAGAACCCTTTGAGCGGCATATAGCAGACTCCGGCGTCGCGAAACGCTTGATTCAGCGCGTTGAATTCTTGTGTTTGCAGCGCTTCGTCTTCGACGGCGGCGTTGAGCGTGGAACCGCATTTCGCCAAGATCGCCGGGGTCGACGCGTTAGGCGCCGACAGCGAGACATACGCAAGCAGCGGCGCGACTTTTTGACGTTTCGCAAGTTGCGTCAACGCCTCTACGTCGAGTTCGTCGGGGGGATCGGGCGCCGCCTCGTTATTGAAAAACGCCGCCAACACGTCCAAGAGGTATCGCTCTTCGACGCGTAACGACGCGGAGCCGTATTGTTCGGTGACTTGCGGCATAGGATCTCCTTAGGTTAGTCTTGCGCTACTCGGTAATTTTAACAATACGCATAAGAAAGTCAACGCGCAACCGGCCCCGAAACGTTGGCGTTTGGACCGCGATTTACGGCGTCGCGACTTCGGCTAATCGTTGACGTCGAAACGCTTCTTCGCTATAATCAACGCGATAACGCGCGGGTAGGGCTTGCGCGGACATTGGGGAACTCTCGAATTTTTAACGCAAGATAATGACGTCGACAACACAAGAAAACGAACGGAAATTGAAGCTGCCTGAACGCGAGACGTTCTTATGGTTGGCGACGCAATTTCGTTCGACCGTACCGTTTTTGATCGCCGCCGCGCTAGGGCAGACCGCGCTTTCCGGCGTCGGCGTTTGGGGCGCGTTTTGTTCTCGCGACGTTATCGATACCGCCGCTTCCGGGAATCGCGAGAGTTTCTACGTCGCTTGCGCGATGATGCTTCTTTCTATCGTCTGCGGTATCTCCGTCGCGATATTCAATAGCGCGATCTCAGAGCGGTTGCGCGCGCGTTCCGAGATCGCGTTACAGCGTCGCGCGTTTGGCGTGTTGCTCAATAAAGACTATACCGGCGTGACCTCGCGCCATACCGGCGAACTGCTCAATCGTCTTACAAGCGACGTCAAAGTCGTGACGGACGGATTGTCGACGATCTTGCCCGCCGCAGTCGCGTTTACCTCGCGTCTCGTCTTCGCGTTTGCCGCGTTATGCTATTTCGACAAACGTCTCGCCGTCATCTTCTTCGGATTAGGCGTCTGCGTCTTCTGCTGCGCGCTGCTCTTCCGTGGGAAGATCAAACGCCTCCATAAAAAGATGCAGGAAGCTGAAGGGCGCAAGCGCTCGTTCTGGCATGAAACGCTTCTCAACTTGTTTGTCGTTAAAGCGTTCTCGCGCGAGCCGGAAATGATCGACCGCGCCGACGGCTTGATGAAGGACCATTACCGCGCGACGATGACTCGCCGCAATTTCGGGTTGTTCGTTAGCGGCGGACTCCACGCTATCTTCTCGTTTGGTTACTTCTTCGCCATGACTTGGCAGGCGTATCGCATCTTGCTCGGACAATCGACGTTTGGTTCTACGCTCGCCGTTTTGCAGCTCGTGCGCAACGTCCAGGGCCCTTTTGCGGGGTTCTCCGGGCTTCTTCCTCGCTACTATAACGCGTTGGCGTCGGCGGAGCGTCTGCGCGAATTAGAAGCGCTTCTCGACGAAGCGGGCGCGGAAACGGAACGACTCGACGGCGGTAAGCTCTACGACGAATTTGAATCGATCGTATTTGAAAACGTAACGTTCTCGTATCAGCGCGGCAAGCGCGTCGTCGAGGTCTTTAAAGACGCGTCGTTCGAACTGCCCAAAGGCGCCAACATCGTCGTCAGCGGACGCTCCGGTATCGGGAAGAGCACGCTCTTTAAGCTCTTGACCGGCGTGTGTCGGCCCGATAGCGGTAAGATATACTTGAAGACGAAGTCGAGGAACATCCCGGTCGACCGCCGCACGCGCGCGCTGTTCTCGCTTGCCCCGCAAGGGAATATGTTGTTTAGCGGCTCTATCTTAGAGAATGTCGAATTCTTCCGCCCACGCGACGACGAGAAGGGCGCGAAAGAGGCGCTCACGACGGCTAGCGCGGAATTTGTCGACGAACTTCAAGACGGCTCCGCGACGACGATCGGCGAGAAAGCGGCCGGATTATCCGAAGGACAAGCTCAACGCCTCGCTATCGCGCGCTGCGTCTATGCCGACGCGCCTATCGCGCTGCTTGACGAAGCGACCTCCGCGCTCGATTCCGCGACGGAGCGCGACGTGTTGACGAGACTGACGCGACAAACGAACAAGATGCTGATCTGGATCTCGCATCGACCCGCCGCGTTTCAGTTTGTCGATCTCGAATTAAGGATAGACGACGGCGCTTGCTCCGTGCTGCGCGTCGTTAACGAACAGCAATAAAAGGCGCAACGCTCATGACAAGGGAATCGACGTCGACGACGCATTCGCGTATGCAAGAAGAACTTCGCGGTCTTATCCGCGGGGACGCGCGTTGCGACGACCTGACTTTGCAGCTATTCTCAACGGACGGCAGTCCTTACTGCGAACGCCCGTTAGGAGTGGTATGGCCTCGCGGAGAACAAGACGTCGCCGCCGTCGTGCAGTACGCTTCCGAGATCGGCGTTTCCGTTCACTCACGCGGCTCGGGGACTAGCGGCAGCGCGTCCGCGATCGGGGCCGGTATCGTCTTGGATTTCTCGCGATATATGCGCCGCACCGTCGAATTGGGCTCCGATAGCGCGCGCGTTCAGCCGGGCGTTATTCGCGAACGCGTCAACGAGATCTTGCGCCGCGATAGCGGGCGATTCTTCGCGCCCAGTTCCGGACACGTTCCGACAGGCACGATCGGGGGTATCCTCGCCGTCGACAATATCGGGCCGCGTTGGCTGCGTTACGGGTCTCCACACGAAAGCGTCCAAGAGCTCAAAGTCGTTTCCTCGTGGGGCGAGATCTTGAATCTGCGTCCTTATCGCGCCAATCGCGATATGGTCGACCGTTATTTCCGTCGCCGATTCCTCAACGCCGCCGCCGCGGAAGCTAACGCCGTCGCCCAAGCCGCCGGCGAAGCGCTTGTCGTACCCGAGTTTGACGACGAAGTCAACGCCGTCGCCAATACCTCGGAAACGCCGTATTACGGACTAGATTACGGCGACGGCTACGGCGTTCGCTCGTTCCGATCCGACGTCGTTCGCGAAGACTTCTTCCGCCGCGCGTTTGGCGACGACGCTCGAGTCGTTCGCGAACTTGTTTCTAAAGGCCCGTGGGCGAAAGTATTACGCTCTATACGACGCTACGAACCGCATCTTGACGCCGAACAAGGCTCCACGCGTCCGCTGCGATGCGGTTACGCGTTGCGCGACGTTGTGCGCGACGGCTTCGACCTCACGCGCTTGTTTGTCGGTTCTGAAGGCTCGCTTGGCGTGATCGTGGAAGCGCGCGTTTCCACGTTCCCGCTCTCGCGCGCGAATTGCGCCGTCATCTTGTTGTTCGACTCTATCGATAAAGCGGCGGTCGCTGTTCCCGCGATCTTGAAGTATCAGCCGACGTTATGCGACCTTTTGGATAGTCGCGTCGTTTCGTTGACTAGGGCGTGGGATCAACGCTTCGAATCGATCCTTCCGCAAGCCGCGCAGGCCGCTCTCGTCGTCGAATTTGACTCCGACTCCGAGGTCGAACTCCGAGCGCGCGTTTCCGACTTGTTTGCCGCCGCTCGCGATCTCGGGTCGTTTGGGCGTCGCGGCGCGTTTACGCCGGAGGAACGTTCTCTCTGTCGCGATCTCTTACGAAAATCAAGTTGCGCAAGACTGCGGATGTCGTCGACGTTTCAGCCGTTTCCGTTCTGGGACGACGCCGGGGTGCCCGTGGAAGCGGTCCCAAGTTTCCTTCGCGACGCGCAGAACTTATTTAAACGCGAGCATATCGTCTATTCCGTCGGGGGCAACGTCGGGGTGGGGCAACTCTCTATCCAACCGATCCTGCCGTATTCCGACGAAGAAGAGCGTCGTGCGTTTACGTTGTCGAGCCAATACGAGGATCTCGTTCTCTCGTACGGCGGCGAGATCGGCGTCGCCAAAGGCAACGGTCGCGTTCGCACCGCCGTTTTGCCAAAGCGTTTTCCGAATCTCTTTAACGCGTTTGTCGAGGTGAAAGACGCGCTCGATCCCGGCAATCGCCTGAATCCGGATTGCGTCGTATCGCCGGAAATGCGGCGTTTGAAGGAGTTTCCGGAATCGAATCCGCAGAACGCGTCTCATTCGCAACGCTTGCGCTCGAACGAATTCGCGTTTGACGACTTCCTTGCGCCCGAAGCCGACGCGTTGTTCCGAGAAAGCTCGTTGCGCTCGGTCAAGCAGCGTTCGCCGTTCGATCGCGAGAGATTAGAACGCGATAAGCGCATCGATTGGGCTAATCGACCGAAACGCGCGCAGTTGGAATGCCAATTAGCGTGGGACCCGACGCTGATCTATCCCCCCGCGTTCCAATGCGCAGGTTGCGGACATTGCCGTATCCGTACCGCGGAGACGCGGATGTGTCCCGCGTTTAGGAACTCGCCCGACGAATACGCGTCTTGCCGCGCGAAAGCGAACCTGTTACGCGGCGCGCTCGACGGCGAATTAGAACTTGAGGCGTTGACGCAAGACTTTACGTACAGTATCGCGTCGCGCTGTATACGGTGCCATAGCTGTTCTTACGAGTGCCCCGCGCAAGTCGACGTGCCCAAACTGACTTTCCGCTTGACGAGCGCCTATCGCGCCGCCGTCGGGTTGGGATTGGCGGAACTGTTTGCGGTTCGCGCAAACTCGGCGCTGAATACGCTCTCTTATTTTGCGCCGCAACTCCGTAAGGCGTTGACGAGTCCGACGTTCCGTTGGGCGTTAGAGAAGGTCATCGGTATCTCGCAGAGTCGCGTGTTGCCCGTGATGGAAGACGCGCCGTATTTGAGATCGTTGGCGAAATCGCGCGACCGCTTGAACGAGCCCGATCCGTTAGAAGAACTTGCGGCGGTGGAAGGACCGACGGCCGGCGATAACGAAGAGACTGCCGCGGTCGTTCGCGCGGCGCATGTCGTGGAGAAGAAGCGCGTTAGGGCGGCTTTGTTTATCGATTCGTTTGCTAACTTCTTTGACGCCGACTTGATCGACGTTACGCTGAAGATACTCGAACGCAACGGCGTAGACGCGTATGTTCCGCTGCGCCCGCAACATTCCGGCACGGTCGCGTTTGCGTTAGGGGATCTCGATCGCGCGGAACGGTTCTCGACGCGCAATATCGCCGCGCTTAGCGAGATAGCGCGCGACGGTACTCCGATCCTGACGCTGGAACCGATCGCGGCGGTGTGTATTCGTAAAGAGTATCCGTATTTCTGCGACGACGCCGACGCGCGTAAGGTCTACGAGAATACGACCGACGTTTGCACGTTCTTAGACCGATTAGTTCGCGACGGCAAATTCGACACGCAGACGCTCAACGCGCTCAACGGAGAAGAAGTGACGATAGGGTATCACGCGCCGTGTCGTTCGCTCGCGTTGGCGGAAACGTCGGCGCTCGATTCGACCCCGGCGGAGAGACTGCTGTCGCTGATCCCGAACGCGCATGTCAAACGCTTGGAACACGGCTGTTGCGGTTTTTCCGGCTATTCCGGCTTCACGCAGAAACGCTTCTCGGAGAGCGTGCGTATCGGCGCGAAACTATTATTTGCGACGCGTAAGCCCGACCTCGATCTTTGCGCGTCGGAATGTTCGTTCTGCAATATGCAGTTGGCGCAAGGCTCCTCGAAGCGCATCGCGCACGTATTAAAGCTGCTCGCCGTATCTTACGGCTTCCTGTCTTACGATTCTTCGTGGGTCAAGACGATCCGCGTGAAGACCGACGAGCGTAAACGCGGCGATCGAGCAAACTGAACGCCGCGCTTTTAGACGGCGGTCATTGCCAGGAGGCGACGATCTGTTTTGCGACGGCGACGCATTCGTTCGCGCTTTGCGAGTAGCCGTCGGCGCCGATCGAATTCGCAAATTCTTGCGTAACGGGGGCTCCGCCGACGAGCGTCTTCGTGGAGTCGCGCAATCCCGCGGCTTCGAGCGCTTCGATAGTCGACTTCATTTGCGGGATAGTCGTCGTCAATAACGCCGACATAGCGACGAGCGTTTTGGCGCCTTCGCGCGCTTGCACGGCTTCGACGAATTTCTCCGGAGGAACGTTGCAACCTAGGTCGACCACTTCGAACCCCGCGCCTTCGAGCGTCGCCGCGACAAGGTTCTTGCCAATGTCGTGCATATCGCCTTTGACCGTGCCGATAACGACGACGCCTTGACGCTCGACGCCCGCTTGCTTGAGCAACGGGTTCAGCAACGACATCGCTTCTTGCGCCGCTTTCGCCGCCATAAGCAACTCGGGGACAAAATATTCTCCTTCGTCGAACAGGTCGCCGACTTCTCCCATCGCCGGGATGACGTGTTCGTCAAGTATCTCGGTGGGGGAGAGACCCGCGTCTAGCAGCTCCTGCGCCGCGTCCGCGGACATATCGAAATCACCGTCGACGATAGATTGGTATAATTCGGAACGTTCTTCTTCGGACATTGCTTATCCTTTATTATTGTAAATATTTAAATGAACGACGTCGTTTCGCTTCTTTCATCTCTCAGGCTTCGGGATCCTTGTCGGACCGGTCTTGCCTTCGTAACTCTTCCTACCGCGTTTTCCGCGTTTCTTCTGCTCGCGATCGAACTTGAAGACGGGCATGTTCTGTCCGACTTTCTCGCGCATCGCGTCGATCCTGTCGCGCAGTTTCGCGGCGGTTTCGAAGTCGAGGTTGTCTGCGGCTTCAAGCATCTCTTTTTCAAGTTCGTCAATGTATTCGATCGTGATGAGTTCCGCGTTGGAACTGCATCCGGCGGCTTCGCTAACGCGGTCGTGCGCCGCGGCTTCCGCCTGGATCCCGGCGCGTATCGCGCGTTGCACCGTTTCCGGCGTAATGCCGTGTTCCTCGTTGTACTGTTGTTGGATATGTCGTCGCCGCTCGGTCTCGAGTATCGCTTTACGCATCGATTCCGTGATCTTGTCGGCGTATAGCACGACCTTGGCGTGGACGTTGCGCGCGCTACGCCCGATAGTCTGTATCAGCGACGTTTCGCTACGCAAAAAACCTTCCTTGTCGGCGTCGAGGATACCGACGAAGGAGACTTCCGGCAAGTCCAGACCTTCGCGAAGCAGGTTGACGCCAACGAGCACGTCGAAGTCGCCCGTACGCAGCGAATTCAGTAACTCGACTCGGTCGTACGCGTCCAACTCGCTATGCAACCAACGGCAGCGCACGTTCTGCTTGACGAAATAACTTGCGACGTCTTCCGCAAGTCGCTTCGTGAGCGCGGTAACAAGCACGCGTTCCTTTTTCGCGACGCGTTCCTTGATCTGTTCGTGCAGGTGTTGGATCTGTATGCTTGCGGGAACGACTTCGACGACGGGGTCGAGCAGACCCGTCGGGCGAATGACTTGTTCTATGACCCTGCCTTGCGATTTTTCTAATTCGTATTCGTTCGGCGTGGCGCTAACGTACACGACCTTGTCGACGCGCTCTTCCCACTCGTTGAATTTTAACGGACGATTGTCAAAAGCGCTAGGGAGTCTGAAGCCGTGATCCACAAGATTCTGCTTTCTTGCGCGATCGCCCGCGTACATAGCGCGTATCTGGGGGATCGTAACGTGCGATTCGTCAATGAACAACAGGAAGTCTTTGGGGAAATAATCGAATAACGTTTCCGGCGCTTCGTCGGGCTTGCGATTGGCGAGCACGGCGCTGTAGTTCTCGATACCCGGACAGTAGCCGCATTCGAGTATCATCTCTATGTCGTACTCAGTGCGCGCTTTAAGACGTTGCGCTTCAAGGCGTTTGTTTTGACTGAGCAATACTTCGAGACGCTTCTCCAATTCCTCGCGTATACGACCTGTCGCTTCTCGGAGTCGTTCTTCCGGCATGACGAAATGTTTTGCGGGATAAATATACGCTTCGTTGAGCTTTTGCAACGTTTCAAACGAGACCGGGTCGACGTAGGAGATCGATTCGATCTCGTCGCCCCAGAGCTCGACGCGCAACGCGAATTCCTCATACGAGAGGCGGATATCGATGGAGTCTCCGCGAACGCGGAACTTGCCGCGCTCAAGATCCGTATCGTCGCGAGAGTATTGGATATCGACGAGTCGACGCAATAGTTCCTCGCGGTCGATCGTACCGCCGACGCGCAACGCGATCGTGAGTTCCTTATAATCCTCGGGGGAACCCAAGCCGTAGATGCTGCTCACGCTAGCGACGACGATGACGTCTTCGCGACTGATCAGCGACGAGGTCGCGGCAAGGCGCATACGGTCGATACCGTCGTTGACGGACGAGTCCTTTTCGATATAGATATCGCGTTGCGGAATATAGGCTTCCGGTTGGTAGTAGTCGTAGTAGCTGACGAAATACGACACCGCGTTATTAGGAAAGAACGCCCTGAATTCGTCGTAGAGCTGCGCGGCGAGCGTCTTGTTATGCGACAAAACGAGCGTCGGACGTTGTATCTCCTGGATGACGTTCGCCATGGTGAACGTTTTACCGGAGCCGGTGACGCCCATCAGCGTCTGATGTTTTTGCCCGGAACGAATACCGTCCACAAGGCCCTTGATGGCGGTAGGTTGATCGCCGGAGGGTTCGTAAGGTCGGTGTAGTTCAAACATGTGAGAGAGATCCTTTCACTAAATAATTCGATTCAGAGATTCTTCCACGTTCTGTTTTGCGCCGATTCTTTGACGATCTCCATTGCGTCTTGTACTCTCAGCGCTTGTTCAAGATCGGGACCGAGCGCTTTGCCAAGCTCGATCGAACGATAGAAATTCGCAAGCGACGCGACGTGCGCGCGAAGCCAACCCGTCGTGGATTTCGGAGAAGGAAACTCGCTTTCCGGACTACCGTAACGCGCGCCGCAGGCAATGCGTTTCCAACCGTAGTTTCCGCCGTTGACTTCCGCCGGGATCGTCGCGTCAAAATATTCCAGGTAGTGCGAGTCCATCAACGAGAACCGCAACGAGCCGCGCGTGCCGTTGATCTCGAGTTTCAGTTCGTCTTCCGCGCCCGCGACTAGCTTTGTCGCCTCGATTACGCCCGTCACGGCGGCGTTGGAACTAGGGTCGGCGACCGCGCGAGCGACTTTGCCTTCGCTGTCGCGCTTCGCGTTGCCGGGGTATTCGTATATCGCGTCGGTCTGTTCCAACGGTATGCGTTTAGCCGCGGAATTTGCGTCGAGACCGCGCGTTACGATCGTGACGGAGTCCTCCGCGACAACTTCGCGCGCCGGCGCTTGCTCCAACGCTTCTCCCGGTCTCAGAGGGGAGATCGGACGCTTAGCGCAGAGCGTCGTCGTATGCGCCATTAATTCCGCGGGCAAGCCGACGAGGTAATCGGTCAGGTCGAGCAAGTGCGACGCCAAGTCGAGGATCGAACCGCCGTTAACGTCGTGTTTCCAACGGAACGCGCCGGTCGGGGAGAGCATGCTCGCGTGGTAGTACCCTACGCGGTATTGCGCGATCTGGCCGAGCTTGCCCGATTCGATCAATTCTTTCGCGCGACGTATAGCGGTGAACCCGCGAAGATGGAACGTCGCTTGCGTTACGCCTTGGTAGATCGGAGCGCCGTTAGCGTCGCGGCGGCGTAGCGCTTCGCGGACCAACGCGGCTTCCGCGGCGTTGCATACGGCGGGCTTTTCGCAATAAATGTGCTTTCCGTGTTCGATCGCGGACAACAACGCGGGTAGATGTTCTGCATTAGGGGAACAGATATGAACGACGTCGATATCGGGAGCTTCCGTGATACGGCGGTAATCTGTCGTTGCGAATTCGCATCCGATCGTTTCTTGCGCGCGTTTCGCGGTCTCTTCGCGTCGCGTTGCGACTCCGACGATCTTTCCGACGACGCCGAGTCCCGGCGCGTAATACGGGAGCGTGGCGTAGCCGAACGCATGCGCTTTGCCGATCATGCCGAAACCTATAATGCCGGCGCGTAAAGTCTTCTTCATAAAGAACCCCCTTGCAATCTGAAAGCGTGATAAAGTAACGAAAGAGTCGCACGTAGTATAGACAAAAAAAGAGAGCTTCGAGGAAAATCGAAACTCTCTAATCAGTGGGCGCACATGGATTCGGACCATGGACCTCAGCCTTATCAGGGCTGCGCTCTAACCAAACTGAGCTACGCGCCCAACAACGTAAGCGAATCGACCATTACTAGCCATCCCCTCGACGTTGCGCCCATTATAAGCGATAGACGCGTTTTGACAAGTAGCTTTTTTATGATTTTTAGTTTTTCCCTAGACTTAACCTCGGCCGCCTCGACCTCCGCCGCCGCGATTTCCGCCTCCGCGGTTCCCTCCGCCGCCTTGTGCCGCGTCGTCGCCGAAACCGCCCGCGTCGCCGCCTCCGCGATTGCCTCCGCCGAACCCGCCCGCGTCGCCGCCTCCGCGATTGCCTCCGCCGAAACCGCCCGCGTTGCCGCCTCCGCGATTGCCGCCGCCGAAGCCGCCGTTGGCGTTGCCGCCGCCCGCGTTCGCGTTACCTGCGTTGTTTCCGCCGCCAAAACCTCCGCCAAACCCGCCGGCGGATCCTCCGCCGAGGTCTTCTTCCGCGTTATTTGCGTCTTCCGCGGGCGCGGGAGTCGCGTTAGTCTGGTAACGCGCTTGACGTTGGTCTCTTGCGGATCGCAACGCGTTAAGCAGTCGATCGCGTCGCGATTCTTCTCCTCCGCCGTTCGCGTTTGCGCCGGTATTGGCGCCGCCGTCCAAGCCTCCTCCGAAGCCGCCGGTCGCGTCGAGCGCGCCCAACGCGCCGCCCGCGTCGGTCGTCGTTCCGCCTAACGCGTCGTTGGAGCTCGCGTTCGCGCCGAGTGAACCAAGCGTGTCGAGGCCGCCAAGACTCGGAGTCGCGTCGAGATTTGCCGCGTTCATTTGCGAGTCGACCGCGGCAAACGGATCGGACGAGTTGGAATTATCGGAACCGAACGTGTACCCGGAGGTCCGTTCGTTTTGGATATCTAGCAACTGCGTCGAGCCCGGGGTATTGGCGTTCGTTCCGTCAAGGCTTTGTTGCTGAGCGCCGGTCGTCATACCGCCGAGCAAGACCGCGGGCGAAAATCCTTTACCTAGCGACGTTAGATCTTTATAGAAGACTTGTCTTGGAGGGATAGTCGTGCCGTCGACGACGACTTCCACGCGAGCCATCTCGTCGGAACCGTCGAGGAACCCGACGACTTGACCGCGATAGACGTCCCCGCGAGCGGTCGTTTTGTTGTACAGCGCGCGCATCTTCGCAAGGTCGACGATCCCCTTCGTGTATAGCCACGCGGCGTGACGGAAGTCGCTCGGAAGCGCTTTTGACGGATCGGGTCTTCGCGTCACGATCGTTTGCACGAGACCGTCGTCGAGTCCGGGCACGGCGCTCAACACGGCTTTGGGCGCGGCGTTGACGTTGACGCGTCCGACGATCGTAGTGGAAGCGCTCGTCGAACAGTAGTCGAGGAGTTGGAACAACGCGTTGGCGTTGGCCGTGTTCATATTATCCGGGATAGGCGAATTATATACGGTGTTTCCGACAACGACTCTCGCGCCGACGATATCCAACGGCGTTTGCAACTGCGTTGTCGGTTCGCGTTGTAGGTCGAGTTGCAACGCGCCGAGCGCGCCTTGCGTCAACGGAGTACCGTCGGCCGCTAAGTTGTTGTTATTGTTTTGCGCGTTAGCTCCGCCGCGAGCGCCGCCGAACGCGTAACCTGTCTGTCTGCCGCCGCGTCCGCCCGCGGCGCCGTTGTTGGCGTTATTTCCTTGTCCAAACGCGTAGCCTGTCCGGCGTTCCCCTCGACCGTAATTTCCGCCCGGCCCGTTTTGAGCGCCGTTTTGCGCTTGAAGCGGTTGTTGCGGACCGTATTGGCGGTAGAGAACGATAAACTTCGCAAGGTCGGCGCTTACGCGTGATTGAAGTTCTTGATAGAGGAATTGCAGATTGGAGCCGTTGAGGTCGACGCGCGCTTCGCCCTTAGGGTCGACGTCTTTTTCGGCGCTGAAGACGGTGAGTAGTTCTTTCCACGGTACGGCGGCGTTAGAGTTGTTGCGCGAACCGCCCAACATACTCGCGAGCCCGCCCGCGCCAAGACCGCCGAGCGCGCCAAGGTCGCCAAGGCCCGAGAGCCCGCCGCCAAGCGCTTGCGATCCTTCCGCTTCGATCTTGTCGACGTTGTATGTGAAATTCTCGTCCGTTCCGTAGAGCTGCGAACGCGTGACGCCGCGCGCGAGCAGGATCTCTTCCAAGAATACGGGCACGGCGTTTCTGGGACTATACGGCAACTTCTTATCGGCGTAATACTTCGCTTCCGCGCCGTTGGAACGCGCGCGTTCGTCGGGGTCGATCCAGTCTAAGATGGAATCGGCGGCGATAGCGGTCATGCCGGGCAGCTTCATCAACGCGTTGCGGCCCGCGCCGGGAGATTCGTTTTCCCACGCCAACGCGGCTTCGAGATTGAGACGCGTCGATTCGTCGACGAGACCGTAACGTACGCCTTCGATCTTTGTGTCGGTGAATTTTGGCGAGACGATCGTGAACCGAGAAGCGTCTTCGCCTCCTTCTTCGAGCGTGAGCAGGGGCGCGCCGCAGAAATACTGCGGGTTATCATATAGTCCGCCGAATTTTTCGCGTTCTTCCGGCGTGGATTCGACGGCGGCGATCAGAAATTCGACGGCCGAGCGGTCGACGCCTTTGACTAACGAAGTGAGTCCTCGCGTACCCGTCGCTTCGCGTTCCGCTTTCATGAGCGTCAATAAAGCCGCGCCGCTCAACGACAACGCCGCTAAAACGAGCGTTACGATCAACAGCATAACGCCGCGCCGCATAGCTTTCCGCGTCGTTTTTTGCGTTGCGCGTCTCGATCCGTCGACTTTATTTCTCATCTGCGTTATAGTCCTCGCGGCGGCTCAATCGATATAAGCGCGTTTAGTCGCCGACAACTTTTGTAAGGTGGGTTTGGGAGCCGCGTTGACGTCGAATAAGCCCGACGTTGGGAAACGGTCGCGCGCGCGAGGGTCTATTCGTCCCGCGCGACGGCGCGTTTTAAATTCGTCGAGTTCTTCCGCGGTCTCAAATTCTAGTTCGTCCGTCGCGTCGTCGTCCGCGGCGAGCGCGATCTCTGCGGTGAGTTCCGTTTCGTAATTCTCGTACGGCTCGTCTTCTTCGTCGGCGCGATACGAGCGATGCGTCGAGTCTTCGTCGACTTCCGCGCTCGCGTCTGTGAATCGCGTCCACACGATCTCGTCGACGAAGCGTCGCGACAACGCCGCGGTAATGAAACGTCTTGTCGTTTCGCGCTGATTCTTCTCGTTCCATAGGGCGGTTTCTAACGCGACTTCTTCCGGCGATACGGCGAGCAAGTCGTCGGCGCGTTCCGACGAACCGTTTGCGTATTTGCTTACGCTCTCGGTCGAGTCTTGTTGCGCGGCGGTATCGTACAGTCTTGGGTCCGGCGCGCTAGGACAGGAGAGTCCGAGTCGCAGCGGCACGCCGAGCGTGCACCAACGATCGAAAAAGCGATGCAGCTCCATAGGGTCGCGCGGAAACGTCGCGCCGCGCGCCGCGCCGAAGTTCACTTCGAGATAGAATCCGTCAAAGACGTTCTTTCTCATAAGTCGCGACGCTAATTCCAACGGCGACATGACTTGCGCTTCCGTTAGCGCGCCGTCGCCAAAAGGTTGCTCGAAGCCTAAGAACGCTTGCGCTTTCGGATCGATCTTACGTATGGCGACGGCTGTTTGCGCCGCGAGCGTAAGTCGTGTTTCGATAGTTGTTTCCGCGACGTCTGTTTCGACGTTGGTCGCGACGATCCAGCGTCGCGTCCTGCCCGCGTCGTGGTCGAATAGCGCGCGGAGGTAGCGTTTAAAGAGCGCCGCTACTTCTTCTTCCGGTTTGTCGTCCACAAACAAGGGGACGCGTTCGCCCCAGCGCACGAGCGGTCCAAGCGTCAACTCGAGTCCGCGCTGTTTGGCGTGTTCGTAAGCGCGATCTAGCGCCGTCCAGTCGTAGACTCCCTCTTCCTTTTCGATATCCGCCCAAGAAAACTCGGGCGCGAATCCGCTGAAAAACGCGTCGTATTTAGGACGTATCAGTCCCCCGCGACGCTTCGCGAAGACGGCGTCGTAAAGCTCCGCCCATTCCTCGTCAAGTCGAGCGGAGAAGCCGAAACGAGTCTGCCACGGTTCGGCCTGGTTCCGCCGCGCCGTCAGGATCTGCGTTAAAATAGTTTCATTGACGCGCCTATTGAGTTCGGTCGCCTTGTCAAAGAATTTAACGCATTCCGAGTCGAACGCGGGCGAATCGTAATCCATGATCGCAAGTTTCGCGAACCGTTTTACCGCGTTGCGCAACGCGGTATGCAATTTCTCAGAAGGCTGGAACCCTAACATGAACCAGTCGCCGAGCTTATGCATAAGCAACGACAACTGTCCGCGCGATAGTTCAAGGAACAACGAGTAGGGCGATTCGGAAAACTCGAGCGTTGTTGTCGAGGCGTAGTAGAAGCATCCCTCCGAATCGAGATAGGGCGCGTAAAGCGAACCTGATTCGCGAGAACGGACGGATATAGTCATCATATCGCGATCTTCGGAAACGCGCTCGACTTTGATCTGCGTGGGCGTCGGTATCCTGGCTCTGCGCGTGAAAAACGCGCGTTGCGCCAACGAGGCCGCTAGCTCTCGTCGTGGATAAAAAAATCTCAATTCGCCCATGATCGTCGATCGTCTTTACGCTTCGCCGCGCCCCTGTAACGCGACTACGTCCCCTTGTGAACAAAGCCGTTAAAGCTCGTTCTTGCCCGTAATTTGTTAATGAATATAAAAGAAATTAAAAAAGAATCAACGAAAAAGCGCTTTATTTAATAAAAAATTTTACTTGCGCAAACAGCGCGCCGACGGAGCGTAAACGACTATTAAGCGCGGAACTACGCTCGGAACGTCTTTTCGCGTAATTTGCGTCGCGCTGAAATTTGGTCTTCGCGCTTCGCGTTGAAACGCGTAGTTTGAAGGGAACGCGCTAATTTGAATAAGATAACAAAGACAATGAGTTTGTTTGGTCGTAGCAAGGAAAGAAAATTAAGAAATTTCAAAAAAAATCACAGTTCTATCTAGAAACAAATACTGTTATTCGCTATAATATGCGCATAATTACGCACGCGCGTGAAAAGAACGCGTCGTCGCGCAGTCCCCGAGGCGTATATCGCCCGGACTTCCAAACTGAATCTCTCGCGGCTGCGGCGCCCTGCCGTAACGCGTTTGTTTTCCCCTTAATTGCAATTAGGAGTATATAATGAGTTTCCAAACTTCTCGTCGTGACTTCCTCAAGACGTCGACGATCGCGGGCGCGGGCTTCCTCGTCGCCGCCGGTTCCAGCGCTAAAGTCTCTCGCGCTTCCGCTCTCGAAGGTCTCGCTATCGCCGGTATCGGCGTTGGCGGTAAAGGTTCCTCCGACATCCAACAAGCCGGTCTCTACGGCAAAGTCGTCGCTCTCTGCGATACCGACAAGAACACGCTCGAAGGCCAAGCCAAGAACTTCGCTGAAAACGATCCGAAACTCTACACGGATTATCGCGAACTCTTCGCCGAAATGATGGACAAGATCGACGCCGTCACCGTCAGTACTCCTGACCACATGCACACGATCATCACCGCCGCCGCCATCAAAGCCGGTAAGCACGCTTACACGCAAAAGCCGCTGACTCGCTCCATCGGCGAAGCTCGTTACCTCGGTTATCTCGCTCGCAAGTACGGCGTCTGCACCCAAATGGGTAACCAAGGTTCTACGCTTGACGCTATGCGTCGTTGCGTCGCCCAAATCAAGGCCGGCGTCATTGGCGAAATCAAGGCCGTCCACATTTGGACCAATCGTCCGGTCTGGGCGCAAGGCCCCAACCGCGATATGACCATGGCCAAGTACGCGGCTCAAATGAAGGAAGAAGAACCGGATGACGCCGAAGATTTGATCGCCGAAAAGGAAGAACAAATCGCCAAGGCTAAGGACCGCATCGACTGGACCAGCTGGCTCGGCGTCGCTCCCGAACGCGAATTCTGGCCCGGCATCTACCACGACTTCCAATGGCGCGGTTGGTGGGACTTCGGTTCCGGTTCTCTCGGCGACATGGCTTGCCATACCGCCAACATGCCTTACGGCGCTTGCGACCTCAAGTTCCCCACCGAAGTTGTCGCCGAATCCTCCGGTCACGATTTCAACTCCTTCCCGGCTTCCTCCAAGATCTGGTTCCAATTCCCGGCTACCGAAAATCGCGACGCGATCGAAGTCACCTGGTTCGACGCCAAGGTCAAGCCCGAAGCTTCTCTCTTCGCCAAGTACGGTATTGAAAACCCGACCGATTCCGGCGCTATCATCATCGGCTCCAAGGGTTGCGCTTACAGCCCGGACGACTATGCTCAACGTTACGAACTTCGCGCTGAAGGCGGCGCCGCCCTCACCGAAATCGAAGGCGTTGAATGGCGTAAGGCTCCTGAAGACGAACACTCCGGTAACTTCGACGCTCGTAACAAGCTCGAATGGGTCACCGCGATCAAAGAAAACAAGCCGGAACTCTGCTGGTCCAACTTCCCGGACTTCGCCGGCCCGCTCACCGAAACGATCCTCCTCGGCAACTTGGCCGTTTGGACCGCTTCCAAAGCCGGCGAACGCGGCGAAACCATCAAGTGGGACGCCAAGAAACTCGAAGTCACCAACTTGGCTGAACTCAAGACCCCCGGCGTTGCCGAACTCGTTCGTCCCGAATACAAGAACGGCTACGAAAAGATCGATTGGTCCTTCATCAACGAAACCCTCTGATCTTATCAGAACCGTCGCTTGAGCGCTCGTTAAGAGTCGCGATAGCGTGACGTAAAATTGGGCGGCTCGTTATTATGACGAGTCGCCCTTTTTTATTGCCGCGTTATACTCGACGCTTGCGGCGTATCGAACGATCTTTCTTCTCGCTTTTGCTAGTTTCCTTGCCGAGCGTGTAATAAAAAACGTCCGCGGAAGTCGTTTCCTCCGCGGACGTTGCGTTTTATAGTTTAGCTTGGGTCACGCGTTCCGGCGCGTCATTTCTTGCGATTGAATAGGCCGTGTAGCTTGCTCTCGAATCGGTTCGGCGTCTTATCGACCTTTGGCGCGGGCGTTTCCTTGACGACGCCGGGATCGCGTCGAGTCAGACCTAGCGTTCTGCGTTGCGTGGTACTGCCGGTAGTCGACGTTTGAGCGCTCGGCGCGGGGACGGTCGGCGTTTCTCTCGGCGTGAGCGACGGACGAGACGCGGCGTTGTTTTCCATGGTATTCGCGGCGTTGTCGCGTTCCGCAGACTTCCGCGCGCGCAGTCCGATACTCGAGAACGACGCGCGATCTTGACTATCGACCTCGGCGATCGTTTCGCGTTCCTGCTCGCGTTCTTGCTCGTGTTCTTGTTCGCGTTCGCGCGGTTTCGGCGCGTCAAATTGAGCGTAACCGCGGCGTTGTTGTTCTGTGGACTGGAAACGCAGTTGCAGCGACTCGGCGCGCTTGCCGAAGTATGTGTCGATCGCGCGTTGGTTTTTCAGCACTTCGCTCGGCGAGCCGGAGCACAAGACTTCGCCGCGATTCACGATATAACTACGGTCGGTAATAGCGAGCGTCTCTTCAACTTGGTGGTCGGTGATCAGGATGGAGACGTTGTCGCGCACGAGTTCGAGAATGACTTTCTGCATCTCTTCGACGGTGATTGGGTCGACGTTCGCGAACGGTTCGTCAAGCAACAGGATCTTCGGATTCGAGAGCAACGCGCGCGCGATCTCAAGACGTCGTCGCTCGCCGCCGGACAGACCGCCCGATCCGCCGTAACCCACTTTTGTCTTACGAATATGCGTCAAATTGAATTTCACGAGACATTCGTCAAGTTTCGCGCGTTGTTGCGCCTTCGTGTAACCGAGGAACTGCATTGCGCCAATGAGGTTTTCTTCGGTCGTCAGCGCGCCGAACGTACTGCGGTCCTGAGGAAGATACCCGAGTCTGCCGTCGTGCGTGCGGCGATGCATCGGCCAATTCGTGACGTCGATCCCGTTCAGTATGATCGTGCCTTTATCGGGTTGGATAAGCCCGCAAGCCATGCGGAAACTCGTCGTCTTGCCCGCGCCGTTAGACCCGAGTAGCCCGACGATCTCGCCTTCGCGTACTTCGAAGCTTACGCCGTTGACGACGGTGCGTCTCTTACTGCCTGTACCGTAGATCTTAACGAGCTTTTGAGCGCTCAAGACGACGCGACGTTCTTGTTTTGCCGCGAAATTATGTTGCGCTTTGGGTGCGATCTTCATTTCCATAATACGACCTCCGTGTTGCGGACGCGTCCTGCGTTTAGCCGACTTGCCTATGATCAGTCGCAGCATTATGAATATTTAGGCGCGGCTTGTCAAGATTTTTCAGCGTCTTCTTTTTGCCAACGTCGGATCGTAATATAGGAGACGACGAGCGTCGCGGCGATCATGACGAGTAAAAATCCGAACGAGACGGCTTCCGCGCGCGAGGAGACGACCTTCTCCAAATGCGACTTTAAGTTCATGCAGCACCAGAATATGACGATGACGCTAAGATAGGGTAGCGAGACCCACTTGACGACGGTCCCTAAGAATCGCGGGAGCTTGATCGACGCGCCTTGGTCGAGTTCGTCGAGCATATTGGACGTCTTCCACACGAAGGCGATGAGCGCCGTTTGAGCGATAGCGCAGACGAACGGTCCGAAACTCGCGATCCAGAAGTCAAAGGAGTCGAGCGCGACTAATCCTTTGGTGAACCAGCATACCAGTCCGCCGCCGACAAGGTAGAGCGCGGCCGCGCGTAGGACGTTGGCGCCGTAGGACTTCGGAAACGCTTCTTGCAGCATTGAGACGAGCGGTTGCGCGAACGATACCGCGGTAGTGATCGCCGCGACAAAGAGCAGTATGAAGAATAGGAACCCGAAGAGCTGCCCGCCTTCCATCTGCCCAAAGACGTTGGGTAGGACTATGAAGCCGAGAGAATACGACGCGCCGAAATGCTTAGCGGCGTTAGCGCCTAAGAACATGATCGCCGGAGGAATAGCGATGAGGCCGCCGAGACAGACTTCGCAGAACTCGTTTGTCGCGGTCGCGGTCAAGCTCGATAACGCGATATCTTCTTTGGGATGCACGAAGCTGGCGTAAGTACAAATCGCGCCTACGCATAACGAGATCGTGAAGAATATCTGCGCGGAGGCGTTGAGCCAGACTTCCGGGTTGCTTAACGCGGCGCCGACGTTTTTAGGATTCCACATAAATCCTAGACCGTCAAAGAACGACTGACCTTCGAGCCCGGTCGGGTTCCCGAGCGTAATGACGCGGATGATGACGGCAATCGAGCAGAACAAGATGAGCGGGGCGCCGATCTTGCAGAGCTTTTCCACGCCTTGCGATATTCCGCGATAGATGAGCCAGAACGTCAATACCGCGCAGAACCCCGTCGCTACGACGATCGGATTCAACGCCGACAATACGACGCCGTCTTTGTATTGACCCGTGATCTTCTCAAAGAAGAGCTGATACGTTTCCGTCGAGCCGAGATTCAAGCCCGGTTCGAAGCCGGGAAAGACGGTAAAACCTAGTCCGACGGTGTTCAGTACCCCGCCAAGGTATTGCAATGCGTAGATCAAACACCATGCCGCGACGAAGATATAATACATATCGATGATAAACGCGACAAGCGAGACGAAACCGCCGAATAAGCCCCAATGCGTTTTTTTATTTCCGACGACGTAAAATATCCCGAGCGGCGAATGTTTTCCTAATCTGCCCGCGTAACGCCCCAGCGCCCATTCCGAGGTCGCGAGCGGGATCGCGACGATAAGCAGCGAGATGAGGTACGGTATTAAGAACGCGCCGCCGCCGTTGTTGACGACTTGGCCGGGGAAACGTAGAAAGTTGCCTAGCCCGACCGCGCTACCGGATACCGCTAATACCGCGCCTAAGCGCGAACCCCAATGCTGCTTATCTTTACCGGAATTCACTGTATTGTCCTAAATCGTTATGCGTTAGTTTTGTTCTACTTCCGTTGCGTTTTCGTTCTCTTCGACGCGCGCCGGAGCGGTCGTCATCTTGTAGCAACACCAAGTGAATAATCCGAGAACGAAGCCGAGCGTGATCGTCATACTGATCCAACCGCCGATAGTCATAGTTCGATTTCCTTTGTTTCTATGTAATGAAAACGCGTCGCGGCACGCGAAACGCTTACTTGATTTTTGCGATAAGTCGCGTCAATTCCGGTCGTCGTTCTGCGCGTTTTCGCGCTGCCAACGCTTCGTCGTGACCGTCGCGATACACGCCAACGCCGCCATCAACACGACGAGGAACACAGTCGACGCCAACGCGGCGCGGTTATTGACGAGTTCGACGATACGACCCTTGAAGTTGAGCGAGAGCCAGAACAGGAAGATGAGCGTCAGATACGGGATAGTGACAAACGACACGATCGGGTAAATGTTTTTGGCGAACTTACATACGGCGCCGCGATCCGCTTCTTCAATAAATTTGTTCTTGCCCAAGATATACACGACGAGCGAAGTCTGCAAGATCGCGCAGACGAACGGCGTAAAGTTCGCGGACCAGAAGTCGAAGACGTCGAGCGCGACGAGTCCTTCCGTGAGGTAGCAAACAATAGCAAGTCCGAGCGCGATCGTTATGGCGCCGACGAGAACGCAGCGCAGTTTGTTCCATCCAAACGCTTCTTTGAAGAACGCGACAACGGGCTGCAGTTGCGAGATGGAGCTCGTGATTGCCGCGAAGAACAATAACGAGAAGAATACGAATCCGAAGAAATTGCCGCAGAACATCTTCGCGAAGACGTTGGGCAACACGACGAACCCGAGCGAGAACGAGCTACCGATCTTATCTGCCGCGCTCGCGCCGAGGAACATGATCGCGGGGGGGATGATCATCAAACCGCCGAGGCACACTTCGCAGAACTCGTTAGCCATAGTCGCCGTAGCGCTGGACAACGCCACGTCTTGCTTGGAGCGGATGTAGCTAGTGTACGTCAGAACGGCGCTAGTGCAGAGCGAAGTCGAGAAGAATATCTGCGAGGTGGCAGCGAGCCAGACTTCGGGGTTCTTCAACGTTTCCCCGACGTTCTTCGGATTCCACATGAACCCGAGACCGTCGAGCAGGCTTTGACCTTCGACTCCGGTGGGATTGCCGAGCGTCAACACGCGGAACACGATAATGAACGAACACAACAAGATAAGCGGCGCGACCGCTTTACAGAATCGTTCGATACCGCGAGATACCCCGCGATAGATGAGATAGAAGTTGATGAACGTGCACGCCGCGAGAATGCAGAGCAACGGCGCGCCCGCCGCACTGAATATCGAGCCGTTGGACTCGATACCGCTCATCTGCGTGAAGACGGCGCCGCACGATTCCTGCGTCGCGAAACTAGAAGCCGCGTCGCCGCCGGGAATGAGCGAGAAGCCAAGACCGACGTTCGACAACAACGCGCCAAGGTATTCCAACGCGTAGAACAAGCACCAGCCCTCGATAAAGAGGTAGTACATATCGATGACGTACGACGTGAACGTGAACATCCCGCCGCAGATCCCGAAGAATCGCTTGCGTCCGCCGCCCGCGTAGTAGATCCCCATCGGGGAATGGTAGCCTTGCGTGCCGCCGTAGCGTCCCAAGGTCCATTCCGTCAACGCGATCGGGATGGCGACAACGAGCAACGCGATCAGATAGGGAATCATAAACGCGCCGCCGCCGTGACTTGCGGCTTGACCCGGGAAGCGTAAGAAATTCCCAAGACCGATCGCGCTACCTGAAACCGCTAAGATAACGCCCAGACGCGAACCCCAATGTTCGTTAGTGTGTTTGTTGTTATCAGCCACTATGACTCCGACGCGAGAGAACGCGCTTTGAAAAACAAAATAGTATCACGGAAAAGGCGTAAACGCGATCGCTTGGAGCGCGCGTCGCGTTTACGTGAATAGACGACGTTGTTGTCGTTATTTGACTTGCGTCTGTTCTTCTTCTTTTTCTTCTTTACGCATGCGCTTGATAGCGCGGAGCGAAACGATAATGAACGCGAGTCCCAGAACGCCGATGAAGACGAGCGAACGCTGCGTTACCGGATTATGCGCGACGTCGCTAAGTCTGGAAGTCATGTTCTTGTAACACCAGAACGCGAAAATCAGCGTCAAGTACGGCAGCGATATCCATTTGATCAACGGTCCCAGAAAGCGCGGTAGCTTTACGATAGCGCCGCAATCCCATTCCTCGCGTAGGTTCGACAGCTTCCATACGAACGCGATCAAGATCGTTTGCACGACGCCGCATAAGAACGGCGCGAAATTCGCCAACCAGAAATCGAACGCGTCTAACGCCGCAAGGTCTTTTGAATACCAGGTAACGAAGAACGTGCCCGTGAGCACGACGGCGCAGGTGATGAATACGCAGAGCGTTCTCGGCGCTTTGAGCGCGTCGCGGAAGAACGCCAACGTCGGTTGCACGATCGACATCGAACTCGTGATAGCGGAGCAGAATAGCAGCGTGAAGAACAGGAAGCCGAATAGCTCGCCGGCGGGCATCTTCGCGAAGACGTTGGGAAGCACGACGAACCCTAACGAGAACGAACTGCCGAACTTATCCGCGGCTTGCGCGCCTAGGAACATGATCGCCGGCGGAATCGCCATTAGACCGCCGAGAACGACTTCGCAGAACTCGTTAGCCGAGGTCGCCGTCACGCTTGACAACGCGATATCTTCATTTTTCGAGATGTACGACGCGTAAGTGCACGTCGCGCCTAAGCAGATCGAGACGGTAAAGAATATCTGCGAGGTCGCGGCAAGCCATACCTCCGGATCCGAAAGCGAGGTCCAGACGGTGATATGTTGCGTAACGCCGTTGGCGTCGACGATATTGCGGGAGGGATTCCACATGAACCCGAGGCCGTCGAGCAGACTTTGACCTTCGATACCGGTGGGATTGCCCAACGTCAAGACGCGCAACACGACCGCGAAAGAGCAGATCAAAATAAGGGGCGCGACGATCTTGCTGAAGCGTTCGATACCCTTCGTTACTCCGCAGTAGATGAGATAGAAGTTGGCGGCGGCGCACAACAACGTAACGATCAGCAACGGCGAGACGACGTTCTTGAACAACAACGCGTCGTCCTGCATCCCCGTGAATTGCGCAAAGAGCCCCGCGTAAGCGTCGCCGCTTTCTAAGTTCAAGCCCGGTTTGACGTTGTCGAGCAGCGAGAAACCGAGTCCGACGTGGTCTAGTACTCCGCCGAGGTACTGGAGCGCGTAGAGCAGACACCACGCCTCGACGAAGATGTAATACATGCTGATGACGAGCGGCGTCAAGCCGGATAGTCCGCCGACGGCGCCCCAGAAGAGCGACTTCTTACCGACCGCGTAATACACGCCAAACGGAGAATGGTAGCCCATGCGGCCGCCGTAACGTCCTAACGCCCATTCCGAGCAAGCTAGCGGAATAGCGATGATGAGGAACGAGAGCAGGTAGGGGATCATAAACGCGCCCCCGCCGTAGTTTACCACTTGGCCGGGAAAACGCAGAAAGTTCCCTAGACCGACCGCGCCCCCCGCGACCGCTAAGACGACGCCTAAGCGCGAGCCCCAATTTTCGTTATGGTGTTGTTTGTCCGACATGGCGCTATTACCAGTTAAGCTCGGAAGCTTCTTCCCAATGTTCGTAAAGTTGTTTGATCGCTTCTTCTTCCGCCTTGATCTCCGCTTGCAGACTCTTCATCTTCTCGCCGTCGCGGAGGTTCTCCGGTTTCAGCAAGTCGTCGTTGAGAGTCTGCATATGCGTTTCGCGGATGAAGATCTCGTCTTCGATATCGGAGACCTTGCGATACGGGAACTTGCGCTTGCGTTTTTCCGGCTTCGGTTTCGAGGTCGCGCCTTGGCCCGCCTTGAAGTTCTGTTCGGCGTATTTACTCGGATCGCCTTGTTTGTAACTCGGGACGCCGTTTGTTTTTTTGGCGTTCTGAGCGCCGTCGAGATCGCGTACTTCGCCTTTGTTCTTGCCTTTAGATTTTGCCGGGGCGCCTGATTGCGCGGGGGCGCTCGCGTTCTTCTTCGCCTTCGAGGAGACGTGTTCGAGCGAGGAACGCTTCGACATATCGGAATTGGCTTTGACGGTCGTTTGTCGCGTTTTTTCGGGCACAAACGGTTCGTCCAACGCGTTCGGTTGGAACGGGTCGGCGACTAAGCCCTTAGCGACCATATGTCGGAACGTCGTGTAGTTTCCTTCGACGATCTTGTAGGTCGCGTTAGGTTGGACGACGAGGATCTTGTCGGCGACTTGGTCGACGAAATAACGGTCGTGGCTGATGAACAACACGCTGCCGCTGAATTCTTTTAACGCCTTCTCCAACGCCTTTCTCGCCCAGAGGTCGAGGTGGTTCGTAGGTTCGTCGAGGATCAAGACGTTCGGATCGTCCGCGGCGAGTTTCGCCAACGCCGCGCGGCAACGCTGACCGCCGCTGAGGTTGCAGACTTTGAGGAGCTGTTGGTCCCCTTGCAGACCGAACATCGCCAAGAGCTTGCGACGTTGCAAGTCTTCAAAGACCTTCTTCTTCGGACGTATCGCGTCTACGACCGGGATCTGGTCGTCTACGACGCGCAGTTGCTGGTCGAAATAGCCGACTTCCACGCCCTGACCGAAACGCACCGCGCCTTCGTCCGGCGTCTCTTCGCCGAGCAAGCAGCGCAGGAACGTCGTCTTACCGCAGCCGTTAGGACCGAGGATAGCCCAACGCTCGCCACGTTGGATATCGAAAGAATAACCCTTGAATAATTGACGTTCGCCGTAACCTTTCGCGAGATTGTCGACGCGAAATACGATATCCCCGGTGCGCGTTGCCGGCGGGAAAGTCATCGGCGGAGACGAAACGTCGCGCGGGAGTTCCGGCGGATCCGCTTCCAGCTTCTCTAACTTCTTGCGACGGTCTTCCGCGCGAGCCGCCGTGTCTTTACTGTAGTGGTTCTTGCGGATGAACTCTTTGGCTTTCTCGACTTCTTCGACCCACTTTTCGTAGGTCTTCGTCTGAACGGCAAGACGTTCTTCTTTTAACGTCGAGTATTTGGTGAAGTTGCCCGGATAATCGTCGATCGTTCCGGCGTAGAGCTCGAACGTGCGGTTCGTAACGCGGTCCAAGAAATAGCGGTCGTGGCTGACGAGAATGACGGCGGCGTTCGTCGACTTCAAGAAATCTTCAAGCCATTCTGTCGCCGCTAAGTCCAAGTGGTTGGACGGTTCGTCGAGCAGCATGATATCGGGCTCTTCAAGCAGCAGTTTCGCCAAACCGAGACGGTTCAGCTCGCCGCCGCTGAGCGACGCGACCGATTTCTCCATATCTTCTTCACGGAACCCGACGCCGAGCAAGATGCGTTGGATGCGATGCTCGATATTGTACGCGTCGTGACGCATAAGGTATTCGTGGAGATAGTCGTAACGACGCAGGAGTCTGTCCAATTCCTCGGGCGAGAGTGACGGATCGGCGGTCTTATTGGCGATCTCTTCCGATTCTTTTTGCGCTTCTGTGAGGTGCGCCAACGCTTTTCGCGCCGCGTCCATGACGGTTTCCGCCGCATCGACGGCGGGTCGTTGTTCCAGATATCCGATCGTCGCGTTAGAATAGCGTTCGATCGTTCCTTTTTCCGACTCGTCTTTGCCGGAAAGGATATTGAGCAAGGTGGTCTTGCCGCAACCGTTCGGGCCGACTAGACCGATCTTATCGCCGTCCCGAACTTGAAACGTGACGTCCGCGAGGACGGGTTCCGGGCCGTAGTGCTTGCGTAAATGTTCGACGTTAAGTATGACTGCCATTCGAATCCTTACTCGTAGTAAAGACGCGCCGCGCGTCCGTTAGCGTTGCATGCGCGAAAGCGTGACGCCGCCGCGCGTTCAAGACCGAAATTTAGCGCGCATAAAAAAAGCCCCTTCGGGGCGACAAAACACACGCGCGCTCTCCCTATTTTATAAGAAATCTATTATTCTACAATAGCGCGCCGCGACGTTGCGGTAGTTTTTGTGCGTCGCTAACTCGATATAATTCCTAGTCGCGCCAAGCGTTCAGTTTTTCTCTGCGAAGTCGCTTGCTTCTCGCGTCTCGAGGTCGCGTTCGCTCTTGCGTCGTCAACGAATTTTCGCTATCATCCACGCGCGTACGCACATTTTTTAAGGAGCCGCAAATGAGTGAGAACAATTTGAGAATAGCGCGTTTTGACGACGCGGAAAAGCTTGTCGACGGAAATCTCGCGATGAAAACTTGTTATCGCGAACGTACCGCCGAAGAGAACGACGCGATCGAATTTGCCAAGAGCGTCGTGCGCTCCGAAAGCGACGCGATACTCGCGCAACTCGATCGTCTCGACGACAACTTCTGCGACGCGCTCGATATGTTCGTTAACTGCCGCGGCTGCGTGATCGTGACCGGGATGGGTAAAGCCGGTCTTGTCGGGCGTAAGCTCTCGGCGACGCTCTCGTCGACGGGGACGCCCAGTCATTTTATGCATCCGGGCGAAGCGTTCCACGGCGACCTCGGTTGCGTTAGACCCGGCGACGTCGTTCTCGCGCTCTCGTATAGCGGCGAAACGGAGGAAGTTAAGCGGATCCTTGCGCCGCTGCGTTCACGCAATATCCCTATCGTGTCTATCGTGTCCACTAAGCATAGCGCTCTTGGACGCGCTTCTAGCGTCGTCTTGGAGATCGGCAAGATCGAAGAAGCGGATTCGCTGAAACTCGCGCCTAGTTCTTCCGCCGCCGCGATGCTTGCCGTCGGCGACGCGCTCTCGCTTGCCGCCAGTCGCGAGCGCGGGTTCCGCTCCGAAGATTTCGCGCGCTTTCACCCGGGCGGCTCCTTGGGTAAGCAGCTCAGTCGCGTCGACGACTGTATGCGCCGCGTAGAGCAATGCCGTTGCGCCGACGATTCCGCGACTGTTCGCGAAGTATTTTCGTCCTGTCGTAAGCCCGGCAGACGTTCCGGCGCAATCCTGCTCACCAACCGTCAAGGCAAATTGTCCGGTATCTTTACCGACTCCGACCTCGCCAAGCTCTTTGAATCGCACGGCGAAAGCGCGCTCGACGCGCCTATTTCCGACGTAATGACGCGCACGCCAAGCGTCGTCCGCGCCGGCGCGATGATGAGAGAAGCCGTCGCGCTTATGACTTCTAAGAAGATCAGCGAGTTGCCCGTCGTCGACGAGAACGGTTACGCCGTGGGACTTATCGACGTCACCGACTTGGGCGATTTCTTTCCCGTCGCTAAGCGCTGAGCGGTAATAGACTTTGAAATAAGATATTAAATAAAGAGCCGTCGACGTTGGGTATTACGTCGACGGCTCTTTTTTGTCGTTTTCTGTACGAATAGCGCCTTAATCTTTCATCACGAACGACGCCCACAAACTCGGGTCCTCTTCGCAAGGCGCGGGCTCGGCGTATTGCAAGACGAACGCGCCGTATTCTTGGTCGCGAACGACGTAGTGCATGCCGAAGCGATCGAATTCGTTGGCGTCGAACCCGGTCATCGTCGTGGCGGGCAAGATCACCGAGAAACGATACCCGTCTTTGGTCGCCTCCGAACTCATGCGGAATAGCTTTACTTCCACCGGATTCGGCATAGCCTTCGCGCGGTTGATAGGCAGCCATTGCGCTAGCGGCGTCGCGCCGGTTTGCGTCTCGCCGACGAACGGATAAAATAAGAACTTATGACAGTAGCCGTTAGCGCGTCGGTTTTCTTTTACGTCGCGCGTGTCGACGCATAACCGTACGCAGTCCGCGGAATGCAGGTTGTGGTGCGAACTATAACCTTGACGTTTTTTCTTCGCGACGACGACGGTCAACGCCAACCCGCCGGGATTCCACGCTAGTCGGAAATCGAACCTGTTCGCGATCTCAGGACGACAAGCTTGCAGTAAGCCCGATTCGCCGGTGCGCTTGTCGAACCCGTCGGGCAGATCGTATTGCGACCAGAACGGCAGACGATACGACTCGTCGAGCGCCTCGGCGGGCAAGTTGTCGCCAAGCGCGTCCGCGAAGAGCGCGTCGGGCGCTTTGCCGACGGGGAAACGCAATCGAAATAGATGGTTTTGAGGAATAGTGCCCATAACTCGTTGTCTTTGTATAGTTTTAGAACGTTACCGACTTTCGTTCTTTTTAACTTCTTCCGCGGTTTCGCGTTCGGCTTCTTGTTGCGCTTCGTCCAAGTCGCGCAAGTTCTGTTCCTGGAACTTTTTCATTTTGTAATCGAGCGCGAGCTCTTCCGCGTGTTGCTTGTCTAACTCGATCGAGTAGAAGAGTCGTATCGAGATCATGTCCGCCAACGCGATGCATCCTCCCCAGAGCAGAAAGCCTAGCGCGGCGATCCACACGACGCCCCACGCGCGAGGATGCGCGTGCGCGGGGATATAGAGTCCTACGATCATCAACGCGGCGAAGATCGCGACGAGCGAGGATATCTGTAAACGTCGCAACGCTTGACGGTGATGGAACTTCTGCGCGCGGTCCGCGCCGACTTCCGGATCGTACGCCGTTTTGTTAACGCGGTCGAGTTGCGTGAAGAATTGCCGTATCGAGACGAGCAGCGCGGCCGCGGCGATACCGACTCCAAAGAGCGTGGAATCGAAACTCGCGAGCGCAAAGGTCGCAAACGCCGGAAGTATTGCAGATAACGTCGTCATCGTCTTGTCGGTCCTCCTCGCGCGCGCGTAGGCCTCCATAGAAGGGCGTGGTATTTTATATACTTGACAGAATTCGTTCTTTTGTTAGAATAGTCACAAATATTGCGGGCTGTTAGCTCAGTTTGGTTAGAGCGTCTGGTTTACACCCAGAAGGTCGCTGGTTCGAATCCAACACAGCCCATTAGAAACCGCGATCGAGCGTCATTCGTTCGGTCGCGGTTTTTTTATTGTCTTATCGCGTTTTTCAGCCTTGCAACACGTCGCGGTCTTGTTCCGCGAGCTTCTGCTTGGCAATGAGGTTGACGTCGGTCAGCAGGTCGACGCGGTCGAACTGTTCGGCGACTGCGGGGGAGTGCGTGACGATGACGAGCGCGACGTTTTCTTCGCGACAGGTATTGCGCAACATATCGACGACGAGTTGTTGGTTTCCGACGTCGACGTTAGCGGTCGGTTCGTCGGCGAGCACGAGCTTCGGTTTGTTCGCCAAGGCGCGCGCGACGGAGACGCGTTGCTGTTCGCCGACGGACATTTGACCCGGCTTGTGGTGCAGACGATGTCCAAGACCGACGCGTTCCAGCAAGTCGATAGCGCGTTTGCGGTCGGACCCGCGCCCCGCGAACGCCATGCCCAGTTGGACGTTTTCCAACGCCGTGAAGCCGGGAAGCAAATTGAACGTCTGGAAGACGTAGCCGATCGTGCGCGCGCGGAATTGGTCGCGTTCCGATTCGTTCAAGATCGCGGTGTTCCAACCGTTGATCAAGACTTGACCGGAAGTCGGACGCAAGATACCCGCGATGATGTGCAAGAGCGTCGTTTTACCGCAACCGCTAGGACCGACGACAACGACTTGTTCGCCGGCGCCAACTTGCCATCTTGGCACGTCTAAGATAGGTAGCTCGCCGCCGTCGGGTTCTTTATACGATTTCTTCAAATTTCTTAAATCAAGCATCTCGGTTCTCGCTTTTCAAACAACGCAGTCGACCAACGCGCCAACTTCAGTGCGGTTAGATGTTGTCGACTTCGTATTTTATCCTAATTTATCTTTTTTTTCAAGAGTTTTTTAGATTTTGGCTGTTTTACAAAAAGTTTTTCTAGGTTTAGGACGAATATTTTATAATAGTTTGCCTATTTTGTTTGTTTTGAAATGTGATAAAATAGGCGATGTTTAAGCATGAGCAGGAACTTTAGATTAAAGGCGCAAGTCTAACATACTAAGGTAATGGTATTCGACGACGGAAGGCGCGGGGTAGGCGAACGCGTCGATCGGCCGAGATTCCGTCTTGCCGCTATTGGGAAGAATCGCTAATATAGGATAAAGCGGCATAGTTTAGTAATTAAACAAGATGCATAGTCGACGCGGAAACTAGTAGTTTCGGTCAAATAGCGTCGAAGGCGCGGCATATAGGATCGGGAGTCGCGCTAGTAGTTAAGGAATGATAGGGAAACAAAATGAGTTTGTCGTCTAAGATCGGTAGAGTTTTGTCCGGTAAGACCATCGTCGCCAAGGCGCGCGAACAACGTCGCCAAAAGAGCTTGCAAGAGGCGCGCCGCCGACGCGTCTTTGAAGCGTTGGAACCTCGTCAAATGCTCGACGCCGCGTCGCTCTATGAAACGCTGCCCGAAGTCATTACTATTGCCGACCCGGATTCTTATCACTTCGCGTACGAAGGCGTTCCGCTCGAATTCGTCGACGCCAGTTCCGTCGACGGTCTGACCGCTTCTTTTGTCGAAGGGACGCAGATCGCGTTCTCGATCCAAAAGACGACGGAAGGCGTCGTTTCCTCGCTCGGCGAAGTCACGATCCAACTCTTTGATTCCGAAGCTCCCAATTCGGTCTCGCACTTCCTGTCGCTCTATTTCAGCGACTACTACGAAGGCAAGACGTTCCATCGCGATATTCCCGGCTTCATGTTCCAAGGCGGTTCCAGCGACGGCTACGGCTTCCAAGGATCCGGCACGACGATCGCCGACGAATACTCCGACGTTCTTACGCACAGCAGTCGCGGTATCGTCGCGTTCGCGAATAGCAACAACACTCAGACCGGCCGTAAGGACACGAGCGATTCGCAGTTCTATATCACGTACGACGCCTGCTCTTGGCTCGACGGCGGCTATAACGTCTTCGGTTTTGTCGTCGACGGTTACGACGTGATCGACCAAATGGAAGCCGCGAAGACGCACACCGTTACGAATCCTTACGGCACCGAGAGTCAAAACTTCCCTGTCGACACGTTCACGATCGTCGATATGCATCTTGTCTCCGCGCCCGAACAAAGCGCGCTGAGATTGGTCTCGGACAAGGACGCTAGCGGCGTAACGAATATCTCGTTCACGTCCACGATCGACGACGACGCGCTCGAATTCCAACAAACGACCGTCTACGTTGGTGAAGACGGCTTGAGGCAATATATCGAAGCGGCGCTTGCCGACGTCGATTTCAACGTGAACGCCGGCGAAACTATCTCCGTCGAACTTCCGACGGAATTTGGCGGTTACGCTATTAAATATACGATCGGATCCGCCGTTGAGCCCGAAGGTTACGAGATCAAGCCGACCGGCGACAATAACTCGAAATTCGATATCGTTACCGAGAACTACGGCGCTCAATACGCCACGATCTCCATCACGGCCAAACTCGACAACGGTCTGACCGTTAAGATCGATCAACCGACGTATATCTCGCCGGCCGTTCCTAGCGTCGTATTTGAAAGTACGTCGGGCACGAAGGTCGGCGATCTTGAAGACGGCGTAAAGATCGTGTCTAGTAATCTCGCCGATTCCGCGTTGCAGATCAAGGCGACGTTCAACGGCTTCGATCTTGGCGCGACGACCGATAATCCGATCAGCGTCTATATCGACGGTGAAGAATTCAACTACAGCGTCGTCAAACATTTTTACGACGAAGAAGTCCACGAACAGACCTACACGCTCTCGTTGCAGCTCAAAGACTCGCAAAAACTTTCCGAGGGCATGCACACGATCGCGTTGCGCACGTATGTGCCCGCGTTCCGCGACGGCGCTTGGACTCGTCTTTACAGCGATTACGCCAATTTCGACGTCTATGTCGACACGAAGGAATTGAGCTTCACGGAAAGCGCTATGTCGCTGAATATCAATCCCGGCGACGTCGGCGCGAAGCAACTCCATACGAACAAGGCGGACGAAGAAGGCGTCGAACGCTCCGATATCGTATTCGCGTTAGCTAATCCGGAAGCCGGTCCTCGCTTTATCTCTGTTTCCGAGACCGGCGCGCTCAGCTGGTCCAACGTGACGGCCGACGACTACGGCGTGTATTATGTCGCCGTGAAAGCGACCGACGCGCTCGGCAACGTCGCGACGATGAAACTGACGCTCAACGTCGGTTGTATTCCGATCTTCGACGACGTCGATCCGATCGAAGCGAAGACTGGCGAGAAGCTCGAAGTCGAGATCCGCGCTAGCGTTCCGACCGCGGAAGGCGTTACGATCAAGTACGAGATCGTTTCCGCTCCTAACGGCGTCACGATCGACGCGGAGACCGGCGATCTCTCTTGGGACGTTCCGGAAGACTATCTTGGCAACAAGGCGATCAAGTATCAAACGAACGACGTCGTCGTCAAAGCGACCTCGCGCATCAAGCAGGAAGACGGTTCTTGGGTCGACGGTTACTCCGTTGAGAAGACGATCGATATGACGATCGTGAACTCGAATTACGAAGCCGGCGAAGCGCCGCAATGGAAAGACGTTGCGAACGCCGAAACTAAGACCGGCGAGAAGTTCCACAAGACGGTCGAAGCGACGGTCGGCGGCGATCTTATCGTTGAATATCAGCTGACGGATTGCCCGAAAGGGATGACGATCGATCAAGACGGCGTTATCGAATGGAACGTTCCGAGCAACTTCTTCGAATCGGACGCGGTCAAATCGACGACCGTGACCGTCAAGCTCTCGGCGACGACGCTCATCAACGCGAAAGACAACGTCAAGGATTACGGCGAATCGTCGGAAACTTCGTTCCAACTCACGATCGTGAACTCGAACTTCAAAGACTACGCGCCCGTCTTCAAAGAACTTGAAGAGAATACCGCGGTCACCGGCGACCAATTCTCCGTGAAGATCGAAGCGACCGATCCGAACTCGTTGGCGGATCGCGTCTATCTCGAACTCGTCGGCGACGATTATCCGAAAGATCTCGCGTTTAGCGCGACCGGCGAACTTGTCTGGACGATCCCGTCCGATTATCTCACCAAGTACGTTGGTTGCCGTAAAGTCTCGATCGAGATCAAGGCGACCGAGCAATACCTTGGCGAAGACGGCGTCTATACCGACGGCTTGACTTCGACTCACGTTTACGACATTTACGTCCTGAACGGCGAAGCTAAAGAAGACGATCTCGTTATCCCGACGTGGAGCGCGATCGGCGAACTTGAAAACGTCGTTCCCGGCGACTCGTTTGAATTGAACGTCAAAGCGGAAGCTGTCTATAAGCCCGCTAAGAAGGATTCTGAGGACAAGCCCGCCGACGGCGAGCCCGATCCCGGCGAAGACGTGCCGCAAGAAGACTACGAATACGAAGTCGAGTACGCGATCGTTAAGGGCCCCGAGGGCATGACGATCGACGAGAACGGTCGTATCAAGTGGGACGTTCCCGCCGACTATTTCGCGGACAACAACGTCAAATCGGAAACGATCGAAGTCGAATTGAGCGCCGCGACGATCATGGTCGAGAAGGGGCGCTACGTCGACTACGGCGGCGAAGCGACGACGTCCTTCAAGCTCACGATCGACAATCCCGATTACAAAGACAATCCGCCCGTCTTCGAGGAACTTGAGACCGTAGCCGCGGCTACCGGCAAGACCTATGTCGGTCAAGTCGTCGCGAAAGACCCCGAAGGCGTCAATCCTATCAAGTACGAACTCATTGGCGAAGGTTATCCCGCCGGGTTCACTTTTGACCCCGTCACCGGCGCGGTTTCCTGGGCTATTCCGGAAGAATATCTCCCGCTTGAAGTTTCCGCGCAGACGTTCAAGTTCACGATCAAGGCGACCGAACGCGTCAAGCAAGAAGACGGTTCGCTTGCCGATGGTCTGTCCTCTGAAAAGACCTACGAATTGCTGATCGCGAACTCGCGTTATAAGGACGACGAAGGCGTCGCTCCGGTCATCGAAAAGATCGATCCTCAATCCGTCAAAGCCGGCGAAACGTTCACGGTCACCGTCGAAGCGAAGGCGGAAAAGGAGATCGAGAAGGACGGCAAGAAAGAGACCGTCAAGTACGAAGTCGAGTACTCGCTCGCCGACGGTATGCCCGAGGGTATGACGATCGATTCCAAGACCGGCGTCATTACTTGGGACGTTCCGAAGGACTACTTCAACGATCTCAATAAGAAGGAAGACGTTCTTGAGATCAAGGTCAACGCGACGACGATCGTCAGTCGCGAGGGTACCGCGGTCAACTATGGCGAGGCTTCCGCGGCGAGCTTCACGTTGACGGTCAAAGAAGACGACGTGAAACCCGATCCGGATCCTGAGATCTCGAATTGGTACGAATGGTTCGACGCGTGGGTCGCCAACGAACAACAACGCAACGAATCTCATTCAACGAACCTTTCGACTTATCTCCAATCGTATCTTGCGGCGGTAGACGTTCGCAAGGCGGAACTTGCGAAGGCGAAGGAGAGCTACGCGAAGGGCGAAACTACGCTGACGGAATTCCTCCAAAAGCGCGACGAGATCGTCGACGATTATAACGACGCCGTTACCGAAGCGCGTAAAGAACTTGCCGACGCCGACGCTAAGACCGACGCCGCCGCGGACGAACGTATCAAGGAACTCAATTCCACGTACGACAAACTTGCCGAAAATAAAGAGTTGTCTCAACCCGGCGATATCAAGGCGGACGCGCAAGAAGCCGCGAAAGACGCCGTCAAGAAAGACGTCGCCGCCGCGTCCGGCAACGCCAACTTCCGTCTCTCTAACGCCGCTACCGGCGCCAAAGTCGCCACCGACCTTACGAGCGTTTTGAAGCTCTGGCGTGAAGGATATTCGTACAGTACGATCTACGACGAAGTCTATTCCGACGAGCTCTTCACGCAAGACGCCGGCGAAGCGACCGACGACAAGCCGACTTCCGACGATAAGAAGGAAGACGACAAGAAAGAGGACGATAAGCCGACTTCCGACGACAAGAAGGAAGACGAAGAGAAAGAGGACGACAAGCCGACTTCCGACGACAAGAAGGAAGACGAAGAGAAAGAGGACGATAAGCCGACTTCCGACGATAAGAAGGAAGACGAAGAGAAAGAGGACGATAAGCCGTCTACCGACGATAAGAAGGAAGACGACGAGAAAGAGGACGATAAGCCGTCTACCGACGATAAGAAGGAAGACAAAGCTGCCGGCGACGATGATAAAGAGGAAGCTCCGATCGTCGACGAGGAAGAGGACGAAGACGAGTGATCCGACGATCGAACTCGTAACGTACGCCGCGGCGTGAGCAATCGCGCCGCCGACCCTACAAGTTAACGAAACAAGCTAACATGGGGGTGTTTAGCAAGAGCCCGATGAGCGTTCATAGCTTATCGGGCTCTCTTTTTCTTCGTTTGTTTGTTTGGTTTTCTTACGATAAGGGCAATAAAAAAAACGACTGTCGAAAGATTCGAACAGTCGTTTTAAGTATTTCCTACGTTTCGCCGTCAAGAAACACAATCTGCGCTCAGGACGTCAAGAACAAATACTGAGCGCATCGCATTGCGAAATAGCGCGAAAAAGGATCACTTTTTCTTTTCGACGTGCAGCGTGTGCTTGCGGAGCTTGGGGCAATACTTCTTCAGCTTAAGTTTTTCACCGCCGGGCTTACGACGAACGATGTAGTTGTATTCGCCGGTCTCTTCGCAAACGAGGTAGACGGTTTCCGCCTTTTTCTTACTTTTCCCTGCCATTGTTATATCCTCAGTGTATTTGTTTCAAACGCCGCAACGCGACGTCGGATGTTTTTCGAAAACGGTTTCGCGATTTCGTCAACGCAATATTGTTTTGCCATTGTAGCAAGTTTTATCGATTATTCAACGCCCCAAGTCCCATTTTTCTTACGATTTTTTCAATTTCTCCTATATTCAAAGCGTCGATTACTTCTAGTTTTAGAATATAGGTAAAATAGATAAACCTATAAATAATAGGCTTACGAGCCGATCGCGGTTTTGCGTCTCCTTAATACTACGTCGTTTCTGTTGCGAGTAAACGAGAAAACGTAAAAATTTTTATAAAAACGTCGAGCAGATTCTGTATTTTTTGTCTCTAAAGCGCTACAATAACTCAACTGGGGAAACTAGGGCGAATTCTCGACGACGTATGCCTGTGGGAAAGAAAAGATAACGCGTTGACGGCGCGCGTCGTAACGCCGCCGATATTAAAGTGCGCAACGGAAGACTATGAACTTAAACGACAACAACCGCGACAACTCGAACGGCTCCGCGAACGCGCCGCGTACTTCCGATCTTGTTCGCGCCGTCTTGGAACGCGCTCGCACGGAGAAAAAAGCCGCTCAAAACGCCGCCGACGCGTCTCACGCGTCGAACGCCGCGCCGCTCGCTACCAATACCGAGGCGCCGCAAGCGAACGTCTCCGAAGCCGTGTCGCGCGTGTTGCGGCAGTTCCGTCGGCCCGTCGAGCCGGCTTCCGGCGCTTCATCCGCTTCGTCCGCGCAGGCTGCGGTCGCCGCTCCGACTGTTAACGTTCCGCCTGTCATAGACGAATACGCGATACCTGTCTCTACTACGTACGACGATATACCCGCGCCTCCGACGCCCGGCGACGTCCCCGCTCCGTCTGTCGCCGCTAACGGCGCGCCTAAGGTCGATAAGAATTACAAGACCGGCGATAAGCCCGCTAAGAACGAGAAGAAAGCGAAGGCGACCAAAGAGCCGAAAGCTAAGCGCGAGAAGAAGTCGAAAGCCAAAGGCGGGAAGAAGGGCTCCAAGGCGCCGGCGCTTGAGCGCGAGCTTGAAGCCTCCGCCGCCGGACTTGGCGCGCTTGCCGGCGCGGTCGCGGGCGCTGCCGCAGCCAACGCCGCCGAACCGAACGAGTTTCTCGCGAGCGTGGCGCTTGACGCGTCCGTTCCCTCGCAAGGAATCGCGCTTGATAAACTTACGCTGACGTCTGAAAACGAGACGCGCGCTTCGACCGACGTGTTCCTTGAACGGCTCAGTCGCGTGAAGCAGGCGCCGGAAGAAGCGGAGACCGCGCAAGACACGCTTGAACTACTCAATAAGAAGTCGTCGCTTGAACGCGCGGCCGACGACGCGCCGATGTGGCTCATCAGCTTGATCGCGCACTTGGCGCTCGTCTTGGTCCTCGCGTTCATCGTCATCAATACCGATTTTCGTAAGGCGATGGAGATCGTTTCCGAGCCCGGGCTCAGCGATACCGTCGTTCTTGACGAAGTCTTCGACCCCGACGCGACTATTGAGTCGACCGAGAGCGTCGAATTTGACGCCGCGAACATCGAAGTTCAAAGCGAGGTCGTCGCGGACGTGCCCGACGTTTCCGATTTCAACGAGGAGACGGCGGAATCGCTTACCACGACGGACGACGCGTTGGGACTTGACGCGGCCGTGACCGCGGAAGTCGAGAATATGCTCGGCACGCTCAACGGCTCCGACCTCTCCGGACGCGGGGTCGATAAAGCCGCGGCGCTCGCTATTGGGGGCGGCAGCGAGGGTAGCGAGAAGTCCGTCGCGTTGGCGCTAGCGTGGATAGCGGAACACCAGTTGCCCGACGGGTCGTGGACGTATAAGACGCAGTTTTGTCCGAGCTGCGGCGGGCAATGCTCGCATTGGGGCGAGACGGACGCGCCGAACGCCGCGACCGCGATGGCGTTGCTGCCGTTCCTCGCGGCGGGCAACACGCCGACTAAGGGCAAGTATAAAAAAGTCGTTGCGGCGGGTATGAATTGGCTTGTCGAACACGGCAAACCGAATGAAAACGGCTTGTCCTATCACGAGAGCGGCGGCACGATGTATTCTCACGGCTTAGCGACGATCGCGTTATGCGAGACGTTCGCGATGCTCTCCGACCGCGAGCGCGCCAAATACCGCGAACTCGGGTACATGGTCGAGAACGCTATTCGCTTTACCGAGTACGCGCAAGCCGACGACGGCGGTTGGCGTTATTCGCCGAAACAAGCGGGCGACACGTCCGTTTTCGGGTGGCAGATGATGGCGCTCAAGGCCGGACAGCTCGCTGGCATCAACGTTCGCGGGGACGTCGTGTACAATGCTCGCAGTTTTCTTCGCGACGTCGTTTCTCACGATTATGAAACGCGTTACGGCTATACGGCGGGATCGGAAGGCTCGACCTCCACCGACTCGATCGGGTTGCTCTGTCGACTCTATCTCGACTGGAGTATCGACAACGAGAGCCTTACGCAAGGGATCGAACGCTTAGCGAACCAGATCGGACCCGATATCAATAACCCGTATTATATGTACTATGCTTCGCAGCTCATGTTCAATTACGGCGGCGACGTCTGGAAGAAATGGAACGCCAAAGTTCGCGATAAGCTTATTGAAACGCAGAGCATGGAAGGACACGAACGCGGAAGTTGGTGGCCGGAGCAACCGCGAGGACATTGCGATTCCGGCGGGCGACTCTTTGTTACCGCGATGAACTGCATGATCTTAGAGGTCTATTACCGTCATATGCCAATCTATCAGAAGGTCGAGCGCAACGACAATTTCCCATTGGAAGCGCCGCTTAATTGACGTCTCTTACGACGGTGCGTTACGTTTTTCAAAACGGCGCTATAATGAGAGCGTCGCTCGTCGAGCGCCGACGCGCGACGGTAACACTAACAAACATCGCGAGCGAAAGTTATGCGTTGCAAATATTGTCAAGCGGAATACGAAGAGAATTACAATCGCTGTCCCAACTGCGGTATGCGCGAAGAATACGAAACCTCGACCGTAACGGCGGTTTCCGAGCCTAAGCGGAAGAAGATCTGGCACGATCCGTTCCATTGGTATTGGCACGCGCTCGCGCGTTTTACGCGTTACCGCGGCAGGGCGCGTCGCTCGGAATACTTCTATTTCCAGTTCTTTTCGTTCCTAGGCTGTTTCTTTTGTCCGCTCCTTTACGCCGGCATGGTCGATAAGACGTTCTTCGATCGGCCCGAGGAGATGGCGAAGAACATTCATTACGTTGGCGCGGTGACTGTAGCCGTTTTGGCGACGCTAGCGCCGTTGATCGCGTTGACGGTCCGAAGACTTCACGATATTGGCCTCAGCGGTTGGTATTTTGTCGTCGCAATTTGCATACAATGGGTATTGAGCGCTTACGGTCTTGAAAAGTGCGCGACGATCGTGCCGTTGTGTTTGTTCGTTTGGCCGAGCGCTTCAGGCGAAAACGAATTTGGACCCGATCCGCGGTATACCGACGAAGAACCGCGTAAAGAACCGCGCAAGAAATAACGAGGACGTTCGTAATGAAGTTATGCGATAAATGCGGCGCCAAGAACGCGACGCGCGCGCAATTCTGTTCGACTTGCGGCGAGCGCTTCCGTATAACGGACGCGTCAAGCGAGGCGGTCGAGTCTTACGCGCTCAAGGAGACGTCGCGAACGAAGCGCGTTAAAACGACGCTCGACGCGAAGCCGGTCGATCTCGAAAAAGCGCCGATCATGACGTCCGTTCCGAAGACTGCGGCGAAAGAAGTCGACGTACCCGTCGTTAAGCGCGTCCCCGAACGCGACGACGACGCGGATAACATCGGCAAGGCCGCGGCGAAATTTGGCGTTAGTCTCGGCAAGTTCTTGCTCGCGCTACTCAAATACCTTGCGCATTTGATCCTTCCCTTTGTGTGTTGGATCTTAGAGGGCGTCAAGAGCACGATCGCGAGAGCGTTGGGGCCGACGTCGGGTTGGGACCCGAATCGCCCGCCAAACTTTTTGTATTGGGCGTTGGTGCAGTTCCTCGTGTTTCAACTTCCGTTCGCGGTCGTCGGGCTCGTCTACGCCGTTTTGGCTAACGCCGCGCGCGACGACGAAGACTTCCGCGCCGCGAGACTCCGCGCCGAACACGCGAAGAACTGGTTGTTGTTCGATCTCGTCGTCGGGATCGTTATCTCCGTTTTTAGAACGCTAGTATTGAAATAATCGACGAAAATAGGAAGGAACCTCTACGATGAGCGAAGGAAACGCCGTACGCGCGTGCGACGTCTGCGGACGCGTGTGTCGCGCCGACGATCAACTTTGTCCACATTGCGGAGCGCCGCTTAACGCGGTCGCGTTAGAGCCGTTTGCGCCGATATCGATATCGCTTGACACGTTGGAAGATAACGCCACGCCGTCGCCGCTAGTCTCCGTCGCCCCCGTCGAGCTAGGCGCGGGGTTCTGGAAAGAAGCGCTGCGCGATCTGCTTATGCCCGAACTGGAGTCGAAGAAGCGCGAAGTCGAAGAAACGGACGCGAAGTCGGCGACGCCGTCGAAGCGCGACCGCGATCCGATCGACGAGTTTGAAGAACTGTACTATGAAGAAGACGCGGAAGAAAAGCGCGACGTAGAAAACCAGACGCCGTCGCCCGCGCCGGTAGTAGAAGCGTCGTCGAAGGTCGAGCCGCCGGTCGAACGAGCGTCGGACGAAGCTCCGGTCGAATCGGAGATGCAAGACTTTGTGTTGCATGACTTCGACGCGCCGCCGGAGATCCCGAAGTCGGTAGAGATCCCCGGTCCCGCGGTGGAGCTTCCCGACTTGGAACCGCAAGTGAATCTCGCCGCCGACCCCGGCGCCGTGAAGCTGCCTAAATGGTCGGAATACGACGATCGTCCCAAAGAGCTCAAAGTCACGTGGCATAGATTGCAGAGACTGTATCATGCGCCGCAAACGCGACTTGTCTTTTCGGGTACGCCGATCGCGTTGTTGGCTTTCGCGCTAGTATTGGAATTGATCTTCTGTTTTCCTTGCGGTTACGTCGCGATGAAGCATATGCGCCGCGTTTATACCGATCTTGCGATCCAAGACTTGCCCGACGCGTCGGAGGAGTTGAAGAAGGCTAAGAAGATGTTGTTTATTGGCGCCGCGTTGATCCTCGGCGTAGCCGTTGCGATCGTCGGGGCGTACGTCGCCGTCCAGACCGATTGGGAGTCGATACAGTGGGTCGAACGCTAAACTTCTTAAATTATTAGATATTGTGTTTTATACGCGATCGCGAGGAAGAGTTCATTTTCTCGCGATCTTTTTTATTGTGTGTAATTAGTTGTCTGCTATACTATTTTTCGGCGTGTCTCGATCGCGATAGGCGGCGATCGGCTCCGCGTTAGTTGGAATAAGCGCGAGACGAAGGTTGCGTTTGGCGCTGTTATTTCTTATTGGATAGGCAGATGAGTAATAATTCCACAGCAGCTCTGTGCATCATAATTCCGCACTATAACTCCCCTCGTTTCTTGGATAAACTATTAGATTCTATTGGTAAGCGCGACGAAGTTGAAGTCATAGTCGTCGACGACTGTTCTACGGAAGATCTTGACCTACTTGAAGAAGTCAAGACGAAGCATTGCTCCGAGCGCGTGCGTATCATAACGAACCCGTTGGGTAATACGGGACCGGGGCCCGCACGAAACGTCGCGTTGGAAATGTCGAAGAGCAAGTGGGTCATGTTCTCCGACGCGGACGACTATTTCGTCGACGGTTGGTTCGATATCGTTTCCGAGTATCTGAACAGCGACGTCGACGTCGTCTTTTTTCCGCCGGACAGTATCGATCTCGCGACCGGCAAGAAGCCGACTCCGCGCGGGAAACTGTATGCGAACTTGTGTTACAACTACGAGAAAGAAGGGGGCAAGCTCGCGTTATTGCAACGCGGCGGTACGCCGTGGTCGAAACTGATCTCGCGCGCGTTGATCGACAAACACGAGCTGACGTTCGAGCCGGTGCGGAATTGGGAAGACGTGATGTTCGTTGCGCGGATGTGCGCTTTCGCGGAGAATATCGTCGTCGATAAACGCAGCGTCTACTGCGTTACGGACACGTCCGACAGTCTCTCGCGCACGACGGCGAAAGAGATGTTCGACCATCGCGTGCAAGTCAGTTGCCGACGCAGCAAGTTCTGGCGCGAATTAGGTTACGTCACGACGTTCGCCGATCGCGTCGCGTTTGGTAATCTCCGTTACGCGAGCGACCATTTTGGAAAAGCCGTCGTTAACGAGTATATGGCGCTCTATGAGGAAGCGGGATTACCGGTCGGAAAGTTCAAACGCATGTTGGCGAAACGCGCGCTGAAGCTGGCGATCAAGAAGCTGATCGGAATGAGGTAATAACGACGTCGTTGAGGTAAGAGTGCGCATTGTCACGTTTATTGTATCGCGGGCGAGCGCGTCCGCGATCTTAAAAATTATGAGCATTGTAGTATAAGCGAACTCTAAAAAGACTCTTTGTCGTATTCGTTTTTTTTATTGTATCTGACGGCTTATCCATTATACTAAACGTTACGGCGTGTTTCGATCGCGATAGGCGGCGATCGGCGCCGCACTTGTTGAATTAGCGTAAGACGCATAGGCGACGTTTTGCGCTACTACTTCTTATTGGACAGGCAGATGAGTAATAATTCAACTGCGGAATTATGTATTGTGATCCCGCACTATAACTCTCCTCGTTTCTTGGATAAACTATTAGATTCTATTGGTAAGCGCAAAGAAGTTGAAGTTGTCGTCGTCGACGACGGTTCTACGAAAGACCTCGATCTACTCGAAGAGGTCAAGGCGAAGCATTGCTCGGAGCGCGTGCGTATCGTCCCGAATCCGTTGGGTAATACGGGGCCGGGGCCTGCGCGTAATACCGCGTTGAGCATGTCGAAGAGCAAGTGGGTCATGTTCGCCGATGCGGACGATTATTTCGTCGACGGTTGGTTCGATATCGTTTCCGAGTATCTTAACGGCGACGCCGATCTCGTCTTTTTCCCGCCGGACAGTATCGAGCTCGCGACAGGCAAGAAGCCGACAAAACGCGGAAAGCTCTACGCGAACCTGTGTTTCGATTACGATAGACCCGGGGGTAAGATCTCGTTACTGCAACGCGGCGGAGTACCGTGGTCGAAGCTGATCCTGCGCTCGCTGATCGACGAGCACGAGCTGACGTTCGACACGTTCCGTAACTGGCAAGACGTAATGTTCATGTCGAAGGTCTGCGCTTTCGCCAAGAACCTTGTCGTCGATAAACGCCCGATCTACTGCGTTACGGATACGTCCGGGAGTCTTTCGCGCACGGCGACGAAAGCGTCTTACGACTGCCGCGCGCAAGTCAGTTGCCAACGCAGTAAGTTCTGGCGCGAACTCGGTTACGATACGACGATCGTCGACGGTATCGCGTTCAGCCAACTCTGTCACGCCACCGACTTATTTGGGAAAGCCGCGGTCGACGAATATCTGGCGCTCTATAAGGAAGCGGGATTGCCTGTCGGGAAGTTCAAACGCAAGTTGGCGATACGACCTCTGGTCTTGAAGGTCAAAGCGGCGCTTGGAATGGAACGATAACGCGTCCGAAACGTCAATAAAAAACGATCCGTTGAAGTTCGACGGATCGTTTGATTTTAGTTGTTTTCTAAGAGCGAGTCGCGCTCATTCTTCCTTGGGGGAGAAGAACCAACCCGCCGCGGCGCCGGCCGCGCCAAGCAAGATCGCCGTGCCGATGACGACCACCGTGCTCGGGTGTTTTAAGATCATTCCGGAGTTCATACCGAACGCGCCGATCATCGCGCCGAAGTTGAAGCCGACGATGGTCAACATGACGCGTTTTTTCTTCGCTTCCGCGGAGAGTTCCGCTTGTTCTTCTTTGATCGACTTCGCCTTCTCAGGTTTTGCGGGCTTTTCTTTCTTCTCTTTTTTAGCTTTCGTCGGCTTTTCCGCTTCCGCTTCCTCGGGCTTGACGTAGCGGCGTTGAACGGCGTCGCGAGGATAATATTTCGCGATGGCGTAGTTCACTTGTTGCGGCATGCAGATGGCGCAACGCACCGGCGTTTCAAAGAGTTGACGCAGTTCGTCTTCAATATCGATCCCGACAGGTTGCGGGGAAGCGAGGATCAATTTGCCCATGTCCGCCATGATCGGCACAAAGGAGTTCTGCCGCACGGTGACGGGGTTCAAGAACGGGACGTAGTATTCGTCGACGGGCACGTCGTCGAGGTTTACGAATGGGAGTCCGATCGATTCCGCGTAAGCTTGCATAACGCGTTCTTTGTCGATATCTTTTTGCTGCATGAGCGCTTCGTGCAGATCGACGTCGATGGCGGCGGCGAGATTCTTCGCCTTCTTCATCTGGTCGGGCGAGACGGAGCCGTCGGAGGTCAGGATCGCTTCGAGAGAGCGACGACCGTAGACGTCGGTTTCGTCTTTACCTTCGAGCTTTCGACCGAGTTGGTGGTCGTATTCGGCTTTGCGTTCGGCGTCGGTGAGGCAGAGCATCGCTTTCGCCAGTTCGTTGAGCAACGCTTGCGATTCTTCGATATAATCGCCGGTGGCGAATTTTCGGACGTATTCGTTGAGCTTGCGATAGTGTTCGCGAATGACGGCGGGGTCGTCTTCGAAGTCTTTGAACTTTAACAACTGATAATAGTTAAGAGGACGATTGGTCGCTTCGATCTTGAGCCAGTCCTTGTAGACGTCGATAGCCATATACTCGCTTCTCCCCGATGAGGTTTATTGTTTGGTAAAAAGTGACGCGTTAACGCGCTTTCGGTATTGTATCTTGTCCGACTAGAAATTTCAAGCGCGAGAAGCGTAAAATGAAAAAATATCCGTCGTGTTGCTTGCATGCGTCTTTTGCCCCTTTATTTAATACGGCGAACGGGTATAATCTAGGGCGAGCCGAGCGTTCTTCGATCAGCGCGCGGCGACCATATAGAAACCCGACGCACGAATCGCGCATTCGTCGCGATATCCGTGCATGATCATACGCGCAAAGCACAGCCAGATAGAGAGATCCACGTCATGCGACGTACTATGTTGAAGTCCAAGATCCATCGCGCAACGCTCACCGAGTGCAACCTTGAATACGAAGGCAGCATCGCGATCGATTCCAACCTGCTCAAAGAAGCCGATATCTTACCCGGCGAACTCGTTCACGTTCTTAACGTCAATAACGGTTCGCGTTTGGTAACTTACGCTATCGAAGCGCCCGCCGGTTCCGGCACCGTCATGCTCAACGGTCCCGCCGCGCGCGAAGGCTATAAAGGCGACGTTCTCGTCATCATCACTTACGCCGAGTACGAAGAAGCCGAACTTGCCAACTATAAAGCGAACGTCGTTAAAGTCGACGGTCAAAACCGCGTTAAGAAATGAGCGTAGACGTTTTGCGAGTCTAGTTCCGCCGCGTTTCCGGTCTTGGAGGCGACGGCGCGTTTTATAGATTCGTGGGTGTTATAGGTTAGTGAAAAAGGGAGTTACGATGGATAACGCTAATTTTTTGCAAGATCTTTTCGGTATGCAGGGCCAAGTGGCGGTCGTGATCGGCGGCGCCGGCGCGCTCGGTTTGTGCCTCTCCACCGGCTTGGGTAAGAACGGCGCTAAGATCGTCGTCGGCGACGTCAACGAAGAAGCGTGCAAGAAAGCGGTCGAGAAGCTGACCGCCGAAGGTATCGAAGCCGTGTACAAGACGGTCGACGTGACGAGTAAAGAGTCTTTGTGCGAACTTCGCGAAGAAGCGCTCAAACTTACGGGCCAAGTCGATATGTTGATCAACTGCGCCGGTATCAACGTCGGGAACAACTTCCTCGAAGTCGACGCGGATCGCTGGGACCTCATCATGGCGGTCAACCTCAAGGGCACGATGCTTGCTTGCCAAGTCTTCATCGAAGCGATGTTGAAGAACAAAGACGGCGGTTCGATCCTCAATATCGGCAGCGTCAACACCGCGCGTCCGTTGTCTCGCGTCTTCGCTTACGCCGCATCTAAGGCGGGCGTCGTCAACTTGACGCGCAATATCGCGCAAGAATTCGGCGCTCAAGGCATTCGCTGCAACGCGATCTGCCCCGGCTTCTTCCCCGCCGAACAAAATCGTAAATTGCTCGACGCCAAACGCGTTGAAAATATTATGAACGGCACCCCGATGCGTCGCTACGGCGATCCGAACGAATTGGTCGGCGCCGCTATCTTGCTCCTCGCGAAGAAGGCGGGAAGCTATATCACCGGTTCCCCGGTATACGTCGACGGCGGCTTCACCGCTAGCTGGTTCTGATACGAATACGTCCAAAAACGGACCGTAACGCGAGACCGAGCGTCCAACTGCAAGACGCTCGGTCTTTATTTATCACTCTAACGCCGACAAGCGCGTCGTTCGCTTTTATGGATTTTTGTTTATAAGATGTAGTTGAACTAGTATAATCTTTACTAAATGATTTTTGAGAAATTTTTGATTCTTTAATTTTTTTTAAATAATTCGTCGTCTTTTTATTTTGGGCGTTGTTACGAAAAAATCGCGCCGCCAACGACGTTTACGAGACTTCTATAAAGACCTTGGCGGAGCCGGTCGAAGCGCGGTCGACAGTCTGATTTCTTTGTTTTGAACTTATAATCGTCATAGTTGAAATTTTTGTTGTAAATAAACGCATGTTACGCGAATTTACGGGAAATTATAGGAAGTCAGATGACAATGCTTTCGGCGTTGTCGCGCCTATTCGGTCCTAACATGGAATGTTGTTGTTTTTTCTGAGCGCATGCCTCCGGACGATCGTCTTTGTTCTTGCGACGCGGTCGTCGAAATATATCGCGCTCGCTTTAACGCCGCGTTAAGCGTTTTTAAGGGTCGACGCGCGCGGAGATTTTTATGCGGTTCCGCTTGACAACTGAAATCTATTGGTTTAAAAATAAACTGCGGTCTAGGCAACCGCCAATAACTAGGCATTATTGAACACACAACAACACGTAATAAGTTCGTTAATTACAATCGCGACAACAGCTCTTCAGTTCAAGGGGAAGAGAAGTTGGCGTCTAGGGGAGTATGTCCATGAATAAGTGGTTTGGATTACTTAGGGGGAAGTCTGTCGACGTTCGTAACGCTAAATGTGGTAAGAACCGTGGTCTGCGTTTGGAATCGCTTGAAGATCGCCAAATGCTTGACGCTATGGGGTTGGTCGACGCGCCGGCTGCGGTTCCTAGCGAAGCCGCTACTTATTCTCAATCTCAATCTCAACTTGAAACCGGCGTTATCGCCGTCACGCTCACGGCCGACGTCGTCGACGATTCCGACGACTTCAACGCCGACGGTTCTTTCGGTTCTATCTCGCTTCGCGAAGCCGCTACGAGCTACGTCGGCATGTACTTCTATGTCAACGAATTCCATAACGACCAAGCCGCTTGGGCCGACGTTCAAGATTATCTCTCCGACGAACCGAGTGACGGCGCGGTCTTGATCGACACGATCTCGATCGCCGTCGATAGCGTCGAGCTTGGCAACCAAGTCGTCGTCTCTTACGACTGCGCGATCGAAGGCAACTCCGCGACCGTCGTCGCCAACGATTCTCGCGCGCTCTACCTCAGCGCCACGGTTACGATCAAAGATCTTAACTTCGAAGGCGGCAACGGTTCTATCTCGGAAAAAGACCTCTCTTGGACTCGTAGCGAATACAACGCCATCAAGAAGGCGGAAGGCAAGGGCGGCGCTGTCTATGTCGACGGTAACGCTAACATTACGCTCTACAACGTCAATTTTAAATCGACCGGACTTGATTCCGTCAACGGCGGCGCGATTTATAACAAGGGCGTTTTGAAGATCGACGGCGGCGAACTCTTCGACAATACCGCGAACTACGGCGGCGCGATCTACAACGCCGGTTCTTTGAGCGTCAACTCGGCTCGCTTTACTTCCAACGTCGCTTATCTCGGCGGCGCGGTCTACAACGCGGCCGGCGCGACCGCTAAGTTCAACGGCGAGCGCGGCGATTACCTCGCCGATTCCACGATCGTCTTCGAAGACAACGTCGCGAAATTCAAGAACGCGCAAACGCAGTCTTGCGGTTCCGGCGCGGCGATCTACAACTCCGCGAACGCCGATCGCGACGGCGTCGTCGTTCTTTACAACGTCGATATCAACTTCAACGAAGCGGCTAAATACGGCGGCGCGATCGCGAACTACGGTTCTTTGACCGCTAACGGCGCGTTCATTGGCGCTAACGAAGCCGTAACGGGCGGCGCTGTCGCCAACGCGGGTTCCGCCACCTTCGTTGACTGCAATATTTCCGGCAATTACGCTTCCGCTAACGGCGGCGCGATCTTCTCCTCCAACAACGCGACTTCCGGCGCCGACGGTTCGCTGACGTTGAAGGGTTCCAATCGCTTCGCCGACAACACGGCGGTCAACGGCGGCGGCGCGATCGACGTCGTCAGCGGTTCCGTTTCCTTCTTTGGTTACAGCGCGACCATTTTCACGGGCAACAAGGCTGAGAAGGGCGCCGGCGCGGCCGTTCTTACCGACACGAACCAAGTCTACTTCTTGGATTCTCCTTCGTTCGAATTCAGCGACAACACCTCTTCGATGGGCTTGATCGCGTCTTCCGTCAAACTCGTCGACGCTAAGCCGTTGGTCGAAGGTTTCGGTTTCGATTATAGCGAACTCACCTCCGATCAATACTATTCGTTCTCGCACTACGCCACCGATATCGCCGACAACAAGTTCTCGTTCGATTATCTCGCCGATATGAGTTCGACCAACTCGCCGTTTGAAACGATCTACGTCAACTACAACGGCAACGTCGTCGCGCTCGCGGCCGGTAGTGAAGTCACGTTCGAAGAACTCGGTATTCCGACGACTACCGGAACGTACAAGGTCACGTTCTACTTCGACAACGATCTTGAAAACGCTTACGAACTGATCGTCGGTATCTCCGCGAATAGCAATATGTCTATTCGTCGCGTCGAATTCAACCCCGAGACCGGCCTCAGCGCGTTCTCCTTCGCCTCTTACGGCAAGGTCGTCAAGAGCTGGAACATCGCGTGGGGCGACGGCGCCGCTTCCAAGTCGGTCGACGCTTCGCTCATTTACACGACTTCTCACCTCTATCCCACCGATCTTAGCGAAGCCGAGATCACGCTCCGCGTTCAATTCGCCGACAATACGCAAGAAACGTTCAAGTTCAAGTATAACGTCGGCGGTTCGAGCCTTGACTGGGTCGTCGACGGCGACGAACTTTTGGACGCCGCGTTCGCCGAACTCGATCTCGAACTGTGAGCGTGGTCGAGCCGTGTTTGAACTTTCACGCGCGTTCGTGAAGTTTTTGCGTTGAGATATCATAAAATAACGGATCCTTGTTGCGCGCTCGCGTAAAACGAGGGTCCGTTTTTTGTTCGCCTACCTCGTTTCTAACGTCTCTCTCTTGTAACGCCTCTCGTTTTTTCTTCGTCGATCTAGTAAGCGCGAGCATTATAGCGTCGCTTATTTTTCCCCCCTTGACACGCCGGGCAATTATTTTACACTGTGGTTGACGGGCTCGGCCATTGCATAATTTTAGAATGCTGATCGATCCCATTTCGAGTCAAAAGGAGAGAGGGAAGAAAGGCGTCCCTCGATTGCTCGAATGGGGGTATGTACTACGCGTGAAACAAGCGTCTGTAGGGGTAATAACGACAAGAAGATCGTATCGTTTGTCGTTAGCGATCCGTTTTACGCGTCAACAGGTAATTTTTCTTGGTTGTCTCTATATTTTCAGTAGGAAGAATAGGCGCCTCTGAATCGCTGAGATCCACGACGCATTAAGGTTGAAGTTTTATGAAAAGATTATTTAGCGCCCTTACGTCTTCGCGTAAGGTTGGGACGCGCGTAGAGTCTCGTTGTCTTCGCTTAGAAGCTCTTGAAGATCGACAAATGCTTGACGCTGCGGGAATTATGTCCGTTGAGACGCAAAGTCTTGAAGTTGGAGCCGTATCTGCGCTTCCGACATCTAATGTTATTACCGTTACGATCGCTGAGGACGTTGTCGATAGTTCCGACGATTTCAATTCCGACGGTACTCCGAACCGTATCTCGCTTCGCGAGGCGTTCGCTTATATCGATCCTGACTCCGATTTCATGCAGATCGAGATCGGAGACTCGGTTACGTCGCCTCTGGTCTTGAATAGCGAGATCGTTATCGAGACCGGCGACTTCTATGTGATCGGCGGCGAGCATACTATTACGACGTCTGACGACGTTCGCGCGTTTAATGTTGGCGTGAACGCCGGTTTGACGCTCGCCGATCTTACGCTCGACGGTTGCGGCGGCGACGAACTTGAGGGCGGCGCGATCTATAATGAAGGAGGCGTCGCCGTTACGCGCGTTACTTTTACGAATAACAACGCGTTGAAGGGCGGAGCCGTCTATTCAAGCGGAGAATTTGTGGCTTCTGATAGTGTTTTTAGCGCGAACGGTCTTTCCGCTCAAACGGAGTATGGCGGCGCGATCTATTTGAGTAGCTCGGCGGTTTCGAGTTTCGAAGGGTGCGAATTTATTGACAATGGCGCGCGTAGCGAACAACTCGGCGCCGAGGGCGACACGATTCGAAGCGACTTCACCGTCCGCGGCGGCGCGATCTACAACGCCGGTACGATCGACGCTATTTCTAATACCGATTTTGTCGGAAACTGCGGTTACTATGGCGGCGCAGTCTACAGCAAAGGCGACGCGTTATTACAAGACGGAGTTGAACTCCGCGATAATGAAGCGTTTCTTGGCGGCGCGATCTACGTTCACGCCGAAGGCGACGTGAACGCGACGGGCGAAAACATTGTTTTCACGGGCAACAAAGCGAACATAAGCGATAGCGTGACTCAGAAACACGGTTCCGGCGGCGCGGTCTACGTTTCCGCCAACAGCTCCAGTCACGGCGTTTTCAAGGCTGTCGGAGTAGATTTTATCGATAATAAAGCGGCTAAATACGGCGGCTCTATTGCAAACTATGGTCATACGCAGACGCATGAATGTAACTTCGATAGCAATTTAGCGTCGATCGGCGGCGCGGTCTGCAACGCCTCTGATTATCTTTCTTTTTCCGACGCTTTTGTACAAAACGGCGCGTATTTTGGCGAGGGCTCCGGAACGTCGGAAAGCTATGACTGGCTCTTTTCTGAAGGCGGCAACGGCGGCGCGATCTATAGCGCTAACAACGCCACGACAGGACAAACGAGTACTCTGACGCTCTCCGGCTATTCCAGCTTTACCGAAAATGATGCGTCTCGTTCCGGCGGCGCGATCAATGTTGTTTCCGGGAACGTCAAATTCTTATATTTAACCGGCGGTATGTTTACTTTCGAGAATAATCTCTCGATGTGCGGAATGGGCGGGGCGCTCGTCTTTGCCAACGGCTTGGACAATGTCGAATTCTATGACGACGGTTCCGCGCCGTCCGAAGTCTTTGTGTTTGACGGTAATTACGCTTGGTATGCGCCAACGATCGGCGTTTCCGCGAAGACCGGCGAGCAGATGCGTAGATTTGTCGAGAATTTTGGTTTCGATTATTCAACGCTGTCGCCCAATCAAGTCGATACTTTTACTCTCTATGACAACCAACTTACCAACGATAAATTGACTTACGAATACCTTGCGGAACTTTGTCATTGGCTCTCGCCTAACGGAGCGATCACGCTCTGTTATACCGGCGAAGGCTCTACCGGCGAGGTCACGATCGGTCCCGGCGAAGAGGTCCGTCTCGGCGATCTTGGCATTCCGACGAATAGCGAAGGCGGCGCGGCGTCCGGAAGTTACAAGATCGAGTTCTATTACGGTAGTCCGGACAGCGATCCCAGCCTTGAGCCGGCGAGTAAAACGGCGTTTGAATTGATCGTTAGCGTCACTGAGGACGAAGATTATATGATGATGCGCCGTATTGAGATCTTGGGCTACGACGACTACGACGTCGTCCCGATGACGGGCTTCTCGTTCGTCAACTACGACTGTCCGGTCGAAGCGATCATGATCGACTGGGGGGACGGCTCCAATATCTGGGTCTCGCAGGTGGAGTCGTTCTCTACGAACGTATACCATATGTTCCCCGACAAGATCGAATGGGATCCGGAATCCGGCGACCCCGATCCGAACGTCTATACCGTCACCGCCGACGTCGCGTTGGTTTCGAAGAAACACATCACGGTATCCTTCCAGTATCACGCTCACGCTTCGTCTAAGGACTGGCACGTTCGCCCGGGCGAGATCGGAACTTACGAACCCGATCCCGACTCCGCGTTACTTGACTCCGCGTTTACCGACCTCGATCTCTTCGACGTTTGAGCGGCGGTAAATGTTCTTAGTTCGTTTTTAAGGTACGGGGCCTTGACGCGCTTGCGCAAGTAGAGGCCCCGTATTTTGTTTTCTTGCGTTATCGTAACTCGTTTCTCTTTTTAACTCTCTCTTGACTCGTTACGAATTTTTTTTAGACTTAGATACGTTGACGCGCGTTTGGGGTAGCGTCGAAACGGTCGATCGGAGGCAAGTTTCGTTCCGATCGAAGCCGCGCGCGCCGACAGGCAATCGAGTCTTGGTCGTTTCGCATTTTCCGGAAGGAATAGACTTCTTCCGAACCGCTGAGATCGCGACGACATATTGAGGTTTAGATCCCATGAAAAAATTATTTAGCTCCTTTGCGTCTTTACGCAAACCCAATACGCGCGTAAAGTCTCGTCGTCTTCGTATAGAAACTCTTGAAGATCGTCAAATGCTTGACGCGGACGGTCTTATGGTCGCAGACGCTCAAGGCGCGGAAGCCCACGCGCTATTGGCGTCGTGCGAGATCCCGGTAACGATCGCCGACGACGTCGTCGATCACTCCGACGACTTTAATGCCGACGGCACGCCGAATCGCATCTCGTTGCGCGAAGCGTTTGATTATATCGAGATCGACAAGTATGACACGATCGTTTTCGAAAGTTCCGAAACCGTTTACGTTCTTAATTCCACTATTGATCTTAATCGCGGAGTGGAAGTTCATATCATTGGCAACCATAACACGATCACGACGAACGGCAAATGCGACGCGATCGATCTGCGACAAGTCGTCGCGGCTAGCTTCGAGGACCTGCGATTTGATAATTGCGGCTCTATTTATTCCGAAGGCGGCGCGATCTCGTACGAGGGGGACGACGCTCTTACGATCGAGAATTGTCAGTTCGACAACTGTGTTTCGAGTATCGGCGGCGCGATCTATTGCAATGACGGATTGAGGGTCAAAAGCTCCGCGTTCAACAATTGTTATGCCACTAGCGAAGGCGCGCAAAGCGGTTACAGCGGCCAAGGCGGCGCGATCTATTGCCGCAGGAGCACGAGTTTGAACAACACGACTTTCACAGGCAACAATGCGGCGAAGGGCGGCGCTATCTTCATTGATTCCTATAACTTATCGATCAGCGACACAACGATCGACAACTGTACTTTCACGCAGAACGGCGTTTCCGAGGATACGAAATACGGCGGCGCGATCTATGTTGCGCGTTCCGCCGACACGAATATCATTTGCAGTACGTTTACCGAAAACGGCGTTAGTAGCGAACGTAGCGAAGAACACAATGGCGAATCGGTAGTTGTTAAAGGCGATTTCACCGTCCGCGGGGGCGCGATCTACAGCGAGGGGCGTTGCTTTATTGCCAGTACAGAATTTATAGGTAATCACGGGTATTTTGGCGGCGCGATCTACGATAAAGAGGTCGTTGTCTTACAAGGCGGCGTTGAGTTCAGTCAGAATGAAGCGTATCTTGGCGGCGCGATCTACGCGCACGCGCGCGGCCACCTGACTATCGAATCCGGCAGTAACAAATTCATTAGCAATGTCGCGCGTTTCAGCGATAGCGCGACTCAGACGCACGGCTCCGGCGCCGCTATCTACGTGTCTTCCGGCGCTGATTCCGGAGGCGAGGCGACGATAGAAAACGCCGAGTTTATTGGCAATGAGGCGTACAAGTACGGCGGCGCTATTGCCAATTACGGGACGACGACTACCTCGAACTGCTATTTTGAAAAGAATGTCGCGTCGATCGGCGGCGCGGTCTGCAATGCCGATCGTTATATTTCATCCGGCGACAATTTTACCGGAAACGGCGCGTACTGCGGCGGCGACAAAGAATCGTCGGAAGGACACGATTGGTTTTATACAGCGGGCGGCAACGGCGGCGCGATCTATAGCGCGAACAACGCGACGTATGAAAGAGGAACCTATTTGGGGATCGATCGTTCAGCCACTTTTTTGAACAATAAAGCGTCTCGTTCCGGCGGCGCGATCAACGTCGTTTCCGGGAAAATTGGATTTAGGTATCGCGAAGAGATGGCGTTTGTTTTCGGGAACAACCTCTCGACATACGGAATGGGGGGCGCGATCGTCCTCGCCAACGGCTTAGACAACGTCGAGTTTAATGTTGAGGGAGGCGACGTTCGCCAGAACCATGTTTTTGTGTTTGACGACAATTACGCTTGGTACGCGCCGACGATCGTCGTGGCCGCGAAGATCGGCGACGAGATGCGTCGCGTCGTCGAAGGTTTCGGCTTTAATTATTCCAAATTGACGCCCGATCAAGTCGACACGTTCACGCGCTACGACGACCAACTTACCGACGGCAAATTGACTTACGAATATCTCGCCGACCTCAGTAAACGGCTCTCGCCTAAGGGCGCGATCACGGTCTGCTATATCGGCGACGGTTCGAGCGGCGAAGTTACGATCCACCCGGGCGAAGAAGTTCGACTCGGCGATCTTGGCGTTCCGACGACGAGCGCCGGCGTCATGCCCGGCAGCTATAAGCTCGAATTCTACTACGGCGATCCCAATAGCGACCCGGACCGCGATCCGGAGAGTAAGACGGCGTTTGAGTTGATCGTCGGCGTCACCGGCGCGGAAGACTATATGATGATGCGTCGAGTCGAGATCGTTGATTACGACGATCCCGTCGTCGTGCCGATGACCGGCTTCTCGTTCGCGACCTACGATCGTCCTGTCGAAGCGGTCTCGATCGACTGGGGCGACGGTTCGCAAGTCTGGTTCGCGGAAGTGGGCTCGTTCTCGACGAACGTTTATCATATGTTCCCCGAGAAGATCGACTGGGATCCGAAGTCGGGCGCGTCCGATCCTAACGTCTATACCGTAACCGCCGACTTCGCGTTGGTCGGCTCGACGCGTCATATCACGGTCTCGTTCCAATACCACGCTCACGCTTCGTCGAAGGACTGGCACGTTCGTCCCGGCGAGACTGGCGCTTACGACGCCGCCACCGCGGCGCTTGACTTGGCGTTCGCGGAACTCGATCTCTTCGGTATTTGAGCGTCGAAAGGAGTCGTAGTTAGTTGTTAAGGTACGGATCCTCGTAGCGCGTTTGCGTAAGTCGAGGGTCCGTATTTTGCTTTCTTGCGTTTATCTCCATACGAATGTTATCGTGGCTAATGTCGCGTTTTTTTACGCATTTGGCCATAACTTCTCTTTTACCGGTCCTTGACGCGTTGCAAAATTTCTTTAGACTGAGGAGGAAGGCGTGTCGACAGTTCGTATAGAAATCAGGTCGATTCCGGTTCGAACAAACTAAGGAGAGGGAATGGGCTTTCCTGATCGTTCGTCCGGGTCTATATACGACGCGAAGTCGTACTTTTTTGGGGAAATAACGAAGGAGCGACGTAGGGTCTCTTGTTGTTCCTACAGTCGTTAGGCGCGCCAATAGGCAATCGAGTCTCGACGGTTTGGTCTTAGTAAAGGGACTAGGCTTTTTCGAACCGCGAGATTCCACGACACATTGAGGTTTAGGTTTACATGAAAAAGTTATTTAGCGCCTTTACGTCTTCGCGTAAAGAAAATAAGCGCGTAAAGTCTCGGCGTCTCCGTTTAGAAGCTCTTGAAGATCGTCAAATGCTTGACTCGACCGGACTTATGGACGTCGACGTCGTTGCGTTCGCCGACGTTCAAACTTTTGAAGCGCAAGAAGCCGACGTCCCTATTTCTGATACTCGGTATAGCGGTAGGGCGTGTTCGGTAACGATTCCCTGGGACGTCGTCAATCCCGACGACGACTGGAATGCCGACGGTTCGCCGCGTAATATCTCGCTTCGCGAAGCGTATGATTACGCCTATCGCGGTCTATACGACACGATCTCTATCGATTGTCCTGAAAAAACGATCTATCTTAATGATTCGATCAATTACATGCACTATTCGGATGGGAAAGTGTGGCTCAGAGGCAACGATCATACGATCACGACGCAATTCAAGAGCGAAGCGTTCAATATTCTCGATGTTTATGCCGCTCGTTTCGACGATGTGAAATTTGAGAATTGCGGCGGCGCCGGCAAGCTTGGCGGCGCGATCTCGTACCGAGGCACGGAGACTTTAGAGCTCGTTAATTGCCAGTTCAACAACTGTACCGCGAATAAGGGCGGCGCGATCTATCTTCTTGGTTCGTCGCCGATCGGAGTCTATAACTCCAAGTTTAACAACTGTTCCGTTTTCGGCGAAGACGGGCAAGGCGGCGCGATCTACGCCGACGGCGTTACGACGCTTGCCGGAACTCGTTTCACGGATAACAACGCCGCCAAAGGGGGCGCGGTCTATTTAAGTTCCGGCTCCGCCTCGATCCAGGATTGTAATTTCTCCCGCAACGGCGTTTCCGAGAATACGCAATACGGCGGCGCGGTCTACCTTGCGGAGACGGCCTCTATGACGATCTCCGGCAGTATTTTTGCGGAAAACGGCGCTAGCAACGAATCCCGCGAAGAACACGACGGCGAATACTCCATCGTTAAAAGCGACTTTACGGTCCGCGGGGGCGCGATCTACAACGCCGGTTCCATCAGCAGCGTTACGAATTCGGACTTCTACCGTAATTGCGGCTATTACGGCGGCGCGATCTACAACAAAGGCGGCGTTAGCGTGCAAGGCGAGGTTATCTTCAGCGAGAACGACGCGTATCTTGGCGGGGCGGTCTACGTGCACGCGAAAGGTTTCTTCACCGTTGACGAAGGCGTCAACAAGTTCTCCGGCAATGTGGCTCACTTTAGCGATCGCGCGACTCAGAACCACGGTTCCGGCGGCGCGATCTACGTCTCTTCTAAGGGCTCGGACAATGGCTTTGTAGCTGTAGCGAGCGCGGAATTTATCGACAATCAGGCGTACAAGTACGGCGGCGGTATTGCTAACTACGGTCTCGCCGTAACGCAGAATAATATCTTCGCCGGCAATATCGCGGCTGTTGGCGGCGCGGTCTGCAACGCCAACGAGTTTAAGTCTACCGGCGACACTTTCAATGAGAACGGCGCGTATTGCGGCGGCGACCAAGAATCGTTGGAAGGCTACGACTGGCTCTACACGGCGGGCGGCAACGGCGGCGCGATCTACAGCGCCAACAACGCGACGACCGGCAATAACGCGTCGTTAACGCTCGTCGATATCGCCGTCTTTGAAGGCAATAACGCGTCTCGCTCCGGCGGCGCGATCAACGTCGTTTCCGGTTCTATCGAGTTTGCGTATCGCGAGACCAGCTCGTTCATTTTCGCCAACAACCTCTCGATGTGCGGTATGGGGGGCGCGATCGTTCTCGCTAACGGCTTGGAAAACGTCGCGTTCACCGACCAAGGCGCTACTCAGATCGATCCGTCGGAGCTCTTCATGTTCGGCGACAACTACGCCTGGTACGCTCCGACGATCGGCGTGACCGGTAAGGACGGCTATCAGATGCGCCGCGTCGTCCGGAGCTTCGGTTTCGATTATTCCAACTTGACGCCCGACCAAGTCGACACGTTTACGCACTACGACGACCAACTTGTCGACGGCAAATTGACTTACGAATATCTTGCCGAACTCTGTAATTGGCTCTCGCCTAGCGATTCGATCACGGTCTGCTATATCGGCGACGGCTCCACCGGCGAAGTCACGATCTGCCCCGGCGAAGAAGTGCGTCTTAGCCAACTTGGCGTCCCGACGACTAGCGCCGGCGTCGTTCCCGGCAGCTATAAGCTTGAATTCTACTACGGCAATCCCTACAGCGACCCCGTCCTCCATCCGGAGAGCAAGACGGCGTTCGAACTTATCGTCGGCGTCACCGAGGCGGACGACTACATGATGATGCGTCGTATCGAGATCCTTGGCTACGACGACTACGACGTCGTTCCGATGACGGGGTTCTCGTTCGTCACCTACGATCGTCCCGTCGAAGCGGTCATCATCGACTGGGGCGACGGCTCCAATTGGTGGGTCTCGCAAGTGGAATCTTTCTCGACGAACGTGTATCACATGTTCCCCGATAAGATCGAATGGGATCCGGAATCCGGCACGCCCGATCCTAACGTCTACACCGTAACCGCCGACTTCGCGTTGGTCGGCTCGAAACGTCATATCACGGTCTCGTTCCAATACCATGCTCACGCTTCGTCGAAGGATTGGCACGTTCGTCCGGGCGAGACGGGTACTTACGAGCACGCCTCTGCGTTGCTCGATACGGCGTTTGCGGAACTCGACCTCTTCGATATTTGAGCGTCGATAAGAAGTCGTAGTTAGTTGTTAAGGTACGGATCCTCGTAGCGCGTTTGCGCAGTTCGAGGGTCCGTATTTTGTTTTGTCGACGCGAGCGAGATATCGCTCGCGCTTCTAACATTATAATTTTTTTAGAGCGTTTCTCATATTTACCGAGCTAGCGAACGCGCGTTCGAGCATAAAAATTTCGTAGCTAGTCTCTTTTTGCTTGACTCCTTGTTGATTCTATTTAAACTAATAGCATTGGCGTTTAGCGGTAGGCTAGAACGCGCCGCGAGCCCGATAGAGACGGAGGTCGAGAAAATGTAGGTATTCTCGATAGTTCGAAGGGGCGGCGACGCGTAAGTCGATCGTTTGCGACGTGGAAAATGTATAACGAAGAGTAGGGAACGTTTCATGTTCCAACGTTCGTAAGCGCGCCAATAGGCAATCGAGTCTCGACGGTTTGGTCTTAGTAAAGGGACTAGGCTTTTTCGAACCGCGAAATTCCACGACACATTGAGGTTTAGGTTTACATGAAAAATTTATTTAGCGCCCTTACGTCTTCGCGTAAGGAAGATAAGCACGTAAAGTCTCGTCGTCTCCGTTTAGAATCTCTTGAAACTCGTCAGATGCTTGACGCCGCCGGGCTTATGGACGCCGCCGTCGCCGCGCAAGAGCTTGAAGTTCAAGAGGCTTCGTACAGCTCCGTGATCCCTGTTACGATCGCCGAGGATATCTTAAACCATGACGACGACTTCTATTGGGACGGTTCCCCGCACAATATCTCGCTTCGCGACGCGTTTGATTATGTCGTCGACGGCTACTACGACATAATCTCTCTCGAAAGCTCGAATTCCGTTCACGTTCTGGATACTTCGCTCGGAGTGACCGCCAGTTGGAACAGAAAAGTGAAGATCATCGGTAATAATCACACGATCACGACCAACGGCAAATGCGAAGCGATTCTTCTGAGGAATCTTATAGCGGCTGAGTTCGATAATGTTAGATTTTACAACTGCGGCTCAGCTTCTTTGTGGGGCGCGGTCAGGTACAGTGGTTCGGAACCTCTCGTTGTCAATGGTTGCCAGTTTACCAACTGTGCCGGGTTCGATGGCGGCGCGATCTATAGCTCTAGTGATCTTACTGTCAATAACACGACGTTCAACAATTGTTCCACCGTTGGTTTCGGCGGCGCGATCTGTAGCTCTAGTGATCTTACTGTCAATAACACGACGTTCAACAATTGTTCCGCCGATAGTTACGGCGGCGCGATCTATGGCGGTCGCGTAAGCCTCACCGGAAGTACTTTCACGGGCAACAACGCGACCAGAGGGGGTGCGGTCTACTTGGATCAAGGCGCATCTGTGTTCGATAACTGTACTTTCGCCAAGAACGGTACTTCCGAGTCGGCGCTCTACGGCGGCGCGGTCTATGTTGCGACCTACGCCAATCCTTCGTTTACCGGCTGTACTTTTACCGAAAACGGTTTTAGACGCGTAAGTACCGAAGTCCACGAAGGCGATATCGTCGCCATTAACACCGACTTCTCCGTCCGCGGCGGCGCGATCTATCGCAACGGCATCGTTGGCGACATTACTCTTACCGATACCACCTTTACCGGCAACTGCGGCTATTACGGCGGCGCGATCTACTCCAAAGGCGGCGTTAATATTAACGGCGACGTTGAGTTTAATAAGAACGAAGCGTATCTTGGCGGCGCGATCTACGCGAGCTCCGAAGGTCGCATTAGCGCTATGGAAGGTAGCGGCAACAAGTTCAATAGCAATATAGCGCACTTCAGCGATCGCGCGACTCAGGCGCACGGTTCCGGCGGCGCCATCTACCTTTCTTCTAAAGGTCCCATTCAGACCTTGTCGTACCTGTATAACGTGAGTTTTACCGGCAATCAGGCGTACAAGTACGGCGGCGCGATCGCTAATTACGCGACGGTAAATTCTCAGTATTGCGACTTTACCGGCAATGTCGCGGCGATCGGCGGCGCGGTCTGCAACGCTAGTGATTTTACGTCTACCGGCGATACTTTCACGGAGAACGGCGCGTATTGCGGCGGCGACCAAGAATCGTTGGAAGGTTACGACTGGCTCTACACGGCGGGCGGCAACGGCGGCGCGATCTATAGCGCGAACAACGCGACGACCGGCGTCGGGGCCACTTTAAGTCTCTATGATTCCGCCGTTTTTGAAGGCAATAGCGCGAGTCGTTCCGGCGGCGCGATCAACGTCGTTTCCGGCAATCTCGTGTTTGCGTATGACGAGGACGGTTCGTACGTTTTCGACGGCAACCTCTCGATGTGCGGTATGGGCGGCGCGATCGTTCTCGCCAACGGCTTGGAAAACGTCGATTTCCAAAACAACGACGACGTCGATCCTGCCGACGTCTTCCTGTTCAACTTTAACTACGCATGGTACGCGCCGACGATCGGCGTTACCGGCAAGGACGGCGCTCAGATGCGTCGCGTCGTCGAGAATTTCGGGTTCGATTACTCTAACTTGTCGCCCGATCAAGTCGACACGTTCACGCACTACGACGACCAACTTACCGACGGCAGATTGACTTACGATTACCTTGCCGAACTCTGCAACTGGCTCTCGCCTAACGGTACGATCACGGTCTGCTATATCGGCGACGGCTCTACCGGCGAAGTCACGATCGGCCCCGACGAAGAAGTTCAGCTTAGCGAGCTTGGTATTCCGACGACCGCCGCCGGCGTCATTCCCGGCAGCTATAAGCTCGAATTCTACTACGGTAATCCCGACAGCGATCCCAAGCTCAATCCTGAGAGCAAGACGGCGTTCGAGCTTATCGTCGGCGTCAACGAAGCGGACGACGTCATGATGATGCGTCGTATCGAGATCCTCGGCTACGACGACTTCGACCTCGTTCCGATGACGGCCTTCTCGTTCGTCACCTATAATCGTCCGGTCGAAGCGGTCATCATCGACTGGGGGGACGGCTCCGATTGGTGGGTCTCGCAAGTGGAATCGTTCTCGACGAACGTCTACCACATCTTCCCCGACAAGATCGAATGGGATCCCAAATCCGGCGAACCTAACCCGAACGTGTACACCGTTTCCGCCGACTTCGCGTTGGTCGGTCAAACGCGCCACATCACGGTCACCTTCCAATATCAAGCTCACGCTTCTTCGAAGGATTGGCACGTTCGTCCGGGCGAGACGGGGTCTTACGATCCTTACGCGGCGTTGCTTGACTCGGCGTTCGCGGAACTCGACCTCTTCGATATTTGAGCGTCGATAAGAAGTTCTAGTTAGTTGCTAAGGCACGGATCCTTGGAGCGCGTTTGCGCGGCCGAGGGTCCGTATTTTTTTATGTCGCTAACGATCCTAGTCTCTTCTAGGCGTCCGCTTACTTTCCCATTGTTGGCTAATAACGGCGTAATTTGAGTTACACACGGCGATTTTTGAGGATAGCGGGGACCGTGTTCTTTGCCATAAAAATAAAATTATTTTTGGGATGTAGTATTATTTTTTCTTTTTTTACAATTTTGGAAACAAAACGCGATTTTGAGTGAAAAGTGCGAAATAATTGTCTGTAACCTCTAGAAGTAAACAGCGTTAACCTCAGTACAGATTGAAATATTTAAGTTTGCAAATAGGTGCGTGTCGAGAAAAACTAAATTTGATGGCGTTATCTGTCGTAGCTGATATGAATAGATGATGAAAAACTTGTTGAGTGCGATTTATGCAACTGCTGAAAAATCAATGTGTTGTGAAAAGGCGTTATACAATTTTTTTTTTTTTTTCTAATTGTGGAGTTTTTTATTTTAGACGCGCCAAAAATATCGTTTTAATGGCGTCAGAGTCGCTAATGGACTCTTTAGTAACTTAAGGAATTGCTATATTTAGCAAAAGTTAAACCGGTAACGGCTCTTGACTTGGGATTTTATGGAATTACACTAGGATTCACCTAAGCCTCAAATTTCATCGTTTTCACGACCGTTTTGCATTTAGCGGGGCAAAACTGGTTGCGAGCTCCGCGCTAGGCTGTATGCGGAGAAATTTATTTGCCACCCCCTACATGTGGCAAGTAAGCTCGCGCGATCGCTATTGGAGGACTGCCTATGGTGAACTGACGACTGTGATACTCCCTAAAACTTCATCGTGTTATGAATCGACGTCGCGTTTCCATTTGTGGAAACGAGATCCGCGTCTCTGTAATGCCTGTAAGCAGAGACGCATGTTAGCCGCGCTGCGCCTACGCGCGGCGAGCTTTGTCGCGCGGTCGTTCTAGGACGGCCGCGCGCGAACCAACGCGGCGGGGGATCGCGTCCGTCGCGATAAGTGATCTTGCGCGCGATACATGAATTACGGACATGGAATCGCGCGATCTTGATAGAGAACGTTTGTACGTCGTACTTTTCTTTGCGCGCGAGATAATGCGTATTTTAAAGTTTCGGCGTTGAAAGATTTATTTGAAAAGCCGTTTTGATCAAAAGCTCCGAATGTTTGTCAAGCGATCTTACGTCAATCGTGTTTAGAAACGCTTGAAGATCGTCGGACGTCCAACGCGCGCGGTTCCGGACGCGCGAGTGTTTTCCAGATGTTCCCCGGCGAGAAAGAATAAAGGAGCTGCGACCGGCGTAAGCCGCTCCGGAATCCAACGTTTGCGCGTTCAAATGTAGCCTCGGTAGGTTCGGACTCTGAGATAAGGACGCGCTATCGAGACGGAGGCTTGCGCAGGGTCGCGGCTCGCTACGACGATAACCGCCGGCGCCGGCTTCCATTGTCGATAAAGCGCCGGTTGAAGACGCATTCGTCGCCCAAGCCCGCGCTATTGCGGAAAGCGTCCATACGCTAGACGCGACATTGACGAGTCGAGCGTATTGGACGCGCTTGAGTAGGCGTTAAGCACGATCGGCGAAAGAGCGTCGCGACTTAGCGTCTTTGAAATTTGTGTTGAACGAGGGTAGATATCTGATGAGAAAGATTACAGAATTGTTGTTGGGGAAGCGCGATAACGTTGAAGCGCGACGTTCGCGGAAATTGCGTTTGGAATCTCTTGAAGATCGTCATTTGCTCGACGGCGCGGGTCTACTCGCCGCCGATATTGGCGGTGTGGGCGCGTTCGACGTCGCGGAAGCGGAGACCGTCGCGCCTGCGATCATGTCCGGTATCGTGACCGTTACGCTTGGCGACGACGGTCCGATCAATCACTCCGACGACTTCAAAGCCGACGGCTCGCCGAATCGTATCACGTTGCGCGAAGCGTTTGACTATGTGGGAAAATCTAGCGCGGGCACAGCGGCCGCAGGCTTCTATCAAGGTCTTATTCAGACGATCGAGATCTCGGAATCGGTGGAAACGATCGAATTGGATTCACAGATCGTTTTTGAATATACCCCTTCGTCCAGAGAATTGGATTCGACTATCACCGTCAATGGAAATTCAGCGACGATCGCTCGCGACGGAGGACGCGCTTTCACTTTTCTTGGCTATGAAAGCGCCGAGATCGAATACGGCGCGACCGGCATTATCTTGAACGATCTTCAGATTACCGGATGCGGTACGACTGAAGAAATTGAGAGCGACGCAGTTCGTTACCAAAACAATACTATTTTGTCCAACGACGGCGGGGGAATTTATGCCAGCGGATTTAGTAACTTTACGCTTAGTAACTGTGCGTTTACTGAAAATGTCGCGGATTCAGGCGGCGTAATTTTTACGTATTGTGATAATTTCGTTGTTAGCGATTGTGTGTTTGAGAGTAATTCGTCCATTAATGGCGGGGGAGCAATTGCTGCTTATCATGGCGGAGTGTTGAGCAATTCACGCTTTGAAGGTAATTCTAGTTCTCGAGACGGCGGCGTTCTCTGGACAGAAGAAAAGTTGACTCTTGATGGTTGCGACTTTGTAAATAACAGCGCCGGCGAAATGGGCGGCGTTCTCTGGACTACCACGCTTAGAGAAAGCGATGGGACGCTTCATCTTGCCGATCTGACTGTTACGGATTGTTGTTTTACCGGGAATAGCGCTCAATCCAATGGCGGCGCGATCTTTATGTACGGGTCGGCAACGATCGGTAATTCTAGTTTTACCGAAAATGTATCCGGCGGTAACGGAGGCGCTGTGAACTTTCACGGTACCGGGCTGTCGGACGACTATCATTTTGAGTTAATTGAAAGCAACTTCAGTAGCAATAGCGCCGGCAGCTCGGGCGGCGCAGTCAGTATCGACAGTAAAATGGCGTATGTCGACGGTTGCGTTTTTGAAGCCAACTCGTCCGACAGTTCCGGCGGGGCTGTTTATAGTAGTCTGAGAGGTGAAGGAACCGACGAATGCACATTCCAATACGTGGACTGTACTTTTGATAATAACATTGCTAGCGCCGGCGGTGGAGTATATGTAAACGGTTGGCATTCCTTTAGTAACTGTGATTTTGAATCCAACACCTCCTCTTCTTCCGGCGGCGCGATCCGTAGCAGTTCTGCGCGTCTTGACGTTAACGGCGGCGTGTTTGAGCAAAATAGCGCGCAATACGGCGGAGCCGTCTACGGCTACGAGGCGTATTTCACCGGCGTTAGTTTTGTTGAAGACCAGGCCCAAATGTACGGCGGCGCAGTTGGTATGAGTGGAGGTCGTATCGACGACTGTACGTTTACCGGAAATACCGCCGGCTTGCTAGGGGGTTCCGCCGTTTACAAGAGCTTGGTTACTTCCGGTTCCCCGACGACTCTTAGTATTACCGAAAGCCATTTCGAAGGCAACTACGCCGACGGTAATGGGACGGTATACGTGGCGGCCGGCGTTTTAACGATCCAAGACGTTGAATTTGTCGATAATACGGCGACGGGCAACGGCGGCGCCGTCATGTTTAACACCCGCGCTGAAACGACGTTAGACTCGGTTCGTTTCTCCGGAAACATCGCGGGTCGCAACGGCGGCGCGGTCTATGCCGGCGGCAAATTGAGCGTTGACGGCTGCGCGTTTGAAAACAACGCGGCTTCCGCGTCCGGCGGGGGCGTCTATAGTACCTACGCCGATCTTAGCGCAGTCGAGAATTCCACATTTGACGGCAACGCCGCAACTACCAACGGCGGCGCGTTGTGCTTCTATGCGATCGAGGGTACGCAAACGCTGAAGCAAAACGAGTACCAAAATAACGTCGCGGCGAACGGCGGCGCGATCTATTTGGAAAACGATAGCGCGACTTCCGAGGGCGAGATATTTTACCACAACGGCGCGTCAGAGGACGCGAAGTACGGCGGCGCGATCTACTTACAAAGCGGCGCGTTAACGCTCAACAGCGACTCTTTTGAAAGCAACGGCTACTATGAAAGCGTCGGCGCGGAAGGAAGCGAAGGTAAGACGGGGTTCTGCGTCCGCGGGGGCGCGATCTATAACGCCGGCGACGGCGCGATCGTCGGCGACTCGTTAACGTTCGACTCCAACTACGGCTACTACGGGGGCGCGATCTACAACAAAGGCGTTTTCGAGCAGACCGGCGGCGCGTTCTCCGGAAACGAAGCGTACCTTGGCGGCGCGGTCTACAACCACGCGCAAGGCGTCGCGAGTTTCTCCGGAACGGCCGACTCCACGTTGGACTTCGAGTTCAACGTCGCGCGATTCAGCGATAGCGCCGCGCAAAAGCACGGCAGTGGCGGCGCGATCTATCAATCCGGTTCGTCGACGACGGAAACGGCGGGCTCGCTGCTTGTAAGCGCCGTTCAATTCCTCGACAACGTCGCGAGCAAGTACGGCGGCGCGATCGCGAACTACCACGACGCGACGACGGGCGGTTCCGTAGTCGTCGACTCCGCGCGTTTTGACAGCAACGTCGCGGGTATCGGGGGCGCGATCGCTAACGCAGGCGATATAGTCGTCGGGAACTCGACGTTCGCGTACAACGCCGCATATGCGGCAAGCGACGGCGAGACGTTTGGCGTCGACCTCTATACGTTTGGCGGTCGCGGGGGCGCGATCTATAGCGCGAACAACGCCACGACCGGAGTTACGGGTAATTTGACGCTCGTCGGTAGCAACGAATTTTATTTGAACAGCGCGACGGTCTCGGGCGGCGCGCTCAACATCGTTAGCGGCGAGGTCAATTTTGGCGAGTCCGACGGCGACGGATCGGAAGCTAGTTTCGAGTACAATACGGCCATGAACGGCTTTGGCGGCGCGATCGTTCTCGCCAACGGGCTCGCTAACGTCAATATCAACGCGACCGACGGCTTTAGCTTCGCGAACAACGAGGCGTGGTACGCCAATACGATCGCGGTCAACGCGAAATTCGGAGACGATTATAAGGCGCTCGTCGAGGCGTTCGGTTTCGATTACTCCACTTTGTCGCTCGACCAAGTAGCGACGTTCACGCGTTACGCCGCCGATCTGAAAGACGAGACGCTGACGTTCGAATATCTCGCGGACTTCTCCGCGGAACATTCTAGCGACTACGTCTCCGTGCGTTACGTCGGCGAAACGTCGACGGGCGAAGTTACGCTTAGCGCGGGACAAGAAGTCACGCTACGCGAACTCGGCGTTCCTTACGACGAAGCGGCGGGACACTGCGTTAGCGGCAGCTATAAGATCGAGTTCTACTATGGTCAGACCGGCGAAGAGTCGCCCGACAATCTGTTCGAGTTGGTCGTCGGCGTTACCGGCGACGAAGACTATATGACGATCCGCCGCATCACGATGAACGGAGACAACGAACAGGGCGAACGTCAGCTGATGGAAGGCTTCTCGTTCATTACCTACGATCTCCCGATCGAATCCGTAAGCGTCGACTGGGGCGACGGATCGAAGTGGCGCTCGGACGTCGGTTCGTTCTCGACTAACGTCTATCATATGTTCCCTGCGAAGGGCGAGGGCGCCGACGACGATACGTACAGCGTCGCTTGCGATCTCAAACTCGTCGGCTCGAACAAGCACATTGTCGTCAATTTCGACTACCAAGCGTACGGCTTGCTCGATCACATCGCGCCTAAAACGATCGAGACGTACTTTGACGACGCGCTCTCCGCCGCGTTTGCGGACGAGGATCTTGTCGCCGACCTCTTCAACGACTGAGGTCTCGTCGCGCTTATCTGGACTCTCGAGTTCAGATGGAGCTTGTGCGCTCCGCCGCCCGGCTCTATTACGCCCCGGAACCGGGCGGATCTTGAATATCGACGCGTTTTCCGGTGAGCGGCGCAATCGATATATTTATGAATATGAAGCTCGACCGTGAAGGAGTGACGCGATCGAGCGTGTAGTCTCGCGGGTCCCAGCCGTTCGCGAGACTATTTTTTGACTGTGTTTTATAGACGCTTTGTCGCGTTCTGTTACGTTCTGTTACGCTCTGTTACGCTCTGTTACGCTCCGTCTTTTACGAGAGGATTCTCGCATAGTGACGCGATGAGTATTTATGAGTTTGACTCGTAAATATCCATATGGAATATGGGTTTTTGGACGCTCGGGAAAGTTTTCCTAAAAACTTCTAAGAATTTTGGACTTTTTTGGAGAAAAACGCGCTTGAATCGGCCGGTTTTGAACTTTCACCGTAAGTTAACAGTGTTAACTTGTTTAGTTAACACTGTTTACCTTGTAAAGCTTTGAGCGACGGCGTATTACGAAACGCGAAATTTGAGTGAAAAACGCGATTTGAAAAAACGCGCCAAAATCGCGTAAAATAGAGGTTAACAGTGTTAACCTTGCAACGTCGTTATAATCAGAAACTTAATAGAAGTCGTCGAAAAAATGCGTTTATGTCGTCCAGCGTTCGATCGGCGCTTTCTCGGAGGACAAATTTGACTTGATAGCGATCGTTAAGTTGGCGCGGCGTATGTGTTTGCGAATGCTGAAACGGCTCGGAGCTTTTTCAATATTGACGATTGCCCCTTCTCGTGTTTAATGATTCCAGGCCAAGAGAACTTGGTCGTGAAGGTCGCCAAAATCCTACCAAGAGTCCGTCGCGTCGAGCGATCGACGCGGAATCGTTTCATGACAGCCTAATCATTAAACGTATTGGAAGGAACGAACGTCGAGCGAGACATGTATCGCAAGACGCGCGGCCAATTTTATCGTGTTTGCCTTATTCGATAAACGCGAACATCAGTAAAGCGAGTAGAGGTCGGTATAGCCGCGATCCCCTAGCGCGCGTCAGACTTTTCTCGACGTTCAGAAGTTCCGTTATGAGAGTAGAAGGCTCGCGCCGACGTTAACGTTTGCGCGTGTCGAGCCTAAAAGGCAAAGCGCGGCGTTGAAGATAGGTCGTACCGTAAGCGAGTTATCAGACGCGCCGACTACGATAAAAGGCGCTTTTGTGCGGCATGTCGGGTCCCCTCGAACGACGACTTGCCAAACGAGAGCGTATATTGTTCGTTCTTGCTTCATCGAGGGGGGCTCCGCGTCGCAAACGCGTTCCGTTGCGTCGTTGGCGACGCGCAGGCTTTCCTCTTATCAATTTGTAAACCTTAGCGCCGGATAAGCGCCCGTAGTCTTATCGGCGCTCCTCTACGACCACTCGGCTCGTTCCCTTGACGGGTCGAGCGGTTGGTATAAATAGCCTTTCACGAGTTCACGCGTGTCGGCGAGACTCTTCCTACAACGTTTATTACGTTATCTGACGTACAACTATTGACGCGGTCTCGGTTTTATGCCGCGATCGATCCATGACGAACAACTATTGAGCGCAGCTATTGAGCAGTTAATGATATTTCCATTGAACGGAAACGAGTCTTGGGAGCTCAGACTCCCGGGGATGGGGACGTGGTCCGTGAAAGGGTGGACGAGACGACGATCGAGACGCGAGTCTTTGTTGGTGAAGCGCGCGCTTTATCGTCGTTGAGGGGAACGCTATCGTCGTTTGCGGCGATAGCGTTTTTAATTATGCGCGAACTTGAAAACTTGACGTCGTCGCGTGTTGCCGTGAATCTCGCTATAACTACTGATGGTATTATAATAATTAATAGTGTCTTGTGTCTTTATAAGTTGAACGAGTTGAAAAATAACGATGGTAGCGATGTTTCTCAAATTTTTTCTTAAAAATCTCACAAATTTTGCAGCGGCGGCTCTGAACGAGCGGCGCTTAGGACCGGTCGACGACGAGTTATCATTATTTTCATACGGAAGTTAACGCCGTTAACCTTGTTAAATTGTTTATTCTATAATGTTATAATGAGGTTGATAAATTGAAGATTATCAATGATTTGGCTTTTTATGACAAAATGAACTAATTTAGCGGTTAACACTGTTATCTTTTTAAAGCTTTTAAATGTATGAGTTTACAGAAAAGTTCTGCAGTTTGTTGAAAAATATAAAAACTGTGAAAAATGCTCTCTTTGAACTTTAAAAGCTGGTAAAAATAAGCGATATTTTTATGTAAGGCTATGTTTTGTAATACTTTATCAGTTGATATGGCTCTTTCGGAAATTTTTTACTTGACGTTGAAAATAGTGAGAGTAATATCGTGTTATGTAATGAACTTCCGCGTGTAGCGTGTGTTGACATTAATGGAAGGAATAATTGAGTCTTGCTTTTCAAGGGAGCGAGACGATTCCCGGTATGAACGACGAACAAGCCTAGCTCGTCGAACAGAACCGATGAGTAGGGGGAATAAATCAATGAATAAGTTGATCGAAAAATTGTTTGGTACGAATAAAGGACAAAAACATACGGATGCTCGTCTACTTCGTTTGGAATCGCTTGAAGATCGTCAAATGCTCGACGCCGCCGGTTTCGACGTCGCCGAAGCGGGTACGCTTTTTGGCAAGCCGAAGCCGGATCCGGTCGATCCTACACCCGTCGAGGTTAAAGACTATGACGTCGATCCCCGCGCGGAATTCTCGCAAGCTTTGCAAAACATTTTTAACGGTCTCAAGGCCGACGGTACCGAGATCCTTGAAGGCGAAGGCGGTGTTGAGAATGTCGCTATCGTTGTCACGACCGATTACGACGGCATGACGCACAGCAACGACTTCAACGCGGACGGCTACGGCAACGTCACGCTCCGCGAATCGTTTGACTACGTCGGCAAGTATTTCGACCTCGACGCTTTTGAGAACGCCGGTAAACCGTGGGAACAATTTACGAGCTATCTTACGACGACTCCGGTCCAAAACGGTCTGTACTTCACGCATGTTGAAATGCACACCAACGCCGTTTTGACGAGTCAGATCGTCGTTTCCGGTTTCGACGCCGCTAATCCGTGTTTGGTCGACGGTAAAACGCACACGATCTCCGCCGCGACGACGCGCGTCTTCAGCGTCTCCGCTCAAGGCTTCACGGTCGAAAACGCGACGATCTCGGGCGGTCTTTTCTTGACGGACAGCGTCGACGCGACCGCTTCCGACGCCGGTCAAGGCAACGCGATCTACGTCGCGGCGTCCGCGCAAGCCACGTTCAATGACGTCACGTTCACCCCCGCCACGTCCAATGCTACTAAGCCGCAACCTGTCGTCGTTAAGAACAACGGCGGCGCGATCTATAACCTCGGCGACGTTACGCTCGTTAACGGCGCGTTCAGCGGTTTGACCGCCGAGAACGGCGGCGCCGTCTATAACAAGGGAACGCTCACGGTCGACGGGACCGCTTTCAGCTCCAACGCGGCTGAGAACGGCTACGGCGGCGCGATCTACAACGCCGGCACGCTTACGATCGATAACGCCGAGTTCGCCTATAACGTCGCCTTCCTCGGCGGCGCGATCTACAACTCCGCTTCCGGCGTCGCCAATATCGGTTCTGAAGAAGGAAACGTTGTCTTCGCTAATAACTCCGCCGCCTTCAAGTCTGTCCAAGACGAGACGTGCGGCAGCGGCGGCGCGATCTACAACTCCTATAGTAGTACTTCTCACAACGCCGGACAATTGACGATCCAAAACGTTCGTTTCAACGACAACTTCGCGCCTAAATACGGCGGCGCGATCGCGAACTACGGCAACCTCGCGATCGACGGTTCTCGTTTCACCGCGAATATTGCCGGCGTCGGCGGCGCGATCTGCAACGCCGGAACCGCGACGGTCGCGAATTCGAACTTCAATACGAACAAAGCTTTGAATGTCAAAGACTCTTCCGACTTCTATTCCGCGGGCGGTATGGGCGGCGCGATCTACTCCGCGAACAATGGCACCGCGGTTCGAGCCGCTTCGTTGACGCTGACGGGCAAGGTCAACTTCACGGAGAACTACGCGAACCGCGCGGGCGCCGGTCTCGACATTGTTAGCGGTACGGTCACGTTCGATTACGCGGACGGCGGCAAGTTCCAGTTCCTGAGAAACTCCACGCCTTACGGTCTCGGCGGCGCGATCTGCCTCGCCGTTGAATCGGACGCCGTTTCCTTCAACGGCGGCGATCGTACTCCTACCGACGGCTTCTACTTCAACAACAACAAAGCGTCCTTCGCGAACACGATCTCTTCCGCCACGAAGCTCATGGATTCGCAATCGCTTGTCGAGAACTTCGGTTTTAATTACGCTACCGTTCGCGCGTCGCAATACGATTCGTTCGTTCGCTTCCTCGGCGACAACTTCATGGATCACAAGTTCGACGTCGGTTATATCGCTTCGTTGTACGACTATGACGGTCCGGCGGAATCGATCACGTTCTGGTACGGCGGCGATACCCCGGGCGCTCGTAAAGAGGTCACGGTCCATCTGCGTAAAGGCGTTGGTTTTGTCACGCTCACCGAGTTGGGTATCAATCCCCAAAACAAGCCGGGCGTTTATAAGGTCGAGTTCTACTTTGACAATAACCCGACGTGTTTCGAATTGCTCATCGACACAACGAGAACTAACGATATCGCCATCCGTCGCGTTGACAACCAACAACTCGACGGCGCTCGTTCCTTCTCGATGATCTCTTCGTCGTATCCTATCGATTACATCGAAACCAACTGGGGCTCCGGTCCTGTCGAAGTCACGCCCGTCGGCGGCTTCAGCGCGGTCGCGACGCACTTCTTCGATCAAGAAGATCCTTACGCCACGATCAGCGTTACCGTTCACTACATGGACGGCACGAGCCACGACTTCCAATTTGCTTATAACTTGACGCCGGAAAGCAAGAAAGATTGGCGCCTTGACGCGCCCAAAGACGCCGACGGCGAAGCGACCTACCACGCGTTGCTTGACGTCGCGTTTGCCGAAGAAGAGCAATTCGATCTTTTCGACGAAGTTCAGCTGTGAGTCTATCGAGCTTATAGGTCTCGCTTGAATCGATAAAAAGAACGCTCGACCTGCATTGGCGGGTCGGGCGTTTTTGTTTTTTTGCGGCGTTGAGTTGTAGCGTGGCAAATTTTCTCCTACTAAATCACAGTTTTGGGGTGAAAATTATAAAACGCCCCTTGACGGTAGTTTGTGTTGTATTAGAATCTCACCTGTCAACTGTGGAAGATATAATTGAGAAATGCAACAGTTTTGTTTTTGGGAAGCAATTGTGTGGAATTGCCGCCGCGACGAGAGCAATAGGGGACCTTCAAGGGGGCTGCGATCGTCGGCGTGCGGAATTTGTTGTTAGACTAACGTAAACGACTTTTGAGACATGCGCGAGTAGAGTCAATGGGAAGCAGGCCTACTCGACGCCAAGAAATTCAGGGGCGCTTAACAAGCGTGGGCTAGCGCGGCTTCGAAACGAGGCCGCGCTTCTTTTTTTGTAACGCTCGAGAACCTGCGGGATCGCTCAACGCGGCGTTCGGGAAACGAATATCTCTGAAACCTATTCTCCGCGTTTGTCTTGCCGTATAAATAAAAACGCTCCGACGGTCGCGCGACTATCGGAGCGTTTTGATTTTGCTAAGCGCGTTAACGACGTTAGCTCATTTCTTTTCGTTGCGATCTCTCCAAAGGTCTTCCGGCTTGATATTGAAGAGTTTGAGATTACGTTTCCACGCTTCGGTATCTTTCATAACGGCGTCGAAATTGTTGGAGCCGAATTCGAGCTTTGCGCCCATTTTGAGCGCGAGTTCGACGAACTTCGGTTTCGGGAACGCGGATTCCGCTTGTATTTCGAGCGCGACGTTGTTGTCGATGGCGGCTTGGATGAGCGCCGTCATGCGTTCTTCGGTCCAGAGTTCGTCATAGCGGTCGGCGATGAAGTCGGGCAAATACGTGACGTTGGCGAGAATGTCGATCGGTTCGTTGACGACCGTCATGCAGTGCTTGTAGTAGCGTTCAAACCATTCGTCTTGGTCGACGTCGTAATCTTTGGGGAGCTGCCAGAGGCGTTCGTCGGAGCCGTCGGGACGCTTGCCCATGATCATGGTGTCGGCGAGGACGTAATCGAGGCGACGATAGACCTTAGGATCGATGACTTTGTACCAGTCGCGATCGTTGACTTGGACGCCGATCCTGAGTTTTTCGTTTTCCGGCAGCGTCGCGTTGACCGCTTCGACTCCGCTGATGAATTCGGAAAGCAGTTCGTTGGTGTTGAGCGGCCATTCGCGACCGTTGTTTTCGAGCACGCCGCTCTTAACGCCGGTCTTGCGAGCGCGTTCGACCGCCTTTTCCGCCGTCATACCGCCGCGGAGATGGATATGGTAGTCGCGAAGTTCGAGCGAGGGATCGATCTCGGCGCCGTATTGTTCAAACGAGATATTCTTTTCTTGTTCGTCTTGCGCGAAGAGCGCGCTGGCGCAGCACAGCGCGACGACGGCGACGAGGTAGGTGTAGATGCGCGTCATAATTAACCTGTTTCTTGTGAAGGGAGAGAATATAGAAACGCCTTGACGGCGCGTGTTGCGTCAAGGCGCGAGATAGCGATATTATTTTCCGAGGTCCTTGGAACGCCGCCAGTCGAGGAGTTTGAGCTCGACGGAACCGCCTTGGAAGGAGTTGTACTGCATCATGAACGCGAGATCGAATCTTGCGTTCGGGTCTGCGGCGACGATCTCGTTCATCTGTTCGACCCATTCGCCTTGATTGAACGCAATAGCGCGTCGTTCCGTCTGGAATTGTCTGAAACGCGCGTTGAAGTGCGGCCCGGGGTCGGTCGGTTTCAGACCTTTACCCATGCGTTTTGCGCAACCGACGAGTTGGCACCCGAACGCGCCGAATATCGGACGCTGGTTTTCCGCGCCAAACGGTTCGAGTTGCGCGAGGTCGTTGAGCGCTTGGACGTTGACGGCCGCGAGCGGTATCTCGCCGTCGAGGCGTTGTTTAGGGACGTAGACAAAGTTGTTGGCGACGTAATCGCAGAACGCTTCGCGGAACGCCGCGACATTCGCCTCTTTAACGCCAAGACCCGCCGCGGAGGCGTGACCGCCAAAACGCGTGAGAAGATGCGAGCAGTGATTCAACGCGTCGTAGAGATTGAACGCGCTGTCTTGTACCCCGCGCGCGGAACCCGTACCCGCGTCCGCCTCGCGCAACGCGATCATGACCGTCGGACGATTGAATGTCTCGGCGACTCGGCCCGCGACGATACCGATAACGCCGGGACGCCATTTTCTATCGGCGAGCACGAACGCGGGCGCGTCGGCGTAATCCTCGCGTATCATGCGGAACGCCTCGTTTTTGATCTGCGTTTCGATCTTCTTTCGCGTGGCGTTGAGGTTGTCGATAAACGGCGCTAGTTCCGCGGCGCGGCGCGGGTCGTTTGTCATCAAGAGTTCGACGCCGAGACTAGCGAGTCCGAGTTGTCCCGCGCTCGCGAGAGCGGTGGAGCGTTTGAGCAGTTCCTGCGCTTGTAGCCAGACGTCGCGTTCTTCGGGGTTCGTCTTGGATTCCGCGGACACGACTTCGCGGCCGGCGGCGTTGAGACGCGGAGCGATCGTGTATCCGACGTCTTCGCTAGAGAGCTTCTTTTTCGGGTCTTGTCTGGCGACTTCGAGCAACTTCGCGAGCCCTAACGGCATATGCGTGACGAAGCTGTGGTCGATGGCGTATCGGACGAGCGTGCGGTTCTCGTCGTGTAGCGGCACGACGTCGGCGACGGTGCCGAGTGCGGCGAGCCCGATAGCGCGCAACAGGTATTCTCGCATCTGCGGGGTAGTTTTTCCGTCTTTGGCGTCGGCGATCTCTTTACCGAGCGCCCAAGAGAGCTTGAACGCGACGAACGCGCCGCAGATCTCGGGGAACGGGTAAGGGGGGAATCCGTCGATCTTGAGTTTCGGATGAACGATCGCGGCGGCGTCGGGCATGATCTGCGCGCCGGTCTCGGGATCGGTCGACGGGGTATGGTGGTCGGTGACGATGAGTTGCAATCCGAGCTTTTTGGCGTAACTCGCCTCTTCGAGACTGGAGATACCGCAGTCGACCGTAACGACGACGTCGGCTTTTTCTTCTTCGCGCAGACGCTTCAACGAATCGCAGTGCAGGCCGTATCCCTCGCAGAGCCGGTTCGGAAGATAATAGCCGCTGTTTTTTCCGCCGCAAGTACGGATCGCGTCAAGCAATAACGCCGTCGCCGTCATACCGTCGACGTCGTAGTCGCCGTAAACGACGATCTTCTTATCTTCGCGAATAGCTTGCGCGAGTAGTTTCGCGGCTTGCGTGCATCCCGGTAGACGATCGGGCGGATATAACCCCGTAGAGAGGTTGGGAGGCGCTAAGAAGGCGCGTATGCGTTCCGGCGAGACGATCTTCCTCGCGACTAGCGTTTGCACGACGATAGGCGGAGCGTTCGTCAGCTGCGCTAAGCGCGTGACAAGTTCGGGATCGTAAGGTCGCGCGACCCATTCTTTTTCTTCTTTTTGAATCGTCATATTCGCGAATAAGCCGTGTGTTGACGTTAGCGCGCCTAGGGGGAGGCTCGTCGCCCCGTTCGGCGGTGTGTCGCGCTAGCGCTGAGATCGCGGACGGCGGCGTAAAAACGCAGTCGTCCTCTATTATTTTACTACTTCGTATGCTCGCACACAAGAGGCGCGCCCGATATTTTCGTAGGGAAAAATGTGCGCAAAATAGGGCGTAAAGGTCGCGCGCTAACTATGCATTTGCTATTTTTTTGGTATATTACAAGGGGCGTCCAACACGAAATAGCGACGCATTTTTCGTAATGCGAGCCTATACGTCGTCAGATCCTGCGACGCGCGCGTATGACAATGCCGCCGTCGCGCCAGTTTTGACAGACCGATCTCGAACGAGAAGAGGAAACCACTATGCATATATTATTTTCCGCAAGCGAAGCGACGCCGTATTCTAAGACGGGCGGTCTTGCCGACGTCTGCAGCGCGCTGCCAAAGGCGTTGTCGCAACTGGGATATAAAGTATCGATAGTCACGCCTTATTATAAATGCGTTCGCGAGTATTTTGAACGAACTTGCGAGCCGTTGGAATCCCTCTACGGCGTCACGCTGGAAGTTCCTGTCGGCACGACGACGAAGCGCGCGGGCGTGTTGAAAGCGAAGTTGCCCGACTCCGACGTCGACGTGTATTTCTTGGAACATAACGACTACTACGACCGCGACGGTATCTACAACTTCAACGGCGTCGACCATAGCGACAACTGCGAGCGCTACGTCTTCCTTAGCCGCGCGTCGTTAGAGCTGATCGACCGACTGGATCTCGACGTCGACGTTGTGCACGCGAACGACTGGCAGACGGGTCTTGTGCCAGTATTTTTGGACGCGTTGTATAAATCGCGTTCTCGTTTCCAAGGCGGCGGATTCGGCGGTTTTGGCAGTATCAGACCGCGTCTTGACGACCTCGACGAACGCGCTAAGAAGTTTGATAAGATCAAGTCGGTGTTGACGATCCATAATCTTCGCCACCAAGGTCGTTTCTGGCGCGGTGCGATGGAGCTCACGGGGCTGGACTGGAGCTTCTTCACTTTCGACAAGATGGAATTTTACGGGCAACTGAATCTGCTCAAGTCGGGCGTCGTGTTCAGCGACGCGGTGACGACCGTTAGCCCGCGGTATGCGGAAGAGATTCAGACGGAAGCGTTTGGCGAGAAATTACAAGGCATCTTGCAGATGCGTTCCGCCGACCTCTACGGTATCCTCAACGGCGTCGACGTGGACGAATGGAACCCCGCGACCGACAAATTCCTGGAAGCTAATTACGACGTCGACTCGTTTGAAGAAGGCAAACCGAAATGCAAAGCCGCGTTGCAACGCGAAGTCGGCTTGCCGGTCAATCCCGACGTTCCGCTCTTTGGCGTCGTCAGTCGTTTCGACGCGCAAAAAGGTCTCGACCTTATCGCGGACTGCGCTCCGCGCTTGATCGAGCAAGACGGCGTGCAGATAGCGATCCTTGGTTCGGGCGACCAAGCGCTCGCCGATCGATTCAACGATCTCGCGTATCGTTATCCGAATAACTTCAAGGTGAGCAATCGCTTCTCGGTCAGTCTTTCGCACCGCATCGAGGCTGGGGTCGACGTTTTCTTGATGCCGAGCCGCTACGAGCCTTGCGGTCTTAACCAGATGTATTCGTTGCGTTACGGCACGTTGCCTGTTGTGCACGACGTCGGCGGTCTTCACGATTCCGTCGTCAACGCGTCCGATGAGAATATCGCGGCGGGCACGGCGGACGGCTTCGTCTTCTACTGGTCGAACGTCGACGATATCATGAAGGCGTTAGGTTGGGTCTTGTACTGCTATCGCTGCCGCAAGGACGATTGGAAGAATATGATCCGCACGGCGATGAAGAAAGACCTCTCTTGGACTGAAAGCGCGAAGAAATACGCCGAACTTTATCAGAAATTGCTGAGCAAGAACTGACGCGCGACGATAATCCCACCTTAAAAGACGCTCATGCCAGAATTTAATTATAAAGCGAAGACTCGCGCCGGTAAAGACGTTTCCGGCGTCATGACCGCGAATACGAAGAAAGACGCGCTCGATAAGTTGGCGGCGCAGAAGCTCTTCCCGATCTCCGTGGAAGACGCGCACAAAAACGACGTCGACGTTAGCAAATGGTTCAAGGGCAAGCCGCCTACCTCGGCGGTCTCGATGTTCTTGAACCAGTTGGCGGAACTGCTTGAAAACGGCGTTCCCGTCTTGACCGCGTTCCAAGCGCTGGGAAAGCAGACGCCGAACCCCGCGCTTAAGGATGTCGTTACCGATATCGCCGATCAGGTCGCCGACGGTCAAAGCGTCGACGCCGCGTTTGCCGCGCATAGCAAAGTGTTCGACGACTTGACGCTCAGCGTGATCAAGGCGGGTTCCGAAGGCGCGTTCTTGGAATCCGCCTTGAAGCGAACCGCGAAATTCATGGACGACCAGGCGGAACTGCGTTCTAAGATCACGGGCGCGATGATCTACCCGACGGTCTTGTGCGTCGTCGGCGTTCTCGTCGTCTCGGTCTTGTTGATCGCGTTCGTGCCGAAATTCGAGCCGATGTTCGAATCGCTCGTCGCGGCGGGCAAGCCGTTGCCGATCTGCACGGTCTGGCTCTTGGCGTTCCGTAGTTTCTGCGGCAAATACGGACTTTACGCGCTTGGCGTTCTTTTCGCGTTGGGCGTTTACGCGCGTATTCAAGCCTCGACGAAATCCGGACGGCGCTTCATGGATAAATGGAAGTTGCGCTTGCCGGTCTTCGGACCTGTCTCGCAGGCGTCGTGCGTTTCGAAGCTCTGCCGCGTCTTGGGCACGCTGCTGCAAAACGGCGTTCCGATCTTGCGCGCGTTGGAGATCAGCTCGCGTTCCACCGGCAATATGTTGCTGCAAGACGCCGTGGAGAACGCCGTCGACGCGGTCTCGGCCGGCGACCCGCTCTCTAAACCGTTGTTGGAGAGCAAGTTGATACCGCCGAACGCGATGACGATGATCTCGATCGCGGAAGAATCGAACACGCTGGAAAAAGTATTGATCAACCTCGCCGACTCGTTGGAGCGCCAACTGGCGAAGAAGGTCGACATTATGACGCGATTGCTCGAGCCGATGATGCTGCTGATATTGGCGGGCGCGGTATTCTATATCATTATTGCGTTGCTGTTGCCGGTCTTCATGATGACCGAAAGCGCTTGATCGTTAGCGTTACGGAGCGAAAATGCAGAACAGCGAAGCATATTTGAATCCTCGCGTCGTGCAGACGATCCGTCGTCTCGACCTGAAAGCGCAATTCATCGTGAAGGGTTTTATGCACGGGCTGCACGCCAGTCCGTTGCAAGGCTTTTCCGTCGAGTTTAGCGAGCATCGGAAGTACGAACACGGGGACGACCCGAAAGATATCGATTGGCGGTTGTATGCGCGCACCGATAAGTACTACGTTCGCAAGTACGAGTCGGAAACGAATATGACCGGTTGGCTCGTCGTCGACTCTAGCGCGTCGATGGGCGTCTCGTTTGGCGGCGAGATCACGAAATTCGATTACGCGATCTCGCTCTCCGCCGCGTTGTGCTACCTGATGATCGGAAGACAGGACCCCGTCGGACTCGTCACGTTCGATCAAAAGATCGCGAAATCGCTGCCGCCGAAATCGAAACGCTCGCATTTTGGCTCGGTGATCTCGACGCTTGCGAATCTCAAGCCGACGGGCGAGACGGACGTCGCCGCGGCGCTGGTCCAGCTTGCGGGGATGCTCAAACGCCAGTCGCTCGTAATGATATTCTCCGACTTGCTTGGCGATCCGGAAGAGACGCTGCGCGCGATATATCGCTTGCGCCATGCCGGGCACGACGTGATCGTCTTCCATATCCTCGACGAAGCGGAAACGCGCTTTCCGTTCAAAGGTAACGTCGAGTTGGAAGACCCCGAGACGGGGAAAACGATCGTGGTCGACGCCGACGCCGTGCGCGCCGATTATGAGAAGTCTTTACACGAGTTCCGAGAACGCTTTAAGCGCGAGGCTTCGAACTCGAAATTTGATTTCGTGGCGCTCGACGTTTCCGTTCCGTTCGATAAGGCGCTCCTGGAATACCTTACCGCGCGCTCGCAACGGCGTTGAGACTGTAATGAAAAAAAAGAAAAAGCGTTCGCATTCAGATCGATGCGGACGCTTTTTTATTGCTTTACAGAACGGCGCTTACGCGACTCAGTAATCGAATTCGTCGTCGTCGCGCCGACGTCCTCGCCGGCGATCTTGTCCGTGCGCGTGCTCGCGCCCATGCTCATGTCCATGATCATGTCCATGATCGTGATCATGATCGTGATCGTGACGTTCGCACGCTTTAATGACTTCGATCTCGTCGACGGCGAAGGATTGTCGCCCGCCTTCTTCGAGATCGACGACGACTTTTTTCGCAAAAAGTTCTTGCGCGAAGACTTGCCCAACGCCCATCGACGTTCGCACGATCGACCCGATAGTCGGCACGCCTTCTTGTAATTCGTTGTATACGTCGTATTCGTAGCGGAGACAACACTTAAGCCTTCCACACCGTCCGGAGACCTTGGTTGGATCGAGCGTCGCTTTTTGGAGCTTAGCCATCTTCATCGAGACCGGCGGCATATTGATAAGATACGTGTTGCAGCAGACTTCGCGCCCGCAGTCCCCAACGTCGGCGAGTAATTTGGTCTCGTCGCGCACGCCGATCTGCTTCATCTCGATGCGCGTCTGGAATTCCGCGGCGAGCGCGCGTACGAGTTCGCGGAAATCGACTCTGCCGTCGGCGACGTAGTAGACGACGACGCGCTCGCGTCCTAGTATCTGCTCGACGCGCACGAGCGTGAGATCGACCTTCATGCGCATGACGATCTTCAAGCAGCGATCGAAGTCCGCGCGCTCGTTGCGTTTGATCTCTAAGAGTCGTTCTTCGTCGTCCTTAGTTAGTCTGCGTACGTAGCGCGTTTGCTCGGTCGTGAGATTGGGGATATTCTTGATCTTTTCGTCGTTAGTTTCACAGAGTATCGTTGCCGCCTCGTAGCCGCGCTGCGTCTTTACGACGACGCGGACGCCGTGAAACAGGCCGTGCGAATCGCGATCGTGACAATCGATAGCGCCGAGAGAACGCATCGCGCCGTAACGTACGATAAATTTCTTCATAGTTGCTCCATCGCGGGCGCCGCCGCGCGGTTATGATTATGCGCCGCATCCCCTAACGCGGCGTGAGTGCGTGTTCGAGTCGTCGAACGCCGTTTATTTTATAATAATACCTTGTCGGCGTCAATTTATAACTCTCAGAAAGACGAGAAGAGCCGCTCGCGTCTCTTGGAGATACGAGCGGCTCGGCGTATTAGTCGCGTTAGTAGGCGTTATCGAGCGCCGCGACGCGGTAGACGCGGAAAACGCGGTTTTCTGAGCGGTATGACGTCGGGGCGACGCAGTCTCATATCGCGCAAGAGTCTATCGCGCAGCATTTTCTCCAACGCCTCTTTTGAGGGCTCAAAAAAGTTCGTCGATCGGATCGTAACCGTTTTGATAAACGGGCTTGACGAGTTCGGCGACGCCGGGGGTCTTGAGGTCGGCGAGGTTGGTGACCTTAAGGTTCTTGGCGTCCCATTCGACTTTTTCGCCTTGGCCGTTTGCGGCGGTCCAGATGGAGAGGTTGCCGAGGAGGATAGTTTCGGTGAGCGGTCCGGCGTGGTTCGGGAAATTGGACCAGCAGATCTCCGGTTTGCCTTCCCAGATCGCGTTGAACCATTCGTACTTATGACGAGCGTCGTCGCCGCGGCCTTGTTCGTCGATCGGAGCGATGACGAATTCAGTTTGGTCTTCCGGGATCGCGTCGATCTTCTTGCCGCCTTCAGCGCGGAAATCGCCGCCGAGTCCGGCGCCCTTCGTACCAATGACGAAGCATCCGCCGCCGCCGTCGATGGAGTCGAAGCCGTACTTGGAGGTAATGGCGGTCGGAGGAGTTTGAGCGGCGTCGTACCATACGAACTTGATGGGGCCGCGCCAGTCGTTGGCGGGGAATTCGAATTCGGTGGTGGAGCTCGCGGGGAAGGAGTCGAAATCGTGTCCGGAGCTGGTAGCGCAGACGCTAGTCGGGTTACGGAGGTCGACCGCTTTGAAGATCATATTGACGTTATGGCAAGCCATATCGCCGAGCGCGCCGGTACCGAAGTCCCACCAACCGCGCCATTTGAAGTCATGGTAATCGCCGGGCCAGAATTCGCGCATCGGGGCGACGCCGATCCAGCGTTCCCAATCGACTCTCTTGAGACCGTTGGCGATCTGTTCTTTCTTTTCGGCGATGATATCGTCGGCGTCGTCCGGTTCGTCCGCTTTGGTTTGTTCGATGAACTTTTGGAGCGTCATGGTACGATCTTTGCCTTGGGGCCAGATCGGGCGGTTGGTCCAGACGTGGACTTCTTTGACTTCGCCGATAACGCCGGCGCGGTATTGAGCGGCGGTCTTACGGAGTCCGTCGTCGACGGAGCCTTGGTTACCCATTTGGGTGCAGACGCCGGTCTTCTTCGCGAGTTCGCCAAGCCAACGCGCTTCGTAGATCGTACGCGTCAACGGCTTTTGCGTGTAGACGTGCTTGCCGGCCTTCATAGCGGCGGCGGTGATGATCGCGTGCATATGGTCGGGGGTGCCGATCGTGACCGCGTCGATCTTGTCCATCATATCGGCGAAGAGGTCGCGATAATCGACGAACGTCTTCGCGTCTTTGAATTCCTTGTTCTTGCCTTCGAGCGTGTTGCGGTCGACATCGCAGAGCGCGACGACTTTGCCGTAGTAACCGGCGTGCGTGATATCGCCGCCGCCTTTACCGCCAACGCCGACGCCCGCGACGGCGACGGACTCTAACGCGTTAGCGCGTGCTTGCTTACGGAAGTTGCCGGAAGCGACCAAGAAACCGGCGCCCGCCACCGCGGACGTCTTGATGAAATCGCGACGTGTAGTTTTCATTACGTGATCCCTTATATTGTTTGCGGCGCGCGCGCGAACGCGTTTGCCCGACATTGGTGTGTGTTATGCAATAATTGTGAAGGAAACAAAAGGAAAAATCAAGCGAAGAGCGCAAATTTTTATCGGATTTTTGAGTTTTTCATCCTGAGCCCGCGCGACGAGAAGAAAGCGTCGAGGCGACGCGCAAACGCGTTGACAGAATTTTTCCGTCGAGGCGACTTCGACAGAATTGCGCGTTGAAAAATCTTTAAAATCTTAATACTTTTATAACTTTTTTGTTGACTTCGTTATACCGAAGCGTTACATTAACGAACAAGGAGATCAAAGGGGCTCCGTAAGCTCCCGAGGAATAAGCTGTTTCAGGATATCGCTCCGAGGCCTGTCGTAGAGGCTTGGGGGAACTCTATTTACCGCGTTTTTGTTAAAAAGGACGTCGATCATGAGCAGTGGACAAAAAATATCTGACGATTTTTGTCGTGAACAATAGCGCCTTTTGTTCGATTTTTTACTCGATGTTCTTCATTTTCAACGAGCGTTTACATAAATCAAAAGTGTGGGGAATCATGGAACCGAAAGAGAATAGAAAGACGAGTTCGATCGTTTGGAAAACGCTTGTTTGCGTTTTTGTGGCGGTTGGTATTTATATTGCCGTATTGCCGATGTTTGTTCGCGCTTTCGTTGTGCCTAAGATACTTGATAGGCTTCCTGAAATGGACATACATGGAAAATTGATCGATTATAGAGATGAGTTGGACAAAAGAAAGAAACAAGATCGAGAGTCAGGTTTTAAGAATTTTTCAAACCTTTCGTTAACGCTTGATGGAATGAACGCCTGGTTAGTGAGATGGGATAAGAACGCTTATTTTAATGATTCTAAGACCTTGAATCTTTGTCGAGCAATCGAGGAACAAGACGTTCGAAAGATGCAACGCCTTATTGACGCCGGAGCCGACGTTAACGTTAAAGGTAAGGACGGAATGACGTTATTGTTGTGGTCGATATCATACGGTAAAGACGTGCTTGAGTGTTTATTAAAAAATGGCGCCGATCCTAATGTGATCTTCGAATCAGATCACGGGCAACGTTATATTGTCAAACCTGGGGAAACGATGCTTTATTCCGTAGTCTCGTATATTTTCGGAAGAGGCGCTTCACATAACGATTATCTCGATTTAATGTTGAACTATGGAGCCGATCCTAATGTTGGGGCGGGAGGTCTTCTTTTCCTTGCTTCTTCTCATCCGAGCAAAAAAGAGGCTTTTTTTAAATTACTTGACGCAGGCGCCGATCCCAACGTCTTTAAGGAAAAAGGAAATAGGTTCCTTATTACAAATTCGCTTTCTTGGGATAAAGTGTTGGCTTTATTGGAACATGGCGCAACTTATGATACTGAGACCCCGCAAGGTAATGAATTGAAAAAGTTGGTAGAACGAAAGCTTCGGAATCAAAATTTTCAACCGGGGCCGTCAAAAGAAAACTTTTATATGGTGGTGAAATGGCTTGAAGACCATGACGTAGTCTTTGACGCTAATGAGATTGAGGAGTCGAAAGGGAAATAAACGAGCGAGGGGAACGAAAAACGCGATAATTTTCACGAGTCTAGCGAAAAAAAATTGACGTAGTCAAGTAAAAATTACAGTAGAGAACGACGATCATGACTGTAAAGAAAAGAATTAAGTCTCTCTTAGGGATGATTGCCATAATAGTAGGCATTGATTGTGTTTTATTGGCTCTAACGTATTATCTTCCGTTGATATCTATCGACATATTGAGACAGGAAGAAAGAACGTATATTGAACGCACAACTTATAGGCCCGCTCTTGAAACTGCATACTTTAACGATCCTCAAACGCTTGCGCTATGTCGTGCGCTCAAAGATCGAAATATAAAAGAGGCGCGACGAGCGATCAGATCCGGCGCGAATGTTAATGCTAAGGGAAAGGACGACGTCTCATTGCTGCAGTGGGCGTTTCCTTGTGGCGAAGAGGTCTTGGAACTGTTATTGGCAAATGGCGCCGATCCCAATGTCGAGTATAGCGAAGCCTATTCAGAGTTGTACGACTATCATCCCTCAAAATATTTATTGCAGTCGGCGTTAAACTATAAGGTAGGGGACAATCGGTATTATGATAATTATCCAAGTCTTTTCTTGAAGTATGGAGCCGATCCCAATTTGTTAGGTAATCGCGTGTTGTCGTGGGTTGCGTCTTCTGAACAGCTCCGCGGCGATTTTTACCAATTGGTCGACGCCGGCGCCGATCCTAATCCGGCTGATAAGTTTCCCGTTGTAGACTGTCTAGGCGTAGAAGATTTTTCTATATATTTACTAGAACATGGCGCGATCTACGACGTTAACACGCCGCAGGGGGCCGCTTTACAGAGACGGCTCTACGAACTGACCGAGACGCGCGACGGTCGACTTGCGCCTATGTCGTCCGAAGCTCGGGAAAGTATCGAGAAAACGAGAAAATGGCTTGAAGCGCACGGCGTGAGTTTCGATAATGAAGCCCCGCGAGTTAAGTAAGAGACTTAAGCGCTTGCCGACCTTAATTGACGATATCTAGAAAGAGGAACCTTTACAGCCATTTGAGACCCAAATACGGGAAAAAAGAAAACGGCGCGCCTTGGAGAGCAAGACGCGCCGCTCGGACGGTTCGGACGATCGGCTAGCTAACATAGATCGTAACGCGAGACCTTCCGGGACAATATCGCAAGAGTCCGACGAACTTGACGTTAGGAGTATAGACGCGTCGTTGGGAAACTGTAAAACCGTCGACGCGAGCGGACGTTTGCGCGAACTTGGACTTAGCGTCGAGGGCCGTACATCGGGCCGTGCGCGGGGCCGTAATGCGACGGCGTCGGCGCGTGACGCATACCGTAAGGCGCGCGAGGCATAGGCGCGGGGGCGTAATGTCGCGGCGGAAGCGGACGCGGCGCAGGCTCGCAGCAATGATGACCGTCGCAGATCGGGGCCGGAGCGGGAGCCGGGGCGGGCGCTTGCGCGCGGTAGACGGGGGCGGGTTCGTAAGTCGTGGAGTAGGAAGTGGAACAGGAGTCGCCAATACCGAGCCCGAGCGACACTTTCCCGAGATTCAAGGCCAGACCGAGACCGGAAGCGTTCGCTTCGCGAGCGGGGGCGAAGATCAACATGAACGCGAGGATGGATGAGGCGATCGCGGCGGAAGTCATTTTACGAGAAGCGGATCTTTTCATTTCTATATCTCCGTATGATAAACGCTTGGGACGTTAGAACTCGAATCCGTCGAGTTCGTTTCTAATATATGTCTCAAACGTAGCGTTACTTGTAAAGAACTGTTGTCTCACGATTTATGGTCGATCGAATGACGTTTGCGTCGTTCTTATAACTCTGATTATGCCAATCTAAAAAAATATCAACGCGATTTTGAAAATTTTGTCAAGTTTTATCGAATACGCGTTTTATATAAAAATGGCGGCGCGTCCAGGAGAGAATGGTCGCGCCGCCGGAGTCGTTACGCCAAAAGTTGACCGCGGCGCAACGGCTCTTGGAAAAGGGACGATAGCAAGAACGTAAGCTCGTCGTTTCGGCGACTGTGCGACGCGCGTTCGAGGTCTCGTTCTCGCTACAATGGATAGTACGATTTTTCTTGACGACATTTGCATAAAAAAAGACGCGAAAGAAAAATTTTTTATTTCCTTCGCGTCTTAGAAGTCGACGTCGTCGTTTGGGAACCGGGGAGATCGTCGAGCCGAGCGTTCATTCTTCCGCTCCTAACCCCGCGCCGATGTAGATACCGCCGGGCCCGAGGATCGGTTTGTCAGGATAGACCGGACGGACGGGGTAGACCGGGTAATACGGTCGCCAACGATGCATCACGTCGTAGTAGCGCAGGTATTCGTCTTCGCGTTCGCGACGTTGTTCCATTTGCCATTCTTGTTGACGGCGGACGCGTTCCTGACGCGCGTCGATCTCGCGTTGCTTGTTTTCCCAGCGTTCCTCGTGATTGCGTTGGTTCCATTCTCGGCGGTTCGGACGCGCCTTCTTGATCGCCTTCGCGACGACGGGTTGCGCGTCGAACGCGTTCTTTTCCGCGGCGTTCGCTTGCTCGCACGGCAACATCATAACGGCGCCAAGCGCGACCGCGCCGAAGAGCGCTAACGCTTTACAGCGAAGGATATCGGCTATCTTATTCATGACTCTCTCCTTGTATGAGATCCGATCCGAAGATCGCTTTATTGATATTGGAAGCGTAAGCGTGGCAACGCTTAAATGCGTTCGCGTTTCTTAACGCTTACAATACTAGGTATGAGGACCGATATATAAAACAACAATTTATTGATAAAGATTTATTTATTTTTTGAACACTGCGACGAGTCGCGCGCTTTTCCCGCGATCGGCGACGGCGGCGACAAGAAATAAAAAAAACGCGAAAGCTTGTTATCGCCTTCGCGTCTTCTTAGATTCGGCGGTCTTACCCGTCGCGGAATTATCGTCTGACATTATTGGTTTCCTCCGGGGTCTTTCGTAGTTGGTTCACCAGATGAACGGCATAGCGGGCGCTTGGGGAACGCGAGGTTGTTGCGGGCGTTGGGGTTGTTTCGGGACGTACGGTTCATAGGGCGCGTAGGGAGCGTAAGGCGCATAGGGCGCATACGGGGCGTAGGGCGCGTACGGAGCCGGGTTGTAGCGAGCGTGGCGTTGTTCGGGATAGTTCCACGGACGAGCGACGCTCGGGTCTTCGATCATGTTGTTGTAGTTGTATTGTTGCGGCGCGTAGCCGTATTGAGCGGCGTTCGCTTGCTTGTCGATCATGAAGATCCCGGCGACGGCGAGAATAGCGACGATCGCGATGTTCTTAACGTTTTTCATTTTTCTGCTCCTTCATTTCAAGAGGTCTTGCGTCGTCCGTGACGGCTTAGAATCGTTTGATTAACTTGTTTTGTAATCGTTGTTTAGCAATCGATTTGTTTTGTGTTGCATCGTGCTTACATTACTAGGTATGCGTTTAGAATGAGACGACAACAAGATATCGCTCTTTTTTCGATAAATTTTTACCTAATCAGAAACGCGCGCGGAACCGCCGATCGGGAGTCGGAAGGAACGACTTTGTAGAAACAAAAAAAGACGCGAAAGTCGTTTCACCTTCGCGTCTTTGGAGAGTCGGCGTTTTGAGTTGATGAAGAAGGGCTGTCGTTCATGCGTCGGTCCTTTCGCTTATTTCAGCGATACAGCGGGTTGACCGGCATTTGCGGGATCTGAACTTGCGGAATCATGGGGAGGCGATAGCCGTGGCAGTGATAGCAGTACATGTTGTTCATGGCGTTGGCTTCTTCGATCATGTTCATCGCGTTGGCGACGTTTTGTTGGTGTTGCATGCAGCGGTTGTAAGGCATGGCGTTGGCTTGGTTGTTGCAGACGAAGCAAGCGGCGACGGCGATAACGGCGGCAATGACGATGTTCTTAACG